>NZ_CP107799.1:0-1224285 GCF_041431135.1 Streptomyces sp. NBC_00554 | reverse complement strand
CCGCGCCGAGTTCCGTGGCGGGCAGGTCCAGGGAGTTCTTGGCGAACTGCGTGGCGGTGTCCTGTTGGGAGAGGAACTCCATCCACTTCCTGGCGTTGTCGGGCTGTTTGCTCGTCGAGGTCACGCCGAGGCCCGTGAGGGCGAGCGGGCCGAGGCCCCGGTCGGGCACGGCGCCGTCCGCGGGAGCGGGCAGGCCGAAGGCGAGGACGTCTTCGGGGTTCATACCGTTCTGCTTGAGGAACGCGAGGGTGAACGTGCCGCCCACGGCGAAGGCCGACTTGCCCTGTGCGAACGCCTGGTCCGCCTGGTCGATCGTCAGGCTCTGGGAGCCGGGCATCCAGTACGGGGTGAGCTCGTCGTACAGCGACAGGACCTCGGTGCCGTTCGCCGAGCCGAAGTCGGCGCTCTCGTCCTTGCCCCACAGTTTCTCGTAGTCCTGCTGCCCCAACTGGGCGAAGGCCAGCGGCTGGAGCACCCAGGTCAGGCCGGTCGCCTGCACCTTCAGGCCCAGCGAGAGTCCGCCGTTTTTGGCGTCCTTCGCCTTGGTCGCCTTGAGCGCGGCGAGGAACTCCTCCCAGTTCGCGGGGGCTTCGGTGATGCCTACGTCGGCGAGCATCTGCTTGTTGGCGTAGACGATGCCGAAGGTGCCGACCGTGAGGGGCACGCTGTAGCGGGCGCCCTTCTCCACACCGTGGTCCTTGGCCTCCGCGTTGAGGGAGTTCTCGTACCGCTGGTCCGTGACGAGTCCCGACTCCTGGACCGCCTGCTGGATGCGTCCCGACCAGTCGCTGTCGTAGTTGCCGGCGAGGTCCGACAGGATCCCGGCGGCGCCGAGGACCCGGTCCTCGCCGTCCGAGTGCACTTCGAGCACGTCCGGCAGGTCTCCGGTCTTCGCCGCGCTCTGAACCTTGGTCGTATACGCGTCGTCGGGCGTGTAGGCCTCGATGCCGACGGAGATGCCGGTCTCCTTCTCGAACTCCTCCGCGGCGGCCCGCAGCGCGCTCACATGGGACTGCTTGAACGTCCACATCTCCAGCGACTTGGAGTCCCCCGATCCGGAGGAGCCGCCGCAGGCGGTGAGGGAGGTGAGCGAGAGTGCCGTGGCCACGGCCGCCGAGACAAGCCGGGCCTTTCGTGAAATACGTATACGCATGGGCCCCTACCTAGGGTTCGACCGTTCAGAAGGACGAATAGCGTTGGAGTGACCGAACTTAGGGTCGTCGTGATATAGCGTCAAGACGCAGGCTGCGATGAGGTGTTGACCGGTCGGCCGAGGGGCGCCGGGGCGGGGAGGCGGAGGGTCAGTGGAATCGGTGACAGCGACAGCGCGCGGGCGCAAGGTCGAAGAGGTCAAGTCCGCGGCTCGGGTGCTCGAAGTGCTCGAGCTCCTGGGGCGGGACGGCGCCAGGCTCTCGCTCGCCGAGATGGCGAGCGCCATGTCGGTGCCGAAGAGCAGCCTGCACGCGATCCTGCGCACGATGGAGGCGCGCCGCTGGGTGGACGTGGACGCCTCCGGCACCCGCTACAGCCTCGGCCTCAAGGCCCTCCTTACCGGAACCGCCTACCTGGAGGGCGACGACGTCGCGAGCCTGGCGGGACCCGTCCTCGACGCGCTCGCCGAGGAGACGGGCGAGGCCGTGCACCTGGGCAGACTCGACGGTACGAACATCGTCTACCTGGCCAAACGCGAGTCGCGGCACGCCCTGCGGATGTACTCGGCGGTGGGCCGCAGGCTGCCCGCGCACGCCACCGCCCTGGGTAAAGCTGTGCTCTCCCAGTACGACCCGGCGGAGGTGCAGCGCCGGCTCAACTGGCCGCTGGAGCGGCTGACCCCGGACACGGTCGTCGAACCGGAGGCCCTGCTCGGCCAGCTCGCCCAGGCCCGGCTGCGCGGCTGGGCCGTGGACGACGGGGAGAACGCGGTGGACATCCGGTGCGTGGCCGTCGCGCTCGGCGTCGCCCCGGACGGCGGCGACGCCCTCAGCTGCTCGGCGCCCCGCACCAGGATGGACGACGCGCGCGTGGAGGAGGTCGCGCAGGCCGTGACCGAGGCGGCGCACTCCCTGCGGACGCTCCTCAAGCGGATCGGGCAGCGCTGAGAGCGCTTCCGGGGACCGGGGATGGCGTTCCGGCCACCCCGGTGTCATATTTGACAGGCCCGTTGACAAACCCGCAACGCGCTCCGTACGTTCCGATGGCGGTATGTCATTCTGCTATCCGTACGCGGGAGTTCGCATGGCTCAGCCTGTCACCCGCACGCCCGTCCACGCTCCCGTCCTCGCCCCGGCTCCCTGGGTCGAGGAGCGTGGCGCCAAGATCCGCATCACGGCCGTACGTACCTTCATGACGGCCCCGCACGGCTGCCCCCACCTCGTCGTCCGCGTCGAGACCAACGAGCCCGGGCTCTACGGACTCGGCTGCGCCAGCGACCCGCAGCGCACCCTCGCCGTCCGCTCGGTCCTCGACGACTACCTCGCCCCGATGCTCACCGGACGGGACCCCGACGACATCGAGGACATCCACCGGCTGCTCCTCAACAGCGCCTACTGGCGCGGCGGTTCGGTCACCGGCAACGCCCTCGGCGGCGTCGACGTCGCCCTGTGGGACCTGAAGGCCAAGCGGCTCGGGGCGCCCCTGTACTCGCTGTTCGGCGGCCGCGTCCGCACCGGCGCCGAGGCCTACACACACGTCGACGGCGTCGACGAGCGGGAGATCGCCGACCAGGTCGCCGCCGCACGTGAGCGCGGTTTCCGGCACGTCCGCGTCCAGGCCGCCGTCCCGGGCGCGGACACCTACGGAACCGGGGGAGCGGCCGTCGACCCGGACGCCGTACGGGCCCGGCGTGTCCCGTGGGACTCGGCCGCATACGTGCGGACCGTCCCGCGGATCCTCACCCGGGTGCGTGAACTGGTCGGCGACGACGTCGAGTTGCTGCACGACGTGCACGAGCGGCTTGACCCGCGTCAGGCCCGGGACTTCCTACGGCGGGTCGAGGACGCGGGCCTCTACTTCGTCGAGGATCTCCTCGCGCCCGAGGACGCCGGGCACTTCGCGCGGTTGCACGCGGTGTCCCCGGTACCCCTCGCGGTCGGCGAACTCTTCAGCGACACCGCCCAGTTCACGGCGCTTCTCGACGGACCCGACATCGACTTCGCGCGGATACGCGTCCCGACGCTCGGGGGACTCACCCCCGCCCGCAAGATCGCCGCCCTGTGCGAGCTGCGCGGCGTACGGCTCGCACCGCACGGACCGGCCGACGTCAGCCCGGTCGCCCAGGCCGCGACCCTCGCCCTCGACGTCTCCAGCCACGCCTTCGGAGTGCAGGAGGCGGCGACATTCCGGCCAACTGTCGCCGAAGTCTTCCCCGGCACTGTCGTCCCGCGGGGCGGTGTCCTCGTACCGTCGGAAGTCCCGGGCCACGGTGTCGACTTCGACGAGTCGGCGGCCCGCCGCCATCCCGTGCCCGAACCCCTGGAGCACGACCGCTGGGCCCTGCTGCGCAACACCGACGGGAGCGTACAACGACCGTGACCGACGCACCGCGACCAATATCCGCGACAGACGCATCGCGACGAGTGTCCGTGAGCGACGCGCCGCGAGCAGAATCCGTGAACAACGCACCGCGACGAGCACTTGTCGTCCGAGGCGGCTGGGACGGCCACCAGCCGATCACCATCACCGACCTCTTCCTGCCGTTCCTCAAGGACCAGGGCTTCACCGTCGAGACCTCCGAGTCCCTCGACGTGTACGAGGACGCGGAACTCCTCGCGGCCACCGACCTGATCGTGCAGTGCTGGACCATGGGCGAGATCACTCCGGAGCAGAGTGACGGGCTCGTCGCCGCCGTGCGCGCGGGTACCGGGCTCGCGGGCTGGCACGGCGGCATCGTCGACTCCTTTCGGGACAATGTCGGCTACCAGCTCCTGACCGGTGGGCAGTTCCTCATGCACCCGCCCGGCTTCCACGACCACGACGTGCACCTGGTGCCCGAGCGCGCCGATCATCCGGTGCTGCGCGGACTGAGCGACTTCCGTGTCCACACCGAGCAGTACTGGCTGGCCACCGACCCGCTCATCGACGTACTGGCGACGACGACCTTCGAACCCGACGACGTACGCGACCGGGCGGTCGTCATGCCCGCCGTGTGGACCAGGAACTGGGGCGCGGGCCGTGTGTTCGTGTCCGCCGTCGGACACAAGCCGGACGACTTCGACGTGCCCGAGGTGCGGGCGCTCACCGAGAGGGGACTGCTGTGGGCGAGCCGCTGAGGATCGGCATGGTCGGCGCGGGAAAGATCAGCGGGGCCTACCTCGACACGCTGGCCCGCCTCGACACCGTACGGCTCACCGCCGTCACCGACCTCGACCCCGACCGGGCGAAGGCGGCCGCCATGCAGGCACCCGGCGACGTGCACGTAGCCGGCTCCGTCGTCGACCTCGTGAGCAGGGAGGACGTGGACGCAGTCCTCAACCTCACCATCCCGGCGGCCCACGCGGGCGTCGCGCTGGTCGCGCTGTCGATGGGCAAGCACGTCTACGGCGAGAAGCCCCTCGCCGCCACCCGCGAAGAGGCCGAGTCGGTGCTCGCCGCCGCCCGGGCCGGCGGACTGCGGGTGGGCTGCGCCCCGGACACCGTTCTCGGCACCGGCACCCAGACCGCCCGCAAGGCCGTCGACGACGGACTCATCGGTACGCCGGTCGCGGCCACCGCGTTCATGGCATCGGCAGGGCCCGAAGACTGGCATCCCGACCCCGGCTTCTACTACCTTCCGGGCGGCGGCCCCCTCCTCGACATGGGCCCCTACTACCTCTCCGCCCTCGTCCACCTGCTCGGACCGGTCGTACGCGTCACCGGCGCCGCGTCCCGGCCCCGCGCCGAACGCGAGATCGGCAGCGGGCCCCGGGCCGGCACCCGCCTGCCGGTGGAGGTGGACACCCACGTCAGCGGCATCCTGGAACACGCCGGCGGAGCCCTCACCACCCTCGTCATGAGCTTCGACGTCCAGGCGGCCCGGCTGCCCCGCATCGAGGTCCACGGCACCGAGGGCTCGCTCTCCGTCCCCGACCCGAACTGGTTCGAGGGACTGGTCGAACTGAACAGGGGCGGCGACTGGGCCCCCCTTCCGATCTCCGCCGGATATCCGACAGGAGGACGCGGTACGGGACTTGCCGACATGGCCGAGGCGATCGCCGAGGGACGTCCGCATCGGGCATCGGCCGAACTCGCCCACCATGTACTGGATGTGATGCTCACCCTGCTGGACGCCGCCCACGGCGGCAGGTCCCTGCCGGTGACCACGACGTGTGAGCGGCCCGAGCGCGTGGACCACCGCATCCTCTAGACCGGGGGGACGGGCGGCAGGAAGGCGTCGGCCTTCCTGCCGCCTTTTGCCATCTCGACTGTCATCCCAATTAATTGACGAAGATGTCCGTCAGTGGAATTGAATTCGCCTGACAATTCCCGGAGATGGCCTCTCGATCTGCGAGAAGAAGGAACGAGTGAGAGGCGTTGACTTGATAACACACATGGTTTTACATGGCGGTTACTGGCCGGACAGGAAGGGCTGCCGATGCATGACCGGAGAAAGTCCGGCGAAGAGCGCATAGCCGCATTTCTCAGCGAACGGCTCCACCCCGCGCTGTATCCGCAGCGACTGCCCATGGACATCGGCGCCTGGCACATCCCCGGGGAACCGGTACCCGTCGGCGTCGCGCTGCGTGCCGACTACACGCCGTTCGCGGTGGGGGAGCCCTGGGGCAGCCCCTGGTCGACGACATGGTTCCGCACCAGCGCGAGCGTTCCGCAACGGTGGGCGGGCCGCCGCGTCGAAGCCCTCATCGACCTCGGTGCCGACCCGGCTCGTACCAGCGGCCACCAGGCGGAGGCCCTCGTCCACGACGAACACGGCATCCCGCTGCACGGCCTGCATCCGCACACCGGCGCCGTTCCCGTCACGGCCTCCGCCCGCGGCGGCGAAACCGTCCGCCTCCTCGTCGAAGCTGCCGCCAACCCGTACATCGACGCGGCCACCGGCAGCGGAGTCCACTACGGCGATCCGGTCACCGCCGGGGACACGCCGCTGTACCGCCTGCTGCGAGCGGACCTCGTCATACGCGACGACGACGTCTGGCACCTGCTGCACGACATGCGGACCCTCGACGGACTCATGCGCACGCTGCCCGCCGCACACCCGCGCCGGCACGAGATGCGGATGGCCCTGGAGCGCGCGGTGGACACCGTCGACCCGTACGCCGTCGCCCGGACCGCCGCGGCCGCCCGCCTTGTCCTCGCGCCCGTACTCGCCCACCGCGCGCACGCGTCGGCGCTCGTGTTCGCGGGCGTCGGGCATGCCTCCGTCGACTCCGGGGGTTTCTGGCCCATACGTGAAGCGGTCCGTGGCTGCGCCCGTACGTTCAGCACGCTGGTCACACTCGCCGAGGAGTATCCCGAACTCGTCGTCGAGGCCTCGTCCGCCCAGCACTACGCCTGGATGCGGGACCAGCAGCCGCACGTCTTCGAGCGGCTCCGCAAAGCCGTCGCCGACGGCAACTGGGCGCCCGCGGGCGGCACATGGGTGGAGCCCGACGTCGAACTGGCGGGCGGCGAGGCACTGGTACGTCAGTTCGTCCTCGGCCGCCGCTTCTTCCGCGACGAACTCGGCACCGACAGTGAAGGCGTCTGGCTCCCCGGGGCGAGAGGCGCTTCCGCCGCCTTCCCGCAGATCGCCGCCCTCGTGGGCGCGCGCTGGTTCCTGACCAGGCGCCCCGCCACCGACCACCCGACAGCGCCGGCCCACGACACCTTCCGCTGGGAGGGCATCGACGGCACCACGCTCCTCACCCACCTCGCACCCGATGCCGCGGCACTCACCGGCCCCGAACTCGCCGACACCGCGGCGGACTTCACCGACCCGGACGGCTCACCACGCCTCGCGACGCTTCATCCCGCCCAGTTCTTCCGCGAGACGCAGGACGAGCACCCGCATCCGCCCGTCTGGCGGGGAGCACTCGACCTCGCCCCGCACCGGGGTACGTACACCCGTCAGGCGCGCACCAAGCGCGGCAACCGATGCAGCGAAACCCTGCTGCACGAGGCGGAACTGTGGTCGGCGACCGCCGCCGTGCGCCACGGCGTGCCCTACCCGTACGACGAACTCGACGCCCTGTGGCGGCGCTTACTGCTTCAGCAGAGCCGGCACATCCTGGCCGGTACCTCCATCGCATGGGTCCACGAGGACACCGAACACGAGCACCGAGACCTGCACCGCCGACTCGCCCGCCTGGTGCGGCGCGCGGTCGGCGAACCGGACGGCGCCACCGCGCTGAACGCCGCGCCGCACCCGCGCCGCGAGGTCCTCGTCCTCGCGCCAGGGACCGGCCCCGCCTCCGGTACGTCACAGGCCCTGCCCGACGGGCGCATCGCGGTCCTGGCCGAGGCGCCCGCCTTGGGCGCGGGAAGCACCGGCCTCTCCCTCGACGCCGGCACCGCACGCGTGACCGCGCACACCACGGTCGACGGCCAACACATCATGGACAACGGCCTGTTGAGGGTGTGTGTGGATGTGGCGGGCCTGGTCAGCTCGGTCGTCGACCTGACCACCGGACGGGATGCCCTCGCCCCCGGTGCGGCGGGCAACCTCCTCCAACTCCTGCGCGACGAAGCCGCCCTGGACCTCCACTCCGGCCGCAGCCGCGACCTGAGCGCCGCCGAGCAGGTCGAACTACGGGCGTGCGGACCCCTGCTGGCGACCGTGCGTGTCCGACGCGGCACCGGACGCTCGACCTTCCTCCAGGATCTGACCCTCACCGCCGGGAGCCGCGCCCTGACGGTGGACACCGAAGTCGACTGGCGCGAGCGGGACACCGCCCTCAAACTGACCTGGCCGCTCGACGTGCACGCCGAACTCAGCCACTGCGACGTGCAGTTCGGGCACGTCGCCCACCCCACGCACAACCACGCCGACACGGCCCGTGAGGACGACGCCGCCCACCGCTGGATCCACGTCGGCGAGCACCGCTGGGGCGTGGCCCTGGCCGCCGATTCCACCTACGGTTACGACATCGCCCGGCACCCTCGCGACGACGGCACCACCACCGTCGTACGCCACACATTGCTACGCGCCGCGAGAGGCCCGGACCCGCACGCCGACCGGGGCCTCCACCACTTCCGCCACACACTGCGCCCCGGCGCCACCCTCGGCGACGCCATCACCGAGGGATACGCCCTCAACCTCCCGCTGCGACCCGGCCCGGACACGGGCCCGCAGGCGCCGCTCGTCCGCGTGGAGCACCCGGATGTCGTCGTCGAAACGGTGAAACTGGCCGACGACCGCAGCGGGGACGTCGTCGTACGGCTCTACGAGGCACGCGGCGGCCGGGCGCACGCCACTCTCGCCGTGGACTTCCCCGTCGAGGCGGTCCATGAGACCGACCTCTTGGAGGAACACCCCACGCCCCGCGCCCATCGGCACGGTCGTGTTCCGCTCACCCTGCGACCGTTCCAGATCCGCACGCTGCGGCTCCGGCGGGCCGGACACCGCCAGGAGGACAGCGGTGCCTGAACCGACTCCCGAAGCGGGCCTCGCACCCGAAACCCTTGCAGTGCTGCGTAGTTGGGCCGACAGCGGCGGCCCTCGCGCGACCCGCGCCCACGTCGTCCTGCTCGCCGAGAAGGGACTGCGTGACGCCGACATCGCCCGCCGTCTCGGCGTCTCGCGGCAGACCGTCGGGAGCTGGCGCCATCGCTGGCAGAGCGCCGGACTGCCCGGCCTCCAGGAGCGCCCACGCACCGGCAGGCCCGCGACGGTCGACGAGGCGGAGGTCATCACCCGAGCCCTGCTGGCCCCCGGAGGCAGCGGCGCCAGCCGGGCCATCGCCCGGGACCTCGGCCTCTCCCATGCGACGGTGGCCTCGATCCGCCGCCGCTGGCAGCTCCCGCCCGACGAGTCACCCGCCCCGCACGTCCCGACCCGGCCACCGTTGCCCGGCGCCGACATCTGGGTCATGGGCCTGTACGTCGATCCGCTGCGCGCCGTCCTCCTCACGGGCACCCGGCCCCAGGCGCCGCGAGCCGCCCCGGCCGCGACAGTGATCGGCGAGGACGTGCTGGAGGGAGTGGACCGGGCGCTCTGCACACTCCTCGCGGCGACCACCACCGCGTCCGGAACCGACCCCGCCGATGACCTGACGCTCCTCGCGTACCTGACCGATGCGGCCGAGCACCACCCGGACATCGCGCTGCACGCCGTAGTGCTGTGGGAGAGGGGAGCCGCCCCGGCGGTTCGGGAGCCCCGCACCGCCGACACCCCCGTCACCTTCCACGAGCTGCCCGCCAGAACCACCTGGCGCGGCTTCCTGCGCGCCATGATCGCGCTCGACAGCACCAGCCACCCCGAGTCCTCCCGGCGCGTCTACCTCGACCTCGTCGCCGCCCTGGAACGGCACACGCAACTGGCGCCGACCGAGCCCGCGCACTGGCTGCGCGAGAACGTCGCCGAGCATCTGCGCGCATCGCGACGGACCGAACTCCCCTCCCACCCCCCGTCGTTCAGCGGTGTCAACCAGATCGACCTGGGCTCGTTCAACGAGTGCGTGGTCATCGAATCCGTACGCCTCTCCGGCAGCATCACCCGCGGCGAGATAGCCCACCGCACCGGCCTCACCCAGCAGTCGGTCTCCCGGATCGCCCGCTCGCTCCTGGACCGCGGGATCCTCGTCGAGGACGCGCAGCGGCGTGCCACCTCCGGCAAGCCGCGCACCCCGGTCAGGCTCTGCGGCACCGCCGCGCACGCCCTGGGTCTGCACATCGACCCCGAACTGCTCACCGCCGTCGTCATCGACCTCGACGGCGCGATCGTGTGCACCTGTACCCGGCCGGTCAGCGCGGACATCGACCCCGGCGAGTTCGTCGCCCAGGTCGTCGCGCTCGGCCACGAGGCCCTGGAGAAGGCGCGGGGCGCCGTGCGCGAGGACGGGCTGCTCGGCGTGGGTGTGGCCGTACCGGGACCGGTGGACATCGCCTCCGGCACCGTGCTCAACCCGCCGCTCATGACGGCGTGGGAGGATCTGCCGCTGCTGTACCTCCTCAAGGACCACTTCCCGTGCCGGGTACTGATCGAGAAGGACTCGCTCGCCGCGGCGGCGGGGGAGCGGTGGATCGGGCGTGACCGCAGGGCGCGGGACTTCGCCTACCTGTACCTGGGGACGGGCGTCGGCTCCGGGCTCTACCTCAACGGCGACCTGTACCGAGGGGTGAGCGCCAACGCCGGCGAGTTCGGGCAGCTGTGTGCGATCGCCCTGGGCCGGATGGCGGCCGACGGCCGCCCCGAGCTGCTGCCGGAGTGCAACCCACCGGTCTCCGTGGCGGACTTCGCCGCCCGGCTCGGCCTGCGCCCCGCGGGCGACGGCGGCAGTACCGCCGCCTACCGGGCCGTGGGCCGGGCCGCCGCTGCGGGCGACCCGGCCGCGGTCACCGCCGTTCGGGAGGTGGCCCGCGCGGTCGGAGGCGGCGCCCTCGGGCTCGTCGACCTGCTCGACATCGACCTGATCGTGCTCGGCGGCCCGTTCTTCACCGACGACGTCGCCGAGTTCTACCTCGAGGAAATCAGCCGTACGGTCAACGAGTTCCCCACCGCTCGCCGACTGCGCCGCGTCGAGGTGGAACGCTCCGTACTCAGCGCGGAGGCCGCGGCGGTGGGAGCGGCCTCCACGCTCTTCCACGCGGCTTTCACGCCTCGGCTGCGGGGCAGGGACCGCGCCTGACGCCCTGCCTGGTTGCCCTCGTTGAACTCGTCCGCTGGGTGGCACCGGATTGAATCAGCCCCGTGCGGTGAGCCATTCGTCGTCGGACCAGACCGCGTTGGACGGGATCCGCTCCGCGTAGCCCGCGTCCTTCTCCAGTCGCGCGCGGACACTCGCGTGCACATGAGCGCCTGGCGGGACCTTGCGCCGCCGGTAGGTGAGCAGGGCCCAGATCCAGCCCATCCGGTGCACCTTCCCGCGCGCGTGCTCGGGCTCGAGGCGCAGCTCGCGCGCGTACGCCCCGCTCTTCAGCAGGAGTTGCTCTTCGAGCGCCCCGTCCACGATCCACTTGAGTGCGATCGTGGCGAGCCTGGGATCGTCGTCGAAGGTCCCACCGACGTCGGAGTGCACCCCCGCGAACCACACCTGCTCGACCGGGACCGCATCGGCCCGCTCCTTGTCATCGCGCCGGACGAGATACTCGACGTAGGGCCTGCGCTTCTCGTCGATGGAGACCGCGTGGCGGACGAGTCGTACGTTCGGGACCTGGCGGGTGTACAGCCAGCGCAGGTTCCAGCGCAGCAGACCGGCGGCCTTCACGGAGTCCCAGATCCCGAGGTAGGTGACGGGGATGCCGAAGCGCCCGTCGACCGCGTTGCTGAAGGCCTCCGCGAAACGGTGGAGTTGGTCCCAGTCGCGCTGGGTCCAGTCCTTGTTCTTCGCGTACACGGAGATGGCGTACGGAACGAGGTTCTCCATGCCGGGTCGCATCAGGCCGACCGTCTTGAGCATGCCCACGAGCGCGCGGGCCGTGTACGCGCCGCGGCTGAAGCCGAAGACGTAGATGTGGTCGCCCGGTTGGTAGCGCTGCATCAGATACGTGTAGGCCTCGGCGAGGTTGGTCTTCATCCCGGAGCCGAAGGCGAGGCCGAGGAGCTTCGACACGCTCCGGCCGGCAGGCGTCCAGGCGCCCGCGGCGGAGAAGGTGCCGACGCCGGGGTCGTAATAGGCGATCTGGCGGGTGGGATCGGAGAGGTCCAGCATTTCGTAGAGCCGGACGACGTTGGTATTCCCTTTCGCCTTCAACTGATTGCCCGTGCCGTCCAGGCAGATGACGAGATTCTTCGCCATGAGGGGCCTCACGTTTCCGGACACATTCCATACCAGGACAATTCCAATTTCCCGCAATATAATAGATGAAATGCTGTCCTTAGGGCAGTCTCCGGCGCACGCGGGTTCCGGAGGATCCATGGCCGGTTCGGTAATTCACCTCGATGAGCAGGCCGGCCTTCCCTGCACCCACGCACTGGTCATCGGCGTCGGCAAATACCCCCATCTCGCCGGCGGCGAGGCACCGGTCGCGGATTCCGACGGGATGCGGCAGCTCAGTTCGCCGCCCCTCTCCGCACGTGCCCTCGCGACCTGGCTCCTCGCCGAGTACCACGATCCCGGGCGACCGCTCGGCAGCCTCGCCCTGCTGCTGAGCGAGGAACAGCCGGCCCCTTTCGTGGACCCCCGCACCCAGGCCGCGCACGACGTCGACGATGCCACCATCGAGAACATCCTCACGGCGGTCACGCAGTGGTACGACCGCGGTGACAGCCACGTCGACAACCGGCTCGTCTTCTACTTCTGCGGACACGGCGTCTCACAGGGCGACGACATGGCCCTGCTCGCCGCCGACATCTTCGCCGACCAGCACAACCCCCTCAACGGGGCACTGGACTTCGCGGGCCTGATGAACGGACTCAAGCGCTGCAAGGCCACCCAGCAGGTGTTCTTCGTCGACGCCTGCCGGTCCAACTCCGATGTGCTCATCGAGAGTTCGGGCACACGGTTCGCGGGGCGGTCACCGCTCGGCGCCGGGACGCGTCCGCTCGACCTCCCGCGCCGCTTCCACATCCCGTACTACGCCACCCTGGCCGGGGACCGGTCGCACGCGCGCCCCGGGCAGGTGAGCCTCTTCACGGAGGCGCTGCTCAAGAGCCTCGCCGGTGCGGCGAGCGACGATCCCGAGGGTGAATGGCGCGTCAACACATCTCATCTCCTCGAAGCGATCGACCACTTCATGCACCAACCGGAGTTCGCCGGAGCGGTCGCGGGCGTCCAGGTCCCCTCGGTCGGCGAACTGCCGGTGTTCGTCCTTCACCAGCTGCCCGGCCCACCGGTCGTCCCCGTGTACGTGGGCTGCGCGTCCGCACGGGACAACGCCGAGGCCGAGTTCGTCTGCCGGGAGAACGGCCTTGAGCGGCTGCGCCGGGCGGCGGAGGACATCGACGACTCGGCCCCGGAGAGCGAGTGGGCCATCGAACTGCGCTTCGGGAACTACGACTTCGAGGCGAGACTCGGCGACCAGGAGGTGCGGACCAAGTCCATCACCGTACGACCGGTGTTCCGTCGCGTGCAGCTGGTGAAGCCATGAATGCCGGCCTGAGAGTGACCGTCGCGCTGAGCCTGTACGAGTCGGACCTGCCGGACGGCGCGAAGGTCGTCGGCAACATCTACTCGGCCGAGGGCGGCGCCGCCCACCGCAACGTCCTCTTCCCCTGCGGGACTTCCGCGCCACCGACGCGGTACGAGGTCGGCCCCGGCCACTACACGGTGTCCGCCACACTGCCCTCCGGCGTCGTGCTGTCCAAGGACGCCGAAGTACGGGAGGGCGCCGACACCCATGTCACGCTGCGCGCGGCACCCTCGCCCTACGAGTCGCACTCGTGGCAGTACCTCATGGGCAACATCGAGTCCTACGGGCCTTACCACGACGGCGAGGCGATACCCGTTCCCCGCTCCCAAGGGGCGCGGTCCGGGGTCTGGGAGTGGGACTCGATCGTCGAACCGGGTCACTCGGCCTGGGTCGGCGACCCGAAGGTGAAGAGCTGGCAGTTCGCGTCGATGCTCAAGCTGACCGAGGAGCCCCCGACCCGGTCGGCCGTGTTCGAGATCGCCCACTCCGCGCCCCACTCCATCGCCAGTCTCCATCTGGGCGACGCGGCCGCACGGCTCTACCGCTTCGGCGCGCAGGGCCCCGTCGACGAGGACGGCGAGCCCACCTTCGGCGGTGGGCCCATGGGCCCACGGCAGTTCCTGGTGGTCTCGCTGGCGGGCAGCGAATACGTCGTCACGCTGCCGGCGCCGTGGGGTTCCGCGCAGATCGAGGTCATGGTCAACGAACGGCAGAGCCCGACCGGCAGCGCGGTCTCCGTGACCGTGCGCGACAGCCGGGTCGGACCCGCCCTGGGATACATGGCCCGCGGCGCCTTCGACTCGGCGGCCACCCTGGTCAGGGACGCGGAGACCATGCTCTACGGCAAGGGCAGGATGCCGAACCCGCTCGCGGCGGTGGCCGGCGCGTACGTCCTGGTCGGCAGCGAACTGACCGAGCGGCCGCACCGCTGGGATCCTTGGCTCGCCCGGCTGCGGCACGAGTTCGACTGGATGAGCGACGGCTCCCTGCTGTGGGCCATGCGCCATCTGCGCCGGGCGCACAGCGAGGCGGAGCGGCAGGCGGCCCGCGACGCGCTCATCGAGGCCTTCGACCGCGGAGTTCCCGTCTTCACCCTCGGCCTGAGCCGCCTCATCCACGGGCTGTCGGAGTTCCCCGACGACCCGGCGTGCGCCGACCGGCTCGAGCAGGCCCGTCGCCTGTCCTGGCGCGTCGACATGCGCGAACCGTTCGTGGTCGTCGCGCTGCACGGGAAGCCGCAATGACGGCCCGATACGGGAGACAGCCGATACGGATGACAGCCGAGTGAGATGACAGCCCGATACGGAAGAGGGAGGCCGCGATGATTCGGTTCACCATGGGGCCCGGCGAGGACGGTGACTGCCTGCTCCTGGAATACGGCGACGACACCTTCATCCGCCGGATCCTCGTCGACGGCGGCCGCTCGGGCACGTATCCGCTGGTGAAGCCCACTCTCGCCGGGCTGGACGGTCTGGTCGACGTCCTTGTCGTCACGCATGTCGACCAGGACCACATTCTGGGAGTGCTCGCCCTGCTGGAGGACGCAGACCGACCGGTGGAGTTCGGCGACGTGTGGTTCAACGGCTTCGACCATCTCCTCGACACCGAGGGGTTCGGCGCCCAGGACGGCGAGAAACTCACCAGCCTGCTCCTGGAGCAGAAGGTGCCGTGGAACGACTCCTTCGGCGGGCGCAGTGTCGAAGTGGGGCGGGAGCTCGCGTGGTTCGACGACGGTTCCACGATGGACGTGCTCTCACCGGACCGCGCGCAACTGGAGCGGCTGGCGCCGGCGTGGGTCAAGGAGTGCGCCAAGAACGGTCTGATCCCGGGGCGCGACCCGGACGAGATCCCCCAGGTCCCCGGCTTCGAGCACTTCGGCGGGGTGAACGTGGACCAGCTTGCCGCGTCGGTGTTCAAGCCGGACACGTCGAAGACGAACATCAGCAGCATCGGCCTGCTCTTCGAGTTCGAGGACAAGCGGGTCGTCCTTACCGGCGACGCCGACGACCGCCGGCTCGTGGCGTCTATACGGCCCCGGGCCGAGGCGGAGGGCGGCCGCTTCCACGTCGACGTCCTCAAGGTCGCCCACCACGGCAGCGACCACAACCTCTCCAACGAACTGCTCGACCTCATCGACTGCGACCGCTACCTCATATCGACGAGCGGCGCCCGGCACGACCATCCCAACGAGATCGCCATCGCCCGCATCCTGAAACACGGCGGCGCCGAGAAGGAGCTCGTCTTCAACTACCGTGACCGGGCGGCGATATGGGACGACGCCAGGCTCAAGGACCGCTTCGGCTACACGGTGACGGCACCGGACCGGGACGCGGAGGACGGGTTCATCGGCTTCGAACTGTGAACGCCCTCAACTACGAGGACGAGTCCCGGTATCCGCGCAGCTTCCGGTAGAGCGTCGCCCGGCCGATCCCCAGCGCGGCCGCCGTACGCGCCTTGTTGCCGCCGTGGCGGCGCAGCGCCTCCAGGATGGCGGTGCGCTCGGCGTGCTCCATCGGGCTGAGCCGCCGCGTCGCGGGACCCTCCCGGACGGGGTCGGGCAGCTCGGCACGCCGCACCGGGCCCACCGTCCGACGGTCCTCCGCCAACGCCCGTACAAGATGGGCGAGTTCAGTGACATTGCCGGGCCACGGATGCTGCTCCAGGGCGCGCAGCGCGTCGAGCGTCCAAGCGAGCGGAGGCTGCCCCGGAGCGGGCTTCGGAGCAAGGGCCGCGAGCAACTCCCGGATGTCCTCCGGGCGTTCACGCAAGGCCGGCAGAGTGACCGCGCGGGCGGCCAGGGTGTCCAGGAGTCGCTGGAGGCACGGGCCGGCTGGCGGTCCGGGGGTGTAGGTGACCAGCAGGGGCGCGCCCGGGTGCTCGTGGAGCAGGGAGTTGAGGGCGGCGACGTCCGGCTGGGCAAGCCGCTCGGCGTGCCGCAGCAGGAGGGGTCGACCGTCCGCCAACTCCTGGTACCCGGAGCCGAGTTCACCCTCCGCCGCATCGACGACCAGCGGCGCGAACTCCCCGAGCAATTCCCGAGCCAGCGTGGTCTTCCCCGTCCCGCGCTCGCCGGTCAACAGCAACGGCTCCCGCGACCGGGCAAGCTCCGTGGCCCGCCCGACAGCCAGCCGCCAGGGAACGGAACGCCCGGCGAGGGGGATCGCCGCGCGAGGCGCGAGCGGCATGGCCCCGGCGCCGACCGGCTCGAGCACGGCGAGCAGCCCGATGACGGAACCCAGGTGACGCACGGGAGTGAACCGTGCGATGCAGCCTGAGCCGTCGGGGAGTTCGACGACGTAGGACGGGGAGGGCGTGCTTTGCGGTGGGTTTGCGTCGGGCGTTTCGGGGGGCGTGGCGTGCGGGAGGGGTGTGCCGTGCGGTGCCGAGAGCGAGGCCGGGAGGGGTGTGTCGCCTGGTGTGGAGGGCGCGGCGTGCTGGAGGCCCGCGCCGTGCGGCTCGGAGAGCGAGGCCCGCGGGAGGGGCGTGTCGTCCGGTGCGGCGGGCGTGCCCTGCTGGATCCGCGTGTCGGGTGGCTCGCAGGGCGCGCCCTGTCCGAGCCTCGGCCGCGTGTCGTGCGGCTCGGAAGGCCCGCCCCGCCCGAGCCCCAGCCCCGTGTCGTACGACTCCGACGCCGCCCCCTGCCGAAGCAGCGCTCCCGCGCCCCGCTCCAGCACCTCCAGTCCCTCCGGTGACAGCATTCGTGCTGCCGCTTCGCTGACCAGCCGGTTCCGCCCGTCGAGGGCGACCACCGCGGGCGCCGGACCGCGGGTCGCGCTGAGGTACGCGTCCAGGAGCACGCGCTCAACCGCCCGTGTGCGTGCGAGGAGTTCGGCCTCCACCGCCGCGGCGGCGGCCTCGGCGAGTGCCGCTCCGGGATGCGGTGAGCACTCCGCGCACAGCCCGGAGGCGACGGTCACCGTGCCCAGCACCTGCCCGGTCTCGGGGGCCAGCACCGGCACGCTCACCGCGGACACGTCCTGCCACAGGTCGAGGAAGTGCTCGGGGCCGTGCACCTCGGCGCGACGCCGGGTGCGCAGGGCGAGGGCCGCGCTGTTGTGCCCCACCTCCCGCTCGGACAGGTCGGTGCACGGCTGGTCCCCGGGCGCGCTCCCGGCCGCCCACAGCACCCGCAGCCGCTCGTCGGTGAGGGCGAGGGACGAGCGCCCGGTGTCGAGGGCGGGGGCGAGCCGTTCGAGGACGGGACGGGCCGCGGACAACAGCGCCGACTCCGCCCGCGCGCCCGCCGGGAACTCGGCGGGCTCCTTCAAATCGTGCGGTACGCCGAAGAACCGGGCGCGCCGCCAGGCCGCGACGATCTCGTCCGGCACGCCCTCGGGCAGCGGGCGCCCCGTCAGAAACCGCTCACGCGCCTGGCGCAGCGGCGCGAGAGTGGAGAGGGCGGGGGAGTGCTCGGCGATGCTCACGACGCCTCTCACCGTATCGGGCGTACGGCGGAAGCGGACCGCCACCCCGGGCGGCACCTGTGACCTGGGACGGCGCCCGCTGTCTCGAAATGAGACACCCGTACCCCCATCCCGCACCGCATGATCAAGAGTGGCCCGTGCTCGTTCCCACCCCCAGGAGCCTCTCCCGTGCACACCGTCGAGACCGAAGTACTCATCGTCGGGAGCGGCCCCGCGGGCGCCTCGGCCGCGCTGGCCCTGAGCACGTACGGCGTACCCAACATCGTCGCCACCCGCTACGCGCGCCTCGCCGAGACCCCCCGTGCGCACATCACCAACCAGCGCACGATGGAGGTGCTCCGCGACCTCGGCGTCGAGCAGGAAGTCGTCGCGCAGGCCACCCCGCAGCACCTGATGGGCAACACCACCTTCTGCACCAGCCTCGCAGGCGAGGAGCTGGGCCGCGTCCGCTCCTGGGGCAACGACCCGCTCGTCCAGGCGGCGCACGAACTCGCCAGCCCGACTCGCATGTGCGACATGCCGCAGCACCTCATGGAACCGGTGATCGTCGACGCGGCGGTCGCCCGCGGCACCTCGTTGCGCTTCGAGACCGAGTACCTCTCGCACACCCAGGACGCCGACGGCGTGACGGCCACCGTCCGGGACCGGCTGCGCGGGGACACGTACGAGATCCGCGCCAAGTACCTGATCGGTGCCGACGGCGGCCGTTCCAAGGTCGCCGAGGACGCGGGTCTGCCGATGGGCGGTCAGATGGGGGTCGCGGGCAGCATCAACATCGTCTTCGACGCCGATCTGACGAAGTACACCGCTCACCGGCCCTCCACCCTCTACTGGGTGCTGGCGCCCGGCGCCACCGTCGGCGGCATCGGCGCGGGCCTGGTCCGCAACGTCCGCCCGTGGAACGAGTGGATGATCGTCTGGGGGTACGACGTCACGGCGGGCGCCCCCGACCTGACCACCGAGTACGCCGAGTCGGTCGTCCGGCAGCTCGTCGGCGACGACGACATCCCGGTGACCATCAAGTCGTCCTCGGCGTGGACGGTCAACGAGATGTACGCGGAGACGTACTCGAACGGCCGCGTCTTCTGCGCAGGCGACGCCACGCACCGCCACCCGCCGTCCAACGGCCTCGGTTCCAACACCTCGATCCAGGACGCGTACAACCTGGCCTGGAAGCTCAAGCTGGTCCTCGACGGCACGGCGGCACCGAAGCTGCTCGACACGTACACCGCCGAGCGCGCCCCGGTCGGCAAGCAGATCGTCACCCGCGCCAACAAGTCCATCGGCGAGACCGCCCCCATCTTCGAGGCCCTCGACGGGCTCTCCCCGCAGACCCCCGAGCAGCTGTGGGCCAACATCGACGCCCGCAAGGACGCCACCGAGGCCGCGGCCAAGCAGCGGCAGGCACTGCGCGAGGCGATCGCCTTCAAGGTGTACGAGTTCAACGCGCACGGCGTCGACCTCAACCAGCGCTACACGTCCGACGCGATCGTCCCCGACGGCTCGCAGGATCCCGGCTTCGCGCGCGACCCGGAGCTGTACCACCAGCCCTCCACCCGCCCCGGCGCCAAGCTCCCGCACGCCTGGATCACCTCCGGGACCCGCACCCTGTCCACCCTCGACACGGTGGGCCGAGGCCGTTTCACCCTGGTCACGGGCATCGGCGGCGAGGACTGGGTGCGCGCGGCCGAGGCACAGGACCTCGACATCGCCACCGTCGTCGTCGGTCCCGGGCAGGAGTACGAGGACCCGTACGGCGACTGGGCGCGGCTGAGCGAGATCTCCGACGCGGGCGCCCTCCTCGTACGGCCGGACGGGTATGTGGCCTTCCGGCACACGGCCGCGTCCGAGGACGCCGAGCGGTTGCTGTCGGCGGCGTTGCGACGGATCCTCGGACATGCCTGAGGGTTCAGAGGACTTGTCCGATGGGACCGACTTGTCCGATGAGACCGTCGGACATGCCTGACGGGACCAGGGGAGTGGAATGACCACCGAACACACGGCCGATCTCACCGGCGAGGTCGTCGACAGCCTGCAGCGGACGGCCGACCCCCGGGTGCGCGAGCTTCTGAGCGCGCTCACCCGGCACCTCCACGCCTTCGTACGTGAGACGGAGCCGACGATGGAGGAGTGGGAGCGCGCCATCGGCTTCCTGACGGCGACCGGGCAGATGTGCACCGACACCCGGCAGGAGTTCATCCTCCTCTCCGACGTGCTCGGCGTCTCGATGCTCGTGGAGACCATCAACGGCCACCGCGATCCGGGAGCCACCGAGTCGACCGTCCTCGGTCCCTTCCACATGACCGAGTCGCCGGTCCGTGAACTCGGCGCGAACATCGACCTGGTGGGCACCGGCGAGCCGTGCGTGGTCAGCGGCCGGGTGCTGGCACCGGACGGATCCCCGCTGCCCGGCGCGGTCCTCGACGTGTGGCAGGCCGACCCCGAGGGCTACTACGACGTGCAGCGGCCGGACGTCCAGCCGGCGGGCAACGGACGGGGACTCTTCACGGCGGACGCTGAGGGCCGTTTCTGGTTCCGCAGCTGTGTGCCGAGCCCGTACCCGATCCCGACCGACGGCCCGGTCGGCGAGCTCCTGAAGGCGACCGACCGCCATCCCTACCGCCCCGCCCACATCCACTTCATCGCCTCGGCCGAGGGCCATACCTCCGTCACCACGCACATCTTCGTGGCGGGCAGCGAATACCTCGACTCCGACGCGGTGTTCGCCGTGAAGCAGAGCCTGATCCAGGACTTCGCCGACACCGACGACCCTTCCCTGGCACGGGAGTTCGGCGTCCCGAACCCCTTCCGCCACGCGCGCTTCGACCTCGTACTGGAGCCGTCATGACCACCGCGCTCGACTTCTCCTACGAGAGCCGGCCCTCCCGGGTCGTCTTCCGGCCCGGCGCGGCGGTGTCCGCGACACCGGGCGAGGTCGCGCGGCTCGGGCTGCACAGGGTGCTGGTCGTGTGCGGCAGCCGGGGCTCGGCGGTCGCGCAGGCCGTCGCGGACGCGCTCGGCGACTCCTGCGCCGGGCTGCACGCCGAGGCCCGTATGCACGTACCCGTGGAGGTCGCCGACCGGGCCGTCGAGGTGGCGCGGGCCGCCGGCGCCGACGGATGTGTCGCGGTCGGCGGCGGCTCGGCGATCGGCCTCGGCAAGGCGATCGCATTGCGTACGGGGCTGCCGCTGATCGCCGTGCCCTCCACCTACTCCGGCTCCGAGATGACCCCCGTCTGGGGCCTCACCGAGCACGGCGCCAAACGCACCGGACGCGACCCCGTCGTCCAGCCCCGCACCGTCGTCTACGACCCCGAGCTCACCCTCGCGCTCCCCGTCCCCCTCTCCGTCACCAGCGGCGTCAACGCGCTCGCGCACGCCGTCGAAGCCCTGTACGCGCCCGACGCCTCGCCCCTCGTCTCGCTGATGGCGGAGGAGGGCGTACGGGCGATGGCCGGGGCACTTCCCCAGGTGGCCGCCGCCCCCGACGACCTCGACGCGCGCGGCCGCGCCCTGTACGGCGCCTGGCTCTGCGGAGCCTGCCTGGGCGCCACCACCATGGGCCTGCACCACAAGCTGTGCCATGTGCTCGGCGGCACCTTCGGCCTGCCGCACGCCGAGACCCACACGGTGGTCCTCCCGTACGCCCTCGCGTACAACGCCTCCGCCGCTCCTGAGGCGATCAAGGCCCTGTCCCGCGCCCTGGCCACCGACGACGTCCCCCGCGCGCTTCGCGACCTGGCCGGAAACCTCGGCGCTCCCCGCACACTCGCTGAACTCGGCCTGAAAGAAGCCGACTTGGCGGTCGCTGCCGCACAGGCCACCGCGGCCGCGTACCCCAACCCCCGTGAGGTCACCGCGAACGGTGTACTCGGTCTGCTGACGGCGGCGTACGAAGGCTGGGAACCCCGGAGCGACGCCGTCCAGTAGCGGCCTCCGCTGTCTCAGGATGAGACACCCGAGACCTTGCGATGTGCTTCAGGATCGCAAATGGGCCGTGACCTCCACGCCCGCCCGGCTCGTCGTGTGTGCCTCTGGTGAGCGCGAACACGCCTTCGGCGGTCACGCGCACGGCCCTGAACATTCGCGAAGAAAGGTGAACACCATGGCCCTCGCTCTGCTCAGGCGCCTGCGATCCAAGGGTGCCTCCGCCGACGCGGCGGGCCTCTCGCTCCCTCTCCCGCAGGGTGCCGGCGCGCTCGGCCGCGAGGTGCTCGACCCCATGGGTGCGGCCATGGGCGCGGCCGAGGTGACGGTCACCGCGATGGACTCGCACCGCGTCGTGGCCCGCGGTATCACCGACCCCTACGGCTTCTTCCTCGCGGCGCTGCCGCCCGGCCGCTACAGCCTGATGATCGCGGCCGAGGGGCTGCAACCGCACCGCGAGACGGTGGACGTCGAGGCCGGAGCGGCGACCCCCACGCAGCGGATCTGGCTGCAGACCGCCCGCGTCCTGGAACTGCCGGTATCCGGTACCTGGCTCTTCGACCCGCCCCACACGGCGATCCGCTTCATCGCCAAGCACGTCGGCATGGCCAACGTCCACGGCCGTTTCGAACGCTTCGACGGCGGTATCCGCATCGCCCCCGACATGGCCGACTCCCGGGTCCAGGTCCGCATCCACGCGTCGAGCATCACGACCGGGAACGTGACCCGGGACAACCACCTGCGTTCCGCCGACTTCCTCGACGTCGAGAGGTTCCCGTACATCGAGTTCAGCAGCACGCGCTTCGCCTATCGCGGCGGCAGCAAATGGACCCTGCAGGGCTCGCTGACGATGCACGGAGTGAGCCGTTCCGTGGCACTCGACACGACCTACCTCGGCACGGTCAACGGCGGCTACGGCGAGGAGTTGCGCTGCGCGGCCCTGGCCAAGGCGGAACTGCACCGGGAGGACTACACGCTCGACTGGCGTTCCATGCTGGCGCGTGGCATCGCGGTGGTCGGTCCGACGGTCCAACTGGAGCTGGATGTACAGGCGATGTACCGGACGCATGACACGCCTACGCCGCCGGAGTAGTGGATCCAGGGGTCCTTCGACGGAGCACACGCTCCTGTCCTCCAACACACCGTCCCGCTGGGCACGTTGCCCCGGGAGTGCGAGCTCACAGCCGGCGCGGCCCGGCAACTCACCTGCGCCCATTGATTGGTCGACATGGATTAGTTGACCTTTCATCGCTCTGACACCTCCAGACTCTGGAGTTTTCGACCGAGCGCCGGGAAGCTGATCCGAGCATGTCAATGCGACCGCTCGAACAGCCCCCACCCCGCGGTCGATCAGGAGGACGCAGTGAAGAAAAATTCGCGCATCGGCAAGGTTTCGATCGTCTTCGGAAGCGCCGTCGCGCTGGTCGTCGCCTTTCCGGGTATCGCCCTCGCCGACCCGCCTTCGGCCCTGCCGGCCAACGCGAACGGACTGGAGCAGACGTTCCAGCCCGCCTATGACTACGACACCGATGGCTGCTACCCCACTCCGGCCATCGGCCCCGACGGGACCCTTAATGGCGGCCTCAACCCGACCGGGGCTCTCAACGGCTCGTGCCGCGACTCATGGGACCTGGACAACACCAACGGGTACTCGCGCCAGAAGTGCAACAACGGCTGGTGCGCGATCATGTACGGCCTCTACTTCGAGAAGGACCAGGCCGTGGCCGGCAGCAGCCTCGGCGGGCACCGCCACGACTGGGAGCACGTCGTGGTGTGGACGCAGGACAACGTGGCCAAGTACGTCTCCACCTCCGCCCACGGCGACTTCAACACCTACAGCAGCGACCAGATCCGCTGGGACGGCACGCACCCGAAGATCGTCTACCACAAGGACGGGATCAGTACCCACTGCTTCCGCCCCGCGAACTCCAACGACGAGCCGCCGGAGAACCACCAGCACACCTGGCAGTTCCCCCGGCTGGTCGGCTGGGACGGCTACCCCGCGGGCGTGCGCGACAAGCTGACCGCGGCCAACTGGGGCAGCGCCGTCTTCGGCCTCAAGGACGGCAACTTCAATTACCACCTGGAGCAGGCGGAGCCCTCCGGTATCCCGTTCGACTCGAACGCGTGAGGAGTGGACCCCGGGGGCTGAACGGCGCGTCAGTCGCCCCCGGGGTCCGCACGGCGCCCTTTCTGCAAGGGCGCCGTGACCGCCCGTGCAAGTCCGGCCACTCCGGTGCGGTAGGGTTTACCTGCATGAACACGGGGTCACCCCCGGGTGAAACGCATCGGGACGTGGCGCAGCTTGGTAGCGCACTTGACTGGGGGTCAAGGGGTCGCAGGTTCAAATCCTGTCGTCCCGACGGTGCGAAGGGTCTTCGCGGGCGAGAGCCTGTGGGGGCCCTTTTCGTATTGGGTCGTTTCCGATCGTCGGGTTGAGCACGCCGCTCATAGGCGCCTCTACTCGGAGGTCGGCGAAGACCTGGTCGGGTATCTGTGGGACTGGGACCGCTCGCTGCATGCTGGGGACCACCCGGAGACCACCCGGTACGACTATCTGCTGCCGACGCCGATACCGACGGTGCGGCCCACACCGGCGACCAGGGCGAGCGAGCGGCGCGAAGGGCCTGCCAGGCGGACTGGCCTTGATCGCTGCTCGTCGTCGCGAAGCGTCACTGGTGTGGTGTGGTGAGGATGCCGCGCGAGAGAGCGATGGTGACGGCCGCGGTGCGGTCGTTGACTCCCAGCTTGACGAACGTTCGCAGTAGGTGCGTCTTCACCGTCGCTTCGCCGATGTACAGCTGTCGGCCGATCTCGCTGTTGGACAGACCTCGCGCGACGAGGCCGAGTACCTGAACCTCGCGGGGGGTCAACTGCTCTCCGGCCGGTGCCTGCATGTGGGTCACCAGCCGGGCGGCTACCAGTGGGGCGAGGACGGTTTCGCCGCGGGCGGCCGCCCGTATCGCGTCGGTGAGGGTACCGATCGGCGTGTCCTTGAGCAGGTAACCGGTGGCGCCGGCCTCGATCGCCGGCAGGATGTCGGCGTCACCTTCGTAGGTGGTCAGCACGAGCACGCGAATGCCGGGGTGCTCCTGGCGGATGCGCGCCGTCGCGGTGGCGCCATCGGTGCCCGGCATCCGCAGATCCATCAGGATGACGTCCGGGCGCGTCGCGGCGGCGAGGACGATCGCCTCGTCGCCGGAGCCTGCCTCTCCAACGACGCGCAGGTCGTCGTAGGCCTCAAGCATGCCGCGGAGGCCGAAGCGTACGACGGGATGGTCATCGACGATCAGGATGTGGATAGTCATCGAGCCGGTTCCGCCCGCTCAGTGGTCGGGTGTGGAGCTGAGATCAGGCACAGGCTGCAGGCTACGCGCCGACTGCTCGGCCGGGGCCAGCGGCAGCTCGACTCGTACCGTGGTGCCCTGGCCAGGAGCTGATCGCACCGCGCAGGTCCCGCCGAGGCCGGTGGCGCGGGTGCCAATGCCGAGCAGTCCGTATCCACCGCGGACGGTGGCCGGGTCGAAGCCCTGACCGTCATCGGTCACGGCCAGCGCCATGAGGCCGTCGTCGTGGCGTAGTTCAATCTGCACCGTTGTGGCGTCGGCGTGCTTGCTTACGTTGGCCAGGGCTTCCTGCGCGGTGCGCAGCAGGGCGATGTCGGTGCCTGTCGGTGCGCCGGACCGCTCGCCGAAGATCGACACCTCGACGTGCGTACCCGTATCGCGGGTATGGCGGGCGGCCAGCCGGTCCAGTGCATCCGCGAGGCTGCGGCCGGTCAGGTCGACCGGGGTCAAGGCGGCGATCAGCGAGCGTGCCTCGGCGAGGTTCTCGCGGGCGGTCTGTTCAAGGATGTCGAGCTGGCTGTCGGCGGCCGCCGGATCCCGGTGCAGGGTCGTCCGTGCGACTTGGGCGAGCATGAGGATGCTGGTGAAGCCCTGTGCCAGGGTGTCGTGGATCTCGGCGGCCAGGCGTTCGCGTTCGGCATGGACGCCCGCCTGGTGGCCCGCGCGTTCCAGCGCGGCCCGTGTCCGGGTCAGTTCTTCGATCAGCGCGGCCCGTTTGCGGTTCTGCTCGCGGATGCCGGTCAGATAGGCGCCCACGAGGATCGTCACGGTCATGGGTACCAGAACGGTCACGCCGATCATCGCCAGCGTGTAGCGGCCGACTCCGACCGGCGCCAGCATGGCCCAGGCGAGTTCGGTGTAGAGGATGAGGAGCAGCGGTATGCGTACCCGCCACCTCGCGACCATCACGAACAGCTGTGGGCCGAGCGCGAACAGCAGCGCGCCACTGATCGGGGCGATGGCGAGCAGCAGTGGGAAGGCGACCGCCAGGACTGCGAAATAGGCCGCACCCCAACGCTCGTCGCGGTTTTCCATAGCCAGCGGAGCGACCAGGGCGTACCAGGCGACGATGACGGCGAGCGTGCCGAGGGCAAGCAGGCGTTGTCCGAGCGCCACGGTGACGTCGGCCGCTATGGCGACGCCAAGGGGTATCGCGACGGCGCCGATGAGGACATGCCATCCGACGCGGTAGCGGTACCCGAAGTCGACGGTGCTGCGCGCTGTCACGTCCCGCCCACCTTCACCCGCCGAGATCTGCCCGCCAGTTTACGGGCGCTCACACCCAGAGTGCCCGACCCGGCGCCGAGGAACGTCCACGCACCGGTGGGGCCGCGCGTACGTCGATCGGTTGACAAGGGGGTCCAACCAAGCGTTGTTCCGGTCGCGGCCACCGAACCGTCAGGCTCTAACCGAGAACCTCGGCTCCACACCTGGAGGTACCCCATGAAGAAGAACTGGTTCGTCCTCGTCCTCGGTGCACTGCTGGTCCTTTTCGGCGCGGGCTGGACCTTGCAGGGCCTCGACGTCATGAAGGGCTCAGCGATGAGCGGCGTGACGCTGTGGGCGGTCGTCGGACCGATCGTGGTGGTCGTCGGCCTGGCCCTGCTTGGCGTCGGCATCTCCCGGCGACGCCGGGTCAGCCGATAAGCGTCCACCAACTGTCCGATACCGACTTGGAGACTCCGATGACAGGACGACCGGCACCGGTGAAACCGCCCAAGCAGTGGTACGGCGAGCTTGCCGGCGTCGCGGCCACCGCGCTCGCCCTGGGCGTCGGTGAGCTGGTGGCAGCCGCGACGGGCGGGCCCTCAGCACCCCTCGTGGCAGTGGGCGGTGTCGCCGTGGACGCCGCGCCGACTCCGGTCAAGGAGTTCGCGGTCACGCTGTTCTACACGTACGACAAGCTGGCGCTGCAGGCGGGAATCGTGCTGGTGTTGGCGGTCTTCGCCGCGTTCATCGGTGCACTGGCCATGCGTCGGCTCGTATACGGGCTGGCCGGCGTCGCGGTGTTCGGGATGATCGGCGTACTCGCGTCAGCCACCCGGGCCAGCGCCACGTGGGCGTACCCGCTGCCGACGGTGATTGGTGCACTGGCCGCCGCAGGCCTTCTGGTGCTGCTGCGTCGCACCCTGCCGCGCCGCGCTGCGGTATCGGCACCAGACCTGGGGGACACCGGCCCGGACACGAACGTGGTGGCGCAGGAAGCCCCCACCCCTGTGGAGGGCGCCCGTTCGCCGTCGTCGGATGCCGGCATGTCGGTGATGGACGGGGCGGGACAGCCACCGGGCCGGCGACGGTTTCTCGCGCTGGCGGTCGGGGCTATCGGTGCGGCCGCGGTGGCCGTACCGGGCGGACGCCGGCTCTGGGCACAGCGCGTGGCCGCGGCCCGGGCCGCGGTGGTACTTCCGTCCCCGTCGAGCCCGGCACCGCCATTGCCCGCCGAGGTCTCCGCCGGCGTGCCCGGAGCGGAGTCGTTCGTGACCAGGAACGCGGACTTCTACCGGATCGACACCGCTTTGACGGTGCCACAGATGGAACCGAAGGACTGGCGGCTGAGGGTTCATGGCCGGGTGAAACGGCCGCTGACGCTGACGTACGAGCAGTTGCTGGCACGGCCGATGGTGGAGCGGTACATCACGCTGGCGTGTGTATCCAATGAGGTCGGTGGTGAGTTGGTCGGTAACGCGCGATGGTTGGGGGTACCGATCAAGGATCTGCTGGATGAAGTCGAGCCGGACGGCGGGGCGGATCAGGTGGTGAGCCGTTCCGTGGACGGCTACACGGCCGGAACGCCGACGGCAGCGTTGCGTGACGGGCGGGACGCGTTGCTGGCGGTCGGAATGAACGGGGAGCCACTGCCGGTCGAGCACGGGTTCCCGGTCCGGATGGTGGTGCCCGGACTGTACGGATACGTATCCGCGACGAAGTGGTTGACGGAGCTGGAGCTGAGTCGTTTCTCGGACTTCAGCGCCTATTGGGTACGGCGGGATTACGCGGCGCTGGCTCCGGTGAAGACACAGTCGCGGATTGACACACCGGCCGCGGGCAAGCGTCTGGAGCAAGGTCTGGTGATGGTGGCCGGGGTGGCGTGGGCGCAGCATCGTGGGGTGTCCGCGGTGGAGGTCCGCGTGGATGACGGGCCATGGCAGCAGGCACAGCTCGCGGCGGTGCCGTCGGTGGACACATGGCGGCAATGGAGCTGGCCGTGGCAGGCGACGCCCGGCAAGCATCGCCTGCAAGTACGCGCCACTGACAACACCGGCCAGGTACAGACAGGACGGGTGCACAAGCCGTTGCCTGACGGGGCAACAGGCCGGCACACGATTGAGCTCACGGTTACCTGAGCATTTCCCGCCGGGCGCCGATGACTCAGTGTGCAAGGACCGTGCAGATGTGCTGACTTGCCGACTCTCGCTTGAAGCGCGCCGATGGAGGCACCAGAGCTCGCAGTGGCTCCACAACTGGGGGTCAAGGGGTCGCAGGTTCAAATCCTGTCGTCCCGACCAGCTTTGTTGCAGGTCGGAGGCCGTTCTCTCACCTATGAGAGGGCGGCTTTTTGCGTTCCCGGCGGGGCGGGGGAGCCGAGCCGGTTGGGGGCCTGCCCGACCGGGTGAGCGGCTTGCCCAGCTGTCCGGTCCGCTCCGGCGAAAGTGCCTGCCTACGGTTTCACGCGGGTGGAGCGCACGCTCTGGCGCATGACCAGGTGCGTGCCCAGCATGACGTTCTGGTCGCTGTACACCGGGTCGTCACGGTGCAGTGCCATCCGCACGGCGGCGCGGCCCAGTTCGTCGAAGGGCACGTGCACCGAGTTCAGCGGCAGGGGAAGATCGGCGGAGATAGCCTCGTCGTTGTAGCCGATGAGCGACAGGTCGTCCGGGAGTGTCAGACCGCCTTCACGGGCGGCGGTCATCGCGCCGGCCGCGAGGTAGTCGTCGAAACAGAAGGCTGCGGTGTACGGCAGGCGCCCGGCGGCCAGGTGGGACCGCACGGTCTCATAGCCGAACGTCCGGTCGGCCCCTCCGATGTGGAGGAGGCCCGGATCCGGAGTGATGCCGTGGTCCTCGTGGGCGCGCCGGTAACCGGCGATCCGCAGATCGGTCGTGGTGTGGTCACGCGGGCCGCCGAGGAGGGCGATGCGCCGGTGGCCGAGGGACAGCAGGTGGCTGACGGCCGCGTGGGCGCCGCCTTCATGGTCGTAGTTCACGACCGTGATCGGCAGGTCGGGTGCCGGGGCGGGCCGTCCGCAGAGCACCAGCCTGGAGCCGCTGGCGTCGAGGATCCGGGCGAAGCGGGCGATCCGCTCCGCGTAGTGGGGTGTCACGACGGTCCCGCCGATGAGCACGACCGCCTCGGTGTTGTGCTGGCGCAGCGTCTCCAGTAGGGCGATCTCCCGGTCCGGGTCGCTTCTGGTGGAACAGACGATGCAGAGCCGGTTCTCGTTGACGGCCTGTTGCTCGATACCGCTCGCGACCCGGTTGTGGTACTGCCAGGACAGCCCGGGGAGCAGGATCGCCACGGTGCGCGAGTGCGGGGCCGACAGAGCGCGTGCCTGGGCGTTGACCACATAGTCCAGCTCTTTGATGGCCCGCTGGATGCGCGCCTGCGCCGAGGAGGACACCGGGCGGCTGCCGGTCAGAACCCGGGAGACGGTCGCCGGGGAGACTCCGGCTCTTGCAGCGACGTCACGGATGGTGGCGGCTCGTGCAGGCGCGTCCTGAGGGTCGTGCATGTGTGGAGTATACGGTTGCCTGTGTGTTTCCTCGGAGGGTGACGGGCTCACTTGAGCATCCCCACGGTGAGGCCGGCCTGGATGCGTCGCTGGAGTGCGAGATAGAGGCCGATCACAGGGACCGCCGCGATGACGAGTCCGGCGAACAGAGCGCTCCAGTCCGCCTCGTAACCCTGCTGGCTGGCCAGGTTCGCCAGACCCTGGGACAGCACGTACTTGTCGCGGTCGGTGTTGAGCGCGACCGGCAGCAGGTACTGGTTCCACATGCCGAGGAAGTTGAAGATGCCGACCGACAGCAGGCCCGGCTTGGCCATGGGCAGCATGACCCGGAAGAAGATGGCCTCCTGCGAGGCGCCGTCGATGAGGGCGGCCTCGGCCACCGCCGTGGGAAGCGTCCGGAAGAAACTGGTCAGGAAGAAGACGGTGAACGGCAGCGCGTACGCCGTGTAGACGAGGATCATGCCGTGGTAACTGCCGAGCAGCCCGAGGTTCTTGACGACGAAGAAGAGCGGGACCAGGGCCAGCACGACGGGAAATGCCATTCCGGCGACGAACGCGTAGTAGATCAGCCGGCATCCGGGGAAGGTGAAGCGGGCCAGCACATAGGCGACCATGGAGCCCAGGATCATCGTGAGGACCAGTGAACCGAGCACGACGATGAGGGTGTTGACGAAGTAGTCGCCGATGCTCGCCCTGGACCAGGCGCGGGTGAAGTTGTCGGCGTGCCAAGTGCTGGGCAGCTGCCAGGGGTTGCCGAACAGTTCCCGGTTGTCCTTGAACGCGCTGATCAGCGCCCAGAGCAGGGGCACGGTGGACAGCAGGGCCCAGAAGACGAGCAGGGCGTGGGTCGCGCCCGTCGCCGCGGGAGCGCCAACGCGCTTGAGCAGCGGGGGAGTTGGCGGCGTGGCAGGCTTCGGGACCCGATCGCGCTCTTGGCGCCTGGGGCTCGACAGACTCGCGTCGGCCTGCGTGGGGTGAGTCGAAGTCTTCATCGTGGTGGGCCTCAGAACTCGATCGTGTTCTTGTCGCGGGAGCCGCGGAAGGTGAGCGCTGTCAGCAGCAGGCTGAGCAGACTCAGCATCACGCCGATCGCCGTGGCGTAGCCGAACTTGCCGTTCCCGAACGCGGACAGGTACAGGTACTGGGAGAGCACCATGGTGGAGTTGTCCGGGCCGCCGGTCGGGGTGAGGACCATGAACAGGGCGAACGCGTCGAGCGCGTGGATGCCCAGATAGACCCAGGCGACCTGGACGGACTCCCGCAGCAGCGGCAGCGTGATGCGGGTCAGCGTCTGGAAGCGTCCGGCGCCGTCCAGGTCGGCGGCCTCGAAGATGTCCTTCGGAATGGACTGCATCGCGGCGCTGAACAGCACGACGTAGAAACCGACGCCGGCCCAGACCATCACCGCGATCAGCGACCACAGAGCGACGGCCGGGTCACCGAGCCAGGTGTGTGCCAGCCCGCCCAGACCGATCGCGTCCAGTCCGCCGTTGAGCAGCCCGATCTGCGGGTTGTAGATGAACTGCCACAGGATCGCCGTGATCACCACGGGGAGGATGTGCGGAAGGAAGTAGACCCTGCGGTAGAGGGCCGAGCCACGGACTCCCGCCACCTTGCCGTCCGAGCCGCCCACGTTGAGCATGGCGGCGAAGAACAGCCCGAGCGCGATCGTGACCAGCGGAACCACCAGCAGGAGCAGCCCGTTGTGCCCCAGGGCCTGCCAGAACTCCGGGTCCTGGAAGAGGCGTTGGAAGTTGTCGAGGCCGACGAAGGGCTTGTCGGCGGTGAACCCCGACCAACTGGTCAGGGCGATCGAGAACGCCTGCGCGTAGGGGGAGACCACCAGCGCCCCGTACAAGGCGAGCGGCAGTGCGAGGAAGAGAAGGATGATGCGGGTTTTTCCGTGGTTCACGAACGACTCCGGGGATGGGGGAGACGGGGTCCGCCGCTCCTGCGGATCGAGGAACGGCGGATCCTCCGTGTCTGCGGCTTGATCCGCCGGACAGGTCCTAGATCTTGAACTTCGTGATGGAGGGGTCGGCGGCGATGTCGTCGGCCTTGGCCTGCATCGTGGAGAGGAACTCGGCCGCGTCGATGCGCCCGGCGAGCAGGTTGGCGACCTCGGACTTCAGCGTGGTGGCCAAGTCGGCGTACCAGCTCATGAACCGGTAGTTGAACAGGTCGTCCCCGGCCGCGGTGACGGCCTTCAGCACCGAGCCCAGCGCGGTGGAACCGAGGTCGTTGTCGCCCGTGGCCCCCTTGACGATGGTGAGGGCGTGGGTCGTCTCGGTGAAGTTGGACGCGGCTTCCTTGGAGAGCATGATCCGCAGGAACTCCTTGCCGCCGCGGAGGTTCTTGGCCTTGGCCGGTACGACGAAGATCTCTCCGGCGACCGCGTGCAGCGCGCTCTGGGGCAGGGCACCGTCCGCCGTGAGCGGGGGGACAGGGCCGAAGACCATGTCGAACCCGTCCGGGGTGATCGCCTTCATCTCGTTCTCGACGTACGAACCGGCGTGGTACAGCGCGGCCTTGCCCTGCACCCAAGCGGTCTGCGCCTGGGTGTGGTCCAGCCCCTCGCTGCCCTTGAGGAAGTACCCGGACGAGGCCAGCCCCGCGATCGCCTCGGCGGCGGCCTTGACCGGTTCGGCCTGCCACGCCTTGGCTTCGAGGTTGTCGATCGCCTTGATCACGTCGACGCCGCCCTGCTTGGCCGCGAGGGCCATGAGCGGGCTGAAGAAGTAGTCGGGCGCCGTCGTGCCGCCGTACGCGAAGGGCGCGATGCCCGCTTTCTTGATCTTGGCGGCCAGCTCGGTCAGGCCGTCCCAGGTGGTCGGCCAGGTCCAGCCGTGTTTGTCGAACAGCGTCTGGGAGTACCAGAAGCCGTTGACGGTGAAGACGTACGGGAGGCCCATCACCTTGCCGTCGAACGTGGTCACGTCCAGCGTGCTCGGCAGCAGCGTGTCCTCGACCGTGGTGTCCGGGTCGTCGACCGAGGGGGCCTTCAACAGGTCGGCCAGCTCGGCCAGTTGGCCTTCGGCGACCAGCGTGCCCATCGCGATCTTCTTGGCGCCGCTGTTGTCGATGACGTCCGGCGGGTCGCCGGCGACGAACCGCGGCTGCAACTCGGTCTGGATCTCGGTGATGCCGGAGTGGCTGATCTTCGCCTTGGGGTACTTCTTGGAGTACAGCTTTTCGTCGAACCTGGCGTATTCGTCGCTGTAACCGCCCTTGAAGACGACGACGTCCAGCGCGGCGCTCTCGTCGATGCCGAACGGGTTGGTGGCGCTGACCTTGCCCTTGGCCGAGCCGGATTCGGCGTCGCCATCGGCGGAGGCGCAGGCGGCCAGCAGGCCGGAGCCGGAAACGGCGAAAGCGGCGACGGCTGTCGCTCTCAGCAGGCTTCTTCTCGAGAAGCTCGGGGGCTGGGCGTTCACTGGTGCTCCTTTGTGCGGCGGGGTTCGCTGTGTGATGGGTTGGTACGGGCTTCGCTGTGCGGTGGGTTGGTACGGGCTTCATGGCGCGGCGGGGTTCGCCGCGCGGTGGGTTGGTACGGGCTTCGTTGTGGACGAGGGCGGCACGGGGAAGGCCGTTTCGGCTCAGGCGAGCAGCGCCAACTGGTCGGCATGGATGCCCCCGTGCAGGGGCTCGTCGGCGCTGAGGCGTTCGATCTCGGTGACGGCGAACTCGCCGAGCCGGCGTATCTCGGTGCCCATCGCCCCGGCCACATGGGGCGTGACCATGACGTTGGGCAGGGACAGCAGCGGGTGTCCGGCGGGCAGCGGCTCGGGGTCGGTCACGTCCAGGACTGCGTCGATCCGGCCGTCCGCGCAGTGCCGGAACAGCGCCTCGGTGTCGATCAGTTGTCCACGTGCGGTGTTGATCAGGACGGCACCGTCGCGCAGCAGCGCGAGCCGGCGGTCGTCGAGCAGGTGGTGGGTCTCGGGCAGGGCCGGGGCGTGCAGGCTGACGATGTCGCTGTGGCCCAGCAGGTCGTCCAGGTCGACCAGCTCCACCTGTCCGGCCGGATGCAGTCCGGCCGCCGCTCGCGCGTCCAGGGTCGGGTCACTGACCAGTAGCCGGAAGCCGTGCGGGGCGAGCAGCTCCAGGACGAGACGTCCGGTGCGGGACGCGCCGACGATCCCGACGACGCGCTCATGGTTGCCGGTGTCGTCGGCGAGCTTGTTCTTGTAGCGGCCCTGTGTGTAGTCGTGGGCCAGCCGGAAGGCGCGCTTCCCGGCGAGCAGGATCGCGCCGACGGTGTACTGCGCGACTGGAAAAGCGTTGGCGGAGGCCGCCGAGGACACGAGGATTCCGCGCTGCCAGACCTCGGGTGTGAGGTGGTGCTTGACCGATCCGGCAGCGTGCACGATCGCGCGCAGCCGGGGAGCCGCGTCCAGGACGGACTGGTCGATGAGCGGGCAGCCCCAGCCGGTGAGCAGCACGTCCACGTCCGCCAGATGGCTGCGGGAGGCCGGGGTCGCGAAGTCGACGATGATGCCGGACTGGACGTCCACGCTCTTGTCCAGCCGAGCGGTGAGCTCTTCGGTGAGGGCGAGGGCGGCGACCTCTGGCTGCATCGCGATGGCGACGGTCATGCGACGGCTCACCGGTTCACTGCTCCTTGGGGGTTCGGGATGGTGGGTTGCTTCACGGCCTGGGGTTGCTTCATGACGTGCAACCGGTTTCACGTGAGATGGCCGTCAAGCTATTGAGCGTTGAGGCGATCCGTCAAGAGGCTCTCTGTAGAAATGGGCTTCCGGTGGTCAGAAAGCTGTGAGTCCGGGTGAGTTGAGGCCAGAGGGGTTGCCCTCTTGGATGAAACCGGTTTACCGTCCCCGCCCAACTGCCCCATCCGACAGGCGGGGGAGCCGGCCAACCATCCGACGACGGGCGCCCACGTCCGTACGACCGCGCGCCCCGCACGGGGTGCGGAGGGGATCCCCCGATGCTCACTCGCCGACAGTTGCTGCACCTCGCCACCGCCACGGCGGGCATCACCTTGGGCATGGCCGCGATCGGCTCACCGCCGGCCTTCGCCGCCGACGAGTACGACACCCTTCGCCTGCGCTGGATCGACAGGACCCTGCTGGGTACCGGCTACGACGCCACGCAGGAGCCGTTCGCCACCCTGTTCACCCTCATGGGCAGCACCGCGTCCGGCTTTCTGTCCGGCATGAACCCGTCGACGGCCTCGCTCTGGGACGACCTGCCGATCGGCAGCGTCAGCGCCAACGTCACCTCCAGCTACGTACGTCTGAAGTGGATGGCCCAGGCATGGGCCTTCGACGGCACCGGACTGACGGGCGACGCCGATCTCCTCGCCGCCGTCCTGACCGGCCTCGACTGGATGTACGCCACCGCGTACACGCCGACGACCACCACCTACGACAACTGGTGGGACTGGCAGATCGGCGCCTCGCGGCTCTCGCTCGACATCGCCTGCCTGGTCCACACCGAGCTCAGCAGCACCCGACTCGCCAACTACCTGGCGGCGATCGACGCCTTCGTGCCGGACTCCGCGGTCGCCACCTACAGCGGGGTCAGCACCGGAGCCAACCGTGTCGACCTGTGCCGCGTGCTCATCCTCCGCGGCATCCTCGCCAAGAGCTCGGCGAAGATCGCCACGGGCGTCGCCGGTCTCTCCGCCGTGTTCCCGCTGGTCCGCAGCGGCGACGGCCTCTACGCCGACGGGTCGTTCGTCCAGCACACCAACGTGCCCTACACCGGGTCCTACGGCTCCGTCCTGATCAGCGGACTGGCCGGGCTGCTCTCGCTCCTGGCGGGATCGACCTGGGAGGTGACCGACGACAACCGGCAGTTGCTCTTCGACGCCGTCACCGACGCCTTCGCCCCGTTCCTGTTCAACGGGCTGATGATGGACGGCGTGTCCGGGCGGGCGATCAGCCGCGGCGTCAAGACCGTGGACAATCCGCTGGGCATCCAGCAGGACGACCACGTACGCGGCCATCTCATCATCGGCAGCATCCTGATGCTGGCGGACGCGGCCTCCACCGACGAGGCCGCCAGCTGGAAGGCGTTGGCCAAGGGCTGGCTGGAGCGCGACTACTGGGCCCCGTTCCTGGAGGACTCCTACCAGACGCTGCCCGTGCTGGCCCTTGGCAAGTCCGTCCTCGACGACACCGCCATCACCGCGACCGCCGAACCGGTCGCCTCCCGGGTCTTCGGCAGCATGGACCGGGCCACCCACCGCCGCGCCTCCTGGGCCCTCGCCGTCTCCATGTGCTCCGCGAGAACCGCGTTCTACGAGTGCATCAACGGCGAGAACCTGCGCGGCTGGCACACCGGCTCCGGAATGACCTACTGGTGGGGCGGCACTTACGGCAACGGCCAGTACTCGGACGCCTATTGGCCGACCGTCGACCCCTACCGCCTGCCCGGTACCACCGTCTCCCGCATCCCGCTGACGGACGGACAGGGAACCCCCAGGCCCACCCCGCCCACGGGAGCCGTCTGGGCCGGCGGCGCAACCGACGGAACGTACAGCGCGCTCGGCCAGGACACCCGTGGCCTCGGCTCCACGCTGGCCGCCAAGAAATCCTGGTTCTGCCTCGACGACCAGGTCGTCTGCCTCGGCGCCGGGATCACCGCCGGCGACGGATATGCGGTCGAGACCACCGTCGACAACCGCAACCTGGGCTCCGCCGCCTCCAATGCGCTCACCATCGACGGCACCGCCCAGTCGACCACGCTGGGCTGGTCCGGCACCTTCTCCGCTGCCTCCTGGGCGTCGATCACCGGGGTCGCCGGCTATGTCTTCCCAGGCGGGGCCACCCTGAAGGCGCTGCGCGAGGCCCGTACCGGCGCCTGGAGCGACATCAACACCGAGAGCTCGACGGATTCCCTGACCCGCCGTTACCTGACCCTGTGGGTCGACCACGGCACCGACCCCGTCGGCGCCACCTACAGCTACATCCTCCTGCCCGGCGCCACGCCCAGCCTCACCGCCGCCCGCGCGGCCGCCCCGACGGTCACCGTCCTCGCCAACACCGCCTCCGTGCAGGCGGTCACGGACACCGCCACCGGTGTGACCGCCGCCAACTTCTTCGTCGCCGGCACCGCGGGCCCGATCACCGTCTCGGCCCCCTGCTCCGTCCTCGTACGGGAGTCCGGCGGCACGCTGTCGGTCAGCGTCGCCGACCCCACCCGCGCCGCCGCGACCGTCACCGTCACCGTCGCCCGCAGCGGATACACCACGGGCACCACGGACGACGGCGTCAGCGTCGTCGGCCTTGCTCCCCTCACCCTGGTCGTGGAGGTCGGCGGCGCGCAGGGCGCTTCCCGCACCGTGACGTTCGGCACCGGCGCGACCGTCACCGCCGGCACGTACACGGCCCTCGCCCCGACCGCCGACGCCTACGTCCGCGACGGCTCCTACGCCGACACCAACTACGGCGGCACCACCGACCTGGTCGTCAAGAACGCAGGCACCGGCTACCACCGCCGGTCCTTCCTCAAGTTCGACCTGTCCGCCCTGGCGGGCACACCCAGGCGCGCGGTGCTGTGGGTGCGCGGGGCCACCTCCGACTCCACCGGCACCCAGGCCACCCTCACCGGGTACGCGGTGAGCAGCGACAGTTGGACGGAGACCGGCCTGACCTGGAACACCCAGCCGTCGCTCGGCGACGCGCAGTCCTCCGGATCGATCGGAAACGCCAAGGACTGGATCCCGATCGAGGTCACCGGCCACCTCCAGACCCAGTACGCGGGCGATGGGACGGCGACTGTGGCCCTCGCCGAGAGCGCGGCCGGCGTCGCCGTCCTCCTGGCCAGCCGGAGCAGCTCGGTGAACCAGCCGTTCTTGCAGGTCATTACCGGGTGAACTGGTTTTAGGAAACAGATGAAACCGATTGCATACCCTGTGATCGATCTCTACGATGACGGCCATGCCCACCCCGTCACAGCTGTTCGGCCCAGCCCCCACCACCAGGGAAGGCTGGGCCGACGCGCTGCTCGCCCTTGCCGCACCCGCCACGCGCACGGCGGCTGCCGGTCCCGGACGGATGCCGGTGCACGCGAGCATGAGCGACCACCGGGCGGTCTGGTTCGAACTCGTCGCCCGCCCCCTGTGGGGACTCGCCGCGCACGCCGCCGGCGGCCTGTCCGGCGCGGACCGGCAGTGGGAGGAGGCGCGCCACGCGCTGACCTCCGCCGTCGACCCCGAACACCCGTGGTACGTCGGCAGTCCGGCCGACATGGACCAGCGCCTCGTCGAATCCGCCGCAGTCGGTTACGCGCTCGCCGTCGCACGGCATCAGCTCTGGGACCCGCTCACCGAACGGCAACGGCAGCAGCTCGCCGACTGGCTGTCGACGGCGGCTTCGGCGACGCCGTGGGACAACAACTGGTGCTTTTTCCCGGTGCTTGCCGCTGTCGGGCTGCGCTCGGTGGGCGTGCCCGTGGACGAGACGCGGATGGCCGCGCATCTGGACCGTATCGAGGACTTCGCCCTGAACGACGGCTGGTACGCCGACGGGCCCGGCACACCGGAGCGCCCCGGTTCGCGCGACCACTACGTCCCGTTCGGATTCCACTTCTACGGGCTGCTGCTGGCCTCGCTGAAAGCGGTCGACGAGGAGCGCGGCCGGCGTTACCGGCAGCGGGCCGCCGAGTTCGCCACGCAGTTCCAGCACTGGTTCGCCGCCGACGGAGCCGCCCTGCCCTTCGGACGCAGCCTCGGCTATCGGTTCGCCCAGGGCGCCTTCTGGTCGGCCCTCGCCGCGGCGGACCAGCCCGCTGTCGGCTGGGGCACCGCACGCTCGCTGGCGCAGCGCAACCTCGCCTGGTGGTGGCAGCGGCCGGTCCTCGCCGAGGACGGCTCCCTGACCGTTGGCTACGCCTACCCGAACACCGGCGTCGTCGAGCAGTACCTGGCCGGCGGTTCCCCGTACTGGGGCACGAAGGTCTTCGCGAGCCTCGCCGCGACCGAGGACCACCCGTTCTGGACGGCGACGCCCGCGCCGGTCCCGCCGCCCGGAATCAGCAGGCAGCCGGCCGCCGCGATGGTTCTCGCGCGGGACACGGCGGGGGACGTCGTCGCGCTCGCCGGGCAGAACGCGCCCGCCTGGAACCCCCGTGGCGGGACCGCGAAGTACGCGAAGTTCGCCTACTCCACGCTCGCCGCCTTCAGTGTGCCCACGGGCGAACCGACCCTGGAACAAGGGGGTTTCGACAGCGCGCTGGCCCTGTCCGACGACGGCGAAGGCTGGCGCACGCGTTCCGCCGGCGAGTCCCGGATCGACGGCGAGACGCTCGTCGTGCGCTGGCAGCCATGGCCGGACGTGACCGTCGAGACCCGGCTGCGGCACACCGACGGCGGGCACCTGCGCGAGCACCGCATCACCAGCGGTCGCCGGCTGTACACGGCCGAAGGCGCCTTCTGCGTCCCGAAGACCGGCCTCGGAGCGACACCCCACAACTTCACGGAGCGCCCCGGCCTGGCCCGGGCGACGGCCGACACCGCCGTGAGCGAGATCGTCTGCCTCGCCGCCGACACATCACCCCGCGAAGGTGTCGTCGTACTGCCGCTGCCGGGCTCGCATCTCCTGCACCCGCGCACAGCCCTGCCGACACTGCGCGGCGTACTCGATCCCGGCGAGCACGTCCTGCGCTGCCGGGTGTCCCTCACCCGCCGATGAATCCCTCCTCGCACCGGAGCACGCATGTCTGACCGCCAGATCCTCGTGTACACGGCGACCGCCGCGTACCGGCACGTTTCCATACCCGCCGGCGTGGCCGCCTTCCGTGGACTGGGCGCCGAACACGGGTTCGTGGTCCACGCCACCGAGGAGCCCCTGCGCTCCCTGGACGGCTACGATGCCGTCGTGTTCCTGTCGACCAGCGGCGAGGTCCTCGACGAACCGGGCCGGTCGGCGCTGTTGGAACACGTCGCGGGAGGTGGAGGATTCCTGGGGGTCCACTCCGCCGCCTGCACCGAGTACGAGTGGCCCGCCTACGGTGAACTCCTCGGCGCCCGGTTCGCCGGGCATCCGCCGGTGCAGCCTGCCGTCGTCACGGTCGACCGCTCGCACCCGGCCACCGCACACCTTCCGCGGCAGTGGCACTGGACCGACGAGTGGTACGACTTCAGGGCGCCGCCCCGCGACGTCACGGTGCTGGCCACCGTGGACGAGACGACCTACACCGGCGGCGGCATGGGGGCCGACCACCCCCTCGTCTGGTACCGGCACCACGGCCGCGGGCGCAGCTTCTACACCGCACTCGGCCATGCGCCCGAGGCCTACGCCGATCCAGCCTTCAGGGCGCATCTCCTCGGTGCCCTGCAATGGGCGGCCGCCTGGCCGGAGGGTGATGCCCCGGGAGTCGACGAAAGGCCCTGACCTCATGTCGGCGTGGCCCATCGTCACCGCGCCACTGCCGGAGCCGGAGCCGGCTCGGCTCCCCACCCGGCGTCAGAAGGTCAGGTCCGCCTTGGAAATGCGGCAGTGGACGCCCTTGACGATGTCGACCACCTGGGAGACCTGGAAGTCGGCGGCCGCGCTGAGGTAGGCGAGGGCCACCGGTCTGGGAACGGAGAAGCGCTCGTCGAGGAGGGTGAGGGCGTCGCGTACGGCATGGCGCATGGCCTCGTCGAGGTCGATGTCGAGGCCCATGACGATGTGCTCGGTGTCGGTCTCTGCGAAGGGGGCGCGCAGGCGGGACGCGAGTCGGCGGAGAGCGGGGTCGCGGTGGACGGTGAGGCGGAGGGTCGCGCGCAGCGGGGCTTCGAAGGCGGTGAGGGCCACTTCGCCGTCGCCCTGGGAGAAGTGCGGGTCGCCGGCGTAGAAGAGGGCGCCCTCGACGGCAACGGGGAGGAAGAGGCGGGCGCCGACGCCGAGGTGGCGTACGTCGAGATTGCCTCCGTGCGGGCCGGGAGGCACCGAGTGGACCGGGGCAACGGTGGCGGGAGCGGTGCCCATGATGCCGAGGAAGGGGCGGAGCGGGAAGCGGATGTCGCGACCGTCGCCCACGGGGAGGCGGCCACGGCCGTCGTCGTCGACGGTGGCGACCAGGCTGACCGGGTCGGGGCCGGGGCCCTGAGGGTATTCGCCGGGGAGCGCGCCCTTGCCGTGGCGGTTGCTGATCACTCCGTAGGGGGCGCGGCGGCGCAGGCGCAGGACTTCCACTTCGAGTACGTCGCCGGGCTCGGCCCCCTGGATGTGGACGGGTCCTGTGACCACGTGCGGGCCGTGGACGGCGGGGTCGTGAAGTCGGGTGGAAGCGGCGAGTTCGGCCGTGTCGTGAAGGATGCCGTGGATGCCGGCTGCGGCGAAGAAGGCGGCCGGGTCTCGGCCCTGGTCGGCGAGGATGCCCTCGTGGCTGATGGTGTCGAGGCTGACGCTCGTGCCAGAAGGGACCGAAAGGGTCGGTTTGGAGCGGGCGTTGGGGAGCAGACCCCAGTGCACTGCGGTTGGGTCTGCGGGGAGGTAGTGGTCGCCGTCGACGGGGCCGCAGTGGGGTTGGAGGAGCGTCACAGGGCTTCCTGGAGGTCGGCGGCGGTGAGGGTGAAGCCGAAGCACTGGCGGACGTTGTAGACGGTGGCGTCCATGCAGTACGCGGGTGAGGTGGTGGCCACCGCGTCCTGAAGCATCAGCACGTCGTAGCCGAGGCTCGCCGCGTCCATGAGGGTGGCGAGGACACACTGGTCGGCGTTCACTCCGGCGAACAGGAGCGTGTCGGCGCGGAGATTGCGCAGGACGCTGTCGAGTTCGGTGTCCTGGAAGCCGCTCATGCGGTACTTGGCGATGTGCAGGTCGCCGGGTGCCGCGAAGAGGGGTGCGGTGATGTCGGCGGACGCGCTGTCGCGTTCCAGGACCCTGGCTCCGGTGGGCAGTTGGGAGCCGAGGCCGCCGCCGGTTCCATCCTGGTCGTAGACGTGGAGGACACCGGGTGGGAGGTTCGCGCGGTCGGGGCGGTTGCCCCAGTTGAGCCAGACGACGGGGACGTCGGCCGCCCGGAGTGCGGGGAGGAGCCGCTGGAGTACAGGGATGGGGGTGCGGGCCGGGGACACGTCCACGCCGATCGAGGCCAGCCAGCCGTCGGGCGAGCAGAAGTCGTTCTGCATGTCGACGACGACGATCGCCGCCCTGGCCAGGTCGAGCGTCAGGATCTGGGGCTGAGCCGCCACGGTCACGGGGCGGGCCGGGCGTTGCGGGCGACGGAGGTCGACGTGCTTGGCGTCCGCGCGCCAGGCGTTGCGGGAGTTGGGGCCGATCTCATACATGGGTCAGCTCCAGGAGGGCGTGGTCCGTGCCCGGTGCGCCTATCGCGCAGAGGCCGACCGGGAGGTCGCGGACCCGCAGCCGGGGCATGGTGACGGCGGGCAGCCCGGCGAGCGAGGCAATGCAGGTGAGGCGGAGGGTTGCGGCTCGTACGGTGTCGACCTCGGCCGGTGTCGCATCGGCGCGGGGAGCTGGGCTGCTCGTGGCGGGGAGAAGGAGCGCGGTGCCGGGCGGGAGGGCTTCGACGATGACCGAACGGGCGGACAGGAGCCCGGAGGTGGCGTCACGCACTTCGCCCTCCGTGACCTGGCTCCCCCCGGCGAACCGGGCCTCGATGTCGGCCCCCAGCGCGCCCGGGTGCTTCTCGATCCACGCCCCGTGCGCGGTCCATGCCTCGGCCGCCTGGACGGTACGGAAGGCGGGCAACCACTCCTCCAGGTGTGGGGCCATGCCGGTGTCGGTCCGGACGAGCTCCAGGCCGGTGCGGAGGGAGAGCGCCCGGCATGCCGCCTCGAAGGATGCCTGGACCTCGGGTTCGGCGAGCGCGGTGAGGGCGTCGTCGACCAGAAGCGTGGTCATCGGGGATTCGTCGTCCCGGGGCAGGAGCACCTTCGCCGCTGTACGCAGCAGGTCCGGGTCCCGGGCAAGCAGTCCAGCCGTGTCGAAGGACGGGGCCAGCGGGAGCAGGCCGCCGGTGGGGACGACTCCGTGGGTGGGGCGCCAGCCGTAGAGGCCGCAGTAGGAGGCGGGGACCCGGATCGAGCCCGCGGTGTCCGTGGCCAGCCCCAGATCCGCCCAACCGCGGGCGACCGCCGCCGCCGGACCGCTGCTGGAGCCGCCGGTGATCCGGCCGGGGGCGGCGGGGTTGACGGGGGTGCCGTAGTGGATGTTGATCCCGGCGAGACTGAAGGCGAGTTCGTCGGTCTGGACGATCCCGGCGAGCTGGGCGCCGGCGCCGACCAATTCCCGTACAGCGTCAGCGTGTTGGGGCTCCACCGGCGCTTCGGCCAGCCACTGCGGGTTGCCCCCGCCGATCCGCTGTCCGGCAACGGCGAAGAGGTCCTTGACGGCAGTACGTACACCGGCGAGCGGCCCCGCCTCCGCCCCGGCGACCAGCGGCTCACCCACGACCCGCCACACCGCGGGGTCCGGAGCCTCGTTCGCCACCGGATCCGGCACGGCGCTGACGTGCGCGGCCGCGATCCGCCAGCCCTCGCCCGTCAGCCGCCACACCTGAGTCTGCATCCCGCGCGCCCGGCCGGTCCGGAGTGTTTCGGCGGTCAGTACGGCGACGTCCTCGGCGATCCGCACCTCATGCACGCGCTCGACCGTACGGGCCGGGGCTCCCCCGCCGCGGCCGCGACGGAAGTCCGAGATGGCCGCGTACCCGCTCAGCACCATGGAACCCTCGGCGCGCACCGTGTCCGGGGCGTCCAGGAACCAGTGGTCGAGGCCCGCCACGTCATTGGCGCCGAGGGCCTGTTCGTACGACCAGAAGGCGTCCAGGAGTTCGCTCATCGGGCGGCTCCGAGGACGGCCAGGTCCGCGTCGTCGAGCACCGCGAAGGGGCCGCGCTGGATCAGGTCGGCGAAGCCCTCGTCGGGGGACATGATCGTGAGGGTGTAGAGCCGCTCGGTGGCCGAGGTGTTGGTGATCCGGTGCTTGGATCCGACGGGCAGGACCAGCACATCGCCGGGTGCGAGGTCGTGTTCGTGCTCGTCGCTGACCGCCCGGCCCTCGCCCGCGAGTACCACGAAGGTCTCCACGGACTCGGGGTGCCAGTTGAGCGGCTGGGCGCCGCCCGGCTCCCACACCTCGAAGACGACGGTGGTCGGTGAGCCGTCGGCCGGTCCGGTGAGGACGGCGAGTTTGACCGTGTCGCCTGCGGTGATGTGGTGGGCGGTGATCTCGCTGAGCGGCTTGTGGAGCGGGGGGATGGCCATGGCGGGTGTCCTCGACGTCAGGCGGTCAGGAAGAAGGCGTTCAGGAGAAGGCGTTCAGGAGATGAGGGTCAGGCGGAAGGCAGGAAGCGGGCGCATTCGCGCAGTGCGGCCGCGTTGTTGGCGATGGCGGTGTCGACGAGCTTGCGGCCGAGTTCGGGGGTGGCCCCGGTGGGGTCGCCGATGACGCCGTTGCCCGTACCGAAGTCGTCGCTCGTCCAGCCGAAGGAGACGGACTTGCCGAAGCCGATGTGCTCGTAGGCGGTCAGGTGCTCGGGGACACTCCGCTCGGCCAGCGACATGTCCACCGTCTCCGGGTGGAGGTGGAGCATCGCCGCGGTCTCCTTCAGCCCACCGTGCACCCCCAGACCCAGCTCGCCGGACGGGGACGCGCCGCCCTGGTCCGCGGGGAGCGCGGCGTGCAACAGGAAGGTGAACAGACCGTATTTGGTGCGGAGTTCACGCAGAGCGACTCCCAGCAGCGCACTGTTACCGCCGTGCGCGTTGAGGAACGCGAGCCGCCGCACGGGCCCTTTGGCGAGAGAGCGTCCCAGGTCGTCCAGTACCGCGAAGAGCGTCGAGGCGCTGAGCCACAGCGTCCCGGGCGACCAGGCGTGTTCGTCGGACTTGGCGTATGCGAGGCCCGGCAGCAGCGTGATGTCGCAGCTGTCGGAGGCGGCCAGGGCCGCTCCCTCCGCTATCGCCTCCGCCATGAAGTAGTCGGTGGCGACGGGAAGATGGGGCCCGTGCTGCTCGATCGCGCCGACGGGAAGGACTGCCACGGTGTCGGCGGACAGGTCGGTGACCGACGGGCCGCTGAGGTCGGTGAAGCGGGTGAAGGCCATGGTCAGCGCGCTCCCAGGAGGTGGCCGGGGTTGAGCAGCCCCAGCGGGTCGGCGGTGCGGGCGGTGGCACGGACGAGGTCGAGGCGCCGGTCGACGTACCAGTTGTGGACGTCATGGACGCCGACACCCAAGGCTTCCAGGGCGGCGATCCCCTCGTACACGGTGGCTTCGTCCTGGTAGTGCGCCATCAGCATGCCGACGGTCCCCGAGCGCATCCCCTCCAGGTGCAGCACCGTCCCGGGGAAGACGGCCTTGACCGCCGCCGGGTCGCCGAGCAGTACGTCGCCGCCGATCTCCAGGTGGAAGTAGCCGTCCTGGGCCTTCATCAGGTGGTACGTGGGGTGGTTGAAGGAGAGCGAGGAGATGAGGGCGGGACCGCGCGGTGCGGGACGTACCTCGGTCACCCGGCCGCCGTGCTTCTCGATGATCGAGCGGGCGTCGTCCTCGGCCCGCTCCTCGATGATCGCGCGGACGCTGAGCGCGGCCGGGTCGAGGGCCGGGTCGGCCTCGAAGGTCTCGACGAGGCCGGGCTCGTCGAGGGAGACCAGGCGCGGGGCGGGCTCCAGGCCTACGAGGTCGGAGAGCGCTGCGGTGGCGGCGGTCCAGGTGTCGAAGGAGGCGAAGAGGCCGGTCCAGTCCCGGGCCGGCTGGAGGGCGACAGTCGCGGTCGCGGTGATGCCGGTGGTGCCGTAGGCGTGGATGTACGGGAGGGCTTCCTCGCCGCGTACGGTGAAGGGCTCGGCCTCCGCTGTGCACGGGACGACGGTCAACTCCCGTACGAAACCGTCCCCGTTGGTGCCGTTGGCGAGCGATCCGGTGCCGCCGTTCCCGCCGCAGAGGAAGCCGCCGAGCGATGTCCCGAAGGTGGAGGGGAACATCCACAGCTCCTGGCCCAGCGTGCGCGCATGCGCCTCCAGGTCGGACATCTTCGCGCCCGCCTCGGCCCTGATCCACCCGTCGCCCGCGCCCAGGACGCGTCCGCATCCGGTGAGGTCGAGGACTGCGCCGCCATGGAGCGGGATCGCCTGGCCGTAGTTGCCGGTGCCCTTGCCGCGCGGGGTGAGCGGGATGCGCAGACGATGGGCGAGGGCGACGAGGGGCTGGATCTGCTCGTACGACGACGGGCGAAGCACCACCTCGGCGCGGCCGGCGGGGAGCTTGGCGGCGAGGATCGGCGACATGTGCGCCCAGTCGCGGGACGCCTTGTCGAGGGCGGAGTCCTCGCGTACGACGGCATCCTCGCCCAGGAGTGCGGCAGCCTCTGTACAGAATTCGTCGATGCCGGGGGTGCGGTGCGTGGTACTTCCTCCGGCGTCCAATACCGCCTCGTCCGCGACCAGTTCGGTCATCCGGCGCAGTTCGGCGGCGGACAGGGTCGTGCCCTTGGGGTCGACGGCCATCACTTCATTCCGATCTTGGTGTCGATGAATTCGTTGGTCATCAGGTCTTCGGCGCTGAGCCCGGCCGGGATCTTGACGCCGCTCTCGGTGAGGATCGGCCCGAAGGTCTTCAGGGAGTCGGTCACCCGCGTCTTGTCGAAGCTCGCGATCGATCCGTCGGCCTCGTTGCCGAGGATGCCGAGCTCGACCATCTCCTTGGCGGCGTACTGGCCGGTGCCCTTGGAGTAGACCCAACTCGTGGCGTACTGCTTGACGATGTCGTCGATGAGCGTGACCGCGGTGTCCGGTGCGGCGGCGAAGTCGGCGGCCGACTGCTGGATGACGGGAACCAGCTTCTTGAGGCAGGGGCTGAGCTTCTTCAGTGCACCGGTGCGGACGGAGAGTGCCTCCGGGTAGACGGTGTAGCCGACATCGGCCAGCAGCTGGTACTTGACCGGCTTCTTCCAGGCGGTGACCTCGTGCTCGTAGATGTACGGTTCCGCGGTCGCGAAGCCCTGCTGCGCGATGGAGGGGTCGGCGACGAAGCGGGACGGGGCGCTGTCGTAACTCCCGTCCAGCTGGCTCTTCTTGATGAGACCCTTCGCCACCAGCATCGGGGCGAAGACCTCGCCGTCGCGGTACACGACCTTGGCGCCGCTCTTGCCGATGTCGGCGACGGTCTTCCAGTCCGGGTGGGTCTCGGGGTCCCACATCAGGACCTGCGGGCTCTTCTTCATCAGCGCGGCGACGGCGGTGACGGGCTGCTTGCCCGCTGACTGGATGGCGCTGTCGGTGGTGACCATGCCGAGGGTGATGGACTGGTCGATGTACATCTGCGAGGCGGGGGTCTGGTATCCGACGGCCGAACCGCCCGCCCGTACCTGGATCTTGACGCCGGTGTCCTTGCCGCCGATGACGAGGGGGCCGGTGACCCGCTTCTTGTCGGTGTCGACGGTGTAGCCGGGGCCGACGAGGTTGTAGACCGGACCGTGTTCGGCCTCGGGCTCCCAGTCGGCCTGGACGACGACGGTGGCGGGGCAGACCTTGTCGAGGCGCTGAGCGGCGGGAGCAGGCTTGAGGTCGGTGGACGAACCGGCGGCGGTGGTGGCGCCGGCTCCGCAGCCGGTGGCGGCGAGAAGGAGCGAGGCGCTCAGTCCCGCAACAAGGCTTCTTCTGGCGGAAATTGGCATGACTGTCTCCCGGAAGGGGCTCTGAGGGGAAGCGGAGAGGGGGTGGGGACGGCTGAGCAGTTCGGGTGAAGTCCGCTGCGGTTGGGAAGCGCCCTGAAGGGGCGCGGGGAACTGCGCGACCAGCCAGGACGGTGCCGCAGACGGCCGACGGCATATCGCGGCCCCGCGGCGGAGCCGCACATCGGCACAGCCGGCGGAGCGCTCAGCTGCGGCCGGACGCGTGCCAGGAGCCGATGGCGAGGCGGGACAGGAACGTGAAGAGCGCGAAGACGGCGACCCCGAAGAGGGAGGCCAGAATGATCGCGGCGAAGAGGTCCTCGGACTGGAGCCGTGAGCGATAGATGTCGAGGAGGGTGCCGATTCCGGCCGCACCCTGCTTGAAGAACATGTCGCCGACGATCGCGCCGATGACGGAGAGCCCGGAGGAGGTACGCAGCCCGGTGAAGATGGCGGGGAGCGCCGCGGGCAGTTCCAGCTTGCGCAGGCGGTCCCAGCGGCTCGCCTTCTGGAGGGTGAAGAGGTCGTGGTGCGCGCGGTCCACGGACTGCAACCCGAAGAGGGTGTTGGCGATCAGCGGGAAGAGGGCGATGAGGACGCAGACCACGACCCGGCTGGTGAAGCCGAAGCCGAACCAGAGGCCGATGAGGGGGACGATGGCGAGGATCGGGACCGTCTGCAGGATGACGGCGTAGGGATAGAGGGAGCGCTCCAGCCAGCGGGCGCGGCTCATCACGACGGCCCCGGTGATGCCGAGGGCGGCGGCGATGGCGAGTCCGGCGATGGCGACCTGCGCGGTGAGGGCGAGGGCCTGGAGCATGGGCTGCAGGTGGGTCCAGTCGAGGACGGCGACCTGGAGGACCTGATGCGGGGGCGGCACGAGGAAGCGGCGGGCGGGAGCGAGGAGCAGGTAACTCACCGCGTACCAGAGGCCGATGGCGACGGCGAGCGAGCCGATGGGGGCGAGTAGGGCGAAGGGGCCCCGGCGTGTGCGGACGGACGCCTCGGCGGCCGGGGAAGGCTCGACTGTGGCGCCGGCGGCAGCATCGGACTGGTGCACGGGGGTCTTCGCCTCGTGGGTCGGAGCGCCAGCGCTCCGACCGGTGACGGCAGGTTCGGAGGCCGCGGACGTTGCGCCGGGGTTCGGGCCGGCTGCGACCGAGGCAGCAGTGGTTGCGTGGGCAGTCGGCGCGTCGGTGGCCGTGGCAGCCGGGGTGTTCGTACTCACTGGGCCTCTCCTCGCAGGGCCCCGGAGACCGCGCCCGCGATCGCGGCGAACTCCGGTTCGTAACGGAGCGATGCGGGCCTTGGGTGGGCGAACGGGACCTCGAACTCGGCGGTGATACGTCCAGGTCGGGCCGACATCACCACGACCCGGTTGGCCAGGAAGACCGCCTCGGTCACCGAGTGCGTGATGAAGAGACCCGCGAACCCCGTCTCGGCGAAGATCCGCTGGAGCTCCTCCTGCATACGAAGCCGGGTCATCTCGTCCAGCGCGCCGAAGGGTTCGTCGAAGAGAAAGAGCGCGGGGCTCATCATCAGCGCGCGGGCCAGCGAGACCCGCATCCGCATCCCGCCCGAGAGCTGTCCCGGCAACTGCTCCTCGAAGCCGTCGAGGCCGACGAGACGGATGGCGTCCATGGCACGCTCGTGCCGTTCGGCCTTGGGACGGCCGGCCAGTTCGGCGGGCAGTGCCACATTGGCGAGGACGCTGCGCCAGGGCAGCAGGGTGGCGTCCTGGAAGACGTAGCCGATATCCCCGCCCGGGGTGCTGATCTCGCCCGCGCTGGGGGCATCGAGACCGGAGGCGAGCCGCAGCAGGGTGGACTTGCCGCATCCGGAGGGGCCGACGACTGCGACGAACTCCCCTGCACCGACATGGAGTTCCACTCCCGAGAGCGCGGTGGTCCGGTTGTCGAAACGCTTGTCGACGGCTACGAAGCTCAGCGCCGTCTGCACTGCTGTCGCCACGTCGACTCCTTCCTTTGGACCTGTGATGCATTCACCGATGTTCGTAGCATCAACATTCTTTGTTTCGGGGTGATGTCCCGGGCGTTTACGCCCGGGACTAGTCAGAGCGCTTCGCGGATCACCGTGGTACGGCTCACCGCTCGCCCGCCCTTGAAGACGATCCGGTCCGGGTACGAGGCACCGACAACCCCGGAGAGCGAGTCGGCCCGTACGGCGAGGAGGTCGGCGATCGCACCCTCGTACGGCCCTGCGACGGGCAGCCCGAGGACCGTGCGGGCGCCGGTGGTCACCGCGTGGACGGCCTCGGGCAGCGTCAAGTGACCTGCTACGACGAGGAGTCCAGCGGTCTCCAGGGGATCGGCCCTGCCCACCGGGTTGAACGGGTCACGGATGTTGTCGCCGCCCCCGGCCAGGGGCACGCCCGCGTCCAGGAGGGCGCGTACGGCGGTCAGACCGCGTGGAGTGCGGGCAGGGGTGTCGCGGCCCTGGAGGTAGAGGTTGGTGAGCGGCAGTGCGACGACCCCGATCCCGGAGGCCGCCGCCTCCTTGGCGATCCGGGCTGCCTCGGCCGGGTCCAGGCCTCCCAGTCCCACACAGTGGCCGGCGGTCGCACCGTGGGCGAAGCCCCGCTCCCGTACCGCCTGGGCGAGCAGCAGCAGATCCTTCGGATCCGGACGGAGATGCTCGTCCGCATGCAGATCGACGCCGACGCCGTGCCGCTCGGCGATGGTCAGGGCGCGGGCGACAGCGGCCTGCGGGTCCTCGGAGAGGTGCGGGCAGCCACCGAGCAGGTCGGCCCCCAACTCCAGTGCCTCGTCGAGGACTTCGTCGGGTGCCTCGATGTGCAGCACGGCGATCTGCAGTGCGACCCGCTCGCTCAGCTCCTCGCGCAGCCGCAACAGCGCCCGAATCCCCCGGAGCGGATCGGGGCCGGGCAGGACGTCGGCGTGGGTGCGGACGGCGGTCGCACCATTGGCGACCAGTTCGTCCAGGGCACGGCGGGCCCTGACCAGCACGTCCTCCTCCGTCACCTGCTCGGCATAGCCGTGCCAGGCGTCGACCGCCCCCGGCAGGTCGCAGGGCGGGGCGCCGGCCAGGTCCCAGGTGAGGGCTTTGTCGAGGTGGGCGTGGGGTTCGGCGGGGGCGGGCAGCAGGATGAAGCCGGAGAGGTCCATCTCCTCGCGTATGGAGGGGAGTTGACCGGCCGGTGCGACGGCCGACACCCGCCCGTCCTCGATCAGTACGTCCCGGACCTGCCCTTCGGGCAGCCGCGCCCCGCGCAGCACCAGTGCCGTCACCGTCATCGTGCGTCCCCGTTCTCCGGTGCCGTGAGTACCGCGAAGCCGTCGAACGCGTGCCACATCGCGGGCGCGCCGAACATGTCCTGGCGGCGGACCGGGCGGGTCCGTCCGCGTACCACCTGATCGAAGGCTTCGGCGACCCGTCCCACGAAGCAATGGTCCTCACGGTGGCGGAGGTTGTGCCCCAACAGTGCGGTCCTGACCGGGAGTTCGGCCAGTCGCCGAGTCGTTGCGGCGAAGGCGGGTACATCGGCGCCCGGCACATGGGCGAACAAAGGGCCGCTGATCAGGGTGTCGCCGGCGAGGAGCTGGCCGCTCTCCGGCTCCCAGAGGCAGATGCCGTCGGGCGAGTGGCCGGGGGTGTGCAGGACGTGCAGCCTCCGCCCGCCCAGGTCGAGGTGCTCCCCTTCCCTGAGCAGCCGGGTCGGTCGCACCGCGTCGATACGCCACTGGGTCAGTTCGGGGATGGGCCGCACCTCGATCCGCGAGTCGGTGAGGAAGAAGCCCTCGGCGGAGAGTGCGCTCAGCTCGATGTAGCGCTGTCGCATGTCCTGGGCGACGTGCTCGTACATCTCGAGCCACTCGCGCGGTGCGGGCTCGCCGTGCAGGTTCCCGCCCGCCTCGTGGACGGCGAATTCCTTGGCCTCGCCCACAAGCGAGGCGTTGCCGCCCCGGTGGTCGTAGTGGTGGTGGGAGTTGACGACGAGCAGCGGCAGCGAGGTCAGCGCTCGCACCTCGCGCCCGATGTCCCCGATGCCCATCCCGGTGTCGTACAGCAGGGCGAGGTCGTCGCCCACGACGAGATAGCTGTTGACGTGCCCGGGCTCGGCGAGGAGGAAGGTCCCGGGCCCGGTCTCCTGTACGGAGAACCAGTCGCGCCCGCTCATGCGCCGATGCCGTGGTAGCGGCGGGCGTGGTGGACGAGGGCGCTGATCCGGCCTCGGCCGGGGATGATTTCCTCGATGTCGGCGATCAGCAGCAGGTGGTCCCCGGCCGCCACCTCTTCCCGTACGCGGCACACGACGGCGTACGTGCTCTGCGTGAGCAGCAGCGGCACACCTCCCTCTCCCGTCGTCCAATCCAGCCCGGCGAACCGGTCGGCGGCCGGATCGGCGAACCGCCGTGAGACGGATTCGCCGTTCGCGGCAAGGATGTTGAGGGCGAGCCTGCCGCCGTCCTGGAGCAGCGGCAGGGTGCGGCTGCCGCGCTGGACGCCGATCGCTATCAGCTCCGGCGTGCGGCTGAGGCTCATCACGGCGGTGCTGGTGAATCCGGCAGGTGTGCCATCGGCTGCGGCGGCGGTCACCACGCAGACGCCGCCGGCGAGGGCAGCCATGGCATCGAGGAATCCGGCCGTGGCGGGCCGGTCGGCGGTGGTCGCGGTCATTCGGGCTCCTCGCCTAGAATGTTCGTCACATCAACATTGAGCGTAAGAGGTATGTGTTTCGCGGGAGTAAATCCCACTCCGAAGTGACCGCTTAGGATCTCCGTCATGGCAGACCGCCCCACCGAAACCCCCGCCGATCCGGACCAGCAGCTCGGCAACGCGATCCGACGGCTACGCAAGGAGCGCGGCCTTACCCTGGTCCAACTCGCGGGCAGCGCAGGCCTTTCGCACCCCTTCCTCAGCCAGCTGGAGCGCGGGCTGACCCGCCCGAGCATGCCCTCGCTGCACCGGATCGCCCAGGCGCTCGGCACCACCCAACAGGCCCTGCTGGCGCACTCGGCGACCTCCCCCGCCGACATCCATGTCGTACGGGAAGGGACCGGCACCCCCGTCGTCAACAGCGGCGGCTCGGCGCGGATGCTCGGGGCACCCCAATTCGCCGTCCATCCGGTCGAATACACGGGAGGACCCACCGACTTCGAGGAGTACTACGACCACCCGGGCGACGAGTTCCTCTATGTGGTTCACGGCGCGATCGAAATCGACCTACTGGGCCCCGGCGGCCGCGAACTGCACCGCCTCCACGCCGGTGACAGTCTGCTCTACCCAGGCGGAACCCCGCACCGCTGGCGGGTTCTGGAGGATCAGGACCCCTCCGCGGTGCACATTCTCACCGTGCAGAACGCCCCTCGCTAAATCTCCGGGCGACCCCGCTGACCAGCGGCGTCAGACCGCTGCGATGGTCGCCGAGCTGCGTGACGGCCGGTTCCGGCGCATGGTGGAGTTATGGACGAGAGCCCCCCTGTGGTCGTGCTTCCGCCACAGTCGGACGGAGGGCGGCGGGTGACGGTCCAGGGCGAGCGCATGGGCACTGCGTACAGCCTGTTCGACGTGCTGGAATACCTTCACCGTGCGGGTCTGCCCACAACGGATACGGCCATCGACGACCCCGAGCTGATCGAGTGGCGCGGCGGAGGGCCGTACGACTGGAGCAACACCGTATGACAGCCCGCACGCCGTGACACGACACGCGGGCACGGTGACGCGAACGGCTGCGAGCACCGGCGTGAACTCACAGGGCTGCGGAGGTGATTGAGGTATCCGCTGCCTGGACGATCGTTGCGGGCAGGGCTACGTACGCTGTCACGCCCGAGCCCTGTGTGGGCCGCAACTCGGCATGGGCGCCGAGGCGATCGGAGAGCGCGCCGACGACATGGTGGCCGAGGAACCGGGTGGGCGCCGCGAGCAGGGAGCCACCCTTGCCGGACAGCAGGGCGTTGGCCTGGGCCATCCGCTCCGCCGTCATGCCGATGCCCCGGTCGACGACCGCGAGGCAGTACTCGCCGCCGTCCCGCCAGCCGTAGAGCTCGACGGGCTGCTTGGGCGAGCTGAACATCAGCGCGTTCTCCACCAACTCGGCGAGCAGGTGCGAGAGTTCGGCGACGCAGTGGCCGCGGATGCGGCAGTGTTCGATGTCGGTGACGGCGACCCGCTGGTACTGCTCGACCTCGGAGATGGCCGACTGCACCACCTCGGTGACGGTGACCGTGCCGGGCCAGGGGCGCGCCGGGGACTCCTCGCCGGCAAGGACGAGCAGGGACTCGGCGTTGCGGCGCATGCGTGTGGCCAGGTGGTCGAGTTCGAAGAGCTCGGCGAGTGCGTCAGGGTCGAGCTCCTGGCTCTCCAGGGTGGTGATCAGGCCCAGCTGGCGGATGAGGAGGGACTGGTTGCGGCGGCCCAGGCTGGCCAGGGACTCGGTGCTGTTGCGGCGCAGGACGGTCTGCTCGGCGGCGAGACGGACGGCTGTGCGCTGGACGTTGTGCAGGGCGGCGACCAGCCGGGTGATCTCCCGTGCGGTACCCGGGACTTCGGCCGTCTTGGGATCCTCGGGCAGCGGGGTGTCGGGGTCGGCCTCCTGGATGCGCTTGACCGCCTCCGCGAGCCTGGTGCCCGCGACCGCGTCCGCCTCGTCGGCCAGTGCGCCCAGGGGACGGGTGATGGAGCGGGCCGAGAACACCGCGAGTGCGGAGGCGACGGCGAGGATCAGCGCGCCCAGGCCCAGGAAGCCGATGAGCTGCCGGGTGGCCGCGTCGCCGGTCCGGCCCGCTCCTGCCCGTACGTCGTCACCGACCTGTTTCTGGACGGCGTGCAGATCGTCGACGAGCGTCGTCATGTCGGTCCACCAGCGGGTGGGGGCGACATCGAGGGGTGAGCCGTCGGCGCCCGCTTCGGCCTTGGCCTCGTACGCGGTGACGCGGCGGGCCGCGGCCGTCTTGAAGGCTCGGTCGAGGGCGGACTCCTCGTCACCGCCTGCGAGTTGGCGGAACTGGCCGAGGTCGGCGACACGGGTGGCCCGGATCTCGGTGAAGTCGAGGTACTCGCCGGAACGGAACCCCTTCGCGGCGAACACGCCGTTCAGGGAACCGCGTTCGAGGGCGACGGCCTCCGTGGCGCGGGCCAGGGCCTGCAACGCCTGCACACCTTGGGCGATACCGCGATCGCCGTCGGGCACGCCGGTCGATTCGGCGTCGATCAGGGCGGTGACGGCCGCGGTGTAGAAGCGGAGGGTGACGGTGCGGTCGGCGGTGCCGGTGTCGACGCCGGTACGGGTGCCGGTGAGGTCGGCGAGGGGGAGCTGGGCCCGGCGGAGTGCGGAGGCTGCGGCCTCGTGCAGATCACCGCTCTCCGCCGAGAGCACCCCCGTCAAGGATGTGCGGGCGTCATCGGTGCGCGCCCGCGCCTCGCGGACGTCGTCCTGGTACTCCTCGTCGCCGCCCAACAGGCCGTTGGTGAGGCCGCGTTCACGCTGGAGCTCACGGACGAGGTCCTGCACCCGCAGCAGGACGATGACCTGCGACTCCGTGGCCCGCGCTGCGGACCAGTCATGGGCGCGGTCGACGACGCCCAGCCCGGTGAGGGCGAGGAGCAGACAAGTGGGTACGGCAAGGACGATGGCCACACGGCCGCGGATGGAGCCCCAGCCGGGAATGCGGACGGACTGGTCAGGTCGGCGAATTCGGTTCCCCGTCATGCCCCGTGAGGCTAGAGGCGGCCCGGCGAGCCCCTCGTTTCCCGTGCGTAAGACGTCGATGCACAGGTACTCACCCGGCATGCGAAGCGGCGGTGAGGGAAGCATCGGATTCCGCGGTCGGCCTGTGGATGAGGGTATGGGTCGTTCCCGATATTCGAAGTCGAGCATGCAGCTCACAGGGTTTTGGTCAATCGTCCAAGACGCGAGTTAGCATGTGAGGTGAACGTAGTCGACCTCAGGAGAACGGCAGACGAATGGCCCGCATGGCGGCGAAGGACCGACGGGAAGCACTGATCGCGGCGGCGATTCGGGTGATGGTCCGCGATGGAGTGGCGAAGGCGACGACGCGCGCCATCGTCAACGAGGCCGACATGCCGCTGGGGGTCTTCCACTACTGCTTCGACTCGCGTGAGGACCTCCTCGATGAGGTCATCACGCGATTTACCAACAGCAGTGGCGCGGCGGCACGGAAGGCGTTCGCCGGGGAAGGCGATCTCGGCGACCGCATCACCGGGAGTCTGTACGCGTTCTGGGAGGGCGTGGAGCTCGCCCCGGGCGAGCATCAGGTGGGATACGAGCTCACCCACTACGCCTTGCGCCAGGCCGGCTTCGAGGAGTTGGCGCGCCGGCAGTACGCCCACTACCTGGAAGTTCACGAGGAAGTCCTGGAGGAGGCGGCCACGAGCGCCGGCATCGAATGGACGGTGCCTCTGCCCGTCCTCGCCCGCTACCTGAACGCGGTGCTCGACGGGGTCACCCTGTGCTGGCTGGTCGACCGGGACGGCGAACGCAGCCGGGAGGTGCTCCAGCTGACCGCTGAGCACCTCGTGACCCTCGCCCGCAAGCCCGACCCCGACCTGGACTGAAACCTGGCTTCATCGCCGGACACGTACTGCTCGCCGGGTGTCCTCAGTCCCCCAGCACGCGGCGCAGATAGTCGTTGCCGAAGCGCCGTTCCGGATCGAGGCGGTCCCGTACGGCGGTGAACTCACCGAAACGCGGATAGGCCTTGGCGAAGTAATCGGCGTCGCGCGTATGCAGCTTGCCCCAGTGCGGGCGCCCCTCGTACGCGGTGAAGATCCGCTCGGCGGCGTCGAAATAGGCTTGGTACGGCGTGCCCTTGTACACATGGACGGCGATGTACGCGCTGTCGCGGCCGGTCGCCGGGGAGAGCGGGATGTCGTCCGCGGGGGCCGTGCGGACCTCGACGGGGAAACCGATCCGCAGATCCGAGCGGTCGACCATGGTCTTCAGTTCGCGCAGGGCTTCGACAAGGGCGTGGCGCGGGACGGCGTACTCCATCTCGATCATGCGCACGCGGCGCGGACTGGTGAACACCTTGTAGGGGATGTCCGTGTACGTCCGTGCCGAGAGACCGCGGCTGGTGATCTTCGCGATCCCGGGGATTGTGGCGGGCGCGGCCCGGCCCAGCGAACTGAGCGCCTGGAAGACGCCGTTGGCGAGGAACTCGTCCTCGAACCATCCTCTGAGCCTGCCGACAGGGGCGGTCGGGCCCGCGCTGCGGTTGTTGCTCAAGGTGTTGCAGTTCTCGGTGTGCGGAAACCAGTAGAACTCGAAGTGCTCGTTCTCCGCGATGAGTTCGTCGAAGGAATCCGTGACCCTGTCGAAGGTCATCGGTTCCTCGCGTGCGGTGAGCAGGAAGAGCGGCTCGACGGCGAAGGTGATCGCGCTGATCACTCCGAGCGCGCCCAGACCGATCCGGGCCGCGGCGAAGATCTCCGGGTTCTCCTTCGACGAGCAGGTGAGTACAGAACCGTCGGCCGTGACCAGCTCAAGTCCCTTGATCTGTGCGGCGATCGAAGCCGAGTCGCGCCCTGTGCCATGCGTTCCGGTGCTGGTCGCGCCGGAGACCGTCTGTTCCATGATGTCGCCCATGTTCGTGAGCGACAGTCCCTCGCGGGCCAGGGCCACGTTCAGGTGCTTCAGGGGTGTGCCGGCCTCCACGGTGACCGTGCCCGCCTCGCGGTCGATCTTCCGTATGCCGGTGAGGAGTTGGGGCCGGATCATCACGCCGTCGGTCGCGGCGGCTGCGAAGGAGTGTCCGGTGCCGACGGCCTTCACCTTCAGGCCGTCGTCGGCGGCCTTCCGTACGGCGGCGGAGAGCTCCTCGACGGAGGCGGTAGTCACCTCCCGTACGGGACGGGCAGTGACGTTCCCGGCCCAGTTGCGCCATGTACTGCTCGTGCCGATCGGCATCTGCCGGGTCCTTCCAGGTTCTGGTCTTTTCATCAACTGCGAGTCGGCCTACGCCGGTTGGGAGGCAGCTGGGTGTCCTCATCTGACGGAACGGATTCGGTAGACGAGCGCGGCTCCGACGGCCGCCGTGACACCTACGGCGGTGAACAGGAGGGCATAGCCGCGGTCGGAGGTGATGATGAAGCTGGCGATCAGGGGAGCCAGCGTCGGGGGGACGACCGAGCCGATGCTCATGATGCCGAGATCCTTTGCCCGGCTCTCGGCGTCGGGCAGGACCTGGGTGATCAGTGCCTGGTCGACGGCCATGTAGGCACCGAACCCGCCACCCATGAGTGCCGACGCGATCAGCGCGACCGTCATGCTCGGGAAGCCGGCGAGAAGAAAGCCGGAGACGGCCTGGAGTACGGCCGCCAGCGCGACGAAGATCCGTCGTCGGCCGAGACGGTCGGACAGCACACCGGCCACCGTGGTGGCCAGGATTCCCGCGAGCAGGTAGACGACGGTGACCGCCAGCAGGCTGCTCTCCGGGTCCGAGACCCTCAGGTCGTCGGTGAGGAAGTACAGCATGTAGCAAGTGCCCAGTGAGTTGGCCAGGTTGACCAGCAGTCGTCCGCCGAAGGCCCAGGCGAAATCGCGGTTCCTGAGCGAGCTGCCCATGGAAGCGATCACCAGGTGCAGCCGCAGCGGGGGCTCGGTGTCGTACGTGGTGTCGCGGTAGGCCGCCAGGAACGGCACGACACAGAGGATCAGGAGTACCGCGAGGACGGCGTAGCTGTGTGTGAAGGAGAGGCCGAAGGACGAGACGATGGCGATTCCGGCCACCACGCCGAGGGCCTGGGGGCCGTATATGGCGCTGGAGATCATGCCGCGCTGCGGCACGGGTACGCGGTCGGCGATGACAGCGGTCAGACCGGCGGTGGCGGCGCTCAGCCCCAGCATGCTGGCCCCCCAGGCCACACTCACGCCTGTCACTGATCTCTGTTCACCGGTGACGATCAATCCGGCGGCGAATGTCAGCGCACCGGCGCCGAGCCAGATCCTTCGTCGGCCGAAGCGGTTGCGGGAGCGGTCGCACAGCGCTCCGCACAGCGGCAGGGCGAGCAGTGCGACCAGCCCGGAGATGCCGTTGACGATGGCGAAGTCGCGCACCTTGGACGCCGGACTGATCGCCTCCAGTTGCTGCGGGAGCAGCAGCTGGAGGGGCACGAGGTTCGCCATCCAGTAGCCGAACCAGACCAGGCTGAACAAGGTGGTCCAGCTGCGCGAGACGGGTTCGGCCGGTCCTTGGGCGGAAGCCGGCCCGACGGACGCCACCAGGAGGGGCGTCGCGGATTCGGACTCGGTGGACATCGGGCCTCCGGGGGATGAGGGGCCTGGAAGGGGACGTCAGAGGAAGGCGTGGCCTTCACCGCGGTATGTCGGGACCTGCTCGACGATCTGCGAGCCGGATACGAGATGGAGGGCGTTCACGCGTTCGCACAGTTCGCCGGCCTTGGCATGCCGGAACCACACATGGTCACCGAGCCCGAGCCCCTCGGCCGCCGCGCCGAGGACCGGGGTCTGGACCTCCCCCGCCCCCTCCCTCGGGTTCATCCGCAGGCCCTGGGGCCAGCTCAGAGTGGGCAGGCGGTCGTTTCCGGGCGGGCCGGAGGCGATCCATCCGCCTCCGAGAACAGTGGCGATCCTGGTGGTCGGGCGGCGCACGACGGACATGACGTAGTAGGCGGAGGGCCGGGGGCGGAAGCGGCGGTAGTGGTCGAACAGCCCGGGGCCGTAGAGGCCGGAGCCTGCACCGATCTCGGTGATGACGTCCTCGGACGAGGTCTGCTCTATGGAGCCGGTGCCGCCGCCGTTGACGAACTCCAGCGGTGCGACGGCTTCGACGGCGGCGACGGCTGCGGCCCGGCGATCGGCCAGTTCGCGGGCGGAGAGGTGCTGCATCGCGCGGACCGCGAGTCGCTTGAGGGGAGAGCCGGGCTGGTTGTCACCCAGTCCGGCGATCTGGCCCTCGTAGGACATGACGCCGACGAGTTCGAACCCGGCTCGGCCCACGATCGCCCGGGCGAGCGACGCGGCCTGTTGCGGAGTGTGGACAGGGGAGCGGTACGGGCCCAAGTGCAGTCGGCCGCCAGCCAGTTCCAGGGATGCGTCCAGGTCGATACAGAGGCGGATGTCGGGCCGGGAAGAGCCCACCACCTCGTCGATGAAGTCCAGCTGGCCGACCGAGTCGACCATGAGGGTGATGCGTGAGGCCGCACGTTCGTCCGCTGCCAACCGCTTCAAGGCTGTGCGATCCGCTGTCGGATATCCGATGACCACGTCCGCGTGCTCTTCGGCCAGCCACAGGGCCTCGGGCAGGGTGAAGGCGAGAATGCCGTGGTAGCCCTGCCGCTCGGCCGCACGCGTGATCAGATCGCGGCTGCGCACCGACTTGCTGGCCAGGCGGATGGTGGCGCGGCCCTCGGCCCTGCGCGCCAGCTCGGCGGCGTTCGCGTCGAAGGCGTCCAGGTCCACCACGGCGAACGGCGGATCCAAGTGCTCGGTCGCCCTGGAGAGTTGTGCCATCCGGTCCTCGCTCAGGCCGGCGATGGCGGAGACAGCCGATTTCACGTCCGGCCGGGACACCACATGTGCGCTCACAACTGCACCCTTCTGGATTGTTCGTATCGCCGGCCGGTCAAGGCGGCCGGCGGCAGGACCGGTCAGGAAACCGACCGGTGCGGGGTCTCGGATGCGTCGGACGTGCGGGTCTTCCCGTCGGAGACGAGCCGCTCCCTCTGGCGCACGCCTCTGGCCTCGGCCCGAGGGAGCACCCAGCGCATCAGTCGCGGGAACACACCGGCGATCCGCTGGAAGCGTCCGGCGAGGGGCGGGAACACCACCTCGACCGGTTTGGAGACGATCGCGTCGACGACGGCCTTCGCGATCTGCTCCGGCGCGTACGACTTCTCGGCAAAGGAGATCGCGGACGTGGGGTCGGCCATCTCCTGGTCGAGCATCTTCGTCCGGGTGGACGGCGGGTGGATGATCGTGAAGTCCAGGGGGCCGTTCCGCTCCTCCAGCGCGACGCTGTGGTGGAAGCCCCGCATCGCGTACTTGCTGGCGCCGTAAGTGGAGTATCCCGGCAGGGGCAGGAACGAGGTCATGCTGCAGACGTTGATGATGTGGCCGCTGCCCCGCTCGGTCATGCGGCGGAGCGCCGTGTGCACGCCCGTGATGGTCCCGAGCAGGTTGACCTCGACGATGTCGCGGTGCTGCTGGAGGCTGAGGTCCCGCGCATGTCCGGTGTGGGTGATCCCCGCGTTGTTGATCAGGACATCGACGGCACCGAGCTGCGCTTCGGTCGCGTCGAACGCCTTGGCCCAGCCCTCCGGGTCCCTGATGTCCAGTACGCAGCCTGCGGCGCGGTCGCCCAGTCGGCGGGCGGCGGAATGGACGGCTTCCCCGTTGACGTCCGTCAGCATCACGCGATGACCGCGGGCCACCGCCAGCGCGGCTATCGCCGCGCCGATCCCGTCGGCGGCCCCAGTCACCAGCACGACCTGGCTTCTCTCCGAGTTTCGGCTCATGCTCACAGCGTCTCTTGGTCGAGCGTCCAAGTCAACTGTCCGACATGAGATTGAACCGGACCGTTATCGGACGGTTCACAGTCGGTACATCTCGATGCGGCCGCCATTGAGCTCGCCGGCGCGGACGGGGTCGTCGGTCGGAACGGTCGCCGCGAACAAGGTGCGGCCGTCACCCCCGGCGACCAGGCAGCTCAAGGTGTTTTGGCTCGTCGCGACGCGATCCAGAACTCGGCCGCCCTCCGCCACGCGCACGCATTCACCTCGTAGGGCGTTGGCGATCCAGATGCTTTCGCCGTCGCTGTGCCAGGCGATGCCGTCGGGGGCGATCGGCGACGAGGAACGCTTGGCGATGGCCGGGTGGTCCAGCGCCGCTGACACTCTGCGTGTGATCCGCCCTGGCAGCCCCGGATGGTTCACCATGCGCCACAGCAGCGGTGAGATCAGCGCTGCCCAGGGGCGTGGGCTGCCGAGAGTGCCGTCCGGATGGACGGGGAAGGCGGTGAGGCGCATACCCAGGGTTTCGGCGGCCACCAAGGTTGTACCGTCCGGGGTGAGTAGACAGCCGTTCGGGAACAGTGTCGGTTCCGTCAGCCCGATCAGTTCGCCGTCCGGGGCGAGGCAGGCGATCGGGGTCTTCGGGGGGCCGGGCGGCGCGTAGAGCATCGAGTTCGGGTGCTCCCGGACGAAGGCGTGGTAGTCGAAGCCGAAGTTTCCGACGTATGCCCGCCCCTTCGGATCGACGAGCATGTCGTTGACCGGGCCGCCGACGAGGTGGCGCAGATCCGCGTGCTCGACCAGCTGTCCATCGGGCTCGAGGCGGTAGACGCAGCCACCGTCCATCGAGACGACCAGCATCCTCCCGTCCGGGAGCCAGCCGAGTCCGCCGGCGCGTCCGGGGACCTTGGCGATCGTCTTCGCCTCTCCGCTCCCGTCCCAGCGGTGGACGGTGCCGTGCGCGAGATCGGAGAACCACAGGGCGTTCTCATGCCAACGCAGCGACTCGGGGACGCCCAAGCCGTTGAGTGTGATCGACGCTGTCCGTTTCATTCCGAATGCTCCTTGGCGGCGACGCGGGAACTTTCCCCGTTGCGATGAAGTTGGTCAATTGTCCAAGACTCTTGACTTGCACAAACGACCGTCCCATTCTGGATGAACCGAAGTCAACGTTCCTGCAGGAGATTCCGTGACTCAGACTCGAACCGTTACCGCAGCCGCTGACTCGGCGCACGCGGGCATCGCAGTGGACAATCCCGCCACCGGTGAAGTGGTCGGACACGTTGCCGACACGCCCGCGGAAGAGGTGGTGTCAGCGGTCCTCCGGGCCAGGCAGGCGCAGGCCGGCTGGGCGCGGCTCAGCCCGCGAACGCGTGCGGAGCTGTTCACGCGCAGCCGCCGCTGGCTGCTGGCGCACCGGCAGGAGATCACGGACTCCATCGTCGCGGAGAACGGCAAGGCGGAGGAGGACGCGATCGTCGAAGTCGTCTACTGCGTCAGCGCCTTCGCCTACTGGGCCAAGCACGCACGACGCCTCCTCGCCGACACGAAGGTGCGGTCCCTGTCACCTTTCGTTCTGGGGCGCAGCATGTACACCCGCCGGGCACCGGTCGGCGTCGTCGGGGTCATCGGCCCCTGGAACAACCCGCTGATCAACTCCTTCGGTGACGCCATCCCCGCCCTCGCGGCAGGCAACGCCGTCGTGCTCAAACCCTCCGAATACACCCCGTTGACCGCGCGCCTCATGGAGCAGATGACCCGCGAATGCGGCTGGCCCGACGGCGTGTTCCAGGTCGTCACCGGCGCGGGCGCCACCGGCCAGGCCCTCGTCGAAGCCGCCGACTTCGTGATGTTCACCGGGTCGACGAAGACCGGCCGCGCCGTCGCGGCCCGGGCCGGCGAGCGGCTCATCCCCTGCTCGCTGGAACTCGGCGGCAAGGACGCGCTGATCGTCCTCGCGGACGCCTCCGTGGAACGGGCCGTGAACGTCGCCCTCCACGGCGCTCTGTTCAACGCGGGCCAGACCTGTACCTCGGTCGAGCGGGTCTACGTCGAGGCCCCCGTGTACGACGAGTTCGTCGCCCGGCTGGAAGAGCGGTTCCGTGAGGTCACCATGGGCAGGCCCGCGGGACTGGGCAGCACCGATCTGGGCGCCATGACCTTCCCGCCGCAGATGGGGATCGTCGAGGACCAGGTCACGGACGCTGTGAGTCGCGGTGCGCGTGTCCTCGTCGGGGGCCATGCGGCTCCCGGCCCCGGTCGCTTCTTCGAACCCACGCTGCTCGTCAATGTCGATCACACCATGAAGTGCATGCGCGAGGAGACCTTCGGCCCGACGCTGCCCGTGATGAAGGTCGCCGACGCCGAGGAGGCCGTTCGGCTGGCCAACGACAGCGAGTACGGCCTGCAGGCGACCATCATCGGTTCGAACATGGCCCGCGCTCGGCAACTGGCCGCGCGACTGGAGGCCGGCTGCGTCACCATCAACGACGCTCAGAGCAACTATCTGGCCCTCGGCCTGCCCATGGGGGGTTGGAAGGCGTCGGGAGTAGGTGTCCGGCACGGTGCCGAGGGCTTCCGCAAGTACACCAAGCTGCAGGCGATCTCCGTGAACCGGTTCCCGATGCGCCGCGACCTTCACATGCTCCCGTTCGACCCCTCGTCCTATCGCTTCATCCTGCGGCTGGTGAACGCCATGTACGGCAAACGCCTGCGCTCCGACCAGAAGTAGCGGCACCCGCACGAACGAGCAGTAGCCGCGTCCGCAAGAACAAGAAGTAGCCCGACCCGTAGGAACGTTGAGAGGCAGGAAACCCATGTCCCTGACACCCACAGCCGTCCAGCAGGCATCCGTCGGCCCCATGGCCGAGGGCGTCACCCTGCCCTTGCCGCCGGAGAACCTGTCCGTCGAAGAGGAGCGGCAAGTCCGAAAGCAGGAACTCGCGGCGGCCTTCCGCGTGTTCGCCCGCTTCGGCTTCTCGGAAGGGGTGGCCGGCCACATCACCGCACGCGACCCGGAGAACCCCACGGCCTTCTGGGTCAACCCCTTCGGGATGGCGTTCAGCCAGATACGGGTCTCGGACCTGATCCTCGTCGACCACGACGGCACCCTGCTGGAGGGGAAGCGGCCGGTCAACAACGCCGCCTTCTGCATCCACTCCGAAGTGCACCGGGCGCGGCCCGATGTGGTCGCGGCCGCGCACACCCACTCACTGCACGGAAAGGCCTTCTCGAGCCTGGGTATCCGGCTGGACCCGATCACGCAGGACTCCTGTGCCTTCTTCGAGGACCACGGCCTCTACTCGGACTATCAAGGGGTCGTGAACGATACGGAGGAGGGCCGCAAGATCGGTGTGGCTCTGGGCAGCGCCAAGGCCGTCGTCCTGCAGAACCACGGGCTGCTCACGGTCGGGCAGTCCGTGGCCGAGGCCGCCTGGTACTTCATCACCATGGAGCGGTCCTGCCAGGCGCAGCTCCTGGCCATGGCCGCCGGCAAGCCGAAGCTGATCGACTCCGAGACGGCGCGGATGGTGCGTTCACAGATCTCCGGCGCGCTTCCGGGCTGGTTCCAATTCCGCCCCCTGTGGGACCAGATCACCGCGGAACAGCCCGATCTGTTCGACTGAAGCCAAGCACCCTGAAATCACTTCGCCGGTGCGCGCCTTGTCCGGTACGGTCGCGGGGTTGTTTTCACTGCTGGGAGCCCACAAGGTTCGCTTGTGGCCTCCCTGGCAGTTCCGAGGCTGAGAGCAGGTTTCGTTATGGCATGTCGTATCAGTGAGCTCGTGCTCGGTTGCCGCGACCCCGAGGTGCTGGCGCGGTTCTGGTGCGAGGTCCTGGACTTCGTCGTGCTCGATCGCGAGGACGACGGCACGCTGGAGATCGGGCCGCGCGAGGGGTTCGGCGGTCCGCAGCCGACGATCATCCTCAGTCGCAGGGATGAGCCGGAGAAGGGGAAGTCCCGGCTGCACATCGACGTCAACGCGACCGACCGCGATCAGGATGCCGAGCTCGAACGCCTCCTGAAGCTCGGTGCGCGCCCGGCGGACATCGGCCAAACGGGGGAGGAGCAGTGGCATGTCCTGACCGACCCCGAAGGCAATGAGTTCTGCCTGCTCAAGGCCCGCCTCAACCCGCTCTGAACCGCTGCTGCCCGTGCCCACGCGGTCGGGTCAGGACGCCGGCCCCCAGTTGTCGTTGCTGGGGGTCGCCGTACCGGGTGATGTCAGCGGAAGATTGACGAACGATGCCGCTTCCGCGGAGCGTTCAATGGTGTACAGACCGCCGGTCAGGTTGGCCAGTTGCTGCGGGGTGGGGGAGACCGGGAAGTGGAAGTCGACCGACGGCTGGCTGTTGATGGTGACCTGGATCCTGTAACCGGCCGGGATCCTCGTGAAGTTCGGCAGCAGGGAGATGTCGTACCGGGTGGTCCGGCCGGGTGTCACGGGTTGCTGTGAGGCTTGGGTGAAGGGGTGGCTGGGCTTGAGAAGTGCCTTGTTCTTGCCGTACCAGCTTTCGCCGGTGTCCAAGGCGCGTTGGCTGCCCAGGAGGATTCCGTCGGCTTGCTTGGTCACCGTGCCGTCCGGCGCAACGATGTTCAGTGTGGCCGTCAGTTCGGTCTCGACGGTCGTTGATCTGGCGTAGAGGGTGACGTCGGCCGGTCCGTTGAGCAGGGCTGTGTCGGCGAGCGGGGCCGTTGTGTAGGTCAGTGTGCTTCCTGCGGTCGACGCGCCCCAGGAGAGACTGTCGCTTCCCTGCTCCGTGGGCTTGGTTGCCGTCAGCGACCCGTTGCCGAGGTAGTAGGTCCGAGCGTCCAGGGACAGCGGCCATGCGGAACTGTCGATCCAGGTGTTCGCGCCGTTCTCGAACAGGTGCAGAGGTTTCGAGGTGGCGGCCATGCCGGTGGGTGCGTTCTTGAGCCAGGTGTCGAACCATTCCAGGCGAATGGCCTGCAAGGTGGCTTCGTTGACGTGCTCGCCATGGGTCCAGGGCCCGACGATCGCCTGGTACCGGCCGGTGACGGGGTCGCCCGGTGCGATCGGATCGGTCAACGGCCGGTGGAAGTAGGCGTTTTGGGCCGCGACATAAGCGCCGAGGTTCCCACCGGGGAACAGGTCCTCCCACCCGGCTTGGCTGAGCGCCGGAATGCTGTTGCTCACGATCCGCGGCATGAGTTTCTGGACGTCTCGCGCCCGCCAATAGGCATCGTTGTACGAGCGTGAGCCGCCGTTGGCTTGCTGGGTGATCGTCACGGACTGCGGGTCGGTCGCAGGGTCGTCTTCTGGACCGCGTGGTTGGGCTCGGGCGATGTTGGCCACGAAAGAGGTGGGGATGCCGCCGTTGGCCGTGAGGTCGTTGTAGAAGTCCGAATCGGTGCAGAACGGTGCGATGGCTTTGAGAGCGGAGTTCTTGCCCACAGCCGCTGCGGTGAACCACTGGTTCACTTCGAGGTAGGAGCAACCCTCAAGCCCCACCTTGCCGTTGGACCCCGACAGCGTGTGGGCCGCCCAGTTGACGAGGTTGGCTCCGTCCTTGCCCTGCCGGTCACCGAACCAGTCGAGTTGTCCGCCGGAGTCACCGGTGCCCCGTACCGCGGAGACCACGAAGACGTATCCCCGCTGAACGAAGTAGGTGCCGTTGTCGGCAGGGTCGGAAGGCTGCGTGCCGTAGGGGTTCTGCGCCAGCAGCACAGGGAAATCGCCCGACGCGCGTGCCCCGGTGCTCGGGTCGGTCGGATAGACGATGTCGACCGCGATCTTCACGCCGTCGTCCATGGTGACGGTGGTGCGCACGGGCTCGCTCGTCGCGAACGTGGGCGCCGGCGGCTGCCAGGCAGAAGCTGAGGCGGGCGCGGCGGTGGTCGCTGTCTGTCCCGCCACCAAGAGGACGAGCGCTGCCGAACCGCCGGCCAGTACCGAGGCCGCGCGCGACAGCTTGACCTTGTTTCCGACCTTGGACCCTGTCATGCGGCTCCCTTGAGGTTGGTGAGGATCTGCAGCTGACTCAGTCGTCGTCATCAACCGAATGTTCGGTAGTTTCGGGAGGGTCGTAAGGGCTGTCAAGGGAGCGTGCAGGAAGGGCGCGGGGGCACTCTCGGGGCGGTAGGGGCCCAGAGCGGCGAAGCCGATGGCGCGGACGCGGTGGATCGGGCATCTGTCCCTGCGGGGAGTCGCGCGAGCAGGTTGAAGTGGACCACCGGATGGTGGCCACCATGAGCCATTGCGCGCGCAATTGTCTGCGTCAGTCGTCTGACAGATGTTTTCCATCCGATTTTCACGCTTCTCAACAGCAGCAATCGCCGCCTAGCGTTTGCGCCACGACAGCGGAAGGTGCCGGATTCGGCAGCGGACGCCGTACGTCAGTTTGAAGGAGCTCGAGTGAGTGAGACGACGGACGGCCTCGTGCCCGCTTTAGGGCGGCCCCGGCTACTGGTGGCCGACCGCAGCGCCGACAACGTCGGACTGACGTTGGACGATCTGCCCGAGGGGGCGGTCTGCGACGCCGGTCCGGCGCGGATCCCGATCACTCAGGACATTCCGGCCGGCCACAAGGTCGCGCTGACCGACATCCCGGCGGGCCGGGCGATCGTGAAATACGGAGCCGTGATCGGGTACGCGACGGCTCCGATCACGCCGGGCAGCCATGTCCACGTCCACAACGTCGAGGTCAGGGGCGCGGCCTCGCCCAATCGCGGCGACGCCCGGCAGACCGCCGTCCCGTGGACGCCGCCAGTGGCCCCGACGCGCGACCATTTCCTTGGCTACAAGCGGCCCGGAGGCGCCGTGGCGACCCGCAACTACATAGGAATCCTGCCGTCGGTGAACTGCGCCGCCACGGTGTCCCGAATGGTCGCCCAGGCGGCGGAGGCCGCGCACGCCGGGACCCCCGGCCTGGACGGGGTGATCGCCCTTGGCCATGACCTGGGCTGCGGCCTGGCGGAGGGCGGCCGGGGCGACGAGATCCTGCGCCGCACCCTGCGCGGCTATGCCGCCCATCCCAACCTCGTCGGGGTCGTTTCCGTCAGCCTCGGCTGCGAGGTCAACCAGCCCGAGAACTTTCTGGAGGACCTGCACCGCCCGGTCGAGCAGCTGACCATCCAGGAGTTGGGCGGGTCGGTCGCGACGGTGAACGAGGCGCTGCGGCGGGTCGCGGTGATCGCGGAGGGGGTCGCCGGACTTCGCCGGGAGCCGCTGCCGCTGTCCGGGCTCACCCTGGGCCTGCAGTGCGGCGGCAGCGACGCCTACTCCGGCCTGACCGCCAACCCCGCTCTGGGAGTTGCCGCCGACCTGCTGGTCGCCGCCGGAGGCCGGGCGATCCTCGGGGAGACACCGGAGATCTTCGGGGCCGAGCATCTGCTCGCGGCGCGGGCCGCCGAAGCGGGACTGGCCGATCGGCTCGACGAGATCCTGGAGTGGTGGAAGGGATACGTCCGCGCCAACGGGGCCGAGCTGGACAACAATCCCTCGCGCGGCAACCGCGACGGGGGCATCACCACCATCTGGGAGAAGTCGCTGGGCGCGGTCCTCAAGGGTGGCAGCAGCCCGTTGCGGGCAGTCGTCGACTACGCCCAGCGGGTCGAGGCCCCGGGGCTGACCTATATGGACACCCCCGGCTACGACCCGGTGTCGGCGACCGGCATGGTGGCCGGCGGGGCGAACCTGCTGGCCTTCACCACCGGCCGCGGTTCGGTGTTCGGCTCCCGCCCGGCCCCCTGCCTCAAGATCACCACGACCAGCCGGTTGTACCAGCACATGGCCGGCGACATGGACTTCGACGCCGGGGCCGCGTTCACCCGCGAGGAGCAGATCACCACGGGCGTAAGGCTGTTCGAGCGTTTGGTGGACCTGGCCTCGGGCGAGCCGAGCAAGTCCGAGCTGCTCGGGTTCGGTTCCGAGGAGATCGCCCCGTGGCGGATCGGAGCGGTGCTGTGATCGCGACGGTCCTCGATGGGGGAGGGAACCGGCACCGACGCGAAGGACATTCCGCGAATAACCAGGATGCTCTATGCGAATGTCAGGGACCTTGAGCTCCCCAATTACCGGATCTATGTTTCTCCTGCCTTTCTGAGCAGCACTTTGCGCATCAGAACTCCCCAGGAGGAACAGCCCTCATGAGCTCGCGCCAGCCTGCCCACCCGGACTTCCCGAGTCGCCGGAGATTCCTTGAGCTGACCGGCTCCGGCGCCGCGGGAACCCTCGCCGCCTTCGCGGGACTGCCGGCCTTCACCGCCGCCGCGGCCGAGCCGCACCGGCCCGCCACCGACCCCCGGGTGGACGACAGCACGGCGGTGCGCCTGTGGCACACGGCGCCCGCGGCCGCGGGCAACATGATCCAGCAGGGCCTGCCCATCGGAAACGGACGGCTCGGTGCCCTCGTCGGCGGGGACCCCGCCGACGAAACGCTCTACATCACCGACGCCACCATGTGGACCGGCGGGCGCAACGACGTGCTCAGCAGCGACGGCCAGTTCCCCTACGACCAGACGGCGTTCGGAACCCTGACCCAACTCGCCCACCTCACCGTCGAGATACCCGGCCACACCCTGGACTTGAGCAACGGCCTGGTCACGGCCTCGTACACGCAGAACGGCGTGACGTACCGGCGCGAGGTGTACGCCAGCCACCCGGACGACGTCGTGGTCGTACGCTTCTCGCAGAGCGGCGGCGGCACCTACACCGGTCGGATCACCCTGGCCGGCACCCACGGTGAGAACACGGTCGCCAACACCTCCGATGCCACCGCTTCCTTCGGTGCCGCCTTCGACAACGGCCTGCGCTACGGCGCCGCCATCACGGCGGTCAGCGGCACCGGTCGGGTCGAAGTCACGGGCTCCGGCGTGGACTTCACCGGCTGCGGCGATCTGACCGTCATCTTCAGCGGTGGCACCGACTACGCCCCCGACTTCGCCCAGGGCTACCGCGACCCGTCCGTCGACCCCCAGGCTCTGGCCCGGGAGAAGGTCCGTACAGCAGCCGCCCAGGCGCCCGGCAGCCTCGCTGCCACCCACATCGCCGACTACCGGAACCTCTTCGACGCGATGACACTGTCGCTCGGAACCTCCACCGAACAGCAGCGCCAACTCGACACCTGGACCCGCCTCCAGACCCGCGCCCAGGACGGTGCCGCACCCGATCCCGAACTGGAGGCGTCCTACCTCCAGTTCGGCCGCTACCTGATGATCTGCGGCTCGCGCGACAGCCTGCCGATGGGTCTTCAGGGAGCGTGGATCGACACCAACACCCCTGGTTGGATGGGTGATTACCACACCGACGTCAACATCCAGATGAACTACTGGATGGCCGACCGGACCGGCCTGCCCAGCTGCTTCGACGCCCTCACCGACTACTGCCTGGCCCAACTGCCGGCCTGGACCGACACCACGGTGCGGCTCTTCAACGACCCGCGCAACCGCTTCCGTAACTCCTCGGGCAAGGTCGCCGGCTGGACCGTCGGCATCTCCACCAACATCCACGGCGGCTCGGGCTGGCAGTGGCACCCGGCAGGCAGCGCCTGGCTCGTGAACACCATCTTCGAGCACTACGAGTACACGCAGGACACCCGGCTGCTCGCCCGCATCTACCCACTGCTCAAGGGCGCCTGCGAGTTCTGGGAAGCCCGGCTGGTGCCCGTCACCGTCACCGACCCCGCGACCGGGCAGTCGCGCGAGGTCCTCGTGAACGACAAGGACTGGTCACCCGAGCACGGACCGCAGGATGCCATGGGCATCACCTACGCGCAGGAACTGGTGTGGGCGCTGTTCACCAACTTCCACACCGCGAGTGCGACGCTCGGCAAGGACAAGGCCTACCGGAAGGTCATCGACGGCCTGCGCGACCGCCTCTATCTCCCGCAGGTCAGCCCCACCACCGGCTGGCTGGAGGAGTGGATGACCCCCGACAACCTCGGCGAGGTCCAGCACCGCCACCTCTCGCCGCTCATGGGCTTCTTCCCCGGCGACCGCATCAGCCTGGAGTCCTCATCCGCCGAACTCCTCACCGGTGTCCGGAAGCTGCTCACCGACCGTGGCACGAGCCTGTACGGCTGGGCCAACGCCTGGCGCGCGCTGTGCTGGGCCCGGTTCAAGGAGGGCGAGAAGGCGTACGAGATGATCATGACGAATCTGCGGCCCTCGACGGGCAGCACCGGCGGATCCGCCCTCAACCTGTTCGACGTATGGCCGCTCGACGACACCAGCAGCATCTTCCAGATCGACTCGAACTTCGGCACTCCGTCGGCCATGGTCGAGATGCTGGTGTACTCCCGGCCCGGTCGGATCGAGTTGCTTCCCGCACTGCCCGACGCGTGGGCCGAGAAGGGGCGGATCACCGGTGTCGGCGCCCGTGGTGGCTTCTCAGTTGACGTGTCCTGGCGCGACGGCAAGGTCAGGCAAGCGGTGATCCGCAGCGTGGGCGGCCGTACCACCGAAGTCACCGCGGGCGGAGTGACCCGGACCGTACGACTCGGGCGCGGCGAATCGGTGACGTTGCGCTGGTAGACGAGGACGCCACCGGCGGCACGGAATCGGCCACCCGCACGATGCGGGTGGCCGAATGCTTGACGGTCGCGGATTCGGGAGCGGTGAACTCCCGGGTCGGGCGGAGGAGTTCAGGCCCAGAACGGCTGTACGGGAACCCCGGTCGTGCCGGTCTCGACGACGAAGACGGAACCGGACAGCGGGTAGCGCGCCAGTTCCTCGGCGGACAGGCCGTTGCGCGCGGAGGTGATGTACAGACGGCCGTCCGTGCCGAAGACACAGCTCGACGGCTGGTGGGCGGGCACCGGTACGACCCCGACCACACGCCCGGCCGGATCGTATCGGCGTACCTCGCGGCCTCCGAACATGGCGACCCAGAAGCAGCCGTCCACGTCGACCGCCAGGCCGTCGGGGACGCCCGGTCCCTCGGTCTCGGCAAGGACGTCGAGAGGACCGAGGGTTCCCTGCTCCGAATAGAAGTCCGCCCGGTAGAGCAGGTTGGCGTAGCTGTCGGCGAGGTACATGACCGTGTCGTCGGCGTTCCAGCCAAGACCGTTCGGCAGCACCAGGCCGCCCACCTCGACGACGCTCGGGGACTCGCCGTCCCAGCGGTGCAACCGTCCTTGGTCGGGGGCGAACTTCATGTCGTTGCTGCCGGCCCAGAACCGTCCCCGCGAGTCCACCTTGCCGTCGTTCATACGCAGGTTCGGTTCGGGCAGGACCGGGTCGACCATTTTCAGCTCACCGTCGACGATGAAGCCGAACCCGTCGGACACCGCGGCGACGAAGCCGTCATGGTCGGCACGCGGCGCCACGGCACCGACCATCATGCCGACCTCGGTCACGGTCTGCCGACCGCTGGACAAGTCGTCCTCGTAGACCTTGCAGCCGTAGATGTCGACCCACACGAGCCGGCCGGTGCGAGGATCGAAGACGGGTCCCTCGCCCACGTCCGACGTGTCGCTGCGAACCGCGACATCGAGATCCGAGTAGGTCCGAACATTGGTCATGCCCGACTCCGTTCGTTGCTTTCGGCAGCCGACAATCGGGCTGCTCCCACGCGGGGGACCGCTGCCGACCAACCTTGCCCCGGGAAGCCGCCACGTCAATGGTGAGTCCCGGATGACCGGTATCCGGACCGCGAATCGCACCGCGGAAATCAGAGCGGTGGAATAGCAGTTGTGCCCTCTGGTCGCGGCGCCCGGATGACCGCTCGGATAAACGCCTGTGCAGCCGCGCCCAAGGGGCGTTGCGAATGCCACCAGATACCGACATCTCGGTATCGGTTCAGGTTGTGGATAGGGCGCATTTCCATGCCTTCACGCTGAATCATCACCGCGCCTAGGTAGTTGATGATTCCGATACCGTGTCCGGCCCGCACCATCGCGCCGAGTGTTGTCGGCTGGTGGGAGACGGTGCCGTAGGGGGCGACCGTGTCCTTGATGCTCAGCTCGACTTCGGCTTCGTAGCCGACCACCGTGTTGGCAAGCGGATTGCCGATGGTGATGACCCGCTGATTCACGAAGTCCTGTAGATCCACCTCGCTCTTCTCGAGCAGCGGATGGCCGGTCGGAGCGAGCATGACGAACGGCTCCCGCCACAGCGGACGCATGGTGAACGCATGGTCGTGCGGCTCGGGGCGGACCGGCCGGAGCGCCACGGAGACCCGTCGCTCGGACAGTGCCGCCTCGATGAAGGCGACGTCTCCGTCGAGCACCGCGACATGGATCTGCGGGTGTTTTTCCCGCAGTTCGGTGATGACACCCGGGAGGAATTCGGAGCTTCCGCTGGCGAAACTCGCCACGCTCACGTTGCCCGCGATGGTGCCGCGGTCCGTCTGGCGCGCGGTGACGAGTTCGTCGGCTGCCGCGAGGACGGCCCGGGCTCTCGACAGCAACGCACGGCCGTCGTCGGTGAGAGTGAGCGGCCTTATCCGGCGCTCGATCAACGAGCAACCCAGTTCGCGTTCGAGACTCGCTATGTGCGCCGAGACCCGCGGCTGCGACAAGTGCATCTGCTCAGCCGCTCGCGTGAATCCGCCGGCATCCACGACTTCAACCCATGTACGCAGCCAGGCCAACTCGAGTGCCATTGACAAAACCTCCTCAGGGCAACAGCTTTACCGCTGTCCGCGCAACAATCCATGGGCGTGACATCTGCGAGGCAGATCGCCCGCATACGCATATCGACGTTGACGTGCCCCAGCGGCCATGGCCGACTGGGACAATGACCGATCAGACCTCCTTCGGTATCGCCCGCGGGCTTCTCTCCGTACACGGCGCCGACCTTCCGCGCGGCGACGACGGTGCGGTGATCACGTCCGTCACGACGTATGCCCTCGCCGTGCCCCTGCAGCGGCCCATCGCCGATTCCACAGCCGCCATGACGCACTGGACGGTGCCCGTGGTGGAGATCCGCACCGCCGACGGCCGTGTCGGGACCGGGATCTCCGGCATCCACTGCGCCCCCGAACTCCTCACCGACGTGATCACCTCGTACTACGCCGACGCTCTCCTCGACACCTCGTCGGAAGACATCCTGGGCACTTGGAAGCGCCTCTACTGGCTGCCGACGCACTGGATCGGTCGCGCCGGTGTCGTCCACATGGCCCTGGCGATGGTCGACATCGCCCTGTGGGACCTCGCCGCGCAGCGCGCCGGCATGCCGCTGTGGCAGCTTCTCGGCGGGACGCAGGACAGCATCGAGGCGTACAACACCGACGGAGGCTGGCTGAACCTCTCCGACGCGGACCTGGTCAGGGACCTCACGTCGCTGATCGACCACGGATGGTCCCGGGTGAAGATCAAGGTGGGCCGCCCCGACTGGAAGGAGGACGCACGACGGGTGCGTGCCGTCCGTAAGGCGATCGGGGACGACGTCACGCTGATGTGCGACGCCAACCAGCGCTGGGACCTGTCGACGGCGAACCAGATCATGCCGACCCTCGAGGAAGCGGCGATGGACTGGGTCGAGGAGCCGTTCCATGCCGACGATCTTCAGGCACACGCCCGGCTGCAGGCCTCCACCCGGCTGGACGTCGCCGCCGGGGAGAGCATCTACTCCTACCACCAGTTCGCCTCCTTCATGGCGGCGGACGCCATCCGGGTCGTACAGGTCGACGTCACCCGGGTCGGCGGAGTCACGGAGTGGCTGCAGATCGCCGGCCATGCCGCGTCGAGAGGACTGCGGCTGGCACCTCACGCCGGCGACATGATGCAGGTCCACCAGCACCTGGCGGGCACCGTCCTTTCCGAAGTGCCTCCGCTCGTCGAGTTCATCCCGTGGACCCAGGAGGCGTTCGTCGAACGCAGCGTCGTCCACGAGGGTCTGCTGGAGCGCCCGCAGAGTCCCGGCGCCTCGACCGCGATCGCTCCGTCCGCGCGGGTCCGCTGGCAGATTCCGGGAGTGGGAGCCGACAGGACGGTGTGACGCACGCGCGGCCGCAGAGTCGCCGTGCGCCCGCATCCGTTCCACGATCAGAGCCGCCCCAGGGCGCGCAGAGCCGACGTACACGAACGAAAAGGGACTGACATGTCTGAGTCGCAGCCGCACCGGTCCGAGGAGCGAGTCGCCGTCGTCACCGGCGCGGGCCAGGGCATCGGCTACGCCATCGCCGCGGCCCTGGTGGCCCGCGGTGTGCGCGTTGTCGTCACCGACCGCAATCCGGACACAGGAGCCGCCGCCGCGAAGGAACTTGGCTGCGTGTTCCTGCCGCTCGACGTGTCGGACCCGCTCGCCGTCACCGCGACGGCCGACGAGGTGGTGCGGCAGTTCGGACGCGTAGACATCCTTGTCAACAACGCGGGGATAGCTCACGAGGACGACGCCCTCGACGTGACCGACGAAGTGTGGAACCGCATCCTCAGTGTCGACCTGACGGGCACCTTCGTGGCCTGCCGCGAGTTCGGCCGGCACTTCGTCCGGCAGCGTTCCGGATCGATCGTGAACATCTCCTCCATCGCGGCCTTCATCGGATCCAACCCCGAGTACCACGTCGCGTACGACGTCGCGAAGGCCGGCGTGGCCCAGCTGGCGCGGTCGCTCGCGGTGGAGTGGGCACAGTACGGGGTACGGGTGAACGCCGTCGCGCCGGGCCGTACCCGTACGCCGATCCTCGACACGGTAGGGATGGACGACCCTCAGCGGATGACGCAGTGGATCGAGCAGATCCCCATGCGCCGGCTGCTCGAGGCCGATGAGATCGCCTCGGCCGTGGCGTTCATCGCCCTCGACGGGTCCGCGGTCACCGGGCAGACGCTTCTCGTCGACGGCGGTCAGATCGCCCAGTGACCACCGGGAGAAGGGGTTGTCGTCAGCTTGAACGGACGACAACCGCTTCCCCTTTGTCGAACTTCACGTCAAGGATCTCCTGGCCGTAGCGCAGTCGGGTGCTCCCGGCGGCGGAGGAGTGGATGCGTGCGGCATCGAGGCGCCCGTCGCGCCAGCGGAGATCGACGGTGAAGCCTCCGCGGGCACGCAGTCCGTGGACGTATCCGTCCCGCCAGCTCGCCGGGAGTGCCGGCAGCAGTTCGATCTCGTCTCCGTCGGACTGCAGCAGCATCTCGGCGATCCCGGCGGTCCCTCCCGCGTTGCCGTCGAAGGAGTAGATGTTCTGCGCCGCCCCGGCCACCCCGCCCGCGGAGTAGGACATCAGGTTGGCCTCGCTCGCGTCCGTGATCAGGTTGGTGAGGTGCGCGAGAGCCCGGTCGGCCTTGAGCAGGCGGGCGAAGTAGACGGTGAAGTTCGCCTCGACCCACTCCGTCTGCTCCCAGCCCGGGGCCTGCTGCCTGCGCTCGATCGTGAGCTCCGCGGCACGTGCCAGGGCCGGTGTGTCGCGCGGAGTGATCTGCCGTTCCGGGAAGAGAGCGCTCAGATGCGAGGTGTGACGGTGGCTCGGATCGGCCTCCTCGTAGTCGTGCAGCCACTCCTGCAGTTGTCCGTGCCGCCCGATGCGGAACGGGGGCAGCAGGCGGCGCGCTTCGGCGATCCGGGCCCTGAGTTCGGCATCGACGTCGAGCAACTCCGCGCTCTCGGCGCAGATGCGCAGCACTGCCTCTACGAAGACCCGGTCGGCGGTGGCGCCCATGGAGACCGAGCACTGGCTTCCGTCAGGCGCCAGATACCAGTTCTCCGGTGACTCGGAGGGGCCGGTGACCAGCCAGCCGTGGTCCGGCTCCGCCACCAGATGGGCCAGGAAGAATTCGGCGGCCTCCCGGAAGACCGGGTAGAGGCGCTCACGCAAGAAGACCTCGTCGCCCCCGTACTGGTAGTGCTCCCACAGCTGGAGGGCGATCCAGGCCCCGCCCGTCATGTTCAGGCCCCAGCCGATACCCGAACCGGGTGCCGTGTAGCCCCAGGCGTTGGTGACGGTGTGCGCCACCCAACCGGGAGCGCCGTACATCTCTTTGGCGGTCGTACGCCCGTGTGCGGCTGTGGTCTCGATCAGGCGGAACAGCGGTTCCTGGCACTCGGCGAGGTTCGTCACCTCGGCCGCCCAGTAGTTCTGCTGCGTGTTCATGTCGAGGTGGAAGTCGTTCGTCCAGGGCGCGCTGCTGGCCAGGCCGTCGTTCCAGAGTCCCTGGAGGGCCAGCGGCAGAGGTGAGTCGCGGCGGGAACCGGCGACGGTCAGATAGCGGCCGAACTGGAAGTACAGCGCGATGAGTTCGGCATCGGCTTCCCCGGAAGCGAGCCGCGCACGGCGCTCGTCGGTCGGCAGAGCCGCCGCGTCGGCCGGGGCACTTCCCAGATCGATGGAGACCCGTCGCATCAGGGCCTGGTGATCCGCGATGTGTGCGGCGCGGACCGCCGCGTACCCGGCATCCACGGCCGCTGACAGCAGTACGTCGGTACGGAACCCCGGGTCGTCCCCTGCCCAACTCGTTCCGACGGCGACGTAGACCACAGCCGAGTCCGCGCCCTCCAGGTGCACCGTGTCGTCGACACACCGGGCGGAACCGCCCTCGGCTTCGAGGCGTGTGCGGATCTCCAGGGCGACGCCCTGCTGTCCGTTGCTGTGGAGGTTCTCGTAGGCGTGGCCGCGGAGGACGACGTCGGTGTCGGTGGCCGTGATGCGTCCGGGAATCACCCCGTCCTGGATCGAGAGGGAGAATCCGATCGAACCCGGCCGGTCGGCGGTGAGACGGATCGCGATGACGCCGTGCGGATTCGAGGCGAAGGCGTCGCGCGTGATGCGTATGCCGTCCTGTTCGTAGTTGATGGACGCGACGCCCGTGTCGAGGTCCAGGGTCCGCCGGTAGTTTAGGATCGGAGCCTCGGAGAGGAAGTCCAACTGCACTTCGGGCAGGGGCAGGTTGGTCCCGAACGACTGTGGTCTGCCCACGAGGTGTTCGGCGGCGAGCTGTTGTGCCTCTCCGTGGCTGCCCGCGAAGAGGAGTTCGCGGATGGGCGCGAGGTACTGCCTTGCGGTGGCGCTCACATCGGCCGTCGACGGCTCGCCGGACCAGGCCGTCGACTCCGACAACTGGACTCTCTCCCGGTCGGTACCTCCGTAGACCATTCCGCCGAGGCGCCCGTTGCCGATGGGGAGCGCCTCGAACCAGCGGGTGGCCGGGCGGGCGTACCAGAGAGCGCCGGACGGAGCGTCGGTGCCGGGGGACTTCCACTCGGAAGCGGGATTGAGCATGGCGTGGACTTTCCAGGAGTGCGGGAGCCGGACGGTCGAGGGAGTGCGTATGCGGGAGGGCGGATGTCATCCGCAGGCTCATGCGAAGGAGTCGTCTGCAGGCTCATGCGAACGAGTCGTCCGCAGGCGTCACTTGGTGGGCGCGAAGAGGTGCTGGGCGGCGACCGCGGCCCCGCCGCGGGCCCATTCCTCGAAGGGCAGCGGTCTGACCACGAGGTCGCAGTCGGAGGCCGCACCGAACACCTGGGCCCCGAAGGTCTGCCGGATCTGGTCCTCGTAGAGGGCGTACGAAGCCACGCCCTCACCGGAGATGATGATGCGTTCGGGGCCGATGAGGTTGGCGACGGAGGCCAGGGCGAGACCCATGGCGTGTCCGGCGCGGGAGAAGACGGCGCGTACGGCGGGGTCGCCGGCGTGTGCGAGTCCGACTGCTTCGTCCATGGTCAGAGTGGGGTTGCCACTGGCCTGACGGGCTTGTTCGGTGATGGCGTGGGTGGAGGCGACGGCTTCGACGCAACCGGTGTTGCCGCAGGTGCACACGCGGTCGCTGCCGCCAACGGGTAGATGCCCGAGCTCTCCGGACACCCCGTGCGCACCCGACACCACCCGGCCGCCGAGGGACAGCCCGCAGCCGATGCCTGCGCCGACGGTGACCAGAGCGAACGAAGACAGGCCGGCCCCGGCGCCGAACCACTGCTCGGCGACGGTCAGCGCCCGTACGTCGTTCTCGATCACCGTCGGGAGTCCGGTGGCGGCCTCGACGAGCCTGCCGAGCTGCACCCGGCGCCAGTTGAGGAACGGTGAGTACTGCACGGTGCCGTTCTGGCCGTCCACGTCCCCGGAGATGGTGACGCCGACACCGTGCACCACGCTCTCCTCCAGCGCTCCCGCCTCGCTCCGCAGCCGCGCGATCAGTTGAGCGATGGCGAGTACGACGGTGCCCACGTCGCGCGAGGCGAGGCCGGCCCGAGCGGTGGCGAGCGGCTGCGCGACGAGATCGGTGACGACGCCGATGAGTTCGTCCGCCGTGACCTTCACGCCGAAGAAGCGGGCACGTTGCGCGCGTACCGAGATCAGGGTGGCGGGGCGGCCGTGGGCCCGTTCGACGGCGGGCCGGCCCAACTCGGTGATCCAGCCGTCGGCCAGCAGGGGAGTGGCCACCTTGGTGACCGCGCCGGGCGACAGTCCGGTGCGTCGGCCGACCTCGGCTCGGGTCAGGGGGCCGTGGGCGAGCAGGGCCTGGAAGACCAGGGCGGCCGCGGGTGGTTGGTCGGCGAGCGTCATGCGGCGACCATACATTTCCAACGGAAAATAAGAAAGCAATTCTGCACAGCCCGGATAGTCGCCTCTTAGTCCATTTCCTGGTCCAGTCCGGTCCATTCTTTAGACGAATGTTCATTATTCGCGTCGCGCAATATGTTGACGCTGGAAGGAAAGCCTGACTACATTCGCCGCACCTTGCGTCAGGTGGATCGGATACTCCTCCGGCGCAGGTGGCGGCCGGTCTCCTCCCCGTCCGGCCGCGTTGTTGTCACCCTTCGGCGGTGTTCCGGGACGGCCACCGCTGATGAGGGCAAGAGGGGTAGGCCCGAGCTGCCCCGGCCAACCAATTCCTCATGCGGCTGACCGTGCATGGGCACTACACGGACTCGCCCAGCAGTCCGCTGTGCCATTTCAGCGCCGAGATGGAGTAACCCATGGTTCGTCCAGCAAAACCCGCAGATTACGCACGCCACAGACTGCGCCCCAGAGGCATCAGGGAACTCGCCCTGTCCGTTGTCGCCGCAACGACCCTCGCGGCGTCGATGGCGGTGCCGACCGCCGCGTCCGCGGCCACTCCCTCCCCTGCGGGCGGAGGCCAGGGCGCCACACCGGTCCTGGCCGCCAAGCCGTACATGGGATGGAGCAGTTGGAGCCTGGAGTCGACCAAGTACCCAGGCTACGGGGTGCCTTGGCTCACCGAGGAGCACGTCAAGGAGCAGGCCGACGTGATGGCCTCGAAGCTGAAGTCCCACGGCTACGAGTACGTCAACATCGACGCGGGCTGGGCCACCAGCTTCGACGAGTACGGCCGCCCGGTACCGAACAGCGACACGTTCCCCAGCGGCATGAAGTCCCTGGGCGACTATCTGCACGCCAAGGACCTGAAGTTCGGCCTCTACCTGGCGGTCGGCCTCGACCCCGCGGCGTACAACGACGGCAAGAACCCCATCCACAACGCGCCCGGCTGCACGACCGCGGACATCGTCTACCCCGACCTGCGCAAGACCAACGGGTGGAACTACGCGTACAAGATGGACTTCAGCGATCCGTGCTCGCAGAAGTACATCGACTCCCTCGCCGACCAACTGGCCAGCTGGGGCGCGGACTTCCTGAAGGTCGACGGCGTCGGCCCGGGCTCGTGGCAGGGCGACGCGGACCACGACAACACCTCCGACGTGAAGGCGTGGCACACGGCGCTGCAACAGACGGGCCGCCCGATCGAGTTGACCCTGTCCTGGTCGCTGAGCCACACCCAGGCCGACGTGTGGAAGGCCAACTCCAACGGAGCGCGGATCGACACGGACGTCGAGTGCTACTGCGACACGCTGGTGACCTGGAACAACTCCGTCAAGGGACGCTGGAACGACGTCGTCCAGTGGATCGACGACGCGGGCCCCGGCTACTGGAACAACCTCGACGCCCTCAACGTCGGCGTGGGTGCCATGGACGGCATCACCGATGCCGAGAGGCAGAGCTACGCCACCCTGTGGGCGATCGAGTCCGCGCCGCTCTACTCGGGCGACGACCTCACCAAACTCGACGAGTACGGCCTGTCGTTGCTCACCAACGACGAGGTCATCGCGGTCAACCAGGCGGGCAACCCGGCCAAGCCGGTCGACCAGAACTCCCAGCAGCAGGTCTGGTACGCCCGCAACGCCGACGGCAGCTACACCGTGGCCCTGTTCAACCTGGGGAGCGAGGCCGGCGAGGTCACCGCGGACTTCTCCGACCTCGGCATCAGCGGCAAGGCGTCGGTACGCGATCTGTGGAGCCACAAGAACCTCGGCAACGTCTCCGGAAGCCTCACCGAGACCCTTCCTGCGCACGGCTCCCGGCTGTTCACCCTCACCCCGAAGGGCAGTAGCGCTCCCGGCACCCCGCTCGCCGTGCACGGCACCGCCGCCACCGCGAACAGCGTGTCGCTGGCCTGGGACAAGGTGAACTCCGGCGCTTCACCCGTCACCGGCTACACCGTCTACGCGAACGGCGCGAAGGTCGCCACCACCAAGGGCACCTCCACCACCGTCAGCGGATTGCGCGCCGCCACCGGCTACTCCCTCACCGTCGTCGCGAACGACGCCAAGGGCAGACGGTCCGCCCCGAGCAAGGCCGTCCCGGTCACCACGCCCGCGGCCGGCGGTCCGACCGGATATGAGGCCGAGGCATCGGCCAACACCCTCACCGGAAGCGCGAGCGTCTTCGACTGCTCGGGCTGCTCCGGCGGCAAGAAGGTCGGCAACCTCCCGTGGGGTGCCGTGGCGGTCAACAACGTCACCGCTCCCCAAGACGGCACCTACCTGATGAAGCTCGACTACGTCGACGGCGACTCCAGCCGGGTGATCGAGATAACCGTGAACGGCGAAACCGTCCAGGTCCCGCTGGCCGGCACCAACGACAACAACTGGAGCACCGCGCAGACCATCACCATGCCCATCGAGCTGAAGGCCGGCAGCAACTCCCTGACCTTCACCAACCCCGTGGACTGGGCGCCCGACGTCGACAAGATCACCGTCTGACTCACGCTCACCGTTCCACCCGCTCTACGCACCACACGCAAAGGAGAGTGCCGTGGTGGTCACATCCAAGGGCAACCACACGACGCCGGTGAAACCATCGCCCGGCGCAGCCGGGGCGGCGGCCACCACGGCCACCTCACTGCTCACGAAGAAGGACGGTCGGCCCGCGAAGGGCGGCAAACTCGCGAAGATACGACGGTCCACGCCCACCAGGTCGTTCGCGGCCCGCCGCAAGGACCTGCCGGTCGCGCTGCTGCTGATCTTCCCGTCGGTCGTCGGCTTCCTGGTCTTCTACGCCTATCCGACCTTCCGCGGGATCTACCTCAGCTTCACCGACTTCCGTGTCCTCTCCCCGCCGAACTGGGTGGGCCTGGAGAACCTCCGGACGATGGTGCACGACGACGTCTTCTGGCAGTCGTTGTGGGTCACGGTGTACTTCGTACTTCTGTCGGTGATCTTCGGCACGCTGGTGTCGCTGGTGACAGCGGTGGTGCTGCACCGGGTCACCCGCTCCTCGACACTGCGCGGCGTCATCCTGCTGCCCTTCCTCATCTCCAACGTGATCGCCGCGCTGGTGTGGCAGTGGATGCTCGACCCCACGATGGGGATCATCAACATCGCGTTGGAGCGCCTGACCGGCCACTCCATCCTCTTCCTCGGCAGCACCGACTGGGCGATACCCGCCGTCGCCGCGATCAGCGTCTGGAAATGGATGGGCTACTACGCCCTGCTGATCTTCGCCGGCCTGCAGACCATCCCGCCGACCATCTACGAAGCCGGCCGGGTCGACGGCGCCAGTGAGTGGCAGATGTTCCGCCGCCTCACCGTGCCCCTGCTGCGCCCGATCCTGGCGATGGTCGTCGTGCTGACCGTCATCAACGCCTTCCAGGTCTTCGACATCGTGCAGGTCACCACCAAGGGCGGTCCGGCCCACGCCTCGAACGTGCTGCAGAAGTACATCTACGACAAGGCCTTCAGCCAGTTCGACTTCGGCTACGCCGCCACCATGTCGCTGGCCCTGTTCGCCCTGCTCATCACGGTCACCTTCACCCAGCTACGACTCGCCCGCGCCAACGAATCCGATCTGAACTGAAGGAAACCGTCATGGCCCTCACCCTCGCACCCACGCGGAACGGGCAGCGCCCGGGTTCCCCGAGCCGATCCCGCAAAGTGTCGCCCGGCCGGATCGCGGCGTGGACGTACCTCGCGGTCGTCATGGCCGTCACGCTCTTCCCGTTCTACTGGATCCTGCGCACCGCCCTGTCCAACAACTACCTGCTGGCGACCGACCCTTCCTCGCCGCTCCCGGTCGGCTTCACCTGGGGAGCCTTCGAGCGCGCCCTCGGTCTCGCCTCCGCCGCCGAGGCCCAGGCCCAGGGCGGCTCGGGCGCCTCCCTCGACATCGCCCTGTTTCTGCGCAACTCCCTGATCTACGCGACCAGTCAGACCCTGCTGATCGTGCTGTTCTCCGCCGCCGGCGCCTACGCCTTCTCCCGGCTGCACTGGCGGGGCCGCAACCTCGTCTTCAGCATCCTCATCACCGCGCTGATGGTTCCGACCGTCTTCACGCTGCTGCCGAACTTCGTGATGATCAAAGACCTCGGACTGCTGAACTCGTTCGCCGGGCTGGTCCTGCCCGGAGGGCTCTTCCAGGCGTTCACGCTGTTCTTCCTGCGGCAGTTCATGCTCGGGCTCAGCAGCGAGGTCGAGGAAGCCGCGATCATCGACGGCGCCGGGCCACTGCGGATCTTCTTCCGGATCATCCTGCCCATGTCGTCCGCGCCGCTCGCGACCGTCTCGCTGCTGATGTTCGTCAACGCCTGGAACGACTACTTCTGGCCGCTGCTGGTCACCAGTTCGCAGGACGTGCAGCCGCTGACCCTCGGCCTTGGCGTGTTCAAGCAGTCCTCCCCGCAGGCCGCCCCCGACTGGGCCGGACTGATGGCCGCGGCCCTCATCGCCGCGCTGCCGATCCTGCTGCTCTTCCTCGCCTTCGGTAAACGCATCGTCAACTCCATCGGCTTCTCCGGCCTCAAGTAAGGCCTCGAGTACGGGTTCAAGTAGGGCCTCAAGAGCCGAACTGCTCCAGAAAAGCGAAAGAAGGAATCATGAGAGTTCGCAAGGTCGTGGCGCTGGGCGCTGCCCTCACGCTGACCGCCCTGGTCTCCGCCTGCTCCTCCGGCTCGGACTCGGGCTCCGGCTCGAAGACCGTCAACTGGTGGACCTGGGACGACAAGCAGGCCGCCGCGTACAAGGTCTGCGCGACGGACTTCGAGAAGGCCAACCCCGGCGTGACCGTGAAGATCTCGCAGTACGCCGTCGCCGACTACTTCACGAAACTGACCGCCGGGTTCGTCGCGGGCAACGCCCCCGACGCCTTCCAGGACAGCATCACGTACTTCCAGGAGTACGCCGACCAGAACCAGTTGCTGGCGCTGGACGACTTCATAAAGAAGGACAACTTCGACCTGTCCCGCTTCTCCGTCGGCGTGGACTCGTGGAAGTACACCGACGGCAAGCAGTACGGCCTGCCGCTGGACTGGGCCGCGACCGGCATTTACTACAACGCCGACATGCTCACCGATGCGGGTTACAGCAAGGCGGACGTCGACACGCTCAACTGGAACCCCGACGACGGCGGCACCGTCGGCAAGATGATCGCCCACCTGACCGTGGACACCAAGGGTCGCCGCGGCGACGAGCCCGGCTTCGACAAGAACAACATCAAGACGTACGGCTTCGGTCAGATAGCCGCCAAGGACTTCCTGGGCGACACCACCTGGAGCTCCTTCGTCTCCACCACCGGCTGGCGGCTGAGCAACAAGCCGAGTTGGCCCACGACCCTGAACTACGACGACCCGACGTTCATCAAGACGATGGACTGGGTCCGTTCCCTCGTGGAAAAGGGGTACGCGCCGGCGATCGGGACGTTCACCGACAGCGTCTCGGACGTCGACCTGATCTCCTCCGGCAAGATCGCCATGGAGACCGGCGGCTCCTGGTCGGCATCCACCTTCACCAAGATCCCGGGCGTCGAGGTCGGCATCGCACCCACCGTGCTCGGCCCCGACGGCAAGACCCGTGCCGTCTTCAGCAACTCCAACGGCAACAACATCTGGGCCGGCACCAAGGACCCCGACCTGACCTGGAAGTGGGTCTCCTACATGGGTTCGGAAGCCTGCCAGTCCAAGGCGTCGCTGACCGGCACCTTCTTCCCGTCCATCCCCGCTTCCATGGAGGCCTCGGCGAAGGCTCTCAAGGCCGAGGGCGTCGATCTGTCGGTGTTCACCGACATGCTCAACAACAAGGTCCTCTACCCGGCCCCGAGCCTCACCAACGGTGCAGCCCTGGAGGCCGAGTTCGAGCCGCTCTTCGAGGCGTACTTCGCCGGTGAGAAGGGTGACAGCATCTTCAAGGACATGCAGAGCCAGAGCAAGACCATCCTCGCCGAGAAATGACACACCGTCACTGTCGACGCTGCACGGCCGGAGGTGCCCAAGTACCGCACGTCCGGCCGTGGTTCAGGAAGGACCCTCCATACGTCCCACCCCCGCGCGGACTACAGAGCGGCCGCCGCGCTGTGCAGGTTCTTGGCGGCCAGGGCGAGTCCCTCGGTCTGGGAGTAGGCGGCGTCCTCGTGCTCGATGTTGACGGCCATGTCCGGGTCGATTTCGGCGAGCGCGCGCAGAAACTCCGTCCAGTAGGGGACGTCGTTTCCGACACCGACGGCGACGAACTTCCATGCCGGGTTCTCCGGCCAGGCGTTGCACCAGAACCCGTAACCGGTGGGCACCTTGCCGGGCGCGTCGGCGGGCACGCGGGTGAACGACGTGTCCAGCACGCCACGGATGTCCGCGCCGGGGCAGAGCGTCGCGTCCTTCGCGGCGGCGTGGAACACCAGCGGGCCCAGCCACTTGATGGAGGCGACGATGTCCATGCCCTGCCACATCAGATGCGAGGGGTCCATCTCGGCGCCGATGTTCGTCGTCCCGGCCTCGTCGACGAGCCGCTTCAGGGTGACCGGGGAGAACACCAGGTTGTGCGGGTGCATCTCGATGGCGACCCGGACGCCGTTCTCCCGGGCCAGCGCGTCGATCTCCTTCCAGAACCCGACGGCCACACCCCACTGGTAATCTAGGACGTCCATGTAGACGCCGTCCCACGGATTCACCACCCATGAGGGGTACTTGGCATCGGGGTCGGAACCCGGTGTGCCGGACATGGTCACGACGTGCTTCACGCCGAGCAGGCCCGCGAGGCGGATGGTGCGGCGCAGGTCGTCGGCGTGCTTCGGGCCGACCCCCGGGAGCGGGTTGAGCGGGTTGCCGTTGCAGTTGAGCCCGGTCAGTTCCATGCCGCGGTCGGCGAAGGCCGCCAGGTACTCCTCGCGGGCGGTGGCCGAGGACAGCAACAGGTCGACCGGGCAGTGCGGGGAGGGGATGAAGCCGCCGGTGTTGACCTCGACAGAGGTCAGACCGTTCTCCTTGAGGATGTCGAGGGCTTCGGCGAGTGGGCGGTCGTGCAGGCAGGCGGTGTAGGCGCCGAGCTTGAGGGCCATGTGCGTACTCCTTGGATACGGCGGAAACGGCGATGCGGATGGTCAGGCGGAGGCCGGCGGAACCGGCGTGAGCGCGCCGCCGTTGCGCGAGGAGTCGACGACCGCACGGATGATCTCCATGGTCCGCAGCGCGTCGGCGAACGTGGCGCAGGCCGGCAGCGGCTCGGCGACGCCCGCGACCTGATCGAGGAAGGCCCGGGCCTGGTAGGTGAAGTTGTCGGCGTTGTTGGCGCCCACGCCCGGCGCCTCCATCGGGACCCCGCCCGCGAAGTACGGCAGCTGTGGGCCGGCGATGATCTGCCGGGCGCCGCGCGTACGGGCCTCGGGCTGGGCGTCGTCCAAGAGGTACTCGGCGGGCCGGTGCTGGTCGAACGCGGCCCGGCCGCCCACACCCAGGACGTCGAAGGCGAGTCCGTTGGGCAGGCCGAAGCCTGTGCGGGTCACCGAGAAGGTGCCCACGAGCCCGGACTCGAAGCGGGCGGTGAAGGACGCGGTGTCCTCGTTCTCCACCTCGCCGAACTCGTCGGAGACGGGAGCGCCGTTGTGCCCGACGACCGCGCCGAGCGGCAGCGGCCGGTTGGGGATCTGCGTCGAGAGGAAGGCGCCGGAGACGGACACGATGGGACCGGCGACGTACTCGGCGGCGTCGATGATGTGCGAGCCGACGTCCCCGAGCGCGCCGGAACCGGCACCGCCCTTGAACCGCCAGGTCAGCGGCCCGTTCGGGTCGGTCGCGTAGTCGCACCAGTAGCGTCCGCTGAACAGGGTGAGATCGCCCAGCTCACCGTGAAGCACATGGTCACGGATCCCGGCGATGCCGGGGGACCGCCGGAAGGTGTACCCGACGGCGGTCACGACATCGGCGGTGCGCTCCAACTCGGCCATCGCGCGGGCGTCTTCGAGCGACCCGGCCAGTGGCTTCTCGCACAGCACGTGCTTGCCCGCGGCGACCAGCGCCTCCGCGATGGGGCGGTGCAGTGCGTTGCCGACGACGATGCTGACGGCGTCGATCGTGGGGTCCTCGACGACGGATTCCCAGCTGGGGTGCGCCTTCTCGTAGCCGTAGCGGCGGGCGGCGTCCTCAGCGAGTTCGACGTTGGCGTCGGCTATCGCGGCCAGGCGGACGGGCGGCAGACCGGCACCGAAGACCGTGTTGGCGTTGCGGTATCCGGCGGCGTGGCTGCGGCCGGCCATGCCGGCTCCGATCACCGCGACGGAGATCGGCTTGCTGCGCGTGGTCATGGTGTGTCCTTGGGGGAGGGATCGGCAGATCTCAGCTGGAAGTGGGGAAGTTGAAACCGGCGTTCCGTCAGGACCAGGTCGCCAGGTATTCGTTGATCTTCTTGCGCATGAACACCGAGGACTCCTTGGCCCGTTCCTCCCAGGCGAAGACGCAGGCGGTGAGCGTGCCGTCGAAGCCGTGTGCGCGCAGTTCGCGGAATAGCTCGTCGAAGTCGACCTCGCCCTGGCCGATGTCCAGGTGCTGGTGGATCCGGGCCGTCGTGCCGGGCGGGTTGAGGATGTAGCGGTTCCCGGAGGACGCGGTGTGGTCGAGGGCGTCGGCCAGATGGACGTGGGTGAGCAGGTCCCCGGCGTACTGGATGATGCCGGGGGCGTCGTTGCCGATGTGGAAGGTGTGCGGGGCGCAGTAGAGGAAGCTGACGTTGGGATGGTTGATCCCGCGGATCAGGTTGACGGCGTCGTAGCCCTTCTCGATGAAGTCGTCCGGGTGCGGTTCCAGCGCGAGGCGGATGCCCTCCCGCTCAAGCAGCGGCAGCAGTTCGTCCAGCGAATTCCAGAACTGCGCCTCGCTGCGGCCGGGTTGCTCGGGGCGGCCGTTGAACTCGGAGATCATGCTGTCCACGCCGAGGTCGGCGGCGATCTGTATGGAGCGCTTCCAGTACCGTACGGCCGCCTGCCGGTCGTCCTCGTCGGGACCGGACCAGCGGAACAGTGGCAGCAGGGAGGAGATGCCGACGCCTGCCGCGTCCAGCGCCTTGCGGAACCTGCGAACGGTGGCGTCGTCGACGCGTGGGTGCCGGAAGAACGGGATGAAGTCCTCGCGGGGGGACAGCTCGATCCACTCGTAGCCCAACTCGGCAACCACGGCGGGGAGTTCGAGCAACGGGACGTTACGGATCATGTAGGGATCCAGGGCGATCTTCATGACGGTGCCTTCTGGTGTGTCAGTGGGGGCGGCGGCCGATCGGCCACGGGACGGGCGAGCAGTCCAAGCGCCAGGGAGCGCCGCGCGGCCCGCCCGTCGGTCTTCCCGGAGCCGGGAGCCGGCGGCGTGATCGCCGCCGGCCCGGCCTGCTGGGCCGTGCTGGTCACCGAGTGCCCTTCGCGGCGAACTCGGCGACGCTGGCGACGTTGGACTTGTCGACGAAGGCCGGGCCGGTCAGCACGGGTGCCTCGCCGCCGCCGCTGTAGTTGCCGTTCGTCTTGTAGAGCCACAGCGAGTCCACCGCCAAGTAGCCCTGGAGGTAGGGCTGTTGGTCCACGGCGAACTGGATGGTGCCCTTGCTGATGGCACTCGTCAGGTCCTTGTTGAGGTCGAAGGTGGCGACCTTCGCCTTGCTGCCCGCGTCGGACACCGACTGCACGGCGGTCAGCGCGATCGGAGCGCCCAGGGTGACGACCTCGTCGATGGAGCTGTCCTGCGTGAGCTTGGCGGTGATCGTCGACTTCACGGACGGCATGTCGGTGCCGTTGACGTAGAGGATGTCGGTCTTGCCGCTGAAGGTCTTCTTGACGCCGGCGCAGCGCTCTTCGAGATTGACGTCGCCCTGGGTCTGGATCACGCACAGCGCGTGCTTCGCGCCGGTGCCGTTGATCTTGTCGCCGAGCGCCTGACCGGAGACGGACTCGTCCTGGCCGAAGAACGACAGCAGGCCCTGCTGCTTCCACACGCCAAGGCCCGCGTTGAGGCCGACGACCGGGATGCCGGCCTTCTCGGCCTTGGCGACCACGGCCTTCAAGGCGTCCGGCTTGGCCAGGGTGACGGCGATGCCGTCGACCTTCTGGTCGATCGCGTTCTGCACCAGGTTGGCCTGGTCGCCCGCGGTCTCGTCGTTGGTGTAGATGAGCTTGATGTTGTCCTTGGCGGCGGCGGCCTCGGCGCCCTTGCGGATGGTGTCCCAGAAGGTGTCGCCGGAGGGCGCGTGGGTGACCATCGCGATCGTCATGCGGGGGGTGTCGGCCTTGCCCGCCGAGGCGTTGCCGGCTTCCTCTTCGGCGTTCTTGCCGCCGGAGCTGCTGGAACAGCCCGCCAGGACCAGGGCGGCCGCGGCGGCCACGGCTGCGACGGAGACGAGTCTGCGGGTACGAGGGCGAGACGTGCGGTTCATAGTGCACCTCACTGTGCGACTGGAAGCGACGGGAAGGGGATGGGGATCGCCGGTCGTGGGTGGGCCGGGTGGCCGCGACGGCCTCGGTCGGGGCGCTGCGGGAAGCGGGTGGGGAGGATGATCCGGTGCCGCGCTCACGAGCTGACTTCGTCGGTACAACAGGACAATTTAAAGCGCTTTAAGTTCTGGTACTATCAGCCTTGTTTCGCGAGCGTGTCAAGGGTGTTGCGCGAGGAGATTGCCCGGGGAGGCACAGTGGTGGATGTCGGTTCCGCGGGTCATGGGAACGGCACGCACAAGCGCCCCAGACTGGAGGACGTGGCCGCTCGGGTGGGTGTGTCCACGGCGTCGGTGTCCCTGGTGCTGCGGGGTGTGCCCGGTCCGAGTGAGCGGACCAGGCAGCGTGTCCTCAAGGCGGCAGCCGACCTCGGCTACCAGGTGGACCGCACCGCCAGCATGCTGGCCAGCCGACGGACCCGGCTGCTCGGAGTCATGGTCGACATCCACAGCCCCTTCCACGCCGAACTGGTCGAGCACCTGCACACGGCCGCCGAGGAGGTCGGGTACGACCTCGTCCTGAGCACCCTGACCCGCACCCGCGACGAACACACCGCCGTCGAGACGCTGCTCGCGTTCCGCAGCGAAGCCCTGATCCTGCTCGGTCCCACCGCCCCGGCCGACACGCTCGCGGCCCTCGACCGCAAGTCACCCGTGATCGCCGTGGGCCGCCGGATAGCCGACGTCGGCCTGGACGTCGTGCGCACCGCGGACGACGAAGGTGTCGGCCAGATCGTCGACCACCTGGTCGGCCTCGGTCACCGCGAGATCGTCTACGTCGACGGCGGCAAGGGCGTCATCGCCACCGACCGCCGGCGCGGCTACCGTACGGCCATGCGCCGCCACGGCCTCGACGAGCACATCCGGGTCCTGACCGGAGACCACACCGAAGCGGCCGGCGAACGCGCCGCCCGCCACCTCCTCGGCGGCACCGAACTGCCCACCGCCGTCGTGGCGTTCAACGACCAGAGCGCCATCGGCGTCCTGGCCGCCCTCGGGCGCGCCGGTGTCGCCGTCCCGGGCGAGGTCTCGGTGGTCGGCTACGACGACGACACGCTCTCCCGGCTGAGCTGCTTCAATCTCACCACCGTCAGTCAGAGCGCCCAGGAGCAGGCCAGGCACGCGGTGACCGCCGCCGTCGAACGCCTCGACCAGGACCGCACCGAACCCCGCGAAGTCGTCCTCACCCCACGCCTGGTCGTCCGCGGGACCACGGCGGAACCTGCCGGACCCACGTTTGAGTCCTAGCCGGTGGTTCCGTAGGCGGCCATGAACATGTCCAGCAGCCCGTCGACCGCGTCCTCGTCGATGGGGCGGGTCGACAGCAGGCTGCGGTAGTACAGCGTGCCGCACAGCACCTCCGCGGCGAATTCCAGGTTCGCTTCCGCGGACAGTTCACCGGTGCGCTGGGCGCGGGTGATGCGGTCCAGGGTGCGCTGCTCGACGGTGACCAGGAACCGTTCGTGCAGGGTCGCCCGCAGGGTGGAATCGGCCTGCGCCTCGGCGATGACCGCGCGGTAGACGGGGCCGATCGGCGGGCTGGAGAGGGCGCGGCCCGAGCGCAGGAACTGTTCGCGCAGATCCGCGCGGACGTCCCCGGTGTCGCGGTAGCCCAGGTCGCTGGTCCACGCGCGGCTGAGCGCGTCGAGCAGCAGCGCCGGCATGGACGGCCAGCGCCGGTAGATCGTGTGTTTTCCGACCCCGGCTCTTCGGCCGACCGCCTCGATGCTCAGGCCTGCGTAACCGACCTCCGCGGCCAGTTCGAGGGTTGCATCGAGCAGCTCTTCGGTGCGCGCGGCGCCTCTGCGCCTCGGCGTGGCGGGCGGGTCGGTCATGTCGCCACCCTAACGGCACGCAGCGTGCCGTTGACAATCCGGGAGGGCTCCGCGCAATATTCAGCCATGATCGGCACTGTGCGTGCCGATGGGGGTGTGGCGGCAGGTCGCCACCCACGCACCCAAGATGCAGCACATCAGGTTCTCAAGGGGGAGATCTGCCATGAGCAGCACCGAAAGCAGTAAGCACGAGGGATTCTCGGCCGAGGAGCGGGCCGCGATGAAGGACCACGCCCAAGAGCTGAAGAAGGCGGCCCGCCGCACCTCGCGCGCGGACAAGGCGGCTGAGGCGGAGCGGGACGTACTCGCGAAGATCGCCGAGATGCAGGACTCGGACCGGATCATGGCCGAGCGCGTCCACGCGGTCGTCAAAGCCGACGCCCCGGTCCTCGAGCCGAAGCTCTGGTACGGAATGCCCGCCTACGCGCTGGACGGCAAGGTCGTGTGCTTCTTCCAGAGCGCGGAGAAGTTCAAGGCGCGCTACGCGACGCTCGGGTTCAGCGACCTGGCGAAGCTGGACGAGGGCTCGATGTGGGCGGCCGGGTTCGCCCTGACCGAGGTGACGGCCGAGGTGGAGGCGCGGATCAGTGCGCTCGTGCGGCAGGCGGTGAGTTGAGGTACACCCGATGTACGGGCGGTGCTGCCGGGAGGGTGGGAACTCCCGGCAGCACCAGCCGTTCCTAGGGCCTAGGTCGTGTCCGCAAAGTGGGTTGGTCGTTGGTCTGTTCGTGGTGCGTCGTCATGAGTTGACTGATGAGTCGTGGGCGGTGATCGGGCCGTTGCTCGCTCCGCCGCGGATGGGCCGTCCGGTGCGGGACCGCCGTCAGGTGGTCAACGGCATCCTGTGGAAGCTGTCGACCGGGGCGGCCTGGCGGGACCTGCCCGAACGGTACGGGCCGTGGAAAACGGTCTACGAACGCTTCCGCCGCTGGTCCGCCGACGGCACATGGGACCGGCTGCTGGCTCACGTCCAGCAGCATTCCGACGCCGTCGGCGCGGTCGACTGGACGATCGTGTGCCTGGACTCCACGACCGTGCGGGCCCACCAGCACGCCGCCGGGGCCCGAAAAGGGGGCCGTGGCCGGGCGAGGCGATCGGCCGTTCCCGCGGCGGACTGACCACGAAGATCCACCTGGCCTGCGACGGCCGGGGCCGGCCGCTGGCCTTCACCCTCACCGGCGGGAACGTCAACGACTGCACCCAGTTCGAAGCAGTGATGGCCCGGATCCGGGTGCCGGGATGCGGGCCGGGGCGACCCCGGACCCGGCCCGAGCGGGTCGCCGCCGACAAGGGCTACTCGTCCACCAAGATCCGCACCTACCTGCGCCGACGCGGGATCAAGGCAGCGATCCCGGAACGCATCGACCAGATCAACGGCCGCATCCGCCGCGGCGAGAGCCTCTGCCGCCTCGACAAAGCGGCCTACCGCCGCCGCAACCTCGTCGAACGCTGCTTCAACAAGCTCAAGCACAACAAAGCCCTCGCCACCCGCTACGACAAACGCGCCCGCCACTACCAAGCCCTGGTCACCATCGCCTGCCTACGACTCTGGCTCCCCTGACATTGCGGACACGACCTAGGGGCGCGCCATCGCGGAGGGGCTGTTGTACGCCTCGGCCTTGAGCAGCGGATGGTGTGAGGGCAGGGCCTGGGCGGGCCAGGACAAGGTGACGGTCTGTGACTCGCCGGGCAGCAGCCACAGGTAGTTGTGGCTGTAGAGCGTCGGCAGCACGCGATCGCCGGTCGTGTTGTCCAGCAGGGACAGCCGGACCATGGAGGCGACGGCCGCGCCGCGGTTGCGGATGGTGGCGGTCAGTTCGTGACGGGCCCCGGAACGGGACAGGCGTGTCACCGTCGCGGACAACTTCGCCTGCGGCGCCGTGGTCAGAGCCTCCATGGCGGCCGGAGTGCGATAGCGCCAGTAGGTGTTGTGCGACAGGACGCGGCCGGAACCGTTCTCCAGAGTCAGGCGCAGGAGGTGCAGGTCGGGCAGGTCGTCGGTCCAGGCGGCGGTGAACGCCTTCGCGGTGGCGGCCGGCGCCACGTCCAGTCGGGCGCTGTCGGCGGCGCGGAGTTGGCGACCCGACAGGTCGAGCAGTCGCGCGGTGACGGTGGCGTTCTTCAGGTCCTTCCGGGTGTGATTGACGGCGAGGACCTGTCCCTTGGGGTCGGCCTGGACGTGCAGTGGCTCGCAGGCCGTGCGGGCGCCGTAGTAGGTGCCGTTGACGTCGAAGTCGTAGTCGTAGGTCTGCCAGACCGTGCTGTGCCAGGCCGGGTGGGACATCCACAGCATGAGGCCGCTGGCGTTGTCCCACAGGTTCGCGTTCCATGCCTCGAACATGGCGCGGGTGTTCTCGTAGTTGACGAACTGGGCCTTGCGCGCGAAGTCGTCCAGGTCTTCGGCCTCTCCGAGGCGGGCTTCGACGGCGGCTTTGTACGTCTGGGGTGCCTGGTTCCCGCGTTCGCTCCAGTCGTGGTAGTACCACGCTCCGCGTATCGGCCACTCGGGTTCGTCGCCCGTCATGTTGCGCATGCTGGCGGCGGTGGAGACGACGGGCATGCCGATCTCGGTGTGGAAGCCGAAGTCCTTGCTGCCGTACGTGGACGGATCGAAGTACTTGTCCGGCTCGACCCAGCCGTACGGTCCGCCGCCGGTGATGATCCCGCCGGCCGAGTTGTTCTGGTAGAGGATGCCGGGGACCTGCTGTTCGACGGCCTCGCGCATGCCCTTGTCGATGGCGGCCGGCGGGTTGCCCTCGTTGGCTCCGCACCAGATGACCACGCTGGGGTGGATGCGGTAGCGCAGGACGGTGTCCCGCGCGATCGAGTTGAAGGCCTCGTGGTCCGGCGGGTCCATGGCCCACGCGTTGGGGAAGTCGTTCCACACCAGGATCCCGTGCTCGTCGCAGGCGGCGAAGAACTCCTCCCGGTCGCAGGTGCCCACCCAGTTGCGGATCATGGTGAAGTTCATGTCGCGGTGCATCCGTACGGCCGCGTCCATCCGCTCCGGCGGCATCCGGCGCAGCAGTTCGTCCCAGCCCCAGTTGCCGCCGCGGGCCAGGACCCGTACGCCGTTCACGCTGATCTTCAGCGGGTCGGGGGTGTTGGACACGGACTTCACGTCGGTCCAGGTGTCCGCGTCGTCGGACACCTGGATCACGTAGGTCTTCGGGTAGGCGGGCTCCCACAGGATCGCCACCCGGTCGAACTTCTTCGCGGAGCCCAGGTCGACCTGGATCCACTGGTGGTCCTCGTACTGGGAGGACCAGCGGGTTCCGGCATCGCCGTCGGTGGCGTGGGCGGCCGGGTGGTCGGACTCCTCGGTGGAGGCGGTCGCCTTCTGACGCAGGGCGAGGTCGGTGCCGGGCTCCGCGCTGTCGATGACGCCGAGGGACCACAGGGAGTTGCCCCAGCTCGTATTGCGCACCCCGCAGGCGATACGGACGTAACGGGCGGTGCGCGGAGCGAACTCCTCCACCTGCAGGCTGGCGTTGCCGCTGTTGAAGGGCAACGGCACCGCGCCGTTGTCCACCGACGCCACGTCGGTCCAGTCGGCGTCGTCGGCGGAGACCTGCACCAAGTACGTCTTGGCGTAAGCCTGTTCCCAGGTCAGGTCGACCCGGTCGAAGGACTGCGGAGACCCCAGGTCGACCCGGATCCACTGGTCGTCCTCGTAGGCCGAGGACCAGCGGGTGGCGGGATCGCCGTCGGTCACGTTGGCCGGGCCGTGGTCGTCACCGTCCTTGGTCGACGCGTCGGCGGGTGCGTACAGGGCGAGGTCGACGGAGGGCCGGGCGCTGTCGGACACGGCCAGGGTCCACAGCGAGTTGCCCCAACCGGAGGCCCTGGTCAGGCACTTGATGCGTACGTAGCGGGCCTGCTGCCGGTCGAAGGTCACGGACTGGGTGTAGGCGTCGCCGGAGGCGGTGAACGGCAGTGGCACCTCGTACTCGTAGCCGAACTGGCGGATGCCGAACCGGGTGGTGCGGCGGTCGCTCTCGGCGCCGTCGAGCGACGCGACCAGGGTGAGATCGTGCAGGGCGGGGTCGCCGAGCCCGTTGGGCCACCACAACTCGGGGTTGCGCAGCCGCAGTCGGCCGAAGGCGTCGGGGGTGAACGTGACGTCGATGCTCTCGCCGGCCGGCACGGTGACGACCTTGGACACCCGTACGCCGTCGAAGGCCGCGGAGACGGTCGCCCTGTGCTCCGCGGTGTCGGCGTTGCGGACCGGGACGACGATGGTCAGCTCGGCGACCGACACGTCGGGCAGGTTCGGCAGGAGGGTGTCGACACGTGGATCGCCGATCAGGACATGGCCGGTGGACCTCAGCCGGACGTGGTTCCAGATCCCGGCGGCCCGGTCGCGTACCGCGGGCATCCAGTCCCAGCCCGAAGAAGCCAGGTAGGTGGGGGAGTTGAGGTTCATCTGGTTGGCGCCCGCGTCCACCCAGGCCTCGCCCGCGGGGCCCTTGTCACCGGGGCTGCCGGGCACCGGCATCGGCGTGATCTTCACCGCGAGCGCGTTCGCGCCGCCCGGCGAGAGCAGCTTGGTCACGTCGTGGGCCGAGCGGGCGAAGGGATATGTCAGGTCGCCCACCTGCTGACCGTTGAGCCAGATGTCGGCCTTGTGGTTGATGCCGTCGAACTCGAGCCAGATGCGGCGCCCGGCTCCGGTGCGCAGACCGCGCGGCAGCTCGAAGTCCCGCTTGTACCACCACGCGTGCCGCGACAGGGCCTCGGGGACATGGAGGTTGTTCAGTCCGGCGACGGGATCGGGCAGCTTGCCCTGTTCCACGAGCGAGGCCAGGACCGTGCCGGGAACGGTGGCCGGCAGCCAGCCGCTCGTGTCGACCGTCGTCTTCGACAGGTCCTTGCCTTCGGCGTCGGCCCAGTCGTCCAGGGTCAGCCGCCAGCCGGACTCCACCGGCACCGTGCCGTCGTCGGCCACCACGAGCTTGGGCGCGGGTCCGGAGCGCGTGCCCCAGTCCGTCCAGCCGGTGGCCGACGGCCGGTGTCCCTTGGGGCTGCCGTAGACCTCGAAGGCGTTCAGGCCGAGTGGATTGGGGTTGGAGTGCCTGCGCGAGGTCATCCGCACCCAGCGTGCGGTGACCGGGCGCGGGAGCTGGATGTTCACCACTCCGCCGGTGCCCGCCGTCGTGCGGTACACGCTGGTCCAGGAGGCGCGGTCGGTCGACGTCTCGACCACGTACTCGACCGCGTAGCTGGACTGGATCTCCTTGCCCGTGGTGCCGTTGGCCGGATTGCCCGTGGTGGGGGGAGTGAACACCGGGTCGGCGGCATCGGCTTCGAACGTGAGGCGGATCCACGTGACCTCGCAGGCGGCCTGCAGGTCGATCGAGATCCACTGTGAGTCACCCGCGGCGGCTCGCCAGCCGCTGCCCCGCACTCCCGGCGAGGCGAGCCGGTCGACCACGAACGAGCCCGGGGTGGGCGCGTAGGCCGTCGAAGAGACCGTGACGGGGCGGTACAGCGCCAGTTCACGGGGTGTGGCGGGCGCGGCCGACGCGTCGGTGCCGGCAGCGGCGGCGGTCGACGCGGGCAACAGGGAACCAAGTCCGAACCCCGCCAGCAGGGTTGAGCCCGTGGTGACGAGGGAGCGTCGCGAGAGGCGTGGCGAGCTCGACTGATCTGTCATGAGCGTGATGTCCCATCAAAAGACAGCGGCGCGGGCCGGATACGACACGGCGCATGCGATGCCAACGGCTTGACAACGTTGCCAAAGGCTGTGACGTGAGGGGAGTTCTGTCAACCCCTGGTGCAGGTTTCGTCTCATGAGGCCGGGCCGGCGACGGGTGTTCTGCCCACCGTTCGGGGCGTCGCGGCGTCCGTCGGCAGCCTCTTTCTATTAAATTAGGAATTAATATTGACAGGGTTTCGGCCGCACGCCACAGTCTTCGCCGTGACGTCGACGGCCCCCTGCCGCTGCCAGCGGCCCGCGTCACGTCCTCATGCTTCCCAACCCTCGGGAGAGGCAAGTGACTTCACACCCGCAGGTCCGCACACCCGCGGCATCGAGACTGACCCGCCGTGCCACCGCGGTCGCGATCGCGACGGTACTGGCGGTGACCGCGGCCCCGACGGCCACGGCGCAGACCGCCGTCGACCAGGGCGCGCCCGAGTACTACGACAGCGGTCTGGCGCCCACGCCCTACATGGGCTGGAACACGTACTACGGGCTTGGCGCACCCACCGAAGAGCAGGTGCGTTCCGTCGCGGACGAGCTGGTCAGCAGCGGTCTGCGCGACAGCGGCTATGACATCGTGTGGCTGGACGGCGGCTGGCAGGCCGACAACCCGCGTGACGCGAATGGGCGGTTGGTCGCCCATCCGGACCGCTTTCCCTCCGGCATCCCGGCGTTGGTCTCCTACCTCCACAAGCGTGGCCTGAAAGCGGGCATCTACACCGACGCCGGCGCCTACGACGGCGGCAAGACCTGCGGCCTCGGCAGCAGAGGCCACTATGAGGAGGACGCCCGGCAGTTCGCCGGCTGGAAGATCGACGCTGTCAAGGTCGACTTCCTGTGCGGGATCGGCGCCAAGCTCGATCCGGGCCCGGCCTTCAAGGAGTTCAGCGACGCGGTGGCCAAGTCCGGCCGGAAGATGCTGCTGAACCTGTGCAACCCGCTCACCGACGACTGGGGCCTGCCGCACACGCCCGAGCAGGACGCGCACAACACGTACGTCTATGCCCCGACGATCGCCGATTCCTGGCGAACCGGCACGGACATCGCCTGGGGCACCCCGAGCCCCGGACAGTGGCCCAACGTGCTGCGCAACATGGACGCCAACGCCTGGCACCCGGAGGCGCAGGGGCCGGGCCACTACAACGACCCGGACTACCTCATCCCCATGCGGCAGATGGCCGACGGATCCGTCGAGTTGACGCAGGAGGAGTCCACCACGCAGTTCGTGATGTGGGCCGAGATGGGCTCGCCCCTCGTCCTCGGATCCGACCCGCGCACCCTGTCGGACCCGATGATCGAGACGCTGCGCAACCCGGAGATCATCGCCGTCGACCAGGACCCCCTCGCCATCCAGGGCGTACGGGTGGCCAGTGACTCCGTCGGCGACGTCTACAGCAAGGTTCTCGCGGGTGACGGGAGTCGCGCGGTCGTGCTGCTCAACCGCTCCGACACGCCTGTCGAACGCACAGTGCAGTTCGCCGATGTCGGGCTCGGCGGGCCGGTCCAGGTCCGCGACCTGCGGGCACGCGCCGATCGCGGCGCGCACACAGGGTCGTACACCGTCGAAGTCCCCGCGCACGGCACCGCGTTCCTGAAGCTGACCGGGGCGGACGCCCTGCCCGGTACGAGTCTGGGCGTGAAGGCCACGGCAAGCCCGGCCGTCGTCCGAGACGGTGACACGCTGACCACCTTCCTGCGGGGCCCGAACGGCTCGCTCGTCCAGCAGGCCGACGGCAGGACGAGGGATCTCGGCGGTCCCACGAAGGGCAGGATTCTCGGCCAGCCCGCCGCGTACGCCTCGGTCGGCGGCCGGATCGATGTCTTCGTGCGCGGCACCGACTCGCGGGTGTACCGGCGGGTCTTCGCCGACGGCCGCTGGGGCGCGTGGCAGAGCCTGGGCGGCCGGGTGACCGACGCGCCGTCGGTGGCGTTCACCGACCCCGGGCACTGGACGCTGTTCGCCACCGGCTCCGACGGACAGGTCGTGCAGCGCGGCCCGTCGACCGGATGGTCCTCGCTCGGCGCACCCGGTGACCGGCCGGTGTACGGGCGGCCGTCGGCCGTCGTCGACTCCCAGGGGCGGGTCCACGTGGCCGTACGCAGCGCGGCGGACGACGTGTGGACGCGGTCCCGGGAGGCATCGGGGGAGTGGTCGCAGTGGACGTCGCTCGGCGGGACCGTCGGCGGCAGCCCGACGCTGGTCGCCGTGGGGGATGCCGTGGGGGATGCCGTGGTGCTGTACGCGCGGGCCTCCGACTACACGCTCTGGCAGCAGCGGTACGAGAACGGTGCCTGGCAGGGCTGGACCAAGCGGCAGGAGTTCCCCAGCGCGGCCTTCGACGGCGCGCTCGGAGCGGTGGCCGGGCCGGGCGGCACGGTCGACGCGGTGTACCGCGGAGTCGACGGCTACGTGCACCGGACCCAGTTCAAATAAATTAGTAATTATTCTTGACGTGGCGTGAGTGCCACGCGAATCTGGATCAGCGCGAGCGGGGCCCGGCCGTCAGGAGGGCCTGCCCCGCCCGCGCGGGATCCACAAGGAGCCATTCATGACGAACTACCAGTCCAGCCGACGCCGGTTCCTCGCCGGACTCGGTGCCGCCGGGACGACGGCACTGCTCAGCGGCTGTGTCACCGACACCTCCTCCAGCAAGAGTTCCTCGAAGGGCGCGGTGACCCTCCAGTCCAACCTCTCCGCCCCGCAGGCCAAGGCCGCGATGGAGGACCTCGTCGCGGCGTTCGCCAAGAAGGGGTCCGCGCGCGCCAGCCTCAACACGGTCGCCGCGGAGACCTACCGCACCCAGCTGCCGACGTACCTCACCTCGGGCAACCCGCCGGACGTGTACACCTGGTACCCCGGTTCGGTGGCGGACGCCTACGCCAAGAAGGACCTGCTGCTCGACCTCGACGAGGTCTGGAGCTCCTCGCCCGACCTCAAGGGCTACTCCAAGGCGCTGAACTCGCTGTGCACCGCGAGCTCCGGCAAGAAGGTCTTCGTCCCCGCCACCTACTACTGGTGGGGCATGTTCTACCGGAAGTCCAACTTCGCCAAGTGGGGCGTGAGCGAGCCCAAGAGCTGGAACGACTTCCTCGACCTGTGCGACAAGCTCAAGAGCAAGGGTGTCGCCCCGATCGGCCTTGGCGCGGGCGGCGGAACGGCTTGGGTGGCCTCGGCCTGGTTCGACTACCTCGACATCCGTATCAACGGCGCCCAGTACCACCGCGAACTCCTGGCCGGGAAGCACCGGTTCGACGACCCCGAGGTCCGCAAGGTCTTCGACCGCTGGCAGGAGGTGCTGCCGTACTTCGACCCGGACGGCGCCGCCGTCGCCTTCCAGGACGCGACGACCTCCCTGCTCAACGGCCGCAGCGGCATGATGCTCATCGGCACCTTCTTCGCCGACGCGGCGCCCAAGGACGCCCTGGACGACATCGACTTCTTCCGCTTCCCCATCATCGACGCGAAGGTCCCGCTCGCCGAAGAGGCGCCCACCGACGGCTACTTCGCCAGCGCCCGCACCGGCCGCCGCGACCAGGTCGTCGACCTGATGAGCTACCTCGCCACCGCCGAGTCCCAGGAGATCTACATCAAGGGCTCGTCGGGCACCGTCCTGCCGTGCAACCCGAAGGCGAAGGACTCCGGCACCGCCCTGGTCAAGAAGGGCCGCGCGCACATCGAGGAGGCCGCCGAGATCACCCAGTTCTTCAACCGGGACTCCAGCGACGCCCTCCAGCCCACCGCGGACACCGCGCTGACCAAGTTCCTGGCCAAGCCGAAGGAGATCGGCAGCATCCTCACCGACTGGCAGCGCGACGCCGAGAAAATCTGGAACGCGTGACATGGCTGTTCTGACCGCGCCCGACCGGAAGTCCCCGGCACCGCCGTCGCCTCGCGGCAGGCGGACCGGGGGCCCCCGCCGTACACCCCCGCTGGTGCTCGCGTTCGTCCTCGTCCCGCTCCTCGTCGAGGCAGTGTGGGTGTTCTGGCCCGCTGTGCAGGGCTTCTACCTCGCCCTCACCCGCTGGGACGGTGTCTCCGCACCGCAGTTCGTCGGCCTGGACAACTTCCGGGAGATGGCCCACGACGAGGTCTTCCGCAGCGCGGCCGGCCACACCGTGCTGTGGCTCGTGCTCTTCGGCGGCCTGTCCGCCCTGCTCGGTCTGGCCGCCGCACTGCTGCTCCAGCAGGAGCGGCGCGGCGTCGGCTTCTACCGCGCGGCCCTGTTCCTGCCCGTCGTCTTCTCCCTGGTCGCCACCGCCCTCGTCTGGCAGGCGGTCTACCAGCCTGACGGCGTCCTCAACCAACTCCTCGAATCGGTCGGCCTGGGCAACCTGCGCCACGCCTGGCTCGCCGACCAGGACACCGCCCTGTACGCGGTGATCGTCCCCGCCCTGTGGCGCCAGATCGGCTACGTCATGGTCCTCTACCTCGCCGGCCTCAAAGGCATCGACCCGGCGCTGTACGAGGCGGCCAAGGTCGACGGCGCAAGCGCCTGGCAACGCCTCCGCCACGTCACACTGCCCCAACTCCGCAGTGTCAACGCCGTCGTCCTGTCCGTCATCGTCATCGACTCGCTGCGCTCCTTCGACGTCGTGTGGTCACTGACCCGCGGCGGCCCCTACCACTCGTCCGAACTGCTGAGCACCTACATGTACTCAACCGCCTTCCAGTCCCTGCGCCTTGGCTACGGCTCCGCACTCGCCGTCGTCATCTTCGTGCTGGCCTTCGGCGTCATCTGCTCCTACCTCGTCCGCGCGTTCCGGGAGGCCGACTGATGTCCGCCACTTCCACGGCCCTGCGCCGCAAGCGGGCCGCGACCGCCGGATTCCACCTGGGCGCCGGCGCGCTGTCCCTCCTGTGGCTACTGCCCATCGCCCTGGTCCTGGTGACCAGCCTGCGCTCCTTCGACGACATCGCCGCGCACGGCCTGGGCAGTTGGCCGCAGTCCTTCACCCTCGGCAACTACAGCCAGGCCTGGGTCGACGGCGGCCAGCAGCGCGCCCTGATCAACAGCCTGCTGGTCACCCTGCCATGCGTCGCGGTGACACTCGCGCTGGCCGCCATGGCCGCCTTCTCACTCAGCCGCTACGAACTGCCCTTCCGTCGCTCCCTGTTGCTGCTCATGCTCGGCGGCAATCTGCTCCCGCCGCAGATCCTGCTCATCCCGGTCTCCAAGCTCAGCGAGCTGATGGGCGTCTTCGACACCCTGCCCGCGCTGATCGGAGTGCAGATCGGCTTCGGCGTCGGCTTCTACGTCTTCGTCCTGCACGGCTTCATGCGCTCCATACCGGCCGAGATCCAGCAGGCGGCGGTCGTCGACGGCGCGGGCCCCTGGCAGATCTTCTGGCGGATCATCCTGCCGCTGACCCGCCCCGCCCTCGCGGCCCTCAGCGCGCTGTCCTTCACCTGGATCTTCAACGACCTGCTCTGGGCGATCACCGTGCTGCGCAGCGACACCAAGATGCCGATCACCGCGGCCCTCATCGGACTTCAGGGACAGTACGTGTCGATGTGGAACGTGATCGCCGCCGGTTCCGTCATCGCCGCCGTGCCCACCGTGGCCGTATTCCTGCGGTTCCAGAGGCACTTCGTGGCCGGGCTCAACCTGGGGGCGGTGAAGTGACGTACCAACGCTGGACCTTGCGCACGGAGAACACCAGCTACACCGTGCGCCTGTCGCCGGAAGGACAGTGGGCCGAACTCGACGCGTGGGGGCCGCTCGGGGTCGAGGACGGCCCGTCCGCCCTTGACCGGTCGAGGCGTACGCACTTCATCACGCCCGCCGACGCGGCGCCCGCCGAGTATCTGCCGTACGGGCTACGGCCGTTCACCGGATCCGAGCTGCTGGCCTCGCGGCCGGACGAGGCGCCGGGAGTGTGGTGGGAGTTCGCCGGGGCGGAGGAGGAATCGGGCGCGCTGCGCCTCACCTTCAGCGACGAGCTGCTTGGCCTGCGTACCGTCCTCTGCTACGAACCCGTCCCGGGCACGGACGTGATCCTGCGCTGGACCGAGTTCACCGCCACGGAGGAACTGCGCCTGGAGCGCCTCGACTCGGCCGCCGTGAACATCCCCGTCACCGGAACCGCCCGCCTGACGTACCTGACCGGTCAGTGGTCGCAGGAGTTCCAGCGCACCCAACTCGACCTGACCAGAGGCACGTTCACCATGGGAAGTCTTCAGGGCGCGCCCGGACACGCGTACGCTCCCTGGCTCGCCGTACAGGACGGGGAGGCGGAGGCCGCCTACGGCATCGCCCTCGAATGGCCGGGCAACTGGCACATCACCGCGGAGGCCGAGCCGGGCGGCAGCGTGCGCGTCCGAGCCGGACGGGTCCCGCACGAGGGCGTCGTACACCTGGCCCCCGGCGACACCCTCACCACCCCCCGCCTCGCCTGCGCCTTCAGCCCCGACGGCCTCGACGGCCTCTCCCGTGTCTGGCACCGCTACGAACGCCACCTCTCGGGCGAGCGGCTGCATCGTCCCCGCAAGGTCCTCTACAACTCCTGGGAGGCCACCGGCTTCGACGTCGACGCGGCCGGCCAACTGGAGCTGGCCAAGCTGGCCGCCGACATCGGCGCCGAACTGTTCGTCGTCGACGACGGCTGGTTCACCGGGCGGGCCGACGACACCGGGGGGCTGGGCGACTGGTTCCCGGATCCGGCGGCGTTCCCTCGGGGCTTCGGCCAATTCGTGCAGGACGTCAGGGCGTTGGGGCTGGACTTCGGCCTGTGGGTCGAGCCCGAGGCCGTCAGCCCGAAGAGCCGCCTCTACGCCGAACACCCCGAGTGGGTCTACCGGATCGAGGGCCGCCCCACCCGCCTGGTCCGCAACCAACTGCTGCTCGACCTGGGCCGGACCGACGTCCAGGACTTCGTCATCGGCACGCTCGACAGGCTCCTCACCGACCACGCCGTCGGCTATCTGAAGTGGGACATGAACCGTCCGCCCACCGAGCGCGGGCGCCCCGGTGCCGGCCGTGCCGACCTGGACGCGGAGCATGTCGCCGGGTACCTGCGCGTCCTGGACCACCTGCGCGCCGCCCATCCCGAGGTCACCGTCGAGGGCTGCGCGGGCGGCGGCGGACGTATCGAGCACGCGACCATCGCCCGCACCGACGTGGTGTGGCCCAGCGACAACACGGCCCCGCTGGACCGACTGTCCATCCAGCACGGCTTCCTGCAGGCCCATGCCCCGCACGTCATGAGCTCCTGGGTCACCGACGCTCCCGGAGTCTTCGACCCGCGCCCGCGCAGCCTCGCCTTCCGCTTCGTCAACGCCATCTGCGGGGTGCTCGGAATCGGCGCCGACCTGCGCGCCTGGACACCGGAGGAACGGGCCGAGGCCGCCGGGTGGATCGCCCGGTACAAGGAGGTGCGGGACGTCATTCACCTTGGCGAGGCCCGGCTCCTCGGCACACCGGACGACAGCACCTGCGGCGTGCAGTACGACCTCGACGACCGTACGGTCGTCGCCGCGCTCGGCACCGGTCGGCTCGACGGGGCCCCACTTCTGCCCGGACGGCCCGACCGGCTGCGGCTGCGGGGCCTGGACCCGGCGGCGCGCTACCACGACACCGCGACGGGGACGACGTACAGCGGAGCCCATCTGCTCCACTACGGGCTGCCGTTCGCGTGGAGTGCCGAGCGCGACGCCGAGCTGGTGGTGCTGATACGCCAGTAGGACCGCATATGTTTCCCTCGTCCCTCCGGCAAAGGAGCAGAACCCCACGATGGACCAGCCTGTACGACGGCACGGCGCCCGTTTCACCGGCCGCACGGCCGTGGTCACCGGAGCGGCCTCCGGCATCGGAGCCGCCACGGCCGTACGCCTCGCCGAGGAAGGAGCCGCCGTCGTGCTCGCCGACGTGTCCGAGGAGAGGGGCGAGGCCGTGGCGGAGCGGATCGGCAAGGACGGCGGGCGGGCCCGGTTCGTGGTCGCCGACGTCGCGGCCGAGGAGGACTGGGCCCGGGTCGTCGCCGCGGCGCACACCTTCGGACCGGTGGACGTCCTCGTCAGCAACGCCTTCACCGTCGACGTCGCCCCCGCCCACGAGATGTCCCTCGCTTCATGGCAGCGGCAGCTCGACGTCAACCTCACCGGCAGCTTCCTCGGCTTCCGGGCCGTGCTGCCCGATCTGCGGGACCGGCGGGGCGCGGTCGTCCTGACCTCGTCCGTCCACGCGCACAAGGGCATCCCCGGCCATCCCGCCTACGCCGCCTCCAAGGGCGCCCTGCTGTCCCTGTGCGGCCAACTCGCCGTCGAGTACGGGCCCGAGGTACGCGTCAACGCCGTCCTGCCGGGCCCGGTCCTGACCGCCGCCTGGGACAGGGTCCCGCCCGAGGACCGGGAACGCAGCATCGCCGAGACGGCGGTGCGCCGCTTCGGCTCGCCCGAGGAGGTGGCCGCGGCCATCGCCTTCCTCAGCGCCGACGAGGCCTCCTTCATCACCGGGACGAGCCTTGTCGTGGACGGCGGCTGGAGCGTCGTCAAGGCCTCCGCATGACCACGCTCCCTCAACAGCAGAAAGGCTGTACGACATGACGCCCTATGCCCGTCGCGGGGTGCACGGCCAGACCGTGGAACTCCTCGCCCGCCGCATCCTGGGCGGTGAGATCCCCGAGGGGGCCACGCTGGACCTGGTGGCGCTGCAGAGCGAGCTGGACGTGAGCCTGACCGCGCTGCGCGAGTCGCTCAAGGTGCTCGCCGCCAAGGGAATGGTCGACGCCCGCCAGAAGCGCGGCACCTTCGTGCGCTCCCGGGCCGAGTGGAACCTGCTCGACGCCGACGTACTGCGCTGGCAGTTCGAGGGCGGCTCCACCACTGCCTCCGACCGGGCACTGCTGCACAACCTCGCCGAAGTACGCACCATCATCGAACCCGCCGCCGTCCGCCTGGCCGCCGAGCGCCGCACCGACGCGGACCTGGCCGCCCTGGACGGCGCCCTGGACGCGATGGGGGAGCGGGACGGCAACGCCGCGCACGCCGTCGAGGCCGACCTCGCCTTCCACCGCGCCCTGCTCGCCGCCACCCACAACGAACTCCTCGAACGCATGGAGATGGTGATCGAGTCCGGCCTGGCCCACCGCGACCGCATCGTGCACAGCTCCCCGCACAGCGAGGACCCGGTCCCGTCCCACCGTGCCGTCCTGGACGCCGTACGCGACCGGGACCCGGCGGCCGCCGAGGCCGCGATGCGTGCCCTCCTCGACCAGGCCGGCCGCGATCTGGACCGCGTCGGCGACTCCGACTCCGACTCCGAATCAGATTCCGGCTCGGTTTCCGATTCCGATTCCGTGGAAGGCTCCCGCTCCCAGTGAAGATCACCCGCATCGAGACCTTCCTGGTCCGGCCCCGCTGGCTGTTCTGCCGCGTCGAGACCGACGACGGTGTGGTCGGCTGGGGCGAACCGGTCGTCGAAGGGCGCGCCGAGGTGGTCCGTGCCGCCGTCGACGTCCTGGCCGAACACCTCGTCGGCCAGGACCCGTTGCGCATCCAGGACCACTGGCAGGTGCTGACCAAGGGCGGCTTCTACCGGGGCGGCCCGGTCCTCTCCAGTGCCGTCGCCGGCCTCGACCAGGCCCTGTGGGACATCGCCGGGAAGACGTACGGCGCTCCCGTGCACGCCCTCCTCGGCGGCCCGGTGCGCGACCGCGTCCGGGTCTACGCCTGGGTGGGCGGTGACGAACCCGCCGAACTGAGCGAGCAGATAGCCGCCCAGGTCGAGGCGGGTTTCACCGCGGTGAAGATGAACGCCGCCGGAGCCACGTCGCCGGTCCCCACCGCCGCCGAGACCGCCGCGATCGTCGCCCGCGTGTCCGCCGCCCGCGAGGCACTCGGCCCGGACCGCGATGTCGCCGTCGACTTCCACGGCCGCTTCACCGCCGCCGGCGCCCGCCGCGTCCTCGCCGAACTCGCCCCGCTGCACCCGCTGTTCGTCGAGGAACCCGTCCTCCCGGAGCACGGCCATCTGCTGGCAGGGCTGGTCGCCGCGAGCCCCGTACCGCTCGCCACCGGTGAACGCCTCTACGGACGCGCCGAGTTCCTGCCCGTGCTCGCCGCAGGCGTGGCGGTCGCCCAGCCGGACCTGTCCCACGCCGGCGGCATCTCGGAGGTGCACCGCATCGCCTCGCTCGCCGAGACATACGGCGCCCAGCTCGCCCCACACTGCCCGCTCGGCCCGATCGCACTTGCGGCCAGCCTTCAAGTCGCCTTCGCCACCCCGAACTTCCTGATCCAGGAGCAGAGCCGCGGCATCCACTACAACAAGGACGCCGACCTGCTGTCGTACGTGGTCGACCCCGAGCCGTTCCGGTTCGTCGATGGCCATGCCGCCCGCAGCGACGCCCCTGGCCTCGGCATCACCGTCGACGAAGCCGCCGTACGCGCCGCCGACCGCACCGGGCATGCCTGGCGCAACCCGGTGTGGCGGCACCCCGACGGCTCCTTCGCGGAGTGGTGAGCGTGCCGCTGGACATCGTCACCGACCTTGCGTACGGCGGCCGTTGGACGTCTCTGCGTACGGCCGGCCGGGAATGGCTGTGGCGGCGCGAGGCACCCGAGCGGGAGGGTGTGTCGCCCGGCGATCCCTTCGTGGACGCGGGCGGCCTTGAGGAGTGCATCCCGACCGTCCGCGGCACCCCGGACCACGGCGACGCCTGGGCACGGCCCTGGACGCGAGAAGGGGACAGCGACGTCGTCCACTGCGACCGCTTCACCCTGACCCGTACGATCCGCGCCACCACCGACGGAGCCCAGGCCGACTACGTGCTGACGGCAGACCCGGGCTTCCGCTTCGTGTGGGCCGCCCATGCCCTGCTCGACCTCTCCGACGGCGCGTCGGTGCACACCCGCGACGGAGCGAGCACGCGCCTCTTTCCCGAAGCGGCCCCGCTGTTGGACCGGGCGTGGCCGAAGGGCGCCGCCTGGGTGGAGGGAAACTGGCCCGCGCCCTGCGGACTGCGCCTGGACCGGTTCGGGCCGGTCGACGGCACCGCGGTCGGAGCGGTCGTGGACGCTTCCGGCTGCTGTGTCCACGATCACCCGGACCGTCTGTCGCTGGCTCTCGAAGCCGACGGGCAGCCGATGTCCATCGCGCTGTGGCGCAACCTGGGCGGCTTCCCGGCCGTGCACCCCTACCGCAGTACGGGCGTCGAGCCGATGCTCGGCCGCGTCTTCGACCTTTCCGAGGCAGGCCCGGGTGACGCCGCCCGGGTACCCGCGTCCGGCGAGGTGCGGTGGCGGCTGACGCTGACCACGACCTGCCGCTGCCCCTGAACCGGCCCTGTGTGACAAGGAGTTCGTCCATGGATCTTCAAGCGGCCCTGGCCGCCCACCGTCTGGTCGCGATCGTGCGCGGAGACGACCCCGAGGCTGCGATACGTACCGTGCTGACCCTCGCCGACGAAGGCGTCGAGCTGATCGAGGTGTCCCTGAGCGGCAAGGACGCCCTGTCCGTCATCGAGCGGGCACGCGAAGCACTCGGCCCCGACCGGACCCTCGGCGCCGGCACCGTCCTGACCGCCGAGGACGCTCGTGCCGCCCAGCGTGCCGGGGCGGACTTCGTCGTCACTCCCGGGCTCGGGGACGGTATCGGCGCGGCGCATGAGCTCGGCCTGCCGGTGCTGGCCGGGGTGATGACCCCGACCGAAATCCTGGCCGCCCGTACCCTCGGGGCTGCCGGGCTGAAGATCTTCCCGGCCGCGGAGGCCGGAGGCCCCGCCTACCTCAAGGCCTTGCGCGGCCCGTTCCCGCACGAGCTGTTCGTGCCGGTCGGCGGTGTCGACGAGGCGGCCGCCCGGGCGTACTTGGCCGCCGGAGCAACCGCGGTCGGAGTCGGCTCGCCCCTGATCGGTGACGCTGCCGACGGCGGCAGCCTGACCGAGCTGCGGGACCGCGCACGCGCCTTCCTCACCGTCGTACAGGAGGGCGCGCCGTGACCGAAGCCGCATCGCATGCTGAAGACGCGAGAGACGCGAGAGACGTGAGAGCCGAAGCCCTCCGCCCCGACCGCCTGGAACTCGGGGAGGGCATCCGCTGGACGGAGCGCGGCCTCGTCCTCGTGGACATCCTCGCCGGCCGACTGCTGATCGCCCCCGACAACCCGACCGCCCCACTCAAGCAGCTGGCCCAACTACCCGTTCCCCTGGGCGCGGTGGCCCCCGTCGCCGGTGATCCCGGCACCTGGATCGCCGCTGCGGGCACCGGGATCTGCCTGCTCACCCCCAACGGATCGACGCGGTGGCTGGCACAGCCGGAAGCGGACGCCCCACGGCCCATGCGCATGAACGACGCGACCGCAGATCCGTACGGCCGCTTCTGGGCGGGCAGCATGGCCTACGACGCCCACGAAGGAGCCGGTTCCCTCTACCGGGTCGACCACGACGGCACGGTGACCCGTGTCCTCGACGGCATCACGGTGCCGAACGGGCCGGCGTTCACGGCCGACGGCGACACCATGTACCTGGCCGACAGCGCCCGAGGAGTCGTCCGGCGTTACCCGGTCGACCCGGCCACCGCCGACCTTGGGACCCCGGAGGTGTTCGTCACCGTCGACGAAGGCAGCCCCGACGGCATGGCGGTGGACGCCGAAGGCGCGGTGTGGGTCGCGGTGTGGGGCACGGGAACCGTACGCCGGTATCTGCCGGACGGCCGCCTCGACCGCACACTGCGGCTGCCCGCACTGCAGCCCGCCGGCGTATGTCTGCAAGAGGACCTCCTCCACATCACGACCGCCCATGTGGGACTCGCCGCGCCCGGCCCTTACGACGGCGCCGTGTTCACCGCCCGGGTCGACGTGCCGGGCGGGCCGGCGGACGCCTACCGTCGCCATGGCTCAACCTCGGCTCCGGAGGCGTCATGACGAGCGTCTGGCGGCCTGCCGAAGGACCCGTGGTGTGCATCGGGGAAACCATGGCCGCTCTGGCCCCCGCCCCGTCCCAGTCACTGGAGACGGCCGAAGACCTGCGTGTGTCGGTGGCCGGGGCGGAGTCGAACGTGGCGATGTACCTGGCGGACCTGGGCGTCCCCGTCTCCTGGCTCTCCGCACTCGGCGACGACGCGCTGGGGCGGCGGGTGCGCGCCGCGGTCGGTGCGGCCGGCGTCGACGTCAGCGGCGTGCGCTTCGACCAGGACCGGCCCACGGGCCTGCTCGTGAAGGACCCAGCCGGCACCCGTACCCGCGTCCACTACTACCGCGGCAACTCGGCGGCCTCGGCCCTGGGCCCCGACGTACTGGACGACGACAAACTCAGGTCGGCGTCCGTCGTACATCTCACGGGCGTGACCGCGGCCTTGTCCCCGTCCTGCCGGATCCTGGTCGAAGAGGCGCTCGCCACCCCGCCGAGCGAGCGTTCCTACGCCATCAGTTTCGACGTCAACCACCGCCCTGCGCTGTGGCCGCCAGGGACGGCCGCCCCTGTACTCCGAGACCTGGCCGACCGCGCCGACATCACGTTCGTCGGCCTCGACGAGGCCCAGGAACTATGGGACCCCGGCCTCCAACCGGCCGACGTACGGGAGCTGTTGCCGCACCCGCGTCTCCTCGTCGTCAAGGACGGCAGCCGTACGGCCACTGCCTTCAGCGACGAAGGCACCTGGACCGTGCCCGCTCTGCGCACGGACGTGGTGGAGCCCGTTGGCGCGGGCGACGCCTTCGCCGCCGGATTCCTGACCGGCCTGCTGCGCGGCGGGGACATGCAGAGCGCGCTGCGGCTCGGACACATCACGGCCACGTCGGCACTGAAGGTGACGGGTGATCATGGTCCTTTGCCGCACAGGGCCCGGATCAAACGGCTCCTCGACCTCCCGGCGCAGGAGTGGGCGGCAGAGGGCTGCGGGCGCCCCTGACAACGGCCGTTGCAACACCCCTGATCGAGCCACGCACAGAACCGCCTGCAAACCGAACCGCCCCGGCCGGAAGATCCGGCCGGGGCGGCACAAGTCGCGGACGAGAGGCCGCAGGCGACGCGTCAGGCGAGAGTCGCGAGCGTCTCGTTCCAGGTCGCCGACGGGCGCATGATCTTGGCGGCCTTGGCGGGGTCGGGCTGGTAGTAGCCGCCGATGTCGGCGGGGGAGCCCTGAACCGCGTTCAGCTCGTCGACGATCGTCTGCTCCTGCGCGCTCAGCGTCTCGGCGAGCGGGGCGAACGCCTTGGCGAGGTCCGAGTCATCGGTCTGCTGCGCCAGCTCCTGCGCCCAGTACAGGGACAGGAAGAAGTGGCTGCCGCGGTTGTCGATGCCGCCGACACGGCGGGTCGGCGACTTGTCCTCGTTGAGGAAGGTCGCCGTCGCGCGGTCGAGGGTGTCGGCGAGGACCTGGGCGCGCGCGTTGCCCGTGGTCGTCGCGAGGTGCTCGAAGCTGGACGCCAGCGCGAGGAACTCGCCGAGGCTGTCCCAGCGCAGGTAGTTCTCCTTGACGAGCTGCTGCACGTGCTTCGGCGCGGAGCCGCCGGCGCCCGTCTCGAAGAGGCCGCCGCCCGCCATCAGTGGGACGATCGACAGCATCTTGGCGCTGGTGCCCAGCTCCAGGATCGGGAACAGGTCGGTCAGGTAGTCACGCAGTACGTTGCCGGTGACGGAGATCGTGTTCTCGCCGCGGCGGATGCGCTCCACGGAGAGCTTGGTCGCGTCCTCCGGGGACAGGATGCGGATGTCCAGGCCCTCGGTGTCGTGCTCCGGCAGGTACCGCTTGACCTTCTCGATCAGCACGGCGTCGTGCGCGCGGGTCTTGTCCAGCCAGAACACCGTCGGCTCGCCGGTGGCGCGGGCGCGGGTGACGGCCAGCTTCACCCAGTCCTTGATCGGGGCGTCCTTGGTCTGGCAGGCGCGGAAGATGTCGCCGGCGGAGACGGCCTGCTCCAGGACGACGTTCCCGGCCTCGTCGACGAGGCGGACCGTACCGGTGGTCGCGATCTCGAAGGTCTTGTCGTGGCTGCCGTACTCCTCGGCCTTCTGCGCCATCAGACCGACGTTCGGGACCGTGCCCATGGTCGACGGGTCGAAGGCGCCGTTGGCGCGGCAGTCGTCGAGGACGACCTGGTAGACGCCGGAGTAGCTGCTGTCCGGGAGGACGGCGAGGGTGTCGTGCTCCTGGCCGTCGGCGCCCCACATGTGGCCGGAGGTGCGGATCATCGCCGGCATGGACGCGTCGACGATCACGTCGGACGGCACGTGCAGGTTGGTGATGCCCTTGTCGGAGTCGACCATCGCCAGCTCCGGGCCCTCGGCGAGCTCGGCGTCGAAGGACGCCTTGATCTCGGCGGCCTCGGGCAGCGACTCGACGCCCTTGAAGATGCCGCCCAGACCGTCGTTCGGGGTCAGACCGGCGGCGGCGAAGGTCTCGCCGTACTTCGCGAACGTCTTAGGGAAGAAGGCGCGCACGACGTGACCGAAGATGATCGGGTCCGAGACCTTCATCATCGTGGCCTTGAGGTGCACCGAGAACAGCACGCCCTCGGCCTTGGCGCGGGCGATCTGCGCCGTGAGGAACTCGCGCAGCGGCGCGACGTGCAGGACGGACGCGTCCACGACCTCGTCCGCGAGCACGGGTACGGACTCGCGCAGCACGGTGGTGGAGCCGTCGTCACCGGCCAGCTCGATACGGAGCGAGCCGGGCGCGGAGATCACCGCGGACTTCTCGGTGGAGCGGAAGTCGTCGACGCCCATGGTCGCGACGTTCGTCTTGGACTCGGACGACCACTTGCCCATGCGGTGCGGGTGGGTCTTCGCGTAGTTCTTGACCGACGCGGGGGCGCGGCGGTCGGAGTTGCCCTCGCGCAGGACCGGGTTCACGGCACTGCCCTTGACCTTGTCGTAACGGGCGCGGATGTCGCGCTCCTCGTCCGACTTCGGGTCCTCCGGGTAGTCCGGAAGCGCGTAGCCCTGCCCCTGCAGCTCGACGACCGCGGCCTTCAGCTGGGGGACCGAGGCCGAGACGTTCGGCAGCTTGATGATGTTCGCACCGGGCGTCTTCGCCAGCTCACCGAGCTCCGCGAGCGCGTCCGGGATGCGCTGACCCTCCTCCAGGAACTCCGGGAAGAGGGCGATGATGCGCCCGGCCAGCGAGATGTCACGGGTCTCCACAGTGACACCCGCCTGCGAGGCGTACGCCTGGACCACCGGCAGGAACGAATATGTCGCCAGGGCCGGGGCCTCGTCAGTGTGCGTGTAAATGATGGTCGAGTCAGTCACCGGGTGCTCCGCTCCACGTCTGCAACATTGCTCGACATCAAGATATCTCGTGAGTGACCCCGGCTCGACAGGGGTCTGCCCGGGCCGGGTGAACAGTGCCCTCAGACCGCGACCAATCGGACGGCCGAGGCACGAGTGAACACAGGAATGGCAAGTGAATGCAGGAAGTGGCGCGCCGGAGGCAACCACACTCCTCGATCTTGCGGTCAAGCAAGGAGATCGATTCTTCAGTCCCGCAAGAAGATCGTCCACCTGCTCCGACGGCAGGGCGCCTGCCCCGGCCCCGGCCGTCCCGACGAAAGCGAACCATGAGATATCGCACCAGAGTGACGGCCCCCGCTGCCGCCCTGCTCGGCACGGCCGCCGCGCTCGCCGTGGGATCCCCGGCCCACGCGCAGACCCCGGCCTTACGGAGTGAGGGCACCCCGGGCGCGGAGACCCTCGGCGACCCGGTCTTCCCGGCCCTCGGCAACGACGGCTACCGCGTGACCGCGTACCACCTCGACTTCTCCTACGACGCGACGACCCAGCTCGTCGAGGCCAGCGCGACCCTCACGCTCAGCACCACTCAGGCCCTTTCCCGCTTCTCGCTCGACTCACTCGGCCTGGACATCCACGCCGTGCGGGTCGCCGGGCGCCCGGCCACCTTCGAGCAGGTGGACGAGAAGCTGCGCGTCACGCCCGCACGGACCCTGCCGGAGCAGGCCCGGGTCACCGTCTGCGTCGAGTACTCCGCCGACCCGCGCAAGACGCTCGCGCACACCGCCTGGGTCCCGACACCCGACGGATTCGCGGTGTGCCCCCAGCCGGACTCGGCGCACACCGTCTTCCCGTGCAACGACCACCCCTTGGACAAGGCGGCCTTCAGCTTCCGGATCACCGTCCCCGCCGGCCTGCGCGGCGTCGCGAGCGGCAGCCTGGTGCGCACGGAGAGCCTGGACGGCGACCGGACCGCGTACACGTACGTCTCCCGCTCCCCGATAGCCACCGAGCTGGTGCAGATCACGGTCGGCGACTACGTGGTGAAGGACCGGCAGGGCCCGAACGGGCTGCCGCTGCGTGACGTCGTCCCGACCGCGCGGGCCGCCGCCCTGGAACCCGCGCTCGCCCTGACCCCCGGCCTGGTCCAGTGGCTGGAGCAGCGGCTCGGCGCCTTCCCGTTCGAGACGTACGGCCTGCTGCCGTGCAACACGGACGCTGCGAACGCCTTCGACTTCACGGGCCTGGAGACGCAGACCCTCACGCTGTACAAGCCGAACTTCCTGCTCCAGGCGGAGAAGAGCATCGGCTCGCACATGATGCACGAGCTGGTCCACTCCTGGTTCGGCAACAGCGTCAGCCCCGCCACCTGGGCCGACCTGTGGCTGAACGAGGGCCACGCGGACTTCTACGGACTGCTGTACCGCTACGAGCGCGGCTGGACCGACTCGCTCGGCCTGACCACCATGGAAGCCCGCATGAAGGACACGTACGCCAGGGGCGACCTGTGGCGGAAGTCCTCCGGACCGGTCGCCGCCCCCAACGCGGCCAACCTCTTCGACAGCCAGCGCTACCTGGGCGGCGTACTCGTCCTGTACGCGCTGCGCGAGCTCGTCGGGGAGGACGTCTTCAGCCGCATCGAGCGCACCTTCCTGGAGCGCTACCGCGACTCCGCCGCGAGTACCGCGAACTACATCGCGGTCGCCTCCGAGGTCTCGGGGCAGGACCAGTCCGGCTTCCTGACGGACTGGCTGTACGGGACGAAGACGCCGCGGATGCCGAACCACCCCGACTGGACGGTCACCCCGGTGCCCTCGACCCTGGTCGCCCCCCGCAACCGCGAGCCCGGCCACTACCCCGACTCGTCCGCCACCCTGTGACGACTTGAGGCACGGAGCCGGGCGGGCTCGCTGCGCCCGGCTCTACACCCGTGTCGTGGAGTCCCGCTGCTGCGGGATGCCCGACTGGAGGACCTCCGCTCCACCCGGCTGCAGGGCCACCGTCCGCGCGGGCGCCGGAATCCGGATGCCCTCGTCCCGGTACCGCTTGTGCAGGCGCTTGATGAACTCGTGCTTGATCCGGTACTGGTCGCTGAACTCGCCCACGCCGAGGATCACGGTGAAGCTGATGCGGGAGTCACCGAAGGTGTGGAAGCGGATGGCGGGTTCGTGGTCGGGGACGGCGCCGGCGATCTCCGTCATGACCTCGGCGATGACCTCGCTGGTCACGCGCTCGACGTGGTCGAGGTCGCTGTCATAGCCGACGCCCACCTGGACGAGGAGCGTCATCTGCTGCTCGGGCCGGTTGAAGTTGGTCATGTTGGTGCCCGCGAGCTGGGCGTTGGGGATGATGACCAGGTTGTTGGAGAGCTGACGGACCGTGGTGTTGCGCCAGTTGATGTCGACGACGTAGCCCTCCTCACCGCTGCTGAGGCGGATGTAGTCGCCGGGCTGGATCGTCTTCGAGGCGAGGATGTGCACACCCGCGAAGAGGTTGGCGAGGGTGTCCTGGAGGGCCAGCGCGACCGCAAGACCGCCCACGCCCAGGGCTGTGAGCAGCGGGGCTATGGAGATGCCCAGCGTCTGCAGCATGACGAGGAAGCCCATCGCCAGCACCACGACCCGGGTGATGTTGACGAAGATGGTGGCCGAGCCGGCGACGCCCGACCGGGACTGGGCCAGCGACCGGACCAGGCCCGCGATGAACCGGGCCGCGGCGATCGTCGAGACCAGGATGAGGAGCACGGTCAGCGTCCGGTTGACGTTGTGCCCGACCGACGAGTTGAGCGGAAGTACAGCCGCTGCCGACGCGATTCCTCCGGCAACGGCCGCCGCGGGTACGAGAGTTCGCAGCGCGGCGACGATGAGGTCGTCGCCGCTCCAGTTGGTGCGCAGCGCGTGCTTGCCGAGCCAGCGCAGCAACATGCGCGACAGGAACGCCGCGATGAGGCCCGCGACCACGGCGATGCCGGCGATCATCCAGTCGTCCAGGGTGAGAGTGCGGTTCATCGCCCGCCTCCCGTGCGTCCGAAGGGAAGGCCCGCGGGCCGGATGTGATGTGTCGTCACTTGCCACCTGCTCGAATCCGGGAATGCGCGATCATGCCCGGACTGGTGTTCGTCATCCGGGACGACCGCTCATCCTGCCGCATCAGCGGGCATGTCCGTCACCAGCAGTTGTGCGGGACGAACGAAACGAGCCGTGCCGCCCGGCCCCCGACGCGAACCGCGCGGCGCCCTCCAGGCTCTCGGTCAGCACACCCATCCCGTGCCGGAGTTCGCCGCGCATCGCGGCGGTCTCGACCAGGCCTTCCTGGTCGAGGACGGAGGCGCGGTCGCTACGAAGGCAGGCCTGTGGGAAGTCGGCGATGTCGGCGGCCAGTTCCTCGGCCGCGGCGCGGGCGCGGCCGGTCGGCACCAGGCGGTTGGCGAGGCCCATCTCGTACGCCTCGGGGGCTGGCACCGGACGGCCGGTGAGGATCATGTCCATCGCGCGGCCCGCGCCGATGAGCCGGGGGAGCCGCACCGTGCCTCCGTCGATGAGCGGTACGCCCCAGCGGCGGCAGAACACCCCGAAGGCGGCGTCCTCCTCGGCGACCCGCAGATCGCACCAGAGCGCCAGCTCCAGCCCCCCGGCCACCGCATGCCCGGCGACCGCCGCGATCACCGGCTTGGACAGCCGCAGCCGGGTGGGCCCCATCGGCCCGTCGCCGTCCTCGGCCACCCGGTTGCCGTGCTCGGTACCGATCGCCTTGAGGTCCGCACCCGCACAGAACGTGCCGCCCTCGCCCCACAGCACCGCCACCCTGGCCGACGCATCGGCCTCGAACTCCCGGAAGGCATCGGCGAGTTCGACGGCCGTGGGCCCGTCCACGGCGTTCCGGGCCTCGGGACGGGAGAGGACGACCGTGGTGACGTAACCCTGACGCTCGATCCGGACCGGCATCGCTGACCCCTTCACCCGGGCTGCTTTATGCCGAGGCTATCCCCGGGTGCGCACATGCGCGTGCTCAGATCACCTTCAGACGGACCAGCGCCCCCAGCGTCAGCGCCCCGGGCAGCAACGGCACCCACACCGTGATGATCCGGTACGCCAGTACCACCGCCGTCGCCACGGCCACCGGGCCGCCCGCCGCGACCAGCGCGATGATCAGCGCGGCTTCCACCGAGCCGATGCCGCCCGGTGTCGGTACCAGCGCGACCGCGACCGTCGCCGCGAGGTAGGCGACCACCATGTACGCGGGTGGCACCGGCAGGCCCAACGCCATTCCCACCGCGACCAGGCCGGCCGCCTGCAGTGTGGGGAAGGCGAGCGAACCGCCCCACAGGGCGAGCGCGCGCATCGGGCGGGTGTGCACGGAACGCGCCTCGCCGAGGGCCGTGCGCAGGAAGGAGAAGACGGCCGTACGCAGCCGCCGTACCAGGAGGAGGGCCAGCGCCGCGACGGACAGCACCGCGCCGATGCCGAGCAGCAAGGGCCCGACTGCCCCGTCCGGAAGGAGACTTCCGATCCGCAGCGCGCCGGGGAAGGCGATCAGCAGGCCCGTCAGGAGGGTCAGGCGGGCGATCGACTCCGCGAGCAGGTACAGCGCGAGCGCGGCCGACGAGCGGGCGAGCGGGACGCCGCACACCGTCATGAACCGGAGATTGACCGCGCTCGCGCCCAGGCCCGTCGGGAACAGGTGATTGGCGGCGCCCGCCGCGAACTGCGTGGCCAGCAGTCGGCGTACGGGCAGCCGCTCCATCACCGCGCCCTGGCGTGTGACGGCGGCCGCGACCCAGGTCCCGCAGGTCGCGGCGGCCGCGGCCACCAGCCAGGGCCACTGGGCCGTCGCCAGATGATGGAAACCCTCCGCGAGCACGGACCAGTGCCGCACGGCGACCACGATCACCAGGGCGAGCGGGAGCAGGCAGAGGACCGGCCGGACGGCCGATCGGAGGGCCGACCGGAAGGCGAGGCGGCGGGGGAGCGCCTGGGGGAGTCGTACGGCTATCACATTGGGAGAGGTTTTCCACTTCGCACCAACGGGGGGTTGCGGGAGCGGAGACGGCGGCTGACGTGCTGGGCAAGATGAAAGGGGCGTCGACCGATGGTTGACCTCAACATTGCTTGAGGTCATACCGTCACTCCCATGAGCATGGAGACCACAGCCTGGACACAGCTGCACAGCGTCATGAACGCGCAGCAGGAACGCCGCCCCTTCGCCCGCGCGACACTGCGCCGTATCGCCGTTTTCGCCGGTCCGCACCGCCGCCGCATCGGCCAGTTCGTCGTACTCAGCATCGCGACCGCGCTGCTGGCCGTCGCAACGCCGGTGCTCGCGGGGCGCGTCGTGGACGTGATCGTCTCCGACGGCGACGACGGAACCGTCATCCGCCTTGCCGTGCTCATCGCACTCATCGCCTTCGCCGAAGCGGCGCTGGGACTCCTGGGCCGCTGGCTCTCGTCGACTCTCGGCGAGGGCCTCATCCTCGATCTTCGTACGGCTGTCTTCGATCATGTGCAGCGCATGCCGGTCGCGTTCTTCACACGTACTCGTACGGGCGCGCTCGTCAGTCGACTCAACAACGACGTCATCGGCGCCCAACGCGCCTTCAGCAACACCCTGTCGGGAGTCGTCAGCAACGTCGTCACGCTGCTCCTCACCCTCGCCGTGATGCTGACCCTGTCCTGGCAGATCACGCTGCTCGCGCTCGCCCTGCTGCCCGTGTTCGTGGTGCCCGCGCGCCGGATGGGCAGCCGGATGGCCCGCCTCACGCGGGAGGCCGCGAACCTCAACGCCTCGATGGGCACCCGGATGACCGAGCGCTTCTCCGCGCCCGGCGCCACACTCATCAAGCTCTTCGGGCGCCCCGAGGACGAGTCCGCCGAGTTCGCGGAACGCGCCAGTCGGGTACGGGACATCGGCGTGCGTACGGCGATGGCGCAATCGGCGTTCATCACGGCTCTGACACTCGTATCCGCTCTCGCTCTCGCGCTCGTGTACGGCCTCGGCGGCTGGTTCGCGCTGCGCGGCAGCCTGGAACCGGGCGCCGTCGTCTCGCTGGCCCTGCTGCTGACCCGCCTCTACGCGCCGCTCACCTCACTCGCGGGGGCGCGCGTCGAGGTCATGAGCGCCCTCGTGAGCTTCGAGCGCGTCTTCGAGGTCCTTGACCTCAAGCCGCTCATCGAGGAGAAGCCGGACGCACGCACGGTGCCGGACGGGCCGGCGGCCGTCGAGTTCGACGGCGTCCGCTTCGCCTACCCCTCCGCCGACAAGGTCTCCCTGGCCTCCCTGGAGGAGGTCGCCTCCCTGGACACCCGCGGCGGCGCCGAGGTCCTGCACGGAGTCTCCTTCCGCGCCGAACCCGGCCAGACCGTCGCGCTCGTCGGCTCCTCCGGCGCCGGCAAGTCGACCATCGCGCAGCTCCTGCCGCGGCTGTACGACACCGACGAGGGCGTCGTCCGCATCGGCGGCGTCGATGTCCGCGACCTCAGCGCGGAGTCGATGCGGGACACCCTCGGCATGGTCACGCAGGACGGTCACCTGTTCCACGACTCGGTACGGGCGAACCTGCTGCTCGCCCGGCCGTCCGCGACCGAGGACGACCTGTGGGACGTCCTGGGGCGCGCCCGTCTCGAAGACCTCGTACTCTCCCTGCCCGACGGTCTCGACACCGTGGTCGGCGAACGCGGCTACCGGCTCTCCGGCGGCGAACGCCAGCGCATGACCATCGCCCGCCTGCTCCTCGCCCGCCAGCGCGTCGTCATCCTCGACGAGGCCACCGCCCACCTCGACAACACCTCCGAGGCCGCCGTCCAGGAGGCGCTGACCGAGGCCCTTGCGGGACGGACCGCCGTGGTGATCGCCCACCGACTGTCCACCGTGCGGGCCGCCGACGTGATCCTCGTCGTCGAGGCGGGGCGGATCGTGGAACGCGGCACGCATGAGGAGTTGTTGGCGGTGGACGGGCGGTATGCGGAGCTGTACAGGACGCAGTTCAAGAATGCGCGGGAGGATGCGGGAGAGGTGGTGGGGGTGCACCCCTAAGCGCTGCCTTCGATCTTCTTGCCGTCGGGCCGGTACAGCGTGCACATCACGTATCGGAAGCCGTCGTTCCAGTAGTCCTCCTTTTCCATCCAGGCTTGCAGCTCCTCAGCGGGACCCTTCTCAGGGGTAGACCCGTACTTGTTCGAGCAGAGCTTCAGTGACTCGTCCCAGGTTGCCTTGAAAGTCATGCCCTCGGGCGCGTTCACGAAGCCGACAACCTCCTGGTTGTGGGCGGCGCTGCAGTCGGCGAGGAATGCTGAGACCGCATCTCCTTCTGTTTTCGTGTCCATGCAGTCGCCGACGGAGCCGTTGAACATCCAGTACTCCGCCCCGAGATCGCGGTCGGTGCCAACCGGTCCGTAAAGGGAGGCGGTCTTGTTGAAGACCAGACAGGCTGTGTTGTGCACGTTGCTGGCCCACCCTTGCTCACTGGGCACGAGTGCGTACGACTGAGCGTCGGCCATGCCGCCCACGGTGTCGCCGAGCAGCCCCTCGCAGCGGCTCTCTCCGTTCTCCTTCGCGTCGTCAAGGGAGGTAGCCGCGTCCAGTTCGAGTACTTGGCCGTCCACCGTGTCGCTCTGGGGCGTGCAGGCGACGACCCCGAGGGAATCGGGCGCGCCGTTGAATTTCTCCTGGCCCCACACTGCGGAGACGCATTCCCCGACCTGCAACTCCCTTGTCAGCTCCACGGTTTCCCCGTACGTCTTCACGGGCCCGGTCTGACTGGGAGTGCTGTCGCTCGACGTGTCTTCAGAGCTGTCGAGGAGCGAGGTTCCAGCCCAGGCACCTCCGCCGGCGATCAGTACGATCGCCGCGAGGATGGCGATGATCCGGCCGCGTGGCATCTTCCGGGACGGCTGGGGTTCTGGCTGCCCCGTGCCTGCCGGAGTGTCGTCGTGTCCGCCGGGCGGCGCCGCGAAACTTCTCAGCCGGGTCTGTTCATCCTGGGCCGTTTCATCCGGGGCCGGTTCACCCCGTGCCGGCTCGACCACCGCAGTGGGCTCCGCGTCCGATTCCCGGTGGTCGGGCGGTTGGTCCCCCACGCCCACGACCACGGTGGGCTCAGGTGCGGTCGGTGCGGTTGATGCGGCAGGAGCGGCAGGAGCGGCCGGTGCGGTCGGTGCGGTCGGTGCGGTCGGAGCGGCTGGAGCGGTGCTGGGCGGGGCGACGACCTTCGCCGGCCCGCCGGCCAGCTCCGTGAGCAGACGTCCCGCCTCGTCGCCGCCCATCCGCTGGTCGGGATCCTTGGCGAGCAGCCCGAGCAGCACAGGCGCGAGGGCCCCCGCCCGGTCCGGTGGCGAGGGCTCCTCGAAGAGCAGCGCGGTCAGCGTGGAGGCTTCCGAGTCACGGTCGAAGGGGCCAGTCCCGCCGACGGCGAAGTAGAGCGTGGCGCCGAGTGAGAAGAGGTCGGACGCGGGACTCGGCGGTGCGCCTCGGGCTCGTTCCGGCGCCAGGAAGCCAGGGGTTCCGACGAGCGAGGATGTGGCGGTGAGGCGGGGTTCGCCGGAGTCGGGCCTGAGCGCGATGCCGTAGTCCGCCAACAGCACTCGCCCGCGGTCTTCGTGGTACGTGGCGTCCTGGTCGGGAGTCGCCAGCAGGATGTTGGCCGGTTTGACGTCGCGGTGGAGGATCCCGAGCCGGTGGCCGGCCGTCAGTGCGTCCAGTACGCCAAGGCCGATGCGGGCCGCTTCCGCGGCGGGCAGGGGGCCCTGCTCGCGTACGACGTCTTCGAGGGTCGTCGCGCCGGGCACGTACTCCATCACGATCCACGGAAGGCCGTCTTCCTCGACGACGTCGTGCACGGTGGCCACGTGCGGGTGGTCGCGCAGCCGGGCAGCCAGGCGTGCCTCACCCCGTGCTCTGGCCACGCGTGCGATCAGCTGCGGCTCAGGCAGATCCCTCGGTACGGCGACTTCCTTGACGGCGACCTCGCATGCGAGGTCCAGGTCGTAGGCGAGCCAGACCCTTCCCATGCCACCGGCGCCGATCCTGCGTATCAGCCGATACCGTCCCGCGATCACCCGCCCCGCGCTGTCATCCAAGCTCGTCATGGCAAGCCTCCGCCGAGACGTCCAGATGTGCACGATCCCCGGCGTAGTGCCGCCTAAGGGCTTCCCCCGCGCTTAGGCCCACTCAGAGCCGTTCAGAAAATTCCCCTACATAAAACATATGCCCATGTAATGAACCGTGCAATTTGGGCATATGGGGTCGGCTGGGCCCTGGTCGCGTTTGTCTGAGGTGGCGTCGAAGAACGCGCAAGAGGCCGACGCGAGTACGCGGAATCTGGCCCAAGGGCCGCCGGGAAGCGGGCTGTCGGCGGGTGAAAAGCGTTCACCGCGATCGTGCGTGGTGCGCGAGGCCGCCCGGCTGTGCCGCCGTCGGCTCTCCGAGGGGAAGGACCAGCGCCCGCAACACGGTTGGGCCTGGTGGCCTGTAGACCAGGCCGATGTCGCGCCATCCCCGCGACCGGAACCCGGCACAGGCCGCGCGGTGGGTCCGGTCCACCAGGGTCGCGCCGAGCAGGGCCCGGTGGTCGGCGAGCAGCTGCTCCTGCAGACGGTCGGCCAGGCCGTGGTGCCGCTCGGAGGGGCGGACCACGATCCCGCTGATGGCGAACACCTGTCCGGACGCAGTGAGTTGCCCGACGTCTTGCGGGAGTGTTCCGCGGAATCCGTTCCACCAGGAGCCGTCGCGCGGCACGGGGAATCCGAACGCGCACCCCACCAAGTCCGGTGCCTGCGCGGTCAGCATGGCGAATCCCGGTCGCCACGTGTTGCGTGTGAGGCGGCGCAGGAAGTCCTGCCGGCCGCGGTGCTGCCAACCGGGCGCTGTGGCGCAGGACTCCGCGTACAGGTCTGCCAGGTCCTCCCGCATGCCCTCGGCCTGCCAGCGGTTGAGCCGGCGCAGGCTCAGGGGCATCCCGCGCCTGGCGGGCGGGCGGTGGTCCACGCGTTTCCGCGGTCGGCTCGGCCCGGGCGGGGCGGTCACCAAGCACCGCCCGGGAAAGCAGGCATGGCCGGTGGGAGCCAGGGCGCGGCCTGGTGCATGGGCGAGGGCCACGGGGGCGGTCGGCTCCCGGCGAGGGCATCCGGGAGGGTGACGAAGAGGGAGCCGGAGCCGGTGAGGGCGACGAGTCGTTCCAACGCCGGGCTGGGGTGGTGCAGTTGCAGGGACCCTCCGGCCGCGGTGGTGTGCATCAAGGCGTGGAGGAAGGCGTTGAGGCCGCTGCTGTCGCAGAAGGTCACGGAGGTGACATCGACGTCGATGGCGAGGATGCCATCGTGCAGGCATCGCTCCAGTGATGCGTGCACCAGGGGCAGCGAATTCAGGTCGATCTCACCGGTCAGGGTGATCAACGCCCGGTTGTCCGCGTAGTGCCGGTGGACGCTCAGGAAGGGTGGGGTACTCATGGGCAGGGTGCCTCGGTTCACGAGACCGTGCCGGGCTCCCGGTACGGTCGTACGGTCGTGCAGGCAGGTGGGTGACCGATCCCGCAGCCGGTGTTCCGGGGCGTAGGACCCAGTCGGTTCCCTCGGGGATGCGCCGGGCGACCGGACGAATGATCCGCTCTCCGCGGGCATGTGGGCCAAGCAGTGATGGCCCGCCGGGGTCAGGGACGTCCGTAGCCAGCATAGTCGTGAGGCCGGTCCCGCGGTCGGGTGGTGGATCGGCGTCTGCCGGACGGTGGTTCGGTGAGTGCCAGGTGTGGCTGACAGGGCACAGGCCGCGGTCACTGATCGCAGATGAAACACCGTCAGCGGGGCAGTCGTCCCGTGGCACTGCCCGCACCGCTGAAGGAGTCCCAGGGGCCTCCGCGTTTCCAGAAGTCCATCTCGATCTTCCCGGGGTGGGTCCGAACGCAGAAATCACGCGCAGCACAGGGCTGTTGGGCTCCAGAACTATCAAGGGATGTCGATGGAGAATCGCAGAGAAGAAAGAGAAGAAGAGGAGCGGGCGCCCAAGCGCAAGGTGCTCGACCTGACGCTCGTGCAGGTGGTGGCAAGCGCACTCGCGACTGTGGTGGGCGCGGTGCTGGCGTCCCTGCTGGGGGTGACCGGGACGATCATCGGCGCCGCCGTGATCAGTACCAGCGCGACCACCGGCGCAGCGGTCTTCTCGCATGCTTTCCGACGGACCGGCGAGGGGATCCGCAGCCGGGTGCCGTCCGTAGGAGTGCCGAGGACACCGGGCGAGGAACGGGCGGAACACCGCGCGGACGCCCGGGCGGCGTTCGGCTTACCGGCGGACGCCACGGCCTCTGACGAGAGGCCGTCCTTCGGACGCGATGGCCCGGTTGGTGAGCACGGCGGGACAACGGCGGCCTCCTCGCCCTCTTCGTCCTCCGAAGGCGAGTCGGTCACCACCTATCGGGGTGGCTCCGGCCGGAGGTCCATAAGCTGGAAGAAGTACGCCCTGGCGACGGGCCTGGTGTTCGCCCTCGCGATGATCACGGTGACCGCGGTGGAGCTGATCGCGGGCAAGCCGGTGGCCGCCGTGGTCAAGAATGAGCCCGGCAGGGGAACCTCGGTGGGCGGTGGCACGGCCGGTACCCCCGAACCCGCCGACAGCCGGACACCCACCCCGGGTGCGTCCAGTGGCGCGGTGCCGCAGACGACAAGCCCTGCCTCGCCGGGCGCGAGCGCGGCACCGGGCACCGGTTCTGCTCCCAGCTCCAGTCCCAGTGCCAGCCCCAGTGCCAGTGCTCCGGCGCCGTCCGCTTCGTCAAGCGAGGGTGCCGTGAGCAGTTCCGAAGCCACCGCTGATTGAGCAGTGACGAGCCGGCCCGGGCCCCGATGGGCCGGAGGTCGGCCAGAGGCGCACTGTTCGCTCGACGGGCGTGGCGTTAGGCTGCGTCGTGAGGCCCGAGCCCCCGGCAGCTGCTCAACTGCTCCGTTCCAGGGAGGCGCGTGGTGCACGCAGGTCTCGACAACACCTTCGTGATCCTCCGTTCGGCGAGAGCGGATTGGACCGCTGGAAATCGTCGGCGCTGCCTCGAAGGCGGCGATGTGCCACGTCCCAGGTCGATGTCAGGGCATCGAGCCAACCGTGACGTGGTCCTCCCGCCAGCGGGAGGACGGCTGCCGGCGCGGGATCTGTATCGACTGCCTCACCCCACGGGCGTTCGGGCGCGCCCGTGACCTGCGAACCAGCGAACTCCGCGGCCTGGCCAGCCAGTTGACCCAGACCCGCGTCTCGGCGGTGTCCGCACCGCCGGTCCTCGACGCCCAGCCCTCCAAGGAGTCCCCTGTGACTGCCACCGCTCTCGCGCCCGACGAAGCCACCCTCGCCGAGGAGTTCGGCACGGAACTCGACCGAATCCGCTCCGAAGTCATCGCCACCCGCGGCGCCGACGACGCCCACTACATCCGTACCGTGATCGCCACCCAGCGCGGTCTGGAAGCGGGCGGCCGTCTCGCGCTCGCCGTCTCGCTGTTCCCGCCCGCCTGGGCGGCGGGCACCGCCATGCTCTCCCTCGCCAAGATCCTGGAGAACATGGAGCTGGGCCACAACATCCTGCACGGCCAGTGGGACTGGATGGGCGACCCGGCCATCCACTCCACGACCTGGGAGTGGGACTTCCTCTCGCCCGCCGAGGCCTGGAAGCACACTCACAATCATCTGCATCACACGTACACCAACGTCGTGGACCTCGACCGCGACCTCGGGTACACCGTCTTCCGGATGAGTGCCGAGCAGGCCTGGCGTCCACGCCATCTCGCCCAGCCGCTCTACAACCTCCTGCTCGCGCCGCTCTTCGAGTGGGGCATCGCGCTGTACGACCTTGAACCCGATGCCGTTGCCGCAGGCCGCAAACCGTGGCGCTCCTTCCTGGACGACGTGAGCGGGCTTCTTGCCAAGGCCACCCGTCAACTCACCAAGGACTACGTGATCTTTCCGCTGCTCGCGGGGCCCTCCGCGCTGCCCTGCCTGCTCGGGAACCTCACCGCCAACACGGTGCGCAACCTGTGGACCCACACCATCATCTTCTGCGGCCATTTCCCCGGAGGCGTCCGGACCTTCACCGAGGAGCACATCGACGGCGAGACCCGCGGCGAGTGGTATCTCCGCCAGATCCAGGGCTCCGCCAATATCGAGGGCGGCCCCCTCTTCCACGTCCTCAGCGGCAACCTCGGCCACCAGATCGAGCACCACGCCTTCCCGGACCTGCCCAGCAACCGCTACGCCGAGATCGCCCCGAAGGTGCGTGAACTCTGCGGGAGGTACGGCATCCCGTACGTCACCGGCCCGTTGTGGCGGCAGTACGGCTCCACCTGCGGCCGCATCCTGCGCTTCGCCGTGCCGGCCAGGAGCTAGGTCGTGTCCGCAATGTCAGGGGAGCCAGAGTCGTAGGCAGGCGATGGTGACCAGGGCTTGGTAGTGGCGGGCGCGTTTGTCGTAGCGGGTGGCGAGGGCTTTGTTGTGCTTGAGCTTGTTGAAGCAGCGTTCGACGAGGTTGCGGCGCCGGTAGGCCGCGCGGTCGAGGCGGCAGCGGCTCTCGCCGCGGCGGATGCGGCCGTTGATCTGGTCGATGCGTTCCGGGATCGCTGCCTTGATCCCGCGTCGGCGCAGGTAGGTGCGGATCTTCGTGGACGAGTAGCCCTTGTCGGCGGCGACCCGCTCGGGCCGGGTCCGGGGTCGCCCCGGCCCGCATCCCGGCACCCGGATCCGGGCCATCACTGCTTCGAACTGGGTGCAGTCGTTGACGTTCCCGCCGGTGAGGGTGAAGGCCAGCGGCCGGCCCCGGCCGTCGCAGGCCAGGTGGATCTTCGTGGTCAGTCCGCCGCGGGAACGGCCGATCGCCTCGCCCGGCCAGATCCCCCTTTTCGGGCCCCGGCGGCGTGCTGGTGGGCCCGCACGGTCGTGGAGTCCAGGCACACGATCGTCCAGTCGACCGCGCCGACGGCGTCGGAATGCTGCTGGACGTGAGCCAGCAGCCGGTCCCATGTGCCGTCGGCGGACCAGCGGCGGAAGCGTTCGTAGACCGTTTTCCACGGCCCGTACCGTTCGGGCAGGTCCCGCCAGGCCGCCCCGGTCGACAGCTTCCACAGGATGCCGTTGACCACCTGACGGCGGTCCCGCACCGGACGGCCCATCCGCGGCGGAGCGAGCAACGGCCCGATCACCGCCCACGACTCATCAGTCAACTCATGACGACGCACCACGAACAGACCAACGACCAACCCACTTTGCGGACACGACCTAAAGCCTGTTCCAGAAGTCCGTGAGCGGGGCATTTCCCTTGTATGAGTGGGGTGTTGAGGGCCGAGCCGGTGTGGATCGAGGTGTTCACCGGGCTCCGGGCGGATCGGTTCGCCCGGCTGCTGCGGGCGGTGCGGGAGCGAGGTGGCGAGCATCCGCGGATGGGGCGGCCGTGGCGGCTGCCGCTGGCCGAGCGGGTGCTGCTGGTGGCGGTGTATTACCGGACCAACCTGACCATGCGGCAGCTGGCGGTGTTGTTCGGCGTCTGTCCGGCGACCGTGTGCCGGACCATCCAGCAGGTGGGCCCGCTCCTCGCGCTGGAGCCGGCGCCGCGCTCCGATGGTGCGGTGGAACGGCTGTGGATCGTGGACGGCACGCTCATCCCGGTGCGGGACCGAACTGTTGCCGCCTCCAGCCGCAACTACCGCTTCTCCGCGAACGTGCAGGTTGTCATCGATGCCGACACCCGCCTCGTAGTCGCCACCGCAACCCCGGTGGCGGGCAACATCGCCGACGCCCATGCCTTTCGGGACACCGGCCTGGCCGAGGTCTGCGCCGGAACCACGGTGCTCGCCGACGGCGCCTACTGGGGCACCGGTCTCGTCATCCCGCATCGCCGCCGCGGCAAACGGCCGCTACTGCCCATCCAGGAAGCCGACAACACCGAGCACCGCAAGGTCCGCGCCCGCGTCGAGCACACCTTCGCCCGAATGAAGAACTACAAGATCCTCCGCGACTGCCGACAGCGCGGCGACGGCCTCCACCACGCCGTCCAGGCCGTCGCCCGCATGCACAACCTCGCCCTCGCTACATGATCGACGAACCCGCAACGACGCAACCGCACTGCCCGCTCACGGACTTCTGGAACAGGCTTTAGGGCCTGTCTGACAATTCCCGTCTGCCTCGCGGCGCCATGCACGCGCCCCCACCCTCGAACCGGCTTCGCCCGGCTGGGGCGGGGGGACCCCCTTCGCCGCACCGGGCGCAGACCCAAGTACGTCCAGTACGAGGGTCTACGCCCGGCCGCCGGGATCCTCCTTGACCGTGATGGTGAGCGTCGGGCCCGGTGTCTCGGGGGGTGAGGTGATCGAGTACGTGCGCCAGTGCCGTACGCCGTCGATCTCCACCCCCAACGGCAGGTACTGGCCGGCCCGGTGCCCAGCCCAGCCGTGCCCGGGACGGATCTCCAGCGTGGCGGCCCCAGTGCACCCGGGCCGTACGGTGACCACCCGGCCCGCGGGATGGCGGGCGGACAGCAGCGGGTCGATCAGGCCGAGGTAGTCGTACGGCGCGAGGGGAGTCGCGAGGGCGTCGACGAGCCGACCCGCCGCAGCCAGCGCGTGGCCGCCGCCCCTGTCGGCGAGACCGGCGAGACCGGTGAAGACGCCCGCCGTCGTACCGGAGACGGCCGACGGCAACGACGGGAGGATCAGTGTGCGCAGAACCGGCATGGGCAGGAATCCCCGTTCGGGTAAGTCGGCCGCATCGCACACTCGGGATCGCTTCGGTCAGGCAAGTCGGCTCTCGGGTGGCGGCGGGCTGTGCAGGTCGAAGTCGGTTGCGTGTTCGGCGACAAGTGCCTCGAAGAGGCTTCGGGCTTCGACCATGGCCTCCCGCATTTCCTCGGTGGCGCTCTGGCCGCGGGCGGCCGTGTGCATGCTGCGGTAGCCGGGGACCTGGGCTGCGTGGTGGACGGAGAGGGCGGCGAACTGCTGCTCGAACTGTTCGCCGGGGAAACCCCGGTCCTTGGCGAGGCGGGCAAGGAGCGCGTCCGCCTCGGTGACGGCCTTCTGCGGCGAGTCGATGAACTGGTCCTGGATGTCGGCCCATTGAGCCGTGTACCGCGCGCGGGCCTCGGCCGGCAGTGGTTGTTCCGTGAGGGAGCCGTGCTGCTTGACGCGCTCGCCCAGTTCCCGTTCGGCGGCCTTGGTGTCACCGTTGTGGTCGACGACGGCACGGTCGTACTCGGGTCCGAAGCGGTGTTTCAGCCCGCGCCCACCGCCGTCCCGGATACGTCCACGTCCGACGACGAGGACGGCGACCGCCGCGATGACGATCACGGCGATGATCACGATCGTGAGCATGGCTGCCTTCTCTGGTTCTCAGTTCGTGGGTTGCTCTGCTTCATAGCCGTGCCCGTCACTTCCTGTGGGCTGAATCCGCGTTGGCCTGCCGGGTGGTGTCCGCGCGAGGCGGGCATCACCCGGGGCGTTCGTGGTCAGCGCCTGAAGGCGTCCTTGGCCTTGTCGCCGGCCTGCTTCAGGTTTCCGGAGACCCGGTCGGTCATGCCTTGGCGCTGAAGTCGCTTGTTGCGGGTGGTCCGGCCGATGCGTTCGGTGATCCGGCCCTTGAGTTCCTGGGTCTTGTGCTTGATCGTCTGTCCGACGCTCATGGCTGTCCTCTGGTGTTCATTCGCCGCATGGGCTCCCGCGCGTGATCGCCCTACAGGCCGCTGCTCCCGCGGGTGGGAGAGCGTCTGGTGTGCAGGGGCGGTGGGGACGGCGAATCCACAACATCGCCGGGCCTCCAGATCGCGGGAATTTCCTGGTCCGCGGGGTCCGGGCGAAACGGGAAGGTGGAATGCTGCCCCGAACAATCTGGAGTGGCATAGTCCTACGCCGTGCTGTCAGTCAACGCCCGGCAACTTCCCTTGTCAACGTCGTGTCTACGCGCGGGAGTTCCGCGAGCGGGGGAGGGGCTGTTGGGGTGAACGGAGCCTCAGGGGGAGCTTCGACCGGCTCGGCCGGTGGGAGTACGTGGTCCTCCCACCAGGACAGGCCCATGACGGTGGCGAGCAGGACGAAGGGGACCGAAGCCGGAACGAGCAGCGCGTACATGCGTACCGCCTGTGGTGAATTGCGTGCGACGCGGCGGGCCAGCAGATGGATGGTGCCCGCATGGGGCGCATCGAGGCCGCGCGAGGATCGCGTGGCGACGGCGAGTGTGGAAGCGGCCCGACAGGTGCGGGGCAGGTTCCGGCACTGATGCGCAAGGTGCGCCCCCGAAGGAGCGCGAGAGGTGATCAACGCGCCGGGGGCTCGGGCCGTACCGTGCACGCTAGCCCTTGCCGCATCCCCTGAACAGATGTCAAGTGGCCATCCGCTCCAGGTGCAAGACCGTTACACGGGGCGCTGTCCGTAATCCTCTGGGCAGGACTACGCTGTGTGAACAGGCCCCGGCCCCCGGCATTGACGCTCTGTTCCGCTCCGGGGAGGCCCGCCGTGTTCGTTCTCCTGCTCATCCTGATCGTGGTCCTGTTCGGCTTGGGCTTCCTCAATCCCATCTGGTGGGTGGCCGCGGCCGTGCTGGTGTTCGGCGTTACCCGCTATGGCCGTGATCGTCGTGGAGGCTGGGGTCGTGGCGGCGCTTCCGAGTACGGGGAGTACCGGGACCGCCGGGAGCGTCAAGACCGCTGGGACCGTCGCTACAGCCGTCAGCACCGGGCGCGTTGGAGGCGCGAGGACCGACGGGACCGCGAACGCCGCGGGTGACCGACGAATTGGCCTGACATCCAGAGGTTCCGGGACGGCTCAGGCCATGCCGGACGCGCGGAAATCGTGGAGAGGTAGATGCGATGCATCGCACAGCCATGCTTCCGGAGAATTGGTGGGATCTGACGGTGGAGGCCCCGGCATCGGCAGGGGGCCCTGCGGGTCAGGATGTCGCGGCGCTGCGCGCCGAGATCGATCAGCTGCGGCGGGCACTGGCAGGCCGTACGGCCATCGATCAGGCCTTCGGCATGGTGATGGTGCTGGCTCCCTGCGGCTCTGGGGCGGCCAGGGGCCTGTTGGCGGACGTCTCGCGGCAGTGCGACGTCACACTGCGCGAGGTGGCTGCGGCCCTGATCGCAGCCTGGGAGGGTGAGCCGCTCCCGTGGCCGACGCAGCAGGCGTTGCGGCGTGCGTTGCGGCGGTTCTACGCGGAAGACCGGGGGTGTGACTCACGCCTGCCGGATGAGCCGTCCGGAAGGGGAAGGCCATGATTCACGCAGCTGATGTCCGGGAGTGGCGCGGCCTCGATGTCGTCGACACCCAGTCGCACAAGATCGGTGTCCTCGAGGCGGTCTATGTGGACACCACCACCGACGAGCCTGCGGTGGCCACCGTACGAATCGGACTGCCCACCCGGCACCGCCTAGTCTTCGTCCCCCTTCAGGACGCGATCGTCGGGCCGGGTCATCTCAAGGTCGGCTATGTCAAAACGCTGGTGAAGCAGGCCCCTTCCATCGGCACGGACGATGTGTTGCCCGCCGACCAGGAGGAAGCGATCTTCAAGCACTACGGCCTGCCCTACAAGCCCGGTGCAGCCGGCGAACGGCAACTGGCGCGCCGCTGACCGCCAATCGACCCGGCGACTGCCTTCGTGAGGACAGACTTGTGAGGTACGCACCATGAACCAGGTGACCGCGATCTCCGAAGAACAGCTGTTGCTGACGGCTGCGACTTGCGCGGGGGACGCGGCGTTGGCTGTCGAGGTTCTCGAACTACGTGCCATGAATGAGCAGTTGGGCCGGGCGCTGGCCAGCCGTGCGGTGATCGACCAGGCGCGCGGCATGGTGATGGCTTTGGCACCGTGCACCAGCGACAAGGCCTGGGACCTGCTGGTGGACGTTTCGCAGCACTGCAATGTGAAACTCAGGGACGTGGCTGCGGCCCTGGTCGCCACCACGAAGGACCAGGAACTCCCCGAGCCGATACGGCGCGAGTGGAGTCGCGCGCTGCGGCGCCTTCACACGCTGGAGCGGCGGTGACGATTCGCCCGCTGTCCCGAACGGCTTGGGTGACGTCGCCACATGTGATAGTCGACCTGCATGCCGAAGAAGCCTTCCGGTGCCGCGGACCGATCGTCTGTATCGGGACGGCTGGGCCGAGCGATCCGTGATTCGCCCGCCGAGCGCGGATGGCGGCGGAGCAGAGAGATCGAACTGGGGCCGAGGTCGCTGGGCTTCGCGGCGCTCGGATTCCTCACGCTGGTCCCCCTGCTGATCGTTGTCTCCGCGGCTGATCCGGCGCAGGGGCGGGGATTCGCGGAGTGGCTGGGGGATGGACTCGGTGTGTCGGGGGCCGCCAAGGACGAGATCGCGCGGTTGTTCTCCCGGCCCGGCCAGGTGCTGCAGACCACGACCGCCTTCGGCCTCGCCGCCCTCGCCGTCTTCGGTCTGACCTTCGGTGCCGCGGTGCAGACCGGCTACGAGAAGGTCTGGGAGCTGCCCCCGGCCCGCTGGTACGCAAGATGGCGACAGGTGCTGTGGCTCGGCGTGCTCGTCGGGTCCCTCTACCTGACCGCCACCACCACGCTGTGGCGCCATTCCCCGGCAGGCGCGCTGGGCGCGACGCTGAGCGCCGTCCTGTTCTTCTGGTGGTCGCAGCGGATGCTGCTCGGCAGGCGGATCGCCTGGAGCGCTCTGCTGCCCGGCGCAGTGGCAACGGTGCTCGGGCTGCTCGGGCTTCGGGTCTTCTCCCGTCTCGTCTTCTCACCGCTGATCGCATCCAGCGCGGTCACCTACGGCCCCTTCGGAACCGTCCTGGTCATCCAGTCCTGGCTGGTCGGAGTGGGCGTCGTCGTCTTCGGCGGAGCGCTGGTGGGCCGCCTGCTGTACGAGGAACTCCCCCGCGTGGCACAGGTTCTGAAAGAGCGGACCCGGCGACGACGGATCTGACGCCGGGCAACTGCGCGGAGCAGTACCGGGGGCGAAACCGGGTCGAGCATGCCAGGAGCTGTCGGGTCGGCGAGGTTTCAACTCTTCGGCGAGGGTCACTCGTTGGACATGTCCAGACGCTACGGCGGAAGCCTCGCGGGGAGGGCCATCCTCATCATCGCGGACATCACCGCGCTGATCCTGATCCTGTGGATCGCCTTCTACCTGTTCGACGCCAACACCACAAACGGTACGGTCTCCTGGATCCACGACGCGGCGAACTGGCTCTCGGGCTGGTCGCGCAACCTGTTCACCATCGAGTCGGACAACTGGCGAACCGTGGTCAATTACGGTCTGCCTGCTCTCGTCTACCTGCTGATCGGTCACGCCGCAGCCGGCCGGGTCGGCCGGTCCTAGTCAGCGCACCAGGCCGGGGAAGGCTTCGGAGTCGTCGATGAAGGCGCGGGCCACGTCGGACAGGCGTCGGTTGTGGGCGCGGGCGTAGCCGCGCAGTGCGGTGAAGGCCTGCTCCATGTCGATGTTCTGGCGTTCGGCCAGCTTTCCCTTGGCCTGTTCGATCAGCACGCGGCTGTTCAGCGCGGTCTGCAGCTGTTCGTTGAGGACCGTGCTGCGATGGCTTGAGCGTTGCTGTAACAGGCTGATGGTGGCGACGTCCGCCAGGGCCTGGGCGATGAGCGTGCCCGCCGGGTCGAAGGGGCCCGGGGCGGCGTGGAAGAGGTTCAGGGCGCCGACGACCTCGTCCCGCAGCCGCATGGGCAGGGCCTGGACCGCCCCGAACCCGCTGCGGTGGGCCGCCGTGACGAAGCGCGGCCAGCGGTCGACCTCCCGGGTCAGGTCGGGGACGACCACCGGCGTGCCGGTGCGGAAGCATTCGAGGCAGGGGCCCTCGTCGTTCTGGAGCTGGAAGAGCTCAAGGAGGCGTACCTGTTCGTCGGAGGCGGCCATGACGCGGAGTTCGCCGTTGCGGTCGGCGAGCAGCACACCGGCGGCGCTCGCGCCGAGCATGCCCACGCAGCGGTCGGTGAGCAGGCGCAGGAAGTCGATGAGGTCGAAGTCGGCGACCAGGTTGTCGGCCAGCTCGACGAATGTCTTGGCCAGGAGCTGCTGATTCATGGTGACACCCTCGATTGGGACTGGTCCCGCCGGGAGGGGCGGGAGGCACGGCACGTTCATCGGATGGCACCCATGGATCAGGGTTCCTCGTCGGTCTGTTGGGGTTTCGCGTCCGGGGAGAAGTGGAGCCGACGGGCCACCACGTCGGTGGCCACGTCGACAAGCCGGCGGCCCTGCATGTAGGCGTAGGCGCGGAGCCGGACGAAGGCCTCGTCGATGCCGACGTCCAGCTGGGCGGTGAGCATGCCGGTGGCCTGGTCGATCTCCGCCCGGTGTCCGCCCAGGTCCTCAAAGCCGCGGTCCGCCAGTGCTCCGTCGGCCGCTGTACCCGTCTCGTCGATCCGCGCGTCGAGCAGGAGCAGCGTCGCGAGATCGGCGAAGGCCATCGCGTCGGCCAGTTCCTCCGCGCCCAGCACGGTCGGCACATTGGCGTACAGGTCGAGAACTCCCGGGCTGATCGCCCCGATCTGCAGGGGGAGGGCGAAGACGGCGCGTGCGCCCGCTTCCAGGGCCGCGTCGGCGAACACGGTCCAGCGATCCTGTAGTTCACCGGTGAGCAGATCGGGCGTCAGGACGGCCGAGCCGTGGGTGAAGGCGTCCACGCAGGGCCCTTCGCCCAGCGTGAGCTGCAGCTCCTCCAGTTGCTCGCTGATGTCGTCGGTGCTGCACAACGGATGGCTCGCCGCGGTCCTGGACATCGCCGACAGCCCGGCCCCGCCGACCGGCAGCGCTGCCACGGCCGCGGTGCACACGTCCACCACGCCGACCCGGGCACCACGCAGGGCCGCCTGCTCGGCGACCAGCGACTGGATACGGGTCGAACGACTGTCGGGCCTCACCCGGGCCACCGAGCCCAGTCCGCACGGAAGCCGTCCGGCAGTTCCAGGTCGATCTCACCGGCCATGGTGATCGGGGCCCGGTTCCTTCGGTCATGGCGGTGAACGGTGAGCTGCGGTAGGGGCATGACGCCTCGGTTCTGAAGACCGTTCGGCAGCCGACGCTGTGGTGCACTGTGTCGAGCATTGACAAAGCCGCCAGGGTCTGGGACGCCCGCACCGCAGCATAGTCGTCGCCCGGTGCGGGGGCGGTCCTCAAGCCGCCTGTCTCAGGGGGTGGACGGTGCCAAAACACGGTGGCGCGCGGATGTCCGGTGCCCCGAACGGCACTTGGGCGCTCTGCTCAGCGTCGACTTCTGGTTCTCCGGGTGGAACTTCCGCGGGTGGAGCTTGCGCGGGTGGAGCTTCGCCGACCGGACCAGCCCGACCCCACGCCGGCCAAGTGCACGGCCAGGAAGGCGAGTCCGACGAGCATGAGACTCGTCGGGCTGAAGATCGCCTCGGTCGATGTCCCGGTCACGCGGATGAGGAAGGCGATGATGAAGAGCGCGGCCGCCACGAATGCCAGCATCTGTCTACTCCTGCCGATGGACGGCGAACCACACGTGATCCCGGTGGCTGTGCCGCTGTCCGCTGGGTTCCCAGGACGGCGCCGATCAGTCGTACGAAGAGGGCAGCGCAGGCACTCGGCGCTGGGCAGGCCTCCCTGTTTGAACGCGGGCCGTCCGGGAAGCCGTCCGCTGTGCTTCGGACCGGAGGCACGCCCGTGCGAGCAGCTTCCGCTGCTCCCCTGTGCGCTGCGGTCTGCCGGCTCCCACGGTGAGTGATGCCACCGATCGGGGAGACACGCGCTCATGCCGGACGTACGCACGCAGAGCCCACGCAGCACACGCCCCCACGACTACGACGACGCGCCGGACACCGCCGCAGCGTTCAGCCGTATCGCCGCTCTGCCGGACGGTCAGGAGAGATCCGCGCTGCGGCAGGAGGTGGTGTGCGCCTGGATGCCGATGGCCGCCCGGCTCGCCCGGCGCTTCCATCACCGCGGCGAGACCTTCGAAGACCTCAACCAGGTCGCCCAACTGGGTCTGGTCAAAGCGGTGTCCCGCTTCGACCCCGGTCTCGGCACGGCTTTCCCGAGCTTCGCCATACCGACGATCCTCGGCGAGGTGAAACGGCACTTCCGGGACGACCTCTGGGGCGTGCATGTGCCGCGACGGGTACAGGAACTGCGCGGCCGGGTCCGCGCCGCCGGCCATGAGCTCAGCTCTTCGCCGGGCGGCCGTGCACCCTCCGTCCCCGAGATCGCCGCGCACACCGGCCTGACCGAGGCCGAGGTACGACTGGGCCAGGGCGCGCTGGAGAGCTTCACCGCTCTGTCCGTGGACACCGTGCCCGGCACCTTCGAGAACGGCCGTCCACTGACCGACACCCTCGGCGCCATGGAGCCGGGCTTCGACCGGGTGCTCGACCGCGAGGTCCTGCGCCCCCTGCTGAGAGCACTGCCCGAACGCGAACGCCAGATCCTGTACATGAGGTTCTTCGGCGAGATGACACAGGCCCGCATCGGCCTCCAGCTCGGTATCTCGCAGATGTACGTCTCCCGACTGATCACCCGTACCTGTGCACGTCTGCGCCACCAGGTGCTGACCGACGCCCACAGTCCGAGGAGGGCCGCGTGACGACTTCCCGGGTGCGCGGGCGGCGCCTGCGAACGAGCCCTGTTCCGCCGCGACTGGTTGTAGGGTATGGGACGGCCCTTGACCTGCAACAACGCAGGCAGGGAGCCTTGATCCGGGAGTGCCTTCATGCTTCGTACCATGTTCAAGTCCAAGATCCACCGAGCCACCGTGACCCAGGCCGACCTGCACTACGTCGGGTCCGTCACCATCGACGCCGACCTGCTGGACGCGGCCGATCTGCTGCCCGGCGAGCTCGTCCACATCGTCGACGTCACCAACGGCGCACGCCTGGAGACGTACGTCATCGAGGGTGAACGCGGCTCGGGAGTCATCGGTATCAACGGAGCGGCGGCCCATCTCGTACACCCCGGTGATCTGGTGATCATCATCAGTTACGCTCAGGTCTCGGACGCCGAGGCGCGGGAACTGCGGCCGCGGGTCGTGCACGTGGACCGCGACAACCGGATCGTGGCCCTGGGCGCCGACCCGTCCGAGCCGGTGCCGGACTCGGACCAGGAGCGCAGCCCGCAGGCCGTGGTGGCCTGACCTCACCAGAGGCAATCGAGGAAGTGGTGCCCATGAGCGACATCGAGATCCGCGACGACCGGGCGGGCGGCCGCCTGGAAGCGTTCGCCGTGGACGAAGTGGTCGGCCACATCGAGTACTTCGTCCTGGAAGCCCCCGGGCGCGCACTCGTCCCGGTGCACACCATCGTGGAACCCGAGCACGAGGGCCAGGGCATCGCGGGCTCCCTCGCCCGCGAGCTGTACGCCATCGCCGCGCGCGAGGGCACTGTCGTCGCGCCGCTCTGCCCGTACGTCGTGAAGTGGGCGGCACGCCACCCCGAAGAGGCTCCGGCGGCCGACCCGGAGCTGCTGACGGCGGCGATGGACTGGCTCGAGGCGCACCCGGGACGCTTCTGACCTCCGGGTGTCCCCGATGCCCGGGCCGGTCGGCTCGCTCTGCTCCACCTGGTCGCCATCCCTCGCGCGACGGGGTGAGTGGGTGCGCGGGGGCCGGGTACGCGTGGGAAAAGTCCAGGGCCGACGTACCGACTGGCTGGAGGACACCATGACGCACCCGTTTCCCGACCCCGTGAAGCCGGGCCCCACTCCGGGCCCGGGCCCCGACCGCCCGCAGCCCTTCCCGGATCCGGTGCCGAAGCCGGGCCCGCGCCCGTCTCCGTCACCGGAGCCCTACCCGTCGCCGTCCCCGATCCCGCAGCCGCCGGGCCCGGACCCGGTGCCGGAGCCGGAACCCCAGCCTGGACCGCTGGCCTAGAGCACGGGCCGTAGCCCGAAAGACCGGTGGCCCGGTGCGGGGTTCCGCACCGGGCCACCGTCGTACGCGATCCCGCTCAGCCAGCCACCTCGGACCGGTCCCCGCCCCACAGCGTGTGGAACGAGCCCTCCCGGTCGGTCCGCCGGTAGGTGTGCGCACCGAAGAAGTCACGCTGGCCCTGTGTGAGGGCTGCGGGCAGGCGCTCGGCGCGCAGGGCGTCGTAGTAGGCGAGGGCCGCGCCGAAACCGGGCGTGGGGACGCCCTGACGGGTCGCGGCGACCAGCACCTCGCGCCAGTCGTCCTGCGCGGCGGCGATCTCCTGCGCGAACGTCTCGTCGGACAGCAGGCTCGGCAGGTCGGGCCGGGTGTCGTACGCGGCGCGGATACGGTCCAGGAAGGCCGCCCGGATGATGCAGCCGCCTCGCCAGATGGAGGCGACGGAGCCGAGGTCGATGTTCCAGTCGTACTCGTCGCTGCCCGCGATGATCTCGTGGAAGCCCTGCGTGTACGACACGATCTTCGACGCGTACAGCGCCTGCTCCACCCGGTCCGCGAAGGCCGCGGCCTCGGACTCGCCGAGCGCCGTCGCCTTGGGCCCGGCGAGACCCCGCGAGGCCTCGCGCAGCGCCGCGTGGCCCGAGATCGAGCGGGCGAAGACCGCCTCCGCGATGCCGGACACCGGAACGCCCAGGTCCAGCGCGATCTGCACGGTCCAGCGGCCCGTGCCCTTCTGCTCCGCCTGGTCCACCACCACGTCGACGAACGGCTTGCCCGTCGCCGCGTCCACGTGCGACAGGACCTCGGCGGTGATCTCGATCAGGTAGGAGTCGAGCCGTCCCGTGTTCCAGGTGCGGAAGATGTCCGCGATCTGCGCGGGGGAGTAGCCGGCCACGTCACGCAGCAGTTGGTACGCCTCGCCGATCAGCTGCATGTCCGCGTACTCGATGCCGTTGTGCACCATCTTCACGAAGTGCCCGGCACCGTCGGGACCGACATGCGTCACGCACGGGGACCCGTCGGCCGCCTTCGCGGAGATCTTCTCGAGCATCGGACCGAGGGAGGCGTACGACTCGACCGAGCCGCCCGGCATGATGCTCGGGCCGAGCAGCGCGCCCTCCTCACCGCCGGAGACTCCGGTGCCGACGAAGTGGAGGCCCAGCTCGCGCAGTTCACGCTCCCGGCGCCGGGTGTCCGCGAAGTGCGCGTTGCCGCCGTCGACGATCATGTCGCCGGGCTCCAGGAGCGGGGCGAACTCCTGGATCACCGCGTCGGTCGGCTCGCCCGCCTTCACCATGATCACCAGGCGCCGCGGCCGCTCCAGCGCCGCCACGAACTCCTTCGCGGTCTCGGCCGCCACGAACTCGCCCTCGTGACCGAACTCCTCCACCAGCGCGTTCGTCTTTGCCACGGTGCGGTTGTGCAGCGCGACGGTATAGCCGTTGCGCGCGAAGTTGCGGGCGAGATTGCGCCCCATGACCGCGAGACCCGTGACGCCGATCTGGGCTGAAGTGCTCATACGGTTGGCTCCCATAGCTGCTGTAATCATCAATGCCGTCCTGCCTGCCAGTATTACGCCACTCCATGATCCGGCGTCGGCGCACCCCGGCTTGGCAGTGTTGTGTACGCAGCAGAGGCCCCACTCGCCTCATTGGCCGTGCAAGCGCGGTGGATTCCTGGTCACTTGAGGTGATGGGTCGGCTGATTGCCCTCTTGTCATGGCCTGTTCGCAGCGCTTACTTTTGCCGCTCCTGAGCATGTTGAGGGGGCTCCTTCATGGCCGTACGCGGCCGGCACCGCCGGTATCAGCCGAACAGGATCAACCGCGCCTCACTCACTGTCACGGCCGGCGGCGCAGGTATCGCGCTCCCGCTCGTCGGAACCAGTGTCGCCCACGCGGCCGACGTGGGCACCTGGAACAAGGTCGCGGCCTGCGAGTCCAGCGGCAACTGGAGCATCAACACCGGCAATGGCTACTACGGCGGGCTGCAGTTCAGCCAGTCCACCTGGGAGGCCTACGGCGGCAAGGCCTACGCGCAGCGCGCGGATCAGGCCACCAGGGACCAGCAGATAGCCATCGCCGAGAAGGTGCTCAAGGGCCAGGGGCCCGGCGCCTGGCCGGTGTGCTCCGTCCGTGCCGGTCTGACCCGGGGCGGCGACACCCCCGACATCAGCCCTTCCCCGGCCACGTCGCAGAGCGCCAAGAGCGCCCAGGGCACCAAGCGCTCCGTGCAGGACGTGAAGCCCCAGACCACGCCCCAGTCCCAGGCGGGCACCGCCGAGATGTACACCGTCGTCCGCGGCGACACGCTCTCCGGCATCGCCGACTCCCGGGACGTCCAGGGCGGCTGGCAGAAGCTGTACACGGCGAACCGTACGACCGTGGGCTCCGACCCGGATCTGATCCTCCCCGGGCAGCGGCTGAGCCTGCGCGGCACGGCCGCCACGACGGACACCGGGGGCGCGTCCGCTTCGACGCCCACCACGACCAAGAAGCCCACCGCGACTCCGAAGCCCAAGACGACTCCGAAGCCCGCTCCGACCCAGAAGGCCGGGACGGACAAGGCGTCCTCCACCACCGCCGACAAGGCCTCGACCCTCGTCGCCCCCGTGAACGCCTCCACCGGCACGCCGTACCACGCCGCCGGATCCTCCTGGTCGAAGGGCTACCACACGGGCGTCGACTTTCCCGTGCCCACCGGTACCTCCGTGAAGTCGGTCGCGGCCGGCAGTGTCGTCAGCGCGGGCTGGGGCGGCTCCTTCGGCTACCAGGTGGTCGTCCGGCACGCCGACGGCCGGTACACGCAGTACGCCCACCTGTCCGCGATCTCCGTGAAGGCCGGGCAGAGCGTGACGGGCGGCCAGCGCATCGGGCGCTCCGGGTCCACCGGCAACAGCACGGGCCCGCATCTGCACTTCGAGGTGCGGACGGGGCCCGGCTTCGGTACTGACGTCGACCCGGTCGCCTACCTGCGAGCGGGCGGGGTCAGGATTTGACTCGGGTGCGGTGGTGGCTCACGAACGGCAGCGGTACGTAGGGCCCGCCGTACATGGGGCTGTAGTAGGGCACTTGGTCCGGCGGCTCCGTGTCCTCAGACGCGGTCTCCGCCGTCGCGACCGTCGTCATCGGACCCGGCGGCCCCGGTACGAGGATGTCTTCGCGACCTCCGGCGCCGGCCTGCCCGGGAAGCCCCGCGAGCAGCTCTTCGACGGCTGATCCGGAGGCTGACCCGGTGTCCGAGAGAGCGGAGGGGCTCGCGGCCGCCAAAGGGACCGGGACCGCCGGCTCAGCCGTGCCAGGAGCCGATCCGGCCTCGAGCCCCGCCGGTGCCGCCGTGCGCCGAGTGCCGCCGATCTTCTCCGTCGTGAGCAGGATCAGGCCACCCGCGGCGACGACCCCGCAGCCCAGTGCGAGAGCGGTGCCCGTCGTGCCGTAGCGGAAGGTTTCGCCGAACATCGTGATGCCGACGGCAGCTGCCATGACGGGGTTCACGACCGTCAGTGTGGCCAGCGGTGCCGCGAGACCGGCGCCCTTGTAGGAGGCCTGCGACAGCAGCATGCCGGCCGTCGCGAAGACGCCGATCACGACGAGGCTGGGAAGGTCGGAAAGCGAGACCTGGTTCGTCCAGTCCACCGCGACCGTCTTCGTGAACACCGAGGACATACCGAAGGCGATACCCGCCGCGACCGCGAGCAGCACACTGCGCACGGCCGGATGCCGATGCGCGGCGCGTCCCGCCAGCATCAGCGCCACCACCGCGCCGCCGGTCACCACGGCCAGCACCACGCGCTCGGTGCTGCCCAGGGACTGCGAATCGGAGGAGCCGACCAGCGACAGCAGGCCCGCGAGACCCACAGTGGCCATGATCGCGCCGCGCCAGGCGGTCGCCCCGGCCTTGCGGCCGACGAACAGGGCCGCCATGGGAAGGGCGAACACGATGGTCAGCGCGCCCAGCGGCTGCACCAGGCTCAGCGGGCCGTAGGCGAGCGCTGCCACGTGCAGCAGTCCGCCGAGGCCGTTCAGCGCCACGGCAGCCCACCAGATGGGCCTGCGCAGCGGTGCGTAGGTCTGGTCGGGGGAGGTCACCGCGACCTGCTCCTGCACGATCGCTCCGCCCGCATACGCGACGGCGGAGACGAACGAGAGCAACACGGACAAAGCGAGGGCACTCATGAGTCCCTCCTCTGCGTACGGCGGGGGCGCTGGGCCCGTCGCGACGAACGGTCGGCTTCCATGGTGACTACGATGCCCCGCAAAACTGTTCGCGTCGTCGTACCTGAGCAGGCATTGGGTCCTACTGCCGATGGAGTACGAATCGCCCTCTGTCATACCCAAGGTGGGCGACACGGGACCCGGACCCGCTGGTGGTATCCCCTAGGGGCCTTGGTACTACTGCTCTTCGTGGACCTCGACCCCCAACTCGCGGCGCTCGGCCCGCTCGGCGGCTTCTTCGTACTACGCACCGGCGTACCGCCGCGAGGCCCCCTGCCCACGCTCGCGCAGGCCTATACGGCATCACGATTCGACACCCACAAAGAGGTTTACGCGGATCCGATAACTTTCCGCATTCGCAAAGTTACGCAGAGTATCCGCGCGCCCGAGCCGCGGATCGCCGTGTCCGTGGCGCACCAGGCCCTCGCCGCCCGGCTGTGGTCGGTCGCGCTGGGCGCCGCCGCGCTGTACGGGCGGCTGCCCGACCTCGACCCACGGCTGCTGCACTGGGATCCGGACGGCAGCGCTCCGGACGACCTGTGGCTGTCCGAGGTGCGCCCGCTGCCCGCCACGGCGATCGGCGAGGTCGTACGAGCCGGTCATCTCGACCCCCTGGCGGCGGTCCTGCGCTCCCGGTACCGCATCTCCGCAGGTCTGCTGTGGGGCAACGCCGGATCGGCCCTGGCAGGAGCCGTGCGCCAACTCGACCGCTGGGCCCGGGCCAACGGCCGTACGGAGGTGGGTGACCGGGCCCGTACGCTCGCCGCCGACCTCTTCGCCCACCCCGACCTCTCCAACACCCTCGACCCCACCACACTCCGGCGCCGCAGCTGCTGCCTCTACTACCGACTCCCCGGAGGGGGACTCTGCGGCGACTGCTGCTTCACCCGACCGCCAGAGCATTGACGGCAACCGCGTTCATGAAACCCCCGAACGGGAAAGCCTCGTTGGGGACAGCCGTGCTCTTCCCCATCCGCCCCAGGTGAGTGACCATGAGGGGCACCGGCCGCTACGACAGGGGTTCTGTGTGCGAGTTGGACTGCTGACCAGGGAGTACCCGCCGGACGTGTACGGCGGGGCGGGCGTCCATGTCGAGTTCCTCGCCCGGGAGTTGCGGGCCCTCACCGAGCTGGACGTGCACTGCTGGGGCGAGGGCGCCGGGAGCGGCGTCGTACGCCACCGCCCCTGGCCCGCCCTCGACGGCGCCAACGACGCCCTGCGCACCTTCTCCGTGGACCTCTCCATCGCCGCCGCCCTCGAAGGCCGCGAGCTCGTCCACTCGCACACCTGGTACGCCAACCTCGCCGGCCACTTCGGCAAGCTCCTGTACGGCATACCGCACGTCATGACCGCCCACTCGCTGGAGCCGCTGCGCCCCTGGAAGGCCGAGCAGCTCGGCGGCGGCTACGCCCTCTCCAGCTGGGCCGAGCGCACCGCCATCGAGGCCGCCGACGCCGTCATCGCCGTCTCCGGTGCCATGCGCGAGGACATCCTCACCTGCTACCCCGCCCTGGACCCGGCCAAGGTGCGTGTCGTGCACAACGGCATCGACACCGCCCTCTACCAGCCGGACCACGGCACGGACGTCCTCGACCGCATCGGCATCGACACCGGCCGCCCGTACATCCTCTTCGTCGGCCGCATCACCCGTCAGAAGGGCGTGCCCCACCTCCTGCGCGCGGTGAGGGACATCGACCCTGCCGTACAGGTGGTGCTGTGCGCGGGCGCCCCCGACACCCCGGAGATCGACCGGGAGTTCCGCGACCTCTTCCAGGAGCTGAGCGGCGTACGCGACGGGGTGCACTGGATCCCGCAGATGCTGCCCCGCCCGGATGTCATCCAACTCCTCACGCGTGCCGCCGTGTTCGTCTGCCCCTCGGTCTACGAGCCGCTCGGCATCGTCAACCTGGAGGCGATGGCCTGCGGAACGGCCGTGGTGGCGTCCCGGGTCGGCGGGATTCCCGAGGTGGTGGAGGACGGGGTGACCGGCGTCCTGGTGCAGGTCGAGGGGGACTTCGAAGCCGGTCTGGCACGCGCCCTCGACTCGGTGCTCGCCGACCCCGAGGCCGCACGGCGCATGGGCGAGGCCGGGCGGGAGCGCGCGGTGCGGGAGTTCGGCTGGGACGCGGTCGCCCGGCGCACCGTCCAGTTGTACGAAGAAGTCCTCAAACCGGGGTAACCATCGGACAGGCGCAGTTCAGCAACAGGGGCCAGGCTCCGCGAGGAGAGTTTGGCCCGACCGTGTTCAGAGGGGCGGCGGCATGCGGCGCGGTGGACCTTCGGTGCTGGGAATCGTACTTGCGGGTGGAGAGGGCAAACGGCTCATGCCCCTCACCGCGGACCGCGCGAAACCCGCGGTCACCTTCGGCGGCACATACCGCCTGGTCGACTTCGTTCTCTCCAACCTCGTCAACGCCGACGTCCTGCGCATCTGCGTCCTGACGCAGTACAAGTCGCACTCGCTGGACCGGCACGTGACCACGACCTGGCGGATGTCGAGCCTGCTCGGCAACTACGTCACGCCCGTCCCCGCCCAGCAGCGGCTCGGCCCGCGCTGGTACCTGGGCAGCGCGGACGCGATCCTGCAGTCCCTCAACCTGGTGCACGACGAACGGCCCGACTACATAGCGGTGTTCGGCGCCGACCACGTCTACCGCATGGACCCGCGGCAGATGCTCGCCCAGCACATCGAGGGCGGCGCGGGTGTGACCGTGGCTGGCATACGGGTGCCGCGCACCGAGTCCTCGCAGTTCGGCGTCATCAGCCCGGGCTCCGACAACCAGACGGTGCAAGGGTTCCTGGAGAAGCCCGCCGATCCGCCGGGCCTGCCGGACGATCCCGAGTCCGTCTTCGCCTCGATGGGCAACTACATCTTCACCACCAAGGCCCTGATCGAGGCGCTCCAGCGGGACGCCGAGGACGAGCACTCCGTGCACGACATGGGCGGCTCGATCCTGCCCATGCTCACCGACCGGGGCGAGGCGCAGCTGTACGACTTCAGCGACAACCACGTGCCCGGCGAGACCACCCGGGACCAGGGCTACTGGCGCGATGTCGGAACTCTCGACGCGTACTTCGACGCCCACATGGACCTGATCGCCGAACGCCCCGCCTTCAACCTCTTCAACCGCAGCTGGCCCATCTACACCCATTCCGGGCAGTTGTCGCCGGCGAGATTCAACGCCGGCGGTATCGCCAGCGAGTCGATCATCAGCGCCGGCTGTCTGATCCGCGGGCAGGTCACGAGGTCCGTGCTCTCGCCGGGCGTCGTCGTCGACCCGGGGGCGGTCGTACAGGGCTCGATCCTGCACGACAACGTCCACATAGGGCGGGGCGCGGTGGTGCGCGGCGCGGTCCTCGACAAGAACGTCGAGGTGCCGCCCGGCGCGACGATCGGCGTCAACCCGGACCGGGATTCGGAGCTCTACACGGTCTCCAAGGGCGGAGTGATCGCTCTGGGGAAGGGCCAGCGCGTGTCGTAGGCGTCTGACAACGGCCTTGGTGGGTGGACGATCACCCACCAAGGCCGTTGCCGTGTCCGTTGTCATGTCAGTCCGTTGTCATGTCCCTGGACAGGAAACGTTTCCCGTGCTGTCATGCCAACTGCCGTTGATGACAACGTTGTACCGCCTGAGCAAGAGCCGCTACACCCGTCCTCAACGAGGAGGATCCGTGCGCATCAGACGACTCAGAGACCGACTCGCGTTACTGCTCGCCGGGGCCCTGGGCCTCGCCGGTCTGACCGCCGTACCCGCGTCGGCCGACGATCCCGTGGAGATCCACGGGCTGAAGGGCGACTACTACACCCAGTCCGCCCCCGGCGCCTTCGACTTCCACGAGCTCAAGGCCACCGGCTTCGACCCGAACCTCGACTTCGACAACCTGGAATCCCGCCTGAAGTCCGCCACAGGCCAGGACAACGATGTCAGCGTCCGCTGGACCGGCAAGATAGTGCCCGAGAAGACCGGTCTCACCACGTTCTCGATCATCGGCGACAACGGCTTCCGTCTCTGGATCGACGGCGAACTCGCCATCGACCACTGGGTCGACGACTGGGACCGCGAACAGACCGCCGAACCCGTCGACCTGACAGCGGGCCAGGCCTACGACTTCAGACTCGAGTACTTCGAGCACTACGGCGGCTCCAACCTCCACCTGCGCTGGACCGAGCCCGGCGGCAGCAAGGTCGCCGTCCCGCAGTCCGCGTTCCGCCTGCCCGACGGCTACGACTACGACGGCGCCGTCGCGACCACGGTCCTGGCCGACGGCCGTACCCTCAGGCTCGACTTCGCCCATGACCTCCTCGCGCCACCGGCCACCGTCACCGACCACCTCGAAGCGGTGATCGGCGGCGCCAAGTGGCCGTTGAGCGCGGCCGAGTTGGACCCCGCCGACCCCAAGGCCCTCCTGGTCACGCTCAAAGAGCCCGTCGTGGGAAACAAGACCGGTACCGCGCGCGGCACCGCAGACGTCCGCTACGACGGCCAGGGCGGACTCGCAACCGCCGGCAAGGCGATCGGCGCCTTCTGGAGCAGCGGCCCCAACCACTCCACGTACGAACTGCGCACCCCCTGGGCGGACGAGGTCGGACCGGACAACGCGCTCCCCGAGTACCCCAGGCCCCAACTGACCCGCGACGCCTGGCGGAACCTCAACGGGCGCTGGCAGTTCGCCGCGGCCACGGCGGGCGAGCAGCCGCCGGTGGGCAGGAACCTGGGTGAGCGGATCCTGGTTCCGTACCCGGTCGAGTCCCAGCTCTCCGGTGTCCAGCGGCACGAGGACCGCATGTGGTACCGCCGCACCTTCACCGTCCCCGCCGACTGGAAGGTGGGTGCCGGCAAACGGCTCCAGCTCAACTTCGGCGCCGTCGACTGGCGGTCCGAGGTGTACGTCAACGGCGTCAAGGTCGCCGAACACCAGGGCGGCTACGACAAGTTCAGCGCCGACATCACCGACGCGCTGAAGCCCGGCCGCACCCAGGAACTCATCGTGGGCGTGTACGACCCGACCGACTCGGCGAACGGCGAGAACCCTCCCCTCGGCAAGCAGCGCCTCGACCCCAGCGGCATCTGGTACACCCCGTCCTCCGGCATCTGGCAGACGGTGTGGATGGAGCCCGTCGCGGCGGACCACATCGACTCGCTCAAGCTCACGCCCGACGTCGCGAACGGCCAACTCGCCATAGAGGCGAGGGGTGTTCGGGACGGCCTCGCGGTCACGGCAACGGCGTACGACGGAAAGAACAAGGTCGCGACGGTGAGCGGCCGCACCGGACAGCCACTGACACTGAAGATCGCCGATCCGCGACTCTGGTCCCCGGACGACCCCTTCCTCTACGACCTCAGGGTGACCGTCGGCGGCGATCGTGTCGGCAGCTACTTCGGTATGCGCTCGATCGCGGTGGAGAAGATCGACGGCACCCCGCGCACCGTCCTCAACGGCGAACCCGTCTTCATGATGGCCACCCTCGACCAGGGCTTCTGGCCAGACGGCCTGCACACGGCACCGACGGACGAGGCCCTCGCCTACGACCTGAGGATGCACAAGGAGCTGGGCTTCAACGCCGTACGCAAGCACATCAAGGTGGAGCCCGACCGCTGGTTCTACTGGGCCGACCGGCTCGGCCTGCTGGTCTGGCAGGACATGCCCGCGATGACCGCCGGGGTGAACCCGGACACCGCGGCCCGCGCCGAGTACGAGCGCGAGATGAAGCAGCTGATCGACGAGCACATCAGCAGCCCCTCGGTCGTCATGTGGGTGACCTTCAACGAGGGCTGGGGGCAGTACGACGAGGCCCGCATCGCGGACCAGGCCAAGGCCTGGGATCCGACCCGCCTGGTGAACGGCATGTCGGGCCTCAACCTGGGGGCCGACGGAGGCACCGGCGACATCATGGACGAGCACGGCTATCCGAGCCCCGCGCTGCCACCCGCCCCCGACGGGAAACGGGCCCTGGTCACCGGCGAGTACGGCGGCCTCGGGCTCGCGGTACCGGGTCATGCCTGGTCGGTGCAGCAGTCGTACGTCGACGTGGACCCGGCGACCTACACGGACGACTACCTGGCCCGGCTCGACGAGGTGCGCCAACTGGCCTGCCGAGGATCCAACGGCGCCGTCTACACGCAGATCTCGGATGTCGAGGGCGAGCTCAACGGGCTCCTGACTTACGACCGCAAGGTCATGAAGCCGGACGTCCAGCGAGTGAGGGCCGCGCACGAGGCACTGATCCGTGACGCGTCCCGGGCGACCCCGGCGGGCTGCCCCAGTTCCTGACGTCACGACAACGGAGGTCTCCCCTTGAGTCCCATGAATCCTGTGAGTCCCATGAGATGGGCCCGGCACCTGCGCCTGCTCATGGCGGGGGCGGTGGCAGCGTCCGCGCTGTTCGCCGCCCCCGCCGCCCAGGCCGCCGGGCCCAGCGCCGGTCGACTCACCGATTTGGTCAACCCGTTCATCGGTACGGAGAACGACGGCAACACCTACCCCGGTGCCGCCGTGCCCTTCGGCATGGTGCAGTTCTCCCCGGACACCGGACACAACACGGGCTACGACTACTCCCAGAACCACATCCGCGGCTTCTCCCTCGTCCATCTGTCGGGCGTCGGCTGCGGGCTCGGAGGCGACCTGCCCGTCCTTCCGACCACCGGTGACGTGACCGAGACGGATTACGGCCGGTATCAGGCCGAGTTCAGCCACGACACGGAATCCGCGAGCCCCGGCTACTACAAGGTCGGCCTGAAGACCGGCATCGACGCCGAGCTGACGGCCACCGCACGCACCGGTGTGCAGCGCTACACCTTCCCGGCCACGGACAAGGCCAACGTCCTGCTCAACGCGGGACAGTCGCTGCACAGGACGGTCTCCACCAAGGTCGAGATCCTCGACAACCGAACCGTGCGCACCGCGATCACGGGCAGCGGCTTCTGCCAGGACACCAAGCCGTACACCGTCTACACGATCACCCGCTTCGACCGGCCGTTCACCACCTACGGCACCTGGGACGGCGAAACGGTCACCACCGGGTCCCAGGCCGGGCGTGACGGCGCCTTCGTCCGCTTCGACACGACGAAGGACCGCACGGTGGAGGCGACCACCGCACTCAGCTACGTGGATGCCCGCGGTGCGGCGCTCAACCTCCGCTCCGAGGGCGGCCGTTCGTTCGACACCGTCCGGGGCGAGGCCGACCGCACCTGGGAGGACCGGCTGAACGACGTACGCGCCCAGGGAGGCACCGACACCCTGCGCCGCACCTTCTACTCGTCCCTCTACCGGTCCTTCCTCGCGCCCAACATCGGCAGCGACGCCGACGGCCGCTACACCGGCTGGGACCAGAAGGTCCACCGCGCAAAGGGCTTCACCTACTACCAGAACTGGTCGCTGTGGGACACCTACCGCACCCAGTCGCAGCTTCTCTCCCTGCTCGCACCGCGTGAGGCACGGGACATGGCGATCTCCGTGATCAAGATCGACGAGGAGAGCGGCTGGCTGCCCAAGTGGGGGTACGGCACGGTCGAGACGAACATCATGACCGGCGATCCGGTCACCCCGTTCCTGACCAACGCCTACCAGCAGGGTCTGCTCAAGGGGTATGAGGAGCGGGCGTACCGCGCGCTGAAGAAGAACGCCGACGGGGTTCCGCCCGCCGACTCGTCGGCAGTGGGGCGCGAGGCCAACGAGGAGTACATCGCGAACGGCTTCGCGCCCTACATCAAGGGCCGCCCGCACGCGAAGCCCGGCGACTCGGACTACGACCACGGTGCGTCCGCGACCTTGGAGTACGCCCTGTCGGACGCCATGCTCGGCGCGATGGCGCAGGACCTGGGACATGACGCCGACGCGGCGCGGTATGCCGCCCGGTCCGAGAACTACCGGGAGATCTACGACGGTTCGACCGGCTTCTTCCGTGCGCGCGATGCCTCCGGGGCCTTCACGGGGTCGGCCGACCCGGCCCAGAGCGAGGGGTTCCATGAGGGCACGTCCTGGCAGTACCAGTGGCTCGTGCCGCAGGACCTGCCGGGGATGGTCGACCTGATCGGCGGCAAGCAGGCGGCCAACGACCGGCTCGACTCGTTCTTCGCGTACGAGCAGCTCCTTCAGGATCCCGCGAAGACGGCGCGTGAGGTGTGGGTCAACGGCCCGTACGACTACTACAACGCGGACAAGTACAACCCGCAGAACGAGCCCGACCTGATCGCGCCGTACACCTATCTGTCGACCGGTCAGCCGTGGAAGACGACCGACGTGGTGCATGCGGCGTTGACCCTGTTCACAGACGCGCCGACCGGAATGACCGGCAACGACGACCTGGGCACGATGTCCGCCTGGAACGTCCTGTCGTCGATCGGGATCTTCCCGGTGCAGCCCGGCTACGACACCTGGGGCCTGTCGACGCCCGTATTCGAGCGGATCGACCTCACACTCGACCGGCGCTACTACCCGCGCGGCGCTCTGACGGTGACCGCTCCGGGCACCTCGGACAGTGACCGGTACATCCAGTCGGCCCAGGTGAACGGATCCTCGTACGGCCGTACGTACCTGACGACCGACGCGCTCCGGGGCATCGGCTCGCTGGCCTTCACGGTCGGCGATGAGCCGTCCGAGTGGGGGACGTCCGCGGAGGCGGCCCCACCTGCGCTGAACTGACCTCAGGGGTCACACGGGTCCCGCCTCTCCCACCGAGGCGGGACCCGTGACTGGACTTAATCTGCTGTTAACTGAGCGTAGCTTGATCGTACTTGACCGTAATCACCTGTCCGGGTTTGACTGCTTGCTCACCCGTCGTCGACGCGAGAGCAAGCCTTTGACCTCCGACCTGCTCGCACCACTCGACCTGGCGTTCTGGAACATCGAGTCCGCCCAGCACCCCATGCACCTCGGCGCCCTGGGTGTCTTCACGGCCCACTCGCCCACCGCGGGCGCGCACGCCGCCGACCTGCTGGCGGCCCGCGCGGCCGGAGTCCCCGGGCTGCGCATGCGGATCCGTGACGTATGGCAGCCGCTGGCCTTCCCGCTCACCTTCCCGCCGGCCTTCGGCGGGGCAACCCGCGAGCCCGCGCCGGACTTCGAGCCGCTCGACCACGTGACGCTGCACGCGCCGACCGACGACTTCCACGCGGAAGCGGGCCGCCTCATGGAACGCCCGCTGGAGCGAGACCGGCCGCCGTGGGAGGCGCATGTGCTGCCCGGCGAGGACGGCGTGTCGTTCGCCGTGCTCTTCAAATTTCACCACGCACTGGCCGACGGGCTGAGGGCGCTGATGCTCGCGGCCGCGATCATGGACCCGATGGACCTGCCGGAACCCCGCCCGCGCCCCGCCGAGCCGCCCCGAGGGCTCTTCCCGGACGTCCGCAAGCTGCCTGGCCTGGTCCGTGGCACCCTCTCCGACGTGGGCCGGGCCCTCGACATCGGCGCCTCGGTCGCCCGCGCGACCCTGGGCGTACAGTCCTCGCCCGCCCTGACCTCGGAGCCCACCGGCACCCGCCGCACCGCGGGCGTGGTTATCGATCTCGACGACGTGCACCGCGTCCGCAAGACCGTCGGCGGCACCGTCAACGACGTCCTGATCGCCGTCGTCGCGGGCGCCCTGCGCCGCTGGCTCGACGAGCGCGGCGACGGCAGCGAAGGCGTCGCACCCCGGGCCCTGATCCCCGTCTCCAAGCGCCGCCCGCGCACCGCGCACCCACAGGGCAACCGGCTCTCCGGGTACTTGATACGGCTTCCGGTCGACGATCCGGATCCGCTCGGACGGCTGCGCGCGGTCCGTACCGCCATGGACCGCAACAAGGACGCAGGGCCCAACCGGGGAGCGGGCGCCGTCGCGCTGCTAGCCGACCATGTGCCGCCGCTCGGGCACCGGATCGGCGGACCCGTCGTCGGTCAGGCGGCCCGGCTGCTCTTCGACATCCTCGTCACCAGCGTTCCGCTGCCCAGCCTCGGCCTGAAACTCGGCGGCTGCCCGCTCACCGAGGTGTTTCCGTTCGCCCCGCTGGCCCGCGGCCAGGCACTCGCGGTGGCCGTCTCGACGTACCGCGGGCAGGTCCACTACGGGCTCCTGGCCGACGCGGAGGCCGTCCCGGACCTCGACGTGCTGGCCCGTGCGCTGACCGAGGAGGTGGCGGCGCTGAACGCCGCCTGCGCCTCCTGAGAACGCCGGTGATCATCGCGGGTTTGGTACCACGGGCGATTGCTCCGTAAAATTCCGCCTTCGAAAGCGAGCGCGGTTCGAGCGCGGCGCGGAACCCGAGGAACGGCAACGGCGATGACGGTGACAGAGGACAGCCAGGCGACCCCCGCCGGGTACACGGCAGAGGTCGCGGAGGCGTCGCAGGGGCCCGGCATCGACCCGGAGCGGCTGGCCGTCTGCCTCAGCGTGCTCGACGAGCTCGACAAGATCGACGTCGACCACCCCGACGCCATCGCCGTGCGCCGCGCCACGGCGGGCGTCTACCGGACGGTCAAGCAGCGCCGCCGTCAGGACCGCCGCGCCGCCAAGACCGCCCACGACAAGGCGGTCACGGAGTCCACGGCCACCGGCTCCGCCCAGCGCATCGACGACGAGACGGAAGGCATCCTGCCCTCCTCCGTGACCGACGCCGGCGAGATCGCGGGGATACTCCAGCGCCCGCGCTCCTGCTACATCTGCAAGAAGCGGTACGTCGAGGTCGACTACTTCTACCACCAGCTCTGCCAGGAGTGCGCGGCCGAGAACCGCACCCGCCGCGACGCCCGTACCGACCTCAGCGGCAAGCGCGCGCTGCTCACCGGCGGCCGCGCCAAGATCGGCATGTACATCGCGCTGCGGCTGCTGCGGGACGGCGCGCACACCACGATCACCACGCGCTTCCCGAACGACGCGATCCGCCGCTTCAAGGCCATGCCCGACAGCGACGAGTGGATCGGCCGACTGAAGATCGTCGGCATCGACCTGCGCGACCCCGCCCAGGTCGTCGCGCTCGCCGAGTCCGTGGCCGCCGAGGACCCGCTCGACATCCTGATCAACAACGCGGCCCAGACCGTACGCCGCTCGCCGGGCGCCTACAGCGAACTGCTCGCCGCCGAATCGGGCCCGCTGCCCACCGGTGAGCTGCCGCCCGCCGAGGTGATCGGCACCTTCGGCTCGGGCGCCGTGGCCGCGCTCCCGGTCGCCGGGGGCGGCGCGCTGACCGCGAAGGAGGTCACCGACCTCGCGCTGGTGTCCGGCTCGGCGTCCCTGGAGCGGATCGCGGCCGGTACGGCGATCGACGCGGGCGGGCTGGTTCCCGACCTGCACGACACCAACAGCTGGATCCAGTCCGTCGAGGAGGTCACGCCGGTCGAGCTCCTCGAGGTCCAGCTCTGCAACTCCACCGCGCCGTTCATCCTCATCAGCCGCCTGCGCTCGGCGATGTCCGCGGCCGACGCCAACCGCACTTACATCGTGAACGTCTCCGCGATGGAGGGCGTCTTCAACCGCGGCTACAAGGGCGCGGGACACCCGCACACCAACATGGCCAAGGCCGCCCTGAACATGCTCACGCGCACCAGCGCCCAGGAGATGTTCGAGAAGGACCGCATCCTGATGACCGCCGTCGACACCGGCTGGATCACCGACGAACGCCCGCACCCCGACAAGATGCGCCTCGCCGACGCGGGCTTCCACGCCCCGCTCGACCTCATCGACGGCGCGGCCCGCGTGTACGACCCGATCGTCCGCGGTGAGCAGGGCGAGGACCTGTACGGGGTGTTCATGAAGGACTACGCGCCCGGCAAGTGGTAGACGGCAGGACAGGCTCTAGGAGCGGGTGAAGGTGCCCAGGCCGTTCTCGTCGAAGGCCTCGATGGTCACCTTCCCCGCCTTCGCGCCGTCCGAGTCGGTGTTGAAGGTGACGCCGGACAGGCCGGTCGCGTTCTCGCCGACCGTTTCGAAGCTGAACGTGTCGCCGTCGAAGTGCGTGAGCCGGAAGGTCATCGGTTTCGGACCGAGGCTCATGGTCAGTTCACCGTTCTTCGCGGCCGTGACGGTGAGCGGTCCGTAGAAGTCGTTGTCGTAGGTGCCCGTGTACGTGTCGTCGGGCTGGGCGTCGGCCGCGTCCTCGGGGGGCTTGGTGTAGTCGGTGGGGGAGCGGCCCGCCTCCTCTCCCTGCTGGTACACCTGTGCGGCCAGGGAGAGCCAGTCGGCCGTGGGCTTGCCGTACTGGGCGGTGTCGAAGAAGTCGAGCGCGACCGAGTCGGCCAGCCCCACGGGCTCTCCGTTGGTGAGCACCGTGATGCCGAGCTCCTCGCCGGGCAGCAACGACACGTTGGTGTTCGCGCCGAGTGCGAAGGCGCCGGAGTGGCTCAGGCGCAGCCGGCCCTGGTCGTCGTAACTGACGTTCCAGCCGAGGCCGTAGAAGCCGGTGCGGCCCGCCGGGGCATGCGGGGGGTTGCTGACGATCTCGGGGAGGTGGGTGCGCTCCAGCGGGTCGGCGGGGATGATCTGCTCGCCGCCGAGCTTGCCGTTCGCGAGTTGCAGCCGCATCCAGGTGGCCATGTCACGGGCCGTGGAACTCGCACCGCCCGCGGGCGACTGGGCGTCGGCGTCACGGACGTACTTGGCGTCCCAGGAGCCGTCCGCGGCCTTCACATGGGTGACTGCCTTGTCCTTGGCCTGGTCGTAGTCGCTGAAGAGGGAACTGGTGGAGTTCATGCCGGCCGGGCCGTAGAGCGTTTCCTCGGAGAGCTTCTCCCAGGTGGTGTCGTTCGCGTTCGCGACCGCCTCGCCCGCGGCGGTGACTCCGAAGTTGGTGTACGCGTAACTGGCGCGGAACGGCGAGAGCGGCTCGTACTTCAGATGCTCCAGGATGTACGTCCGGTCGTAGCCGAGGTCTTCGAGGAGGTCTCCGGAGTGGTCGGGCAGGCCGCTGCGGTGCGAGAAGAGGTCGGCGACCGTGACGTGCTCGGTGACCCAGGGGTCCTTGAGCGCGAAGCGCGGCAGCTCTCCGGCCACCGGGTCGTCCCAGCCGATCGTCTTGTCGCCGACGGCGCCCGCGACCACGGTCGAGGCCAGCGGCTTGGACAGCGACGCCAGCTCGAAGACGGTGTCCGGGTCGACGGCTCCGGACTGCCCGACCTCACGGTCGCCGAAGCCCTTCACGTAGACGACCTGATCCTTGTAGACGACGGCCACGGCGACGCCGGGGACCCCGGTCTTCTTCATGCCGTCCTGGATGACGCGGTCTAGCGTGGCGACGGCGTCGTCCACCTTCGCCTGTGTGAGCTGCGGGGGTGGCTGAGGCGGCGGAGCCGCTGCCGCGGCCGAACCGGAGGCCGCATAGCTCGCGGAGAGCAGGGAGGCCACGGCTGCTGCGATCAGCGCCGTCCTTTTCTGGGTTCTCGCCTGTCGCCGAACACCCATGTTCACCATTCAACGCGCGGTCGCGGTCATTGTCCTGCCGAGCCGGGGGGACCTGCCGGAGCGGAGGGCCCCTGGACACCGGGTGCCCGTGTCCGCAGCCGCTCCTGCACCGCCAGGCTGTCGGGGGCGCCGGTGTACGCGGCCCTGACCCGGGTCCCTCCGTCGACCAGCAGATCGGCACCGGTGATCCAGCCGGCCGCGTCCGAGGCCAGCCAGGTCACCGCCCTCGCGATGTCCTCGGGCCGCCCGATACGGCCCAGCGGAAGGCCGGCCCCCAGCTCGTCCTCGGCGTGCTCCCACACGAAGCGGGCCATCTCGGTACGGACGAGACCGGGGGAGACGGAGTTGACCCGCACCTTGGGGGCCAGCTCGCCCGCCAACTGCTGGGTGAGGTGCAGCAGGGCGGCCTTGCTGGTGCCGTACGCCCCCACGTTGGGGCCGACGTGCCCCGCGCCCTCGGTGCAGACGTTCACGACCGTGCCGCCGTGCTCGCACATCCACGCCCGCCAGGCGCACTGCACCAGCCGCAGCGGCGCCCCGACATTGACCTCGAACGCCTTCCGCCAGCGGTCCGGATCGGCGTCCATGAGGGGGCCGTACGGCTCGTTGGTCGCCGCGTTGTTCACCACGACGTCGATCCGCCCGAACTCCCGCAGCGTCAGCTCGGTCAGCTCCCGCAGATGCACGGGGTCGGCGACCGAACCCGCGAGCCCGATACCCCCGAGCCGTTCGGCGGCCAGGGCCACCGCGTCCGGATCCCGAGCGGTCACGCACACCCGCGCCCCCGCTCCGGCGAGCGCCTCCGCGACGGCAAGTCCGATCCCGCGCGATGCCCCGGTGACGATGGCGGCCCTGCCCTCAAGACCGTACGGCGACATCATCCGCGTACGGTCTCATGACGGGCCGTCAGCCAACAGCCCTCAGCCGACGGTCAGTCGGCCGTCACAGGCCTCAGCCGGTCACCAGCCCCGACCCGTGGGCCGATACCCCGCCCCCTGCCGTGAGTGCTGGGCCGCCACAAGCTCCAGCACCGTACGCCAGTCCTCCAGGACCCCGGCGTCGAGGCCGACCACCTTGCCCGCGTCGTCCGCCTGCCGCAGCGTGACCGCGTCCTCGGCGAACGGATCGCGCTCGAACGCGGCTGCCTCCCGAGGCGTCATCGCACCGCCCTGCACGGTGAGGGTCAGCGAACTCTGCGCGGACAGCCCGCGGCCCGGCGAGGCCGTGGCCAGATAGCGCTTCGCCGGCACATGCAGTCGTACGAGGTGGGAGACACGTTCGCCGAGAAGCGGCCGTACCGCGTCGGCGGCGTGGTCGGCGTGACCGGCGTCGTCGCCCGGCCTGAGTAGGTGTCCGATGTCGTGCACCAGGCCCGCCACCTGGAGTTCCTTGTCGGCGGGATGCCCGCGGCGCAGCAGCGCGGCGGTCTGCAGGGCGTGATCGTGCAGGTCGACCGGGTCGGCGATGGGGGTCCCCCCGCTCGAGCGAAGCCGAGAGTGGGGGAGGTCCGGGGTGTCCCAGGCCCCCCGGCAGGCATGCAGCAGATCCATCAGCTCCTCGACGCTGCGCAGCTCCATGCTTCAGTCCTCCCGCGAGAAAGGCCGTTGCCGAGAATCAGCAGATCATGGCGTTCTTGCGAATCGGCCAACGGGATCTGAACTGCGCACCGTGTTCAGCCGTGACCGTGATGGCCTCCGGCAGGCCTCTGCCCACAGTCGGTATTGAGCCGAATGGGTGGCGGTAAAGAGGGCGTAATGTTTCAAATCGCCGCAGATCGGGGCCTGGTGGATGCTGATTGACGCGAGACAGTTACCTCGATTTTTCAGCCCCATCGAGCGGACCCCCGCTCATTTGGTTACTCTGTACCGGACGGACAGCGACACGGGGTTCCACCCACACCCACAGTCCGTCACGGGACAAGCCGGTCATCACGGCCTGCTCTCACACGAGTTACCGGCGCCACCGCGTCCCTAACTGCCTTCGACTCAGACCCGAGTGGACGTCAGGCGACCGGCAGTTGACTGGCCTTGTGCGTCCCAAGGGTGACCCGACACATAAGGAGTGCGCGGTGACACCGGAGAAGAATCGCGATCAACGCCCCAGTGAACTCACGGAGGGCGCGGGCCGTCGGCCCGAGAAGAAGCTCGGCAGCCTCGACGTGTGGGCCAGGTCGGCCCCGATCCGCCTGGCGGGCTACGAGGACGACCTCGCCGAGCCGCACATCCTGCCCAGCGTCGACTGACCCTGGCAGAACCCATCGCGATCCCCCCGGCAGGACCCATCGCGAACCCTGACAGCATGGGCGTGCCAGACTCACGCCCATGCTGATCAGAGAAGCCGCGGCCGACGACTGGCCGCGGATCTGGCCTTTCTGGCACCGGATCGTCGCCGCCGGAGAGACCTACACCTGGGACCCGGACACCTCCGAGGACGCGGCCCGCGCCCTGTGGATGGCGCCGGGCAAGAGCGTGTACGTCGCCGAGGACGCCACCGGAGCCGTCGTCGGCTCGGCCTTCGTCACCCCCAACTACGGCGGCCCCGCCGACCGGATCGCCAACGCCGGATTCATGGTCGACCCCGAGCACGGCGGGCGGGGCATCGGCCGCGCACTCGCCGGGCACGTCCTCGCCACGGCGAAGGCCGACGGCTACCGAGGCATGGTGTTCAACGCCGTCGTGGAGACCAACCCGGCCGTCGGACTGTGGACTTCGCTCGGCTTCACCATCCTGGGAACCGTGCCGGACGCGTACGAGCACCCCCGGCACGGACGGGTGGGGCTGCACATCATGTACCGGGCGCTGTGACTCAATCCAACGACGCCGTACGCCGCCACGGGTGCAGTTCCTCCAACTGACCGGCCAGGGCGAGGAGATCGAGCTCGGAACCGGGACGGCCGACAAGTTGTACGGCGCAGGGGGCACCGCCCGCCAGCGTGCCGAACGGCACCGACATCGCGGGCCAGCCGGTGAGGTTCCACGGCGGAGTCAGCGGCGAGTAGTTCGTGTTGACCAGCAGATTGCGCAGCCAGCCACGCTTGTGCCAGGCGGCCGCGGCGGGACCCCGCCGGGCCAGCGCCGGCGTGATCAGCACGTCGTGCTCGGCGAAGAACGGCTCCAGACGCCTGCGCAGCTGCTCGCGACGGTCACCTTCGCGAACGCCCTTCACGAAGCGGCGGCCCAAGGCGGCGTGCACGCGAGTGCGCCGGGCGAGCAGGCGCGGGTCGAGGTCCTCGGCGTCCACGGCGGTGCCCGCCGTCCAGTGCGCGAGCGAGGTCGTGCTCAGCCAGAGGGGGTACGGCGGGTCGGCGCGCCGCACCTGGTGACCTGCCCCGGCCAGCAGCTCTGCCGCCTCACGGGCCGCGGCCGTATACGGACGGGTCACCCGTACGCCGACCAGAGGGCTGCGTACGGAGACGGCCACTTTGCGGGCTTCCGTCCCCGACGGACGTACAGCCTTCGTGTCGGCCAGTACCGCGAACATCAGGCGCGCGTCCTCGACGGTCGTCGCGAGCGGCCCGTTCTCCGACATGCCGAACCAGTCGCCGTGACCGATGCCGGCCGGGACCGTGCCATGGCCCGGCTTCAGCCCGACAAGACCGCAGTTGGCGGCCGGGATGCGCAGCGAGCCCATCCCGTCGTTGCCGAGCGCGATCGGCACCATCCCGGCGGCCACCGCGGCTGCGCTGCCGCCGGAGGAGCCGCCGGCCGTGCGCGAGGTGTCCCACGGGTTGCGGGCGATGCCGTGCACTCCGTCGGTGGTACCGAAGACACAGAGCTCGGGCACGTTTGTCAGACCCACGACTACCGCGCCCGCCGCGCGCAGCCGGGCCACGGTGACATGGTCGTGGTCGGCGGGAGTGTCGGAGGAGGCGGCGGTTCCGTTGCGGTTGGACTCGCCGCGTACAGGGAGGTTGTCCTTGACGGCCACGGGCACACCCGCGAGAGGGAGCCCACTGAGATCACGCGTGGCCAGCTCGTCGGCCTCGGCGAGGGCCGCCTCCGCCCGCAGCGCCCGGAAGGCGCCGACGCGGGCGTCGAGCAGCTCGATCCGGGCGAGGTGTTCGGCCACCACCTCGCGGGGCGTGACCCGCTTCTCCCGTACGGCTGCGGCGATCTCGGCGGCGGTCCGGCCGACCCAGGTGGTCACGGGTGCTCCTTTGTGTACTGGTGAGTAGTACGAGGTGCACTCTGCCCGGGGGTGGGGTGTCACGTCGAGAGCCGGCGGCCCCGGAACTCCGGGGCGGTGTTCCGGGACTTCGCACAGGCGGCGGCCGGTACCCTCGCCGACACGGGAGATCATCCGATCACTCGCTCAACTTCCTTCGCTGCGCGCCCCATTGACAGGGTTTGGTGGCAGCTCGATCATCAGACATCCGATGATTGGGAGCCGCCCCATGAGTACGTATCCAAGACGTCAGGTGCTGGGAGCCGCGGCCGTGGTCGCCGCAGCCGCCACTCTTCCGCTCGCGGGCACGGCCGCTGCGCTGACGGTGGACGAGCGACAGAGCGACTGGGTGCCCGTCCCCGACCCGATACCCGTGCCGCTCGACGCCTACTTCGACAACGATGCCATCGACACTGCCGCCGCCCGTGGCGGGAACTTCGACGGCTCGGGCTACACCTTCCCCGGTGAGGAACTCCCGGCGGGCCCGGTCGAGGTGGACGGCATCGCCTTCGTCTTCCCGTCCGCCGAGGCGGGCGCCAAGAACAACGTGGTCGCCCTCGGCCAGCGCATCGAACTGCCCAAGGGGAGCTACCTGTCCGCCCTGTTCCTCACGGCGGGCAGCTACGGCAATCCGTCGGGCAAGGCCACCGTGCACTACGCGGACGGCTCCACGACGACCGCGGGCCTCGGCGGTTCGGACTGGTACTCGGCGGGAGGCTCGCTGTCGGCCGCGTACCGCTACACGCCTGACGGCAGCAAGGACGAGCACCGCGTCGGCATCGGCGTGGCCGAGGTCTGGATCGACCCGGTGCGCGAGGCTGTCGCCCTCACCCTGCCCACCACCAACCCCGCCGAGGAGAACAAGGCGTCCCTGCACGTCTTCGCCCTCTCCCTTCAACCGGCGGCCCAGGGACGGGCGTTGGCCCTGCGTGACGCGCACTCCACCTTCTCCCTCCTGGAGTCGAGCGGGGCCCAGAGTGTGGAGGCCACCGTGGTCAACGCCGGCACGGTCGCCGTCCTCGCCGGTGACCGCGTCTCGGTCGGCGTCGACGTGCCGGGCGCCCGCACCGTCGAACCCGCGCGGGTGACGCGGCTGGACCCCGGTGAGCAGGCGCGCGTCCGTGTCGGCATCCGCAACCGTGTGGGCACGGCACCCGGAACGGCGCAGGACGGCAAGGTGGTCGTCAGCGGGCGCGGTGAGCAAGTCGGCGTGAGCAGTCGCGAGTTGACCCTCGGTGTTCCCGACTACCAGACCACCGAAGCTTCACTGACGGGTCATCAGGCGCCGTACTGGTTCCACCGCGCCAAGTTCGGCATCTTCATCCACTGGGGTGTCTACTCGGTGCCCGCCTGGTCGCCGGTCGGCAAGCAGTACGCCGAGTGGTACTGGAACCACATGGAGAGCCCCGACAACGAGGTGTACGCCTATCACCGGGAGACGTACGGCGAGGGCTTCGCGTACGACGACTTCATCCCGATGTTCACGGCGGGGAAGTTCAATCCGCGGGCCTGGGTGGAGCTGTTCCGCGACGCGGGCGCGGAGTACCACGTGCTGACCTCGAAACACCATGAGGGCTTCGCGCTGTGGGACACCAAGTTCGCCGACCGCAACTCCGTGAAGATGGGGCCGAAGCGCGATCTGATCCGCGAACTCTTCGACGCCTCCAAGCAGTTCACGCCGGAGCTCAAACGCGGCCTGTACTTCTCGATGCCCGAGTGGTTCAACCCGGACAACCCGTGGATGGGCCACGCCCCGCGCAACCCGTACACCCTGGAGCCGCTTCCCTACACCGGATACACCGCGGGCAAGGACTATGTGAAGGACTATCAGGCCCCGCAGATGCTGGAACTGATCCACGGCTACGATCCGGCCCTGATCTGGTGCGACATCGGTGGCGCGAACGACAGCATCGAGGTACTCGCCGAGTACTTCAACCACGGCAAGAACAGGAGCAAGCCGTACGAGGTGACGGTCAACGACCGCTCGGGGATCGGCTTCCACGACTTCACGACCCCCGAGTACACGACGTACGACAACACCGTCGTCGCCAAGTGGGAGTCCAGCCGCGGTCTCGACCCGCGCAGCTACGGCTACAACAAGGCGACTCCCGACGAGGCCTACATGACCACGGAGGAGGTCGTGCACAGCCTCGTCGACATCGTCTCGAAGAACGGCAACTTCCTCCTCGACATCGGCCCGCGCGCCGACGGCACCATCCCGGAGATCATGGAGACCCGGCTGCGCGAGACCGGCCGGTGGCTGAAGACCAACGGCGAGGCGATCTACGACACGACGTACTGGTCGCGGATGGCGGAGCTCGGCGAGGACCTGCGCTTCACGGTCAAGCAGAACAAGGCCTTCTACATCCACTCGCTCACCGCGCCCAGCAGCAAGCTGACGGTCCAGGCGCCGGTACCGATCCGCAGCGGCGACAAGGTCACCATGCTCGGCTACCACCGGCCTCTGACCTGGTCGGTGAGCAACGGTTCGCTGGTGATCGACGTACCGGAGGCCGCCCGCAAGGCAGGGCAGCACGTGTGGGTGTTCAAGGTGGCCTGGCAGAGCTGAGTCCTGTGGGCGGGGTGGGCGTCGTACGTGACGTCCACCCCCTTCATGCCCCGCGGGGCCCTGTACTGTCCCGCTCGATCAGCCGCGGCACCGGCACCTGCACCGTCCGGGCCGGACCGCCGTCAAGGAGAGCGGTCAGCTCCTGTGCGGCCGTGCGTCCGAACTCGACGGTGTCCCGGGAGAGCGCGGACAGCCACGGCTTGACCATGCGGCACAGCGCGGAGTCCTCCCAGGCCACCACCGAGACGTCGCCCGGCACGGAGAAGCCCAGTTCGGTGGCGGCGGCGACTCCGGCGACGGCCATCACGTCGTTGTCGTAGACCAGCGCGGTCGGCGGGGTGGCGCCCTCAAGGACGCGGCGGGTGGCGGCCGCGCTCTCCGCGTCCGAGTAGTCCGTGGGCACGGAGCGCACCTCCGCCAGTCCCCGACGCTCGGCCTCGGCGCGCAGTGTCCGGATCCGGCGCTCGGTGTGGGCGAGCCCGGGAAGGCCCGCGATGTGCACGATCCGGCGGTGGCCGAGCGCGTACAGCTCGTCCACGAGCGCGGCCATCGCGGCCGCGTCGTCGGCCCAGACGATGGAGAGCCCGGGGTGCCGGGCGTCGGGTACGCCGCCGATGACCACAGCGGGCAGGCCCAGCTCGTCGAGCAGGTCCGGACGCGGATCGTCGACACGCGGGTCGACGACGAGCACTCCGTCCACGCGGTGCTCGGCCCACCAGCGCCGGTAGACCGCGCACTCGGCGGCCACGTCCTCCACCACCTGGAAGAGCAGGCCGAGATGACGCTCCGCCAGCACCTCCTGGATCCCGGAGACGAGCTGGAGGAAGAAGGAGTCGACGCCGAGGGTGTCCGCGGGCCGGGCCAGCACGAAGCCGACCGTGGCCGCGCCCTCCCCGGACAGCGCGCGTGCCGCCGTACTCGGCCGCCAGCCGAGCTGTTCGGCGACCCGGCGCACCCGGTCGCGGGTGATCTCGGAGACCCCCGGCCGGTCATTGAGCGCGAAGGAGACGGCGCTCTCGGAGACTCCGGCGCGCTGGGCGATGTCCTTCATCGTCGGCCGGCGCGCCGGAGACCGCTTGGCTGGCACCCTTGCTCCCAGTTCTTTCGAGATCTTCTTCCGGCGTCATCTGTGGCTGTGTACTAATGCGCTTGAGCTGATGCAATCTAAAGCGCATTAGTGATCGATGACAAGAGGCTGGCCGCACGGCTCTGACCTGCCATGTTGGATGACTAATGAATTTAGTTCGACCGAATCCATTGACTCGCCCCGCGAGTTGCCTGCAAGGTCTGCCCCGGCACTGTTCGCCAACCCGCTGCAAAGGAGCCCGGTCACCGTGCGCAAGCCTCGCAGAGCACTCGCCGCTGCCGCCATCGCCCTCGTCCTGCCGCTGAGCGCGTGCGGTTCCGGTGACGAAGGGAGCGGCTCCACGGACGCCTCCGGCAAGGTCGAGGGCGACATCACCTTCCAGACCTGGAACCTTCAGGCCAACTTCAAGTCGTACTTCGAGGGCGTGATCGCCGACTTCGAGAAGAAGTACCCGGACACGCACGTGAAGTGGATCGACCAGCCCGCCGAGGGCTACGCCGACAAGATCAGCGCGGATGCGGCCGGCGGCACCCTGCCCGACGTCGTGAACGTCTCGCCGGACCTCGTCGCGCCGCTCGCCAAGGCGGGCCTCGCGCTCGACCTCGACAAAGCCGCCTCGAAGTACAAGAAGGAGTACCTGGAGGGCGCCTGGGCCAGCCACCAGATACCGGGCATGACCGGGACGTACGCCTTCCCCTGGTACCTCAACACCGGCCCGCTCTTCTACAACAAGTCGCTCTTCGAGGAGGCCGGACTCGACGCCTCGAAGCCGCCGACGACGTACGACGAACTCTTCAGCGACGCCCTGGAGTTGGCGGACAAGAGCGACGGCAAGGTCGCGACACTCGCCAACGTGCCGACCGTCGAGGACTTCGGCCGCTACGGCGTGGAGCTGATGAACAAGGAGGGCACCGCCTTCTCCTTCAACGACGCCAAGGGGATCGAACTCCTCACCAAGTACAAGGAGTTGTACGACGCGAAGGCGCTGGACTCGCAGGCGCTGACCGCGACCCCGGAGTCCTCCGGCAAGAAGTTCCTCACCGGGGCCGTTGCCATGAACCCGGGCAGCGCCCTGGACCTCGAGAACTTCAAGAAGCAGGCGCCGAACCTCTACAAGAACATCGGCATCACGGACCAGATCACCAGCACCGGCAAGGTGAACATGTACGTGATGGGCGTGATGGTGAACTCCCAGACCAAGCACACCCCGGCCGCGGTCGCCTTCGCGCACTTCGTCACCGACGCGCAGAACCAGATGTCCTTCGCGAAGCAGGTCGCGATCTTCCCGAGCACCGCCGGATCGCTGGACGACCCGTACTTCACCAAGGAGGACGGGACCGACGTGACGCGTGTGCGGGTGGCTGCCGCCAAGTCCCTGAAGAACGCGGTGAATTACACGCCGGTCCTGTTCAGCGACCAGATGAAGACCGAGCTGCGCAACGAGGTCGCCAAGGCGCTCCAGGGCAAGGAGAGCCCGAAGGAAGCTCTTGACAACGCTGTCGAGGCTTGCAACAAGCTGCTCGAACAGCAGGGCTGACCAGACATGGCGAGTTCATCCACCGCCTCCGACGGAGTCCGGCCCGGCGTGCGCCCTCGGGGCACGCGGGTGCGGCGCCATCTGCCCACCAGCCCCTGGCTGTTCGCCGCCCCCGGGTTCCTGGTCGTAGGCGTGTTCATTCTGTACCCGTTCGTCTCCACGCTGGTGAACGCCTTCACCGACCGCCGGACCCTGATCCCCGGCGAGTTCGTGGGCCTGGCCAACTTCCGGGAGCTGCTGCACGACGACATGTTCTGGATCGGGCTGCGCAACAGCACGCTGTACGTCGTCGGGGTCGTCCCCGCGCTCGTCCTGCTGCCGCTGCTGCTCGCCCTGCTGGTCCAGAAGAACATCCCCGGCATCGCCTTCTTCCGGTCGGCCTTCTACACCCCGGTCGTCGCGTCGATCGTCGTGGTCGGGCTCATCTGGGTGTGGCTGCTCGACGAACGCGGCCTGGTGAACTCGCTGTTGGAGACGATCGGTGTCGGCAAGGTCGGCTTCCTCAGCGACCAGTGGCTGCTTCTGCTCAGCGCCATGGCCGTCACGGTCTGGAAGGGCCTCGGCTACTACATGATCATTTATCTGGCGGCGCTCGCCAATGTGCCGCGCGAGCTGCACGAGGCCGCGTCGGTGGACGGCGCGGGGGCCGTGCGCCGCTTCTTCACGGTGACCGTTCCCGCGGTCCGCTCCACGATGGTGCTGGTCGGGGCGCTGTCGTCGGTGGCCGCCTTCAAGGTGTTCTCCGAGGTCTATCTGATGGCCGGGCCCGACGGCGGCCCGGCGGGCGAGGACACCACCCTCGTCATGCTCGTCCAGCGCACCGGCACCGGTCTGACCGGCCGCGTCGGCTACGCCTCCGCCATCTCGGTCGTCGTCTTCGTCGTCACCGTCGCGCTGATGCTGCTCGTACTGCGCGCCGACCGGAAGGAGGACGCGTGAGCGTGCTGGAGAAGGTGCGTCCGGCCGAGCGGCCGGCGACACCGGGCAAGCCCCGCCGCCGTGTCACCGACGAGCAGGGCCGCCGCGTACGAACCTGGGAACTCGCCCTGCGCTACCTGCTGTTGCTCGCCGTGCTCGCCCTCACCGTCGGTCCCTTCGTGTGGCAGCTGTCCACCTCGCTCAAGGGCCCGACCGAGGACATCTACACCTCGCCGCCCAAGTTCCTGCCGAGCGACCCGACTCTCCACAACTATCAGCGAGTTGCCGAGACCATCCCCGTCTGGGACTACGCCTTCAACTCGTTGAAGGTCGCGGGCGCCAACGTCGTGACGAACTGCGTCGGTTCGGCCCTCGCGGGCTACGCCCTGGCCCGGATGCGCTACCGGGGCCGGCGGGTGGCCACGCTCGTCTTCATCCTCGCGATGCTGGTCCCCGCGGAGAGCATCATCATCGCCCAGTTCACCACCATGCGGGAACTCGGCCTGAACAACACGCTGATCGGTGTGGTGCTCCCCGCCTGCATCAGCTCGATGAACGTCCTGCTGATGCGCAACGCCTTCCTCAACCTCCCCTACGAGATCGAGGAGGCCGCCTACGTCGACGGGGCCAACGCCTGGCAGCGGTTCCTGCGGATCGCGCTGCCCTCGGTGAAGGGCACTCTTGCCGTCGTCGCGATCTTCGCCTTCATGGGCGCCTGGGACGACTTCCTGTGGCCGCTCATCGTGCTCAGCGATCCGTCGAAGTTCACCCTGACCATCGGCCTCAACTATCTGCACGGCACCTTCGCCAACGACGAACGGCTCGTCGCCGCGGGAACGATCATCGCCGTGGCGCCGCTGATCATCCTCTTCGCCTGTCTCCAGCGGTACTTCTTCCGGGGAGTGGGCGAGGGCGCCGTCAAGGGCTGACCTCCCGTGTTCCCGCTCATGAATCAGGATTCTGCATGCCTCGTGCCATGCGCTTCGGCGTCAACTACACCCCGAGCGAAGGGTGGTTCCACCACTGGCTCGACTTCGACCTCGACGCCGTACGCGCCGACCTGGACTCGATCGCCGCGCTCGGCCTGGACCACATCCGTGTCTTCCCGCTGTGGCCCTACTTCCAGCCGAACCGCACCCTGATCCGCCCACGCGCCGTGGAGCAGCTCGTCGCGCTCGCCGACGCCGCCGCTGAACGCGGGCTCGACGTCAACGTGGACGGTCTGCAAGGGCACTTGTCGAGCTTCGACTTCCTGCCCGCGTGGACGCAGACCTGGCACCGGCGGAACATCTTCACCGACCCGGACGTGGTCGAGGGCGAGGCGGAGTACCTGCGGGTGCTCGCCGCCGCGCTCGCCGACCGGCCGAACTTCATCGGCATGACCATCGGCAACGAGGTCAACCAGTTCGCCGCGGGACCGCATCCCGACCCCGATCGCATCACGCCGGACGAGGCAGGGGCGTGGCTCCGGCGGCTGCTCGCCGCCTGCGAGGAGGGCGCGCCCGGCAAGCTCCATCTGCATGCCTCGTACGACGCCGCCTGGTACCAGGACGACCAGCCGTTCACGCCCGAGCACTCCGCCCGGCTCGGCGCGGTCACCGCCGTGCACTCCTGGGTGTTCAACGGCACGGCCCAGCGCCACGGCCGTACGGGCGTCGCCACCGAACACCACGCCGCGTACCTCATCGAGCTGTCCAAGGCCTGGGCGGACGACCCGCACCGACCGGTGTGGCTCCAGGAAGTCGGCGCGCCCGCCCCGCTGATCCCGGCCGGGCACGCGGCCGCGTTCACCGAGGCGACCGTCGTGAACGCCCTCGACTGCCCCGACGTCTGGGGCGTCACCTGGTGGTGCTCGCACGACGTCAGCCGCGACCTCGCCGACTTTCCCGAACTCGAGTACAGCCTCGGCCTGTTGACCAACGACAGGCAGGTCAAGCCCGCGGGCCGGACCATCAAGCGGATCATCGAGGAGCGGCGTGTGTACGCACCCGCACCCCGGACCACGGCCCTAGTGGTCGAGACCACTCCGGGCCGCCGTTCGGTCTGCGCACCGGGTGGGCAGGTCTTCGAGGCCTTCGCCCGGCTGACCGCCGACGGAGCCCGCCCCACCACCGTTCTCGCGAGCCGCGCCGACGACAAGGAACACCTCGCGGCCCGTGGCATCACCGAAGTCGTCACACCCGATCAGGTCACCGAGTAGCCCGTCCCCACGACCATACGGAGCACACAGTGAACCTCAACAGACGTACCGTCCTGCTCGCCGGAGCCGGAGCAGCTGCGGGACTCGTCCCCGGCCTCTCCGGTACGGCGGTCGCGGCCGCCCGCGACCTCCAGCCGTACGCCTCCTACTGGTACCCCGACTCGCTGCCCGCCGGCACCCCGGGCACCGGTATCACCTGGCGCAGCCTCAAGACCTGGAGCGCCGCGAGCGACGCCGACCTGGCGTTCAACGCCTCGTCCGTGCCACTCGCCGCGCGCTTCACACCGACCCCGGCGAACACGACCGCCCGCTCCGGCCAGGCTCGCATCCAGTCCCTCGTCTCCTTCGGCCCCACGGCGAGCAACCCCTCGCAGGGCGCGGCCACCGCCGACTACTACGCGCTCACCCACTGGTCGTACGTCGACGAACTCATCTTCTGGGGCGGCTCGTCGGGCGAGGGCCTGATCCTCGCCCCGAACGCACCCATCGTGGACGCCGCCCACCGCCACGGGGTGCCGGTCCTCGGCAACATCTTCCTGCCGCCGGTCGCGTACGGCGGGCAGCTCCAGTGGACTCGCGACCTGGTCCAGAAGGACGCCGCCGGGCACTACCCGCTGGCGGCCCAACTCGTCGCGGTGGCCGAGGCGTACGGGTTCGACGGCTGGTTCGTGAACCCCGAGACGAGCGGCGGGAACGCCGCGCTCGCCACCGACATGCTCGGCTTCCTGAAGGAGCTCAAGGCGCTCGGCACGGCGAAGGGCCAGCGCGTCACCTGGTACGACTCGATGACCGTCGGCGGCTCGGTGAGCTGGCAGGGCGCGCTGAACAGCCAGAACCAGACCTTCTTCCAGTCCGCCGACTCCATGTTCATCGACTTCCGCTGGTCGCTGAGCACCCTGGCTTCATCGGGGACGCTGGCCCAGCAACTCGGGCGCAGCCGCTACGAGTTGTGGGCGGGCGTCGATGTGGAGGCCAGCGGCACGAGCAAGGTCGTCAACTGGAACGCCATCGTGCCGACCACCGCGGCCCATGTCACCTCCATCGGCTTCTATCGGCCCGAGTGGACCCGCAACCACCTGCCCGCGAGCCGCACACCTGGCGACTTCCACGCCTCCGACGACCTGTTCTGGACCGGCGCCACCCTCGACCCGTCCAAGCCCAACACGACGGCCAGTTGGCGCGCCCCGGCCGTCTCCGTCGCCGACCGCTCGACCGTCACCTCCGTGCCCTTCGCGACGGTCTTCAACACCGGCCACGGCCTGAAGTGGTACGAGAACGGCGCGGCCACCTCGGGCGCCGCCTGGAACCATCTCGGTCTCCAGGACCGGCTGCCGTCCCGCCGCTGGGTCGTGCGGACAACGGGCCAACGCCCGGCCGTCACCTTCGACTTCGCGGACGCCTGGCGCGGCGGCAGCAGCCTCCTCGTCGACGGCGCCCTCGACGCCCCGGCCACGCTGGACCTGTACTCGACGCGGCTGCCGCTGGGCGCGGACACGGTGGTCGAACTGACCCACCGCGCCGACACCGGCGGTGTTCAGGTCGAGCTGGCCGTCGCCACCGCCGAGCCGGGCACGGCGAGAGGGGCGCCCCCGTACACGTACTTCCCGCTGAGCACGGGCTCCGGCTGGGTGACCTCGACCGTGCGGCTGACAGGGCTGTCGGGGGAGATACGCGCCCTGGGCGTCCGGCTCACCGCCACCAGTGGCCCGGTGCGCTGGCGGCTGGGCGGGCTCGCCGTCCGGGATGCGGTGGTGACCCCCGCCGCGCCCACCGGCCTGCGCGTCACGGACGCCGACGGAGGCAGCCTGCGCTTCGCCTGGGACGGCGCCCCCGGTCCCGTACGCCACTACGAGCTGTACCGGACGTTCTCCGACGGCACGCGCCGCTTCCTCGGCGGCACCTGCCAGAGCGCCTTCTACGTCGGAGGCCTCGTCCCCGAGCAGGGAGAGACCGCCGCACGGTTCGAACTGCGCTCGGTGGGGGAGCTGTTCACCGTCTCGACCGCCAGTACGACCACGCACACCTGGTAGCCCGCACCCACACCCCACGGAGCACTCTCATGCATGACGACCGCACCCTGGTCGAACGCCGCCTCAAGCGCGTCCTCGACGAGCGCATTCGCCCCGCCGTGTACCCCGAGTCCGTGCCGCTGGAGGTGGCGGTCTGGCACGCGCCGGGCGAGCCGGTTCCGGTGGCGGAAGGACTCGCCGCCCGGACGGAGCCGATCGAGGCGGGCGCACGCTGGGGTGCTCCGTGGGGCACCAGCTGGTTCCGCGTCACCGGGACCGTTCCGCAGGCGTGGGCCGGGAAGACCGTCGAGGCGCTCCTCGACCTCGGCTTCGACGAGAACATGCCCGGCTTCCAGTGCGAGGGGCTCGTCTACCGGCCCGACGGGACCCCGGTGAAGGGCCTGAACCCGCGCAACCAGTGGGTCCGCATCGGCGCCCCGGTCGAGGGCGGCGAGGAGGTCAGGCTGCACATCGAGGCCGCCTCCAACCCGGTCATCCTCGACTACCACCCCTTCCTGCCCACGCAGTTGGGCGACAAGGAGACGGCGGGCAGCGAGCCGCAGTACAAGCTGGAGCGGATGGACCTAGCCGTCTTCGACGAGACCGTGTGGCACCTCGTCCTCGACCTGGAGGTGCTCGGCGAGCTGATGGCCGAACTGCCAGTGGAGTCCGCCCGGCGCTGGGACATCCTGCGGGCGGTGGACCGGGCGCTCGACGCGGTCGACCTCCAGGACGTCAACGGCACGGCGGACGCGGCACGTTCACGGCTCGCCGGGGTGCTGGCCGAGCCCGCCGTGCCCTCCGCGCACCGCATCAGCGCCGTCGGGCACGCGCACATCGACTCGGCATGGCTGTGGCCGCTGCGCGAGACGGTCCGCAAGGTGGCCCGGACGACCTCCAACATGACCGCCCTCATCGAGGACGAGCCGGACTTCATCTTCGCCATGTCGCAGGCCCAGCAGTGGGCCTGGGTGAAGGAGCACCGCCCCGAGGTGTGGGCGAAGGTCAAGAAGGCCGTCGCCGACGGGCGGTTCGTGCCCGCGGGCGGAATGTGGGTCGAGTCGGACACGAACATGCCGGGCTCGGAGGCGATGGCCCGTCAGTTCGTGCACGGGAAGCGGTTCTTCCTCGACGAGTTCGGCATCGAGAACGACGAGGCCTGGCTGCCCGACACCTTCGGCTTCGCCGCCGGGCTGCCGCAGATCATCAAGGCGGCCGGCTCCAAGTGGCTGCTGACGCAGAAGATCTCCTGGTCGCAGACCAACAAGTTCCCCCACCACACCTTCCAGTGGGAAGGCATCGACGGCACCCGCATCTTCACGCACTTCCCGCCCGTCGACACCTACAACTGCTCGATGAAGGGCAGCGAGATCGCCCACGCGGCGAGCAACTTCAAGGACAAGGGCGTCGCCCGGCACTCCCTCGCCCCCACCGGCTGGGGCGACGGAGGCGGCGGCACGACGCGGGAGATGATCGCGAAGGCGGCGCGGCTGAAGGACCTCGAAGGCTCCGCGACGGTGACGTGGGAGACGCCCGGGGAGTTCTTCCAGAAGGCGGAGGCCGAGTACCCCAACGCCCCCGTGTGGGTCGGCGAGTTGTACCTCGAACTCCACCGCGCCACGCTCACCAGCCAGGCGAAGACCAAGCAGGGCAACCGGCGCAGCGAACACCTCCTGCGCGAGGCCGAACTGTGGGCGGCGACAGCAGCCGTACGGACCGGATCCCCCTATCCGTACGAGGAGTTGGACCGCATCTGGAAGACGGTCCTGCTCCACCAGTTCCACGACATCCTGCCCGGCTCCTCCATCGCCTGGGTGCACCGGGAGGCCCGCGCCACCTACGAGCGCCTCGCCGGCGAGCTGAACGCGATCATCGACGCGGCCCAGCGCGCCCTGGCGGGCGAGGGCGCGGCGGCCCTCGTCTTCAACTCGGCGCCGCACCACCGTGACGGCGTCCCGGCGGGCGGCGCGCGGACCCCGGCAATCGACGGCAGCACCGCACTCGCGCCCCGCGTCGACGGCGGATTCGTCCTCGACAACGGGCTGTTGCGGGTCGAAATCGACGCGCGGGGTCTCGTCGTATCGGCGTACGACATCCAAGCCGAGCGCGAGACGGTCGCGCCCGGTCAGGCGGCGAACCTGCTCCAGCTCCACCCCGACTTCCCGAACATGTGGGACGCCTGGGACGTCGACGAGTTCTACCGCAACACGGTCACCGACCTGGTCGACGCGGAAGAGGTCGTGCCCGGTGACGACGGCGTGTCGGTCCGGATCGTACGGTCCTTCGGCGCGTCGCGGGTCACCCAGGTGCTGTCCCTCGCACCGGGGGAGCGGCGGCTCGGCATCGACACCGAGGTCGACTGGCAGGAGACGGAGAAGTTCCTGAAGCTGGCCTTCCCGCTCGATGTGCACGCCGAAAGGTACGCGTCCGAAACGCAGTTCGGGCACTTCTACCGGCCCACGCACACCAACACGAGCTGGGAGGCGGCCAAGTTCGAGGCGTGCAACCACCGGTTCGTGCACATCGAGGAACCCGGGTGGGGCGTCGCACTCGTCAACGACTCGACGTACGGGCACGACGTGACCCGTACCGTCCGCGACACCGACTCCGGTACGACCACCACCGTGCGCGTCTCGCTGCTCCGGGCCCCGCGCTTCCCCGACCCCGAGACCGACCAGGGCGTCCACCGCTTCCGGCACGCTCTGGTGCCCGGCGCTGGGATCGGGGACGCCGTGCGCGAGGGCTGGCGGATCAATCTGCCGGAGCGGCGCCTGACCGGCTCCCAGGAGGTCGCGCCACTGGTGACCCTCGACCAGGACGCCGTCGTCGTGACGGCGCTCAAACTGGCCGACGACGGCAGCGGTGACGTGATCGTCCGCTTCCACGAGTCACGCGGCGCTCGTACGCGCGCCACGCTGACGACGGGCTTCGAGGTTGCCGGAGTGACGGTGACCGACCTGCTGGAACGGCCGTTGGCGGACGCGGCGGCACCCGGGCACGACGGCGACCGGATCACCCTGCGGCTGCGTGCCTTCGAGCTGGTGACCCTACGGTTGACGCGAGCCTGAGCAACCTGTCATGACGTGAGCTGGGAGCGTAGCCACTGCTCCACCTCACCCACGTGCGCGGCGGCGGCCGCCCTGGCCGCCTCCGGGTCGTGCGCGACGAGCGCCCGGTGAATCGCCGCGTGTTCGCGCCGCGTGCGTTCGAAGGCACCCTCCTCCTGGTAGCCGCGCCAGACCCGGGCGCGGAAGGTGCGCGAGGAGAGGCCCTCCAGGATGGCCGCCATCGTCTCGTTGCCGGCCGCGCCCGCGATGGCGCGGTGGAAGGCGAGGTCGTGCGAGAGGATCTCCTCCGGATCGTCCGTCGCGTTCATCGCCGCCAGGTGCTTCTCCACGTCGGCGAGCTGGTCCTCGGTGATCCGGGCGGCGGCCAGCGCGGTCGCCGTCGACTCCAGGATCCGGCGGATCTCCAGCAGCTCGACCAGCCGGGGGCCCCGGGACAGATCGGCCACCACACCGAAGGTCTCCAGGAGGTCCCCGGCCTCCAGCTGCGTGACGTAGATGCCCGAACCGTGCCGCGCCTCCAGAACGCCGAGGACGGTGAGCGCACGGATCGCCTCGCGCATCGAGCTGCGGGACATGCCCAGCTGCGCGGCGAGATCACGCTCGGTGGGCAGCCGCTGCCCCGGCTCCAGACTGCCCTCGCCGATCATCGCCTTGATCCGCTCGATGGCGCGCTGCGTCACGGTGCCCTTCTGCGGGGCGGGCTCGTCCACGCGATTTCCTCCTGTTGCCGGATGCGCCGCAGTCTAACCAGGCAAGTGGTCGGACCACTACGGCTCGAAACCGTGAAAATTTGGCGTCGAGGGGTGTTGTGACCCCGAAGTGGTCTGATAAATATTCGTCGCGGCGGCTGGAAGAGGGACCCTCCGGCCACGCGTCCTGCTCGATCTCGCTCAATGAGGAGCCGTCAGATGGCCGGCAGAACTGTGCGTAACAGGCGAAACTCGTCGCGAGCGGTGCGTGCGGCGGCTGCGGCCGCGTGCGCCACCCTCGTGCTCGGGGCTTGCGGCAGCACCAAGGACACCGTCGCCTCCGGCGACGGAGCAGGCGACGGCACCGGCAAGGTCGGGGTGATCCTGCCCCTGCTGACCTCGCCGTTCTGGCAGTCGTACAACGACTATGTGCCGAAGATGGCGGAGTCCGAGGGCGTGAACGCGCTCAAGACCGTCAACTCCAACAGTGACCCGTCGCAGCAGATCACCGACATCAACAACCAGCTCAACCAGGGCGTGAAGGGCATCGTCGTGGCCCCCCTCGACAGCGCCGCGATCGCCGCGGGCCTGGACCAGGCCGAGCGCAAGGGCGTCCCCGTGGTCGCCGTCGACGTGGCGCCCGAGAAGGGCAAGGTCGCCATGGTCGTACGCGCCAACAACGTGGCGTACGGCGAGAAGGCCTGCGACTACCTCGGCGAGCAGGTCAAGTCCGGCAAGGTCGTGCAGATCATGGGCGATCTGGCGTCCGTCAACGGCCGTGACCGCTCGGAGGCCTTCCGCTCCTGCGTGAAGGAGAAGTACCCGAAGCTCTCGGTCCTGGAGATACCGGCGAAGTGGGAGTCCGACACCGCGGCCTCCAAGCTGGACACCCTCCTGAACGCCAACCCCGACATCAAGGGCATCTACATGCAGGCGGGCGGCGTCTACCTGGCGCCCACCCTGCAGACCCTCAAGTCCAAGGGAATGCTGAAGACGGTCGGCCAGGCGGGCCACATCACGATCGTCTCGAACGACGGTATCCCGCAGGAGTACGACGCCATCCGCAAGGGCCAGATAGACGCCACCGTCTCGCAGCCCGCCGACCTGTACGCCAAGTACGGCATGTACTACATCAAGGCGGCGATGCAGGGGAAGACCTTCAAGCCCGGCCCGACCGACCACGACTCCGAGATCGTCAAGCTGCCCAGCGGGATCCTCGAGGACCAGCTGCCCGCGCCGCTGGTGACCAAGGACAACGTGGACGACGCCTCACTCTGGGGCAACACGGTCTGATGAGTACACCACTGGTGGAGGCACGGGGGGTGGCCAAGCGGTACGGCCCCACCGTCGCCCTCCAAGACGGCCAACTCACTGTCCTCCCCGGTGAGTCGCATGCTCTCGTCGGCCGCAACGGCGCGGGCAAGTCCACCCTCGTCACCATCCTCACCGGCCTCCAGGCCCCCGACGAGGGCACGGTCCGCTTCGACGGCGAGCCGGCGCCCGCGCTCGCCGACCGCGACGCCTGGCGCCGCAAGGTGGCCTGTGTCTACCAGAAGCCCACCGTCGTACCGGAGTTGACGGTCGCCGAGAACCTCTTCATCAACCGTCAGCCGACGGGCCGCGGCGGCCTCATCAGCTGGCGCAGGCTGAGGTCCGAGGCGGCGGAGGTCCTGGAGACCTGGGACGTGCACGTCGACCCGGAGGCGCGCACGGCCGACCTCAAGGTCGAGGACCGCCAAATGGTGGAGATCGCACGGGCGTTGAGCTTCGGCGCCCGCTTCATTGTTCTCGACGAGCCGACCGCGCAGCTCGACAACCGCGAGATCGAGCGGCTCTTCACCCGCATGCGCGCACTCCAGGACTCCGGCGTCACCTTCCTGTTCATCTCGCACCACCTTCAGGAGGTGTACGAGGTGTGCCAGACGGTGACGGTCCTGCGCGACGCCCGCTGGATCACCACCGCGCCGGTCGCCGAACTCCCGCGCCCGGCACTGGTGGAGGCCATGGCGGGCGAGGCGATCGCCGAGAAGTCCGTGCAGATCAGGAAGACGGACCGTGAGGCGCCGGTCGTCCTCGACGCCAAGGGGCTCACATCGGAGTCGTACGAGAGTGTCGATCTGACTGTCCGCAGCGGTGAGGTCGTCGGCCTCGCCGGCTCCAGCGGCAGCGGGAAGATCGAGCTGGCCGAGTCCTTCGCCGGACTGCACACACCGACCGGCGGAAGCGCTCAACTCGACGGCAAGGGGCTCCCGTTCGGTGACGTGCAGGCCACACTCAAGGCGGGCGTCGGCTTCGTCCCGCGCGACCGGCACGACCAGGGACTCGTCTCCGGGATGAGCATCGGCGACAACGCCACCATGACCGTCCTGAACCGTCTCGGCCGCTACGGCTTCATCGGCACCGACCGCAAACGCGGCTTCGCCACCGAGCTGATCGACCGCCTCGACATCCACACCGAGGGCCCCGAGCAGCCTGTCTCCGACCTCTCCGGAGGCAACGCGCAGAAGGTCGTCATGGCCCGCGCGCTCGCCTCCGACCCGCGCCTTCTCGTCCTCATCAACCCCACCGCGGGCGTCGACGTGAAGTCCAAGGAGTCCCTGTTGTCCCGCATGGACAGCGCCCGCGAGGACGGCACCGCCGTGCTCGTCGTCTCCGACGAACTCGACGACCTGCGCCGCTGCGACCGGGTCCTCGTCCTCTTCCACGGCCGTGTCGTCGCCGAGCATCCGGCGGGCTGGCACGACCACGAGCTGATCGCCTCCATCGAAGGAGTGGACCATGGCTGACACGAAGGCCCCGTCGGCCTCGACCGCCACCCCCGTACGCGTGCCCGACCCCCGCGCAGCCAAGACGGTAATGCTCCGCCGGGCCCGCGAACTCGCCCTCGTTCCCGCCCTGTTGCTGCTCGTCATCCTCGGCGCGTTCGTCAACGACTCCTTCCTCACCGAGCGCAACCTGATCTCCATCCTGGGCGCCTCCGCAGCGCTCGCCATGGTGGTGCTCGCCGAGTCGCTCGTCCTCATCACCGGCAAGTTCGACCTGTCCCTCGAGTCGGTCGTCGGCATCGCGCCGGCCGTCGGCGCGCTCCTTGTGCTGCCCGCCGCGCAGTCCGGCTGGGGCACGGAGTTCCCCGCCGTGTTCGCCCTCCTCGCGATCCTCGTGGTGGGCGGGGTCGTCGGCGCCTTCAACGGCATCCTGGTCGTGAAGTTCAAGCTCAACGCCTTCATCGTCACCCTCGCGATGCTGATCGTCCTGCGCGGGCTGCTGGTCGGCGCCACCGAGGGCAAGACGCTCTTCGGGATGCCCGACTCGTTCTTCTCGCTGGCCACCACCACGTTCCTGAGCATCCCGATGTCCGTGTGGCTGGCCGCCGTGGCCTTCGGTGTCGCGGGCCTGATCCTCAAGTACCACCGCATCGGCCGCGCCCTGTACGCCATCGGCGGCAACGCGGACGCGGCCCGGGCGGCCGGTATCCGGGTCGAACGCGTGATGCTCGGCGTCTTCGTCGTCGCGGGAGTCCTCGCCGCCGCCGGCGGGATCATGCAGACCGGCTATGTGGGCGCGATCAGCGCCAACCAGGGCAACAACATGATCTTCACGGTGTTCGCGGCCGCGGTCATCGGCGGTATCAGCCTCGACGGCGGCAAGGGCACCATGTTCGGCGCCCTCACCGGTGTCCTGCTGCTCGGCGTCGTACAGAACCTGCTCACGCTCGCCCAGGTGCCGTCCTTCTGGATCCAGGCCATCTACGGCGGAATCATCCTGGTCGCCCTGATGATCGCCCGCGTCACCACGGGCCGCGCCCAGGACTGACGCGCCCAGGACTGACGCGCCCAGGACTGACACCCCCAGGACTGAACCCCCCAGGACTGACGCCTAGGCCCCGCACGGCCACCGAGGATCCCCTGCCACCGATCGAAAGGCCTTCCGTGTCCCCGACCCCCGCCCGCATCACCGCGGTCGACACCTACGACATCCGTTTCCCCACCTCGCGGGAGCTCGACGGCTCCGACGCGATGAACCCGGACCCCGACTATTCGGCGGCGTACGTCGTGCTGCGCAGCGACGCGGCCGACGGCGTCGAGGGGCACGGCTTCACCTTCACCATCGGGCGGGGCAATGATGTCCAGGTCGCCGCGATCGACGCGCTGCGCGGGCATGTGATCGGACGGTCCGTCGACGAGCTGTGCGCCGACCCGGGCTCCCTCGGCCGCGACCTGATCGGCGACAGTCAGCTTCGCTGGCTCGGCCCCGAGAAAGGCGTGATGCACATGGCGATCGGCGCCGTCATCAACGCCGTATGGGATCTGGCGGCCAAGCGCGCGGACAAGCCGCTGTGGCAGCTGCTCGCCGACGCCGAACCCGAATGGCTGGTACGGCAGGTCGACTTCCGCTACATCACGGACGCGCTCACTCCCGAAGAGGCGCTGGATCTGCTGCGGCGCGGAAAGCAGGGCGCCCAGGACCGGCAGGCCCGGCTCGTCGAGCGGGGCTTCCCCGCCTACACCACCTCACCCGGCTGGCTCGGCTACAGCGACGAGAAGCTCACCCGCCTCGCCGCCGAGGCCGTCGCCGACGGCTTCACCCAGATCAAGCTGAAGGTCGGCGCGGACCTGACGGACGACGTACGCCGCTGCCGAGTCGCCCGTTCCGTGGTCGGCCCGGACATCCGCATCGCGATCGACGCCAACCAGCGCTGGAACGTCGACGAGGCCATCGCCTGGACCAAGGCGCTCGCGGAGTTCGAGCCCTACTGGATCGAGGAGCCGACCAGCCCCGACGACGTCCTCGGCCACGCCGCCATCCGCAAGGCCGTCGCACCGGTCAAGGTCGCCACCGGCGAGCACGTCCAGAACCGCATCATCTTCAAGCAGCTCCTCCAGGCCGGTGCCATCGACGTCCTCCAGATCGACGCGGCCCGGGTCGGCGGCGTCAACGAGAACCTCGCCATCCTGCTCCTCGCCGCGAAGTTCGGCGTGCCGGTCTGCCCGCACGCGGGCGGCGTCGGCCTGTGCGAACTCGTCCAGCACCTCTCCATGTTCGACTTCGTCGCGCTCTCCGGCACCACCGAGGACCGGGTCATCGAGTACGTCGACCATCTGCACGACCACTTCCTCGCCCCGGTGGTGATACGCGAGGGTCACTACACGGCACCCACCGCACCGGGCTTCTCGGCCACCATGCGGCCCGAGTCCATCGCGGAGTTCACCTTCCCCGACGGCACCTTCTGGGCCGCCGACCTCGCCGAGCAGTCACTCACCGATCCGAAGGGAGCAGCGGCATGACGGACTTCGAGGGGCTCAAGGCGCTTGTCACGGGCGGGGCCTCCGGCATCGGCCGGGCCACCGCCGACCTCCTGGCCGCCCGAGGAGCCCAGGTCGCGGTCCTCGACCTGGACCTGTCGTCCGTGGAGAAGCCGCTCCTCGGCTATCGCGCCGACGTCACCGACGACGCGTCCGTGCGCGAGGCGGTGGCCGCCGCCGTCGCCGAACTCGGCGGACTCGACGTCCTGGTCAACAACGCGGGCATTGGCGCCGCGGGTACCGTCGAGGACAACGAGGACGAGCAGTGGCACCGGGTCCTGGACGTCAACGTCGTCGGCATGGTCCGTACGGCGCGCGCGGCCCTGCCCCATCTGCGCGCCTCCGAGCACGCGGCGATCGTGAACACCTGCTCCATCGCCGCCACCGCCGGACTCCCGCAACGCGCCCTGTACTCCGCCTCGAAGGGCGCTGTCCTCTCCCTCTCCCTCGCCATGGCCGCCGACCACATCCGCGAGGGCATCCGCGTCAACTGCGTCAACCCCGGTACGGCGGACACCCCATGGGTCGGCCGACTCCTCGACGCGGCCACCGACCCCGCCGCCGAACGCGCCGCGCTGGAGGCCCGCCAGCCCAGCGGCCGCCTCGTCTCCGCGGCCGAAGTCGCAGGCGCCATCGCCTACTTGGCGAGCCCGCTGTCCGGCGCCACCACCGGTACGGCCCTCGCCGTCGACGGCGGCATGCAGGGGCTGCGGCTGCGTCCGGCGGGCCAGTGAGCACCCTCGGGAAGAGCGGCGTCGAGGTCAGCCCCCTGTCCTTCGGCGCCGCCGGCATAGGCAACCTGTTCACGGCGGTCCCCGACGAGCAGGCGCAGAAGGCCCTCGACGCCGCCTGGTCGGGCGGCATCCGCTACTTCGACACGGCCCCGCACTACGGCCTCGGCCTCTCCGAGCGACGCCTCGGCGCGGCCCTGCGCGACCGCCCACGCTCCGAGTACGCCGTCTCCACCAAGGTGGGCCGACGTCTGGAGCCCACGGACGGCGCTGACGGCGACGACCTGGCGGACGGTTTCGCCGTGCCCGCCACCCACCGTCGTGTCTGGGACTTCAGCGCGGACGGCATACGGCGCAGCCTGGACGCCAGCCTCGAACGGCTCGGCCTCGACCGCGTGGACGCCGTCTACCTCCACGACCCGGACGACCACGCCGAGCAGGCCTTCCGCGAGGCCTACCCGGCCCTGGAGAAGCTGCGCGCGGAAGGCGTCGTGGGCGCGATCGGCGCGGGCATGAACCAGACCGAGATGCTGACCCGCTTCCTGCGTGACACGGACGTCGACGTCGTGCTCTGCGCAGGCCGGTACACGCTGCTCGACCACCGGGCACTGACCGATCTGCTTCCGGTGGCACAGGAACGCGGAAGGTCGGTCGTCATCGGCGGCGCCTTCAACTCCGGCCTGCTCGCCGACCCGAAACCGGGAGCGACGTACAACTACGCCGCAGCTCCACCCGAGTTGCTGAACCGCGCCCTGCGCCTCAAGGCCATCGCCGAGCGGCACGGCACGACCCCGCGGGCCGCAGCCCTGGCCTTCCCGGCCGCCCACCCGGCCGTCGCGAGCGTCCTCGTCGGCGCCCGCTCATCGCACGAAGTCCAGGACTGCGCCGAGCAGTTCGCGACACCGGTGCCCGCGGCCTTCTGGCAGGAACTGCGCGCGGAAGGCCTGCTGCCCTCCGACGCGCCTGTACCCGTACAGGAGCCGTCATGAGAGTCGCCCTGCACACCAAGGTCCGCGCGGACCGCATCGTCGAGTACGAAGCCGCCCATCTCAAGGTCCCCGCCGAACTGACCACCGCGATCCGCGCCGCCGGAGCCACCTCCTGGACGATCTGGCGCAGCGGCACCGACCTCTTCCACCTCCTGGAGTGCGAGGACTACGGGAAGATGCTCGCCGAGTTGGAGAAACTGCCGGTCAACATCGCCTGGCAGGCCAGAATGACGCAGCTCCTCGATGTCGTGCACGACTATTCCGGCGAGGGCGCCGAAGCGAGCCTGCCCGTTGTATGGGAGCTGCCATGACCATCGACGCCCACCATCACGTCTGGGACCTCTCCGTCCGGGACCAGGACTGGATCACCGGACCCGAACTCCAGTCCTTGAGGCGGAACTTCACCGTCGCAGACCTCGAACCGGAGGCGCGGGCCGCCGGTGTCGACCGCACCGTCCTCGTGCAGACGATCACCGTGGCCGCGGAGACCCCGGAGTTCCTCGCCCTCGCGGCGGAGAGCGAGCTGATCGGGGGAGTGGTGGGGTGGACCGACCTGACCGCGCCCGAGGTCGCCGACGAGCTCGCGCGGCTGCGGGAGCTGCCGGGCGGCCGGTACCTCAAGGGCATTCGCCATCAGGTCCAGGGTGAGCCCGACCCCGAGTGGCTGCTGCGTCCGGACGTACGGCGGGGACTCGCCGCCGTAGCGGAGGCGGGGCTCGTCTACGACCTGATCGTCCAGCCCCACCAACTGCCGTCCGCCGCCGCAGCAGCGGCAGCCCTGCCCGAACTCACCTTCGTGCTCGACCACTTGGGCAAGCCGCCCATCGTCGCCGGAGACCTCGAACCCTGGGCGTCCGGCGTCCGTGCCCTTGCCGCCCTGCCCAACACGGTGTGCAAGCTCTCGGGCATGGTGACGGAGGCGGACCTGGGGAAGTGGACCGTCGATGACCTGCGCCCGTACGCCGACACGGTCCTGGAGGCCTTCGGTCCCAGCCGCCTGATGTTCGGCTCCGACTGGCCGGTGTGCACGCTGGCGGCGACCTACGGTCAAGTGGCCGAGTCCACGCGGGAGTTGACCGCAGGTCTCGGTGACGACGAGCGCGATCAGGTCTTCGAGGGCACCGCCACCCGCGTCTACCGCCTCTGAGCCACAGACGTCTACCGCCTCTGAGTCAGGGAGTCGAGCCGCGTAGGCGGCAGAAAATCGCGCACATACGTCCGGTGCCAGCACGCACCCGTCTCCCGCAGCTCGCGCCAGGTCGTGTAGCGGTAGCGGTAGAGGCGGGCGCGGATGTAGCGGGGCGGGCTGTCGGCGGGGAACGGGGAGCGGCGCAGCAGTCGTAGCGTGTCTCGGTCGTTCTCCAGGAGCCGCTCCACCAGACCCGCGAACCAGGATTCGGCGTACGCGGGGGAGAGCGCCGCGAACCACATCATCCAGTCGAGGCGCAGATGGTACGGCGCGAACTGGCGCGGCCAGTACCGCGGATCGCCCGGCTTGCCCTTGAACTCGTACTCCCGCCAGTCCGAGTCCTCCCGAGGCGGGTCGTCCGCGGTGCCCTCGACGATCACCTCGTGGCGCAGCCGGCTGACGCTGCCGAACGCCCCGTAGGTGTTCACCAGATGGAGCGGGTCGAAGGAGCAGTTCATGACCTGTCGCCGGGAGAGCATGTTGCGGACCGGGCGGTAGCTGAGGGCCAGCAGCGCCGTGGCCACGGCGAGGACCACGACCTCGTACCAGATCGGTGTCCCGGACACGTCCGGTGCGGTGGTGGGGAGTTCGACCGCCGACAGGGCCAGCACGATCGTGATCCAGTTCAGCCAGGAGAAGTTGCCCGACAGGACCAGCCACAGCTGGGTGAGGATCATCAGCGAGGCGGCGGCCGTGGCGATCGGCTGCGGGGTGAACAGCAGGACGGGAAGGGCGAGTTGGGTGAAGTGGTTGGCGGCCACCTCGACACGGTGGAAGGGCTTGGGGAGATGGTGGAAGAACCAGCTCAGCGGGCCCGGCATCGGCTGGGTCTCGTGGTGGAAGTACAGGCAGGTCAGCTTCCGCCAGCACGCGTCGCCCCGCATCTTGATCAGCCCGGCGCCGAACTCGACGCGGAACAGCACCCAGCGCAGCAGGAAGAGGACGACGATCGGCGGGGCCACCTCGTCGTTGCCGAGGAAGACGGCGAGGAAACCCACCTCCAGGAGCAGTGACTCCCAGCCGAACGAGTACCAGGTCTGGCCCACGTTGACGATGGACAGATAGAGCACCCACGGGACCAGCCACAGCAACATGCCGCCCCACAGCGGCAGTAGTGAGTCCATTCCGGCGATCAGCGCCACCGACACCGCGCAGCCCGCCCAGGACCAGACCGCGAAGAAGCGGTCCGAGTAGTGCAGTTGGAACACGCTCGGCGCCCGGCGGAACGGCACCCGTGCCACGAAGCGGGGGACCGGCAGCATCCCGCGCTCCCCGATCAGCGCGCGGAACTGCAGCGCCGCGCCCAGGAACGCGACGAGGTACACCACGGCGAGCGCCCGCTGGAAGACCAGCCGGCTCAGCCAGTACTCGGGTGCCGTGAACCACTCCACGCCGCACCACCCCTCTCCCTCCCATTGTGACGCTCGGTGACCTTCCTCCGCTTGCGTGGTCCAAGTGGGTGACGCAGACAATGGTGGACGAATTGCCCGGGATGGACGGGAGAGCGCGGTGCACACACCCACCAGAACCCTCGTCACGGCCTGCGCGCTCTCGGCGGCTTTCCTTGTCGCCGGGTGCGGTGGGGACGACGGCGACAAGGACCAGACGTCCGGCGGATCCAGCGGTGAGCTGTTCCTCGAGCCCATCGCGGCTCAGGGCTCCGGCCCCTTCACGGACTCCACCGCCGCCTCCACCGCGACCCCGCCCCCCGTCACCCGAACGCAGCAACCGACGCCCACCGGCGGCGCCTCCGCCACGCAGGGCGCGCGCAAGCTCTCGGGCTCCACGCCGGGCCTCTACGGCGGCGTCCACTCCGCCGGGAGCTGCGACGTCGAGAAACAGATCGGCCTCCTCACCGCGGACCGGGCCAGAGCCCGCGCGTTCGCGCAGGTCACCGGCGTCTCGCAGGCCTCGGTCCCGAGCTTTCTGCGGGGTCTCACCTCGGTCGTGCTGCGTGCGGACACACAGGTCACGAACCACGAGTTCAGCGATGGCCGGGCGACCGGCCACCAGTCGGTCCTTCAGGCGGGTACCGCCGTCCTCGTCGACAACCGCGGGGTGCCCCGCGTCCGCTGCGCCTGCGGAAACCCGCTGAAGCCGCCCGTCGAGTCCAAGGGGGCAGCGGGCACCCGCGGGCAGGCCTGGTCCGGATACCGGCCCAGCGAGGTCGTCGTCGTGACCCCGGCGACCACGGTGATCACCAACATCACGATCATCAACATCGTCGACAACACCTGGATCGAGCGACGGATCGGCGACGACGGCCACCACCACGACCACGTCGTACCGCCGCAGGACGACTGGACACGGTCCCCGGACCCCGAGGATTCCTCCTCGGGCGCCCACCCGAGGGAGGACGGCACCTGGCCGGACGAGTCGGCGTCCGACTGCGTGACGCCGACGGTGACCGTGACACCGGGGGAGACCGAGAGCGCTCCGGGCGATCCGGCCGACCGCGCTCCGGTCGAGCCCTCGGACTGTGCCACGGCCACCGTCACCGCCCCGCCCACGACGGATCCCGGGAGCACGCTGACGCCCTCGGACGAGAGCACCACTCCGGAGTCGGGGACGGACGCAGGCACGATCACGCCCGATCAGTCCACCCCCGATCTCCCCTCGGCGCCCGAGGACCTCTCCACGCCGGAGGAACCCTCCACCCCCGACGAACCCTCGTTCCCCCTCGACTCGACCACATCGACCGAGGAAGTCGGCCCGGAAACCGTCCCGGAAAGCCCGGACCTGCCGGACGGCGGTGGTCTGATCCCCGACGACCCGACCACGTCGGACAGCATCTTCGACGCCGCGACCGACATGTCCGGCAGTTGAGAGCCCGCCCGGCCGTGGAGCCCGGCATCGGGCTCCACGGAGGCCGGAGTCGAATAATCGTGCAAATCCTGGCAAAGTGGCCCCATGGTTGATCGGGGAGCGAGCGCCCTGTCACTCCCGGACGACTGGCCCGCCCACCCGGATCCGATCCTGGCGCTCAACCGCATGGGCAGCTTCGACTGGGACCTGGACTCCGGTCTGTTCCAGATGGACGCCCAGGCCCACGAGGTCTTCGACGTGCACCCCGAGGAATACGACGGGCACCCGGAGACCCTGGCCATGCGCGTGCCCCCGCCCGAGGCCATACGCCTCGACACCCTGGTCTCCCAGGCGCTCAAGGACGGCAGCGAGAACTACGGCGCCTACTTCCGCATCCGCTGCAGAGACGGCACGCTGCGCTGGACCCACACCCAGGGCTACATCCGCCGCGACGAGACCGGCAGGCCCCGCCGGATCATCGGCATCGTGCGCGACGCGACGCAGGAGCTGAACGAGCGCGCGGCGCGCCGTGAGCAGGCCGCCCATTTCCAGGCCAGGCGCCAGCAGACGAGCGTCGTGCAGCTCACCACGGCGGCACTCGCCCACGCCCGCACCGTCCAGGACGTCATCGACGTCCTGGAGGACACCCACGGCCTCACCCACCTCGGCGCGACGAGCCTGGTCATGGGCCTGGTGGAGGCCGGCCGCATCAATATGGTCGCCGCGGGGCCCCAGGACAGCTATGTGCCGGGCACCCGGATCACGCGCATCGACGCCCAGTACCCGATGAACGAGGTCGTACGGACCCTGGTGCCGCACTTCATCGAGTCGCCGGAGGAGTTCGCCGAGGCGTATCCCCTGCTGTGGCCGCACATCACCGACCTGAAGATCACCTCGGCCGCGTATCTGCCGCTCATCGTGCAGGCCCGGCCCATCGGCGCGATCGGCCTGCTCTACAACGACCGGCACGGCTTCTCGGAGGAGGACCGCAACGTCCTCCTCGCGCTCGGCAGCAGCATCGCGCAGAGCCTCCAACGGGCCATGTTCTACGAGCAGGAGAAGGACCTCGCCAAGGGCCTCCAGCAGGCCATGCTGCCGCGCTCCATCCCCAGCGTGCCCGGCGCCGACATCGCCGTCCGCTACCGCTCCGCCTCCCTCGGCAGGGACATCGGCGGCGACTGGTACGACGTGATCCCGCTGCCCGGCGGCCGCGTCGGCGCCGTCATCGGCGACGTACAGGGCCATGACACGCACGCCGCCGCCGTCATGGGCCAGCTGCGCATCGTGCTGCGCGCCTACGCCGCCGAGGGCCACACCCCCGCCACCGTGATGGCCCGCGCCTCCGTCTTCCTGAAGGAACTCGACACCGAACGCTTTGCGACCTGCCTGTACGCGGAGGCCGATCTGTCCACCGGCGTCGTCCAGCTGGTCAGGGCCGGCCACATGGACCCCCTGGTCCGGCAGCCCGACGGCACCTGCCGACGACAGCCCGTGGAAGGGGGCTTGCCGCTGGGCCTGTCCGCCGACTTCGGGCGCCTCGAGTACCCGGTCAGCACCTTCGAGCTGGACCCCGGCCAGACGCTGATGCTGTACACCGACGGCCTGGTCGAGCAGCCCGGCATCTCCCTCGGCGAAGGCGTGCGCACCCTCAGGGAGCTCGTCAGCACCGGCCCGGACGACGTCCACGACCTTGCCGACCGGCTCATCGAGGTGGCCGAGGACCGCGGTGGCGACGACGACGTCGCGCTGCTGCTCCTGCGCCGCCGCGGCCTCACCACCCACCAGACCGGCGGCAGACTCCAGCAGCATGTCGCGGCCGGCGACCCCGAGGCGCTCGCCGCGGCCCGGCACATGATCCGCGCCGCCGTCGACGCCTGGGGCGCAGGGGAGCGTGCCGACGAGATCGAGCTGGTCGCCGACGAAATGATCACCAACGCCCTGCTGCACACCGAGGGCTCCGCCGTCGTCACCCTGCGCGTCCTGACCGGCTCCGACCGCAGACTGCGCGCCGAGGTCGAGGACTCCTCCAGCGCCCTGCCGCGCCGCCGCGAGGCCGGGGAGTCCGGTGTCTCGGGCCGCGGCCTCCTTCTCGTCGACCGGCTCACCGATGTCTGGGGCGTGGAGGCCCGCGGTGGCGGCAAAGTCGTGTGGTGCGAGTTCATCGTTCCGGAACGGGACTGACCACCGGTCCACATCGTGTCGTCGGCACCTGGTGGCACTCTGGACCTATGCCGGAACTGCCCGAGGTCGAAGCACTCAAGGACTTCCTGGCCGACCACCTCGTCGGCCGTCAGGTCGTGCGCGTGCTGCCCGTCGCCATCAGCGTCCTGAAGACGTACGACCCTCCCGTCACCGCCTTCGAGGGCCGCGAGGTCACGGCCGTGCGCCGGCACGGCAAGTTCCTCGACATCGAGGCGGACGGCCTGCACTTCGTGACGCACCTGGCCCGCGCGGGCTGGCTGCAGTGGAAGGACACGCTGCCCGACGGCCGGCCCCGCCCCGGCAAGGGCCCGCTCGCACTGCGCGTCGCCCTGGAGACCGGCGAGGGCTTCGACCTCACCGAGGCCGGCACCCAGAAGAAGCTCGCCGTGTACCTCGTAAGGGACCCGGCGGAGATCCCCGGCGTCGCCCGGCTCGGCCCCGACCCGCTCGCCGAGGACTTCGACGAGGTGCGGTTCGCCAAACTGCTCGAAGGCGAGCGGCGCCAGCTGAAGGGCGCGCTGCGCGACCAGAGCCTCATCGCGGGCGTGGGGAACGCGTACAGCGACGAGATCCTGCACGCCGCCCGGATGTCGCCCTTCAAGCTCGCCGCCACGCTGAGTCCCGAGGAGACACGGCGCCTGTACGAGGCGCTGCGCTCCACGCTCACCGAGGCCGTCGAGCGCTCCCACGGAGTGGCGGCCGGACGCCTGAAGGCGGAGAAGAAGAGCGGACTGCGGGTGCACGGCAGAACGGGCGAGCCCTGCCCGGTCTGCGGCGACACCATCCGGGAGGTGTCCTTCAGCGACTCCTCGCTGCAGTACTGCCCGACCTGCCAGACGGGCGGGAAGCCGCTCGCGGACCGGCGGATGTCAAAGCTCCTCAAGTAGGCGTCCGCCGACCGGACTTGGCGTCAGCTTCCGGTGCCGGGCTTGAGCGTCACGAGGCGCTCGCCCTCCGTCGTGCGCACCTCGTACCGGCTGATCTCCTCGGACTGCAACGCGGCGCCGCCCTGCATGCTGGCGGCCTCGCCGTTGTTGTCCCCCTGCGCCATCCAGCTCGTCACCGTCTGCTCGGAACCGTCCTTGCCGATCACGACGAGCTGACAGGCGCGGGGGCCTCCCAGGTCCTTGACCTGTACGTCGACCTCACTGCCCCAGGCCCGGTCCTCGGACGTGACCTGGGCCCAGACGCCGGTCTCCGTGTCGGTCGCGGCGATCAGGGTGCTCGGTGAGCCGTCCGCCGTCACGATCGCGATCGCGGGCCCGCCCGCCGCGAACACGACGGAGGCGGCCACCGCGTACAGCCAACGCCTGCGCCCGGCCCGGTGCCGGTTCGCCACCTCGCCGAGCAGCCGGTCCAGAAGCCTGGGCCCGGGGGCGGCGAAGGGGTGCACGGAGCGCGGGGTGGCCCGGCGGTACAGCATCAACTGCCGTGCCGCAGGCCGGAATTCACTCACATGGGCGGCGCACTGAGGGCACTCCATGAGGTGATCCTCGAAGCGGAAGGCGTCCGCCTCATTCAGCACGCCGAGCGCGTATGCGCCGACGTCGCGATGCCGTTCCAGGGACCTCATACCGATTACCGAATCCTCGTGACAATGGTGGCGATGGTGCGGGGTGGGGTGGTGTTGCTGTTGCCCACCGATACGCACCGGACCGCCGAATCACTCAAGACCCGTTCGGAATAGCGGCCAGGACATTCGGAGTGAGAGGGCCCGCGGATTGGTGCGGGCCGGAAAAAGTTTGGCGCCCTGGCCGGACGGTCAGAAGAGATGGATCGCCAGATGCCCCAGCGGCAGTCCCAGCCGCCAGGCAGGCGTCCACACCTTCGGGCCGTCGTCCTCGCCCGGGACCGGCCCGCCACCAGGCACGGCGTCCAGATCCGGGGCGAGCAGCTCGGTCTCCTCCAGCCAGCGCCAGGCCGCCGAGGCCAGCTCCAAGTCCGGGTCAGGGGCGCCCGATTCGACGGCCTTGGCCGCGAGCCGCGCCATGTGCTCGCGCACCCAGTCCCGCCACGGCTGGTCGTACGCCGTCAGCGAAAGCCAGGTCTCCAACTGAGTGATGACCCTGATGCCGGAGAGCTCACCGCCGGCGTCGGACAGGAAGATGGTCAGCGCCAGGGCATCCCGCCCGGCGCGGAACTCGAAGGATGTGGGCGGCATCAGGTCGCCGGTCCGCAGCAGTTCGTCGGCGATGTACTCGGCGTACAACCAAGCCATGGGGACGGTGAGTTCACCACCGCCGGTGCCGTCCGTGCTCTCTTGACCTCTGTGCAGCATCCCTTCCGCCTTCCTCCGGTGCGTGCGCGTCGCCCGACCCCGGGCTCCAGTCCGGAACACGGATGAAGACAGCAGATTGCTCAACCATGGTCCTCGGCAGGCGCTTTACCGAGGCTTGACTCGACCTTTGGTTTCACCGCAGGTCGGCCGCATAGCCCGGAAGCACCCGGCGCAGGGCGCGCAGCGCGTAATATGCGCGAGACTTCACCGTACCGGGCGGAATCCCGAGGGCCGCGGCGGCCTCCGCCACACTCGCCCCCTGGAAGTACACCTGCACCAGGACTTCACGGTGCTCGGGAGTGAGTGTCTTCACAGCCTCCCGCACATCGAGCATCGCCGCGGACCGTTCGGCGTGATCGGCACAGACGCGCGCACTGTCCAACACCGCGTCCCCGACCTCCGCGGGCCGCGCCTGACGGGCCCGCCGCGCGTCTATCGCCAGCCGCCGCGCCACGGTGAGCAGCCAGGGCCGTACGGAGTCGAAGTCGTCGGCACGCAATGCCTCGGGGTGCTGCCAGGCGCGTACGAACGTCTCCTGCACCAGATCCTCGGCGCGCTGCCGGTCGCCGTCGGAGAGTCGCAGCAGCAGCGCGAAGAGGGGCCGGCCGTGATCGCGCTGCAACGCGGCCAGCTCGTGCTCGGCGGTCGTCCCGCGGGTGATGGTGGTGGTTCCGGCCGTCATGGCGTGTATGCCAGCCGGTGCCGCTCCGCGGGGACAGGGTCGGCGCACGGTTGTGCGCTGGGCGGTCGAAGCCGTCGGTGAACGGTGCGGTGAGCGGTTCATCGGGGCTCTGGGCTGCTGCCCCCGGACCCGCGTTCGCCCGAAGGGCTCGTCCTGGAACGCCGGACTGGCTGAAGGTCTGCGTTGCTCCTTGACTCCTGGCCGCTCCTGTACGTGGATTCTGACACTTCATACGTAAATATGACTAAAACGAGGTTGGGTATGACCCCACGCCGGCGACAGACCACCCTTGCCCTCGCGGCCGTACTCGTCGTAACGGGCTGTCAGGCCGCCCAGGACCCACCGACCCCCCGGCCGAGCGGCCGGCCCGCGGCACCCTCCGACCCCCGCGGATTCACCCTCGTCGCCTCCGGTGACGTACTGCCGCACACCTCGATCATCGAACGGGCGCAGGCGGACGCGGGCGGCAACGGATACGACTTCCGGCCGATGCTCGCGGGCGTCGAGCCCGTCGTGTCCGGCGCGGGTCTGGCGATCTGTCACATGGAGACCGTGTACGGCGCGGACGGCGACTACACGGGCTACCCGACCTTCAAGTCCCCGCCGCAGGTGGCCGAGGGGCTCGCCGCGACCGGGTACGACGCCTGCTCCACCGCCTCCAACCACACCCTGGACGACGGAGCCGCGGGGATCCAGCGCACCCTGGACGCGCTCGACCGCGCGGGTGTGCGGCACGCCGGATCGGCGCGTACCCAGGCCGAGAGCGGCGCCACGATGATGCGGGCGGGCAGCGCCGAGGTCGCGCATCTCGCGTACACCTACGACACGAACGGCATTCCACTCCCGCAGGGGCAGCCCTGGGCCGTCAACCTCATCGACCCCGACCGGATCGTCGCGGACGCCCGGGCCGCCCGGAAGGCAGGCGCCGACGTGGTCGTCGTATCCCTGCACTGGGGCACCGAATGGCAGGACGAGCCGGACGAGCGGCAACTGACGCTGAGCAAGCAGCTGACCGCCTCCCGCACCAACGGGCGGCCCGACATCGACCTCATCCTCGGCACGCACGCCCATGTCCCGCAGGCGTACGAGAAGGTCAACGGCACGTGGGTCATCTACGGCATGGGGGACCAGATCGCCGGCGAGATGTCCAACTACCAGGGCGTCCGGGATCCGCGGGGCAACGAAGGCACCATCGGCCGCTTCACCTTCGCCCCTCCCGCGCGCCAGGGCGCCCGATGGGAGGTGAAGAAGGCCGAGTTCATCCCGCAGGCCTTCGACCTCGACGCCGGTCGCGTGGTCGACCTCAACGCCGCCCTGGCACAGGGGGCCGACGTCGTCGGTGTACGCGACCGGATCCGCTCCGTCGTCCTCAGCCGCGGGGCGGCCCAGGACGGCCTCGTCATGGGGGAGTAGCTCCGCCCGTTCCGACCCGCGGTGTCCGAGGTGCCGTACCCGCTACGGCACCACCGTGACCGGCCAGCGCCCCGCCTTGACCAGCCGGATCGCCACCGACCCGATGATCCGGTGCCCCGCCTGCTCGGAGGCGCCCACCACCACGGCGTCCGCCTTGAGCTGGTCCGCCGCCGCCACCAGTCCGTTGTACGGATCGCCGCGGAAGGTGTGGAACTCCCAGCGCACCTCGAATATGCCCTTGAGCCTCTCGGCGGTGTCCCGGATCTGGGCGACCAGGTCCTCGGCGATCTCGTCCGTCGTATCGGCGATCGGCACTCCGAGCGCCGCGCCCGCCGCCATCACCGGCTGGACATAGACGATGGCGAGCAGCGCGTGCTGCCGTCGGGCCAGACCCCCCGCGTACGACGCCGCGCGCATCGAGGAGTCGGAGCCGTCCACGCCGACGACGATGACCTTGGGGCCGTCCGTGCCTCGCTCGAACTGATGCGAGTGCTGCTGTTCCGTCACAGCTGTGAGGCTATCGGAACCCCCAGGTCCGGGAGGCGCACGGGCACGGCCGGGCCGGGTACCTCGAATTCCCGGGTCTGTTGGTGTGCCGCCGCCGATTTGGTCCAGGTGGGTGCTTTCGTGGGCCCGCACCGGTGTTGCTGAGCTGCGACGCCCCTCAACTGGGTGACTGATGAATCATGAAAAAGGATCAGCTGCTTACCCGGCGCCGGGCGTTGATCGCCGGTGCCGCCGTCCTGGGGGCGGCCGGTGCCGCGGGCACGGCCCACGTCCTCACCACCGAACCGGCCACACACCCGGTACGCAGTGCCCCGCCCGCCGCGGGCCCACAGGCACGCCGTGCCCTCAAGCCCTCCTCCTACCGTCTCCAGCCGATGACTGGATACGGCCCGCCGCGCACCGAGTCCGCGCGGACCCTCGTCCGCCACGAGCCGTTCCTGCGCATGTCCGGGCGCGGCCGCAGCATGGTGCTGACCTTCGACGACGGCCCCGATCCGCGCTACACCCCCGACATCCTGAGCACCCTGCGCGAGTACGACGTGCACGCGATGTTCTTCGTGTGCGGGGAGATGGCCGTCGACAACAAGGACCTGCTGCGCGAGATGGCCGACGACGGACACACCGTCGGCAACCACACCTGGTCCCATCCGCTGCTGACCAAGCTCTCGCGTTCGGCGATCCACTCCGAGATGGAGCGCACCTGCGAGGTCATCGACGACGCCTTCGGTGAGCCGCCCGGCTGGTTCCGCGCGCCCTACGGGGCCTGGAACCGGGCGGCCTTCCAACTCGGCGCCGAACTGGGGATGGAACCGCTGGCCTGGACGGTCGACACGCTCGACTGGACGTCCCCGGGCACCCGCACCATCGTCAACCGGGTCGAGGACGGTGCCGCTCCGGGCGTCGTGGTGCTGTCCCACGACGCGGGCGGCGACCGCTCGCAGAGCGTACGGGCGCTGCGCACCTATCTGCCGCAACTGCTGGATTCCGGCTACCACATCACCGTCCCGCGACGGCAGTTCGCATAGATCTCTCGGGCTTTCGCCCGCCCGGCCGGGGAGCGCTCAGCGAACCTCGGCCAGGCGGGCGAACACGACGACGTTCCCGTCGTAGCCGTGCTGCTTGGAGAAACCGCCCCCGCAGGTGATGACCCGCAATTCGGGGGCTCCCTTGCTGCCGTAGACGCGGTCCCCGGGGAAGTTGTTCTTCTCGAAGACCTCGATGCCGTAGATCTCGAATACGGCGGTCTTCCCGTCCTTGCGCTGCACCTCGATCCGGTTTCCCTTTTTGAGCGCCCCGAGCCCGTAGAAGACGGCGGGTCCGCGCATGTTGTCCACATGGCCGTCGATCACGGCCGTGCCCTTCTCGCCGGGTGAGACCGCGCCGGTGAACCAGCCCGCGAGATTCGGGTCGTCCGGCGGCGGTGCGTCGACCCACCCGTCCATGTCCAGGCCCACCGGCAGGACCGGAGCGTCGACCCGGATCGCCGGGATCCTGACCCGGTCGGCCACCGAGTACGGCAGCGGTGTCGGCAGATTGGAGAAGGTGCCGCCCGGGGCGCGGCTGCTGTCGGCCGCCGCCGCCGAAGCGGGCTGCGGCGGGCCCACGTCGAACTCACCGGAACCATTCCGAATGAGTGCGAGGCCGGTCAGCAGAACAAGCGCTATCACGCCCCACGGGGCGCGCTTCTTCCGCCGCTCCTCCTCTTCGGCCAGCTCGGACGCAGACATTTGCAATCCCCTCTCGACGCGGCCGTCGCCGCGTCCGTCGCGCATATGAGAACGCTAAGTGCAGCACGCCCGGCGGGCGACGGGGCAAAGGCGAACGGGTGGTGGAGTACGCCCTTCGTGAGCCATCCGAGTTGCCGAGGCCAGGAATTTTCTGACGGTCCGTGACCTGCGGCAATATCCGATTGTGTGGAATTCTCTCGGCGTGTCTTCTCACCAGGACGGACCATTCTCGAAATGCGGCCCTGTGCACGGCATCTGAGGGTCTGTCTGGGAGGCGTTTTCTCGCCGATCGACCGGGGACGGTTCCCGGGGCGCCTTCCGCGGAGGATCACATGCGTACTTCTCGTGCCCTGGCGGTCAGTGCCGCCGCGGTCGCCGCGGTGGGGCTCGCCGCGCCGATGGCCGCGGCGTGGAACAACCCGAGCAACATCGTCGCGATGCCCAGCGTCATCGCCAGCGGCGGTCAACTGACCGTGACCGTCGACGGCTGCCCCACCGGCGGCACCATGACCTCGCCCGCCTTCCGGCAGGCGACCCTCTCCCGGATCACCGGCAGCAACGAGACATCGAGCGGGACGGCGACCATCGACCGGAACGCGCGCCCCGGCTCGTACGACATCTCGGTCAACTGCAACGGGACGGGCACCCTGACCCGTCCCGCGGCCTTCACCGTCATCGGTGGTGTCCGCGGTGGTCTCGGCGGCAGCAGCTCCAGCGGTGCCACACCCACCGACATGGCGATCGGTGGCGGCCTTGTGGCCGCCGCCGCCGTCGGTGGCGGGGTGTTCTGGATGCGGCGCCGGTCCGAGAAGAGGATCTGACCGGCCCTCCGTTCCGGAGACTTCGGAAACCGCACGTGACAGCCCTTCGCCCCGGACCCTCTCTCGAGGGTCCGGGGCGAAGGGCTGTGCGGTGCCGTGCCGTCAGGAGTCGTCGGTCGCGCCACGGCGGCGCGACATGTGCCATGCCGCGCCGATGGAGCCCGCGATGAGCGCGGCCCCCAGACCGATCTCCTTGAGGTCGAAGCCGCCGACGGTGCCGCCGACACCGGCCCTGACGCCCCGCTGTACGGGGACGGGGTAGTCCGTCTGGTTGGGGGTCCGGCCGGTGGCGATGGTGAGATCCGTGTGACCGCTCACGCCGTCACACGTGAAGGTGACCTCGTACACGGCGCCCGGTTTGGCGTCCCAGTCGACCATCGCCGTGGCCGAGGACTGACCCTTGGGGATGTTGACGGTGTCGAAGACGCCCGAGGTGACCGTGGCGCGTCCCTGGCAGCCCCCGTCTCTCTTGAGCAGCAGTGAGACCTGGCCGCCGGCGGCGATGGTCGACGGCTGCACGCTGAAGCCGAACGGGGTGATGTTGTTGTTCTCGTCGCCGGCGAAGGCGGCGGGTGCGGCGAAGGTCAGGGCAGTCACGCCCAGCAGAGCGGCCGAAGCGACGCGTATCGCGCGCATGGTGAGCCTCCAGGTCCCCGAGGAGCCTTGCTGCGGACCTTTTCCGCTTGCGCCAGAAATGCACCTCGATGATCGAAACGCTAGGAAAGGGTGAGCGTGGGCGCGATCGCAGTCGCGCGAATGGGGCAACCGTGTGGGCCGCACAGGGGACGGAGTGCGTGCAGTCGGGGGACGGACGCGGCGTGGCATCCGTCCCCCGGCCGGGGAGCACTGACCCGGAGCGCCTGTTGAGGGTCCGTCAACCGGGAAGGTTCGGGAACAGCGCCGTGAACGGTTCCGCCGAGGCCGTGATCCCCCTGCTGTAGGGCGCGTCGAAGTCCCAGATCAGGAAGAGCAGGAAGGCGATCAGCGAGGAGAAGAGCCCGGCGAGGATCAGCTCACGCGTGGTGCGCCGGATCTGCAGCGCGAAGACCATCCCCACGGTGACCACGCCCCCGCTGATCAGACCGAACCACACCACGCCCGGCATGGTCGCCCCGGTCGAGTCGGCGCGGGAGCTCCGCGCGGCGGCGGCCACGGTGACCTGGTCGACGAGGGGCTGGTACGCCTGGGCCTCGAAGTCCGTCTTCGGCTCGTAGTCGGTGACGTCCCCGCGGATGCGCTCGAAGAGCCGGCCGCCCTTGACGGTCACCCGGCCCTGGTCCGACATGGTCTTCCACTCGGTGGTGACGACGTAGCCGACGTACGAGTCGATGTCGCCGCGGATCCGGTCCTGCACGTCGGGCGGGTAGACGCGAACCCGCTCCGAGATCTCGTGCAGGGCCTGGGCCTCCGTCTGCACATGGTCCTGTGCGACGCCGCGGGCCTCCCAGACTCCGGCGATGGCCAGGCCGAGGACGATGGCGTAGACCACGCCGATCATCATCGTCATGTATTCGATCACGTCCGGGGTCTCGGACGGATCCTCGTCCTCGCGGGCCGTGCGATGACGTACGAGGGCCACGATGAGGACGACGACACACGCCGCCCCCATCGCGAGGGCGAGAACAAGCCATTCCGACAAAGATGCCTCCAGAGTCAGCGCGGGCGCAGCGCCGCGACGGCGAGCACCGCGGGCGCGGTGATCAGCAGGGTGAGCGAGACCAGGGACGGTCCACTGCGGGGCGGATGCCGCCGCGCCTGGGCGTGGTACGCCGGATAACTCACCGGGGACGGCGACGGCTTGGGGCGCGCACTCGGAGTGGGCGTCGGCATCGGTGTGGGTGTGGGAGTCGGCGGTGGCGCGGGCACCGGCCTGGGTGGCGGCGCGACGGGCCGTGGCGCCGGCGGGGGCGGGGGAGGCGGCGGAGGTGGTGGTTCCGGCGCGGGTGTGGGTGTTGGCGTGGGTGTGAGGGTGGGTTTGGGTGGCGGCGGGGGCTTGGGGGTCGGCGTCGGCTTCGGGGTGGGCTGCGGCGGGGGAGGTGTCGGGCTCGGGCTGCAGTAGCCGTCGCCGGCGACCGCCACCGCGTCGTTGCCGTCCGGGCCGACGGAGGCGTACGCGCAGGCGTCGGCGACCGCCGGGCCGACCGAGGCCCCGCCGAGGATCCAGGTCAGTGTCAGCAGCGCGAATACCCGTATGACGAGCGCGGATCGGGTCCGCTTGGGTCCATGCACGACGGCGATCATCGGTCGTGTTGCGCCCGCGTACGCGGGAGTGGCCAGGGGTTACCCCGAACGGAGGATGTCCGCGGCCGGGTGGTTTGACGGGCTGAGCGGGAAACACCCCCGGAGGCGAACGGGCGTGCGATCCGCGTGGAGGCCCTCGGGTCACAGGGTTCGGAAAGATTTTTGCGAAGCAGTTGAACACTCCCACCACTCCCGCCCGTACCTATGGCCATGCGCGGCGCAGTGGAGCGCTGCAACATCTTTGCCAACAGCGGGAGTTACCAAAATGAAGACCTCCTGGCGGAGCGCCTCACTCGTAGCGACAGCTGCGGCCATGCTGGCGCTCACGACGGCGTGCGGTCAGGAACAGGGCACCTCGACCGTGGGCCAGAACGTGGGCGCCACCGCGGCCGCGGGCGATTACGGACTGAGCAGTCCGAGCCCTGCCGAGGTCGGTGCCCAGGCCGCGACCCAGGCGAAGTCCGCAGGTGCGCTGGCCGTTGCGAAGGACGCGAAGCTCGGCGAGGTCATCACCGACAGTGGCGGCCTCACCCTTTACCGCTTCGACAAGGACACGGCCGAACCGCCGAAGTCGACCTGTGAGGGCGACTGCGCCACGGCCTGGCCGCCGGTTCCCGCCGACGGGGCCACGGCCGCCACCGGTGTGGACGCGGCGCTTCTCGGCGAGGTCACGCGGCCTGACGGCACCAAGCAACTGACCGTGGGCGGCTGGCCGATGTACCGGTACGCGAAGGACACGAAGGCCGGTGACACCCTCGGCCAGGGTGTGGGCGGCACTTGGTTCGCATCGTCCCCTGCGGGCAAGAAGGCGACCCTTGCCGACCTGCCCGGCCTGTCGACCCGCAAGGACGCGAAGCTCGGCGAGATCGTCGTCGACAAGAACGGCATGACGGTCTACCGCTTCACCAAGGACACGGCCTGGCCCGACTCGATCTCGGCCTGCACCGGCGCCTGCCTGGAGAAGTGGCCGGCGGTCGCGCCGGTCGAGGAGGCCGACATCAAGGGCCTCAACATCGACTCGGACGGCCTGATGCCCTTCACCCGGGACGACGGCATCAAGCAGATGGCCCTCGACTGCTGGCCGATCTACACCTTCACCGGTGACGAGGCCCCCGGAGACACCAACGGCCAGGGTGTGGGCGGCACTTGGTACGCCGTCTCGCCCGAAGGAAAGCTGGTCGGCGCGCCGAAGCAGTAGACAGATCACCTCCCCAGGGTTGATCGCCTCACCAGGACGGCATCGGAACGCGGAAGGGAGTGGACACAGACAGGCCAGAGTGCCGGACGAACGAAAAAGCGCGCGCGACCCAGGTCCGCTCCCTCCGCACCGCACGGGGGGAGCGGGCCCCTTGGCGTACCCGGGCGGGGGAATCCTCGGCAACTCTTCGTAACCTCCGGGAACTTTTTGCAATGCTTCGGATCGATTTCCCGGTTACACCGGACGGCGTTGTTCCAAGGCCGTTCACAGCGGGCCAATTCGGCACTTGCCGGAGGCAGTGACCGGGAACGGACGGTCAATTTCCGTTTTGGCTCGCTCCTTTGGCGGGCGATCAGTAGCCTCAGCTCGAACACCGGATCGCCTACGCCGTCGACTACGCCTTGGAGAGATAGATGGAGCGTCCCGCCTGGGCCCCTCGGAGCATTGACATCTCAGTGCCGAGCGTGTCCCGGATCTACGACTACTACCTGGGCGGTTCGCACAACTTCGAGGTCGACAGGGAAGCGGCCCGCAAGGCCATGGAGTTCATGCCGGGACTTCCCAAGATCATGCAGGCGAACCGGGCGTTCATGCGCCGCGCGGTGCGCTTCGCGGCCGACGAGGGCATCACCCAGTTCCTCGACATCGGTTCAGGCATCCCGACCTTCGGCAACGTCCATGAGATCGCCCAGGCGTCCAGACCCGGCGCGCACGTCGTGTACGTCGACAACGATCCCGTGGCAGTCGCGCACAGCCAGGCCGTCCTGGAGGGCAACGAGGACGCCGACGTCCTCGCCGCCGACCTGCTCAAGCCCCGGGAGATCCTGGCGAGTTCCCAGGTTCAGCGTCTGATCGACCTGAACCGGCCGGTCGCCCTGCTGCTCGTTGCCATACTTCACTTCGTGGAGGACGCGGACGACCCGTACGAGGCGGTGGCCGAGCTGCGCGACGCGCTCGCGCCGGGCAGCCTGTTCGTCGTCACGCACGCCTCGTACGAGGGAATCCCGCTTCCTCGGGAACAGGCCGAGGGCACGGTCGACGTGTACAAGAACATCCGCAACCCGCTGATCATGCGCTCGCGCGAGGACATCGCGCGGTTCTTCGAGGGGTACGACATGGTGGAACCGGGACTGGTGCCGATGCCGGACTGGCGGCCCGACACGGCACGCGAGGACGAGGATCCGTTCTCCTTCTCCGGGTTCGCCGGCGTGGGGCGCACGGCGTGACCGCCGAGCCGGACGGGCCGGAGGACAGACTCCGCAGGTTCGCGACGATCTGGAGCCGGGCGGTCTTTCCGGTCACCTCCACGTCGCTGACCAGGCCGGAGTTCGAGGCACAACTGATGCCGCTCGCAAGGCGGTTGAGCGACGCGCTGCTCGCGAGGACCTTCGAGGCCGCCGAGGGACAGGCGGTCGGCGCCGCGCTCATCGACGCACACTGCACCGACCCGGAGGCGCTCAGCCGCACCCTCGACTGCGTCGACGCCTATCTGGTGCTCTACTGCGGCGAGGACGGGCCCCAGGAGGCGCTGCGGACCCGCTCGGCGCGGCTGCAGCACGCCATGGCCGCCGGGTTCGCACAGGCGCTGCGGGAGCGGACGCTGGCCGAGCAGGAGGCGATCTCCCGGGCCGCCATGAGCGCGCGCAGTCTGGTGGCTGAGGCGCTGCACGCGAGCGAGGCCCGCTTCCGCGCGGTGTTCGAGGGCGCGGCCATAGGAATCGGCATCGCCGACCTCGAAGGCAACATCCTTCAGGTCAACGGAGCCTTGATGCGTATGTTCGGCGGCTCCGAGCAGTCGATGCGCGGCCGCAAGGTCACGGAGTGGACGCACCCCGACGACGCCCCGCAAGTATGGCCGCTGTACGAGGAGTTGGTACGCGGCGAGCGCGAGCACTACCACGTCGAAAAAGCCTTCTACCGTCCCGACGGCACCGCCCTGTGGACCAACCTGACGGTCTCCCTGCTGCGTGACGCGGACGGCAGGCCGCAGTACCAGCTCGCGCTCATGGAGGACACCACCGAGCGGCGGCTGCTCAATCTGCGGCTGCGCTACGAGGCCACGCACGACGCGCTCACCGGACTGCCCAACCGGACCCTGTTCTTCGAGCGCCTGGAGAAGGCGCTGTCCGCGGGCGAGGGGCAGCGCTTCGGGCTCTGCTATCTCGACCTCGACGGCTTCAAGACCATCAACGACAGCCTCGGGCACGCGGCCGGCGACCGGCTGCTCGTCGAGGTCGCCGACCGACTGCAGTCCTGCGCGACGGCTCCCGGCGAGATGGTCGCCCGCCTCGGCGGCGACGAGTTCGTGGCTCTGACCACCGGGACCGACACCGAGCGCGAGGTCGACGAACTCGCCGGACGCATCATGAACGCGCTGGTCACCCCGATCAGCATCGACGGGCGTGACCTGACCGTGCGCGGCAGCATCGGCGTCGTCGAAGGCCCCGCCGGAGAACGCGGCCCCGCGGAGGTGCTGCGCAGCGCGGACATCACCATGTACCGGGCCAAGTCCGCGGGCGGCAACCGCTTCGAGCTCGCCGACCCCGAGGCCGACGCGCGTGCCATCACCCGGCACGGGCTCACCACGGCGCTCCCGGCCGCACTGGACCGGGGCGAGTTCTTCATCGAGTACCAGCCCCTCGTCCACCTCGGCGACGGCAGCGTGCGCGGCGCCGAGGCGCTGGTGCGCTGGCTGCACCCGCAGCACGGCGTCCTCGGCCCCGACCGGTTCATCCCGCTCGCCGAGCACACCGGACTGATCGTGCCGCTCGGCCGCTGGGTCCTGGAGCAGTCGGTCCGTCAGGCCCGCCTCTGGCAGGAACGACACGCCGACGCGGGGCCGCTGCGCATCAACGTCAACCTGTCGCCGTGCCAGCTGACCCACCCGGGCCTCGTCCAGGACACGGTCGACATCCTGGAGCGGTCCGGGCTCGACCCGGACGCGCTGTGCCTTGAGGTCACCGAGTCCGCGCTGATCGGCGCCGACGACGACCTCCTCAAGCCGCTGCGCCGCCTCGCCGAGATGGGTGTCGACATCGCGCTCGACGACTTCGGCACGGGCTACTCCAACCTCGCCAACCTGCGCCGTCTCCCGGTCAGCATCCTCAAGCTCGACCGGTCCTTCACCCAGAGCATGCAGCAGTTCCCCGCGGACCCGGTCGACCTGAAGATCGTCGAGGGCATCGTCACCCTCGCCCACAGCCTCAACCTCGCGGTGACGGTCGAGGGCGTGGAGACCGGCGCGCAGGCCGAGCAGCTGCGGATACTGGGCTGCGACACCGCCCAGGGCTGGTACTACGCCCGCCCGGGCCCGCCGGAGCGGCTGCACGACCTGGCGTTGGTGGACGCGGTCGGCTGAGCACTCGCACGCGGCGCGGCCTCCCGCAAGGGAGGCCCGCCGGACCGTGCCGGACTTCGTCACCCGGCCGGCGGACGGGGTGCCCGCCGCCGGGACACCTCGCGCTCCCGGCCCTTCGTGTGTCTCACTGGTGGAACGCACCTCTCTCAGATGGAGCCGTGGACCGGATGAGCACTGAACTTCAGGGCAGGACCGCCGTCGTCACCGGAGCCAGCAAGGGCATCGGTTTCGCGATCACCGAGGCGCTGGTCGAAGCGGGCGCGACGGTGATCGCCGGCTCCCGCGGCACGACCCCGGCTCTCGACGCGCTGGTCGACAAGGGACACGTCACCTGGGTGCCGGTCGACCTCGCCGATCCTGCTGCCGCGGGGCGGCTGGTCGAGGCGGCGGGCGGGCGGATCGACATCCTGGTCAACAACGTGGGTACGGCCCCCGCCCGCACCGGCGGCTTCCTGTCGGTGACCGACGAGGAGTGGCGGCGCACCGTCGATCTGAACCTGCTCGCGGCCGTGCGGGTCACCCGTGCGGCGCTGCCGTCGATGCTGGCCGCCGGGCACGGCTCGGTCGTGACGATCGCCTCGGTCAACGCGACCCTGCCCGACCCCCTCGTCATCGACTACAGCGCGGGCAAGGCCGCCCTGGTGGCGTTCTCCAAGGCCTTGTCCAAGGAGGTCGGCCCGAAGGGCATCCGGGTCAACACCGTGAGCCCGGGCCCGGTGGAGACCGAGTTGTGGCTCGGCGGCGGGGGAGTGGCGGCGTCGGTCTCGGCCGCCGCCGGGATCACCGCCGCCGACGTGGTCGCCCAGGCCTCCGAAGCGACCGTCACCGGCCGCTTCTCCAAGCCCTCCGAGATCGCCGACCTGGTTCTCTTCCTCGCCGGGGACCGCGCGAGCAACATCACGGGCAGCGACTTCATCATCGACGGCGGCCTCATCCCCACCTGGTGAACCGGGCCCGTTCGGGCCCCGTAAGGGGCGCGGGGAACTGCGCGACCAGCCACAGACGACCCGCAGCCCTGCACGGCGCTGATAAGTAAGGCGCTGAAGGGGGACGTCTCCCAGCGGAGGGTCACCGCTCAAGCAGCATCCGCTGAAGCTCCCTGGCCGCCCGAGGCGGAGCCACATCGCTGCGGTGCGCCAGCGCGATAGTCCGATGGAGTCCGGGCCGCGCCAGCGGAGTCACCCGCAGCCCGCGCCCGGACCGGGTGGCGACCATGCGCGGTACGACGGCCACGCCGAGCCCCGCCCGGACGAAGCCCAGGACCGCGTCCATCTCGCCGCCCTCGACGGCGAAGTCGGGCTCGAAACCCTCGGCGCGGCACGCGGCGACCGTCAGTTCGCGCAGGTCGTAGCCGTGCCGGAACATCACCAGGCGTTCGCTCTCCAGATCGGAGATCCGGACGTTGCGGCGGCCCCCTCCGGGTGCGGACGCGTCCGGTGACGACACCACCACCAGGTCCTCGCGGAGTACCTCCACGGTGGTCAGCGCGGGGGACGGCGTGGGCAGCGGCAGGACGACCAGGGCGAGGTCGAGGGCGCCGCGGGCGAGCTCCCGTACGAGGTCGTGGGAACCGCCCTCCTCGATCAGCAGCCGGATGCCCGGATAGCGGTCGTGGAAGGCGCGCAGCACGTCCGGGAGCAGGCCCGTGCACAGGCTCGGGGTCGCGCCGAGACGGACCCGGCCACTGCGCAGCTGGGCCAGCTCCTGCACCTCCTGCCGGGCCGTGTCCGCGTCGGCGAGGATGCGCCGGGCCAGCGGGAGGAGTGCCTCCCCGGCGTCCGTGAGCGTGATGTTGCCGCGCGCCCGCAGGAACAGGTCCGCCCCCAACTCCCGCTCCAGCGCCTTGATCTGCTGGGAGAGCGAGGGCTGCGCGACATGGACCAGGTCGGCGGCCCGGGTGAAGTGCCGGGTCTCGGCGACCGCCACGAAGTACTGGAGCTGTTGGAAGTGCACAGCAGCCACGATAGGCCATGCCTATGGAATCGAGCCGGACCATGTCTTGGACCGATCGGCACTTCGGGCCCTAGCGTGCTGTTCCATGGCTCTGGCAACGCGGACGGACCGAAAACCGTCCTTGACGCGCACCGTGTGGGACTCGTCCGTCGGCAAGAAGACCGTGATGGCCGTCAGCGGCCTGATCATGCTGCTCTACCTGGTCGTCCATATGCTCGGCAACCTGAAGATCTTCTTCGGTCCTGGCGAGTTCAACCACTACGCGCACTGGCTGCGCACCCTCGGTGAGCCCTTCCTGCACTACGAGTGGGCGCTGTGGATCATCCGCGTCGCCCTCGTCGTCGCCGTCGTCGCGCACGCCACCGCCGCCTACCAGCTGAGCCGCCGCGACATCAGGGCCCGCCCCAGCAAGTACGTGCACAAGAAGGCACGGGCCAGCTATGCCACCCGCACCATGCGCTGGGGCGGGATCATCCTCGGCCTGTTCATCGTCTGGCACATCCTCGACCTGACGACCGGCACCGTGCACCCGGACGGCTTCCAGTCCGGACACCCGTACCAGAACGTCATCGACACCTTCTCGACCTGGTACGGCGACACCATCTACATCGTCGCGATGCTCGCGCTCGGCCTGCACATCCGGCACGGCTTCTGGAGCGCCGCACAGACACTGGGCGCCGGCAGCCGCTCCCGCGACCGCGCCCTCAAGACCATCGCCAACGCCCTAGCGCTGGTGCTGACGGCGGGCTTCCTCGCCGTACCCGTCGGCGTCATGACCGGATTGGTGAGCTGACCATGACCTCCTACGCAGACTTCACGACCGGTGAGCCGGTCGTCGACGGCAAGGCCCCGCAGGGCCCGGTCAACGAACGCTGGGACACCCGCCGTTTCGAGGCCAAGCTCGTCAACCCCGCCAACCGCCGCAAGCACACGGTGATCGTCGTCGGCACCGGCCTCGCGGGCGGCTCCGCCGGCGCCACACTCGCCGAACAGGGCTACCACGTCGTGCAGTTCTGCTACCAGGACTCGCCCCGCCGCGCCCACTCGATCGCCGCGCAGGGCGGCATCAACGCCGCGAAGAACTACCGCAACGACGGCGACTCCGTCCACCGGCTCTTCTACGACACCGTCAAGGGCGGGGACTTCAGGGCGCGGGAGTCCAACGTCCACCGCCTCGCGCAGATCTCGGTCGAGATCATCGACCAGTGCGTCGCGCAGGGCGTGCCCTTCGCGCGTGAGTACGGCGGCCTCCTCGACACCCGTTCCTTCGGCGGCGTCCAGGTGTCCCGGACCTTCTACGCCCGCGGCCAGACGGGCCAGCAGCTCCTTCTCGGCGCCTACCAGGCGCTGTCGCGGCAGATCGCGGCCGGCAACATCGAGATGCACGCGCGGACCGAGATGCTCGACGTGATCGTGGTCGACGGCCGGGCGCGCGGAATCGTCGCCCGCGATCTGATCACCGGGAAGATCGACACGTACTACGCGGACGCCGTTGTGCTCGCCAGCGGTGGCTACGGCAACGTCTTCTACCTCTCCACGAACGCCATGAACTCCAACGCGACCGCGGTCTGGCGGGCGCACCGGCGCGGCGCCTACTTCGCCAACCCCTGCTTCACCCAGATCCACCCCACCTGCATCCCGCGCACCGGCGAACACCAGTCGAAGCTCACCCTGATGAGCGAGTCGCTGCGCAACGACGGCCGGATCTGGGTCCCGAAGGCGCAGGGCGACACCCGTCCCGCGAACGAGATCCCCGAGGACGAGCGCGACTACTACCTGGAGCGCATCTACCCCGCCTTCGGCAACCTCGTGCCCCGCGACATCGCCTCCCGGGCCGCCAAGAACGTCTGCGACGAAGGCCGCGGTGTCGGCCCCGGCGGCCAGGGCGTCTACCTCGACTTCGCCGACGCCATCCAGCGGATGGGCAAGGCCAAGGTCGAGGAGAAGTACGGCAACCTCTTCGACATGTACGCCCGGATCACCGCCGAGGACCCGTACACCGTGCCGATGCGGATCTACCCCGCCGTGCACTACACGATGGGCGGACTGTGGGTCGACTACGACCTCCAGACCACGATCCCCGGCCTGTTCGCGATCGGCGAGGCCAACTTCTCCGACCACGGTGCGAACCGGCTGGGCGCCTCGGCCCTGATGCAGGGCCTCGCGGACGGCTACTTCGTACTCCCCTCCACGATCAACGACTACCTCGCCCGCAACCCGCACCACGAGCAGGTCACCGACGAACACCCCGAGGTCCAGGAGGTGCTGGCCGAGACCGAGGACCGGCTGCGGCTGCTCCTCGCCGTCGACGGCGACCGCACCCCCGACTCCTTCCACCGCGAACTCGGCGAACTCATGTGGGAGTTCTGCGGCATGGCCCGCACGGAGACCGGGCTGCGCAAGGCACTTGAGCGCATCCCGCAGATCCGCGAGGAGTTCTGGCGGCGCATCAAGGTCCCCGGCACCGGCGAGGAGTTCAACCAGTCACTGGAGAAGGCCAACCGGATCATCGACTACATCGAGCTCGCCGAGCTCATGTGCCTCGACGCGCTGAACCGGAGCGAATCCTGCGGCGGACACTTCCGTGAGGAGTCCCAGACGCCGGAAGGCGAAGCGGCCCGCAAGGACGAGGAGTTCTCGTACGCCGCCGCCTGGGAGTTCACCGCCACCGGCGACGCGCCCGTCCTGCACAAGGAAGACCTGGTCTTCGAGTACGTCCACCCCACTCAGCGGAGCTACGCATGAAGCTCACCCTGCGCGTCTGGCGGCAGCGCAACGCCGACGCCGACGGAGCGATGTCCACCTACGAAGTGGACGACATCTCGGCCGACATGTCCTTCCTGGAGATGCTCGACACCCTCAACGAGGAACTCATCCTCAAGGGCGAGGACCCCGTCGCCTTCGACCACGACTGCCGCGAGGGCATCTGCGGCGCCTGTTCGCTCGTCATCAACGGCGACGCGCACGGCCCCGAGCGCGCCACCTCCTGCCAGCTGCACATGCGGTCCTTCCAGGACGGCGACACGATCGACGTCGAACCGTGGCGCGCCTCGGCGTTCCCGGTCGTGAAGGACCTCGTCGTCGACCGGTCGGCCTTCGACCGGATCATCCAGGCAGGCGGCTACATCACCGCCCCGACCGGCGCCGCACCCGAGGCCCACGCGACGGCCGTCCCCAAGCCGGACGCCGACTTCGCCTTCGAACACGCCGAGTGCATCGGCTGCGGCGCCTGCGTCGCGGCCTGCCCCAACGGCGCCGCGATGCTGTTCACATCGGCGAAGATCAACCACCTCAACGTCCTGCCGCAGGGCGCGCCCGAGCGCGAGACCCGGGTCCTCGACATGGTGGCGCAGATGGACGACGAGGGCTTCGGCGGCTGCACCCTCGCCGGAGAGTGCGCGACCGCCTGCCCGAAGGGGATCCCGCTGGTATCCATCACCAGCATGAACAAGGAGTGGCTGCGCGCGACCCGGAAGTCGGGCAAGCGGTAGCCGTAGGACGTTCGCCGTCAATGTGCGGACGGGCGGGACCGGGGGTGGTGCTCAGCCCCGGTCCCGTCTCGCAACTCCGGAGCGACGGATTCCGCAGAAGGACTCGTTCCGGCCGTCCCCTGGCATTCAGCATCCTCACATCCTGGCTCTCGGCACAGGTCACGCGTACGCCAACCGGCGTCGGAAGAACAGGAGCGCGCAGGCCGAACAGATCCGGCCTGCCACCGCTCCGCCGAACCGGCCCGTGACCAGGAGAGTGCCATGAACGGCGTTTCCACCCTCGACAGCCCCCCACTGTCGACCGCCCCCACCCGCTACACCGTGACCCTCGCCCGCGACGAGGACGACGTCCGCGCCGCACAGCGGCTGCGCCACGACGTGTTCGCGGGAGAGATGGGCGCCCTGCTGACCACCCCCCAGCCGGGTCTCGACATCGACGCCTTCGACGCCTACTGCGATCACCTCATGGTCCGCGACACGGAGACCGGTCAGGTCGTCGGAACCTACCGGCTGCTGCCGCCCGAGCGGGCCGCGGTCGCCGGACGCCTGTACTCGGAGAACGAGTTCGACCTCGGCCCGCTGGCCGGAATCCGCTCCGGACTCGTCGAGGTCGGCCGCTCCTGCGTGCACCCCGACCACCGCGACGGCGCCGTCATCGGTCTCATCTGGGCCGGGATAGCCCGCTACATGGTCGAGGGCGGCCACGAGTGGCTGGCCGGCTGCTGCTCCATCCCGCTCGCCGACGGCGGCGCGCTCGCCGCGGGCACATGGGACCGGGTCCAGGCCAAGCACCTGGCGCCCGAGGAGTTCCGCGTACGGCCGCTGCTGCCCTGGAGCGCGGACGGCATCGCCCGGCCCGCACGCACGGAGCTCCCGCCGCTGCTGCGCGGCTATCTGAGGCTTGGTGCCTGGGTGTGCGCGGAGCCCGCGCACGACGCCGACTTCGGCGTCGCCGACCTGTACGTGCTGCTGTCCATGCGCAACGTCAACCCGCGCTACCTCCGGCACTTCCTCTCGCTCGTACCGGCCTGATGAACGCCTCCCGCACCGGCGTCATGGGCGCCACTCGCAACGGGGTCATCCGCGCGTCCCGGGTGGGCGTGATACTGCGCCCTCGCCGCGACACGGCGGCGCTCGTCAACCCGGGTGTCGCCACGGCGGCCTTCCCGGCCACCACCACGAAGGTGCCGTCGCCGCGCCGGGCCGGCGTGCGGCCGGTCGCGTTCCGGCCCGTCCAGACGCCCAGCAGCGCCTGGCTGCCCAGCGCGCCGTGCACCCCGCGCCTCTGCCTGGAGTCCACGGGGTCGATGGCCGGCGTGCCGCGCGCCGTGCTGCGCCTGGCCACCCTGCTGTTCGTGCTCACTTTCGGGATCGTGCTGATTCCGGTCGTCGGACGGATCCCGGCCGCGCCGCGCGACCGGCTCATCAGGGCGTGGTGCCGGACCATCGTGCGGGCCGCGGGCGTGCGCCTGCGGATCACCGGTGACACCCCGCCCGCCGGCGGCCTGCTGGTGGTCGCCAACCACATCTCCTGGATGGACATCCCGCTGCTCGCCGCCGTCCGACCCGGACGGATGATCGCCAAGGCCGAGATCCGGCAGTGGCCCGTGGCGGGCGCGCTGACCGCGAGCAGCGGCGCGCTGTTCATCGAACGCGACCGGCTGCGCGCGCTGCCGCGGACGGTCGAGCGGATCGCGGACACCCTCCGCGAAGGGTCCACGATGGTGGTGTTCCCCGAAGGCAGCACCTGGTGCGGCCGGGCACAGGGGTACTTCCGCCGGGCCGTCTTCCAGGCCGCCCTCGACGCCGGCGTGCCGGTCCAGCCGGTACGCATCCACTACCGGCTGGACGGGGGAGCGGCGAGCACCGCGCCCGCCTTCGTGGGCAGCGATTCCCTGCTCACCTCGGTGTGGCGGGTCGTGTCGGCCCGCTTCCTGGTCGCGGAGCTGGACCTGCGGCCCGTACTCGCACCGGGCGACCACGCCGACCGCCGCGACCTGGCCCACGCCGCGCAAGGAGGGCTGCGGTCGCCGGGCCCGCACGCACACCCCTACGGGGCCTGAGGAAGCGCGCGGGCGAGATAGGGAGCCGTGGTGCTCCCCTCCGCCCGTGCCACCTCGGCCGGCGGCCCCGCCGCGACGATCCGGCCGCCCGCGTCACCACCGCCCGGACCCAGATCGATCACCCAGTCCGCGCCCGCGACCACCGCCATGTCGTGTTCGACGACCACGACGGTGTGGCCCGCGTCGACCAGACCGTGCAACTGGCGCAGCAGCACCTCGACATCGGCCGGGTGCAGCCCGGTCGTCGGCTCGTCGAGGAGATAGAGCGTGTGGCCACGGCGCACCCGCTGCAACTCGCTGGCCAACTTGATCCGTTGGGCCTCGCCGCCGGACAACTCGGTGGCGGGCTGGCCCAGTCGCAGATAGCCGAGGCCGACGTCGAGGAGTGTGCTGAGGCTGCGCGCGACGGCGGGAGTGTCCCCGAAGAACTCCGCCGCGGCCTCCACCGTCAGGTCAAGCACCTGCCCGATGTTCCGTCCGCGGTACGCCACTTCGAGCGTTTCGAGGTTGTAGCGCGCCCCGCCGCAGACCGGGCACGGCGTGTAGGTGCTCGGCAGGAAGAGCAGCTCGACACTGACGAACCCCTCGCCCTGACAGGTCTCGCAGCGCCCGCCCGCGACATTGAAGGAGAAGCGCCCCACGCCGTAGCCGCGCTTCTTCGCCTCCTCCGTCGCGGCGAACACCTTGCGTACGACGTCGAAGAGCCCCGTGTACGTCGCCAGATTCGAGCGCGGGGTACGGCCGATGGGCCTCTGGTCGACGGAGACGAGGCGGCCGACGCCCGCCAGATCCTCCGTCACCTCGCCGATGAGCGTGGACTTGCCGGAGCCGGACACGCCGGTGACGGCGGTGAACACGCCGAGCGGGAACTCGGCCGTCACCCCGCGCAGGTTGTGCCGGGTGACCGGACCGACCTCCAACTGGCCGCGCGGTGCCCGTACTTCACGCAGCGGAGTGGGGGAGCGGTCGAAGAGGAAGCGGGCCGTCGCCGACTCCTCGGCCCTGGCCAGGTCCGCCACCGGACCGCTGTGCAGCACCCGTCCGCCGTGCTCGCCCGCGTGCGGGCCCACGTCGACGATCCAGTCGGCGCCGCGTACGACGTCGAGGTGGTGCTCGACGACGAACACCGAGTTGCCGGCCGACTTCAGCCGGTCCAGGACCGTGAGCAGGGCCTCCGTGTCCGCCGGGTGCAGCCCGGCGGACGGCTCGTCGAGGACGTACACGACTCCGAAGAGCCCGGACCGCAACTGCGACGCCAGCCGCAGGCGTTGCAGTTCGCCCGCCGACAGGGTGGGGGTGGCGCGGTCGAGACCTAGGTAGCCGAGGCCGAGTTCGAGGACGGGCGCGATACGGGCCTTCAGGTCCTCGGTGAGGACGCGGGCGGGCTCGGAGTCGGCCGTGAGCGACTCAGCCAGGTCAGTCAGCGGCAGCGCGGCCAGTTCGGCGATCGTCCGCCCCGCGAACGTCACCGCGAGCGCCTCGGGACGCAGCCTGCTGCCCCCGCACACCGGGCAGGGCGCGCTGGTGAGGAAGCGCTCGGCCCTGGCCCGCAAGGTCTGGCTCTTCGAATCCGAGAACGTCTTCATGACATAGCGCCGGGCACTCATGTACGTGCCCTGGTAGGGGCGTTGGATCCGTCCCGCGTCCCGCACCGGGTGCACGGTGACGACTGGCTGTTCGTCCGTGAACAGGATCCACTCCCGGTCCTCGGCGGGCAGTTCGCGCCACGGTCGGTCCACGTCGTGGCCCAGTGTGTCCAGGACGTCGCGCAGGTTCTTGCCCTGCCAGGCGCCCGGCCATGCGGCGATCGCGCCCTCACGGATCGACAGCGAGGGATCCGGGACCAGCGACTCCTCAGTCGTACGGTGGACTCGACCGAGTCCGTGGCACTCCGGGCAGGCCCCGGCAGCCGTGTTCGGCGAGAAGGCGTCCGAGTCGAGGCGTTCCGCACCCTCCGGGTAGTCGCCCGCGCGCGAGAACAGCATCCGTAGGGAGTTGGAGAGGTTGGTGACCGTGCCGACGGACGAGCGCGAAGTGGGCGCCGAGCGGCGCTGCTGGAGCGAGACCGCGGGCGGCAGACCGGTGATGTCCCCGACCTTCGGCGCCCCGACCTGGTGGATCAGGCGGCGGGCGTACGGGGCGACCGATTCGAAGTAGCGGCGCTGGGCCTCCGCGTAGATCGTCCCGAAGGCCAGCGAGGACTTGCCGGAGCCGGAAACGCCCGTGAAGACGGCCAGAACGTCGCGCGGGATGTCGACGTCCACGCCCTGGAGGTTGTGCTCGCGGGCACCCCGGACGCGGACGTAGGAGTCGTGAAGGCCGTTCGGTGTGGACATCGGCGGGACTCCTGTGAGCGTGGGGGGCAAACCCCACGATTCTAGGTCGAGGCAAGTCCGGCGACCCGGGCGAGCCTCCGGTAGGAGTCCAGGAGGGCGTCCCTGTCGTACGTACTGGTCGTGACCAGCACCTCCTGCGCGCCGGTCTCCTTGATCACCGTCTCCAGTTCATGGGCGACCTGCTCCTCGGTGCCCGCGATGTGCCCGGTCAGACCGGACTCGTAGAAACCCCGTTCCTTGGCGCTCATCGTGAGGCCCTCGACGCGCTCGGCCGGCGGCAGCGGGGGGAACGTGCCGTGGGTGCGGGAGTACGCCATCGACCAGGCCTCGGGGAGCAGCAGACGGTGGGCGTCCTCCGGGGTCGCGGCCACCGCGACCGTGCCGGAGATGACGACGTACGGCTCCCGGGCCCAGAGGGAGGGGCGGAACGTCTCGCGGTAGTGATCGATCCCGCGCCGCATCCTGTCCCGGTTCCGGAGGTCGCCGATGACCATGGGCAGACCGGCCCGCGCCGCGATCGTCGCGCCCTCGCCCATGGCGAGGATGAAAGGCGGCACGGTCAGGCCTTCGGAGGGGCGGGCGTGCGCCCCGGTCGACGACGTCCCGCGGAACCAGCCGAGCAGTTCGGCGAGCTGCGCCGCGAAATCATCGGCGTCGTCCTTGTCCCGGCCGAGCGCCTTGCGCACACCGTCCGTGAAGCCGACGGAACGGCCGAGTCCCATGTCGATCCGGCCGGGGAACAAGGACTCCAGGACGCCGAACTGCTCGGCCACGACCAGCGGTTGGTGGTTCGGCAGCATCACACCGCCGGTGCCGACCCGGATCCAGCGGGTGGCGGCGGCGACCGCGGCGGCCAGCACGGTCGGCGCGGACCCGGCGACACCGGGGACGCCGTGGTGCTCCGACACCCAGACACGGTGGTAGCCAAGCGCCTCCAGGTCCTGGGCCAGCCGTACGGTGTCGCGCAGGGCCTCGGGAGCGTCGTGGCCCTCGCGGGTACGGGAGCGGTCGAGCACGGAGAAGCGGACGGCTTCATGGCGCGGCCCCTGTGACGTGGGGTGCTGCTGGCTCGGCATGGGTGCTCCGGTGGAGATCGGTCGCTGTCGTCTTCACCGTCAACCACGGATCTCCTCCGGTGCTTCCCCTGTACCGCGGCGGTCAGGGCCGGGGCTCGGCCGCCAGGAACTGCGTCGACGCCAGTTCCCGGTAGAGCTCGTCGTCGTCCACGAGGGAGTGGTGGGTGCCGATCGCGCGTACGTCGCCGTGTTCCAGGACCACGATCTGGTCGGCCTCGGTCACCGTGGACAGCCGGTGTGCGATCAGGAGGACCGTGCACTGTCCGGCGGTGCGGCCGATCAGTTCGCTCAGCGCCTGCTCGTTGCGGGCGTCGAGCTGGGCCGTCGCCTCGTCGAGCAGCAGCACCTGAGGGCGGCGCAGCAGGGCGCGGGCGATGGCGAGGCGCTGGCGCTCGCCGCCGGACAGCGTGACGCCGCGCGGGCCCACCGCCGTGTCCAGGCCCATGGGCAGGCGGGCGACCAGGCCGTCGAGGCGGGTGACCGCCAGGGCCTCGGCCAGCTGCTCGGCGGTGGCCGAGGGCGCGGCGTACAGCAGGTTCTCGCGGATGGTGCCGGACATGACCGGGGAGTCCTGCTCGACGTACGCGATACGGCGTCGCACCTCGCCGCGCGGCAGGGTGGAGATGTCCTGGCCGCCGATCCTGATGGTGCCGGCGGTCGGCTCGTAGAAGCGCTGGAGGAGGGAGAAGAGGGTGGTCTTGCCCGCGCCTGACAGGCCGACGAGGGCGGTCTGGGTACCGCCGGGGACGGTGAAGCTGACGCCCCGCAGGGCGGGGGCGCGGCCGGGGTAGGTGAACTCGACCCCGGTCAGCTCGATGTCCGGCGGTGGGCCGGAGACGGTGGCGGACGGGGAGTCGGTGTCCGGCGCCGGGCCGGAGGCGGTGGCGGCCGCGGAGCCGATGTACGGCGCAGGGCCGGAGCCGGTGAGGGCCGGCGAGTCGATGTCGTCCTCGACCGGCAGTCCGGCGGCTTCCTGGATTCTGCCCACCGCGCCCAGACCCTGCTGCAGCTGGGCGGCGCCGCCGACGAGCTGGGAGACCGGGATCGCCAGGAAGAACACGTACAGCAGGAAGGCGATCAGCTCGGAGACCGACATGGTGCCGTTCGCCACGAAGGCGCCGCCGACGCCGAGCACCACGAGGAACGCGGTCTGGATGGAGGCGCCGCCGACCATGGCGACCAGGGCGCTGTATCGGGCGCCGACGAGTCCGGCCGCGTACGCCTCGTCGACCGCCTCCTCGGCGGCGCGCGTCTCGCGGCCCTCGGCGCCGTTGGCCTTGACCGTGCGGGCCGCGCCGAGGGTGCGGTCGAGGACGGCGCCGACCGCGCCGACGGACGTCTGGGAACGGGCCACCGCTGCCTTGATCCGGGGCAGGATCATCGTGATCACGATGCCCACCAGGGCCAGGACCAGCATGGTGACGCCCAGGAGGCGTGCGTCGAGCGTCGCCATCATGATCAGGGTCCCGGCGAAGGTCAGTACGCCGTTGACGGTCATGATGAGGCCTTCGGTGGCGGCGCTCTTGAGTAGTGTGCTGTCGGACGTGACGCGGGCGATGAGGTCGCCGGGCGCCCGTTGGTCGAGTTCGGAGACCCGCAGCCGGATCAGCCGGTGCACCAGCCCTCTCCTGACCTGGCGGACCACCCGCTCCGAAGTCCTCTGCTGGAGCCAGGCGTTGACCCCGGTGAGCAGCGCGCCCGCCGCCAGGAACGCGGCGAGCAGTGCGACCGGTGCGGCGACATCGGCGCCCTTGTCGAGCCGGTCCAGGATCGTCTGGGCGAACTTCGGCTGGGCCAGGCCCGAGACGCTGGCCAGGAGGGTGAGGACGAGGGAGAGGAGCAACACCCGCCAGTGCGGCCTGGCGTAGCCGATCAGGGCGGCCAACGTGCCGGTGGGGGCGTCTGGTTCGGCAGCGGGCGTGATGGGCCGGTCAACGGGCGTGCCGGTGCCAATGCTGGGCCGGTCAACGGCCGTGCTGTTCTCGGTCATGCGCCTCGTACTCCGGTCACGGCCGACACGGCCGACACTGTTTCGAGCCGGGTCGCGGCGGCCGCGCTGCCGCCCGCCGCCCGGAAGGACTCACCGATCGCCTCGGCGGCCTTGCGGTGACCGCCTGCCGGATCGAGCACGGCCTCGACCGCGGCACCGATCTTCGCCGCGTCGGCCCGCCCGAAGCGCAGCCGCACCCCGGCGCCCGCGTCGACGACCTGACCGGCCACGATCGGCTGGTCGTCCCGGATGGGGGCGACGACGAGAGGGACGCCGTGCCACAGCGCCTCGCAGACGGTGTTGTGACCCGCGTGGCAAACGACGGCGTTCAGCCGTTCCAGCAGGGCGAGTTGAGGCACGTGCGGACGCACCAGGATGTTCTCGGCGACCGGGCCTTCGACGACCCCGCCGGGATCGACGAGCACGGCGCGCACCCGGTCCGCCATCCCGGCGAGCGCCGCGACGGCCGTGTTGAGGAAGCGGGCTCCCGCGTCCGTGTTGGCGGTGCCCAGGCTGACGAGGACGGTGGGCAGCGCGGACGCGTCCAGCCAGTCCCACGGAAAGTCGTCGGGACGCGCCGGGCGGGCGGCCACGGACGGGCCTACCAGCCAGACCCGGTCCGGGAGTTCGGCCGGACCGAGCAGTGCGCGCGTGGTGTACGCCAGCACACCGTGCGGCGAGAAACGGGGATCGGCCTGGCCCGCGCCGCCCGCGATCCGTCCGCGCAGTTCCGCCAGCAGTCCGTCCAGCCAGGCCGCGACCTTGGGCATGCCGGCCAGCGGATCGACCAGTTCCGCGGAGGTGGTGGCAGAGGTCACCCAGGTCCGGCCGAGGGACTCGGCGATCAGCGCGCCCGCCACCGCCTGCTGGTCGGTGACGACGACATCGGGACCGTACGCCTCGATCGCCGCGCGCACCCCGGGCGCCATCGCGTCCGCGAGCGGGATCAGGAAGCTCTCCCAGAGGAACTGGAAGGCGGCGGGGCCCTTGAGCTCGGCGGGCCGGGACGGCGCACCCTCGGGCAGCCCGCAGGGGAAGACGACGGCGTCCGCTCCCGCGAGGCTTCGGATGAGCTCGGGGTGGCCGGCCCAGGCGACGTCGTGCCCGCGGGCCGCCAGCGTCGCCGCGGTGCCCACCGCCGGGTTGACGTGCCCGACCAGCGGAGGCACCACGAACAGGAATCTGCCCATCTAGCGGGCCTCCCGCAGGGCGTGCGTCTCCTGGCCGAACAGCCAGTCGCGCACCAGGTCGTACGTCTCCTTGGTGGCCTCCACCATCAGGGAGTGACCCCGGTCGGGCAGCACGACCGCACGGCAGTCCGCCAGGGCGGCCTCGATCGGGCCGGCCTGTGCGGCGAGTACCGACGCGCCGCCGTAGAGGGCGAAGACGGGGCAGCGGATCGCGGACAGGTCCTCGTCGATGAGCCGGCTCTGCGGGATCTCCTGGGCGACGGTGGTCTCGTCGAGCATCTTTCCGGCGGCCCGGAACGGCCGGGCATTGCGTTCGCCCGGGTTCTCCCGCAGCCACTCGGTGACCCGCTCGATCACCAGGTTGCCCTCCACCAGGCCCGCGTACATGCTCTCCTGCCAGGCCCGGGACGGCGGTTCGGCCTCGATGGCGACGACACTGGCGACCCGCTCGGGGTGGGCGGCGGCCATGGCGTACGCGACGGCGCCGCCGAAGGAGTTGCCGACCAGGTGCACCGGGCGGTCGACCGCCAGTGCGTCGAGCAGCTCGTCGAGGTCGGTGACGAAGTCCTCCATGAGGTAGCCGGTCGGCGGCCGGGAGGTCTTGCCGTGCCCGCGCAGGTCGTACATGACGACGTCCATGCCCTCCTCGGCGAGCCGCGGGGCCAGACTGAAGTAGTAGCTGGCGAGGCTGTCGATGAGCAGGCCGTGGATGAGGACGACGACGGGACGCGGCGCGTCACCGGTGTGGCCGAGGCGCTGGACGTGGACGTCGAGTCCGTTCACCCGGATCGTCGCCACGGTCAGCCCACCTCCGCGACGGCGAGCGAGCCCACCACGTAGCCGACGAGGTCGCCGACGGTCAGCGCGATGATCTCCTCGAGGCCGCGGTCGGCTATGAACGCGGCGAAGTTGACGCGCTCGCCGTAGAACTCGCGCAGCTGCGCCGAGAGCGTGACGAGGTCGATGCTCTCCAGCTCCAGGTCGTCGTGGAACGACGTCTCCAGGGTGATCTCGGAGTCGTCGAGCCCGTACTCCTCCAGGACGGTGCGCAGGATGGCCGAGATCTCCGCGAGTACGGTCGCCCCGTCCGGGGTCGATCGGGGTGCGGCGCCTTCGAGTTCAGTGGTCATCTTCGTTCTCCTGATCGTTGACGGCCGTCCAGGCCACGACGTACTCCTTGCCGGGGTGGCCGGACGGCTGGGGGGCGGTCAGCTCACAGTGCCGGACGCGGTACTCCTCGCCCGCGGTACGGACGGTCAGCAGGGTGCCGTCGGCCGCGGTGATCTCGAACTGCTTGGGCTCGCCGCCGAGTCCGGTGCCGCGCGCCTTCGCGACGGCTTCCTTGGCGGCCCAGAACCGGGTGAACCAGAGCCTGTCGGGGGTTTCCCCCGTGAGTGCGCGGAGCAGTTCGCGCTCGCGCGGGGTGAGGGCGACGGCGAGTGTGCCCTCGGGGCGGTCGATGACCTCCTCGATGTCGATGCCGCAGGGCCCGTCGGTCCTGGCCATCGCCACGGCGGTCTCGCCGCGGTGGGCGAGGGAGACGTGCAGCGCGGGCAAGGTCCTGCCGTAGCCACCGGTGACGAAGGGGCGGCCCGCCGGGTCGTTGCCCACCCGAACCTCGGCGGGGAAGACCGGGCCCGCACCGCCGTCCCACATCAGATGCCGTACCGCGTCCTTGACCGCGATCCGCCCGAGCAGCCACTGCCGTCGGCCACGGGGGGCATGCGCCGCGTACTGTTCGCGCTCCTCGCCCGCCAGGATGTTCCGCATGATCAGTTCACGGGTGGCCAGGTCGGGCCACTCCTCGTGGACCAGTGCCCAGCCGCCCGGCTGCATCAGGGACAGGGTGTGGAGTTCGGGCTCGCGGTCCGCCGCGCGGATACGCGGATTGCTGTCGAAGCGCCGGTCCTGCCAGCCGGTGAACTCCGCCCACACCCGCCCCCGGTGGACCAGTTGCATATCCGCTTCGAGCATGGCGTCGGTGACGGACGTGATCCTGATCAGGCACTCCAGCGGTTCGCCGGGGGAGGGGTGCGGTCCGTGGAAGCGGATCTCCTTCATACCGACGGGGAACACGGTGGTGCGGGCCGGAAGGCTGGACATGATCCAGTAGCCGAGCAGCTGCCCCACGTTGTCGAGCAGCGCGCCCGGCGCCGGCGGGGTGACGAGAACGCCGCGCACATGCCGGTCCCCGATCGCGGTCAGCTCGCTGACGCCCTGGAACCGCGGGCCGTGGAACATCCAGCGGCGGGTGTACAGCTCCGCCGCGGTCAGGTCGGGCTTCCGCTCCTGTGTGGTGGGGAAGGACCAGGGCGCAGCGGGCTCGAACTGCCCGTGGGCGGCGGCGAGTTCGACGACGGCCCGCGCGTAGGACCCGAGCGAGGCGGTGACCCGGTCCGGGTGGTCCGGGCCCTCGGGCACGATCCGTACCGGGATCTCGACCGCCGGAATGGCGGTGATCCACTGATTCAGCCGTACGTCGTGGACGGCCACCGCGCGCCGACCGGGTGCGGCCCGTTCGGCGAACTCCATGAGGTGGGCGATCACTGTGGTGCCGGGGACGACGGGCCAGCTGTCGGCCGGTTCGGCCTGGGCGGGCTGTTTGAAGAAGCAGTGGTCGAGGAGGTACGGCATGGTGTCGACGGAGACGTGGAGGGTGGTTTCGAGGGGGCGGAGCGGACGAGGCCGGGGCGCCGGTTCGGCGGCGGTTCGCGGGGCGGGCCTGAGGCGGCTCGCCGTCACCACGTCCGAGGCGAGTGCGGTCGCGTCACGCAGTAGAGCGGACAACTCCGCTCCCAGCGCGCCCTGTTCGCCGAGTTCGGCCATGCTCGGGCTCGTCTCCGGGCCGGGCGCCCGGTGCCGGGTCAGCGCGGCTCCCACCCTCCGGCGCGTCTCCGCGTCGAGGGACACCATCGCGCCCCCGAGGTCCAGCTTGATCGGATGGCGCCGTCGCACAGGAGCCGCGGTCTCGGGCATGCCCAGCAGCGGCGCGAGCTCCGGCGAGGCTCCGTCCGCCCACAACGCGCTTGCCACCCTGTGCAGTTGGGGAAGCCCCGCCCGATGAGGCGAGTGCGCGGGGACGACGAGGTGCTCGCGCCCGTGGAGTGTGTCGGCGATGAGCGAGCCGAGCTGTCCGGCGCCGAGCTGGACGAAGGCGCGGAAGCCTGCCGCGTACATGGTGTCGACCAGTGGCCGGAAGCGGACCGGTTCCAGCAGATGACGGGTGAACAGGGCGCGGATCGCGGCGGGTTCGGCCGGGTACGGCGCGACGGTCGTCGCGGACCACAGCGGCAGCCGCGCCGGATGCAGGGAGTAGGCCTCCGACGCCTTCCTGATCGGATCCAGATACGGCTCCAGCATCGGCGTGTGGAAGCCGGAGCGGAACGGCAGGATCTGCGAGATCACCGCCCGGGACCGGAACAGGTCGACGAGCTCTCCGACGGCGGTCTCCGGGCCGCAGATCATCGACTGGTTGGGGGAGTTGTCGTGCGAGAGCACCACGTCGCCACGGCCGGACAGTTCCCGCAGCACCTGCTCCGCGGGCGCGCCGATCGCCGCGAAGGCAAGGCCGGGAACGCTCAGTTCGTCGGGGTCGAAGCCGGCGAGGAAGGCGTCGACCTCCGCCGCCGCGTGGATCCCGGCGGCTGCCATGGCCGTCCACTCACCGAGGCTGTGTCCGGCGAGCGCGTCCGGTACGACACCGAGCCGTCGCAGCGCGGCCTCCAGGAGCCGGCCGAGTTCGAAAACGCCGGTGCCCTGTCGGCCCACGTCACCCACGGTGGCGTCGGCGACGTCGGGCAGACCGAAGTGGCGTGCAACATCGGTGGAGTTGGGCGTGAACTCGGCCTCCAGGCCGGGGAAGACGAAGGCGAGCTTGCCGCCGCCGGGGCCAAGGAGCGGGCGCGCCACGAACCACACGTCGTTGCGTCCTCGCCAGCCCTTGCCCTTAGCGACCGCCTTCCGCGCCAGTGCCAGCCGCTTCGCCGTGGGCCCGACGACGGCGAGCCGCACCGGGTCCGCGCCCGGCGTGGCCGCACGCTCGTCGAGACCGGCGGCGAGGAGCGTCGCGTCGTCGCGGTCAAGAAGCGCGGCCATCGCCTCGGTCGTCGGCGCGGTCAGCCGCAGCACCCGCTCCGGCTCGTACACCTCCACCGTCGCCCTGGCCGCTACCTGTTCGAGCACCACATGCGCGTTGATGCCGCCGAACCCGAAGGCGTTCACAGCCGCGCGGCGCACGGGCTGCCGGGTGTCGGTGTGCCAGGGGCGGGCGGTGCCGATCGGGGTGAACCGGGTGCGGGCAAGCGCTGGATGCGGGTCGTCGCAGTGCAAGGTCGGCGGCAGTACCCCGTGGTGGACGGCGAGCGCGGCCTTGACGAGCCCGGCGACGCCCGCGGCGGGCATGGTGTGGCCGATCATCGACTTCACCGAGCCGATGACGGCGGCTGGTTCGTCCGAGTCGACGTCACCCGGCCCGAACACCTCGGCGAGCGTGGTGAGTTCGGTGCCGTCACCGGCCGGGGTGGCCGTGCCGTGCGCTTCCAGGAGCCCGATCGAACCGGGTGCGGCGGGGTCCAGCCCTGCGGCTTCCCAGGCCTGCCGGACCGCGCGGACCTGACCGCCCGAGTCGGGGGCCATCAGACTGGTCGTACGTCCGTCGGAGGCCACGCCGGTTCCGGTGATCGCGGCGTAGACCCGGTCGCCGTCCCGCTCGGCGTCGGCGAGGCGCTTGAGGACGACGACGCCGGTGCCCTCACCGATCAGCACCCCGTCCGCGCCCGTGTGGAACGGCCGGATGCGCTCGCTCGGCGAGAGCGCCCCGAGCTGGCTGAACACACTCCAGAAGGTGATGTCGTGGCAGTGGTGCACCCCGCCCGCGAGCATCAAGTCGCAGCGCCCGCTGGCGAGTTCGCGCACCGCGTGGTCGACGGCGATGAGCGAGGAGGCACAGGCGGCGTCCACGGTGTACGCGGGACCCCGCAGGTCGAGCCGCCCGGCCAGCCGGGACGCGGCGAGGTTGGGCACGAGTCCGATCGAGGACTCCGGCGCCTCCGGCCCGAGCCGGTCGGTGAACGCCTGCCGTACTGCCTCCAGTTGGTCGGCGCCGAGGTCGGGCAGCAGCTCGCCGAGGGTCCGTACGAGCTGGCTCGCGGTGCGGACCCGCTGGTCGAGCCTGACCAGGCCGGGGGTCAGATAGCCGCCGCGTCCGAGTACCACGCCGACCCGGTGCCGGTCGGCGGGCAGCCGGTCCGCGCCGCCCGCGTCGGCGATGGCCTGCGCGGCCACCTTCAGCGCGATGAGCTGGTCGGGCTCGGTGGCCGGCACCGCGGCCGGCATGATCCCGAACTCGGTGACGTCCACCTCGGCCAGCTCGTCCACGAAACCGCCGCGGCGGCAGTAGACCCGGTCCGCGCGGGGCTCGGCACCGGGCGCGTAGTGCTCGTCGGTGTCCCAACGGCCCGGCGGCACCTCGGTGATGGCGTCCACGCCGGAGACCAGGTTCTGCCAGTACGTGGCGAGGTCGGGGGCGCCGGGGAAGAGCACCGACATGCCGACGATGGCGATGGGTTCGGCGCGCGTTCCTGTCACGTTCTTCACCAGCCAGAGGCGGTGTAGACGACGGCGGTGTCGCCCTCGGGACCCCAGGCCAGTTCACGCAGCAGGCTCATGGTGCCCTCGTCGGGGTCGATGAGCTGGATGCCGCGACCCACGTAGTGCCGCATCAGCTCCGGCGAGACCATGCCGTGGTTGCCGTCGCCGGTCGGCGCCCACGGGCCCCAGTGGACGGTCAGCCCGCGGCGGTCCGCGCCCGCGCGCGCCCAGCGGGTGCCGAGGGTCTCCAGGGCGTCGTTGGCGGCGGCGTAGTCGGACTGACCGCGGTTGCCGAGGGTCGCCGCGATGCTGCCGAACAGCACCGCGAACCGGGGTCCGTCCGGCAACTCGCCCACCGCGTCGAGCAGTTCGAGCGCTCCGTCCACCTTCGTACGGAACACCCGGTCGTACGATTCCGGACTCTTCTCCGCGATCAGCTTGTCCTCGATCACACCCGCCGCGTACACGACGCCGTCGAGCCTGCCGTGCTCGGCGTGGATCTCCTTCACCGCCCGGTGTACGGCGTCTCCGTCCAGCGCGTCGACGGCGCGGTACCGCACCTGGGAGCCGAGCCCGGCGAGCTTGCGCAGGGTCCCGCGCACCTCGCGTTCGGCCTGGATCCGGCCGATCGCCCGCTCGATCTCGGCCGGCACCCGAAGCCCGCCCGCGATGAGCGCGGCCCGCAGTTCGCCCGCGGTGACCGCCGCCGCGAGGGCGGGGTCCTCCTCGCCCTCGGGCAGGGCGGTACGGCCGAACAGTTCGATCCGGCAGCGGCTCGCCCCGGCGAGGGTGGCGGCGAAGCGGGCGGTGATCCCGCGTGCGCCTCCCACCAGGAGCACGACGGACTCCGAGTCGAGGCCGAGTGCGGCGGCCTCGGCGGCGCCGTCGCCGGCCGGGCCCGCGCCCGTGCTGCCGAGCAGACCCAGACCCTCCTCGGCCATGCGCAGTCCGCGGCGGGTGCCGGGCGAGCGCAGCACGACCGGTTCACGGTCGGGCGCGGTGAGTTCGGCGAGGAGATCGGCGGCGATGTCCTCGGGCGCGGTACCGGGGGAGTGCTCGACGACCCGGGCGACCGTGTCGGGGTACTCGCGTGCGATCGACCGGAAGAAGCCACGGAGCCCGGCCGAGGCACCGGCGGCCAGCACCCAGCGCGGGTTGTCCGCCAATGTGCGCTGGTACACGGGGAAGACGTCCGGGAGGACGGGCGGGGCGTCCGGTGCGACGAGGTGGACGAGTCCGTCGAAGGTCCGGTCGGCCGGGGGCTCGTCGGCGGTCAATGTCTCGGCTCCGTGCGCGGAGAGGCGGGCGGCCAGTGCGTCGGCCACCGGCCCGTCGCCGAGCAACAGGAAGGTACGGCCGGTGAGTTCGCTGTCGGTGGGCGCGGGGGCGGCCGGGGTGAGGTCGAACTCCTGCATGACTAGACGCTTGGGGGCTACGACGACGGGGGCGGGGTCGACCGGGGTGGTTTGCGCGGCTTGGGGCTCGGTTGCCGCAGCGGCACCCGTACCCGCACCCGCGCCGGCCCCGACAGCGGCACCCGCGCCGGCACCGATAGCTGCCTCGGCCGCCGCCCTCCCGCCGGTGGCCGGTCCGGCCGCGGGTATCGCCCCGCCGCCGGCGGCCAGGGCCTCGGCAGTTCCGGCCGTCCCCGCCGCCTCGCCCCGTACGCCCGTCACCAGCGCGGCGATACCGGCGGCGGTACGTGCCTTCGCGAGCTCCTCCACGTCGGTGTCGGCCGTCGCGGTCAGGCCCAGCCGCCCCGCCAACTCCCCGGCGATCTCAGCCCGTTTGATGGAGTCGACGCTGAGGTCAGCTTCCAGGTCGAGGTCGGGTTCGATCATGTCGACGGGATAGCCGGTGCGTTCGCCGATCACGTCGAGAACCAGCGCCAGGACGGACTCGGCGGTCGGTACGGCGTCAGCGGAGGCGGTGTCGGCCGGAGCCGGGGCGGGAGTCGATCCCGGTCCGGTGACGCGCTCGACCAGCGCGGTGATGGCGGCGGCCGTGCGTGCCTTGGCGAGTTCCTCGATGTCGGTGTCGGCCGTCGCGGTCAGGCCCAGCCGCCCTGCCAACTCCCCGGCGATCTCAGCCCGTTTGATGGAGTCGACGCTGAGGTCGGCCTCCAGGTCGAGGTCGGGTTCGATCATGTCGACCGGATAGCCCGTCCGCTCACCGATCACGTCGAGGACGACCGACAGCACCGAGCCACCCGCGGGCACCGCCGCCGCGACCGGCAGCTGCTCCGAGGCAGGCCGTGGTGCCGGGATGGCAGGGAGCGCGGTGACCGTGATGGGAATGTCCGTGTACGTGACCGGGGCCGGAGCTGCGGGCCGTACTCCCGGATCCGTTCCCAGATACCCCAGCATCACATCCCGCTGAGCGGCGATCATCTCCCGGCTCGTCCGCAGGAACTCGCTGATCAGGGCCTCGGATCCGGTGGCGGCCACCGGCGCGGCTGACGTGCTGTGGGTCACGAGGGCCTCCGGGACACGCTGGGCGGGATGGAGAGCGGCGGCGGGGAGCGCGCCGTCCGCCGTGCGGAGCAGATGGCCGTCGACGGTCCAGGCGGCGCGTTTGCGGCGCGGAGTGCGGGCGTCGGCGGTGATCGCGTCCCGGCCCTGGAAGAGCCATGCGGTCCTGATGTCCGCACCGGCGACGGCCAGTTGGGCGAGTGCGCCGAGGAAACCGGTCAGCCCGGTGCGCGGGCCGTCCTCCAGCGCGACCGTCCGGTGCGGCCGGTCGCCGAGGATCCTGCCCACCAGCCGGGTCAGCACCGAGCCGGGCCCGGCTTCGACGAAGAGCCTGGCTCCGGCCTCGTACATGGCCTCGATCTGGTCGGCGAACCGAACCGGTGCGCCGATCTGGGCGGCCAGTTCGGCCCGGATCGCCTCGGGGGTCTCGGGGTAGGGCTCGGCGGTGCGGTTGGACCACACGGGGAAGTCGGTGACGCCGACCGGGACGTCGGAGAGGACCTCGGCGAACGTCTCGCCGGCCGCGGCGACCAGCGGGCTGTGGAACGCGCAGGCCACCGGGATCCGCTTCGCGCTCAGTCCCTGGGCCCGCAAGCGCTCAACGGCGGTGAGCACGTCCTCCGTGGGGCCCGAAATCACCGTCTGGCGAGGCGAGTTGCGGTTCGCCGTCACCACCGATCCCGCGAGTCCTGCCTCCGCCAGCGCCGCCGCGACCTCGGGCTCGCCCCCGGCGACGGCGGCCATGGTGCCGGGGTCGCCGTCGCCGGTGGCGCCCAGGATGGCGGCGGCCCGGTCGCGGCTGGCCCGCAGCAGCACGTCGGGGGCGAGGGCGCCCGCCGCGGCGAGGGCTGCCAGCTCTCCGTAGCTGTGTCCCGCTGCCATCGCGGGGCGCACACCGGCCCGCGTGAGGAGCTGGTGAGCGGCGATTCCGGTGAGGCCGAGAGCGGGCTGCGCGACGGTCGTGTCGGTGATCCGCTCCTGCTGCTCCTTGCGGCTCTTCTCGTCGAAGGCGGTCGGCGGGAAGAGCACCCGGGCCGTCTCCTCGTCGAGCCGCAGATGGCGCTGGAGCTCGGGGAAGGCCACGAACAACTCGGCGAACATCCCGGGCCGCTGACTGCCCTGCCCGGGAAAGAGCAGCGCAAGGTCGCCCGGCTCCGTGTCATCGGCTGCGAACAGGCCTTCCTTCGGAGCGTGTTCACCCGCCGCGGCACGGCGTAGCAGTGCCGCCAGTTCCTCGGTCGAACCGGCCACGAGCGCGATCCAGGCCCGCGCGCCACGAGGGGCGACGGACTCGGCACGCCGGGACGCGGCGAGTGCGAAGTCCCGCAGTCGCCATGGCTCGTACGGACCGGGATCCGCCTCCACGAGCGCGAGCAGGTCGGCGACGGCCCGTACGGCCGTGGCGCGGTCCGTGCCCCGGAAGGTGAACAGCTCGGCAGGCCACTGCTGGGCCGAGGTGACGGGCGGCGGACCGTCCTGGTAAGCACGCAATACGACATGGAAGTTGGTGCCGCCGAAGCCGAAGGCGCTGACTCCCGCGACCCGTTCGGCCGGAGCCGCCGCCCAGGGGCGGGCCTCGGTGTGGAAGGCGAACGGGCTGCTCTGCGCGTCCCAGGCCGGGTTCGGCTCGGTGAGGTGCAGGGTCGGCGGCTTGACGCCGGTGTGCAGGGCGAGCGAGGTCTTGATGAGCCCGGCGAGTCCGGCGGCGCATTTGGTGTGCCCGATCTGCGACTTGACCGAGCCGAGCGCGCAACTGCCCGGCAGGGCACCGGCGTCCTCGAACACCCGGGTGAGGGAGCCGAGTTCGGTGCGGTCGCCGACTACGGTGCCGGTGCCGTGCGCCTCGACGAGTCCCACCTCGGCGGGGGAGACACCGGCATTGCGGTAGGCCCGGGCGAGCGCGTTGTACTGACCCTCCGGCCGGGGCGCGGTGAGACCGAGCGCCCGGCCGTCGCTGGCGCTGCCGACGCCCTTGATGACCGCGTACACCCGGTCGCCGTCCCGCTCGGCGTCGGCGAGCCGCTTGAGTACGACACAGCCGACACCTTCACCGAGCGCGATGCCGTCGGCCGCGCTGTCGAAGGGGGCGGAGCGGCCGGAGGGCGACAGGGCGTGGGCGGAGGCGAAGAGCAGGTAGTCGTTGATGCCGTTGTGCAGATCGGCGCCGCCGCACAGCACCAGGTCGCTGGTCCCGCTCACCAGTTCCTTGCACGCCACGTCGACGGCGGTGAGGGAGGAGGCGCAGGCCGCGTCGACGGTGTAGTTGGCGCCGCCGAGGTCGAGGCGGTTGGCGATCCGGCCGGAGATGACGTTGGCCAGGATGCCGGGGAAGGAGTCCTCGGTCAGGTGTGGCAACTGCTCGTCGAGCGCGGGCGGCAGGCCGCCCAGGTAGGACGGCAGTACGGAACGCAGCGTCATGGCGTTCGAAAGGTCGCTCCCTGCCTCCGCGCCGAACACGACCGACGCGCGGGCCCGGTCGAAGGCCCGGCTCCCGTAGCCGGAGTCCTCCAGAGCGCGGCGCGCGGTTTCGAGGGCCAGCAGCTGCACGGGCTCGATGGCGGGCAGTGAGGCGGGCGGAATCCCGTACCGCAGCGGCTCGAAGGGGATCTCGGGGAGGAATCCGCCCCAGCGGGACGGCGTCTTCTCGCCCGCGCCGTCCGGGTCGTGGTAGAGATCCGCGTCCCAGCGGGTCGCGGGTACTTCGGTGACCGCGTCCTCTCCGGCGAGGACGTTCGCCCAGAAGGTGGCGAGGTCGGGGGCGCCGGGGAACATGCAGGCCATGCCGACGATGGCGATGTCCAGCGGCTCGGGGGCGGGCGGAGCGGCCGGTTCCTCGATGCCCAGGCCGCGCAGCCGTGCCGTGAGGAAGTGTGCCGCGCCGGTGGTGACCGCGGTGTGCAGCGCGGCGACGGTGGTGACCCCCGAGCGCAGCACGGCGACCTCGCCGGCCATGAACATGCCCTCGGCGAGCTGCCGTTGCTCGCCGACCGCGCTGAGCCCGCCGTCGGTCCGCTCGATGCCCTTGCTGGCCAGCCGCAGCCGCCCGACATTGAGCTGTTCCAACTGCTCCCAGGCCGCGCGGCCGGGTATCCCACGGGTGGCCAGGTCCTCCTTGACGGCGGCGAACTCGTCGGTGAACGGGCTGCGCACACAGCGGGTGGCGTGACCCGGAGCGGTCTCCAGAAGATCGGTGCGCTCGGCATCGATCACCTGCCGCTGGAACAGGGGCAGCACCGCGCCCGCGGTCACCGCCTCCTCGGTGAACAGGTACGCCGTGCCCATCAATACGCCCACCGCGGCACCCCGCGCACTGAGCGGCGCGGCGAGGGCGGTGACCATGGCGGCGGACCGCTCGTCGTGCACGCCGCCCGCGAACAGGAGTTGCAGCTCGGCAGCCGTGCCCTTCTTCGACCCCGCGAGGAAGTCGTCGAGCACACCGAGCTGCGCCTCCCACAGCGGGAAGCTGTTGCGCGGCCCGACATGGCCGCCGCACTCGGCGCCCTCGAAGATGAACTTGCGCGCACCCGCCTCCAGGAACTGCTTCAGCAGCCCGGGCGAGGGCACGTGCAGGAACGTCGAGATGCCCACTTCCTCCAGCGCGGCGGCCTGCGCGGGACGGCCGCCCGCGATGATCGCGTGAGAGGGGCGGATCTCCCGTACGACGTCGAGTTGGGCGGTCTTGATCTCCTCGTCGGCGAATCCGAGTACGCCGACACCCCACGGCTTGTCGCCGAGCGAGTCCCGGGTCTCCTCCAGGAGGGCGCGGGTCTGGTCGGCGCCGGAGAGCGCGAGGGCGATGAAGGGCAGAGCGCCCGCGCCGCTCACCTCGGCGGCGAACGCGGCCTGGTCGCTGACGCGGGTCATCGGCCCCTGGGCGACCGGTAGTCGGGTTCCGAGGGCGAGGCTGCCCGCGCCACCGGGGGCGAGAGCGGGGCCCGCGTTCTTCAGGGTGTCGAGTACCGCGTCGCGTACGCCGCGCACCGCCGCGTGGACGGTGCCCCACTGTTCCTGGAAGCGGGCCGCGAGGAAGCCGTCCTGGCCGATCTCGGGGGCCGGGGTGCCGTCCTCGGCCGGGACGGTGCCGGGTCTGCGGCGCCGTACGACGCGCCGGCCGTTCTCCACGGTGGTCTCGGAGCCGTCAAGACCGGCGAGCAACGCGGTGGTCCCGGCGGGCAGTTCGGCCTCGGTTTCGGCGAGCAGCGCGAGTTGGGTGTCGAGCACGACACCGGCGCCGCCACCGGCGACGACGGCCGCCGCGGTGTGCGGTCCGGCACCGCCACAGGCCCAGACCGGCAGGTCCAACTCCGCGTCGGCGAGCAGCTGTTGCACCAGCACGAAGGTGCTCAGTTCGCCCACGGGACCGCCGGCCTCGTGGCCCCGGGCGATCAGTCCGTGAGCCCCGGCGGACGCGGCCCGCAGAGCCTGTTCACGACCGGTCACCTCGACGAGTACGCGGCGGCCGGGGAAGTCGGCGGGCGTGCACGAGGCGTCGGTGGTCAGCAGGACCGTGTGCACGCAGGCGGGGAGATCCTGCGCGGGAAAGGCATCGTTGTCAGCCACACGTACGCCGAATCCGGCGGCCGACCATTCCTCGGCGAGCGCGAGTTGAGCCGCGGCACGGCGTCCACCCGCGGTCAGGTCGAGCACGCCCAGACCACCGGCTTGCACGGCGGCCGCGGTGAGCCGTGCCGACGCGACGGCGAACGGGTTCACGGCGATGACGATGTCTTCTACGGCAAACAGCCCGGAAGTATCAAAATTCGGCACAGGCACGCGAACGCTCCAAATCACACAAGTGTGAGGAATGGTGGGGGAGAGCGCTGGAACGCGCAGCGACTTCGGTGCGCGGCACGCTCATAGTCATTGCGCACACATGTGAAAGTCAAACTCTCAAAGGGGGGTTGGCGTGCGGGATTTAACGTCGACGACACAGCTCTGAGGGCCTGACTTACCAGCTGGTAACCCGACTTCCACCGGGAGCACACATGGAGCTGGGGAGTCGTTCACACCTGTCCACCTTCGTCCCAACTAGTCTGACGCGAAGCTGACTTGACGGATCGTCAGAAACTAGTACCCAGGGACTGCTTGAACAAGGATGGTTTTCGGTCAGGTAAATTGAACATGCAACATGTTTTACCTCGTATAGCCGAAACCCACCCTTACGTAATAAGGGTGGGATCCGATACGTAGGCGTTAATCCGATACTTCGGCGTCAAAGGGGGAGCCCCGCCTGCCGGCGCGGCAGCAGCGGCAGCAGGCGGGGCTCCGGGAAGGGGACTTTCGTGGGGATCGGGTCCGTGAAGCGGCCTGAACGTGTTGCTGTCATCGGAGTGGGCATCCTGGGAGCCAGCGTGGGCTGGAACCTGTCCCGGCGCGGCGCCCAGGTGGTCTTCATCGACGCAGGCCGGCCGGGCGAGGGCGTCACCAACTGGTCCTTCTCGTGGGTCAACGCCAGCAACAAGACCTTGCGCAAGTCCTACTTCGACCTGAACGTCGCGGGCATGGCGGCCCACCGTGAGCTTGCCGGGGCCATCGGGCCGGACTCATGGTGGTATCCCAGCGGCCACCTGCGCTGGACGGACGATCCCGCGGCGCAGGCGAAGCTCCTGGAAACAGCCGAACTGCTGGACGGCTGGGGCTACCGGGTCGAGGCGTACTCGGGTGCGGAGGTGCGCCGTCACCTCGAACCAGCTCTTGCGATGCCCGGCGAGGTTCCAGTCGTGTTGTATCCCGACGAAGCCTGGGTGCACGGACGTCATCTCGTCGACCGCTTGGTCGGCCAGGCCGTTGCCTCCGACGCTGAGCTCCGGTCCGGCACCGCGGTCCGTGACATCGGCACCGGTGCCGACGGGAGCATCCGGACAGTTGCTCTGGCCGATGGGAGCCGTCTCGACGTCGACGTCGTCGTGAACGCGGCAGGCCCCAACGCCTCACACGTCGCGGGGCTTGTCGCACGGCAGCTGCCGATGCGGCGTGAACCCGGCGTCATCACCCGGATCGGCTGTGCTCAGGTCCCGGTTCACCGGGTCATGCACGCGCCCCACATCGAGATCCGTCCTGACGGAGACGCCTCCATGGTCCTCCACAGCCGCGAGATCGACGCACTCATCGACACCGGCGAAGAGCCGGCGCAACTCGCACGGCTCCTCCACGAATCGGCGCGGCACGTCGTTCCAGAGCTCGGCAACTCCCGTATCGCACAGACGCGGGTGGCCTTCCGGCCCATCCCGGCCGACGGATTCCCCTCGGTGGGAGCGGTGCCGTCTGTACCGGGCTACTACGAGGCCGTTTCCCACAGCGGCATCACGCTCGGGCCGGTAATCGGGCGGATGCTTGCTTCGGAGATCCTCAGCGGGAGGAGGGACGAGATGCTTGCGGACTTTCGCCCCGAGCGGTTCCTCCCGTGACAGCGGTGGGTGAGCGCCTGCCGGGTGGCGGTTCCCCCATCAACCGGGCGGTGACCGCCCGACGGCGCGGGACAACGCGCGTCACAGTGACGGCCGTGCGACTAAGGCGTCCGCGATCGGGAATGGCTCCCCCGAAGGTCTTGACCGCGGCCTGCCACGGCCGCCGTGCCGAGCCTCACCCCCACCGCCGTTGAGAGCAGGAGTGAGCATGCAGTACGTGAAGCTCGGTTCGACCGGCCTGGACGTGTCCCGGATATGCCTGGGCTGCATGAGTTTTGGGATTCCCGACCGTGGCGTCCATGAGTGGACCCTCGACGAGGAGGCGTCGCGCCCGTTGATCCGCCAGGCGCTGGAAGCCGGGATCAACTTCTTCGACACCGCGAACGTCTACTCCGACGGCACCAGCGAGGAGATCGTCGGCAAGGTGCTCGCGGACCTCGCGCGCCGTGAGGAGATCGTCATCGCCACCAAGGTGAACGGTGCGATGCACGAGGGCCCCAACGCACGCGGTCTGTCCCGCAAGGCGATCATGACGGAGATCGACAGCAGCCTCCGCCGACTGGGCACCGACTATGTGGACCTCTACCAGATCCACCGGTTCGACCCCGCGACTCCCGTGGAGGAGACGATGGAAGCCCTGCACGACGTGGTGAAGGCGGGCAAGGCCCGGTACATCGGGGCGAGTTCGATGTACGCCTGGCAGTTCTCCAAGGCTCAGTACACGGCGCGGCTGAACGGCTGGACGCGGTTCGTGTCCATGCAGAACCACTACAACCTCCTCTACCGGGAGGAGGAGCGCGAGATGCTGCCGCTCTGCGAGGACCAGGGCGTCGGCGTACTGCCGTGGAGCCCGCTGGCCCGAGGCCGGCTCACCCGCGACTGGGACGCGGTCACCGCGCGCAGCCGGGCCGACGAGTACGGCAAGAGGCTCTACCAGGAGGGCGACCGCGAGATCGTCGACGCCGTCGCCCGGATCGCCGCCACGCGTGAGGTCCCGCGTGCCCGGATCGCCCTCGCCTGGCTGCTGCAGCAGAACACGGTGACCGCCCCGATCATCGGCGCCACCAGGCCGCACCACGTCGAGGACGCGGTCGCCGCGGTCTCCGTGGAACTGACGGAGAAGGAGATCGAGGAACTGCAGCAGCCGTACGCGCCCCGAGCGATCAAGGGCCACTGACCGCGGGATGCGGCAACCCGCGTCCGACGGCCCGGCTGCCCGGTGACGCGGCGAATGGAAAACGGCATTGGGAGCGCTCCCAATGTCCTGCATTGCATGGGCATGCCAGGGTGTCATTGACGGTCGGTCGCCTTTTGGGCGGATGGGTGTTCGCCTGGTGGGTGGAGTGGTGAGTTCGGTGGAGCGGACCCGGCTCGGGCCGCTGCGGGAATCCGAATTTCATTTGCAGAGGCACCCGGACTGACCTTCCGTCAATATTCGCGCTCTCGAAGGAAAAGGGAAAATCGCGAGAGTGCTTGTTCCGACTCGTCACTCTGTGCAAAGGTGTGCGTTGTCGGCGTGCAGACAATATTCGCTTCCTTCTGTACGCATACGGTGCACTCGTCCGCCCCTCGCTTCACCAGCAGTGCCTGAGGTGGCTGTCCGTGGTGCAACCCCCCATGGGTAGTCCCTCCGCTTCGCCGGGCGGGCTACATACCCATTGGTATGGACTAATTCCTGCGTTACCTTTGGGAGGAAAGCGGACGTGAATGACGCGGCTCTGTCCAATTCTCCAACTCCCGCTCGTCTGTTCGAGGTATCGGATGAGCGGCTCGCGGCCGACCTGAAGAAGAGTCCGGGGAGCACGCCGGCGAACTATCCCGTCGGTGAACTCCTGGACCGGCACTGGGAAGCGGTCTTCTCTTACGCGCGACTGTGCACCGATGGTGTGCGCCCCGCCGGAATGCTCACCACGGCCGCATTCACCAGACTGTTCGGGGAATCGCTGCGGCAGACCGGGCCGACGGCCGCGTGGCGCCCACAGCTTCTGGTCGCGGTGCGCCGAATAGCCGCCGAGTGGCTCACGGACCGGCGGAGCGAACATCTCCATCCCGAACTGCGGCCCGGCCCCGACGGTGAGGAGCGGGCCGCGGCGCGGCTCCTTCCGCCGGAGAGCAGACGCCTGCTGGCCAGGGCGTTCCAGCGGCTCTCGGAGCCGGCCCGCTGCCTGCTCTGGCACACCGAGGCCGAGGCGGAGCAACTGCACGTGCCGGCCGCCCTGTTGGGCCTGGACGAGGACGACGCCGCCGTGGAACTGCGGCGGGCCCGCGAACGCCTGCGCGAAGGCTGCCTGGAAGTCCATCGCGAACTGGCCCCCGCGGAGGAGTGCCGCCGCTACAACCGCATGCTCGACGTGTCCCTGCGCCGCGGCGGCGGCGACCTCGACCCCGACCTGCGGCGCCACATGGCCAGATGCGCACACTGCCGTCACGCCGCCGACCAGTTGAACAAGTTCAACGGCCGACTCGCCCGCCCGCTCGCCGAAGCCGTGCTCGGCTGGGGCGCGCATTCCTACCTCGAAACCCGGCAGGGACGTGCCACCGCGATCGTGGAAGTGACCGAGGCCCCCGAGGCCGCGGCCACCGCCCAGACCGGACACTTCCCCCTTCCGGCCGAGGCCCCGCGCCCTCCGAGCTTCCCGCCTCGGCCCACGCCGCGCGGCTCCGCGCACACCGACTCCCGCCCGCCGACGCACAAGGCCCCCCGGCGCGCCTCCCGTCGCCGGAACGTCGCACTCGCCGTGCTGACCCTGAGCGCGCTGATCGTGGTCCCGCTCGTCGCATGGGCCGGTCTCGGCTCCGGCGGGGACAGCGTGGCCGAGCCCAGTTCCGGCCCGGACAAGGCGCCCGGCGCGAACCCGTCCTGGATCGGATCCGGTGACCAGCCGATCACCACGGGAGGCCGGCTGCGCAACTCCGGCAACGGGCTGTGCATCGGCATCGTCGGCGACAAGCCGGTGAAGGGCGCGGAGACCCAACTCACCTCGTGCACCTCGAAGTCGGTCCAGCAGTGGTCGTACGAGGAGGACGGACAGCTGCGCAACGTGGCCGACCCCGACCTCTGCCTCGACTCCCACCTCGGCTACTCGGTCCAACTGGCCCCGTGCACGGGCGATTCCCAGCCGGACACCAAGAACGTGCGCTACGACTTCACCCTCCAGGGCGCCCTGGTGCCGCGCTGGAACCAGGACCTGGCCCTCACCCCCGCCTCCCCCGAGGAAGAAGCGGCCCTGGTCCTCAAGGTCCGCGAGGACGAGCCGGCCCAGCGCTGGACGCTCGACACCACCTCGCCCTCGCTCCAGCTCGAGGTGGTCAACTGGGGCGCCGACAGTGAGTCCAGGGCGCCCGCGGCCGACCCCGCTCCCACCCTCTCGAAGACACCGTCGCCCAGCACCACCCCCAAGCCCTCGGTAACACCTTCGACCCCGAAGGCGACCCCGTCGTCGGCGTCACCGACGTACGGCTCTTGCTACTACCCGTACAACTACTACTGCTCCGGGGACGGGCAGCACGGCGGGTCCGACTATGGCTACGGGGACGGCTACGGCTATGGGTACGGGGACGGCTACGGGAACGACGGATACGGCGGAGGTCACCGGTGAGCGGATCCTGAGCCTCCAGCCGCGCCCCGAGTGAGGGTGAGGGTGCGGGTCAGGAATCAGCTGCCCGGGCGCATGACCGTCAGGGACACCGACGAGGCGTTGCCGGAGACGGGCACCTTGCCCTGCGTCCACTTCACCTTGAGCGAGTCCTTCTCGTCGGGCGGTGTGACGAGCAGCGCGGCGGGAGTCGCCGTACGGGCCCCGCTGATCTCCGGGTTGGAGAAGGTGAGGCCAGCCCATGCCTGCTGCCCCGGAGCGAGCTTCACCGTCGTCGGTGACTCCGAGGAACGCTCGGGATCGGGCCCCAGCTGCTTGCCGGACGCGTCGACGAACGCCGCTCCGGGGAAGCCGCGCAGGGTGCAGGTGCGCTGAGAGGTGTTGGTCAGGACGATGGGGAAGTTCTCCTGCCCGGCGCCGGGATCGTTCCCGCCGACTGACGCGCTCAGCTCGGAGGTGTGGCAGCGGGCGCTGGAGGAGCCGGTCGTGGAAGAGGGCGGGGTGGTCGTGCCGGAACCGGGTGCGGTGGCGCTCTCCGTCGCTGCGCTGGTCGGGTCGGCGGCGGTGCTCCCGCCGGAGTCAGTGGTGCGGTCACCGGAGGCGGGCTGGGCCGTGCCCGGCAGTGTCTGCGGCGCACTGCTCGCGCCGTTGCCGGTACCGCAGCCGGAGAGCAGGCCCACCATCGCGATGCCCGCGACCAGCGCCGCCAGGCGAGCCGGGGTCGAGGTACGGCGTGCGGGAACCGAGCTGAGCCGGTCCGGGTCCGCCGTGCCATGCGGGAAGGTCGCCATCTCACCACTCCTTGAGAATCTCTTCGAGGATCACCGCACGCGTCCTGACGCGTGCGCACGGCGCCAAATGCCCCGTCATCAAGGTCCGATGCACCGGGCCACGGAAAAGTTCACGGGTTCGGCGAGGATTTCGAGCCAGGCCCATCACCGCACGGACTTCCGAGCCAGGCCCTTCACCGCACGGACTTCCGAGCCAGACCCTTCACCGCACGGACTTCCGAGCCAGGTCCATCACCGCACGGACGCGGATCACGTAACTGCCCGGATGCGGATCAGGCTCCGACCCGCACCGAGCCGAGCACACTGTCCGTCGCGTCAGGGCCGTCGTCCTGCCGGAGCTGCACGTACACCTGCGGCTGCCCGGCGCCGCCCGCCGGTGTGAGACCCGCCTCCGTGAGGGAGCCGCCGCTGCCCGGGCAGTCGTTCCAGGTCCGTATCAGCCCGTGCCAACGCGCGCTGGTGTAGGTGCGGCTGCCGTGGTAGTGGCATCCGGTGTGCGTGATCGCGCCGACCTCGGCGGTGACGTCGCCGTGCTCGCTGAGACCGATGAAGGCCCCGTTGACGCCGGAGCGGAGGTCCTGCCACTTCGCCAGATCGTCCGCGACGGCGAGACCGGGTTCCGTCCCGTCCCGCAGGCCCAGGGTCTGCGGATTCCATCCGGAGTCGCGCAGCTGACGGCCCCAGGCGCGGGGCACCTCGGCCGTGACCCGGCCGGAACTGTCGGCCACCTGAACGGTCTTGACGGCGGGCTCGCGGAGCACGAGCACGGCGGTGACACCGACCGCGCCGACGACGACCGTGGCAGCCAGGGAGATGACCACGGCCCGCCGACGGCGGCGCGGCCCGGCTGCCGCTCCGGGCGACACCTGGCCGGCCAGCCGCTCGAGCTCCACCGCGAACCCCAGCGCGGTGGGCCAGCGCCGCTCGCGGTCGGGTTCCATGGCGCGCAGCAACGCCCGCTGGACGTCCGGGGCCAGATCCGTACGGAGCCGGTCCGGCCGTACGACCTTGCCGGGCGGCCCGGGGACCGAGCCCGTGACGAGGTGGTAGCCGAGGGCGCCCAGGCTGTACACATCGGCCCGTGCGTCGATCCCGGACCCGGGCTCGGCCTGCTCGGGCGGTGTGTAACCCGCCGAACCCGCCGCCATGGTGAGCCCGGACGCCTGGGCAAGACTCTTGGCCAGGCCGAGGTCCGCGAGCAGGACGCGGTCGGATCCGCCGGGCGAGGTGCGCAGCAGCACGTTGGACGGCTTGATGTCCCGGTGCACGATGCCGGCCTCGTGCAGCGCGGCCGCTCCCCGGGCCGCGAGCGCCGTCAGACGCAGGGCCTCGGCGACGGGCAGCGGTCCGGCGGCGACCCGTTCGGCGAGGGTGCCTCCGTCGGCGTACTCCATGACGAAGTAAGGCCTGCCGTCGGGGAGTTCACCGATGTCGTAGACCTGGACGACCCGATTGGAGTTGGCGCGGCGCAGCAGCCGGGCCTCGGAGAGGAAGCGTTCCCGGATGTCGAGGTGGTCGACCCAGTTCTCGGACAGCACCTTCACGGCGACGGCCGCCTCCAGCACGTCGTCGTGGGCGAGCCAGACGATGCCGAAGCCGCCCGAGCCCAGACGCCGGTCAAGACGGTAGCGGCCGATCCGCTGCAGGGAACGCATGCGACTATCATGCCTGGCCTCTGATCGACCCCGAGGGGAGCATGCGGTGCAGGACGCGGCGGAGACCGAGGAGCTCGCGCTGCGCGCGGCCGCCGGTGACGGGGCGGCCCTTGACGTGCTGCTCCAGAAGATCCGGCCCGAGGTCCTACGGCGCTGCGGGCGCTTCCTGCCCTGCCGCGAGGACGCCGAGGAAGCGGCGCAGGACGTACTGCTCCAAGTGGCGCGGAAGATCACCACGTTCGAGGGCCGCAGCCGCTTCAGCACCTGGCTGTACACGGTGGTCGCCAACTGCGCCCGCCAGAAGTACCGCGAGCTGAAGCGCCGGGCCGCCGAGCAGCCGGCCGAGATCGACGCCTCGCAGCATGTCGACCCGCGCACCACGAGTGTGATCGCAGGGTCCCGGGTCGATCTCCTGGAGGCACTGGAGCGCCTGGAGCGTGAACACCCGCATCTGGTGGCGCCGTTGGTCTACCGGGACATCTGCCAGCTGGAGTACGCCGAGGTCGCCGAGCGCGTTGGCATCCCGCTGGGCACGCTCAAGTCCCGCCTGCACGAGGCGCGCAAGCAGGTCAGGCCCTGGCTCGCCGACGCTTCGTGACAGATCCGTGGGCCGGGGTAACGAGGCCGGGGTCATAGGTAAGAGATCTACGTGAACTCGCGGCGGGGCCTGCCGGAGGTCCGGATCTTGTGGGTACCGTCCACCTTCGTGTCGAACGGCGCTTCCCCAACTGCCGTTCTACGCGCGCAGATCGGCACCCGCACTGCCCTCCCCCCATATCCCCCCACTCATGGAGGAACGCAGGATGCTCGGCCCCACAAAGCCCCGTCAGGGACTCACCACCGCTCTCACGGTGCTCGCCCTCCTGGCCACGGGCGCCGCCCTTCAGGCGGCCACCGTCGCACCCGCCCACGCGGCAACCCCCCACCGCGTTCTGTTCGACAACGCCCACGCCGAGACGGCCGGCAACGCCGACTGGATCGTCTCCACCAGCCAGCCGGACCCGCTGGACGAGGACGCGTCGCCGTCCTCGGAGACCGACTGGACGGGCGCCCTCTCCTCCTGGGGTGTGGCGTTGCAGAAGACCGGCGACTATTCACTGGACACGCTGCCCTCGGGCTCCGGTCTCACCTACGGCGGCTCCGCCGCGACCGACCTGTCGAACTTCGACACACTGGTGCTGCCCGAGCCCAACACCCTCTTCACCACCGCCGAGAAGACCGCGATCATGTCGTTCGTCAAGAACGGCGGCGGCCTCTTCATGATCTCCGACCACACCGGCGCCGACCGCAACAACGACGGCGAGGACGCGGTAGAGGTACTCAACGACCTGATGAGCAACAACAGCGTCGACAGCACCGACCCGTTCGGCATCTCCATCGACTCGCTGAGCATCAGCTCCGGCTACCCGAGCGCGATCTCCGACAGCACCGACCCGGTCCTGCACGGCTCGTTCGGCACAGTCACCAAGAGCCTGATCGCCAGCGGTACGACCGCCACGCTCAAGCCGGGCGACAACTCGGCCGCCAAGGGGCTTCTCTACCGCAGCGGTTACTCGGGCAACACCGGCGCGTTCTTCGCGACCAGCACCTTCGGCAGCGGCAAGGTCGCCTTCTGGGGCGACAGTTCACCGATCGACGACGGCACGGGCCAGTCCGGCAACACGCTCTACGACGGCTGGAACGACACCGGCGCGACGAACGCCGCCCTCGCCCTGAACGCCACCGAGTGGCTCTCCTCGTGAGGTAGCAGCGGGGACCCCGCCACGCCCATCGAGGCGTGGCGGGGAACCGGTCAGCGCTGGGTGTAGATGAAGCCGATCTTGTCGACCTCGTCGCCCGTGCGGCCGTGGAAGCCGGCGATCTGCCAGCCGGACGGCGCCGTGCGGGTCACGCAGTCGGAGGTCGACGTGCCGCCGGCCAGGGTGCGGCCGAGGTTGGTGGTGAACTTCGTGTAGAAGATCCGCGTCTGGCTGTCCTTCACGCCCTGGCACAGCTGCGTCGAGGTGACGTACTCGCCGCTGCCAAGGGTGAGTGAGGAAGCGGTGCCGCCCGTGCCGCCGTGCGCGAGCGTCGTGCCGTTGCTCAGCGTCAGCGCCATCTGGTCGACGCGTGAACCGGCGCGCAGCGAGACGGTGGTGGCGCGGGCGCCGGCCGGCACGCTGTTCATGTCGGTGAAGTAGTTCCCGTGCGGGCCGCCGAACTGGTCGCTCAGCTGGAAGGCGGAGTTGCGCGACCAGGTGAAGCCGACCGTGATCGGGTCGTGGTCGGAGAGCATGAGGTTGCTGCCGGTTTCCAGGAACTTGGCGTGCTCGTTGTTGTACGAAGTCGCGTTGAGGGAGACCAGCTTGCTGCTGCGGTAGAGGACCTTGTCCACGACCTCGCAGGTGTTGGGCACGGTGGTCCCGGTCTGGTCGCAGACCAGCGCGTCGCTGCCCTTGGTGGGGGCCACACCGCCGCGGATCAGCTGCACCCAGGGGTCGGTGAGCCCGTTGGCGGCGGCGAACTCAGCGATGGTGTCGCCGGAGCGGGTGTAGCGGGTGTTGGTGTCGCCCATGACCACGACGGCGTTGCCCGCCGAGTGGCTCTGGATGAAGGCGGAGAGCTGGTTGAGGTTGTCCGCGCGCGAGGCCAGATCGCCGTCGCTGGTACCGGCGTTGGTGTGCAGGTTGTAGAAGTCGACGTAGACGCCCTCGGAGAGGCGCTCACGCATGAAGGTGAAGCCCTTGGGGGTCAGACAGTCGCCGGAGTCCAGCTGGCAGGAGTTCCAGCCGGAGCGCTCGAAGTCGTCGCCGTCGTAGGAGATCTTCGACAGGGTGTTGAGACCGCTGCCTATGCCCGCGCCGCCGCTGGTCGCGGTGCGATAGGCGTGCGCGGTGTCGGCGGCGTAGAGGTAGGCGTGGTAGTTGAAGTCCTCCTGCACTTGGACGATGTCGTACGGGGCGATCCGCTGGCCGATCGTCGTGGTGCTGGACTCACGGGGTGTGGGGGCGCTGGAGATGGCCTCGGGGAGTCCGGCGACGTTGTAGGAGAGCACGTTGAAGGTGCCCGAGTCGGCGGCCGCGGCGGCGGGAGCGGCCGCCGTGAGTCCGCCAAGGGTGGCGGCTGCCGCTGCCAGACAGGCGAGAAGTCTGCGGTGGGGTGACATGGGGGTGTCTCCTGGGGGCGAGGGGGTCAGTAACCGAGGGGGTCAGTAGCCGACCGAGAACGTGGCGTCGGCCCTGGCTGTGGCGGTGGAGATCGGATCGATGCGCAGCACGTAGTTTGCGTGCCTGATGTAACGGTCCGGGTTGTTGTAGGAGCGGAAAGATGACCATGAGGTGTCGGCCAGGCCCGCGGTCCGGTAGAACGTGGCGTCCTGCGCGAACGCCGTCGTACTGTCGGTGGCGTCCAGCCGCAGCTCGTAGTTGTAGTGCCGCAGGTAGCGGGTCGGGTAGTTGACCGACTGGAAGGACACACCTGAGGCGTCGGCGAGACCCGGCACCAGCTTCCACTGCGAGTCGGCGAACGGGTCGAACGGGTACTCGTCGATCCGGCCGACGTAGGCGGAGTGGCGGACGTAACGGGCCGGGTAGTTGTAGGACTTGATCCGGTTCCAGGCCGGTGTCCCGTACCTCGCCACAAGGTTGTTGTACTCGGCCGTGGTGATCGACTGGATCGTGCAGTGCTTGGAGTTGAGCGGCTGGGTGTAGAGCCGCTGGTCGACCGCGGTCCAGGTGCCGGCGGCCAGGTCGGTGGACTGCCAGGCGTAGAAGACGCCGTTGGGCGTGTAGGTGTCGCCCCAGAGGTACCAGGCGCTGGACGTCAGGGACTTCACCAGGGTCGGGGCCTCGGTGCCGCCATGGGCGACCGGCGTGCTGAACACGGTGAAGCTGCCCGGGTTCAGGGTGGTGGACCTGGCGCCCACCAGTGTCTGGTCCTTCTTGAAGTACAGGTAGTTCACGCCGTTCACGCCGACGGCCAGGTCGCCGTCGATCACGTCGTAGCCGGGGTCGAAGAAGACCTGTGCGGCCGACGCCGTCACGAAGTCGGTCGTGTAGTTGACCATGATGACGTTGTGACCACTGGAGTTGACGGCGGAGTAGATGATTCCGTACTGGCCGCGGCCCGCGTCCCAGTAGGCCTCGGGTGCCCAGCTGTGGGTGGCCATCTCGTGCAGCTTCAGCCGGCGGTAGCCGGTGAAGGAGCGCAGGTCTGCGGAGTCCCAGACATGGATGTACTGGCTCTGCAGGCTCCAGTCGGTGCCCTTGAGGTCGGTGGCGATCACCACGAAGGTGCCGTCCTGCTTGCGCATGATGAACGGGTCGCGCAGGCCGCCGGTGCCTCCGGTCGGGGTGACGACGGGGTTGTTCTGGTTGAGCGGGGTCCACTGGAGCGAGTCGGTGCTGACGGCCAGGTGCAGGCCGTAGTCGGCGCCGCTGAAGTCCGGGGACTCGGTGAAGTAGCCCATCACGTACGCGGTTGCGTCCGCGGCGCGGGCGGACGGGGCGCCGATGGTCATACCGGCGGTGAGGGCGGCCATCGCACCGAGCACACCACGGCGGGACGGGTTCGAGTCGTTGCTCATCCTGGTCTTCTCTCTCGCGGTGTCGGTCATGCCCAGGCGGTGACGGGGACGAAGGAGCTGTCCTGGCGGAACAGGTCGGTGCCGGCCGTCAGGTCCACACGGAGCTGGTAGTTGTAGTGGCGCAGGAAGTAGCCCGGGTAGTTGTACGACTCCAGGCGGACGGCGCCGCTCGTCGCACTGGACCTTGCGACGAACGTGGCGTCCTTGGCGAACGTCGAGGTGCCGTCGTTCGCGTCGAAGCGGGCGCGGAAGTCCCAGTGGCGCAGGTAGTTGCCGGCCGCGTCCCGGAAGGAGTAGCCGTTCGCGTCGGCGAGGCCCGCCACGATGGTGAAGGTGGACGCCTGCTTCTCCGCGGTCTTGCTGGAGCTGGTCACCACGGGGAGGTTGAGCAGGGCGGACTGCTCCTGCCAGTGGCGGGTGGTGTAGTTGCCCGATCGGAAGGAGCGGGTGACGCCGGTCGGCAGGGTCACGCCGCCGGAGACCGTCTCCCTGATCACGGTGAAGTGGCGGGCGGTGCCGGAGATGACCGGCAGTGCCTTCGGGGCGCTCCAGGTGGCGAAGGTGTCGTAGCTGTCACTGAAGTAGTAACTGCCGTCGCCGTAGCCGTCGAAGAAGATCCGCCATCCGCCGTTGTCGAGCTGGACCAGGGCCGGACCCTCTCGTGTGCCGCCCCAGCCCGCCCAGTTGCCGGTCCTGCTGATGGTGTACGTGCCGGTGAGGCTGGAGGCGGTGGCGTACTCGATGTACTTCGTCGTCTCGTTCTTCGTGAACGCGTGATAGGTCGAGCCGATCTTCACGATGAACGTGTCGATGTGGTTCGAGCCGATGCCGGACAGTGCGACGGGCGAACTCCAGGCCGTGAGCGCGGAATTGGTGGCCTTCAGTAGATAGGGCGTGAAGATCCACTCGTCGCTCGTGACCGAGCAGGACACGATGATGTTCACGCTGCCGTCGCTGTCGACGAACCACTCGGGCGCCCACGCACGCGAGAGGTTGGCGATGGGGACCGTGTAGTCGTACAGGAACGTCCAGTTGAGCCGGTCGGAGCTGCGGGCGAAGCCGATGGTGGTGCTGGTGTCCTGCCAGGTGTGCGTGGTGTAGGTGATGTAGTAGTAGCCGTCGGTGTGCCGGAAGACGCTGGCATCGCGGATGCGGTTGCTGGGCGGCGTGTATGCGGATGCCTTGAGGAGTCTGAAGTCGGTCGCGTCGTCGGACTCGTAGACGTTGACGGTGCCGTCGTTGCTGTTGAGGAACGGCACGATGGTGTAGCGGGTGGCATAGCCACGGGCGGGCGCCGCCGCGGCGGCGGTGCCGACAAGACTGGGCAGTTCACTCAGGATGAGGGCACCGGCGGGCAGGGCGACCATCGCGCGCAGGAGGCTCCGGCGGGACGGCGAGCGGGGGACTGCGGGCGCGGCTGGGTCCGGTGTGTTCATGGGCGGCTCTCCCGTGGGGATGAGGAAGTGACGTCTGTCGAGCGTGGGCGACGCGGAGACCTGCGCATTCCGACGAGCCGGGCGATGGTGTCCCTCCGCCGCCCTGCTCTGGTTCGAAATTCCGAACGTTGTACGACATGCTGTGCGAGGCAATACGGTAAGGGCTTGCTGCTGCTGTGAACAGTGCCCGCGGAGACGGAAGTTGTACGTGTTCACGCGGGGGATCGGCTGCCACGGCGCGCCGAGCACGGCGGGCGCTGTTTAGGCTGATGGGCGTGGAGCAGAAGAGCAGCAGACCACTCGCCGTGTACGACCTGGACGGCACACTCGCGGACTCCGCGCATCGGCAGCATTTCCTGGAGCGCAAGCCGCGGGACTGGGCCGCGTTCTTCGCGGCGGCGCCGCAGGATCCGCCGCTCGCCGAGGGCGTGGCGCTGGCGCTGAAGAGCGCGGAGGAGTGCGAGGTCGTCTACCTCACCGGCCGCCCCGAGCGGTGCCGACGCGACACGCTCGACTGGCTGGCCGCACAGGGGCTGCCCGAGGGCCGCGTCTGGATGCGGCGCAACGACGACCGCAGGCCGGCCCGCCGCACCAAGCTGGAGATCCTCCGCCGGCTCGCCCGCGACCGCGAGATCCGCGTCCTCGTGGACGACGACGAGCTCGTCTGCGAGGACGCGGAGCGGGCGGGCTTCACGGTCGTACGGGCACGCTGGACCGGCGCGTCCGAGGCGCTGAAGGACGCGCAGGAGCGTGAGGGGCGGACCTGAGGGCCCCGCCGAGCCTTGCCGGCCTCGTGGCGGGGCTACGGGTCAGGCGCCGTCCTCCAGGCGGAATCCGACCTTCAGGCCGACCTGGTAGTGCTCGATCTGCCCGTTCACGATCTGCCCCCTGACCTGCGTGACCTCGAACCAGTCCAGCCCGCGCAGGGTCTGCGAGGCGCGGGTGATGCCATTGCGAATGGCCTGGTCGACGCCCTCGTGGGAGGTGCCGACGATCTCGGTGACCCGGTACGTGTGGTCGGACATGCGGGTACTCCTCTCCGCCGTGGCGGGTGTGCCACGCGTCATTCCACGGTGCCCCACAGTGCGGCGGTCCGCGAGGTGTGGGGGCATACCGTGGATGACGTGAGCGCCCTCCGCTACCCGGCGGTGCTCAGCGACAGCGCGAAACGGCCCTCCGTGTCCGTCCACCAGTGGGCCAACTCGAAGCCCGCCGCGGCCAGCTCGCCGCGTACGCCCTCCTCGCGGAACTTCGCCGAGATCTCGGTGCGCAGTTCCTCGCCGTCCGCGAAGTCGACGGCGAGGTCGAGGGCCGGGATCTTCACGGTCTGCTCGGCGCGCGAGCGCAACCGCATCTCGATCCACTCGTGCTCGCTGTCCCAGAGGGCGACGTGGTCGAACGCGTCCGGGTCGAAGTCGGCGCCGAGCTCGCGGTTGACGACGCTCAGCACGTTCTTGTTGAACGCGGCGGTCACTCCGGCCGCGTCGTCGTACGCGGTGACCAGGACCGACTCGTCCTTGACCAGGTCCGTGCCGAGCAGCAGCGCGTCGCCGGGCGACAGCAGGGCCCGTACGGAGGACAGGAACGTGGCGCGCTCGGCGGGCAGCAGATTGCCGATCGTGCCGCCGAGGAACGCCACCAGCCGCGGCCCGGGAGTACCGGGAAGCGAGAGACCGCCGGTGAAGTCGGCGATCAGCGCGTGCACGCTGAGGTCCGGCTGCTCGGCGATCAGCGCCTGCCCGGCCTGGGTGAGGGCGGCTTCGCTGACGTCGACCGGGACGTAGGTGTGCAGCCCCGGCAGCGCGTCGAGCAGATACCGCGTCTTCTCGGACGAGCCGGACCCCAGCTCGACCAGGGTGCGCGCACCGGTCGCCCCGGCGATCTCGGCGGCCCGGGCGATCAGGATCTCCCGCTCGGCCCGGGTGGGGTAGTACTCGGGCAGCTCGGTGATCTTCTCGAAGAGCTCGCTGCCGTGCGCGTCGTAGAACCACTTCGGCGGCAGCGTTTTCGGGGTACGGGTGAGACCGTGCAGGACGTCGGCGCGCAGCGCGGCCTCCGTGGCGTCCTCGGCCAGGGTGCGGGTGAGAAGGAACGGGCTCACGTACGGGGCTCCTTCGAAGGTGCGGATGGCAGGTGGTCGTGCGGGTCCTTCAGCGGGCTGAGCAGGACGTCGTCGCGGGTCGCCGACAGCAGCGTGCGGTCCGGCACCTCCTGCCAGCGCGGGTCCTCGTCGTAGGGCTCGGAGGCCACGACCGTGCGGTGGCCGGGCTCGGTGAGGTACCAGAGGGTGTCGCCCCACGCCGTCGCGGTGATCGAATCGCCGTTGGTGAGGAGCAGGTTGAGCCGGGATCCCGGCGCCGCCTCGGCCACCTCGACGACCGTGTCGGCCAGCGCCTGGCTCTCGTCGTCGCCCTCGTGCAGCCGGTGCAGGAGCAGCGCCCATACGAGCGCCGAGTCGCAGCGCGCCTCCATCGACAGCAACTCCATCGCGGGCAGGCTCTGGACGAGCGGGGCCAGGGAGCGCGGCCACCCGAGGACGGCGCCGTTGTGACTGAACAGCCAGGGGCCCGCAGCGAACGGCGCCGCCGCGGCCTCCCCGTCGGCACCCGCGACGGTCGCGTCCCGGACCGCCGCGAGCAACGCGGTGGTCCGGACGACACGTGCCAGATCCGCGAACGACTGATCGCCCCAGATGGGCCCGGTACGGCGGTAGCGGGCGGGCAGAGGGTCTCCCTCGGCGTACCAACCCACCCCGAAACCATCGGCGTTGACCGTCCCGTGCCGCTGCCGCCGGGGCGCCCAGGACTGCCGGAACAGGCTGTGCGGCGGCTCCACGAGGAGTCTCCCGAGCGGTTCCTCGGTTCCCAGGAACGCCAGATGACGGCACATCAGGCATTCTCCGAGCGGGCGGTGCGGAACCCGGAGAAGATCTGCCGCCGGATCGGATAGTCCCAGTTGCGGAAGGTCCCTCGGCAGGCCACCGCGTCCACCGCGAACGAACCGCCGCGCAGCACCTTGTACTCCGGGCCGAAGAACACCTCCGAGTACTCCTTGTACGGGAAGGCCGCGAACCCCGGGTAGGGCGACAGGTCGCTCGACGTCCACTCCCACACGTCGCCGATCAACTGCCGTACGCCGAGCGGCGATTCGCCGGCCGGATAGCTGCCCGCCGGCGCCGGACGCAGATGGCGCTGGCCCAGGTTGGCGTGCTCGGGGGCCGGGTCGGCGTCGCCCCACGGATAGCGCCTGGAGCGGCCGGACGCCGGGTCGTGGCGGGCCGCCTTCTCCCACTCGGCCTCGGTGGGCAGCCGCCGCCCCGCCCAGCGGGCGTACGCGTCGGCCTCGTACCAGCTGACGTGCAGCACGGGCTCGTCGGGCGGCACCACCTCGGTGACGCCGAAGCGGCGCCGCAGCCACTGCCCGCCTTCGTGACGCCAGAACAGCGGCGCCTCGATGCCGTGCGTCCGGATGTGGTCCCAGCCCTCCGGAGCCCACCAGCGTGCGGTGCCGTAGCCGCCGTCCGCGATGAAGGCCTGGTACGCGGCGTTCGTCACCGGTGTGGTGTCGATGAAGAACGACGGGACCGTACGTCGATGCGCGGGCCGCTCGTTGTCCAGCGCCCACGGCTCGGTGGACGTGCCCATCGTGAACGGGCCGCCGGGAACCAGGACTTCGGCGGGACCGGTGAACAGCGGGACGGGCGCGGGATCCGGCGCCGTCAGGGCCGCGGGTCCCTTGCGGAGCTGATGGGTGATCAGCATCGTCTCGTCGTGCTGCTGTTCATGCTGCGCGATCATCCCGAAGGCGAAGCCCGCCTCGGTCAGCCGGGTCCCGCCGAACGCGGTGCTCTCCAGGATGTCCAGCGCCCGCCCGCGCACCTCGGCGGCGTAATGGCGGGCTTCCCCGGGCGGCAGCAGCGGCAGCGAGGGCCGCTCGGCGCGCGAGTGCTCGAACGCGTCGTACAGCCCGTCGATCTCAGGCCGCATGGCGTCACGCCCCGCGACCGCCCGCAGCAGCCACAGCTCCTCCTGGTTGCCGATGTGCGCCAGGTCCCACACCAGCGGGGACATCAACGGCGAGTGCTGCGCGGTCAGTTCGGGCTCCTCGACGCACGAGGTGAGGAGCGCGGTGCGGTCGCGGGCGGTGGTCAGCGCGTCGAGGGCACGCTCCCTGAGCGACTCGGGATCCGTGAGCGATTCGGGGTCCGTGACTGATTCGGGGGCGGTCATGAGCCGATGTCCTTCCCTTGGAACTGACCGTGGAAGCGACCGTCGAGCCGGTCATGGAACCCGTCGAGGCGCTGACTGCGGGACGGGCCCTCGGACCGGTTGTGGGACCGGCCCTGGAGTTGGACGAGCAGATCGTCGGCGGGGCAGCGGCCCCGGGCCACGAAGCGGTCGGTGTACTCCGCGACGGCGTCCAGGACCTCGGTGGTGGCGCCGAGCCGGGGCAGGGCCTCGGCAGCCGCCGCGAAACAGATCACGGCGGCCTCACGCAGCTCGGGGTCGGTGAGACCGTGCCGTGCGGCGTCCTCCCACAGCGGATTGCGCGGAGCCGGCAGCGAACCCGCCCTCTCCGCAAGGGGCTTGACGGTCCGGTAGGCGAGCTCCGCGGCCTCCGGGTCGTCGAAGAGCGCCGTCGTCACGGCGAGCGGCACGATCCACCCGTCGTCGCCCGGCTGCGCGTCGATCATGCGCAGTTCCAGATGGCCGCGCGGTCGCACCGGCGGGAACAGCGTCGTCAGGTGATAGTCGAGGTCGGCCCGGTCCGGCGGATTGTCGGAGCGGGTCCACGCCCGGAAACTCAGGTCTTCCGGTACGTCCCAGGGGCCGTCCGGCGCCCGTACGCACATCACCGGCGCGTCCAGGACGCGCCTGGCCCAGGCGGCACGCGGCTCGGGACCCAGCGGAGGCGCGTTGGACCGCCCGGGGTCCATTGCCGCCCACAGCGACTGCCGCGTGGAGCGCCAGCCGGTGTGCCGTCCCCGGGCCATCGGGGAGTGGGCGAAAGCCGCCAGCAGGACCGCGCCGAGCTGGTGCGCCATCCACCAGCGGCGCCCGTGCCCGAGCGGGCCCGGCTCCTCGTACCCGGCGTCCAGGCACACCTGGACGGAGGCGGAGGTGCACATCATGGCGCGCCCCTCGGGACCCGTGCGGTCGAGGTACTGCTCCATGGCGTCGTACCGCGGCTCATGGAGGAAGCGGCTCGGGGGGTTCCAGGGATCCTGGCCGTAGCCAGTGAGGCCGAGATCCGCCTCGCGCAGTACCGCGCGTACGGCGTCGAGGTCGGCGGAGACGGACCCGATGCACTCCATCAGGGAGGCGGCGGGAAGGGAGCTGAGCTCCAGCTGTCCGCCGGGTTCGACGGTGAGCGCCGAACGCAGGGGCAGGGTCCGCAGTGCGGCGTAGGCCGCTTCCAGTCGTTCCGGTCTTACCGGGAGCCGCGGCAGCCGCAGCTCGTGGACGAACCATTCCACTTCGACACCGATGAATCGAGGTGGTCCGGTCTTGAAGCAGATGCCTCGGACCAGCGCTTCCACCTCGGCCTCGGTGACAACGGAGCGGTGCTCCGTACAGTCACTCACCGAATCGGACATGTCGGGATCCTCCTGAGATTCCACCATGCCGCCGGCCCGCCGTCTGTAGGGCCGGACCGGCAATGCTCGTCCTACCCAAGACCACGCACGCCTGTTCGCACAAGGGTGCAGATCGTCGCTTTAAGGACCGGGAACCACTGTTTGCAAACCCAAGAAACTCTGTTGCGCAGCATGACCAGCATCGCTCACGATGCGTTCATGAGCACGACGGGGGAGATCGCGCGGGGCGCGTTCACGGAGCGTACGGGGGTCGCGCCGTGAGCGCGCGCCTGCGCGGGATCGCACAGCACACGGAGGAGATCGTCGCGGCCGGTTCGTACCGCGCGTCCGACGGGCGCACGGTGCCGATCGCCGCGGCGGTCGACACCGCCAGGGACGGCACACGGATGTACGGCCCTGAGCCCGTGGAGATCTCCCCGGTCAGCCCTGTGGACACGACGTTCGAGGTCACGGGGGAGAGCAGCCTGGAGGCCGCCCGGCGGCTCGCGGGCGGGCCGGACCCCGTCGCCGTCCTGAACTTCTCCTCGGCGCGCAATCCCGGCGGCGGCTATCTCAAGGGTGCGCAGGCCCAGGAAGAGGCCCTCTGCCGGGCCTCCGCGCTGTACACCTGCCTGCTGCGGGCCCGGCCGTTCTACGACCACCACCGCACCCACCGCGATCCGTTCTACACGGACCGTGTCATCCACTCACCCGCCGTGCCCGTCTTCCGCGACGACCGCGGGCGACTCCTCGACGAGCCCTACACGGCCGCATTCCTGACCGCCGCGGCACCCAACGCCGGAGTGGTCCTGCGCACCGCCCCGGAGCGCACACCGGAACTCCCACAAGCCCTGGCCGTACGCGCCGAGCGGGTCCTCGAGGTCGCTGCGGCCCACGGCTACCGACGACTGGTGCTCGGCGCATGGGGCTGCGGAGTCTTCCAGAACGACCCGGCCCAGGTGGCGAGCGCCTTCCACGGCCTGCTGGTCAAGGGCCGCTTCGAGGGCTACTTCGAGCACGTCGTGTTCGGGGTCCTGGACCGTACGGCGGGTTCGGCGACGAGAGGCGCATTCGAGCGTACGTTTGAATCGCATTTCCGGGTTGGGTAACAGACTCAGGGGCGCGGGGCTGTGACATTTGCGGCTCCGCCGCGGGGCGCGACCAGCCACAACGCACCCGCAGTCGAAACACGGCCTACCGCCACCCGTACCTTTCCTGCAACCGCCGCACAACGGAGTTGAACCGCATCCGGTCCAGCGCACAAGCCTCCCGCCGCATCCCCTCCTCATGCAGCCGCAGCACGCGATCCACATCCACCCACGAGTCCCGCCCGGTCCGATCCCACGGCCCGCTCCCGATCGGCACCCACTCGCGGTCACCGTCGTGCCGCTTGCTCGACAGCTGGACGGCGAGAAACGTCCCCTCGTCCTCGCGGGCGACGACGAGCACCGGACGGTCCTTGCCACGCCCGTCGTTCTCTTCGAAGGGCACCCACGTCCAGACGATCTCGCCGGGATCCGGGTCGCCGTCGTGCGCGGGGGAGTACTCCGTCCGCACCCGGCCCACCTCGCGGGGCTCGGCTTCGGTGGTCGCGGAGGGGCCGTAGCGGCCGGGGACGTCTTCATCGGTTGAGGCAGTCACGGGGTCACGTTACTTCGGGGGTACGGAAGCCAACTCCCGTACCCCCGAAGCTCACGGCCTCACGCCTTGTCCTGCTCCACCGGCACCCTCTCCGAACGCGGCGGCACAACGCCGTTGACCCCGGCCGTTGCACCGTCCGGCGCCGTACCGTTCTGGTTCATCGACGCGAGCAACTGCCGTGCCAGGCCGAGCCCCGTGCCGCCCATGGTGAGCGCCTTGGCGAACATGTCCGACATCCCGTCGGCGCCGTTGAGCAGCACCATGTGTTCGACGTTGCCGAAGGCGCTCGCGCCCGCCCGGACGATCTCCGGCCAGTTCTCCGCGAGTTGCTGGGCGACCACGGCCTCCTGGTTTTCGGCGAGGGCGGCGGCCCGCGCCTTGATGGCCTCGGCCTCCGCGAGACCCTGGGCGCGCGTCGCCTCGGCGGCGGCGAGCCCCTTGGCCTGAGCTGCGGCGGCCTCGGCCTCACCGGTGGCCCGCGTCGCCGACGCGGCGGCCACGCCCCGCGCCTTCGTTGCCTCGGCCTCGGCGCCCGCGGCCGTCTTGACCCGGGTCGCCTCCGCCGCGGCAGCGAGCTCGGTCTCCTGGGCCTTGGCCTGCGCGGCGGAGATCCGCGCGTCACGCTCGGCCTCGGCCCTGGCCCGTGTCTCGTACGCCTTGGCGTCCGCCGGCTTGCGGACGTCCGCCTGGAGCTGCTGCTCACGGCGCTGCGCCTCGAGTTCGGCGATGCGCGTCTCCTGTACGACGACGTCCTGCCGGGCGGCCGCATCCGCGAGCGGTCCGGCCTGCTGGGCCTTGGCGGCCGCCTTGTCGCGCTCGGCCTGGTAGCCGGCCTGGAGGATCTCGCTGTCCCGGGTCGCCTCCGACATCCGTGCCGCGGCCTTCTGTTCGGCCTCGGTGGCGAGCCGGTTCGCCTCGGCCTGCGCGATCCGCGCGTCGCGCTGTACGGCGGCGGCGTGCGGCATGGCCAGGTTCTTGATGTAGCCGGTCGGGTCCTCGATCTCGTGGATCTGCAGCGAGTCGACGATCAGACCCAGCTTCTCCATCTCGGTCCCGCAGGCGGCCCGGGTCTGGCCGGTCAGCTTCTCCCGGTCGCGGATCATGTCCTCGACGGTCAACCCGCCGACGATGGACCGCAGATGACCGGCGAACACGTTGTGCACCCGCTCCGACATCAGCTTCTGCTGGTCGAGGAAGCGGCGGCCCGCGTTGGCGATCGACACGAAGTCGTCGCCCACCTTGAAGATGACCACGCCCCGCACCTTGAGCGGAATGCCCTGATGGGTCACGCAGTCCACGTGCAGCTCGGTCTCGTTGAGGTCGAGCGAGATCTTGCGCACCGCCTGCACACCCGGCAGCACCAGCGTGCCGCGCCCCGTCACGATGCGGAATCCCATGCCTTCTTCAAGGCCTTCGGTCCGATGCTTCGAACCGGAAATGATCAGCGCTTCGTTGGGCTCAGCGACCCGCCACATGAGCTTGAAAACCACAACGATGAAGATCAGCGCGAGGACAACAGCCCCCGCCACGACGCCGACAACCATCGGCATACGCCCCCTTTGGATGGTGCCCTTTCGGCACCGAACGAAGGGAGTGTGCTCCTGCGCAAGGCCGGGGGACAGGCACTGACGAATCCTTGTTGCAATCTTGACGAATACGGCTCTCACCTGGGACGGCGCGTGCGCAGACGAGCTGGGGACGCGTTGATCGCCGTACGCCGCCCACTCGTCAACTGTCGTACGCCGCCGAGACGTACACGGTCCGCGGCGGCAGGTACTCCACGACCATCACCACCGTGCCCGTCTCGATACGGTCCTTGGCGGCGGCGGGATACGCGAGGAAGTGCTCGGCGCCGCCGCGTACCCGGACGATCACCTCGCCGACGAGCCCGGGCCCGACCGTGCCGGTGACCCGCCCCATCAACCCGACCATCGGCGCATCGTCCATGACCACAGACTACGGCCGGAATCCGCTGGTCACAGCGGCCCCGACGAACTCCTTTACACCGCAGGGGAGTCCACGACGGTCCCGTGGGGCGGCCACAGTTCGTGCCACCGCAGATCCGCCTCCAACTGGGCGGCCAGCGACACGAGCAGCGGCTCGCTGTTCGCCGGACCGAGCAGCTGGGCGCCGACCGGCAGAGCGTCGCCCACGAACCCCGCGGGCACGTTGACCCCGGGCCAGCCCAGCACGTTCCACGGCCACGCGAACGGACACGCGGCGATCATGGCCCGGTCGGTGCCCAGCCCGTTCAGGTTCACCATCGAGCCGATGAGGGGCGGGGGAGCGGCGGTCGTCGGCGCGAGGAGCACGTCGTACGTCTCGAAGAGCGCCCCGATCCGCCGGTGCAGCGTCGCCTCGGCGCGGCGGGCCACCCGCAGGGGTGCGCCGCCGAGTACGCGTCCCAGCCGGGCGGCGTCGCGGGTGCGCCGGTCGAGGAGGTCCTGCTGCGGCACGTCGCGTACCCGCTCGGCGAGACCGACCGTCGCGCGCGGGATGAACGACAGCCCGATCTGCCCGTACCGCGGCTCCGCCTCCTCCACCACGTGCCCGAGCGCCGCGAGCCGCTCCGCGAGCGCGAGGACCCGCTCCCGTATGGCGGGATCGAGCCGGGCGGGCAGTGCCGTGAACGGCGGCTTCAGCGACAGCGCGATCCGCAGCCGGCCCGGGTCGCGGCCCACCGCGTCCGACACGCGCAGGGGAAGCGGGCGGTGCAGGTCGCCCTTGTGGTTACCGCTCGCCGAGTCCAGGAGGAGGGCCGCGTCCGCGACCGTGCGGGCGAGCGTCCCGTTGACCGTGATGCCCTGGAACGACTCCGGGCGCGGCCAGGTCGAGATCCGGCCACGCTGCGGTTTGATCCCGATCAGGTGGGTCCAGGAGGCCGGGATGCGGACCGAGCCCGCGCCGTCCGAGCCCAGCGCCGCCGGCACCAGACCCGCCGCCACCGCCGCGGCTGAGCCTCCCGAGGAGCCGCCCGGCGTGTGGTCGGCGTGCCAGGGGTTGCGGGTGGCTCCGAAAGCGGGCCCCTCGGTGAAAGGCCACTGCCCGAGCTCGCAGGTGTTGGTCTTGCCGATCACGATCGCGCCGGCCGCGCGCAGGCGGCGTACAGCCTCCCCGTCCTCGGTCTGGGCCGGGAAATCGCCCCGGCAGCCGAACGCGGTCGGCTCGCCCGCCACGTCCATGTCGTCCTTCACCGCCACCGACACCCCGAGCAGCGGCAGCCGCACTCCGGCGGCCAGCTTCTTGTCCGCCGCGTCGGCCTCGGCGAGCGCCGCCTCGGCGCGCACCAGGCGGAAGGCGTTCAGGGAGGGCTGGGTCGCCTCGATGCGGGCCAGTGTCCGCTCGGCCATCTCGCGCGCGGTCACCTCGCCGTCGGCGAGGGAGCGAGCACTTTCAGCCAGGCCATGAGCACGGTCGGGAGCCAAGAGGGGCACCTCCGAAGCAGGTCGTGTACCGCACGGTAACCTCCGGACGGGCCATCCGGTACGGGATATCGAACATCCTTTGCGGAAGGGAGAGTTCCGGCCACCCGGGGCCGCCGGGCTCCCCCGGCGCAAAGCGGCGCGCCGTGCTTCTGCAAGGATGCGTGACGTCATGGTGCAGATACCGAAGCAGTCCGCCCCTCCATCGTCCGCACAACGACCCGTGCCGACGAGTGCCGATGTGGCGCGCCTGGCGGGCGTCTCCCGCGCGACCGTCTCGTACGTCCTGAACAACACCAGCGCCGTCCGGATCAGCGAACCCACCCGCCGCCGCGTCCACGAGGCGGCCAAGGAACTCGGGTACGTCCCGCACGCCGCCGCCCGCAGCCTGCGCGCCGGGCACAGCCGCATGGTCCTGATGCCGGCTCCCTCCGTGCCCGTGGGCCCGCTCTACAGCCAGTTCTTCAACGAGCTCCAGTGGGCTCTGGGCCGCCTCGACTACACCGTCGTGCAGTACGGCAGCGTAGGCCTGCAGGGCGACGAGGCCGCCCGCGCCTGGGCCGAGCTGCGGCCGGTCGCCGTCCTCGTGCCGGGCAGCGGGCTCGGCCCCGAGGGCGTGGGTGTCCTCAAGCGCTCCGGAGCCCGGGCCGTCGTCACTATGGGCCCCGAGCGCGTCGAGGGCGCGCACGCGCTGCTCATGGACCACGAGCGGGTCGGCCACTGCGCGGGCGCCCACCTCGTGGCGCGTGGCCGCCGTCGCATCGGTGTCGTGGTGCCCCAGGAAACGGGCCTGGAGATCTTCTCCAAGCCCCGCCTCGAAGGCGTACGGCGCGCTCTGCGGGGCACGGACGCCTCGGTGACCGAGCTGCCGCTCGCGTACGAGGAGGTGGCCGCCGCCCGGCTCGCGGCGAGCTGGCGCTCCCTCGATCTCGACGCCGTGTTCGCGTACAACGACGAGTACGCGATGCTGCTGACGCGCGCCCTCCAGGACGAGGGCATCGGAATCCCGGACGAGACGGCCGTCATCGGCGCCGACGACCTGATGCTCGGCCGGCTGCTGCGGCCCCGCCTGAGCACCGTCCACATCGAGCTGCCGTCCGGGCGTGACCTCGCCGAGCTGGTGGACCGCGCGGTGCGCGAGCCCGGCGCGGCGCCCGAAACGCACGAGGTGCTGGGAGCGAGGGTCGTGCACCGCGAGTCGAGCTGAGAGAGGCTGGGACTGTTCCCCGGCCGGACCGGACACGGAGGCGCGTCATGCGGACCACGGTCGGCATCATCGGCGGCGGTCCCGCCGGGCTCCTGCTCGCCCGGCTGCTGCACCGGACGGGCGTCGACTGCGTCGTCCTGGAGAGCAGGACACGGGAGTACGCCGAGCAGCGCCAGCGCGCCGGAATGCTGGAGCAGGGCACGGTCGACGCGCTGCGCGAGTGCGACGCCGCCGGCCGCCTGGACGCCGAGGGACTGATCCACCACGGCATCGAGCTGCGCTTCGACCGCGAGCGCCACCACATCGACTTCCCCGCGCTCACCGGCGGCCGCACCGTCACGATCTACGCCCAGACGGAGATCGTGAAGGATCTCATCGCCTTTCAACTCGCCGACGGGCCACCGCTGTTGTTCGAGGCCGAGGCGATCGCCATCGAGAAGCCGGACAGCGACGCACCGGTTGTGCGCTTCGTGCACGAGGGGCGCGAACAGACCCTGAGCTGCGACTACGTGGTGGGCTGCGACGGCTCGCACGGCATCGCGCGCGACGCGTTCCCGGACGGGGCGAGCCACACGTACGCGCACGACTACCCGTATTCCTGGCTCGGGATCCTCGCCGATGTGCCGCCCTCCTGCGAGGAGTTGATCTACGCACGCGGCGACAGGGGCTTCGCCCTGCACAGCATGCGCTCGCCGTCGGTGTCGCGGCTGTACCTGCAGGTCCCGAACGGCACCGCCGCCGCCGACTGGCCCGACGAGCGCATCTGGGACGAGCTCGCGGCACGCTTCGCCATCGACGGCGACTGGCGCCTCGAGCGCGGTCCCGTCACGTCCAAGTCCGTGACGTCGATGCGGAGTTACGTTCACGAGCCGATGCGCTACGGACGGCTGTTCCTCGCCGGGGACGCCGCCCACATCGTGCCGCCGACCGGCGCCAAGGGGCTCAACCTCGCGGTGTCCGACGTCCGGGTACTGGCACGCGGCTTCGCGGCGCTGCACCGCACGGGATCGGCCCAACTCCTGGACCGTTACTCGGAGTTGTGCCTCGACCGGGTATGGCAGGCCACACGTTTCTCGTACGACATGACTAGGATGTTGCACGCTCAACCAGATGGGGATGTCTTCGACCACCGGGTGCAGCTCGCACGACTGCGCCGGATCACGGCATCCCGCCACGCGGCAGCCGAACTGGCCGCGAACTACACGGGATTACCCCTCTCACTGTGAGTGTCCCGCTGGTGATCAGTGATCGATCGGAGAGCCGTCATGCCGCTGCTCGACCCCAAGACCTGGCAGTCCCGCACGCTGTCGGGCGGTGAGTACACCGTCACCGAGCCCGCCACCGGCGAGGGGCTCGGTACCGTCACGCTCGCCACCGCCGAGGACATCTCGACGGCCGCGCGGACCGCCCGTGCCGCCCAGTCCGACTGGGCCAGGGCCCCGCACTTCGTCCGCGCAGCCGTGCTGCGCAGGGCGGGTGACCTCTTCGCCGCACACGCCGACGAACTGCGCGACTGGATCGTCCGCGAGTCCGGCTCCATCCCCGGCAAGGCCGACTTCGAACTGCACGTCGCCGCCCAGGAGTGCTACGAGGCAGCCGCGCTCGCCTCGCGCCCGACCGGCCAGGTCCTGCCCTCGGAGGCCCCGCGTCTGTCGTACACGCGGCGCGTCCCGGTCGGCGTGGTAGGGGTCATCGCCCCCTTCAACGCCCCGCTGATCCTCTCGATCCGCTCCGTGGCCCCGGCGCTCGCGCTCGGCAACGGCGTCGTCCTGAAGCCGGACCCGCGCACCGCCGTCTGCGGCGGCCTCGCGCTCGCCGCCGTCTTCGCGGAGGCAGGCCTCCCGGACGGCCTGCTGCACGTACTCCCCGGCGGTCCCGAGGCCGGTCAGGCGCTGGTAGCCGACCCGCAGGTGCCGGTGATCTCGTTCACGGGGTCGACTGCCGCCGGGCGCGCGGTCGGTGAGGCAGCGGGCCGTCAACTCAAGCGCGTGCACCTGGAGTTGGGCGGAAACTCCGCGCTGATCGTGCTGGCGGACGCCGATATCGACGCGGTGATCTCCACGGCCGCCTGGGGTTCGTTCTTCCACCAGGGCCAGATCTGCATGACGACGGGCCGCCACCTCGTCCACGCCTCGCTCTACAAGGAGTACGTCGAGCGGCTCGCCGCCAAGGCCGACTCGCTGGCCGTCGGTGACCCGCACCGCGAGCAGGTGCACCTGGGGCCGATTATCGACAGCGCCCAACTGGCCAAGATCCAGGGGCTGGTGGAGTCCAGCACCGCACGCGGGGCGAAGCTGGCGGCGGGCGGCACGCACGAGAAGCTGTTCTACCGGCCGACGGTGCTTGCCGGAGTCGACGACTCGACCCCCGCGTACGCGGAAGAGGTCTTCGGCCCGGTCGCGCCGGTACGTTCCTTCGCGGACGTCGACGAGGCCGCCGCTCTCGCCTCAGCGGGACCGTACGGCCTCTCCCTGGGCATCGTCACCAGGGACACCGCGCGCGGCCTCGACCTCGCCGAGCGCATCCCCACCGGCATCGCCCACATCAACGACCAGACCGTCAACGACGAGGCCGTCGCGCCCTTCGGCGGGATCGCGTCCTCCGGCACCGGCGCCCGCTTCGGCGGTGAGGCCAACCTGGAGGCCTTCACCGACGTGCGCTGGACGACGGTGCGCGGGGATGTGGCGGCGTACCCGTTCTGAGCGGGGGACTTACTGGCCGGCCTGGGCCTGCTGCTCGGCGACGGACTTGCGGACCTCGTCCATGTCCAGCTTGCGGGCCTGGCCGATGACGTCGTCCAGAGCGGCCTGGGGCAGCGCACCGGGCTGGGCGAAGATCGCGACCTGGTCGCGGACGATCATCAGCGTCGGAATCGACTGGATGTCGAAGGCGGCGGCCAGCTCGGGCTGCGCCTCCGTGTCGACCTTGGCGAACACCAGGTCCGGGTTGGCCTCGGCCGCCTTCTCGTAGACCGGCGCGAACTGACGGCACGGCCCGCACCAGGACGCCCAGAAGTCGATCAGGACGAACTCGTTGTCCGTGACCGTCTGGTCGAAGTTCTCCTTGGTGAGTTCCACGGTGCTGCTCATGCGTGTCTCCCTCTTTCTCGTGTCCGGGTCATGCCGGTTCGCACAACGCCGCCTGCCGGTGCCGTATTCCGCCTGCCTACCCGTGTGGCCACGGCGCACACGAGGAACCAGACTGACCCCATGACGGAAACGGAATCCATCGCGTACGACGTCGTGGTGCTCGGGGCCGGGCCCGTGGGGGAGAACGTCGCGGACCGCGCCCGCGCGGCAGGCCTCTCCACCGCGATCGTGGAGAGCGAACTGGTCGGCGGCGAGTGCTCCTACTGGGCCTGCATGCCCAGCAAGGCCCTGCTGCGCCCGGTCATCGCCCGCGCCGACGCCCGCCGCGTGCCCGGCCTCAGCCAGGCAGTGCAGGGCCCCCTCGACGCCTCCGCGGTCCTCGCCCACCGCGACTACTTCACCTCCCACTGGAAGGACGACGGCCAGGTCGGCTGGCTGGACGGCATCGGCGCCGACCTGTACCGCGGACACGGGCGGCTCGACGGACCGCGCACGGTGACGGTCGAGGGGCCCGACGGCGAGCGGCACGTGCTGACCGCCCGGCACGCGGTCGCCGTGTGCACCGGCACCCGCGCCCTGCTCCCCGACCTGCCGGGACTCGCCCAGGTCAAGCCCTGGACCAGCCGCGAGGCCACCAGCGCGCAGGCCGTGCCCGGCCGGCTCGTCGTGGTCGGCGGCGGTGTGGTCGCCGTCGAGATGGCCACCGCCTGGCAGGCCCTCGGCTCCCAGGTCACCGTCCTGGTCCGCGGCAAGGGACTGCTGCCCCGTATGGAACCCTTCGCCGGGGAGCTGGTGGCCGAGGGACTGGCGGAGGCGGGGGCGGACGTGCGCACCGGCACCTCGGTCTCCGCGGTGACGCGCGAGGGCTCGACCGTGGTGGTCCTGACGGACACCGGCGACCGCCTGGAGGCCGACGAGATCCTCTTCGCGACCGGCCGCGCGCCCCACACCGACGACATAGGCCTCGACACGATCGGCCTGGAAGCGGGCTCCTGGCTCGACGTCGACGACAGCCTCCGGGTCACCGGCAGCGAGTGGCTGTACGCGGTCGGCGACGTCAACCACCGTGCGCTCCTCACCCACCAGGGCAAGTACCAGGCCCGGATCGCGGGCGCCGCCATCGCCGCCCGCGCGGCCGGCGTACCGCTCCTGGAGACGGACCCGTGGGGCGCTCATGCCGCGACCGCCGACCACGCGGCCGTCCCGCAGGTCGTCTTCACCGATCCGGAGGCCGCCGCCGTGGGCCTCTCCCTCGCCGAGGCCGAACAGGCGGGTCACCGTGTCCGGGCCGTGGACGTCGAGATGTCCTCGGCGGCGGGCGCGGGCCTGTACGCCGATGGCTATCGGGGCAAGGCCCGCATGATCGTCGACGTCAACCGCGAGGTCCTCCTCGGCGTCACCTTCGTCGGCCCGGGCGTCGGCGAACTGATCCACTCGGCGACCGTCGCCGTCGCCGGCGAGGTGCCCATCGGACGCCTGTGGCACGCGGTGCCGTCCTATCCGACGCTGAGCGAGGTGTGGCTCCGGCTGCTGGAGGCGTACCGGGACGCGTGACGCCGACCTGGCGAGGGTGTTCCGCCGGACCGGTGGGACACCCCCGCCGCGGGTGACATGTCTCAGCCGGGCAGCGTGAAGCCGAGGGCCGCGGCCGCCTCCTCCGGCGTCGGCTGCCCCCAGCGCTCCGCCATCGCCTGGTTCGAGGACAGCGAGCGGGTCTCCGCCAGGTCGAGATAGAGCACCCCGTCCAGATGGTCCGTCTCGTGCTGGACGATCCGCGCGGGCCAGCCCGTGAACACCTCGTCGACCGCGCGGCCCTCCTCGTCCAGCGCGCGCAGCCGCACCTCGGTGTGCCGGGGCACCACAGCCTGCCAGCCCGGCACACTCAGGCAGCCCTCGAAGAACACCGCCCGCTCCGCGCCGATCCCCTCGTACGACGGATTGACCAGCACCCGGAACGGCTGCGGCACCCGCCCGCGCACCAGCCGCACCTCCTCCGACACCGGCGCCGGGTCCTCGATGACCGCGAGCCGCAGCGGTACACCGACCTGCGGTGCCGCGAGGCCGACACCCGGTGCCGCGTGCATCGTCGCGCGCAGGGCGGCGACGAAACGGGCCAGCAGCCCCGGAGCCAACTGGCCGTCGAACGGCTCGGCGGCACGACGCAGCACCGGGTCACCGGCGGCGACGATCGGCAACGGGCCTTCGTGGGCGAGAAGTTCCTCGACCTGGTCGCTCAGGGGACGGGAGGTGCTGTGGTCACGTTCGGATGCCATCGCGCCAGGATGCCAAGCGGGCCCGCGCGGAGCGAGGCGGCGCCAGGGGAGTGCCGCACCTTCCCGAATGTGACGCACGCCACGTCCATGCCCGGGAACTCGACGCCTCCGGGTCCCGACTACTGGACCGCCACCGGTGAAGGGAGCCCACTCCCGGCCCGCGGCCCGTTTCCGTCCCCTGCACGACCGGAGAACCCCGCCGATGTCCACCGCTCCCCCGACCACGACGGACCAGTCCCCGCAGTCCGTCTCCCCGGCACCCACCCGAAAAACCTGGTCCTCACTTCGACCCCTGGTACTGCGCCTGCACTTCTACGCCGGAGTGCTCGTCGCCCCCTTCCTGCTGGTCGCCGCAGCGACCGGCTTCCTGTACGCCGCCTCCTTCCAGGCCGAGAAGATCATCTACTCCCACGAGCTGACCGTCCCGGTCGGCGACAAGAAGCTGGCACTGTCCGACCAGGTGGCCGCCGCCCGCAAGGCCCACCCGGAGGGCACGGTCTCGGCCGTACGCCCCTCACCCGAGGCGGATGCGACGACCCGGGTGATGATCTCGGGAGCCCCGGGCATCGACGCCGACCACACCCTCGCGGTCTTCGTCGACCCGTACACCGCGAAGGTGCGCGGCGCCCTGGAGCAGTACGGCTCCACAGGTGCACTCCCGGTGCGCACCTGGATCGACGAGTTCCACCGTGACCTGCACCTCGGCGACAACGGCCGTCTCTACAGCGAACTCGCCGCCAGCTGGCTCTGGGTCATCGCGAGCGGCGGCCTCGGGCTGTGGTTCGCCCGCCGACGCTCGCAGCGCAAGGTCCGCGGGACGAGCGGGCGCCGCCGCACCCTGGGACTGCACGGCACGGTGGGCGTCTGGGCGGCAGCCGGCTTCATCTTCCTCTCGGCGACCGGCCTGACCTGGTCGACGTACGCCGGGGCGAACATCGACGTCCTCAGGACCTCGCTCGGTCAGTCGACCCCCTCGGTCTCGGCGGCGGGTGGCGAGCACGCGGAACACGATGCCGCGGCCGGAGCGGGCGAGACGGAGAGTGGAGCGGGGGTCGACGAGATCCTCGCCGCCGCCCGCGCCAAGGGCCTCGGCGACCCGGTCGAGATCATCCCGCCCGCCGACGCCTCCTCCACGTACGTCGTCAAGCAGGTCCAGCGCAGCTGGCCCACGAAGCAGGACGCGGTGGCCGTCGACCCGACGACCGGCGAGGTCACCGACGAACTCCGCTTCGCCGACTACCCCGTGCTCGCCAAGCTGACCCGCTGGGGCATCGACGCCCACACCGGCGTCCTCTTCGGCCTCGTCAACCAGATCGTGCTGATGGCCCTCACGGGCTCGCTGATCCTCCTGATCGTCCTGGGCTACCGCATGTGGTGGCTGCGCGGCCGCGCCTCCGCGTTCGGCCGACCCATCCCACGGGGTGCCTGGGCACAGGTCCCGCCACAGATCCTGGTCCCGGCCATGGCAACCATCGCCGTACTCGGCTACTTCGTCCCACTGCTCGGCATCCCGCTGGCGGTGTTCATCGCCGTGGACGTACTGCTCGGCGAGATCGCGCACAGGCGGGGGAGATCTTTCAGCCCGTCCGGCGTTTGAGGACGAGGCCGTTCAGGCCGACAGCGGGGGTCTGGGGGCGCAGCCCCCAGGTACGGGAAGGGTAGGGGCGGAGGGGGCGAAAAAACCGCCCCAACCCCCAACCCCCACCGGCAGGTTGCCCCGCAGCGCAGCGCCGCGCCGCGCCCCGCAGGCGAGTGGCTCCGTGGCAACGGTCCACGGAGCCTCCGCAAAAACCCGTTGGCGGACCACGGCGACCACTGCTACTTTTCCGGAGGCCGTGCGAGAGAACGAGGAGGTGGTACCCGTGAACACAGTATCGACATGGGTGCTCTCCTCCGGGGTCACGGTCGGGCGATAGGTCGTCCGGGAGCGCCGCTCTGCGCCCTCCCGAAAGGCACGACCATGCAATTCACTTCCGAACAACGCCTCGACGACGGCGTCCTCGAACGCGAATTCACCCTCGGCGAGACCCCTGGCACCCTGTGGACACCTGAATCCGCCGCACCGGCCCCGCTGATCCTGATGTCCCACAACAACGGCCTGCCCAAGGCGGATCCCCGGCTGGTGGCCCGGGCCCGGTACACCGCGGCGCGCGGCTACGCGGTGGCGACCATCGACGCCGCCGGGTGCGGTGACCGTCCCCGTTCCGCCGCCGACGAGCAGGCCCGTGCCGACCTCCGGCGGGCGATGCAGGCCGGCGAGCCGGTCGACGAGATCTTCGAGTCGTTCATCGGCCCGCTGGTCGAAAACGCGGTCCCGGAATGGCAGACCACTCTGGACGCCCTCCTTGAGCTGCCCGAGATCGGCGGCCCGGTCGGGTACTCCGGGGGGTGGACCGCCCTCGGCATCCGCCTTGCGGTGGTCGAGCCGCGCATCGCGGCCGCAGGCTTCTTCGCCGGGGGGTACGTGCCCCGTGCCCAGCGTGAGGAGGCCCGGCAGGTCACCCTTCCGCTGCTGTTCCTGCTGCAGTGGGACGACGAAGGGAACCCCAGGCAACGGGCCCTGGACCTGTTCAACGCCTTCGGCAGCAAGGAGAAGACGCTGCACGCAAATCTGGGAGGGCACACCGGCACCCCGTGGTTCGAGCTGGAGGACGGGTGCCGGTTCCTGGACCGACACCTGAAGTGAGGCCGGGCCGTCGGGCCGGCAACAGCCGGTAGGCGGCGTCGGCCGTGATGCCGTCATCGAGGACAGGTCCCGGCCCTCCTCGATGACGGCGCCCGGCAGCCGCACAACCGGATCGGCGTCCCGCCACAGCGCGGCACGACCTCCGCGATCCCTTGGTCACCGAGGCTGGAGGAACCTGGAACCGATACGCCCGCGGCGACCACACACGGTGACATCAGGACCGAACTCAACGAGGAACATGCGACGCCTCAAGATGCGAGCCACCAGACAGGCCTTAGGTCGTGTCCGCAATGTCAGGGGAGCCAGAGTCGTAGGCAGGCGATGGTGACCAGGGCTTGGTAGTGGCGGGCGCGTTTGTCGTAGCGGGTGGCGAGGGCTTTGTTGTGCTTGAGCTTGTTGAAGCAGCGTTCGACGAGGTTGCGGCGCCGGTAGGCCGCGCGGTCGAGGCGGCAGCGGCTCTCGCCGCGGCGGATGCGGCCGTTGATCTGGTCGATGCGTTCCGGGATCGCTGCCTTGATCCCGCGTCGGCGCAGGTAGGTGCGGATCTTCGTGGACGAGTAGCCCTTGTCGGCGGCGACCCGCTCGGGCCGGGTCCGGGGTCGCCCCGGCCCGCATCCCGGCACCCGGATCCGGGCCATCACTGCTTCGAACTGGGTGCAGTCGTTGACGTTCCCGCCGGTGAGGGTGAAGGCCAGCGGCCGGCCCCGGCCGTCGCAGGCCAGGTGGATCTTCGTGGTCAGTCCGCCGCGGGAACGGCCGATCGCCTCGCCCGGCCACGGCCCCCTTTTCGGGCCCCGGCGGCGTGCTGGTGGGCCCGCACGGTCGTGGAGTCCAGGCACACGATCGTCCAGTCGACCGCGCCGACGGCGTCGGAATGCTGCTGGACGTGAGCCAGCAGCCGGTCCCATGTGCCGTCGGCGGACCAGCGGCGGAAGCGTTCGTAGACCGTTTTCCACGGCCCGTACCGTTCGGGCAGGTCCCGCCAGGCCGCCCCGGTCGACAGCTTCCACAGGATGCCGTTGACCACCTGACGGCGGTCCCGCACCGGACGGCCCATCCGCGGCGGAGCGAGCAACGGCCCGATCACCGCCCACGACTCATCAGTCAACTCATGACGACGCACCACGAACAGACCAACGACCAACCCACTTTGCGGACACGACCTAGGACCGCGTCGCCCTCCCGCACTCGTCCCCAGAGGACTCGCCCCGCCCGACCGGCACGCTGCGGTCGTACGGGTCGACCTCCGTGCCGCCCTCGTCCGCCCGGCTGTCCGTGCCGAAGGGCGGGGTGAAGTAGCCCGTGGGGGCGTCGCAGCCGCCGTTGGTCATGTCGTATTTGTACGAGACGATCGAGAACGTGCCCGGCTCGGTGATCACCTTGTCAGGGTCGTCCCAGCTCAGGACCAGCTCGCGCCGGACGATCGTGCGCACGATCTCGTCGTCGCCGCCCGCGTCCGCGCGGGTGACCGGGTAGACGAAGGTGACGTCGGCGGTCACCTGGAGCGCGCCGCGCTCGCCCTCCCGGTAGGTGAGCCGGCCCCGGGTCTTCACGACGTCGCCGACCAGCTGGGTGCGGGAGGGCTGGAAGCGGCTGAAGAGGAGGAGGGGGTCGTTCTTCTCGCTCGGGGTTCGGAAAGCGGTTTTCAGGAGGTCTTGGACGTCCGTCTGGTACGGGTTGATCAGTGCAATCGCCTTCTCGGGGCGCTCGCCCTGCAGCACCCCGCGGTCCAGGCCGGACGCGACAAGGAATTCCCGGCTGCGGGCGAGGGCCCGCTCGACCTCGGCCGCGCTCATCCAGCCGACCGCCCTGGCTTTCGGCACGGTGATCCCCGCCGCTCCGCTCGCCCAGCTCGCCGCCGGCGAACCGCGGAACGGCTCGTCCATGGTGGGGCGTTGGGCCGCCTCCGCCGAGGGTGCCTGGGTCGGGCGGGCGGTCTCAGCCGCCAGCGGCGGGGAGTCAGGGTCGTCGCCGGCGAACAGGTTCACTGTCCGCCCCGGCGCGAGCGCCACCGCGAGCAGCGCCAGCGAGGCCAGGAGTCCGACCACGTACCAGCCCGTGCGCCGCTTGGGCCGCGCGGGCGTGTAGCTGCGCCAGCCCTCCAGGCCGCGGCCTGGCTCCGCGCGCAGCCGCTCCGTCACGTCGCGGGCCCGCGCCGACGGCTCCTTGGGCGAGTCGGCGACACCAGCCACCGACTCGCGCAGAAACCGCTCCCACTCCTCGTCGGACCTGGACGAGCCGTCCGGCTCCCTACCCGCGCCCATCCCCAACCCCCTGGCAATCAGTGGACCGCAGCCCACTCCCCTGTGACGCGTCCGCATCATGACACAGAGTGCTGACAGCAAGGCGGGCTGGGCGGACGGTGTGGGCGCGCACCCCTTTCTCAAGTCGCCACATCGCAGCCGCATCAGAGCTGCGAAGCACACGCTGAGTGGCTGAACTCCTCCGCAGACATTGAATACGCGACACCTCAACATGCGAGTCCACCAGTCCCATGGCCGAACTCGCCGCAGGGGCATGCGAGAAGGCCGGTCACCGTGGTGACCGGCCTTCTCCGCAGGGTCTGCTACACCTGCGAGAAATCGCCCGCGAGCGCCGAGGCGATCCTCAGGTGCGGCTCCGCCTCGGCGGACCGCCCCTGCCGCTGAAGCGTGCGCCCCAGCATCAGCCGGGCGTAGTGCTCGACCGGGTCGAGCTCCACGAGAACGCGCAACTCCGCCTCGGCGCGCTGAAGTTGAGCCGAGTGGTAGTACGAGCGGGCCAACAGCAGCCGGGGTCCGACCTGCTCCGGCACCTCCTCGACCAGGCCACCCAGAACCCGCGCCGCAGCGGCGTAGTCCTTGGCGTCGAAGAACATCCGCGCCCGCTCCCAGCGCTCCGCGGCCGTCCCGTGGTCGTAGTAAGTCGTGTTCACTGCTGACCTCCTTCGACGGCCTCAACGGCGGGCAATGATTGAATATTCCACGACCTCGGCCCTGGGGCTACGGGACCTCAGTCCTGGGGCTACGCGTCGGCCAGCTCCGTGTTTGCCCGCTCGGTGACCAGAGTCAGTACGCGACCCGCGATAGCCAGATCCTCGGCCGTAATGCCCGCGTACAGCCGGGCCGCGATCGCGTTGCCGCCGACGCGGATCCCCTCGAACAGCTCCTTGCCGCTGTCCGTGAGTGACACCCGCCCGGCCGCGGGCTCCAGCAGCTTCGCGTCGGTCATCTCGGAGACCGTTTCGTGAGCGGCCGACTCGTCGATCTTCAGTGTGCCGGTCAGGCGGCTCACGAGCCACGCTCGCTCGACCGTGCCGCCGTTGTCCGAGACGGCCCGAAGGGCCACCGACTGGTTGAACGTGGTTCCGCTGCGGGCGAGCACGATCTCCAGGAGGGCACGGCTCGCGTAGTGGGCAAGGCCTATGGTCTGGCCGTTGACAAGGGGAGTGGCGGTGGTCATGACTGCTCCTTCTCGGAAGGTTCGTCCGTGGGGTGTTCGTCCTTGGGATGTTCGTTCTCGGGTCGTGCTTTCTCAGGTCGTGCTTTCTCGGTCTCGGAACGTGGATCGAGTGGTACGTCGAGCAGGGTCGCCAACTCGCGGCTGAGCACCTTCGTGCGCTCGCCGTCGAGTCCGCCGAGTGGTTCCAGGAGCTGGTCCAGAAGGTCGTGGACCACTCCGATCGCGCGGCGGGTGACTTCGCGCCCCTCCTTCGTGAGGGACAGCCGGACCGCGCGGGGGTCGGCAGGATCCCGCGTCCGGTCGACGGTTCCGGCCGCCTCCAGGGCGCGGGCCAGCTTCGAGACGTAGAGCGGCTCGAGGCCGGTGTGGTCGGCGAGCGCGCGCTGGCTCGGCCGGTGGCCGGCCCGGTGCATGCCGTAGAGCGATGCCACCAGCGAGTACTGCGCGTGGGTCAGGCCCAATGGTGCGAGCGCCCGGTCGACGGCGACCCGCCACTTCATCGACAGCCGCCAGACGAGGAAACCGGGCGTCGCGTTCCCGGGCACCGAACTCACCAGGTCACCGACTTGATCGAACTCATGCGGGAAACGGTACATGGCTACTATATCCATGGCTACTATTTTTGAATCTGGTCAGACCAACGGCGTACGCGCCTGAGACCCGGGTCCTAGGCCCTCCGCCGGTTCTGCGCCAAGTGCCCCTCAATGGGCGGGTCGATGGACTGACGGCGGGTACCCCGCAGGGCTAGGTTGTGGGCCATGAGCAATCTTGATCGCGAGGCAGTTCCCGCCCTGTGCGGTGGCCGCGGTTTCGTGGTGGCCGAGCCGGTGCGCGAACTCCTCAGCCCCCGCCGGGTGAAGCTCGGCGAGTCCACCGAAGTCCGCCGCCTGCTGCCCAACCTGGGCCGCCGCATGGTCGGCGCGTGGTGCTTCGTCGATCACTACGGGCCCGACGACATCGCCGACGAGCCCGGCATGCAGGTTCCGCCGCACCCGCACATGGGCCTGCAGACCGTCAGCTGGCTGCACGAGGGCGAGGTGCTGCACCGCGACTCCACCGGCAGCCTGCAGACCATCCACCCGCGCGAACTGGGCCTCATGACCTCCGGCCGGGCCATCAGCCACTCCGAGGAGAGCCCCAAGTCCCACGCCCGCCTCCTGCACGGCGCGCAGCTCTGGGTCGCCCTCCCGGACAGCCACCGCCACACCGACCCGAGCTTCGAGCACCACGCGGAACTGCCTCTCGTCACGGCTCCCGGTCTCCGCGCCACGCTCATCCTGGGCTCCGTCGACGGCACGACCTCGCCCGGCACGACGTACACCCCGATCGTCGGCGCCGACCTCGCCCTGGCGAGCGGCACCGACGTACGCCTGCCCCTGGAGCCCGACTTCGAGTACGCCGTGCTGTCCATGTCGGGCGAGGCCCACGTCGACGGCGTACCGCTGCTCCCGGGCTCGATGCTCTACCTCGGCTGCGGCCGCACCGAACTCCCCCTGCGGGCCGAGTCCGACGCCGGCCTCATGCTCCTGGGCGGCGAGCCCTTCGAGGAGGAGCTGATCATGTGGTGGAACTTCATCGGGCGGTCCAACGAAGATATCGCACAGGCCCGTTCGGACTGGATGACGGGTTCGCGGTTCGGTGAGGTGGTGGGGTATGACGGTGGGCCACTACCTGCTCCTGAACTCCCGCCGGTGCCGTTGAAACCGCGGGGAAGGGTGCGCTGACCTTGGGTTCCAGCCTGAGAGGTTCCATGACGGACAGTGCTGCGTTCTCACGTGTGGCCATCTGTAAGCGCGAAGCCGCCGTCGTGCCGCAGGCGGTAGACCCCGACGGCGCGAGCGCCTTCTCGGTCCCGTCTCCGGTGCGCACTTCAACCCTCAGCACGTCGAGCGCCCGCCGGTCCGGCGTCAGCATGTGGTCGAGGCCGAGTCTCGTCGAGGCGTGCTGACAGCCGCGAGGGACGGCGGTCGGACGTCCACGGTCGCTCGGCGACCTGCACCCCGGCGTGCCGAGGTCAGCGGCTGTTCCACCGCGGTGTCCCGTTCGATCTGCGGCGGCGGGCTCAGCAACATCTCCCGCGGGTAGGCTTTGCCTGATCAGGCAAAGTCGGCGGGGACGAGGCATGGGCGGGGTGGAGAAGACGCGGGGTGGCGGGGCTGAGCGGGCGACCTCGCGGGACGTCGCCCGGCTTGCCGGGGTGTCGCACACGGCCGTGTCCTTCGTCTTCAACGGGCGTGCCCAGGGCAACCTCTCCGCCGAGACGCAGGAGAAGATCCGCAAGGCGGCCGAACAGCTCGGCTACCGGCCGAACGCGGTCGCCCGTGGCCTGCGCCGGAGTCGTACCGCCGTGATCGGTCTGGTCACGGACGAGATCGCGACCTCGCCGTTCGCCGGGCGCCTGCTGCGCGGGGCCATGGACATGGCGTGGAGCAGTGAGCACCTGGTGCTCACCGTCGACTCCGGGCAGGACCCGGTCGCCGAGGACGCGGCTGTCGCCGAACTGCTCGACCGGAGGGTCGACGGGATCATCTACGCCGCGCTGTCGTTGCGCCGCGCCCGAGTCCCGGAAGGGCTGCACCGCACGTTCGCCGTGTTCGCCAACTGTCTCCCCGAGGATGGCTCCCTCCCGGCCGTCATCCCCGCCGAGCGGGCCGGTGGCCGCAGTGCCGCGCGCGTCCTTCTCGACGCGGGCCACCGCCGTGTCGCCCTGGTGGGCGGTCTCGACGACATCGCGACCGCGGAACGGCTGCGCGGCTTCCGGGACGCGCTGCGGACGGTGGGGCTGACGGCTGGGAAGGACTGGGTCGTGCGCACGGGAGGGGAGATCTCCGCCGGGTACGAGGGAGCCTTGCGGCTGCTGGACGGTGTTCCCGCCCACCGGCGGCCCACGGGGATCGTCTGTTACAACGACCGGGTGGCCGCGGGCGTCCTCCACGCCGCCGCGCGCCTGGGCCTCGACGTGCCCGCCGAGCTGTCCGTCGTCGGCTATGACGACCAGGAACACATGGCGGCTTTCCTCAGCCCGCCCCTCACCACGGTCGCTCTGCCCCATCGCGCGATGGGAGAGACGGCCGTCCGCCTGCTCCTGGACGCCATCGACAGCGGGACCGCGCCGCCGGTCACCACCCGGCGGCTGGAGTGCCCCGTCGTCACGCGGGGTTCGGTGGGACCAGCTCCCAGCCCGTGACCTCGACGTCCGTCCCCGACACGGTGAGCTCCGCGATGTCGTCGTCCCGTCGGTACACCCGTTCCGTGGCCGTCGCCCGGTCACCCGCGAACAGTTCCAGCAGGGAGCCGTCCACGAGGATCCGTACGGTGAGGGTCTCGCCCGGCGGGGTCGCCAGGACCAGGGGGGCCGTGCCGTCCGGGCGGGAGCGTGGCCAGGCCGTGCGGTCCAGGGTCACCGTGCCGGACGCCGGGTCGAGTCGCACGGTCAGTTCGGCCCCGGACGCGGCCCGCAGCAGACTCACGGTCGCCGCTGAACGGGCGGTCACCAGCAGGTCGTACGCGAGGGGGAGTGGCCGGTGCGGTCCTGGTGCGGCCGTGAACGGGACGGCCGCTCGCAGTAGTTCGAGCTCCGGAGCCGGTACGACCCGTAGCGTGCCGTCCTCGTGGGTGTCCATCACCCGGGGTGCCGTGAGGACGCCGGACCAGCCCGCGCGGTCCACCTCCTCGGGCGGGCGTGACTCCCAGGACCAGCCCCAGAGCAGGGCGCGGCCGGACTCCGTGTCCTGGAGGACGGAGGGGGCGTAGAAGTCACGGCCGAGGTCCAGCGGGCCGCCGCCCGTACCGGCCGCGAACCTCGGTCCAGCGTCCGCCTGTTCCACCAGACGGCCCGTGACGTACGCGGTGCTCAGCGGGTCGCCGTCCCACAGGGCCACCGCCAGCACCCAGTCGCCCCCGGGGGTCGCCCACAACTGCGGGCACTCCCAGCCGATCGCCCGCTTGCCGAAGGCGCGGGCCGCCGCCGGGTCCCGGCCGTCCAGCAGGACCCCGGCGAACCGCCAGTCGTACAGGTCCTCACAGTCGTACACCAGGACGGACGGGGTGCCGTCGGCGTGGCCGGCGCCCATCAGCGCCCAGCGGCGTCCGGCGAAGCGGAAGACGAAAGGGTCCCGGAACATCGTCACGTCCAGGCCGGGTGGTGGGCCGGCGACCACCGGCACCGGCAGTTGCTTCCACCTCTGGAGGCCGTCGTCCTCGGCCACGGCGAGACAGATCGCGCTCAGGCCCTGGTGGTCGTGGTCGATCCCGGAGTACACCGCTGTCGGTACACCACCGTCGTCCACCACGCAGCCGGACCAGCAGCCCGCCTCGTCCGGGCCGTCGGGCGTGGGGCGCAGGGCGATCCCGTGGTCGTCCCAGTGGGCGAGGTCGGGGCTGGAGGCATGGCCCCAGTGAACGTTCGTGTGCACGGGGGCGTCGGGGTTGTGCTGGTAGAAGAGGTGGTATCGATCGCCCCAACGGAACGGGCCGTTCGGGTCGTTCATCCAGTTTGCCGGCGGGCGGACCCTGAAACGCGGGCTGTTGGCGTCGGTCGACCGGCTCACGGAACTCAACGATTGACTCCTGCGGATGTGATGCCCTCGCGCAGAGGGCGCTGGCCGACGACGAACACGACGACGGCGGGGATCATGGAGAGGACGACTCCGGCGAGGACGACGGAGATCGAGCCGGTGCCGAGGTTGCCCTGGAGGGAGACCAGGCCCAGGGGCAGCGTGAGGTTCTCGGTGGAGGTTTCGAGGATCAGCGGCCGGAAGAACTCGTTCCAGTGGTAGTTGAAGGCCAGCACGCCGACGATGGCGAGACCGGGGGCCGCCAAGGGGGCGTACACCGACCGGAAGACGCGCCACGGACCCGCGCCGTCGATCATCGCCGCCTCGCCCAGGTCCTTCGGCATGCCCAGGAAGTACTGGCGCATCAGGAAGGTGCCGAAGGCCGTCGGGAAGGCCGGGACGATGAGGCCGAGCAGGGTGTCGGTCAGACCCATCGTCTTCAGTTCCAGGAAGACCGGGACCATCGTGACCTGCAACGGCACCATCATCGTGGCCAGGACCAGCGCGAACAGCGGCTTCTTGAAGCGGAATTCGAGGCGGGCGAAGGCATAGCCCGCCAGGCCCGCGGTGATCATCTGGCCGGCCGCGATCAGCGCGGTCACCAGGGTGGAGTTCAGTGCGTACAGCCAGACGTCGATCTGGTCGAAGACCCCGCGGTAGGCGTCGACGGTGGGGGCCGTGGGGATGATCTTCGGCGGCAGGTCGAAGGACTCCGCCGGCGTGCGCAGTGACGTCGACACCGTCCAGATGACCGGGCCGAGCGTCAACAGCGCGCACAGCGCCAGGCCCGCGATCCGGCCCCAGGGCGCCAGGCCGTGCCGTACGCGTGACGCGGTGACGCTCGTGCGGGGACCCGGCATCGAACCCGATGCCGAACCCGATATCGAACCCGAGAGGGAACTCGTACTCATCTGACTCACCCGGCTCACTGGTAGTGGACGTAACGCCGGCTGAGCCGGAACTGGAGTGCGGTGACCGCCATGATCAGGGCGAAGAGCAGGACGCCCACGGCGGACGCCTCGCCGAAGCGGAGCTGCTCGAAGGCCGTCTCGTAGATGACCATCACGACCGTGCGCGTCGAGTCGCCGGGACCGCCCGCCGTGAGGACGTACGGCTGCTCGAAGACCTGGAGGGCGTTGATGATGCCGACCACGGACGCCACAAGGAGCGTGGGCGAGAGCAGCGGCAGGGTGATGGCGAGGTGTTTGCGCACCCCGCTCGCGCCGTCCAGCGAAGCCGCCTCGTGCACCTCTTGCGGGATGTTGTTCAGGCCGCCGACGAACAGCAGGAACGAGAAGCCGAACTGCTGCCAGACGTACGCCAGGACCACGGCCGCCATCGCCCCGTTCTCCGAGGTCAGCCAGGGGACCGAGGGGATACCGACCGTGCCGAGCAGCCAGTTCACGGGGCCGAAGTCCTGGTTGAACAGGTACTTCATCACCACCGAGATGGACGCGGCGGACAGCACCAGCGGGAAGAAGAACGCCGAACGGAACACGGACCGCAGCCACTTGGGCATCCGGCCGTTCACCGCGATCGCCAGCACGAGCGCGATCAGCAACTGGAGTGCGACCGCGAGCACCATGAAGACGAGCGTGTTGCGGAAGGAGACGAGGACCGTCGAATCGGTCAGGATCTCCCGGTAGTTGGCCGCTCCGGTCCACCGCGGGTCGTCGATCACGTCCCACTGGAAGAAGCTGAGGACGACCGAGCCGACGATCGGTACGACCGTGAAGACGACGATGCCGACGACGGTGGGCGCGAGGAACAGTACGGCGAGGAGGCGGGTGCCCCGGGTGCGGATGGTGGTGGCGGCCGTGGACTCGGATGCCTTACGGGTCCGACCGGTCCCGCGGTTCCTGCGGCTCCTGCGGGTGCGGGCGGGCTCCGGCCCCACGGGCCTGATCTCGGTGTTCGTCACACTTCACGCTCCATGGCCTTCTCCAGGTCCCCCTGCAGCCGGCGCAGCGCGGGACGCACCGCGCCGGGGCTCGCGAGGGCGGTTCCGGTGTGCTTGATCAGCAGCTGTTCAACCTCGTTGACCTGCGGCGGGGCCGGGATCGGGCCGGTGGTGGGGATCTTGTCGAGGGTGTCGTAGAAGACCTGCCAGTGGGCCGGTCCTGTCTCCCGGTAGCGGGCCTCGTCGACCATGGAGCGGCGGGCCGGAGTGGTCTGGTTGGCCGCGAAGAGCTGGGTCATCACGTCCTTGCGGGCGGTGTACTTGATGAACTCCCAGGCCTCGTCCCGCAACTTCGACGTGCGCAGCATCGCGTACCCGGCGGCGCCGAACTGGTGACGCCGGGTACGCCATCGCGGGAAGTACCGCACGTCGTAGTCGGCCGGTTTCATGCCCGCCTCATGCAGGCCGCCCGCCCAGAAGCCGCCCGCGGGCGTGGCACCGACGCGGCCGGTAGAGAAGACGCCGACCAGGTTGCGGCCGTCGCCGCCCTCCGGCCGGGTGCACAGGTCCTCCTGGACGAGGGAGGCGAGGTAGTCGTAGACCTCCGCGACGCGGTCGGAGTCGGCCAGGGGTGTCGTCCACCGGTAGCCGCCGCCCCGGCCGCGCCGCTGTGCCTCGGGATAGAAGGAGTTCCAGAGCCAGTCGCCGCCGGGGGCCTTGGACTCGGTGAGGAGGTTGGTGCCGTTGGCGAAGAGCCAGGGGACCACTCCGCCCCACAGCCGGTTGGTCCAGAAGTACGGGGTGAACCCGTCGCCGTTGCTGCGTTTCATCGCTCGCAGCAGCGTGGTGAAGTCGTCGTGGGTCCAGTCGTCGTCGGGGAGGTCGGCGCCCGCGCGTTCGAGAACCCGGCTGTTGAGGTACATGTCGGCCGCGTTGAACTCGACCGGCAGCTGGTAGAGGCTCCCCTCGTACATCATCGACTCGACCAGCGAGGGATGGACGTCGGCGAAGTACGTGCGCAGCTCGGCCGCGTCCCGCTTCGCCCACCTGTCCAGCGGTACGCCGAGCCGCTGGGCGAAGAGCTGCACGCCCTCGGTGGCGACGTACACGAGGTCGGGTGCCGTGCCCGCGGCGATCTGGGTGAGGATCTTGGAGAAGAAGTCCGACCAGTCGTAGGCCTGTACGGGGTTGATGCGGATCCTGATGTCGGGGTGGACCTCGCGGAATCCGTCGCGCAGGGCGCGCTGCGCCTCGGGGTTGAAGGCGGAGCCCAGGGTGGCGATGACGAGCGAGCCGTCGTCGCGGCCGGGGATGTCGGCGGCGGTGAGGCGGTCCCAGCCGGCCGCCACACCGGCGAGAGCGGCGGCTGAGGCGCCGTACGCGCCGTAGCGCAGCAGGGCCCGTCGGGAGAGGAGCGAGTCGGTCATCGGCGAGCCTAACTCGTGTTAGCCCAAGGTGGATTCCATGATGATGGGAACCCCGCTGCGGCTCTGTCAAGGGATGTGCGTGGATGGGAAGTTACGGGAACGGTCGGTACGTGAGGGCTTGCACGAGGGCTTGACCTTTAACGAGTTAGGTATACGGTTCCGGACCACATGAGCCGTGTCCCGACGACGACGTCGGGGAAGGGAGCCGCACGATGCGTGGCATGAAGAGGAGTTCGCTCGGCCCGGGAGAGACACTGTCCAGGCGGTTGCTGCTGACGGCCTCGGCCGTCGGCGCCGCCGGTGTTCTGCTGCCGGACCTCGTGAGACCGGCGGTGGCGGTGCCCCGCGAGGCGACGGCCGCGTGCACGGGCAGCTACCGCGCCGAGTACCACTTCACGGTCCCCGACCAGTGGATGAACGACCCGCAGCGCCCGATCTGGATCGACGGCGAGTACCACTACTACTACCTCTACAACCCCGACTACTCGACGGGCGGCACGACGGCCGGCACCACCTGGCGCCTGGCCACCAGCACCGACCTCGTCTCCTTCACCGACCGGGGCATTGCCGTGCCGAAGAACACGACGCCCAACGGCGATGTCTGGTCCGGCTCGGCGGTGGTCGACACGGACGACACGGCGGGCTTCGGCGCGGGCGCGGTGATCGTCATCGCCACCATGGCGCCCGACGATGTCACCCAGGCCCAGTACCTGTACTACTCGACGGACGACGGCCGCACCTTCACGAACCACGGCACCGCCCCGGTCCTCCCCAACCCCGGCGTACGGGACTTCCGCGACCCCAAGGTGATCCGCGACGAGGAACGCGGGCGGTGGGTGATGCTGCTCGCCGAGAACGACAAAGTCGGCTTCTACCACTCCGCCGACCTCAAGACGTGGACGTACGTCGGCGGCTTCATCAAGGGCGGCATCGGCGTCCTGGAGTGCCCCGACCTGTTCCGGATCAGGGCGGACGACGGGACCTGGAAGTGGGTGCTGGGCGTCAGCGCCAACGGCAAGGGCTCCGGGCTGCCGAGCACGTTCGCGTACTGGACGGGTTCCTTCGACGGTACGACCTTCACCGCCGACGCGTCCGATCCCCAGTGGCTGGACCACGGCTGGGACTGGTACGCGGCGGTCACCTTCGACAAACGTGACGCGAGCGGGGTCCTGGACCCTGACGCGCGGTATGCGATCGGCTGGATGAACCACTGGGACTACGCGAACACCACGCCCACCATCGAGTGCGACGGCTTCAACGGCACCGACTCGATCGTCCGCGAGGTACGACTGAAGTACGCGTCGGGTACGTACTACCTGGCGTCCCAGCCGGTGGCGGCCCTGGACGACCATGTGTCGCGCACGGTGGACCTCGGCGACATCGCGGTCGACGGCACACGAACGCTCGACTACACGGGTACCGCGTACGAGCTGACCTGTGAGATCACCTGGGACCAACTACTGGGCGCCGGCCTCCAGTTGCGGCGGTCCTCGGACGGTGGGCGGCACATCGACGCGGGGGTCTACGGCGACTACGCCTTCGTCAACCGCGGTTACACCGTGAGCCCCGACACCTCCGGCCGCTGGCAGGAGAGCCGCACGCCGTTCGACCTGTCCGCCGGCACGGTCCGCCTGCGGATCCTCGTCGACCGCACGTCCGTCGAGATGTTCGTCGGCGACGGCCGGTACGTGCACTCGACCGAGGCCTTCCCCGACCCGTCCGACACCGCACTGGCGCTGTTCACGATCGACGGGCAGGCGGTGTTCCGGAACGTGGTGATCCGGGAGTTCACGGTCTGATCCGACGGGGAGGTGGCCGGGGCGGGCCGAGAGGCTGCCGACGACTGGCGCGCCAGGGCTCTCTGTACCGAGGCAGGCCGGGGCCTGTCCGGCGGGTCAGGTCGGAGAATAGCTGCGGCGCCGAATAGACGAAGGTGAGCGGGGCGAATGGGGGTCCCCCCGCGCGAGGTTGTTCGAGCGTGGGGGAGCGTCTGGCTGCAAGGCGGAGGAGGGCGTCGACGGTGTCCCCGGGGGCCGGTTCGTTTCCCATTTGTTTGTGTGGGCATGGGGCTGTGCATCCACAGCGCGGCGTGTGAAAGGGGGCCGGGTCCCTACTGCAGTGCGCGGACCGCGGCCGAGAACACCGGGGGCATCCGGGACGCTGCGGGGACGATGAGGCGGGCGGTGCCAGGGCGGTGGCTCGCGGCCAGCAGGGCTCCGGTCAGCAGGCGGTGGCGCCTGGTCAGCCGGGCCCAGGCGTGCTCGTACTCGGCCGGTCGCCCGGCGGCCAGGCAGCGGACGGCCGCCCCGGCTGTCGCCAGCGAGAGGGCGATGCCCTCACCGGTGAGGGCGTCCAGGTAGCCCGCGGCGTCGCCGACGAGCAGGACACGGCCGGCGGTTCTGCGCTTCACCCGCTGTCGCAGTGGTCCGGCGCCGCGTACTTCTGTCGCGGCCGGGCCGCGCAGCGACGCCACGAGGTCAGGGAAGCCGGCCAGGTGTTCGTCGTATCCGCGACGGCTGCGGCTGAGGACCGCGATGCCCACCAGGTCGTCACCGACCGGTGTCACATAGGCCTCGCCGTGCGTGGACCAGTGGACCTCCACGAAGTCCGTCCACGGCTCGACGCGGTAGTGCCGGCGTAGGCCGTAGCGGCCGTGGGGGCGGCCCGGCAGTTCCAGCCCCAGACCGCGGCGCACCGGAGAGTGCAGGCCGTCGGCGGCGATCAGCCAACGGGCCGTGGTGCCCGCGGCGGTGACCGTGTCCGCGCTCTGGCGCACCTCGCCGACCTTGCCCGGCAGCATCCGCACGCCGACGTCGACAGCGCGCTGGTGCAGTGCGGAGTGCAGCGTCGTACGGCGGACTCCCAGCCCGTTGCTGCCGCGGAAGGACGCTTCGGCACGGGTGGTGCCGTCCACGTAGCGGATGCCGCGCAGTTCGCGGCCGGTGACCTCGACGCCCAGTGCTCGCAGCGCGGAGACTCCGCCGGGCATGACGCCTTCTCCGCATGCCTTGTCCACGGGGCCGGTTCGAGGTTCGACGACGACGGCTTCCAGGCCGGCGAGCGCGGCGTGGATGGCGGCGGCCAGACCGGCGGGTCCGCCGCCGGCCACCAGTACGTCGATCACGCCGGAACGGGCGCGGTCGGTGTGGCCGCGGCGGCCAGCGCCCGGTTCTCGCAGCGGATGCGCACGGTGAGCAGGACGGCGTTGAGTGCTGTGAACGCGACCGCGGTGACCCAGGCCGTGTGGACCAGTGGCAGGGCCACGCCCTCGGCGACGACGGCCACATAGTTCGGATGCCGCAGCCACCGCCACCGGTAGGGGCCGCCCGTCACCAGCGGCAGGCCGGATACGACGATCACCCGGGTGTTCCAACGGGGGCCCAGGGTGCGGATGCACCACCACCGCAGCGCCTGGGCGGCCACCAGCACAGCGAGCATCGGCCAGGCCAGGGCGGGGACGAAGGGCCGGTCGGCCAGCCACACTTCGGCCGGGCAGGCGATCAGCAGGCCGGTGTGGAGGGCGACCATCGCCGGGTAGTGGCCCTGCCCGGTCTCGGTCGCGCCGCGGGCGGTGCTCCACCGTTCGTTGCGGCGGGCGACGACGAGTTCGGCGAGGCGCTCGCCGGCGACGGCGGCCACCAGCAGTCCGTACCAGATCATGTGTCCTGTGTCCTTCGATGGTCCTTCGATGGTCCTTCGGCGGTCCGAACTACCAGCGCAGCAGGACGAGTTCGCAGGCGAAGCCGGGGCCCATCGCCAGCAGCAGGCCCGGTGTGCCCGGCGGCGGGCGGCGTTCGGCCAGGGTGTCGCGCAGTACGTGGAGCACCGATGACGAGGACAGGTTGCCCACGTCGGCCAGGTGACGCCAGGTCACATCGAGTGCGTCGTCGGGCAGGTCGAGAGCCTCGGTGACGGCGTGAAGGACCTTGGGTCCGCCGGGGTGACACACCCAGGCGGTCACGTCCTTCGGCTTGATCCCGTGGTCGCCGAGAAACCCCTCGACGTCGTCGGCGAGGTACCGGCGCACCACATCGGGTACCTGCGGGTCGAGGACGACCTTGAAGCCGGTGTTCTTGATGTCCCAGCCCATGACGCGCCCGGTGTCCGGATACAGGTGGCTGCGGGTGTCCACGATCGTCGGGCCGGCGGTCTCGTCCGGGCGCTCCGGGCGCTCCGGGCGGTCCGCGCCGCACGCGACAACCGCGGCTGCGCCGTCGCCGAACAGTCCGGTGGCGACCAGGTTGGCCATGGAGGCGTCGTTGCGCTGGAAGGTGAGCGAGCACAGTTCGACCGAGAGCAGCACCGCCACCTGGTCGGGCCGGCCCAGCAGGTAGTCGTGCATACGGGACAGGCCGGCGGCGCCACCGGCACAGCCCAGGCCGAACAGGGGCAGTCGTTTGACGTCCGGCCGCAGCCCGAGGCGGCCGACCAGCCGTGCGTCGATCGAGGGGGTGGCGATGCCGGTGACGGAGGTGAAGATCAGCAGATCCACGTCGGCCGCGGACAGATCGGCGGCGTGCAGCGCGCCCCGGACGGCCTTGGCGCCCAGGTCGGTGGCGGCGGCGATGAAGACGTCGTTGGAGGCGCCGAATCCGTCCAGTTCCTCGTACCGTTCGAGCGGCAGAGTCATGTGACGCGAGCCGACCTTCGCGCTGCGGTGCAGCCGGTCCAGGACCCGGCGGTCCGTACCTTCCGGCAGGCAGGTGCGGGCCACCATGTCGGTGATCTCGTGCTGGGTGCGACGGTGCGGTGCGAGGGCACCGTGAACGGCGGCGATCCGCGTCATATAGATCCCGTCTGGTTACCGACTGGGGTGAGTTGCTCCCCACGTGTTCCCCGGACCGGGACTTCGACACCACGGATCGCCCGTCTGGCGGTTCGCCCCGGAGGGCGCGTGCACCAGCCGGGTGGGGCCCGGGCGCCTACGATCGGCTGGTGGGCACACCCGAGCAGTTGACGACCGGCGGCCCCGAGGCGAGTTGGGCCGGCCGGGTGGGTGGCCTGGCCGGGTCGTGCCACCCCGGGCCCGTCGTGGCAGTCACCGCACTGATGGCCGCGCTCGCTGTCACCGCCGGTCAGAGCGCCGCGCGTTGTGTGCTGACCGGCGCCGCTGTGCTGACCGGGCAGTTGTCCGTCGGCTGGTGCAACGACGCGTTCGACGCGCGCCGGGACATCGCTGCCGGCCGTCGTGGCAAACCCGTCGTCGACGGCACGGTCGGTGTGACGGAGGTGTGGGTGGCTGCGTACGCCGCGCTGGCCCTATGCGTGCCGCTGTCGTTCGCGTGTGGCCTGTGGGCGGGCGCCGTTCACCTGACCGGGGTGGCGGCCGCGTGGGCGTACGACCTGCGGCTCAAGGCGACAGCATGGTCCTGGGCGCCGTATGCGGTGGGTTTCGCCGCGCTCCCGGCGTTCGTGGCGCTGGGGCTGCCGGGGCATCCGTGGCCGGCTTGGTGGGTCGTCACCGCCGGGGCGTTACTGGGGGTCGGCGCCCATCTGGGCGATGTGCTGCCGGACATCCGCGGGGATCTGGCGACGGGTGTACGGGGATGGCCGCACCGGCTGGGCCCGGATGGCGCGCGGCTGCTGCTGCCGGTTCCGCTGGTTGCCGCGTCCGCGGTTCTGGTGCTGGGGCCCACCGGACCACCCGGCAGGTGGGGAATGGCAGTGCTCGTGGTGACCGCGCTGATCGCGACGGCGGGGACGGTGCTGGGACGCCGCTGGGAGCGGTTGGCGTTCGCGGCAGCGGTCGCTGTGGCGGCGGTGGACGTGGCGTTGCTGCTGCTGCGCGGCACCGGGATCGCCTGACCGTTCGGCCCCGCACCGTGCGGAACCCGCAGGCAGAAACGGGAGTTGCCGATGCCTGCTGCGGTTGCCGTCAGTTCGCGACTGCTGCCTCCGGCCGTGACCTCGGCGCGGCCCGTAAGGCTGCCGTTCACCGCTTTGCCGGGTTCACGCGCCAATGACGACCGAGCGACGATACCGCCGGCCGCCCGCACCACAACCTGCTGGTGACGGCGGACTGCGATGCGCTCTTGTTCGGTCGCGGGTGGTCAGACGATCAGGACGGCCCCCGTACCGCACAGGACCACGATGGCGATGTCGGCACGGGGCCGCCGCCCGCTCGGCCACCAGCCCTGGGCCCGGGTCGACCGGCCATCAGCCGCCACAGGGCACACCTGGCGTTCTACCGCTCATCCGGTGACTCTCACTTGCGGTCCTCGCCCCTGGTGTTCTTGCGGCCGCTGGATCCGCGCATGGTGCGCGAGGGCATCTGGCCGTGCCGCGGTCCGCTCTTCGATAGGAAGGACCAGCGCCCGTGGCGCCCGGCGAGGGGGAGCGGGCGGTCAGTGACCGGAGCCGGGACCTGGCGAACGAGCTGTTCGGCACGGATCGGCACTGGCACAAGCGGATCGTGCGTTCGGGGCCGAACACGCTGATGCCGTACAGGGAGAATCCGCCGGACCGGGTGATCGGCGCGGAAGACATCGTGTTCGCGGACTTCGGGCCGATCTTCGAGGAGTACGAGGCCGACTTCGGCCGGACCTTCGTCCTGGGCGACGACCCGGTCAAGCACCGGCTGCGTGACGACCTCCCCGAGGTGTTCGCGGAGGCTCCGCGGGACCGGCGGCCATAATCGATCTATGGGGACTGTGACAGCGCTGTACCGGTATCCGGTGAAGTCGATGCTGGGTGAGGCCGTGATTGCCGTGGCGGTCACGGAGGGCGGGCTCTCCGGGGACCGGGTGTACGCCGTGCTCGATGAGACCGACGCGGTGGGCAGTGCCAAACACCCGCGGAAGTGGGGGGCGTTGCTGCGCTGCCGGAGTCGACTGGACGAATCCGGCGTGGTCCGGGTCGTGTTGCCGGACGGGACCGCCCTGTCGGTCGAAGACCCTGATCTGGACGTGGAGTTGTCCAAGCTGCTGGGCCGTCAGGTGTTCGTCTCGGCCGCCGTACCGGAGCACGGCAGGCTGGAGCGCGCCGTGCCCGAGTACGAAGGCGGTGTCCCTGATGCCGTGCGGGAGTCGGCGTCCGTCGATGCCACCGGGGAGAGCATCACGTCCGGCAGCGTCGCGCCGGGGACGTTCTTCGACTTCGGCCGGGTCCACCTCGTCACCACGTCGGCCCTGGCCCGGATGCGAACCGTCCATCCCGCCGGGGACTTCGACGCGCGCCGCTTCCGGCCGAACCTGGTCGTGGACACCCACGGAGGGCCGGGTTTCCCGGAGGACGCCTGGGTGGGGTCACGACTGCGGGTGGGGGAGGCACTGTTCCGGGTTGTGGTGCCCACGCCTCGCTGCGTGGTACCCACCCTCGGCCATGACGAACTGCCGCCCGACCCCGCCATCATGCGTGCGGTTGCCCGTGACCACCGCATACCGGTGTTCGACCTGGGCCGGCTTTCATGCCTCGGTGTGTACCTGGACGTCCTTGAAGCGGGGACGGTCCGAGTGGGCGACGCGATCACCTTGCAGGAGGCCGCGTGACCACTTGCCGGGCACTCAACGGGTGCCGGGTTGGACGAGTTTGAAGAGGAGACGGGCGCCGGTTCTTTGGGCGGACTGGCGCAGACGGGCCGCGATCGGACGGGCCGGAGTCAGTATGGGAGCGGTGGCCAGGTGGGGGAACAGGGCTTCGGCGTTGGCGCGGTTGACGGCCTGAAGGGCGTCCGGGGCCACGCCGGTGTCGAGGCCGCCGGCGAAGTACTGGCCGGCAGCGGTCGGAGCGAACGGCCAGTCGCTGCCGAAGAGAACGTGCCCGGGGCGGGCGAAGGCGAGCAGCGTGGGCAGGGCGGCGGGGCTGGAGGACAGGGCCGTGTCGAAGTGGAAGCCGCGGAAGTCGTCCAGCACGTCCAGAGGGCTGCGCCCGGTGTCGCCCGCGATGGCGACGGCCATGCGGTGGGAGGCGTACGGCACGAAGCCGCCCGCGTGGCTGAGAATGAACCGGATGTTCGGGTACGTGCGCAGGATGCCGTTGCGGACGAGGAGATACGCGGCCCGGGTGGTGTCCAGGAGGAAGTCGGCGGCGAACGGCGGGATGTTCTCGACGGCGGGCGCCGGGAGTTCGGCGGGGTGGACGAACACTACGGCGTCCCGGTCGTCGAGGACCTGCCACATTTCGTCCTGGCCGCCCGCGCCGAGGTAGGCGCCTTGGTTGTTGGCGAGCAGGGTGACCCCGTCGGCCCCCAGCACGTCCAGGGCACGCCTGGCCTCGGTCGCGGAGGCGGCGGCATCCGGCATGGGCAGCGTGGCGAAGTAGCCGAAACGGCCGGGGTGTTCGGCGGCCAGGGACGCGGAGTGGTCGTTGAGCCGACGAGCCAGCGCGGTGGCTTCGGCCGGGTCGGTGAGGAAGCCGGTGCCGGGAGTGGAGACGGACACGATCGCCGTGGTGGTGCCGAGCAGATCCATCACTTCCAGGGCCGCTTCCGCGCTCCAGTCGGGCAGTTGGCGGCCGCCGGCCTCGGCGATACCCGCCTTGGCGAGGAGATCGCGGTAGAAGGAGGGGACGATGTGCTGGTGGACGTCGACCCGCCCCGTCGCAGGGGTCATGACGCGGTCGCCCGAGCGGCGAGCAGGTCGAGCGCCACATCCGTGATCATGTCTTCCTGGCCGCCGACCATGCCACGCCGGCCGACCTCGACGAGCAGGCTGCGGGCGTCGATGCCGTAGCGCGCCGAGGCGGCCTCCGCGTGGCGGAGGAAGCTGGAATAGACGCCGGCGTAGCCGAGGGTGAGGGTCTCTCGGTCGACCTGGACCGGGCGGTCCTGCAGCGGTCGTACGAGATCGTCGGCGGCGTCCTGGAGGGCGAACAGATCGCAGCCGTGCGCCAGACCGAGCTTGTCGGCGGCGGCGACGAAGACCTCCAGCGGGGCGTTGCCCGCGCCGGCGCCCATGCCGGCGAGGGAGGCGTCGACCCGGTTGCAGCCGTGCTCGACGGCGGTGATCGAGTTTGCCACGCCCAAGGAGAGGTTGTGATGGGCGTGGATACCGATCTCGGTGTCCGGGGCGAGGGCCTGGCGCAGGGCGTCGACGCGTTCGGCGACTCCGTGCATGGTCAGGGCGCCGCCGGAGTCGACGACGTACACGCAGGTGGCGCCGTATCCCTCCATCAGTTTCGCCTGCCGCGCGAGGTCCGCCGGGTCGGCCATGTGGCTCATCATCAGGAAGCCGACGGTGTCCATGCCCAACTCCCGCGCGGCGGCGATGTGCTGGGCCGAGATGTCGGCCTCGGTGCAGTGTGTGGCCACGCGTACGACGGAGGCTCCTGCGCGGTGGGCGTCGCGCAAGTCGTGCACGCTGCCGATGCCGGGCAGGAGGAGCGTGGCGACCCGCGCGCGGGTGACCGCGCCGGCGACGGCCTCGATCCACTCCAAGTCGGTGTGGGCGCCGAAGCCGTACACGCAGGAGGAGCCGGCCAGGCCGTCGCCGTGGGCGACCTCGATGGAGTCCACCCCGGCCGCGTCCAGGGCGGCGGCTATGGAGACGGCCTGGACGACCGTGTACTGGTGGCGAACGGCGTGCATGCCGTCCCGGAGGGTCACGTCGCTGATGTAGAGGCGGCTCATCGGACGGCTCCCGCGGTGGTCAGGGCGTGCTGGGCGATGCGCTCCGCGGCGGCGACGGCCGCGGAGGTCATGATGTCGAGGTTCCCGGCGTACGCGGGCAAGTAGTCGGCGGCGCCGGTGACTTCGAGCATCACGGTGACCTTGGTGCCGGTGAACCTGCCCGTCTGCGGGATGTGCAGGGGGTTGTCCGGGCCGTGCATGTCGAACTGGACCCTCTGCCTGAGCCGGTAACCCGGCACGTACGCGCGCACCTTGTCCGCCATGGCCAGGATGCTGTTCTCGATCTGGGCGTGGTCGCAGTCGCCGTCGACCAGGCAGTACACGGTGTTGCGCATGAGCAGCGGCGGCTCGGCCGGGTTGAGGACGATCACGGCCTTGCTCCGCCGGGCCCCGGCGACTTCACGCAGAGCTCGTGACGTGGTCTCGGTGAACTCGTCGATGTTGGCGCGGGTACCGGGCCCGGCGGACCGGGCGGCGATGGAGGAGACGATCTCCGCGTAGGCGACGGGGGCGACTTGGGCGACGGCGGCGGCTATGGGGACGGTGGCCTGGCCGCCGCAGGTGACCATGTTCAGGTTCGGGGCGTCGAGGTGGGCGTCGAGGTTGACCACGGGCACGCAGTAAGGACCGATCGCGGCAGGGGTCAGGTCGAGGACTCGAACGCCGGTGGGCTCCAGCTTGGCCCAGTTCGCCCGGTGGGCGGTGGCGGAGGTGGCGTCGAAGACCAGCTCGACGTCCGCGAATTGGGGCAGGGCGAGGAGTCCGTCGATGCCGTCGGCTGTGGTGGCGATGCCCAGGCGGCGGGCGCGGGCCAGGCCGTCGGAGGCGGGGTCGATACCGGCCATCGCGGCCATGGTGAGCGCGCCGGAACCTCGAAGGATCTTGAGCATCAGGTCGGTACCGATGTTGCCGGAGCCGATGACTGCGACCGGCCAGGGGGCGGGGGTGGGAGGCATGCGGGGTTCTCCTCGGGCGGGTGGATCGGGTCGGCGTGCGGGTGCGGGTGGGTTCTTCTTCGCCCCCGCCGCCCTTGCCCGTCCCATCCCTGGGGGCTGCGCCCCCCGGGCCCCCGCTTCGGCCCTGAAGGGGCCTTGTCCTCAAACGCCGGACGGGCTGGAAACGCCGGACGGGCCGGAAATGCTGCGTGGGCTGGAAATGCCGGGGCAGACGGAGACGGGCAGGTGGGGAAAGCGGCCGGTCAGACGAACGTCACCGACACCGGCCCGAGGCCGCTGAAGCGTGCCTCGATCTTCTGGCCGGCGTGGACGAAGGGGGCGGTGGTCATGGCACCGGGCAGCACCAGGTGTCCCGGCTCCAGGGCGGTGCCGAAGGCGGCGAGGGTGTTGGCCAGCCAGGCGACCGCGGCGGCGGGATGGCCCAGGACCTCCGAACCGCTGCCCGCCGCGACGTGCTCGCCGTCGACGGTCAGATCGACGGTGACGGCGGCGAGATCGGGCGCGTCGGCCGGCGGCGTCCAGGCACCGTAGACGATCCCCGCCGAGCTGGCGTTGTCGGCGACTGTGTCCACCAGGGTGATCCTCCAGTCGCGGATCCGGCTGTCGACGATCTCCTGGGCGGGCGCGACCGCGTCGGTGGCGGCCAGCACGTCCGCGATGGTGACGCCGGGACCGCGGAGGGGCCGGGCGAGGCGGAAGCAGATCTCCGGCTCGATGCGCGGGGCGCAGTAGCGCGCCGCGCGGACCGGTGCGCCGTCGCGGTGGACCATGTCGTCAAGGAGATGGCCGAAGTCGGGCTCGTCGACGCCGAGGAGCTGCCGCATCGCGGCCGCGGTCAGGCCGACCTTGTGGCCGATGACGGTGGCGCCGTCGGCGAGGCGCCGGGCGATGTTGTCCCGCTGGACGGTGTAGGCGTCGGCCAGGTCCAGGCCGGGCAGCAGTGCCGACAGCGGGTCGACCGGTGCCACGTGGTGCTCTGCCTCGCGCAGCAGCCGGGCGGCTTCCTCGCGTTGTCGCTCGGTCAGGGTCATCCCTTGCTCCTTGCTGCCATGCGGGTGGCCGCGTCGTAGACCAGCTGGGCGTGGAGTTCGAACAGGGCCACCAGGTCGACGGCGTCACCGTTGATCTCGCGCTGTACGAACAGCCCGTCGGCCCCGGCGACGGCGTAGGTGGTGAGGGTGTGGACGGCGTCCCCGTCGAGATCCGGGAAGAGGTCCTCGACGACTTCCCGGATCTTCTGGTTGGCGATCTCGCGGACCTGGAGGAACACCGTGCGGCCCCGGGGCTCCGTGGGGCGCCGCTCCAGGGCGAGCATCAGCCCGAGGCGCAGGAAGTCCGGGGCGTCGACGAGTGACTTGGCCACGTTCGCCGCCATACTCGTGGCCCGCTCCAGCGGCGTACCGCTCTCCTCGCCCGGCAACTCCACCGCCGCGAGCCAGCTCTCGAAGCTGCGCTCGATCACCGCGCCGATCAGGTCGTCCTTGTCCTTGAAGTGCCAGTAGATCGAGCTGGCCGGCAGCCCGCACTTGGCGCTGACCGCCGCGATGGACGTGCCCTCGTAACCGCGTTCGCCCGCGATCTCCACCGTGGCGTCGAGGATGCGCTGCCGCGATTCCACGCCGTTGGCGCGCTTCCTGCGTGTCGGCTGCGGCCTGGTCATGTGGGTGTCCTCCGTCGTGTCCGGCGCTTGACCGTCTGCTGCGCCGAGCTTACCGTAGCGGTCATTCCAATTGTAGTAAACGCTACAGCAAGCATGACGACCAGACATGTCGACGGCGACAGTGAGGTGGCCCGGTGCGCGAAGAAATCGCCTATGACGTGGCGGTGATCGGATACGGCCCCACGGGCGTCACCGCGGCGAACCTGTTGGGGGCGATGGGCCTACGGGTGGTCGTCGTGGAACGCGACGCCGAGATCTACACCCGCGCCCGCGCGATCTCCACCGACGAGGAGGTCCTACGGATCTGGCAGCGCACCGGTCTGGCCGACCGGCTGAAGCAGGACATGCTGGCCGAGCGGCCCCTCGACTTCGTCGACGCGCACGGCCGACCCTTCCTCAGCGCGCACCCCACCCCGCGCGGACACGGGCATCCGCCGCAGATGTTCATCTATCAGCCCGCGCTGGAGCAGGTCCTGCGTGACGGAGTCGGCCGCTACCCGAACGTGGAGATCCTGCTGCGGCACGAGTGCCTGCGGCTGCGCGAGGACGCCCACGGGTGCGAACTGACCGTGGCCGGTGCCGACGACTCCGTACGACGGCTGCGCGCCTCGTACGTGATCGCGGCCGACGGCGGCTCCAGCCTCACCCGCGCGCAGCTGAACATCGGCTACGAGGGCCGAACCTACGAGGACCGCTGGGTGGTCATCGACACCGAGATGCTGAAGCCGTGGCCGGACCACGACCGGCTGCGCTTCCGCTGCGACCCGGCCCGGCCCGCCGTCGACTGCCCGACCCCGCTCGGGCACCACCGCTGGGAGTTCCCGATCCTGCCGGGCGACGACGAGACGTATCTGACCACCGACGACGCCGTGTACGGGCTGGTCTCCCGGTACGGGATCGGCCGGGACAACATCAAGATCCTGCGGGCCACCGTCTACAGCCACCACGTGCGCTTCGCCTCCCGCTTCCGGGTCGGCAGGGTCTTCCTCGCCGGTGACGCCGCCCACGCCATGCCGCCGTGGATCGGCCAGGGCATGGCCGCCGGCGTGCGTGACGCGGCCAACCTGTGCTGGAAGCTCGACTCCGTGCTGCGCGGCGAACTGCCCGAGACCGTGCTCGACAGCTACGAGACCGAGCGCAAGCCCCACGTCAAGGAGATCACCAAACGGGCGGCCTTCGTCGGGCGGATCATCACCGAACGGCGCCTGCCCGTCACCCGGGTCCGCGACTCCGGGCTGCGCGCCCTCAACCATGTGCCGGGCTTCGGCAACTGGCTCCAGGACTCGCGCTGGATACCCGTCGCCCACTACGCCGACGGACTGCAGGCCCGTCCCCGCACCAAGGCGTCCGGCCGCCAGGTGCCCCAGCCGTGGGTGACCGGGCCCGACGGCATACGGGGCCGGCTGGACGACGCGCTCGGCGGCAACTGGCTGCTCCTGCACGCGGGATCCGCCACACCCCAGCCCGCCTGGGACCGCCTCGGGCTCCCGACGCTCACCGTCACGCCCGCCGGGTCCCGCCCGGCCGAGGGCTCCGTCGTCGACAGCGACGGCGTCCTGCTGGCCTGGATGGCCGAGCACCGCGCCGCCGTACTCGCCCTGCGCCCGGACGCCTACGTCTACGCCGCCGCCCCTTCGGGCGCCCAACTCCCGCCGCCCCCGGCCGGATTCGCCCGGGCACCGCACCCGACCCCCGCCGTGACCGCCCAGTGAGGACCACCATGACCACGTACACCGAACTGCCGTCGATGCGGGAGTCGTTGCTCGACGTCGCCGGCAAGAAGATCTTCGTCGCCGAGACCGGTGACGGACCGCCCGTGCTGCTCCTGCACGGCGGCGGCCCCGGTGCCTCCGGAGTCTCCAACTACGTCCGCAACATCGCCGCGCTGGCGAAGGAGTACCGGGTCATCGTGCCCGACCTGCCCGGCTACGGACGCAGCACCAAGGGCGTCGGCGCCGCCGACCCGTTCGGGTACCTCGCCGACGGCATCCGTGGGCTGCTCGATCAACTCGGCCTGGAGAAGGCCCACTTGGCGGGCAACTCCTACGGCGGTGCCTGTGCCTTGCGCCTGGCCCTGGACACCCCCGACCGGGTCGACCGCATGGTCCTCATGGGCCCCGGCGGCATCGGAACCACCCGTGCCCTGCCCACGCCTGGCCTCAACAGCCTGCTCAACTACTACTCCGGTGAGGGTCCTTCGAGGCTGAAGCTGGAGAAGTTCATCCGCAACCACCTGGTCTTCAACGCCGCCGACGTACCGGACTCGGTCATCGACGCGCGCTACGAGGCCAGCATCGACCCCGAGGTCGTCGCGGCCCCGCCACTGCGCCGCCCCTCCGGCCCGAACGCGCTGCGCACCCTGTGGAAGATGGACTTCACCCGCGATCCACGCCTCGCCCGCCTGCCGGTGCCGACCCTGGTCCTGTGGGGCGCCGAGGACAGGGTCAACCGGCCCGGCGGTGGGGCCATGCTGGCCGACCGGATGCCCAACTGCGACCTCTACCTGGTGGCCAACACCGGGCACTGGGTGCAGTTCGAACGCGCCGAGCTCTTCAACCGGCTGTGCGCCGACTTCCTGGCGGGCCGTCGATGAACACTCCGGTCTTCGGTTCGGTCCACCTCGGTTACGTCGTCATCGAGACCGACCGCTTCGCCGACTGGCGCCGCTTCGGCACCGAAGCCATCGGCATGCACCGTGACGATCTCGACGCCGGCCTGATGTGCTTCCGCCTCGACGACCAGGAATGCCGCTTCCTGCTCCGGCGGGGCCCGGCCGAGGACGTCGTCGCCATCGGCTGGCACATCGACGACCACACCACTTTCGAGCGGATCGAGGCCCGTATCCGCGCCCGTGGCGTCCCCGTCGTCGAGGGCACGCCCGAAGAGGCCACGCTGCGCGGTGTCGAACGCCTCCTGCGCTTCCCCGGCCCCAAGGGCATCACGCAGGAGATCTACACCGCCCCGGTGAAGTCCGCGGAGCCCCTGACCATGCTTGCCACCGGCTTCGTCACGGGCGACTCCGGCATGGGCCACATCGCGATCACGTCCACCAGACCGGCCCAGATCCGCGGCTACTTCAACACCGTCTTCGACGCCCGCCTGACCGACTACATCGACGAGACCATCAGCGGCGTCAAGCTCAAGATCCGCTTCCTGCGCGTCAACGAACGCCACCACTCCATCGCGATCGCCGCCGTCCGGGGCCTGCCGGTCGACCCCGTCCGCACCCGCGTCCAGCACCTCAACATCCAGGCCGCCACCCTCGACGACGTCGCCCGCAGCTACCAGCGCGTGCACGAACTCGGCTTCGACATGGCCCTGTCGGTCGGCCAGCACACCAACGACAAGGAACTGTCCTACTACGCCCGCACCCCCTCCGGCTTCGAGTGGGAGGTGGGCTGGAACCCCGTCGTCATCGACGAGAACACCTGGCAGCCCAGCACCCACCAGGGCATCAGCGTCTGGGGCCACACCCCCGTAGGCCAGACCATCATCGACAAACTCGTCCAGTTCCGGCTCGGCGCCCGCTCCCTCGCCCACCCTGAGATCACCGTCCCCGCCCTCAGTGGCCCTGGCATCCCGGACGACTGACCAAACCCGACACATGTGCTCCGTGCGAGAATGACCGCGCTCTTCGTCCAGCCCCGTCCTCCGCTCCCCGCACTGATCCATCGAGGTTTCCGTGGCCGCCGCCAAGCCCGTTGTCCGCGAGCCGTTGCGACGCAATTCGCGGGCCAATCGGGAGCGCATCCTGGCCACGGCCCGCCGGGAACTCGGGCGGAACCCGGACGTCACGCTGGAGGAACTGGCGCAGGCCGCGGGCGTCGTACGACGGACTCTCTTCGGCCACTTTCCGGGGCGAGCGGCGTTGCTGGAGGCGCTCGCCGAGGAGGCCTCCGAGGCCCTTCGGAGCGCGCTGGCAGGTGCGCGGCTCGCGGAACCGGAGCCTGCCGAGCGGGCGCTCGCGCACCTCTCGCTCTCGCTGTGGCCCGTGGGGGACCGCTACCGCCTGCTCCTGGCGCTGGCCCAGCGCGACCTGGGCGCGGAACGCGTGGCCGAGGTGCTCGCGCCGGCCCGTGAGAAGGCCACGGCCATTCTGGAGCGAGGGCAGCGGGACGGCGTCTTCCACACGCATCTGCCGGCCGCCGTGCTGAGCGCCGGGCTGGAAGCGATGTCGGTCGCGTTCCTGGAGGCGGTCAACACCGGGGATCTCGAGGACGACGGGGTCCGGGTCGCCACTTCCACACTCATCGCGGCCGGGGTGCCCCAGGAACGGGCACGGGCAGTGGCCGAGGCTGTCGCGCCGACGGTGGCCGCTGAGTCCGCGGCCGACGACTGAGCCGTCGTACCCGCACCTTCGTCCGGTGATCCGTGCCGGCCTCAGGCCTCGGTGCTCCTCCGTCCGCGGCGGTCGGCCCCCAGGCGGGCGTAGTAGTCGATGAGGCCGGGGGCGTCCACCGCGGCCGGGTTGACGACCTGCTCCACCGGAGCGCCCTGCAGGAGGCGTTTGACGGGGACTTCGAGTTTCTTGCCCGTGCGGGTGTGCGGGATGGCGGGGACTTCGAGGATCTCATCGGGCACGTGGCGGGGGGAGGCGCCGATGCGGATCGCCTCCTTGATCCTTTCCCGTAGGCCGTCGTCCACAGTCATTCCGGCCGCGGGAACCACGAACAGCGGCATCCAGTAGCCGCCGTCGGGTTCCTCCGCGCCGATGACGAGGGCTTCGGTGATCTCGGGGAGGCGTTCTACGACGTCGTGGATGTCGGCGCTGCCGAGGCGTACGCCGTTGCGGTTGAGGGTGGAGTCGGAGCGGCCGTGGACGATCACCGAGCCGTGTCCCGTGACCGTGATCCAGTCGCCGTGCCGCCAGACGCCGGGGTAGGTGGAGAAGTAGGCGTCGTGGTAGCGGCTGCCGTCGGGGTCGTTCCAGAAGGACAGCGGCATCGACGGCATCGGGCGGGTGACGACCAACTCGCCGACCTGGTCGACGACCGGGACGCCCTCGGCGTCGTACGCGGCCAGGGCCACGCCCAGGTGGGGAGCGGACAGCTCGCCCGCCCAGGCGGGGGTCGTGGGTGCGCTGCCGGCGAAGCCGGAGACGATGTCGGTGCCGCCGCTGATCGAGGCGAGCAGGATGCGTTCGCCGACGTGGTCGCGGACCCAGGGGTAGGCGGAGGCCGGCAGGGCGGAGCCGGTGCAGCCGACCACACGGACGGACGACAGGTCGTGCACGGACGGGTCGATGCCGAACTTGGCCATGCCGAGGAGGTATTGGGGGCTGGTGCCGAAGACGGTGACACGGTGGCGGGCGGCCAGCTCCCAGAGTACGTCGGGGCGGGTGAGTGGCGCCGGGCTGCCTTCGTACGTGCAGGTGGTCGCGCCGGTGAGCAGCGTGGAGGCGACCAGGTTCCACATCATCCAGTGGGTGGTGGTGTACCAGAGGAGGCGGTCGCCGGGGCCGAGGTCCGAGTGCAGGCCGAGGGTCTTGAGGTGCTCAAGGAGGACGCCGCCGTGGCCGTGCACGATGCCCTTGGGCAGGCCGGTCGTCCCTGAGGAGAAGACGACCCACAGCGGGTGGTCGAACGGTACGGCGGCACAGGAGAGTTGTTCGGTGCGGGTGGACGCGTCCTCCCACGGGACCACCAGCGACGGGTAGTTCCGCGAGGGCCAGGGCAGTCCCACGTGGTCGACCAGCAGGGTCGCCTTCAACGTCGGGAGTGCGCAGGCCAGTTCGAGGACGGCCTCGCGGCGGTCGTGGGTGCTGCCGTTGAAGAGGTAGCCGTCGGCCGCGATCAGGACGGTGGGTTCGAGCTGGGCGAAGCGGTCGGCGGCGGCCTGGGGGGCGTAGTCCTGCCCGCACACCGACCACACGGCGCCCAGGCTTGCGGCGGCCAGGAACGCCACGATCGCGTGCGGGGTGTTGGGGAGGTAGCCGACGACCCGGTCGCCCTTGCCGACACCCAGGTCGCGCAGGGTGGCGGCGACGGAGGCGACCTGGGAACGCAGCCGCTTGCCGGTCACCTCGTACCCGGAGCCGGTCTCGTCGAGGGCGATCACTGCCACCTCGTCGTCCGTGAGGTTGCGCAGAGCGTGGTGGGCGTAGTTGAGGGTGGCACCGGGGAACCAGTGGGCGCCGGGCATGGTCTCCTCGGCCAGCACCTGGTCGTACGGTGTGTCGGCGTCGATGTCGAAGTACTCCCACACCGCGCGCCAGAAGCCCTCCAGGTCGGTGACCGACCAGTGGTGCAGGGCGGCGTAGTCACCGGCGTCGATGCCTTGACGCCGGGCGAAGTCCGCGATGCGGCTGGTTGCCGCCGCCTCCGGATCGGGCGTGAAGAAGGGGGCCGGGTGCGGCATGTTCATCGCGTCGAACTCCTCAACAGGCTCTTCTCAACAGTCTGTTGGGAAGGGGCAGGGGAAGGGGAAGGGCTTCGTGTGGTGTGCAGCAGGGGCGCCCAGCCGGCCGTACCCGTGAAGTCGCGGCCGCCGGACGGGACGATGTCCATCACGACTCGGTCCGGTCGCAGCAGTGCGGCGTCGGCCCGCCCCGTGCGCAGCCAGTCGGCGAGGCTTCCGTCGTCGCCGAGGCCGGCCACGGAGAGGATCCGCGCGCCGAGACCGTCCGCGACGGCCTTCAGCGAGGGGGAGAGCGGTACGGCGGTCAGCACGGCGAAGGAGTCGCCGAGCAGTTCGTCGAAGCGGGTGCGCCGCCCGTCGACGCTCACCCACGGCTGCGGGCAGAAGCCGCCGACGAGACCGCGCCCTCCGACGAGACCTCGTCCACCGACGAGGCCGCGCCCGCCGAGGCGGACACGGCGCCGTACGAGTGGTCCTGCGGTCAGCGCCGGACTGAGGTCACGGGCGGCGGCCGCGGTCACGCCGGGGATGCGGACGGCCGTGCCCAGGACGCCGCGGCGGAGGGCGGCGGCACCGTCCTGGCCGCCCGTCATGGCCCAGCCCATGGCGACCGCGAGGCGGATCACATGCCGGGCGTGGGGCTTGCGTTCACTCTCGTACGTGTCCAACAGCCGCTCGTCGGCGCCCTGTTGCAGGACCCGGGCCAGTTTCCAGGTCAGGTTGTAGGCGTCGCGCAGGCCCGCGCACAGCCCCTGTCCGACGAAGGGCGGGGTGAGGTGGGCCGCGTCGCCGAGGAGGAAGACGCGACCTCGGCGCCAGCGGTCGGCGATACGCGCCCGGAAGGTGTACTGCGCCTGCCGCAACAGCTCGAAGTCGGCGCCGTGCGCGAGGTCCACCCATGGGGCGAGCAGCTCCCGCAGCCGCTCGTGATCCAGTTCCGAGTCGTCCCGCAGCCGGAACTCCCAGCGGTAGCGGTCCTCGCCGATGCGCATGAACGTGGCCGGACGCTCGGCGTCACAGATCTGGTCGACGCCTTCCCAGCAGCGCACCGGGAGGCTGGTGCGCACGTCGATGACGGTCCAGCGTTCTTCGAAGTGCAGGTCCTCCCAGGCGGCGCCGATGGCGTCGCGGGTGAGGCCGCCCGCGCCGTCGCAGCCGAGGACGGCGTCCGCCCGCAGCAGATGTTCGCCCTCGTCGTCCCGGTAGGTCACACGGACCGGGTCGTCGCCGTCCTGTTCGACGCCGACGACCTCCACCCCGCCGCGCAGTTCGCACTCCGGGGCGCGGGCCAAGGCGTCGCGCAGCACGCGCTCCAACTCCGGCTGGTCGAACATGCTGGTCTGCGGGAAGCCGTGTGCCCCCTGCGCGGCGCGCGGGAACTCGGCCATCACCCGGTGCCCTGCGTCCAGCAGCCGCAACCCCCGCGCGGGGCGGGCGATGGCGGCGAACTCCGCCTGGACCCCTGCCGCTTGGAGAATGCGGCGCACCTCGTCGTCGGTGGCGACGGCACGCGGCAGGGGGTAGACCTCCCGGTGGCGTTCGAGGACGACGGTACGGATTCCACGCCGGGCGAGCAGGAGGGCGGCGGTCACACCCACGGGCCCGGCTCCGACTATCACCACGGGTACCTCTGCCGAGTTGTGCTCGACGGTCATGTGCGGCTCGATTCGGGTCGGGTCTCAGTCGGCGTCGGTCACGGGGGTGCGCTGCTCGCCGAGGTCGATGCGCCCGTCCCCGGTGGCGATGGTCACGGTCACCTGGTCTCCGTGGTGCAGGTAGTGCGGGTTCTTGGCCTGGGTCTTGAAGAACGCCTTCCACTTCAGCGCGGGCGGCAGCAGCGCCCCGAGCTTCTCGACCGGCTTGGGCGGAGCCTTCAGCGCCGTGCCGCCGGGGGTGCCGGTCAGCAGCAGATCGCCGGGATCGAGGGTCTGGAACCGGGCAAGCAGGGTCAGTGCCTGCGCCGGTCGGACGATCATGTCGGCGAGGGTGCGGTCCTGACGCAGATCCCCGTTGACGTTCAACTTCAGCCGCAGATCCAGGAGATGGGCGAAGTCCTCCGGCTCAAGCAGCGCCAGGTAGGGCCCGGTCGGCGTGAAGGTGGGGTACGACTTGCTCTCGTAGAACTGCGTCTTGGTGAGCTGTACGTCCCGGGCGCTGACGTCATTGGTGATCACGAGCCCGGCGACGTACGAGGGCAGGTCCCGCTCCTCGACCACGGTGCCCACAGGCAGCGGCGCGCCCATCACCAAGCCCAACTCGGCCTCGTAGTCGAGGAACTTCACATGCGACGGCCGGACGATCGCCTCGTCCGGGCCGCTCACCGATCCGGACGCCTTGCGGAAGAAGGCGGGCGGGATGTCGCCGGTGAAGCCCGAATCGCGGGCGTGGCTGCGGTAGTTGACCATCTGGGCGACCACCCGGCAAGGGGTGGTGACCGGGGAGAGTGCCACCAGGTCGGCCACGGGTGTGCCCGTCTCGCCAGAGAGGGCGGTCTCCCGGACGGCGTCGCGGTCGGCCAGCAGCTCGGCGGTGGTGACGGCCTTGGTGTCGATACGGACAGCGCGCGCGTCGCGCACCACCCACCAGCCATCGGCGGTACGCAGGACGTTGGTGCTCATATCAGTGCCTTCATAGGGGAGTCGGGGGTTCAGGAGTTCGCGGCCTTGAGCAGGCCAAGGAGGCGCGCCGGGTCCATTTCGTTGTCGCCGCGCAGGGCCTGGATGACATCGCGGACCCGGGCGGGGGAGGGACTGGCGCCGAGGAAGTCGCGGGTGGCCGGCGGGCCCCACTGGGCGAGGCCGCTGGTCGACATGGGTGCCCAGCCGGGCTCCAGGTCGCAGGAGAACAGGTCGCCGTCGGCGAAGTGCTCCAGCATGAAGCGGTCGGGGTCGCGCCAGTAGTCGAAGAGCTGGCTGCCCTGGATGTGCCGCCCGATGCCCCAACTGCGCTTGTAGCCACGTTCGTTCAGGTACTCGCCGCCGGTGGCGAGCGAGTCCAGGTCGGTGACCTGGTAGGCGGAGTGCACATAGCCGTTGCCCGGCCCCAGATGCATGGCCAGCGTGTGATGGTCGACCTCCGCACCGCCCCGGTCGCAGCGGACGAACGCCATGGTCGGACCACGGTCACGCTGCCCGTCCAGGAACAGGAAGTCGGACACGATCATGCCCAGCGTGTCCAGATACCAGTCCAGGGCCCGGGCGAACACCCGCGTCTCCAGCACCACATGCCCCAGGCGCTGGATACGGGACGGTTCACGCGGCGGGCGCTGCGTGGCATTCCTGCGACGGTGATCGGTGCCGAAATTGAGCAGCAGCGGCCGCTGTTCGGGCAGCGCAGGCAGTTCCTCGCCACAGTGCACGACGCGTACGGGGAAGCCCGAGGGGTCGAGCAGGTTCACGGCACGGCCGCCGCCCGGGACGTCCGCGTCGCGTACGTCCGTCCCCGTCGCCCGGGCGAGCCGGTCCAGGTCGGCCCGCTCGGCCGCGCGGAACACGGGGCCGATGAAGCGGCTAGCGCGCCCCTTGCGGATCACCATGCACGGTGAGCCGGCGAAGCTGCCGCGCAGCCACAGCTCGGACTCGGTCCGGGCGGCGATCGCGAACCCGAAGTCCCGCCCGAAGACCTCGGCGCGGTCCAGGTCGGGCTTCTCGAACTCCAGCCAGGCCAGGTCGGCCACCTTGATCACTGGATTCCGCGAACGTCCTGGATGCTCTCCGCGCAGGGCACCCTGCGCGCTGTGGAGGTCCTGGTGGGCCGTCCTGACGTCCGTGACGCCGACCGCGTTGACGCGGGTTTCGGACATGGTGTCCTCCAAGCAACATTGCCGTAATGAGGAAATCATCAACTTTGATTCTTCGATCGTCAATAGCTTGCCGCAAAGGAACTGATGGATTCATCAGAACTGTGGAGGTGTGGGACTCCGTTGCTAAGCTCGCGCGTATGCCGACGTCAGCCCCGCCCAGCAACCGCTTCGAACGGCGTCGCGCCGAGACCCGCCAGGCGCTCGTCCGCGCGGCCCGGCGGATACTCGCCGAGACCGGGGACACCAGCGCCAGCATCCAGGTGATCGCGGAGCGCGCGGACGTCGGCTTCGGCTCCTTCTACAACCACTTCGAGTCGAAGACGGAACTGTTCGACGCGGCCGTGCGGGACGCCCTCGAGGAACTCGGCCAGACCTTCGACGAGCACCTGCGGGGCATCGACGACCCGGCGGAGCTCGTCGCGGCGGGCTTCCGCCTCGGCGCGCGCCTGGCCGACTCCCAGCCCGAGCTGATGCAGATCCTGCGCCACCGCGGCCTCGGTCACATCCACTCCGACTCGGGCCTGGCTTCGCGTGCCATGCGTGACCTGGAGGTCGGCATCGCCTCCGGCCGTTTCACCATCGCCGATCCGACCGTCGCGCTGACCGCCTTGGGCGGCTCCCTGCTGGCGCTGGTTGAACTGCGGTTCGCCCGGCCGGAACTCGACGGTGACGAGACCGCGTCGAACCTCGCCGAGATGCTGCTGCGCATGCTGGGCGTCCCGCCGGAGGACGCCCACGACGTCGCCCGGCGCCCGCTGCCCGACCTCGGCTGACGGGAAGAGCGCCGTGTCCAAGCCTGTCGTCCGCGAACCGCAGCGACGCAACTCGCGTTCCAACCGGGCCCGCATCCTCGCCACCGCCCGGCAGGAGCTCGGCCGGAACCCCGACGTGACCCTGGAGGAGATCGCGCGGGCCGCCGGCGTGGTCCGCCGTACGCTCTTCGGGCACTTCCCGGGGCGCGCGGCCTTGCTGGAAGCGCTCGCCGAGGAGGCGTCCGAGGCCCTGCGCGGCACCTTGGTCCGGAGGCCCGACGCGGAGGAGACACCCCAGCGCGCCCTGGCCCGGTTCGTCCTGTCGATCTGGCCCGTCGGCGACCGTTACCGGCTGCTCCTCGCCCTCGCCCGCCAGGACCTGGGCACGGAACGGGTGTCCGAGATCCTCGCCCCGGCCCGCAACGAGGCCACCGCCATCCTCGAACGGGGGCAGCGTGCAGGCGTGTTCCACGGCCACCTGCCCGCAGCCGTGCTGAGCGCCGCCCTGGAAGCCCTGAACCTCTCCCTGTTGGAGAGCGTCAACACGGGGACGTGGGAGGACGACGGGACGCGCACCGCGGTGGCCACCCTGGTCGCGGCGGGCGTGTCCGAGCAGACGGCGACCATGACCGTCGAGGGTGTGGCGGCGGACATGCGGGCCGAAGGCTCCCACGGCTGATCCCGTACCGGACACCCCCGACGGATCACGCGGACGTCGAACTCGGGCGGAAGGTGACCGACTTGCCGGTGAAGTGGGCGTTGATCCCCTTCGCTGTGGTGGTGACCGACCTCAGGTGCAGGCCCTCGGGGATGCCCCGGAGAGGGACGGGCTCTTCCAGGGCCTTGTCGAGCAGCGCCTTCACGGGAGGGATCAACTCGCCCTCGGCGATGCGAAAGTCCGAGAAGGCGATGCGGTTGCCGTCGGCCACCGATACCGCCGCGCTCACGGTCACGTCACCGGCGAGCGGCAGGCCGACCGTCGCTTCGACCCGGCCCGGCTCGTCGCCCTGCGAGACGTCCAGGCCGAGCGCCTCCGACACGTCCTCGTACGACAGGAAGGCGGTCGCCTCGACACTGCGCGCATGGGCTTCGTCGGCGTTCTCCGAGGTCTTCAAACCGTCGATGCCGACTGTCAGTTGCGTCACCGGCAGGAGCCGCGTCGTTCCGCGGGCCGGTATGTCATGCGCGGTGATGTCGACGTGCCGCAGGTTCCCCCGGGCCAGTTGCGTCAGTACGGGGAATCCGCTGACGTGCACCGAAGGCCGCTCCGGCGTCCCCATGCCTTCCTGGAACGCCTCGGCCGTACGGCTCTCGGCACGGGCCGCGGCAACTCGGTCGACGACGACAGCCCCGACCAGCAACGCGGCCAGGGACGCGACGGCGAGGATCCTGCGCCGCCTCCTCGGGGTCGGGGAGCCCACATACAGGGCGCCGTCTCCGTAGTACGGCTCGCCCATGGGCTCCTCGTCATGCTGGGACTGGTACATGGCTTTCCTCTCAGGAAATTCAGGAAGTTCGGGAGATTCAGCAAGTTCGGGAAGTGATCTCCGGTCGTTGGCGCGAACCGCCGGGGCCGGACATGGGCGGGGCTTCTAGGTGGTGCGCTCAGGGCGGCTGGACTCGCGGAGCTGCGCGAGGGCGAGATCGCCGTCCGTCCCCACCGCGATCAGGGCGGCGGTCGCGGCGCGCGTGCCGTCGTCGCTCCAGGTGCCGGCGTTCACACACTCCAGGAGCGCCAGCAGGAGCCCTTCGAGCGCCCGACTGAGCGGCTCGGGCGGGACGTTGGTCCGGAAGACGCCCTGCCGCTGGCCCTGGGCGATGATCGACGCCGCCATGTCGCGGGCGGGGGCGAGGACTTCGTCCACCCGTTCCGCGCACAGGTCCTGGGGCGCGAGTCTCAGCAGCGTGCGATACCGGTCGCCGACGGGCCACAGGGCCGCGACGAAGCGTGTCATCGCGGTGACGGCGTCAGGGGCGGGGTGCGGCATGGCCGCCAACGCGTGTCGCAGTGCCTCCGCGGCTTCCGCGACAAGGCCTTCGATCAGCGCGGACCGACCGGCGAAGTGGTCGTAGACGGTGCGGCGCACCACGCCGGCGGCCTCGGCGATGTCCCCGAGGCTGCTGTCGGGATCACGGCCGAGTTCCTGCCGTGCCGCTTCCAGGATGCGCGCCCGGGTGAGCTGTGTCTGGCGCCGCCCGCCGCCTGTGACGTGAGGGCTGGTCATGTCGGACCTCCGGTCGACGGGGGAGGGCAGCCCGATATTTGCACACGGATGGGCAATAAACTAGTCTGCACATCGTTGGGCAAGTAACTGTGCGGTGCGGTGGCCGTGCCCGCACCGTTCCCGCCGATCCACGAACCCCGTACCTGCCGCTTTCGCCCTGAGGAGCTTCCGATGCCGCTCTTTGCCAACACACCCGCCGAGAAGATGACGGGGCCCTACCCGCGGCGCTGGTGGGCTCTGCTGGTGCTGTGCCTGAGCCTGCTGATCGTGGTCATGGCGAACACGTCACTGATCGTGGCCGCGCCGGACATGACCACGGACCTGGGCCTCAGCAGCAGTGACCTGCAGTGGGTCGTCGACGGCTACACCGTCCCGTACGCCGCACTGATGCTCGTACTGGGCTCGATCGGCGACAAGTACAGCCGTCGCGGTGCGCTGATCCTGGGCCTGCTGATCTTCGCGGGGGGTGCGGTGATGGGCGGCCTGGTCGACGAGACCATCCTCGTCATCACCGCCCGCGCGATCATGGGGGTGGGCGCCGCCGTCGTCATGCCGGCGACCTTGTCGCTGCTGGTCGCGATGTTCCCGAGGGGGGAGCGGGCCAAGGCGATCACCGCCTGGAGCGCCACCTCCGGCCTAGCCATCGCCGTCGGCCCGCTGGCCGCCGGCTGGCTGCTCGAGGACCGCGCCTGGGGCTCCACCTTCCTGATGAACGTACCCCTCGCGCTCGTCGGCGTCGTCGGCGCACTCCTCCTCGTGCCGCCGTCGAAGGCGGACAAGATGGGCAGGATCGACTACGTCGGCGGTCTGCTCTCGATCGTCACCGTCGGCAGCCTGGTCTACGCGACCATCGAGGGCCCGCACTTCGGCTGGGGCGTCGGCCCGATCACCGCGGTCGTGGTCGCCGCCGTCGGACTGCCCGCCTTCGTCGCCTGGGAGTTGCGGCACCCGCACCCCATGCTCAACGTGCGCAAGTTCAAGGAGCGCCCCTTCAGCGGCTCCATGCTCGCGGTGCTGTTCTTCTTCTTCGGCACCTTCGGCTCGATCTACTACTCCACCCAGTTCCTGCAGTTCGTCCTCGGCTACAACGCGCTGGAGACCGGCGTACGACTGCTGCCGCTGGCCGGAGCCGTGTTCGTCGGCGCCGCGGTGACCGGGCGACTGGGCCCGAAGCTCGGCGTGAAGCTGGTGGTGGGCACCGGCATGGTGATCGGCACCGCGGGAGTCTTCCTGCTCACGCAGATCGAGTCGGGCTCGACGTACACCGACTTCCTGGCGCCGCTGCTGATGCTCGGCTTCGCCATCGGCCTGAGCCTGTCCCCGGCCACCGACACCATCATGGGTTCCTTCCCCGAGTCGGAACTGGGCGTCGGCGGCGGCGCCAACGACACCGCGCTGGAACTCGGCGGCTCCCTGGGCATCGCCATCCTCGGCTCGCTCCTCGCCACCTCCTACAAGGACAAGCTGACCGGCCTGGTCGGCGGCCACCTCCCGGGCGCGGCGACGGACACCGCCACGGACTCGGTGGGCGGCGGCCTCGCGGTCGCCGAGCAGGTCGCGAAGAACCCCGACGGCGGACCCCAGCAGGCCCAGATCCTGGTCGACGCGGTGCACGAGTCCTTCGCCCACGCCATCGCCCACACCAGCCTCATCGGCGGCATCATCATGGCCGCCGGAACCGTCGTCGTCCTGTTGGTCCTGCCCGGCGGCAGGACCGCCGGCAAGCACGGCCAGGAGGAGCCGGTGGAGCCGGAGGCCGGCCGGGACGAGGAGTACGTCGACTCGGTCCAGTGAACCGGTCAGGACCCCTGAGACCTCTGTCCGACCTCGTCCTGTCGAGGCCGGACAGAGGGCGTAGGCCAGCGGCAGGGGCGCACTCGGTCCGCCGCCGGCGATGCGTACGCGCCCGTACGGCGTAGCGTCGACAGTGTGGACGTCACCGCGGACAGCCTCATCGCCCGTGCCGCGCATCATGAGCTCACCCGGAGCGCGGACAGGCTGATCGCCGACGTGGAGAGGTGCCTGCGGAGCGAAGTCCCGGAACTGTGGGAAGACCCGGGAATGGCCCGACTGACCTCGGAGAACATCGCGGAGCACGTTCTCGGCGCGCTGACCGGCCTCGAGCACGGCGTCGACCCGAGCCGGATCGATCCGCCCGCCGCCGATGTCGAACGCGCCCGTCGGCTGGCCCGCCACGGGATACCCGTCACGGTCATGCTGCGGGGCTACCGGCTTGCGCAGGGCATCGCCCTCGACCGGCTGCTCGAAGTACTGTCCCGGCTGACCAGCGACCCCGAGCTGATCAGCGCGGCCACACGCAAACTGGTCGCGACGACGACCGGATACGTGGACCGCGCGTCCGAGCAGGGCGTCATCGCGTACCAGGAGGAGCGGGACCGCCGACTGCGGTGGCGGCTGTCGATGGTGAACGAGGCCGGGCTGCGCATCGGCACCACCCTGGACATCGCCCGCACCACCCAGGAACTGGCGGACCTGGCCACCGAGTACTTCGCCGACCTCGCCATCGTCGACCTGCTCGACTCCGCGCTCCACGGACCCGCAAACCCGGTGGAGAGACAGCTCGTACTGCGCAGACTCGCCCTGCGATCAGTGACGGACGACCACCCGGAACCGACGATCACGCCACAGCAGCTCCACACCTACCCGGACGGCTCACCGCCCGACCGCGCCCTGACCACCGGCCGGCCCGAACGCCACCACCCCGACGGGAGCCGCACGGCGGAGCCACCGCCGGTCCACTCGACGCTGGTGGTGCCCCTGCGTGCACGCGGCACCACGCTCGGCGTCGCCCAGTTCTCCCGCCACCGCAACCCCGACCGCTACGACGACGAGGACCTGCTCCTGGCCCAGGAGATCGCCGCCAGGGCGGCCATAGCGGTCGACAACGCCCGCCGCTACACACACGCCCGCACCACCGCCCTCAGCCTCCAGCGCAGCCTGCTCCCGTCTCGTACGCCACCGCAGTCCACCGTGGAAGTCGCCTGCCGCTACCTGCCCGCCGGCGCCCAGACCGGCGTGGGCGGCGACTGGTACGACGTCATCCCGCTGTCCGGCGCCCGCGTCGCCCTCGTGGTGGGCGACGTCGTCGGCCACGGCGTCCACGCCGCCGCGACCATGGGCCGGCTGCGGACGGCCGTACGCACCCTGGCCGACATCGACCTGCCGCCCGACGAGCTCCTCACACACCTCGACGACGTCGTCATCCGCCTGTCCGCCGAAGCGTCCATGGACCCGGACACCGTCACAGAGGCAACGGACGTGGGCGCCACCTGCCTGTACGCGGTCTACGACCCGGTGAGCAGTTGCTGCACCCTCGCGCGCGCAGGCCATGTGCCGCCCGTCCTGGTGCCCCGGGACGGCACCGCCGACATCCTCGACCTGCCCCCGGGGCCGCCGCTGGGCCTGGGCGGGCTGCCGTTCGAAGCGGCGGAGGTCGAACTCCCCGAAGGCAGCCTCCTCGCCCTCTACACCGACGGTCTGATCGAAGCCCGCGACCACGACATCGAGACGGGCCTCGCCCTGCTCCGCCGGGCCCTCGACCAGCCCGCCCCCTCTCTGGAGGCGTCCTGCGACAAGGTGCTCGAAACCCTGCTGCCGAGTCGCCCGGACGACGATGTCGCCCTGCTCCTGGCCCGCCCCCATGCCCGTGGCGACCTCCAGGTCGCCAGCTGGGACCTGGAGTTCGACCCTGCCGCAGTCTCGCGTGCCCGATCGAGCGTCTCCGAGCAGTTGAGTACCTGGGGCCTGGAGGACCTGGGCTTCACCGCCGAGCTGGTGGTCAGCGAGCTGGTCACCAACGCCGTCCGCTACGGCCGACCCCCCATCCGGCTGCGCCTGATCCACGACCGCACCCTCCTGTGCGAGGTCTCCGACGACAGCAGCACCACCCCGCACCAACGCCGCGCCCGCGTCTACGACGAGGGCGGCCGCGGCCTGCTCCTGGTCGCCCAACTCGCCGAGCGCTGGGGCACACGCCACGCCCGGCACGGCAAGACGGTCTGGGCGGAGCTGAGCGAGTCCGCCGGGGTTCCGGCATTTGCCGCTCTGTAGCCCGCGCCGAACGCAACTGTTCGGATCGCCGGTCCCATCATCCTCGTGGCCAAAACGCTCGCCTTGAACGGCGTACTGGCGGCCCTCGACACTTACGCCCTGAAGCGCCTCGGCCTCGCGGCCCGCCGTCAGGTGCCGCGCCGGGTCCGAGCCGTGGGCGTCCCCAGGAATGAGAAGGAGTGATTCGCTCGATGAGTGACCACCCGCAGGTTCCGCCGGCCGTCCGGCCCCGCTCGACGACCGGCCTGCCGTCCCGCAGAACGGTGCTGGGTGCCACGTTGGCGTCTGCTGTGGGAGGTGTGCCGCTGCTTGCCGCCGCACCGGCCGAGGCCGCGCCGAACGCGACGGCCGACCTCCTCCACATCGGTACCTGGGGCGTCGGTCAGGTGCACGCGATCCGGTTCGACCCCGCCCGCGCGACCATGACGCCGGTCGGGCCGGTCGCGCAGGTCACCTCGAACTGGATGGTCGCCCACCCGACGCGGGCGATCCTGTACGTGGCCGGCGGCGAACCGGGCGGGATCATCCGTGTCTTCCACGTCGACACCGCCTCCGGCGCGCTTGAGCAGTTCGGGGAGATCGAGACGGAGAGCACACCGGTGGGCGGTCTGTCGTACATGGGAGTGGACGTCCACTCGCAAACGCTCCTGGCCGCGGACTTCCCGGCCGGCACCGCCGTATCCGTCCCGATCGGCGGGGACGGCGGACTCGGCGCCGTGGCGTCCCGGGTGCAGGACACCGGTTCCGGACCCCACCCACGGCAGCAGGGTCCGCACGCCCACCACGTGGTCACCGACCCGAGCGGCAGGTTCGCGCTGGTCGCGGACTTCGGTGCCGACCGGGTCTTCGTCTACCGCTTCGACCGGGCCGCGCGCGAGCTGTCCGCCGGTACGCCGGACGGCCCGCGCACCTACGCGACGGCGCCGGGATCGGGGCCACGGCGTCTGGCCTTCCACCCGAGCGGCAGAACCGTCTACCTGCTGAACGAGCTGACCGCGGACATCCAGACCCTGCACTGGAACCCCGAGGACGGCGCGCTGACCCACCTTCAGAGCCTGCCGACCGACGCACCCGGACACACCGGCACCACGAGCGCCGCCGAACTGGCCATCAGCCGCGACGGCCGCTTCCTCTACACCTCCAACCGCGGCGAGAACACCCTGCTCGTCTTGTCGGCGGACCGAAGGACCGGCCTGCTCACCCAGGTACAGCGCATCTCCTGCGGGGGACTCACGCCCTGGAGCTTCTCCCTTCATCCCAGCGGGAGTTGGCTGTTCGTCGCGAACCAGGCGAGAAACACGGTGAACCTCTTCGCCGTCGACCCGCGGTCCGGACAACTGACGGACACCGGCGCGTCCGTACCCGTACCGAAACCCGACTGCGTCACCTTCACCCGGTGCTGAGCTCGGCGGACGCGCGCATGTCACAGCGCAGTCACAGAACCTTCGCTCACCCCGCGTGTGCCGGATGATGCCTCCTCAGGCACACCATTCCCAGGGGGGATCATGCGCACCCTCATTACCATCGCGACCGTCACAGCCGCGCTCGCCGTCGCCCTCGTCGGCTGCAGCAGCGACGAAAGCGGCGACGAAACCAGCGATGATGCAGCGAAGACCACGCCCAGCGCCACCGCGTCCGAGGTCACGCCCGACCAGCCCTCCGCCACCGCCACCGCCGTCGGTATCCCGCCCGTGCCGACAGGCGCCGACCGTGAGGTGTTGCTCAGGGCTCTCGCCGCCGCCAATCCGGACACCGTGAAGTACGAGGCCAAGGCCATCGACGCCGCACGCAATCAGTGCAGTGCCGTCGAGAGCGGCAAGGCCGACTGGCTCGCCTCGCAGCGCTTCACGTACAAGGACGTCACCACCACCGAGGCACAGGGCAAGCAGATCAACGCCGCCCTCGAAGGACTCGGATTCTGCAAGGTCTGACGGCCGCTGCCGCTGCCGACGACGAGGACGTCGGCCACATCGCCGACCCGTCACGAATGTCTTCGGTACTTGTAGCGTAGCCAATTCGTCATGATTTGCCCGGATGTTCGACGGTCGGCAGGATGCCCTGTCGGCAGCGGTGCCAACCCCGGACAAGCCGGGCCGCATCGTTTCGGGGCGGGCGCGAGTACGGTGTAGGAACTGAGGACTCTTCCTGGGCAGATGCCGGCAGGCAGTCGGCGGACCGTACGGATCCGGACGAAGTCGCCGGGCCGCCGCTTCGAAGCCCACCACGTGTCCCTGCAGGAGCAGCCCGTGACCCCGGCCGCGCCACCCGCACCGAGGTCAAGGAGTTCCGCATGTCAATCGGTTCCACCACGTCCGCGGCCGAACCCCCTTCAGCGGTCGCGCCGCCGAACGCTGTCCGGTCGCCCGAGGTATACGACGGGACGGGCCCCTTCCCCGCGGAGGTTCCGACTCCGCCACGGAACAGCGGCGAGCGGTTGTACGTCGCTGTGACCGCGGCGATCGTCGTCCTGCCGTTCGTGGCACTCGGCCTCGCCGGCTGGTTGCTGTGGGGGAGTCTCATTCACCCCGCCGACATCCTGCTCGCCTTCGTCCTCTACACAGTCACGGGCCTCGGCGTCACGGTCGGCTTCCATCGCGGGCTCACCCACGGCAGCTACCGTGCGGTGCGTCCCGTGCGCATCTCGCTGGCGGTGGCCGGGTCGATGAGTTTCCAGGGCGATGTCATCGGCTGGGTCGCCACACACCGCCGCCACCACGCCTTCACCGACCGGCCGGGGGACCCTCACTCGCCGTACCGCTACGGCACGCATCTGCGCGGCCAGTTGCGCGGACTGCTGCACGCGCACGTCGGCTGGCTGTTCCGCAACGACAGTACGCCCGCGGACCGTTACGCCCCCGACCTGCTCGCCGACCGCGACATCAGCGCCGTCTCCCGCGCCTTCCCGGCCCTGTGCGTCCTCACGCTCGCGCTGCCGTTCGCGGCGGGCTGGGCCATCGGAGGAACCTGGGTGCACGGGCTGACCGCCCTGCTGTGGGCGGGACTTGTGCGTATCGCACTGCTCCAGCATGTGACCTGGAGCGTGAACTCCCTGTGCCACATGATCGGCGAGCGCCCGTTCCGCACCCGTCGCCACGACCGGGCCACCAACCTGTGGCCGCTGGCCCTGCTCTCCTTCGGTGAGAGCTGGCACAACCTCCACCACGCCGACCCCACGTGTGCCCGCCACGGCGTGGACCGCGGCCAGGTGGACCCCTCCGCCGCCGTCATTCGACTTCTGGAACGCGTCGGCTGGGTGAGCGAGGTGCGCTGGCCGGCCCCGGACCGCGTGGCCGCCCGTCGCCTGTGAGCCCGGACCGTCCGGCCGAATCCGGTCCACCCTTTCCGCACGGCAGTCGACAGGAGCCCGCATGACCGCCGTACTGCAGCCCCCGCTCACCCCGCATCCCCTGCTCCGCCTGAGCCTCGCGCCCCACAGCGGCCTGCCGCACCACATCGACGGTGCGTGGTGGCCCCACTCGTACGACCTGCTCGCGGAACTCCCGCGACTGCTCGCCGGGTTGCCCCGCACCTGGGGTCACATCGCCGGCGTCACGGTCAACGGGGCGACATGGCCCGCGACACCCGGCCGGATGCTCGTCCTCGACCGGGTCGTGCGCCTGCGCAGATCCACGGCCACGTCCGCCCCGCACACGGTCTGTCTGCTTGCCCCCAACCGGGGACGATGGGACCTGCTCGTCGTACCGCCCGACACCCCGCAGGACACCGCCGAGCAGCTCATGGCCGCCGCCGCGGCCGACGGTGTCTGACCGGGCGGCGGGCGCGGCCGGCGGCCCTTCGGGCGGACGACGTCAGTTCGGTGGCAGGACCTCGGACGACCGGACAGTGGTGCGCTGCGTTCTCCGGGCGTCGATCCGGTGGATCACGCGTGCCGCCGCGACGGACAGGATCAGCAGGGTACTGAAGGCCATGGCGGTGACCATGAGGCTCACATCCCTATGAGCAGGCGGCTCGGGCCGGCCGCCGCAGCGGCCGGGTAGGGCGAGGCGCCGTCCTCGTCCCCGGAGGTCTCCGGGGAATCCCGGTCCGGGTCGGCCACGGAGCTGCCGTGGACGGCTTCCTCCGCCGCCATGAGCGCGCTCGCGGTGGTCGCGGTGCCGCTGCTCTCGCTCGCGGCGGCCATCAGGCGTGCGGCTGCCGCGGTGCTGGTCTCCGGCGGGATCACCAGTAGGTCCCAGCAGCCGGCGGTGTACGACAGCAGCAGGATCTTGTGAGGGTCCAGCTCCCGTGTGAACCAACCGACCTTCACCACATGGCCGTTGACGGGCACCATGTCCGGGAGGCCGGGCCAGTACGTCGGGTTGACGGCGATCCGGGTGATCCGTCCCCACAGCGGGTCCAGCATGTCGGCCAGGGTGGAGAGTTCCTGTGTCAGGTCCCGGGAGCGGGGCCACCAGGCGCCGTCCAGAAGTCCTCGGGTGGTGCTCACGGGCTTCAGCGCGAGACGGGCGGTCGGGGCCCTGAAGGGCACGATCCGCAGCGGCGGACGGTCGGTGGTCGCGGACATCTCGCGAACCTGTCTCCCAGCCGCTGCATTTGGGCAGCGGCCCGGTGTCGTCACTCGCCGAGAACGACACCGGCGTGGAGGCCGGTGTGCGAAATACTCTCGATGCCCCCACGCTACTCCCCCGGGAGGTCGAACGGACCCCGGCGAGGCGCGGGTTCGCAGCGCTCCCTGCATGCCTTCGACGTGTACGCGGCCGCTCACATTCCTTGCGCCGGAGCCGATGCGCGGGCGATGACGGCCCCGGCAGGGCCACGAGGATTCGTACGGTGGGCCTCATGCCCGCCCTCGGAGTCCCAGACCCTTTCCCTGGTCGAGTCCCAGTCGGCCTCGGCCGCGGTCCGGAAGAAGTCCGCCTCCTGGATCAGGCCGCTCGCGGTGAGGCTGCGCGACGGATCCGTTGCGGTGGTCATCAGGCGGGCGGCTGTGGCCGGACTCGTCTCCGGCGGGATCACCAACAGGTCCCAGCGGCCGGCGGTGTAGGAGAGCAGCAGCAACTTGTGCGGGTCCTGCTCGGCCTTGAACCAGCCGACCCGCACGACGTGGCCGTGGACGGGCACCCTCCGAGGAACGACCGGCCAGAACGTGGGGTTCACGGTGACGTGGGTGATCCGCCCCCACAGCGGGTCCAAAACCGCGGTGAGCGCCGGGAGTTCGGCCGCCAGATCCCGCGTGCGGGGCCACCACGCACCGTCGATCAGTGCCGGAGTGGTGCCGGCCGGTGCCAGCATGAGCCGGAGCGGTGACGGGGAAGGGGCCCGGTCGTCGACCGCCGGTCCGTCCAACATGGTCGCGGTCATGACATGCCCTCAGCTCCCAGGACGGCCTGAACCGGCCCGGTGTCGTGGATCGCCGAAAACGACACAGGCACAAGCCGGTGCGCGAAGTGTCCTCGGTAGTTCCAGGCTACTCCTGGCCAGGGCCCGACGGACGGGGGCGAGGGCACCGGCCGAAGTGCCCGGGCACGGCTGCCGTCGTCAGCGGATGGGACGCCGTCCGGAACGCCGGGACCCTCGTACGGCGAAGAAGGCCACATCGGCCACGAAGAGCACGATGCCGATGACCAGCAGATAGCCCAGGCCGTCCGCGGCCGCACCGATGATTCCCAGTACGACGGCCACCAGGACGAGCAGCAGGAAGAGCGCCATCACCCGAACACCTCCTTGTACTGCGTGTGGGCGATCAGCGGCGCGCGAGTTTGCGTTCGCCGTTGGCGCCCGGTTTGTACGTCATGCCGTAGTACTGGAAGATCGCTTCCTCCTGCTCGGCGGGCAGTACGTCGTCCGTGCCGATCGACGGTGCCTTCCGTGCCTGCCCCTTGTCGTAGGGGACCTTGACGTAGTCCGGCCCGAGCACCGCCTCGTCGAGGGGGACGAAGACCAGTCGCTGGCGGCTGAGCAGCCCCGTCCGGACGGTGGCCATGGCGGGTTCGTCGGTCGCGGTGTCCACATAGATCGCTTCGAGCGTGCCGATCTTGCGCTGCTTCGGGTCGACCACGTCATGGTTGCGCCACTCGCGGATGTCCGCTGAACGGATCATGCCCCTGCTCCCTGTCTGCCCGCCGACCATGGCACAACGGCCCCGGCGTCTACGCACCGGGGCCGCCCTTCCGGGTCGCCGCACGTGAGAGTGCACCGGCCCACTTTTCATCGTATGACCGGAATGCTCTTCCGGCACCGGGGATGCCGCGGCAACACCACTCTTGGTGCTGCGAAGCGGCCACCGGCGCGAGTGCCTACAGGCGCAGCAGGCGCTCCGTGAGCTCTCGGTACTGCCTCAGGGCGAGCCGGTACTCGGTCGACTGTGTTTCGGGGTCCTGGTCCTGCCAGCCCGCGCGAAGGACGCGCCGACGTTCCGCGAGGGCGTTCACGAGCTGGGTGGTGATCTCGTCGAGGGCTCCGTCGGAGTCCTCCAGCGCCTGGCGCGGGCTGTCGGCGAAGGTGTTGAGGGCCATGTGGAGGCGCTTGGTGAGCTTGGCCCGTGCGTCCGGCGCGAGCAGCGACTCCGGGCCGGAGATCTGACGCCCTGCGGAGCCGGGCCGGTTGTCCGGGGGCTGTTGGGCGCGTGTCTGGTCGTACATCATCGTGTGCCGCTTTCCTGTGCGTCGTGCCGGCCGGACCTGGCGCTGCATCCGTCTATGAGTACGGCTGGCGTCGCGATGTCGATCACGACGGCGGGACGCGGCTGCCACTCCCCAACTCCTTGTGGGACCTTGCGTGTTGAGCCTGCCGGGTGGCGCTCACGCGACGTGGGCACCACCCGGGGTTGTCATGGTCACCGCCTGAAAGCGTGCCCGGTCTTCTCGCCGGGCTGCTTCAGGTTGCCGGAGACCCGTTCGGCCCTGCCGTGCGCTCCAGTTTCCTGTCGCGGCCGGCCCGGCCGAAAGCTTCCATGATCCTTCCCTTCACTTCCTGCGTCTTGCCTCTTGAGCGTACGTCCAGCGCTCATGGTCGGCCTCGTCGCTGAAGGTGGACCACCTGCGCTGCTGCCGTGATCCGTACCATCGCCGGACCTCCAGATCGCGGAGTTCCTGAGTTCCGCGGGGTCCGGGCGAAGCGGGAAGGCGGAATGCGTCGCCCGAATGATCCGGAGTGGCATGGCCCTACGCCGTGCCGTCAGTGAACGCCCGGCCACATCCTGTGTCAACGTGATGTCGACATGGGGGAGTTTTGGGTGCCGGCCGGGGCCGATGGGGCGAAGGAAGCTTCGGCGAGCGCGCCCGCCGGTCCAGGTGTCGAGTAGCCATCCGTCTCGGACAGTACGCGCTTACGTCGCACGGTATCTGCAACCTTTGGGCAGGGCTACGCTGTGGGTGAGGCCCACCGGGTCCGTCGCTGCGGCCACCGAGCCGTGGGTGCGGAGCCTGAGTACGGCAGACCGGCTGTGATGCTCACCGGCCATGGCTGCGCGGACGCCGGGACCGGCCACACGGACCGGCCTACGGGATCGTCTGGTCGTCGTCCCAGTCGGGGACGCGAAATCGGGGACACGAACTTCAAGTACCACGGCTTGGCCTACCAGCCCGGCGCGGCCGGCGAGCAGTGACTCGCCGGCCGCTGACGGCTCTCCTCCAGGGCGGCTCCACCCAGGCTGGACACCGCGACTGCGCTGTGAGGTAGGCATCATGTATCAGGCGAAATCGCCCCACGCGGCCGAGGGGATCCTGACGGCCGCGCCCTTGCCGGGGGATGCGCTCCTGATCGCGGAGATACTCGAACTACGGGTGGAGAACGATCAGTTGGTGCATGCGCTGGCGAGCCGTGCGGTGATCGACCAGGCGCGCGGCATGGTGATGGCCCTGGCACCGTGTTCCAGTGAGAGGGCCTGGGATCTGCTGGTGGACGTGTCGCAGCACTGCAACGTCAAACTCCGGGACGTGGCCGCGGCTCTGGTCGCCTCGCCGAACGGTGTGACACTCCCGGAGCAGATACGCCGGGAGCTGCGCGGGGCGATGCGGCGTCTCCACGCGGTCGACCGGCGGTGACAACCTGAATGCCCGGCGGCACCGGGAGCTGTGATCTCAACTCTCCGGTGCCTTCGTTCGGGCCGACCGCCGGACGCCCCTCTGGAGTAGCCCTGCCGGTCCGCCCCAAACATCGACCCACCGGGCTCTTCTGCGGCGGGCGGCTATTCGGGCCGTTGGGTCCGGTCGTTGTGGGCGAGGCCGTCCGGATGCTCGGCCGTGCGCTCTCCGAGGGGAAGTACCAGTAGCCGTAGGGCTGTTGGGTCGGGCCGCCGACGGATCTGTCCCACGTCCTGCCAGCCCCATTCCTTCAAGGCGGCAGAGACCGAACGGTCGGACCGATCCACCAAAGTGACCCCGAGCGAAGCCTGGTGATCGGAGAGCAGCCGCTCCTGCATCCGTCGGGCGAGTCCGAGAGCGTGCCGGTGCGGATGGACGAGAGTTTCGAGGATCGCGAAGACATGCCCGGACGCGGTCAGTTGCTCCAGGTTCTGCGGCAGCGGTCCGTCGAACCCCTGCCACCACGAGCCGTCGCGCGATACGGGGAATCCGAAGACACAGCCGGTCAGGGCCGCCGCCTCGGCGACCAGCATGTCGAACCCCGGCAACTGTACGTCGTCCGCCAGGCGCTCCAGGAACTTCTGCCGGCCGGCGAACTCCTCACCCGGCGCGGGGGCGGAGGACTCCACGTACAGATCCGCCAGATCCTCCCGTAGGCCCTCGGCCTGCCAGCGGTTCAGCCGGCGCAGACGCACGGTGTCCATGGCGGACGGTTCAGCGCCTTCGGGTTCGTACGGTTGCGGGGGAGTGCGCATGGGGCGCCTCGGTTCAGGGGACCGGGAGACGTGCGGGACAGCCATCGTGGCCGATGGGTCGTGCTGCGCCTGGGTCCGGGACGTGCGTTCAGCATAGCCCCGGATCGGCCTGGAATCGGGGCCAGTTGGGCCGACGAGCGCTGCCGACGACGGTCAGGGAACGAGGCCCGGGAGGGGTTCGGAGTCGTCGATGAAGGCGCGGGCCACGTCGGACAGACGGCGGTTGTGGGCGCGGGCGTAGCCGCGCAGCGCGGAGAAGGCCCGCTCCATGTCGACGCCCTGGCGTTCGGCCAGCTTTCCCTTGGCCTGTTCGATCAGCACTCGGCTGTTCAACGCCGTCTGGAGTTGCTCGTTGAGGACGGTGCTGCGGTGCGCGGAGCGCTGTTGCAGCAGGCTGATGGTGGCGACGTCGGCCAGGGCCTGGGCGAGGGGCGTGGCGGCCGGGTCGAAGGGGCCGGGGGTGGCGCGGAAGAGGTTCAGGGCGCCCACGACCTCGTCCCGCAGGCGCATCGGCAGGGCCTGCACCGCTCCGAACCCGCTGCGTCGGGCCTGTACGGCGAAGTGCGGCCAGCGAGTGGTGGCGGCGCCCAGGTCGCCGACTGCCACGGGCGCACCCGTGCGGAAGCAGTCGAGACAGGGACCTTCGTCGTTCTGGAGCTGGAAGAGCTCGAGCAGGCGTACTTGTTCGTCGGAGGCGGCCACCACGCGCAGTTCGCCGTCCCGGTCGGCGAGCAGTACCCCTGCGGCGCTCGCGCCGAGCAGTCCTACGCAGCGGTCGGTCAGCAGGCGCAGGAAGTCGATCAGGTCGAAGTCGGCGACCAGGTTGTCAGCCAGTTCGACGAAGGTTTTGGCTAGAAGCTGCTGATTCATCGTGGGCACCCTCTGGTGAGACTATTCCTGCCGGGACGGGGCGGGAAGTGCGCATTCGGTCCGGCTGAGCGGGTGAGGGCGTCAAGTGCCGTCGTAGATGTCGTCGTCGTCCTGAACCGGGTCCGCGCCGGGGGAGAAGCGGAGGCGACGGGCCACCAGGTCGGCGGCCACGTCGGCAAGCCGGCGTTCGTGGGCGTAGGCGTGCGCGCGGAGGCGGACGAAGGCTTCTTCGATGCCGACGCCGAGCTGGACGGTGAGCATCCCGGTGGCCTGGTCGATCTCCGCCCGGTACGCACCCAGGTCCTCCCTGCCTCCACGGCGTGGCCCGCCCGTCTCGTCGATCCGGGAGTCGAGCAGCACCAGAGTCGCGAGATCGGCGAACGCCAGCGCGTCGGCCAGCTCCTCCGGGCTCAACCGCACCGGAACGTGGGCGTACAGGTCCAGCACTCCGGGGCTGATCGCCCCCACTTGAAGAGGCAGCGCGAAGACGGCGAGTGCTCCGGCGGCCAGGGCCGCATCAACGAACACGGGCCAGCGGTCCTGCAGTTGACCCGTGCGCAGATCGGACGTCAGGACGGCCGAGCCGTGGGTGAAGGCGTCCACGCAGGGCCCCTCGCCCAGCGTGAGCTGCAGCTCCTCCAGTTGCTCGCTGATGTCGTCGGTGCTGCACAACGGATGGCTCGCCGCGGTCCTGGACATCGCCGACAGCCCGGCCCCGCCGACCGGCAGCGCGACCACCGCGGCGGTGCAGACATCCACCACACCGACCCGGGTACCGCGCAGGGCCGCCTGCTCGGCGACCAGCAGTTGGATACGGGCCGAACGGTTGCCGGGCATCAGCCGGGCCGCACCAGCTCGCTCCGGTGTGCCTCGGAGCAGGCCAAGGGCCCCGGGGCCGGGTCGGTCGCGGTGGGGGCGGGAGTGAGAGGTGACTCTCCTTGGACGGGCGGAAGGCCGGCGAGCAGGAAGCCCGTGCCGGTGAGCTCCACGAGTAGTGCCAGTGTGTAGGGCGGGTAGTGGAGTTGGAGGGACCCGCCGACCTCGGCGGTCCGTTGCGAGGCCTCGATGAAGGTGTTCAGACCGCTGCAGTCGCAGAAGGTGACAGGGGTGAGGTCGACGTCGATGGTGCGGACGCCGTCACGCAGGCACCGCTCCAACGCCTCGCGTACCAGAGGCGCCGACTGCAGGTCGATCTCACCGGTGAGGGTGATCAGTGCCCGTTTCTTGCTGTCGTGCCGGTAGACATTCAACTGGGGCAGGGGCATGACGCCTCGGTTCAGGAGACCGTCCGGGCAGCGAAGTCAGTGGTTGAGCCGGGCTCCCGGCCCCTCTTGGCACGCGCTCGGTACGGTCGGGCGTACGTTCGGCGGAGGCGGAGCGGTGGCCGGTCCGGCAGTCTCTGTGCCGGACACGAGACCGGCCCGGTTCCCTCCAGGGCAATGCGCCGGGTCACCGGACGAAGAGTCCGTACCCTGCAGCAATCTGTGCTCAGCAACAACATGCCGCCAGGGTCTGGGACGTCTCTGCCCACCATAGCTCTCAGCCATGCCCGGATCGCCAAGCTGTGTGAGCAGGTTTGCACCGATGAGGCCCAGCACATGAGGGCGGCCGGGCGAATAGGCCCGGCCGCCCCCGTACTCCGTGGTCACGCGGCCATCGTCACCGCCGCCACCGCAGGCGTGCGCAAGGTCCGCCGGGCCGTGAACAGGCTGGTCCCCAGCGTGACCGTCGCCGCGACCGCGACGATGGTGAACCAGATGCCGAGGCCCTGGTCCGGCCAGGTCGCGTCCGTGCGGACGATGGTGAAGGGGATGAGTCCGGCGAGTGCGGCCACGGTGCCGAGGAGGACACCGGTGACCGTCACGACAAGGCCCTCGACGCCGATCATTGCGAGCACCTGGCCCGGCGTCGCACCGGCCAGCCGCTGCTGGCCGAACTCCCGGCTGCGATAAGTCGTCGCCGCGTACAGGGAGTTGACCAGCATGATGCAGGAGAAGACCACGATGATGCCGACGACCACGAGGCTGAGCGTTTCGAGGTTCTTCGCGTCGATGGACTTCGGGACGCCCGAGGCCTCGATCGCGTCGCTCTCGACCGCCTGCATGTAGAGCGTCGCCGTCGCCATGCCGGTGAAGAGGATCAGCGGCATCAGGACCCCGGACAGTTCGACGGCCCGGCGGCGCAGGTTCCGTACGGCGAGGTAGCCGCTGGGGCTCGTCAGCGCGAGCCGGTCGAGCAGGCCTTTCAGCAGCCGCGGCGAGAGCAGCGCGAACCCCACGGACAGCAGGATCGCCCCGTACGCGGCAGGCGCCATCAGCGCGGCGTCCGTCGCGGAGAACCCGAAGGTCGAGCAGACCGCGACGCCACCGACGGCCAGTGCCGCGTATGCGAAGAACTTCCGTACGCCGCCCCGCGGTTGACGCCGGTGCGTCGCCCGCCGCACCGCGAGGAACGCCGCGCCCGCCGCCGCGAGCACCGTGATCCATAGGCCCGACATGAGCGCGACGGAACCGAACGAGTAGTCCACGGACCGGGCGACCTGACCGCTGTCCTGGAACACGTCAAGCAGGGCCATGCCGCCGAGCATCGCCGGACCGATCGCCAGCACCGCGCCCACCAGGGCGACCACCACCGACTCGCCGACCACCATCCGCTTGATCTGCGCCGGAGTCGCCCCCGAGCACCGCAACAGCTCGATCTCATCGGCGCGTTGACGGACATTGACCGTCAGCGTCGAGGCGACCGCGAAGAACACAAGGAGGGAACCGTAACCGCCGACGACGCTCGCCGAGGTGGTAAGCGACTCCGCGCTCACGGAGTCGACGCCCGGCTGCCCGGCCGTGTCGTGCATCGCGTTGAAGGTCATGATGATCGCCGCGCCCAGGAAGGCGGACAGCAGCGTCGACGTGAAGCGCCCGGGGCGCTGCCGGATGGAACGCAAGGCCAGAGCGAACATGGCTCACACCCCCACCGTGGTGTCGTCACCCAGGTGCGCAAGACGCTCGGCCACCGCATCGGCCGTCGGCGCCTGCATCCCGCCCGCCAGCCGCCCGTCCGCGAGGAACACGACGGAGTCGGCGTACGAGGCGGCGACCGGATCGTGCGTCACCATGACGACGGTCCTGCCGTGCACCCGTACCGCCTCCTGAAGCAGCCGCAGCACATCCCGCGCGCTACGGGTGTCCAGCGCCCCGGTCGGCTCGTCCGCGAAGATCACCCGGGGCTCTGTGACCAGTGCACGGGCGATCGCCACGCGCTGCCGCTGGCCCCCGGAGAGCTGGTCGGGCAGATGCCCGAGCCGGTCGCCGAGACCGACGGCCGTCAGGGTCTCCTGCGCCCGGACACGGTCGACGCGTCGCCCGGCGAGTTTCAGCGGCAGCACCGTGTTCTGGGCGACGGTCAGCGTGGGCAGCAGGTTGTACTGCTGGAAGACGAAACCGATCCGACGCCGCCGGAACCTCGTGAGCTCGGCCTCACTGCCACCTGTCATCTCGGCGCCGTCGACCATCACGATGCCGGAGTCGGGCCGGTCGAGCCCGGCCGCGCACTGCAGCAGCGTGGACTTGCCGGACCCCGAGGGCCCCATGACCGCGGTGAAGGTGCCACGCGCCAGCGCGAGCGTCACCCCGTCCAAAGCGGTCACCGCATTCTCCTCGGCTCCATAGGTCTTGGTGACCTTGACCAGTCGCAGAGCCTCCGAGGCGGGTCCCGAGTCGTTCGTACGTCGCGCGGTGCGGCGAAACATCGTCATCACTCTCCGTCCGGCACGCCCTGTGCCTCGCCAACGACGCTACGGAGGGCCGAGCCCGGCCACATTGGGCGCAGAACCCGTATCCGGGGGTGTACTCAGCGACACCCCGTACGGGCCACCAGAACGCGCCGACCCGCCTACGGGACAGGTGCAATGGACAGGTGACCGCGCCCCCGGACGACTGCCTCGCGCGCAACGAGTGGATCTGCGGGGAGTATCTGAGCACCCGCAGTCAGATCCTCCTCGACGCGGTGGTCCAGCACCTCCAGCTGACCTCCATCGCGGTACTCATCGCCGTCGTCGTCGCGGTCCCGCTGGCCGTCCTCGTACGCCGCTGGGGCTGGGCCGCGGGGCCGGTCCTCGCCGTGACGACGATCCTCTACACGATTCCGTCGCTGGCGATGTTCTCGCTGCTCCTGCCGGTGTACGGGCTCTCGGCGGCCCTGGTCGTCGCGGGCCTCGTCCTCTACTCGCTGACCCTGCTCGTCCGCAACATCCTCGCCGGACTGCGCGCGGTCCCCGAAGAGACCCGGCAGGCCGCGCGCGGCATGGGCTACGGGCCCATCCGCCTCCTGCTCACCGTGGAACTCCCGCTGGCCCTGCCCGCCGCCATGGCCGGCCTCCGGATCGCCATGGTCTCGGCCGTGTCCCTGGTGACGGTCGGCGCGATCGTCGGCTTCGGAGGACTTGGCAACCTCATCTACGCCGGCATGAACACCTACTTCAAGGCCCAGGTCCTCACCGCGTCCGTGCTGTGCGTCATCATCGCGGTCGCCGCCGATCTGCTGCTCCTCGGCGTGCAGTGGCTCATCACCCCCTGGACAAGGGCGGCCCGCGGATGAACACGCTGACCGACGCCTGGGACTGGCTCACCGACTCCGCGAACTGGTCCGGCTCCGACGGCATCTGGCACCGGCTCGCCCAGCATCTCGTCCTGACCGTCGTCTGCCTGGTCATCAGCTGCCTGATCGCGCTGCCCATCGCCCTCGTCCTCGGCCATCTCGGCAAGGGCGGCGCACTCGCCGTCAACATCTCCAACGTCGGCCGCGCCGTCCCCACCTTCGCCGTGCTGGTGCTCCTCCTCCTCACGCCGATCGGGAACTGGGGCGAGGGCCCCACCGTCGTCGCCCTCGTGCTGTTCGCCGTACCGCCGCTGCTCACCAACGCGTACGTGGGGATGCGCGAGGTCGACCGCAGCGTGGTGCGGGCCGCGCGCGGTATGGGGATGACCGGGCGGCAGATGCTGTTCCGCGTGGAACTGCCCCTCGCACTTCCGATGGTGATGAACGGGGTCCGGATCGCCGCGGTGCAGCTCGTCGCGACCGCCACCATCGCCGCGCTCGCGGGCGGCGGCGGGCTCGGCCGGATCATCACCGCCGGCTTCAATCTGGCGAGCACGCCCCAGGTCGTCGCCGGTGCCGTCCTGGTTGCCGTGTTCGCGCTGATCGTCGAGGGGATCTTCGAGGTCGCGGAGCGGCTGGCGCCGAGCTGGGCGAGGGGTTCGCGATGAGACGTACGCGATCACCGAGGCCACCACGCGCGCCTCGCCGCCGCCGCGTCGCACTGGCGACGCTGGTCCTGCTGAGCGGCTGCACCACCGGGCCGTCCCTGGAGAACCAGGGCGCGGTCACCGCCCCGCCCGGCGACAGCAAACACCTGACCATCGGCTCGGCCGGATTCACCGAGAGCGACCTGCTCGCCCAGATGTACGCGCTGCTCCTGAACCAGGCCGGCTACCAGACGTCGATGCTCACCGTCGCCAACCGCGAACTGTACGAACCCGCCCTGGAATCGGGCCAGATCGACGTCGTCGCCGAATACGCGGCCACCTTCGCCGACTGGCTGAACGCCAAGACCAACGGCGCCGACGCACCGCCCGTCGGCTCGCCCGACCTCGACGCCACGATGGCCGCCCTGCGCAAGCTGGCCACGCCACGCGGTCTCACCGTCCTCGACGCGGGCAGGGCCGTCGACCAGAACGCCTTCGCGGTGACCGAGGCGTACGCCGCTCAGCACCACCTCAAGACGCTCAGCGACCTCGGGAAGTCGGGACTGGAGGTGCGGCTCGCGGCGGGTGACGAGTGCGTGCAACGGCCGTACTGCGAAGCGGGGTTGAAGAAGACCTACGGCATCGACATCACCGCAGTCGACCCGAAGGGCGTCGGCACCACACAGGCCAAGCTCGCCGTACAGAACGGCCAGGACCAGATGGTGCTGACCACCACGACGGACGCGACCCTGGGAGAGTTCGGGCTCGTCCTGCTCGCGGACGACAAACACCTGCAGAACGCCGACTACATCGTGCCCGTCGTCAACCGCTCCCGTGCGGGCAGCGAAGGCGTCACCAAGGCGCTCGGTGAACTCAACGACGTACTCACGACTGCCGACTTGGCGTCCATGAACGAACAGGTGGACAGCTGGCGTCGGCTGCCGGAGGACGTGGCGCGGACCTATCTGAAGGAGAAGGGCCTGCTGAAGTGACAGGACCGTGACGTCGGTTACCGGACTGGAGCGGTGGGGTGGGTATCCGCCCGGGGCGGGCGCCGGTACACGTATTTCATGGGGGACAACGGGGAAGTCCACCGGTCTCGGTGGCAGAAAGTGTGTGAGACGGTCGAAGGGGCGACCACCGATCTCAAGCCCCAAGGGCTGATGGACTTGGTGGGGTCCGAATTCCACGACGCGTACAGGCAGTTCGGTGTCGCGTATCCGGAGCAGCAATTGGAACTGCAGTTGCTCTACGGCGACTCGCAGCGAGCTTTCGAGGAGAAGACCAGGGAGTCGCTGAAGACCACGCTTCACCACGTGCTGAGCAACGTCCTGCGCGATCAGCGGCTGGGCGATCCGCAGCCCGACAAGTACCTGGCCGCCTATCTGGAGCGGGAGATCCTTCGCATCCGGGTCCGCATCGACCAGGACGGCGAGCTGGCCGTCAACCGCGGTCTCAACATCGGATTCATCGCCGGTGTGTTCCTGCTGTTCGTGCCGTTGGTGGCAGGGGAGAAGCTGCTCGGTCTCTGCGATGTCTCGTTGAACTGCACCGACCGGTGGAGCCTGCTCGGTGCTTTCGTGTGCGGGGGCGCCGGAGCGTTCGGGGCGGTGCTCAGCGTTCTGACCCGGCTGCGCAACAGCGGCGACGGGCTGACGCGGCGACCGGCCAACGGCGGGAGAGCGGTTGTCGTGCCCGGCCAGCGGTCCCGGAGCATGCGGCGCGGCGGTGTCCACCGGATCTTCCTCGGCTGGCTGCTTGCGATCGCCGTCTACTTGCTGCTCAGCTCCGGTCTCGTCGCCGCGATCGAGATTCCCGCTGCTGCCGCTGACGTCTGTTCTTCGGATTCCACGGAGAGCGGCACCGTTTTCTGGGGATTCTGGGGCGCCGTGGGTTTCCTGGCGGGCTTCAACGAACGGTGGGCCTACGGACTGGTCGGACGTGAGGTTTCGACACGACAGTCACGCGGCTAGGGCCTGTCCGGCGGACAGGCCCTAGGCATCGGCCACCGAATCGAACTCCACCTGCCCCCGCGGCACGCCCAGCGCGTCCGCGTCCACCGACCGGCGCAGTGCCTCGTGCAGCTTCGCCGGGGTCAGTACGCCGAGGAAGCGCGCCCCGTCCAGTACGGCGACCCAGCCCGCGTCGTGCTGGAGCATCACGCCGAAGGCCTGCTTCAGCGGGGCGCCCACGGCCACCCAGGAGTTCATCCGGTGGGCGAGGTCGCGGACGGAGCCGCCCGCCCCGAGTTCGTCGACGCCGACCCAGCCGTGCAGATCACCCTCGGCGTCCAGGACCACGGCCCAGCGCGCGCCCTCCGTCCGCATCCGGGCCGCCGCCTGCTCGGCGGGCTCGTCGAGCCGGGCGATCGGCGGCTGTTCGAGGTCGCTCGGCTCGATCTCCGTCACCGAAAGCCGTTTCAGTCCGCGGTCGGCGCCCACGAACTCGGCGACGTACGGCGTGGCGGGCGTGCCGAGGACCGCGCCGGGCGTGTCGAACTGCTCGATGCGCCCCTGCCCGTAGACCGCGATCCGGTCGCCGAGCCGCACGGCTTCCTCGATGTCGTGCGTGACCAGCAGCACTGTTTTGCGCACGGTCTGCTGCATCCGCAGGAACTCGTCCTGCAACTGTTCCCGCACCACCGGGTCGACCGCCCCGAACGGCTCGTCCATGAGCAGCACCGGCGGGTCGGCGGCCAGCGCCCGCGCCACGCCGACCCTCCCCCAGTGCCTTAAGGGCCTGGGGGGACCCCCAGCGCTGACCGCCCGACAGCTGGTCCGGATAGCGCGCTCCGTACGTCTTCGGGTCCAGACCCACCAGATCGAGCAGCTCGGCGGCGCGCGCCCGCGCCTTCGCCTTCTTCCAGCCGACGAGCGACGGCACGGTCGCCGTGTTGTCGAGGATCGTCCGGTGCGGGAAGAGGCCGACCTGCTGGATTACGTATCCGATCCGGCGCCGCAGCCGCACGGGGTCGACCTTGGCGATGTCCTCGTCGTTCACGAAGATCTGTCCGGACGTCGGCTCGATGAGGCGGTTGACCATCATCATGGTCGTCGTCTTGCCGCAGCCGGACGGGCCGACGAGCGTGACGAGTTCACCCTCGGCGACCTCGAAGGAGAGGCCGTCCACGGCGGTCGTACCGTCCGGATACCGCTTGGTGACCTGTTCGAACCGGATCATTCCCTCACGCTAACCGCGCCGGTCACTCTCCGCTCACCAGCACCACCTCGAGGGTGCGCGGCCCGTGCACCCCCTCGACCCGGTCGAGTTCGATGTCGCTGGTCGCGGACGGGCCGGAGATCCAGGTCAGCGGGCGTGCCGGGTCGAGGCGTTCCAGGGCCTGGGGGACCGAGGAGACGACCTGGTCCGGGACCCGTACGACGCAGATGTGGTGGTCGGGGACCAGGGTGATGCGGCGGCGGCCCTGGTCGGGGGAGCCGTCGAGGACGATGGTGCCGGTCTCGGCGATGGCGAGCGCGCAACCGGTGACGACGCTCTCCACCTTGTCCAGCTCCTGAGGGGTGCTCACTCCACGGTCGTGTACTCGGGTGGGATCGGCGGCCGACATCCACTCGGGCGGCAACCACGGCGGCACGAGTACGTACTGCGGGCCCCGCTGCGCGAGCAGCCTCATGATCAGATCCGGCAGCTCCTCCGTGTCCGTCCGGTGCACGAGAGCCCGGTAATCCGCCAGATTCTCCGCGAGCAGATCCACCGTCTCCGCGACACTCCGGGCACCGTGCTCACGCAGATAGTCCCGGGCAACCGCCTGCTCGTACGGCGTGTCGTCCTGTGGTACGTCCGCGATCGCGCGCCGCACCCGGCCCAGGATCAGATCTCTGCTGCTCACTTCGCCGTGTCCTTTCCACCGTTCGTACGCTGCCACCAGTCCCGGAACGGCTCTGCGGGCACCGCCGGCAGATCGCGGCTCTCGCTCCACGCCCTGCCGGGGCCCGGCAGCGTCCGCGGATGGAAGCGGCGCGTACGGGAGGCGAGCCGCTGGCCGGTGCGCAGCGCGCCGGGGTGGCTGAACGCCCAGCGTGCCGCGCGCATCGCCGCCCGCTCGGCCGCGTGCCCCTTGGCGGGCTTGAGGACGACCTTGTTGCCCTGACTGGTGGTCTGACCGCCCTCGACGATCCGCTCGCGCAGATGGACGAGCACTTCCGGGATGTCGATGGCGACCGGGCACACCTCGTAGCAGGCGCCGCACAGCGAGGAGGCGTACGGGAGCGAGGCGTCGATCTCGCTTGCGGTGCCCCGGAGTTGGGGGCTGAGGATGGCGCCGATCGGGCCGGGGTAGACCGAGCCGTAGGCGTGGCCGCCCGCACGCTCGTACACCGGGCAGACGTTGAGACACGCCGAGCAGCGGATGCAGCGCAGGGCCTGGCGGCCGACCTCGTCGGCGAGCGTGTCGGTGCGGCCGTTGTCGAGGAGGACCAGGTGGAAGGTCTGGGGGCCGTCCTCGTCGGTGGTGCCGGTCCAGGTGCTCGTGTACGGGTTCATGCGCTCGGCCGTCGAGGAGCGGGGGAGGGTCTGGAGGAAGACCTCCAGGTCCTGCCAGGTGGGGAGGATCTTCTCGATGCCGACGACCGAGATCAGCGTCTCGGGGAGGGTGAGGCACATCCGGCCGTTGCCCTCCGATTCGACCACGACCAGCGTGCCCGTCTCGGCGATCATGAAGTTGGCGCCGGATACGCCGACCTTGGCGCGCAGGAACTTCTCGCGGAGGTGGAGGCGGGCGGCCTCGGCGAGTTCGGCGGGTGTGTCGGTGAGGCCCTCGGGCGCCGGGCGGCCCCACTCGCTCATCTCGCGGACGAAGATGTCCCGGATCTCGCCGCGGTTGCGGTGGATGGCGGGGACCAGGATGTGCGAGGGGCGGTCCTTGCCCAACTGCACGATGAGTTCGGCGAGATCGGTCTCGTAGGCGTGGATGCCCTCGGCTTCGAGTGCCTCGTTGAGGGCGATCTCCTGCGTGGCCATCGACTTGACCTTGACGACCTCGGTCTCGCCGGTCGCCTTCACGAGCTCGGTGACGATCCGGTTGGCCTCGTTGGCGTCGGCGGCCCAGTGCACGGTGCCGCCGGCGGCCGTGACCGACTCCTCCAACTGCACGAGGTACTGGTCGAGATGGCGGAGGGTGTGGTCCTTGATCTGTTTGCCCGCCTCGCGCAGCTCCGCCCAGTCGGCCAGCTCCGCGACCGCCTTGGCGCGCTTGGTGCGGATCGTGTGGGTGGCGTGGCGCAGATTGCCGCGCAGGGTCGCGTTGTGCACGGCTTCGTGCGCGGCCTTGGGAAAGGCCGGCATGCCGACGAAGGTCCCGCTCATGCGCTCGGCTCCTTTGCGGTGACCGTGCTCGGCTCCTCTTCCGTGCTCGCGAGGATTTCCGCGATGTGGACGGGCCGCATACCGGTGTTGAGGCGGGACATCGTGCCCCCGATGTGCATCAGGCAGGAGTTGTCGGCGGCGCACAGCACATCGGCGCCCGTCGACTCGGCGTTGCGCACCTTGTCGGCACCCATCGCCGCGGAGACATCGGGGTTCTTGACGGCGAAGGTGCCGCCAAAGCCGCAGCACTCGTCAGCTCCGGGCAGCTCGCGGAGCTCAAGTCCCTTGACGGACTGGAGGAGTCGGCGCGGCCGGTCGCCGAGGCCGAGGCTGCGCAGCCCGTGACAGGTGGGGTGGTAGGTCACGGTGTGCGGGTAGTACGCGCCGACGTCGGTCACACCGAGTACGTCCACGAGGAACTCGGTGAGCTCGTACGTCTTCGGTACCACCGGCGCGAGCGTTGCCGCGAGAGTGTCCCCGCGTCCCTCGGCGCGCGCCCGCTCGCCCATCCGCGGATACAGCTCCCGCACCATCGCGCCGCAGGAGCCGGAAGGCGTCACGATCGCCTCGTACTCACCGAATACATCGGAGAAATGTCGGGCCAGTGGCTCTGCCTCGTGTCGGTACCCGGTGTTGTAGTGCGCCTGCCCGCAGCAGGTCTGGGCCATCGGGAAGTCGACCTCGACACCCAACCTGGTCAGCAGTTTCACCACGGCGCGGCCGGTGTCCGGATAGAGCGTGTCGTTGACACAGGTCAGGAACAGGGCGACACGCATCGCGGCTCCTCGTGTTCGATCATCGGATGAGTGCAGAGTACGCGGCGGGCGGCCGACACGGGAGCCCCCTCTCACCGGCGGCTGAGCAGCCGGTCCTCCGCCGCGCGCCAGACGCCGGCGTCGCCCGTGGGCTCGTACCGCCGCAACGGCTGCGTACGGGCGAGGAGCCGCCGCATGGACGTACGGTCGCCGACGAGGCCGTGCGCGCGGGCCTGTACGAGGACGTTGCCCAGCGCCGCCGCCTCCGCCGGACCCGCCACGACCGGCAGGCCGCAGGCGTCGGCGGTGAGTTGGCACAGCAGGGCGTTGCGGGCGCCGCCGCCGACGATGTGTACGACGTCGACCGGATGGTCGGCGAGGGCTTGGGCCTCGGTGACCGCCCGCCGGTGGGAGAGTGCGAGGGAGTCGAGGATGCAGCGGGTGACCTCGGCGGGAGACCCGGGGACCGGCCGGCCCGACTCCCGGCAGGCGTCGGCGATCCGGGCCGGCATCCGGCCCGGCGCCAGGAACGCCGCGTCGCCCGCGTCCACGAGGGAGCGCAGCGGCGTCACTTCAGCGGCTTCCCTCAATAGTGCGCTGAGGTCCGGTTCTCCCCACTCCCGCAGGCACTCCTGGAGCAGCCACAGCCCCATGATGTTCCGCAGATAGCGGACCGTGCCGTCCAGGCCCAGCTCATTGGTGAAGTTGGCCGCCCGGCTCGCCTCGGTGAGCACGGGCGCGTCCAGTTCCAGGCCCGCGAGGGACCAGGTGCCGGTGCAGATGTACGCGAAGTGCTCCCCGGTGGCCGGGACGGCGGCCACTGCCGAGGCGGTGTCGTGCGAACCGACCGTGGTCACCGGGACCGGGCCGGTCAGCCCGGTCTCCTCCAGTACTTCTGGCCGGAGGAACCCCGCCGGGTCTCCGGGGCTGCGCAACGGAGCGAAGAGCTTGAGGTCGATGCCCAGCTTCGCCGCCAGGTCGTACGACCAGTCGCGCGTCCGGGGATCGATCAGCTGGGTGGTCGAGGCGTTGGTGAGCTCGGTGCCGGCCTCGCCCGTGAGCCAGTACGCCAGCAGGTCGGGGATGAGCAACAGGCGATCCGCGGAGGCGAGTTGAGCGGAGGAGCGGGCGGCCGTCAACTGGTACAGGGTGTTGAAGGGCGCGTACTGGAGCCCGGTCGCCGCGTACAGGTCCGCCGCGGGCAACGACGCCCACACCTGCTCCGCGACCCCCTCGGTCCGGGCGTCGCGGTAGTGCACCGGGTTGCCGAGCAGCGCTCCGTCCGCGTCCAGCAGGCCGTAGTCCACCGCCCAGCTGTCGATGCCCACGGAGTCGACCTGCCCCGCCGCCCGAAGACCGTCCAGGACTCCCGCGTACAGCGCGAGGATGTCCCAGCGGAGCCCTTCGGGAACCCGGACAGGCCGGTTCCGGAAGCGGTGCGCCTCGGTGAGGTCCAGCGAGTCGGGTCCGACGCGGCCGACCATGACGCGTCCGCTGGACGCGCCGAGGTCGACCGCGGCGAAGGAGGCGGTCATCGCAGGAAGGCGGCGGCGACGCCGGCGTCGACCGGGATGTGCAGCCCCGTGGTGTGCGTCAGGTCCCCACCCGTCAGGGCGAAGACCGCGTTCGCGACATGCTCCGGGAGCACCTCGCGCTTGAGGATCGTCCGCTGGGCGTAGAACTCGCCGAGCTTTTCCTCCTCGATGCCGTACGTCGCCGCGCGCTGGGCGCCCCAGCCGCCCGCGAAGATTCCGGAACCGCGCACGACACCGTCCGGGTTGATCCCGTTGACCCGGATCCCGTGCTCACCCAACTCGGCGGCCAGCAGCCGTACTTGATGGGCCTGGTCGGCCTTGGTCGCGGAGTACGCGATGTTGTTGGGACCCGCGAAGACCGCGTTCTTGGAGGCGATGTAGATGATGTCGCCGCCCAGACCTTGCCTGCTCATCACCCGGGCCGCCTCGCGCGAGACGAGGAAGGAGCCGCGGGCCATGATGTCGTGCTGGAGGTCCCAGTCCTTCGCGGTGGTCTCCAGGAGCGGCTTGGAGATGGAGATACCGGCGTTGTTGACGACGAGGTCGACGCCGCCGAAGGCGAGTACCGCCGAGTCGAAGGCCGCGGCGATCTGCTCCTCGGAGGTCACGTCGACGGTCACGGCGACGGCCTTGTCGGGACCGCCCAGCGCCGACGCGACGTCGGCCGCATTCTCCGCGTTGAGGTCCGCGACCACCACGCACGCCCCCTCGGCCACCAGCCTTTGGGCGATCGCCTTGCCGATCCCGCTGCCGGCACCGGTCACCAGCGCAACCCGCGTCGCCAGCGGCTTGGGCTTCGGCATCCGCTGGAGCTTGGCCTCTTCCAGGGCCCAGTACTCGATGCGGAACTTCTCCGACTCCTCGATCGGCGCGTACGTGGATACGGCCTCCGCACCGCGCATCACGTTGATCGCGTTGACGTAGAACTCGCCGGCCACGCGCGCCGTCTGCTTGTCCTTGCCGAAGCTGAACATGCCGACGCCGGGGACGAGCACGATCGCCGGGTCGGCGCCGCGCATCGCGGGGGAGTCGGGCAGGGCGTGCCGCTGGTAGTAGGCGGCGTACTCCTCGCGGTACTCGGCGTGCAGCTCGCCGAGGCGGGCGACCGCGTCCTCGACCGAGGCGGCCGGCGGCAGGTCGAGCACCAGCGGCCTGACCTTCGTACGGAGAAAGTGGTCCGGGCAGGAGGTACCGAGGGCGGCGAGCCGCGGGTGCTCGGCGCGGGAGACGAAGTCCAGCACCTCCGCCGAGTCGCTGAAGTGGCCGACCTGCGGTTTGTCCTGGGAGGCGATCGCCCTGATGTACGGGGCCAGGGCGGCGGCCCGCTCACGGCGCTCCGACGCGTCGAGGGCTCCGTGCCCGTCGAGCACCGGCCCGAAGGGCTCCGCGTTCCCGCGCTCGGCGAGGAAGACCTCGGCGGTGCGGATGATGTGCAGCGAGTTGCCCTCGCACTCCTCGGCAGTGGCGCCCCACGCCGTGATGCCGTGACCGCCGAGAACACACCCGATGGCCTGCGGATTGGCCTCCTTGACCGCCGCGATGTCCAGACCGAGCTGAAAACCGGGCCGGCGCCACGGCACCCACACCACGCTGTCCCCGAAGCACTCGGCGGTCAGCTTCTCCCCGTCGGCCGCGCAGGCGAGCGCGATCCCGGAGTCGGGGTGGAGGTGGTCGACATGGGCGGCGTCGACGAGCCCGTGCATCGCGGTGTCGATCGAGGGAGCCGCCCCACCCTTGCCGTGCAGGCAGTAGTCGAAGGCGGCAACCATCTCGTCCTCGCGCTCCACCCCCGGATAGACACCCTTCAGCGCATGCAGCCGGTCCAGCCGCAACACAGCGAGCCCACCCTCGGTCAGAGTCCCGAGATCACCCCCGGACCCCTTGACCCACATCAACCCGACATCACCACCGGTGACGGGATCGGTATCGGTGCCTTTCGCGGACGTGTTCCCACCCGCGTAGTTGGTATTGCGGGGGTCCGCACCAAGTCGACGGGACCGGGCGAGCAGAGCAGCGGCTTCGTGATGAATAGCCATGATCATTCCTTCACAAGAAAACAACGTGCACGGAGACGCCCCTCTAGGGGCGCGGGGAACTGCGCGACCAGCCACATCCGAGCCCGCAGCCTGCCACCGCCGGAACCCGGCAGACGCAACGCAGAACGTCACGCCCCCCAGCCGGCCTGCTGCCCACCCACCCGCTCCGCGGCGATCTTCTGCTGCCACCCGGACCGGGCATACGCGGCCACAGGATCGGGGTCGAGCCCCAACTCCTCCCGCAAGGAGGCCAACAACGGACGCACGTCCGTGTTGTATGCATCCATCAACACCGCGTTCGCGGCCAGCACATCCCCGCTCCGCTGGGCCTCGGCAAGCGCGGAACGGTCGACGAGGAGCGCCTTGGCCGTGGCCTCCTGGACGTTCATCACCGACCGGATGATCGCCGGGATCTTCGCCTCGATGTTGTGGCACTGGTCGAGCATGAAGGCGATGTCGGGCGTGAAGCCACCGCCGCGGATCACCTCGTACATGATCCGGAACAGCTGGAAGGGGTCGGCGGCGCCGACCATCAGGTCGTCGTCGGCGTAGAACCGCGAGTTGAAGTCGAAGCCGCCGAGCTTCCCCTCGCGCAGCAGCGTGGCGACGATGAACTCGATGTTGGTGCCGGGCGCGTGATGACCGGTGTCGACCACGACCTGCGCCTTGGGGCCGAGCTTGAGGCAGTGCGCGTACGCCGTGCCCCAGTCGGGGACGTCCGTCGTGTAGAAGGCGGGCTCGAACAACTTGTACTCGAGGAGCAGCCGCTGCTCGTCGCCGATCCGCTCGTAGACCTTCGCCAGGCCTTCGGCGAGACGGTCCTGGCGCTCGCGGATGTCGTCCTGGCCCGGGTAATTGGTGCCGTCGGCGAACCACAGCTTCAGGTCCTTCGAACCCGTCGCGTCCATGATGTCGACGCACTCGAACAAATGATCAAGGGCCTTGCGGCGCACCACCGCGTCCGGGTGGCAGATGCTGCCGAGCCTGTAGTCGTCGTCCTGGAAGGTGTTGGAGTTGATCGTGCCCAGCTTCAGGCCCTGTTCCTCCGCGTGCTTCGCAAGCGCCGCATAGTCGTCGACCTTGTCCCAGGGAATGTGCAGCGCGACGGTCGGCGCCGCCCCGGTGAACTCGTGCACCTTCGCCGCGTCGTCCAGCTTCTCGCGCGGATTGCGCGGGACTCCGGGCTGCGCGAACACCTTGAAACGCGTTCCCGAGTTCCCGTACGCCCACGACGGCGTCTCTACTGCCTGGGTCTTGAGAGCGGCTTTCACCGCGGCGAGCTCGGTCACTTCAGTGCTCCTGTGACATCGGGTCTGGAAGACGGTCCGTAGGGCGGTCTTGAAGGCAGTGTGGAAAGCGGTTTGCGCAGCGTCCGTCTGAAACGATTCAGACGCGAAGCTATGAGCCCTCCGGAGGGCTGTCAACCCTTCCGGCGGTGAGGATTCTCCGTGATCCTGTTGTGACCGCTGGCTATCGAAAATTTCGACGCGTACCCATTGACGTGACCTGGGCTACGTGTCTAACGTCCCGGCAACCTAGTTGAAACCTTTCACGACGTCGTGAGGCCTCTCCGCCCGCGTCGTTGAGGAGCCCCCATGACCCACCGGTCCGACGCGGGTCCGGCCCCCGTGCTGGCGCTTGAGGACATCTCCAAGTCCTTCGGTGCGGTACGCGCCCTGCGGGACGTGTCCCTTGAACTGTTCCCCGGCGAAGTGCACGCACTCGCCGGCGAGAACGGCGCGGGCAAGTCGACTCTCATCAAGACGCTCGCCGGCGTGCACCGACCGGACGCCGGTCGGGTGCTGCTCGACGGCGAGCCCACCGTCTTCCACGGTCCCGCCGACGCCCGGGACGCGGGCATCGCGGTGATCTACCAGGAGCCCACGCTCTTCCCCGACCTCTCGATCGCCGAGAACATCTTCATGGGCCGCCGCCCCCGGCGCTCCCTCGGCCGTATCGACCACAAGGCCACACACACGGCGACGCTGGCCCTGATGAAGCGCCTCGGCGTCGAACTCGACCCCGACCGCCCCGCCCGCGGCCTGTCCATCGCCGACCAGCAGATCGTCGAGATCGCCAAGGCCCTCTCCTTCGACGCCCGCGTCCTGATCATGGACGAGCCGACCGCCGCCCTGACCGGCAGCGAGGTGGCACGCCTGTTCGGCGTCGTCCGCACCCTGCGCGAGCAGGGCTCGGCCGTGCTGTTCATCTCGCACCGGCTGGAGGAGATCTTCCAGATCAGTCAGCGGGTGACCACCCTGAGGGACGGCGCCCTGATCTCCAGCGAGCCGCTGGAGGGCATGACCGAGGACGATCTCGTACGCCGGATGGTGGGCCGCGACCTCGACGAGCTGTATCCCAAGCAGGATGTCGAGGCGGGCGAGGTGGCCCTGAGCGTACGGCGGCTCACCCGCGAGGGTGTCTTCACCGATGTGTCGTTCGATGTCCGGCGCGGTGAGATCGTCGGTCTTGCCGGTCTTGTCGGCGCCGGGCGCACCGAGGTCGCCCGGGCCGTGTTCGGCGTCGACCGGTGGGACGCGGGTGAGGTGGCGGTCGACGGCCAGGCGCTGACGAACGGCGCGCCCTCCACGGCCATGGCCGCGGGCCTGGCGCTCGTCCCCGAGGACCGGCGCGCCCAGGGCCTGGTGATGGACATGTCCATCGAGCGCAACATCGGCCTGACCGGGCTGCGTACGACGGTGAAGGCCGGACTCGTGGACCGGGGCGCCGAGCGCAGCCGCTCGCTGGACTGGGCGGTCAAGCTCCAGGTGAAGTACGCCCGGATCGCCGACGCCGTGTCCACGCTCTCCGGCGGCAACCAGCAGAAGGTCGTCCTCGCCAAGTGGCTGGCCACCGGCCCGAAGGTGCTGATCGTCGACGAGCCGACCCGAGGCATCGACGTCGGCACGAAGGCCGAGGTGCACCGCCTGCTCAGCGAACTGGCCGCCGACGGGGTGGCCGTCCTGATGATCTCCTCCGACCTGCCCGAGATCCTCGGCATGGCCGACCGCGTCCTTGTGATGTACGAGGGGCGGCTCGCCGCCGAGATCCCACGCTCCGAAGCCACCGAGGAATCCGTGATGGCCGCAGCCACGGGGAGGGCCGCCGCATGACGGTGACCGCGCCCAACCCCGCCCCCGCCGCCGAGGTGCCCAAGTCGAGTGGCACCCGGCTGGTGGACCGAGTGTTCAAGATGCGGGAACTCGCCATCCTGGCCGTGTTCCTGGTGATGATCGTGATCACCCAGCTGGGCAACAGCGAGTTCCTGTCCGAGCAGGGCATCAAGGACCTGCTGCTGAACGCGACCATCCTGGTGCTCGTCGCCGCCGGCCAGTCGCTGGTCGTGATCACCCGGAACGTCGACCTGTCGGTCGGCTCGACGCTGGGCATCAGCGCCTTCGCGGCCGGCGTCTACCTTCAGGGCGGCGGAAACCCCGTCGTGGCACTGGTCCTCGCGGTCCTGCTGGGGATCGGCTGCGGACTGGTCAACGGACTGCTCGTCAGTCTCGGCCAGGTGCCCGCCCTCGTCGTCACCCTCGGCACCCTCTACATCATCCGCGGCATCGACTCGATCTGGGTCGGCTCCCGGCAGATCACCGCCGCCAACCTCCCGGACTCCTTCATCGACTTCGGATCCGGCGGCATCTCGGCGGTGCCCTATCTCGCGCTGATCGCGGTCGTCGTCGTGGTGGTCACGGCGTACTACCTCAAGCACTTCGGCAGCGGACGCGAGCTGTACGCGCTCGGCTCCAACCCGGAGGCCGCGCGGCTCGCCGGCATCCCCGTCCGCAAGCGGACCCTGACCGCGTACGTCGTCTGCGGAGGCCTCGCCGGACTCGCGGGCGCGCTGTACCTCGCCCGGTTCGGCAACGTCGACTCCGGTACGGGCAACGGCTACGAACTCACCGTCGTCAGCGCGGTCGTGGTCGGCGGTGTCGTCTTCACCGGCGGCTCCGGCAGCGTCTACGGGGCGGCGCTCGGCGCGCTGCTCCTCACCTCCATCAACAGCGTGCTGCCCGCCCTCGGCGTCAGCTCCGTCTGGGTGCTCGCCATCAACGGCATCCTGCTCATCCTCGCCATCGCGGTCGACCGGATCGTCGCCCTGCGGGTGGCGACCGCCCTGAAGAAGAGGAACGCCCGCCATGGCTGACTCCGCTCTCACGCGCGCCGTCCCCTGGGCCGCCTTGAAAAGGTGGGATTCGGCCGTCGGCGCCCTCCTCATCGTCGTGCTGCTCTTCTCCTTCGGGTTCGTCGACGGCTTCGGCAACGCGCTCAACCTGTCGTTCCTGATCGGCAACACGCTGCCCATCGCGCTGATCGCGCTGCCGATGACGCTGCTGGTGGTGGCCGGCGAGATCGACCTGTCCGTCGCGTCCACGGCCGGACTGTCCGGCGCGGTGATGGGCGCCCTGTGGAACCAGGGCATGACCATCGAGACGATCATCCCGATCTGCCTGCTCCTCGGCGTGGTGTGCGGGCTGATCAACGGTCTGCTGGTCACGCGGCTGGGGCTGCCGTCCCTCGCCGTCACCATCGGCACGCTCGCCGCCTACCGGGGCATCGCGCAGATCGTGCTCGGCTCGGACGCGGTGACCGACTTCCCCACCCAGTACCTGGACTTCGCGGCCGGACGCATCGGGGACACCTTCATCCCGTACGCGTTCCTGCCCTTCCTGGTGCTGCTCGCGATCGCCGTGGTCGTGCTGCACGCCACCCCGTTCGGGCGGTCCGCGTTCGCGGTCGGCGCGAACGAGGAGGCCGCGCGGTTCGCGGGGATCCGCGTCAAGCGGCAGAAACTGCTGCTGTTCGTCGCCACCGGCTTCATGGCCTCGCTCACCGGCATCTTCTGGGCGCTGCATTACGCCAGCGCTCGCTTTGACAACGCCACGGGGCTCGAACTCTCCGTCGTCGCCGCCGTGTTGCTCGGCGGGATCGACTTCGACGGAGGCAAGGGCACGCTCGGTGGCGCCATCGCCGGGGTGTTTCTGCTCGGGGCGTTGCAGAACGTGATGAGCCTTCAGGACGTGTCCGCTCAGTCGCAGATTGTCGTCACCGGTGTGCTGCTTGTGCTGTCCGTGCTTGGTCCCCGGGTTGCTCGGCAGGTCTCAGTAGCCCGGGCGCAAAGGCTTACGTAGAAGGTTTGTTCGAAAGCTGCCGGTCCGCTGTGGCTGGTCGCGCCGTTCCCCGCGCCCCTTTGGGGCGCTTCCACTCGCCTCCGTCAATAAGGAACCCCGTCATGCGCAAGTCATCCCTTCGCCGTGCCTGTGTGGCTCTCGCCGCCGTCAGCTCGCTCGCACTCGCCGCCACCGCCTGCGGTGGCACCACCAAGGAGGACGTGAAGGACGAGAGCACCGGGTCGGCCGCCTCCGCCGGCAAGGCCGACCCGAACGCGGCCACCAAGAAGGGCCTGACCGTCGGCTTCCTGCCGAAGCAGGTCAACAACCCGTACTTCACCTCCGCCGACAAGGGCGGCGAGGACGCCCTGAAGGAGCTGGGCTCCAGCTACAAGGAGGTCGGCCCGAGCAGCGCCACCGACACCAGCGGCCAGGTGAGTTACGTCAACACGCTCACCCAGCAGCAGGTCGACGCGATGGCCGTCTCCGCGCAGGACCCGGGCGCCCTGTGCACCGCGCTCAAGCAGGCCATGAAGAACGACATCAAGGTCGTCACCTACGACTCCGACACCAAGGCCGACTGCCGCAACGCGTTCGTGTCGCAGGCCAGCGCCGAGGACCTGGGCCGCACTGAGGTGCAGCTGCTCGCCGAGCAGATCGGCTACAAGGGCGAGATCGCGATCCTGTCCGCCGCGCAGACCGCGACGAACCAGAACACCTGGATCGACTTCATGAAGGAGGAGCTGAAGGACGCCAAGTACAAGGACATCAAGCTGGTCAAGGTCGCGTACGGCAACGACGACGCCCAGCAGTCCTTCCAGCAGACCCAGGGCCTGCTCCAGGAGTACCCGAACCTGAAGGGGATCATCTCCCCGACCACGGTCGGCATCAAGGCCGCCGCCCAGTACCTGTCGGGCTCCAAGTACAAGGGCAAGGTCAAGCTGACCGGCCTCGGCACCCCCAACGACATGCGCAAGTACGTCAAGAACGGCACCGTCGAGGGCTTCGAGCTGTGGGACCCGGCGAAGCTCGGCGAGCTGGCCGCGCGTACGGCCGTGGCGCTGGTGTCCGGGCAGATCACCGGCAAGGAGGGCGAGACCTTCAAGGCCGGTGCCATGGGCGAGTTCACCATCGGCGCGGACGGTGTGATCAACCTGGGCAAGCCGACCGTGTTCGACGTGAAGAACATCGACCAGTTCGACTTCTGATTCCCCGGGGGATGTTGATGCAGCGCGTGTGCTTTCTGCTGAAGGTCCGGGCGGACCGCCTCGACGAGTACCGCGAGCGGCATGCCGCCGTGTGGCCCGAGATGCTCGACGCACTCTCGGCCACCGGCTGGCACAACTACTCGCTCTTCCTGCGCGAAGACGGCCTGCTGGTCGGCTACTTGGAGACCGAGGACTTCGCCGCCGCCCAGGCCGGCATGGAAGCCACCGACGTCAACGCCCGTTGGCAGGCGGAGATGGCGCCGTTCTTCGAGTCGCTGGACGGCGCCCGACCCGACGAAGCGATGAAGCCCCTGACCGAAGTCTTCCACCTAGCCTGAGCCGGAGTTCGCTGACATGAGACGACGCACTTTGCTCACCACGGCCGTCCTCGGGGCCGTGGCCACCCCGGGCCTCGCCGCGGGCACCGCACGGGCCGCCGACCCCGGCCCCTCGGTCACGCAGACCGGCAACACCACGCTCGACTCCCAAGCCGTCTTCTTCGTCTCCTACGACGGCCTGGTCAACAACAACTCCTTCCAGAAGAACGGGTTGTTGACCTACAAGGGCTACCAGTACGCCGCCTGGTACACCGCCGACAAGAACGCCGTCGTCGGCCGCCGTGTCCTCGGCGGCAGCACCTGGTCGACCGTCCGGGTCGGCCACACCCTCAAGTCCAGCGACTCCCACAACGTCATCTCCATGGGTGTCTCCAAGACCGACGGCCGCCTCCACCTCAACATGGACTCCCACAGCGACGGCTTCACCTACGTCAAGTCGGTCGCCGGCCTCATGGACAACCCGTCCGGCCTGACCTGGATCGCGAGCCGCTTCGGCAGCCCCCAGTCCACCCTCGACGGACTCGCCCTCACCACCCAGTTCACCTACCCGCAGTTCATCTCCACCCCCGAGGGCACCCTTCAGCTGAGCTATCGCGTCGCGGTCTCCGGAAACGGCCGCAACGCCCTCGCGGAGTACGACGGTTCGACCTGGACCGCGCTCGGCGAGTGGACCAGCTCCACCGGCACGTACACCAGCGAGCACGGCTCGAGCACCGTCCGCAACATGTACCTGCACGGCATCGACTACGACACGAACGGCCGGCTGCACTCCTTCTTCACCTGGCGCGAGCAGAACGGCGCCGTGATGTGCAACAGCGGCGGCATCACCAACCACGACACCGGCTACGTCTACTCCGACGACCGCGGCCGCACCTGGCGCAACAACGCGGGCACCCTCGTCGGCACCACCGGGGGATCGGACAAGGTGGCCGTCACCGACAGCGGACTCGTCGTCGACCCGCTCAACCCCGACCACTCCCTGATGAACCAGGAGAGCCAGGCCACCGACTCCACCGGCCTGCCGCACGCGATCATCAGCTATGTCCCCGGCCGCTTCGGCCAGTGCACGACCAACTACGTCACCGACCGCACCGCCAACGGCCGCGCCTTCCACGTCCGCAAGAACTCCACGGGCACCTGGCAGAAGACCGAGATCCCCATCGCCCTCAACTCCAGCCAGCGCACCAAGCTGGTCCTCGACAAGTACAACAACGCCTACGCGATCCTGCCGTTCGGTCGGATCGCCGGCGCCTCGAAGGCCTCCGGGTACACCGACTGGGCGCTCCTGTACGACGGCAGCGGTCTGAACGCGTTCGGCGAGGTCGTGATCGACGAGATGCGCGTCCCACAGGATGGGATCCTGTCGGTCATGTACCAGGAGAAGTCCAGCGGTACGACGCCCTCACCGCTGCATGTCGTCGATTTCCGGCTGCCCACGTGACCACCGTTTTCGGCGGACCCGCAGGTAATGTGAAGACCAGCCCGCCGCTTCTCGTGCCCATGGAGGTCCCTGCCTGATGGCCCAGTCGGTGGGTATCAAGGATGTCGCCCGAGCCGCCGGAGTCTCCGTCGGCACGGTCTCGAACGTCATCAACCGTCCGGACTCGGTCGCCACCGAGACCCGCGCCCGCGTGCTGTCCGCGATCGACCGGCTCGGCTACGTCCGCAGCGAGTCCGCGCGCCAGCTGCGGGCCGGGCGCAGCCGGATCATGGGCCTGCTCGTCCTCGACATGGGCAACCCGTTCTTCGTGGAGGTGGCGCGCGGCGCCGAGCGCGCCGCGCGGGACGCCGGGCTCGGCGTGATGGTCTGCAACAGCGCGCAGAGCTCGAGCGAGGAGGCCGAGTACCTCTCCCTCTTCGCCGAGCAGCGGGTGCGCGGGGTACTGCTCACGCCCTCCGACGCGAGCGGGCGCAACATCGAGGCGTTCCGCCGCAACGGCATCCCGTTCGTACTCGTCGACCGGGTCGCCGACGGCACCACCGAGTGCTCGGTCTCGGTCGACGACGTGGCGGGCGGCGCGCTGGCCGTACGGCATCTGGTCGACGCAGGTCACCGTTCCATCGCGTACGTCAGCGGCCCGCCCGGCCTCAACCAGGTCAGGGACCGCCGGACGGGCGCGCTCAACGCCCTGACCGAGGCGGGGCTCGGCCCGGAGTGTATGCGCGAGCTGCCCACGGAGCGCCTGGACGTGGCCGCCGGGCGCGACGCCGGGGCCCGGCTCCTCGGCCTCGCCGACCGCCCGACCGCCGTCTTCTGCGCCAACGACCTGCTCGCGCTCGGCGTGCTCCAGGCCATGTACGCGGCCGGCGTCGGTGTCCCCGACGACCTCGCGATCGTCGGCTACGACGACATCGAGTTCGCCGCCGCCGCGGCCGTCCCGCTCACCTCCGTACGCCAGCCGGCCGTGACCATGGGCGCCCTCGCCGCCGGACTCCTCCTGGAGGAGACCGAGGCGGAGACCGCGCTCACGCCGCACGAGCACCGGCGTGTCGTGCTCCAGCCGGAGCTGGTGGTGCGCCGCTCCAGCCTGTCCGCGCGCTGAGTGACCGGTCGGTTTCGGCCGACCGCTGTCCTGAGTGGTTGTTCAGTAGGATTTCTTGATCCCCGGCCTCCGCAGCCCGCCGATCATGTGCTCAACTGGGACGCAGCCTGGAATCCGTACGTCTCGGGAGCCCTGTTGACCGTCAGCTACCGCCAGCCCGGTGTCGTCCTCACCGACCGACACTTCACCGTGCCCCTCGACCACGCCGACCCGGCGGGGGAGAGTATCGAACTGTTCGCCCGCGAGGTCGTCGCGAGCGACAAGGCACACCAGGACCTGCCGTGGCTGGTCTATCTCCAGGGTGGCCCCGGATTCGGGGCGAATCGTTTCGTCGGCAAGCAGGCCTGGCTCGGCCGAGCCCTGAAGGACTTCCGGGTACTCCTCCTCGACCAGCGCGGCACCGGCCACTCCACCCCCGCCAACCGGCAGACCCTGCCCTTGCGCGGCGCCCCGCGCGAGCAGGCCGACTACCTCGCGCACTTCCGCGCCGACTCCATCGTCCGCGACTGCGAGACCATCCGCCCCCGGCTCACCGGCGGCGCCCCCTGGACCGTACTCGGCCAGAGCTTCGGCGGCTTCTGCACCGTGCACTACCTGTCCACGGCGCCCGAGGGCCTGAGCGCCGCCCTGATCACCGGCGGGCTGCCGTCGCTCGACGCCCACGCCGACGACGTCTACCGGGCCGCGTACCCGCGTATCGAGCGCAAGGTCGCCGCGCACTACGCGCGTTACCCGCAGGACGTCGAGCGGGCCCGCCGGATCGCGGAGTACCTCCTCCAGCACGAGCCGGTCCTGCACGGCGGCTACCGCCTGACCGCCGAGGCCTTCCAATCGCTCGGCATCCTCCTCGGCGGCAGCGAGGGCAGCCACCGCCTCCACTACCTCCTGGAGCAGGCCTTCGTCCGCACCCCGCAGGGCCCGGCTCTCTCCGACGCCTTCCAGGAGGAGGTGCAGGGGCTGCTGTCCTACGCGGGTCACCCGCTGTACGCCCTCGTCCACGAGGCCTGCTACGCCCAGGGCGACCGGCCCACCGCCTGGTCCGCCGAACGGGTGCGCGCCGAGTTCCCGCAGTTCGACGCGGCCAAGGCCCTCTCGGACGACCGGCATCTGCTGTTCACCGGCGAGTCCGTGCACCCCTGGACGTTCGACACCGACCCGGCCCTGCGCCCGCTGCGCGACACCGCCGAGGAACTCGCGGCCCGCACCGACTGGGAGCCGCTCTACGACACCGCCCGCCTCGCCGCCAACGAGGTGCCGGTCGCCGCTGCGGTCTACCACGACGACATGTACGTCGACACCCAGCACTCCCTGCGCACGGCACGCGCCATCCGGGGGCTGCGCACCTGGGTGACCGACGAGTTCGAGCACGACGGCGTACGGGCGGGCGGACCGCGTGTCCTGGACCGGTTGTTGGCGCTCACACGCGGCGAGGTCTGAGGTCCCGAATCTCCCTTACGATTCTGACGGACCGTCAGAATCCAGAGGGGGCACGGATGATCGACACCACGTCCACGGACATCCCGGAGGGTGAGGAGCGGCTGCGCCTCGACGTCGAGGACGGCATCGGCGTCCTCACCCTCTGCCGCCCGGCGAAACTCAACGCGTGGAGCTGGGAGTCCACCCGCCAACTCGGCCTGTTCGCCGACCGGATCCGCTTCGACGACTCGATCCGGGTGGTCCTGCTGCGGGCCGAGGGCCGGGCCTTCTGCGCGGGTATCGACGTCACCGCGCCGGGCGGTGCGATCACCGGCCGCTCCGGCGCCGAGCGCACCCGGAACTACTACGAGGGTCTGCGCTGGGCGCACGAGCGGTTCGCCGCCTTCACGCGGCTGCCGCAGCCGGTCGTCGCGGCCGTGCAGGGCTACTGCCTTGGCTTCGGATTCGAGCTCGCACTGATGGCGGACGTCAGGGTCGCCGCCGCGGACGCGGTGTTCGCGCTGCCGGAGGCGCAGCTCGGGGTGGCGGTCGACGCGGGCGGTGATCTCCGGATCGCGCGTGAAGCGGGCGCCGGCTGGGCGAAGTTCCTCGCGCTGACCGGGCGGCGCCTTGACGCGGTCACCGCGGAACGGCTGCATCTGGTCCAACTGGTGGTCGAGCGTGAGGAGTTGGACAAGGAGGCCCGGGGGGTTGCCGCCGAGATCGCCGCGAACGCCGCCCTCGCCGTGCAGGGGATCAAGCGTGACATCGACGCCTACGTGGACGCCCGCCTCGCCGCCGCCCTCGATCGCACCGCGATGTCGGCGGCGCTCACCCTCACGTCCGAGGACTCGCGCGAGGGGTACGCGGCCAGGGGAGCCCGCCGCGTGCCCAACTTCGAGGGGAAGTGACCGGCGTGTTTTGATCAGTCCTGATCGACACGTCGGAGGTATGGGGGCCTGATGACCGAGAAGGAACTGCTCGCGGACCGGTTCGAGGAGAACCGCGGCCACTTGAGGGCCGTGGCCTACCGGATGCTCGGCTCGCTGAGCGAGGCGGAGGACGCGGTCCAGGAAGCCTGGCTGAAGCTCAGCCGCAGCGACGCCGACGAGGTCAGGAACCTCGCGGGCTGGCTCACGACGGTGGTCGGCCGGGTGTGCCTGGACATGCTGCGCTCGCGCGCCTCGCGCCGTGAGGAGCCCATGGACGCCTACTACGTCCCCGACCCGGTCATCAGCCCGCTGGACCGGATCGATCCCGAGCAGGAGGTGCTGCTCGCCGATTCGGTGGGGCTCGCCCTCCTCGTGGTGCTGGAGACGCTGGAGCCCGCCGAGCGGCTCGCGTTCGTACTGCACGACATGTTCGCGGTGCCCTTCGACGACATCGCGACCGTTGTGGGCCGTTCCCCGGCCGCGACCCGCCAGCTCGCCAGCCGGGCGCGCCGCCGGGTGCAGGGCGCCGCCCCGGCTCCCGACCCCGACATCGGCCGTCAGCGCCAGGTGGTCGACGCGTTCCTGGCGGCCTCGCGCGGCGGGGACTTCGAGGCTCTGGTCTCGGTCCTCGACCCGGAGATCGTGCTCCGTGCCGACTCCGGCGCACTGGTCGGCGGCGCGGCCGCGTCCAAGGTGGTGCGCGGTGCGGCGGCCGTGGCTCAACAGGCCCTGCTCTTCCAGCAGTTCTCGATGTCCTCCCGGCTCGTGCTCGTCAACGGCGCGATGGGCGCGGTCGCGACACTCGACGGCCGGCCGATGTCGGTCCTGGGGTTCACCGTCACCGACGGGAAGATCGTCGCGATGTACATCCTGGCCGACCCCGAGCGGCTCGCACGGCTCGACATCCCGGAGATCCGGGACTGAGGGAGTCCACCGTCCGCGCGGTGCGCCGCCGAAAAGGTCAGCCGGTGAAGGGGTCAGTCGGTGAAGGGGCCCCGCCCCATCTGCTCCCTCACCGGCACCACCTGCGGGCTGACGAGCCCCCTGCGCTGCCAGTTCGCGCCGTCCACCACCAGCGTGTGGCCGGTGATGAAACGAGCGTAGGGGGAAGCCAGGAAGGTGGCGGCCCAGCCGAGTTCGCGCGGCGCTCCGACCCGGAGGGCGGGCTGACGGGTGTCGTGCGCGTCGGTCCGGTCCAGGTTGCCGCGGATGTCGGCGGTCATGTCCTCGTGCGGCATCAGCCCGGGCACCAGCCCGTTGACCTGGATGCCGTACGGCCCCCACTCCACGGCCAGCGTCTCCACCAGGTTGCGTACGCCGGCCTTGGCCGCCGCGCTGTGGGCGAAACCGGGGCCGCCCGTCCAGGCGTACGACGCACCGACGTTGATGATCGAGCCGGGGGTGCCCGCGGCCAGATGACGCCGGCCGAACTCACGGGTCATCAGAAACGTGCCGGTGAGCGTGATGTCGACGACCGCCCGCCAGGCGTTCGGGGACATCTCCTCTGCGGGCACGGGGAAGTTGGCGGCGGCGTTGTTGACCAGGACGTCCGGCAGGCCACAGGCGTCGAACATGTCGGCGATGAGCTCAGGGTCCCGTATGTCGCACACGGCCGTGGTCACCCGCGTGCCCGATGCCGCCAACTCCTTCTGTGCGGAACGCAGATGCTCCTCACCGCGGCTGGCGATCACCAGATTGGCGCCGAGCCGCGCGAACTCCGCCGCGATCGCCTTGCCGAGCCCGGTGCCGCCACCGGTGACCAGGACGAGCGAGCCGTCGTACGTCCCGGGCGGCAGCGCACTCGCGCCCAGCGGGGGAGGAGCGGGAAGGCCGGGGAGGCGTGTGTCGTCCATGACCGCCTCGATACCGGGTCCGTGCGAAAACCTCCATAGACACGCGGAGGTCAGTGTCCCAGCGCCTCGTGCAGCGCGCCCAGCAGATCGAGAGGTCGCCGGTCCGGCCACTGGGCGCGCGTCTCGTTCATCGCGTACGAGAACCCGACGCGGTCGGCGGGCCAGGCGCCATGGCGTGATCCCCAGGCCCCGGCATGCCCGAACGCATCCGGCGCAGGTCCGAGGAGACCCAGCTCGGTCCCCAGCTCGAACCCCGTTCCGTACGCCATCGGGCTGCCCCACAACGGCTCGGTACCGGACCGCAGTTCACGCCTCGCTGACGCCACGGTCCGTTCGCCGAGCACGCGTACGCCGTCCAGTTCGCCACCCCGGGCGAGGCAGGCGTAGAAGCAGGCCATCGAACGGGCCGTCACATGTGCGCCCACGGCGGGGACTTCGGCGCGTCGGAAGGCGGCGCTGTTCCAGAGGGCGGGTGCGTCCGCCGCGGCGAGCGGATTGCGGGTCAGAGTGCGCAGGGGGTCGCCGTCGTCGGGCGGGTGGGTGTCGTCGGTCGGCGGCAGCAGTACGCCGTGTCCCGCGAGCGTGGTGGCGACCCGGTGGTGTTCCTCGTCCGGGAGCCCGAGCCAGACGTCCAGTCCGAGCGGACCCGCGAACTCCTCGGCGAAGAAGGCCCCGGCACTCCTTCCGTCGACCCGGCGTATCAACTCGCCCGCCAGCCAGCCGTACGTCAGCGCGTGATACATGAACGCGGCGCGGGGATCGTCCGCCGGTGCCTGCGCGGCGAGCAGCCCGGCCATGTGCTCGGGGTCGAGGAACTCCGTGTTATCGAAGGGGACTTGGACGCCTGGCAGCCGAGCCTGATGCGACATGATCTCGGCGACCGTGATCCCGCCCTTGCCCGCCGCCGCGAACTCCGGCCAGTAGTGGGCGGCAGGAGCGTCCAGGTCCAGCAGCCCGCGCTCGACCAGCAGGAGCACACAGGCGGCGGTCAGGCCCTTGGCGCCGGAGAAGACCAGTTGCAGCGTGTCGGCTCGCCAGGGACGGCCGGTGTCCGGGTCGGCGATACCGCCCCACAGGTCGACGACGAGCCGGCCGTCCCGGTACGCGGCGAAGGCGGCGCCCGTCTCCTCGTACTCCTTGAAGTTGCGGGCGAAGACCTCGGAGACCGCCTCGAAGCCGGGTGCCGTGAAGCCCTGGATGTCCGTGGTCACCTCTGGCGTCACCTCTGCGTCGATCGGTCGAGGAGGGCCAGTGCCGCGAGTCGGGCGTCCTGGGCGGCGTGGCCGTCCGGGTCGTGGTGGTCGGCGACGACCGTGGCGCCTTCGAGGAGGATCAGCAACTGCCTTCCGAGGAGGGCCGGTTCGGGTGCGCCCGCGCGCTCGGCGATGCCCGTGAGAAGTTTCCGGTAGCGGGCGAGATGGCGGTCGGCGACGGCGCGGGCCGGCGGGACGTGCCGCTGGGTGGCCGCGTTGACGATCGCGCACCCCCGGAAGCCGGGTTCCTCGTACCAGTCGCCCAACGCGCGGAAGAGTGCCGTGAGTTGGGCGGCCGGGTCGGGGCCTGCCGCTTCGACCGCTTCGGTGATCCAGCGCACGACACGGTCACTGCGGGCGTCGAGCACCGCCTCGATGAGGCCGTCCTTGGAGCCGAAATGGCGGTACAGCGTCTCCTTGGACGCGCCGACGGCACGGCACAGCTCGGCCACTCCGACTCCGTCGAGTCCGCGCTCGTAGAGGATCTCGGTCGCCGCCGTGAGGAGCGTCGTGCGGGTGCGCTCCGGGTCGAGGGACGTCCCCCTGGGTACAGGCATGGATGAGATGGTACCGATCGGTTCGATGAGGGTCCAGGCCACCTTTCTCCGCAGCTCAGTAGGCTGGGGCCATGCAAGAGAACAGCGGGACAGTCCAGGACCGGCGCCTTGAACTGCGAGCCGACTGCGGTGAGTGCTTCGGGCTCTGCTGTGTCGCGCTGCCCTTCACCCGCTCGACCGATTTCGCGATCGACAAGGACGCCGGGAAGCCGTGCCCGAACCTGCGGACCGACTCCCGATGCGGTATCCACACGGAACTGCGGCAGAAGGGCTTCACGGGCTGCACGGTGTACGACTGCTTCGGCGCCGGGCAGAAGGTCTCGCAGGTCACCTTCGGCGGCCGGGACTGGCGCTCGGGGACCCGTGAAGAGGCCCGGCAGATGTTCGAGGTCTTGCCGGTCGTGCGCCAGCTCCACGAACTGCTCTGGTATCTCGCGGAGGCCCTGACGCTGCCGGCCGCCCAGCCGCTCCACGCCGACCTCCGCCGGGCGCTCGACAAGACCGAGCGGCTCACCCTCCGAACCCCCGATGAACTGGGCGAGTTGGACGTGGGCGCGCACCGGCAGGAGGTCAACACGCTGCTCCTGCGGACCAGCGAACTCATGCGCGCGGGAGTCGGCCGGGGAAAGAAGAAGGACCGCCGGGGCGCCGACCTGATGGGCGCCCGACTGAAGGGGGCCGACCTCCGGGGTGCCAACCTGCGCGGCGCCTACCTCATCGCCGCCGACCTGACCGGAGCCGATCTGCGCGGTGCGGACCTGATCGGCGCCGACCTGCGCGACACCGACCTCACGGACGCCGACCTGACCGGCGCCTTCTTCCTGACCCAGCCACAGGTCAACGCGGCCCGGAGCAGCGCCGGGACGAAGCTGCCCGAGTCACTCGCCCGCCCGGGCCACTGGGCGGCTCAGCACTGAGTCCGGTGCGGGCGCGGCCTTCGAGATGCAGCCGCAGCCCCTCCGGTATCAGCGTCAGCCGCTCGGCCACGCGGAGCTGGTAGCCGGGGTCGGGCCGCAGCTCGTAGCGGCGCAGCAGCAGTCCCAGCACCAGCGTCGCCTCGTGCAGCGCGAACTGGCGGCCGATGCACGCCCGCGCCCCGGTGCCGAACGGTTTGAAGGTGTGCGCGGGCCGGGACCGTACGGCCTTCGCGTCGAAGCGCTCCGGGTCGAACTCCTCGGGATCCGCGCCCCAGACGTCCGGATCCCGGTGCAGCATCGCGGTCAGGACCAGTGCCCACGCGCCCTGCCGCATGGGGTGGACGCCGCCGAGCACGGTGTCCTGCCGGGCCTCGCGCGCGAAGGCGGGCGCCGTCGGCCACAGTCGTAGCGACTCGTCGAGAACCCGGCGCACGTACCGGAGTTTGGCGACCTGGTCGTAGCCGGGCCGGGCGGTGTCGCCCCACACGCGGTCCACCTCGGCCCGGGCGCGGGCGGCGACCTCCGGGTGCCGGGAGAGGTAGTGCAGGGCGAAGGAGAGGGCGCCCGAGGTGGTCTCGTGGCCCGCGATCAGGAACGTGATGACCTGGCGGCGGATGTTCTCCGGCGCCAGCCGCTCCCCGGTCTCCGGGTGCGCGGTCTCCAGCATGCGGTCGAGCAAGTCCCCTTCGCCGCTTGAGGACTGACGGTCCGCCACCACGGCGTCGACCGTGCGATTGAGATACGCCATGTCGGCCTCGTTGCGGCGTGCGGCGTCGCGGAGCAGTAGCGGCGCCAGGGGCGCAGGGACGGAGTTGAGGCGCTGCGCATAGGTCAGCGTGCCCACCATCGCGTTCACGAAGGGATGCGGCCGGGAGCGTTCGAAGGAGCCGAAGTCGTGGCCGAAGCCGGTCCGCGCGATCGTCTCCAGCGTCAGTTTCGTCATGTCGCCCGGCACGTCCACCGCCCGCCCCGCCGTCCGCTCCCCGTCCCAGCGGTCCATCAGCCGCTCGGTCACGTCGAGCATCATCGGGTGGTAGCCCTCCATGGCCTCACGGCTGAAACCCGGAGCCAGCACGTCGTGCGCCAGCTGCCAGTTCGGCTCGTGGTTGTACGCCGTGAACAGCCCGTCCCCGGCGACCGGCCGCAGGTTGGCGACCCCGAGGCCCACATGCTTCGCGAACCGCGACTCGTCCGCCAGCTCGGCCGCGAGATCCGCGCCCCACACGAACACGATCTCCTTGCCGAACGCCTTGCGCCGGAAGATCGGCCCGAGCTGCCGGCCGAGCCGCAGCGAATCCTGGATGGGCGTACGGATGTTGGCGCCGATCGCGTCACCGATCAGCGGGATCCGGCGCGGTGGATGCGGAATGCGGTGCAGCTCGGGCCAGCCCAGCTCCGCACTGCGGAATCCCTTGGGCAGCGCGGCCGCTGTCGTCTCCACCATGACGCCATCTCCCTTGTGTCTGCGGCAGGTTGAGTCTGTTATACGCCAGTTCAATAGCGGATTTCAGTGTGGTCCCGTTGTTGAACCGACGTCAAGTAAAGTGCTGGCATGGCCGGGAACCAGGGCGAGCGGGTACGCCGTCGTCTCAGCACCGAGGAGCGCCGGGAGCAGCTTCTCTCGGTCGGTGCGTGCCTGTTCTCGGAGAGCCCGTACGACGAGGTGTGGATCGAGCAGGTCGCCGAGATCGCCGGAGTCTCCCGCGGGCTGCTCTACCACTACTTCCCGACCAAACGGGACTTCTTCGCGGCCGTCGTCGAGCGCGAGAGCAGGCGGATGCTGCGGTTGACGGCGGCGGTGCCCGGGATCCCGGTGCGCGAGCAACTCGGCGACGGCCTCGACACCTTCCTCGGCTATGTCGAGCGGCACGCGCACGGCTTCCGCGCTTTCCACCGTGCCGACGCGGCGGGCGACCAGGCCGTGCGGAAGGTCTATCGGCAGGCGCTGGCCGCGCAGGAGCGGCAGATCCTGGCGGCGCTCGCCGCCGACCCGGAGATCGGCCGGGCGCCCGAGGAGCAGCCCGAGCTGAGAATGGCCGTGCGCGGCTGGCTGGCCTTCACCACGGCCGTCTGTCTGGAATGGCTGAGGGGCTCGGAGCTGACCCGGGAGCAGGTGCGCGATCTGTGCGCACGGGCGCTGCTGGGCGCGATCGCGCCCTGAGGCCGGCCTCGGTCGCCGCGCGTCAAAGCGTTGTTCGCGTGAGAAAGGGTTCTCAAAGGATGGCGAGTGTGGTTGGCGTACACCCGGATCTTCGATAGGTTAGGCAAGCCTTACCTAAGGAGGAGTCTGATGGGTGACCGTCACACCTGGACGGCCGCGCCTGCCGCGGCGGAGCGAGCGCGCTCGGTGCTCGCCGCGGCATGGTCCTGCGCGGTGACCGCGGAGGGCGGTCGCGAGGAGTTCGTCGGCGCGCACACCGTGACCGCGGACGGCAGGGTTCTCCTGCACGTGCCCGAGGACAGCTCACTGCTCACGGCCGCGATCTGCGCGCCGCGCGGAGAGCCGTCCGCCGTCCTGGAGTTCGCCGATGTCGCGCCCGTGCCCGTACGGAACCGGATCCGCGCCCGGCTGTGGCTCGCCGGCTGGTTCGCCCCCGAGGACGGACATCTCGCCTTCCACCCGACGCGCGCGGTGCTCCGCCAGCCGTCGGGGACGGTCGTGGTCGATCTCGACGAGCTGGCCGAAGCCGAGTCCGACCCCCTCGCCACGGCCGAGTCCGCGCTGCTCACCCACCTCGCCGACGCCCACCCGGACGCCATCGAGCGGCTGACCCGACTCGTCGAACCGGACAGCCTGCACGGCGCGGTGCGCGTCCAGCCGCTCGCCGTCGACCGGCACGGACTCACCCTGCGCATCGAGCGGGCGCGCGGCAACGGTGACGTACGCCTGCCCTTCCACAAGCCCGCCGACACGGTCGCGCAGCTCACCGAGCGGATGCACGTCCTGCTCAGCCAGGCGAGCTCCGCGTCCTGCCCCCGCGCGCTACAGCGGCACCGCGCAGACGGCGACGGGTGAGGCGAACGGCTCGCCCGCGAGCCGGAGTTCACCGCTGCTGACGTCGACGTGGAAGACGCTGACCGTGCTCGACCGCTGGTTCGCCGCGAACAGCAGCTTCCCGTCAGGGGAGAAGGCGATGTGACGGGGGAAGTCACCGCCGACCGGCACTGTGTCCAGGAGCTTCAGGCGGGCGCCGTCCGCCTCGATCGCGTAGCGCGTCAGGCTGTTGTGGCCCCGGTTGGCGAGATAGGCGTACGACCCGTTCGAGGTCACCAGGATCTGCGCCGGGTAACTCGTGCCCCCACCCGTACCCGTGGACTGCGGATCGCCCGGCGTGAGCCGCCCGGTGGCCGGGTCGTAGGCGCAGACCGCGACCGTGTTGTCGACCTCGTTGGCGAGATACGCGAAGCGGCCGCCGGGGTGGAAGGTGAGATGGCGCGGCCCCGCACCCGGACGCGTATGCGCCTGGGAGTCCTCGGTGAGCGTGCCCGTGGACTCGTCCAGGCGGTAGGTGTAGACGGTGTCGGTGCCCAGGTCGACGGCCAGCACATGGCCGCCGTCGGGGCTCGTGATGAACTGGTGGGCGTGCGGCCCCTGTTGACCCGGGCCGGGCGCCGGGCTCGAGTGCGTGACGACGGCGGTGTGCTCGCCGAGCGCCCCCGAGCTGTCGATGGGATGCACGGCCACGCTGCCCGACCCGTAGTTGGCGCTCAGCAGCCAGCGCCCGCTCGGATGCACGGACACATGGCACGGGCTCGAGCCACCGGTGCCGCGCCTGCCCAGAACCGCGTTCTCCGCGAGGCGTACGGCCGTCACTCCGCCCTCTTCCCGCTCGTCGACGGCGTACAGCGTGCGGCCGTCCGGATGCGGTGCGAGGTACGAGGGGTCGCCGACGCCGGTGATGACGGCGCCCGTACCGGTGACCTGGCCCGTCGTCGAGTCGTACGTGGCCAGGCCGATGCCCTTTCCGCCGCCCTCGACCGAGGTGTACGTCCCGAGGAGCAGCGGGCGGGTGCTGGAGCGGCCGGTGGGCGACGGGGAGGTTCCGGTCGTCGGCGCTCTGACGGGGTCCGCCGGCGGTACCGTCCTGGGAGCGGCCGGTGCCGCGACCGTCGTCACCGCTGCGGCCCCCGTCAGCGTGCCGACGAAACGGCGTCTGGTCCAGCCGTCGCCCGAGCCGCGCTCCGCATCTGCCCCACTGCTCATGCCTGCACCTCGGGTGTCGGTTGCCTCAGCCGTGACAGCCACCTTGGCCTGCCACGCCGGCGAAGTGCAAGAAGGGCAACGGGCGTTGCGGAGGGTGCAACGATCTTTCGTCGGTTACCAGTCACCGTCCTCGACCGGCTTGCCCGGCGCGTCGCCGAGCGGCTTCACCTGGTGGGGAGAGGGCTCCTGCCAGGGCTCGTGGTCGTCGCCGAGCCAGTCGCCGACCGGTTGCACCGAGCCCAGCGTGTCCGTGGGGGCGAGGTCCGTGGCGTCCTGGTCGTAGTAGTCGAACCACGGGAGCCCCGCCTTGGTGTAAGCCGCGCGGTCCACGGGGGACGGCGGGGGCGCCTCGCCGGTGATGCGGCGCCATTCCGGAGGCGTCACCAGGTGCACGAACACCCGCCCGGCGGGCTCCTCGGACCAGGCCTTGAGCGGCCGGTCGTCCCGGTAGACCTCCTGGCGCATCGAGCCGCCGACGCCCAGACCCATCGCCGGGGCGCTCCTCGCGCGACCGCCGGGCGCGGCGGCGGGGGCCGGAGCGGCCTGTGCGGCCATCGGGAACGCGCCGCCATAGCCCCCGACCGTCATCTCCCTGCGCGTCGCGGCGATGCGGCGCTGAGCCTCACGCCAGGCGCCCAGCTCCTCGTCGCGCAGCGGGAACGACTGCAGTTGTACGCCGCCCCACACCTCCTCGCCGGTGACCTGGCCCTCGACGGTGGCGCCCAGGCCGAGCGGCACCGCCACGAACTGGCGGACGGTCCCCTTGCCGGAGTTGATGCCGTCGAGCCACGGCTGGCGCGGCAGAACCACGTAGTTCTGCGGGTTCCGGCTCAGCCGGGAACTCCACGGCTTGCCCGAGACCGCGCACACTTTGCCCACGCCGACCTGTAGCGCGGCCGGTTCCGCCGTGCCCCCGAAACTCAGCCACATCGCCTCGCGCAGATACACCGGCAGCATCACACCGCCGCGCGCCCGCCATTCGGCGGGCACCGTGTCCGCGTAGTCCTCGACACGGCGTACCGGGAACTCGCCGAGCCCCGGAGGCAGCGCGTGCGTGCCCGTCTCGGGCAGGCGCAGGGTCCGGATGAACCGCACCCGCACCTCGCCCGGAAGTCGCAGCGTGTTCCCGTCGATCCGCACGGTGCTGTCGGTCATCCGACCGCTCCCCTCGTCGTTGTGCAGCGTCCTCGTGAGGCGTGCCTGTGAGGCGTGTCCGTGAAGCGTCCTCGTGCAGCTTCCTCACATAGAACGACGGGAGGCAGGGCGTCGGTTCCGGCGCGGCATCCGCAGCCTGCGCACATTTGCGCGCAGGCGCGTGAGGCGCGGCCAGCGCTCGCGCTGCTCGCGTGTACAGCGGTCCAGTTCCTCCAGAAGCCGTCGGGAGCGGTGCTCCGTGTCGAGCTCGTCGAGCATGCGGTTGACCTCGGACAGCACCGCACCGTGCAGCTGCCAGTGGCTGGCATCGCGCTGGACCCCTTCGAGGAACAGCTGTGCCAGCTTGTCCCGGGTGGCGGCCGCGGTGGTGAGCTCAGCGGCGAGCCGCTCCTCCGCCGACTCCGCACTGTGGCTCACATCCGTGGTCACCAGGACGGCGAAACTGACGATGGCGTCGGCGACCTCGGACAGCAGCTGCTCAAGGGCGGCCCCCGCCTGCGGCTCGAACAGAGGCTCGGGTTCACGTTCCTTGGCGAGATCGGTGAGGCTGCGCGCGAGCACGCGCAGGACGACCGTGCAGATCTCCAGCGTGTCGAGGCCGGTCCGCAGCACGACCCGGTGCAGCAGCCCCTCGCGCACGCGCGGATTGAGCTTCAGGCTGTCCTCGGCCTGCCGCAGCGCCGCGTCCACCTCGACGATGTCGTGGTCGAGACGGCGCGCCTCGTGCAGCCGTGCGGCCGCCAGCGAGGCGGGGGTGCGGCCCGCGGCCTCCTCGCCGATCCGCAGCATCAACTGCCGCATCCGGCGCGCCAGATCCTCGATGGACTCCCCGGCCACGCCGACCCACACCGGAGGCGCCAGCACGAGATTGCAGGCGAGCCCCACGACCGCCCCGATCAGCGTTTCCAGCACCCGGGCCCACGCGATGTCGCCCACCCTGGTGACGCCGAGGACCAGCATGGCGCTGATCGCCACTTCGGGAACGAACTCACTGACCCGTACGAGATGCCCCACGGCCAGTGAGGCGACGATCAGCAGGGCCAGACTCCACCAGGTCAGACCCACCAGACTGCTGAAAATGATGGCGACGACGACCCCGGCCACCACGGAGTTCACGCGCCGGACGCCGGTGGTGATCGTGGCGTACAGAGTGACCTGTACGACGAGCAGGGCCGTCAGGGGTGCGGTGAGCGGTGCGGGCTCGGGGCTGAGGTGCAGGGCGACGACGTACGCGATCGTGGCGGCGGCCGCCGACCGCAGTGCCTGGACGACGACGGGTTCCCGTCGGCGCTTGACGAGCTGGGCGACGGATGTCGCCCACTCACCACGGTCCTCCCTGCGTTCCTCTCGCACCCTTGGGCCTTTCCCGTTCCATAGGTGCATCGAACGTAACGGGGTGAACCTTCAGCGAGTGGAGGCGGCCCGGCTGCGGGACCGGTAACCGGCCACCTTTGCGAGATTGCCACAGCGGTCCATGGAGCACCAGCGGCGGCGGCGGGCCTGGGAGTCGTCCAGGAACAGCAGGGAGCAGTCGGGGTTCTCGCACTTCTTGACTCTGGCCAGAAGGGGGCCGCCGACCAGCAGCACGGCATCCCGGGCCACGGTCGCGAGGGCCGCGGGCCCGGGGTGGTCGGCCTTCCAGTACAGGGGCGGCAAGGAGCCGCCGTGCGGCTCGGCGAGCTGGGGGGCGAGGTCGGGGAGGGCCGCCGCTTCGTTGACCTGAGCGACATCGGCGGGGTCCGGAGCCCGACCGTCCATCGAGGCGCGTACGAGCCGGTAGAGGGCCTCGCGCAGTGTGCGGGCGTGGGAGAGGTCGTCGGCGGTGATGTGCACCGGCTCGTCGTCGTCCCCGGCGTGCAGGCCCGCCTCGCCGATCCAGCGGGCGAGGGCGGCGGGGTCGGGGAGCCGTTCGAGGGGGGTGTCGCCGTGCCGTTTGCCGAGCGTGGCCACGAAGTTCAGACAGGGGCGTCCGCCGATGAAGGGGAACACCGGCGCCGGGTCGGTGGCGTCCGGTGGAGGGGGAGCAGGTACGCGGGGCATGGCCCGAGTCTATCCCTTGACACCGGTTCATGGGGTGTCGCAAGGTGACACCAGTTCAACCGGTGTCACTGCTTCGGCTTTTGAGGTCGCCGCGGTGCTCCGGTGTGTCCTCCCGAGAGAGCAGGTACTGAGATGCGTGCGGTGCGGATCGACGAGTTCGGCGGGCCCGAGGTGCTGGTGCCGGTGGAGATGCCGGACCCGGTCGCAGCGCCCGGCCAGGTGCTGGTGCGGGTCGTCGCGGCGGGAGTGAACCGGGTGGACGCCCTCGTCCGCGCCGGGGTCTACCACCGGGCCGGTCGCCCGCCGCTTATCCCGGGCGTGGAGGCGGCCGGAACCGTCGCCGCGGTGGGGGAGGGCGTGACCGGCATCGCCGTCGGGCAGCGGGTCATGGCCCTGGACGGCGTGGACTCACCGGGCTTTTACGCCGAGTTGGCCGTCGTACCCGCCGAGCGGGTGACCGTTCTGCCGGACGGCGTGGAGCTGACGGAGGCCGCCACCCTGCCCGTCGCCTGGCTCTCCGCCTGGTACTGCCTGCGCCGGCTGGCCCGGGTCACCAAGGACGACACCGTGGTGGTGAAGGCCGCCGCGAGCGGGGTCGGCAGCGCGGCCGTACAGATCGCGGCCGAGGCGGGCGCGCACGTCATCGCGATCGCCGGTTCACCGGAGAAGACCGCCTGGGCCGCCGAGTTCGGCGCCGGCTCCACCGTCGACACCTCGGCGCACCCCGATGACGCGGAGGTCGACGAGGTGCTGCGACTGACCGGCGGACGGGGCGCGGACGTCGTCCTGGACACCGTCGGCGGCCGTGCCTTCGGGCGGAGCCTGCGCGAGATCGGACACGGCGGGCGGGTCGTCGCCCTCGCCAACGTCGCGCTGGAGCCGAGCACCGTCGACACCCGCGACTTCTACCCGAAGAACGCGTCCGTCCTCGGCTTCCAGCTCACCAACCTGCAGATCCACGGCTACGACCCTCGCGCGGACCTGCGGGAACTGGCCGAGCGGGTCGCGGCGGGCACGTACCGCGTACCCGTGGAGACCGTGTTCCCGCTGGAGGGCGCTCGCGCAGCGCATGAGCGGCTGGAACAGCGCGACAACCGGGGCAAGATCGTGCTCGCGGTGGCGGAGAGCTGATCACCGGAGCGAGTCCAGGAGCCCTTCGAGGACGGCTTCCTGGCGCTGGGCGCCGGTGGTGTGCGGTGCGAGCAGCGCGTTGATCTGGAAACCCATGAGGGTGGCGAGCAGGGTGTCGACGACGCGTTCGTCGGGGGTCGTGGTGGTGACTTCGCCGGCCGCGCGAGCCTGCCGGAGGTAGGTGTACATCTGCTCGCGCCACAGGTCCATGGCGTGCTCGTGCACCGCGGTCATGCGCTCGTCGTGGACCGCGCGGTCCCAGAAGGCGATGACCACGCGGGCCTCCATGACCCGTACCTCGTCCAGCGGCATGATCTCCAGGCAGAGCCCGCGCAGTGCCGCCAGGCCGCTCGCGCCCGCGATGGCCTCCTCGGCCCGGGAGTTGGTGCTCTCGAACGCGTAGGTGAACGCGGCCTGGAGGATCTCGTCCTTGTTGCGGAAGTAGGGGGCGAGCGCGCCGTTGGAGTACCCGGCCTCGGCGGCCAGGTCCCGCATGGTGACGGCGTCCAGTCCACGGCGTGCGATCAGGGCCCACACCGCTTCGACGATCTGCCGACGCCGCTCCTGATGGTCGACGATCTTCGGCATGCCTGTCCTCGTTCTCGGGCGCTACGGGCTGGAGCTCCGCCGTGACCGACCTTAGCCAAAGCTCGAAGTCAGCCGAACATCCCGGCCATACCCGCGATCATCAGCAGACCGCCGGTCTCGCCGAGCAGTACGGTCCGGGTGCTCGAATGGCCTTGCCGCGCTGGGGAGTTGAGCCAGACCCGCCGGAACAGCGCCGTCCCGGACCTGACGACGGCCCAGCACGCCAGGAAGAACACGGGCAGCCAAGGACCTGAGGCATGTAGGTGGGCAGGCACCATCGCCGCAGTCAGTACGGTCATCACGGCGAGGTCGGCGCTTCGCCTCGCGCACCCGGTGAGGGCGCTCCACGCGCAGGCCGCGGCGGTGGCGGCCGAAGCGAGCAGCAGCTCCTGCGAACCCGCACCCGGGGCCGCCGCCGTCATGGCGGCCGCCGCGACCGCGTGCGGTCCCCATCGCCGCACCGGGCCGGGCAGGTGACCGGCCAGGCACAGCACCGCGCCTGCCAGACCGGTCACCCACAGCAGTTCACGCACGACGGTGTACCGCGGACGCAGCGCCGGCCGCGAAGGCGAGCACGACCAGCGCCTCGAAGGCGCGGGCCAGCCAGGCCGAACCGCCGATCAGCGTGGTGAAGTTGTCCAGCACCAGCCACAGCACGGCGAACAGGCCGACAGTGCCGAGCACCGGCGCGACCCTGGTGTGCCACAGCCGGCGGTCCACTCCGGTACGGGCGAAGTAGGCCGCAACGGCGACGCCCACCAGGATCATCAGGACCAGCACCCCGAGCGTGGCCAGTCCGCTCATCCACGTGAACAGCTCGAGAACCGGATCGGCCCCGGCCACGGCGAAGGCCGCGACCAGCACCACGGCGGAGGCGCTCTGCGCCAGCGAGCCCACATGCGGCGACCCGTGCCGTTCGTGGACGCGTCCGAGCACGGCGGGCGCGCTGTTCTGCCGCCCCAGTGAGAGCAGATAGCGGGCGATGGCGTTGTGGAAGGCGAGCAGCGCCGCGAACAGGCTGGTGACCAGCAGGATCTGCATCAGGTCGGAGGCCGCACCTCCTACGTACTGGTCCGCGACCGCGAAGACGAGCCCCGCCGGGTCCTTGCCCGCCGCCTCCTGCACCTTGTCGCTGCCGACGGCCAGCACGAACGCCCAGCTGGCGAGGGCGTAGAAGACGCCGATCAGAGTGACCGCGAGATAGGTGGCGCGCGGCACGCTGCGCTTCGGGTCGCGGGCCTCCTCGCCGTAGATGGCGGTCGCCTCGAAGCCGACGAAGGAGGCCACGGCGAACATCACGCCGATGCCGGGGGAGCCCGAGGTGAAGGCGCTCGGGGTGAAGGAGGTGACGTCGATCCCGTCCGCGCCGCCCTGGGCAAGGATCGCCACCACGACCACGGCGACGATGCCGACTTCGAGGACGAGCAGCACCGCCAGCACCTTTGTGCCGACGTCGATGTTGCGGTAACCGAGCAGCGCGACGAGCAGCAGGAGCAGCCCGCTCCAGAGCCACCAGGGCACATCGGGCCCGCCGTAGCCGGTGACCAGGCTGTTCAGGGTGGCACCGGCCAGCCCGTAGATGCCGGCCTGGATCGCGGTGTACGTCAGCAGGGCCAGGCTTGCGGCACCCGAACCGGTGATCCGGCCCAGGCCCGAGGTGACGTACGCGTAGAAGGCCCCCGTGTCCACGACGTGCCTGCTCATGGCCGCGTAGCCGACGCTGAACAGCAGCAGGACGACCGCGACGACCAGATAGGCGGCGGGTACGCCGGGGCCGTTGCCGATGGCGAACATCACCGGCAGCGCGCCGCCGATCGCGGTGAGCGGGGCCGCCGCGGCGACCACGAGGAAGACGATCCCGGCGACCCCGACCGACCCGCGCAGACCGGACGGGGGAGCGATGTCGGCGGCGTCGGCGGGCGCCTGCCGTGTCTGCTCAGTCATGGCAGCTTCCCGTGGAACAGGCGGTGTGGGCAGAGGCGTTGGGCGGCACGTCGAGCGTGGGGTTGCGGTCGAAGAAGCCGACCGGCTTGAGCTTGAAGCCGGTGTAGTCGACGGGCATGATCGGCCAGTCCTCGGGGCGCGGGGCATGGGTGAGGCCGAAGGTGTGCCAGAGGACGATGTCCTGGCCGTCGATGTCACGGTCGGCGGCCGTGTAGGCGGGCAGCCCGGCGCCACCCGGATGCTGGTTGACGAAGTCACCGGCCGGGTAGCGCTCGGCGGGGTCGTAACGGGTGACCCACAGGTGCTTGGTGGCGAAGGCTGCGCGCGCGGCGATGGAGGAGGCCGGGTCGGCGAGGAGGGCGGGCTTGCCCTCGGGCAACAGGGCGTAACCGACCGGATGGCCAAGGCGGTTGAGCGAGTCGGGGTTGGAGATGTGCCAGACCCGGTCCACGGACGCGTCCGCGGTGCGTTGCGCCTCGCTCTCCCTGGTCAGCGGGGTGCGGCGGGTGGTGAAGGCGTTGCCGCGCGGGTTGTCGGGACCGATCGGCACGCGGGCGGCGTCCACTTCCTCGACGCGGTTCGCGGTCCCGTCGAGTGTCATGTCCAGGCGCGCGCAGAACAGGTGTTGGTGGTACGGCGCTCCGAGGCCCGGCGCGATCTCGGTGGCGTACGGGTGGTCGCCGCCGGGGTGGGCGGAGGTGAAGACGACGCCGGTGGCCTTGGCCTCGAACTCGATGGTGCCGTCGAGGTAGAGGTACCAGTAGAAGCCGTAGTCGTAGTTGCCGACGGTGGTGAAGAAGGAGAGCACCATGCGGCGCTGGCGGCGCGTCTCGGCGGAGCCTGCCCAGAGGTCGGTGTGCTTCCAGAGGATGCCGTAGTCCTCCTCGTGCAGGCAGATCGCGTTGGTCAGGGTCTGCGGGGCACCCGACTCGTCGGCGATGACGGCGTCCATGTACGTGATGTCGCCGAGGCAGTCGCAGCCCAGCTCAAGGGAGTTGGCGTAGCGGCCGATCAAGTACTCGCCGGTGTCGAAGTAGTTCTGCCAGGACCGTACGGGGGAGGGGTCGGCGTACGGGACGACCATCTCGGCGATCGACGCGCGGTGGATGAGGGGGCGCTCCTGCCCCTTGTCCCGGTCGGTGAAGGCGATCTGATGGAGGGTCAGGCCCTCGCGGGCGTCGAAGCCGATCCGCAGCGACCAGTTCTCCCAGCGCAGCAGACTGCCGTCCAGGGTGAAGCTGGGGCCCTCGGGCTGGGTGATCTCCAGGGGCTTCTGGGTGGTGCGGAGCGGGCCGGTGACGGCGGGGTCGTCGAAGTTGCCGGATTCGGCGGGGACGGCGACGGGGCCGAGGTCGATGACCTGGTCGACGGTGCGGCCGATGACGTCCACATAGGCGACGAGGCCGTCGACCGGGTGGGCCCAGGCGTGGTCCTTGGCGTGTTCCTGGACGAAGGCGAGCCCGCGCAGGATGCGGCGCCCGGACTCCTGCGGGTACTCCTCCGCGTACACCCCTGCGGACAGCGGAGCGACCCGCACCCGGGCCACGTCCAGATCCCGGGCCTTGAGTGCGGCGAGCCACCGCAAGTCCCCGGCGAGGATCTCCTCGACCAGTCCGAACTCCTCGTCCAGAACCGGGAGTTGTCCATCGGTGACCGGGTCCAGGATGCGGTCGCTCTCCACCGACGTACGGGAGAGCGACACGACCACGTCATGGGCGGGCGCGCCGGCCGTGTCCTGCAACAGGACCCGCACACGGCGGTCGGCCCGGGCGTCCGGCACACGGCCGGGCAGTTCCTGCTTGGCCGGTTCATCGAGGCCGAGGTAGGCGAACCGTGTGGTGTCCGCCACGAGGCCCGCCGCGAGGAGGACCTCGCGCGCGGCGGAGATCTCCGCGGGGGTGAGCGGGTCGAGCGGATGGGACGGAGCGCTCATGGAATCTCCAGGGTGAGGGCGCGACGTTTTTCTTCTACGTACGTAGAGGAAAAAATGCGGCACTCATGTTTCCCGTGGACCCGCACACCGGTTTCCCGACCGTTAACAAGTCCGCCCGAGGGGGTGTCAGACGCGGAGCCTCTCCAGGAACGCGGACAGGTTGCCCACCGTCCGGGCGATCTGCTGCTCCACCGTGAGGCTCTCCTCGAACCGGCTGCCGGATTCGAGGGACTTCTTGCCGCGTACGTACAGCGAACAGGCGAGGTCGGCGCACATGTAGATGCCGACCGAATTGCCCTCGCGGCCGGCCGCCCCCGTCTTGCGGGCCGTCATCAGCGAGACGGCGTTGCCCGGGTGGGTCGTCAGACACAGCGAGCACATGCTGCGGTGCAGGAAGCCGCGCTGGGAGGAGGGGAAGCGCAGGGTGACGCCGACGACATCGCCGGACCGCTCGGTGACCAGATAGCTGCGATCGGGCGCCCCGGGATCCCGCCAGCCGAGGAAGTCCAGGTCGTCCCAGGGGCGTTCGGCGAGATCGCGAGGTGTCGGGAGGCGCTTGGCCTCGCCCTTGGAGCAGTTGATGAATGAGCTGCGGATGTCCTGCTCGGTGAGTGATCTCATGGGGGAGTGCTCCTGGGGTCGGGCGGGCTCAAAACCTAGGGGTACTAGGTTGTTGGCTAAGCTACATAGACCCACCGGAGAGATTCCAATGCATTTCGGGAACGGCCGCACACCGCAGGAGCGGGCCGTGCGTCACGTCGCAGCCCACTCCTCCGGCCCGGCACTGGATCCCGCGCTCCGAGTCACCCTGAACCTCCACCCGGACCGGCTTGTCCGCGGACTCCCGATCCTCGAGGCGCTGGCCCAGGACGGCACGTACCACTCCCAGTTCGTCACGGGCACGAGCAACGGCGGCCTGACCGCCCACCCCGGCGGCGACCGTTGGCGCTGGGAGAGCCGGATCTTCGGGGCGGCGTACGACACGGCGCCCACGCACGAACGCCCCGTGTACGGCGGGCTGAACTTCCGGCGCCAACTGGTCGGCGCCGCACCCCGGTTCGGATCCTCACACTTCCGGCTGACCGGCGAGGCACTCCGGCGGGCCACCTTCTGCTACCCCGACAGCGCGGCCGAGCCGTCCGGGTTCGGGGTCGCCGCCGGGATGTCGCTCATCGAGCAGGCCGAGGCGGACGACCGGGACGCCCTCGACGACTACATCGAGGCGCAGGTGCACGGAAGGGTTGTACTGGCGCGGGACATGGAAGCCCTGGTCCTCGACGAGTCCTACCGCGGAACGCCGGTCGAGACCGCGGCGCTGCGACTGCCGTGCCCGGTCGAGTGGCATCCCGGATACCGGATCTCCGTCGAGGAGCTGAGACTTCACCCGGATTTCCGTGGCCCGGAGTTTGTCGAACTCGGGGCCAGGATTGCCGAGTTCGGGTACCTCGACCCACGGATCATCGGGGACGCGGCGCGCACGGGCCGGTACGAGGTGCAGGACCTGAAGAGGGTGTGGCACTGCCTCGCACGCTTCGGTGCGCCTCAGGGGGCGGGTGCGGCGGGTACGGCGGGAACGGCCGTGGGCGGCCACACGCCGGGAGTGAGTACGCCCAGCGCGTAGGCGCGGGCGACCAGTTCCGTACGGGTGGACGCGCCCCAGCGGTCGGACAGGCGCCGTAGGTGGTAGTTGACGCCGTCCACGGTCAGGCCCGTCTCCCGCGCGGCCCGGGCCGTGGTCGCGCCTCCGGCGAGCAGGGCCAGAATGCGCGCCTCGGTGGCGCCGGCGGGTGGGGCGGACGGCTCGGTGCGTCCGGGGTCGGGGTCGGGGCATTCCCCGAGCACCCGGAGTGTGACCAGTAGGGCCGTGGATGTCTCGGCGCTGTCGCTGACGGGGTCAGCGGTCAACTCGCCGTGGCGCCGCACCCCGTCGGCCGCGTCCCAGCGCACCGAGACCGGGTACCGGGAGCGGTGCCGCAGCCGCAGCGCCTGCGTGATCCGCTCCACCTGCGTCGCCTCCTGCGGGCGGAACAGGTCCAACACGTTCCGGCCCCGCAGTCTGCCCGGCGTCTCGCCCCACTCCGTCGCCATCGCCGGATTCGCCAGGACGATCACCCCGTACACGTCGCACACCGCGACCGGCATCGGAATCCGGTCGAACAGCAGCAGGGCACGGTTGCGCCACACCACGGCGTCCGCCCGCGTCAGGTCCACCTCTTGTCCGCCTCTGGTCGTTGATCGGCGTTCCCGGCATTGTTCACGGGCCCGGTGGCATTGCCGGTGATCGGGGTGGCTCGCCCCAGTGAGGTGATCAGGCGCGCGGACCGAGGAACAGGCCACCACTTGCGTCGACGACCTGACCGGTGACCCAGCGCGCCGCGTCGGAGGCGAGGAACGCCACCACCTCGGCCACGTCGTCGGGTCCGCCCAGCCGGTCGAGGGCCGTCGATCCGGCGATGAACTCGGCCAGACCCGGCGCTTCGAAGGCTGATCCGTTGGTCGCCGTCCGGGTGGCGCCGGGAGCAACCGCGTTCACCGTGATCCCTCGGACCCCGAGTTCGTTGGCCAAGGTCATGCTCATCGTCTCGACCGCGCCCTTCGTCATGGCGAAGGACGTCTGGGTGGGGTTGGCCATCCGGGTTGCCACGGACGAGATCGTGATGATGCGGCCACCGTCGCGGAACAGTGGCAATGCCCGCTGGATGATGAAGTACGGCGCCCGCACGTTCACCGCGAAGAGGTGGTCGAACTCCGTCCGCGTCGTGGCTCCGAGCGGACCGGCGGGCGCGGCCGCCGCGTTGTTCACGAGGATGTCGAGCGGCCGCCCGGCGAGGCCGGCCTCGACTCCCGCGAACAGCGTCTCGACGTCGTCGTCCACACCCAGCTCCGCCCCGACGGCGAGCGCGGTTCCACCACTGCGTTCGATCTCGTCGACCGTCGTCTTCGCGCCGTCCTCGTCCGTGCCGAAGTGCACGACGACCACGGCGCCCTTCGCTGCCAGCCGGACCGCGATCGCCTGCCCGATGCCGCGCGACGCTCCAGTCACGAGAGCCGTCCTGCCGATCAGATCACCCATGTCCCCGCCCCGGGTTGTGAGTAACTACCTATCTGGTAGTCACTACCATTGCGGTAGGGTCTATCACATGCCCGAGCAGCACTCAACCCTGCGAGCACAGCGGAGAGCCGACACGCAGCGCATGATTCAGGCGCACGCGGTACGGCTGTTCATCGAGCGCGGATACGACGCCACGACCGTGACGGACGTCGCCGAAGCGGCGGGCGTGTCGCCCATGACCGTGTACCGGCACTTCCCCACGAAGGAAGACCTCGTGCTCGTCGACCAGAACGGTCGGCTCGTCGCCGAGCGGATCGCCGCGTCGTCCTCCGCTCAGCCCTTGGTCCGCCGCATCAGCGGCGCGCTCATCGACGCGGCCACGACGCTGACCAGCGGCGGTAACGGAGACGACCTGACGGCGAACAAGCAGTTCCTGTTGGCCCGCCTCCGGCTCATGATCTCGACGCCGGCCTTGCGGGCCAGGCACCTGGACAACAACTACGCCCTTCAGCAGGCGATTGTCGACGCCCTCGGGGACGACGGCACCGATCCCGACACGGCTTTCCGAGCCCAGGCGGCTGCCAGCGCCTGCCTGGCCGCGATGCACACGGCACTGGTGCGCTGGGCCGAGGACGACGGCCGGACCGAACTGCCCGACCTGATCGCGAAGGCGCTCACTGCCGCCTTCGGCGATGACATCGTCGGCGCAGACCCGGACGCGTGAGAGCCGCGCTCCGAGCACTCCTCCCAGGCCGACCGGCCCCTGCTTGCCCGTGACCACGAGCTACGGGTCAGGCCCTGGGCTCCGTCTTGCGGTTCATCGGCGATGCGTCCGCCTCATCCGGACCGAGGCTCGTCGGCGGCCGTGTCGAGAGAGGGGTGCGGCGGCCAAAAGGGAGGTGGGTGCCGAGCGCCCGGACCTGGTGGATCCCAGAACTCCGGGTGCTCGGCACCCACCCCCCTCACAGCCTTACGATCCGTGCTCTGCCGGTGCGATCGGGCGGCGCGTTCACAGCGTGGCCGGGCTTGCGTGCCCGCGAGGACGGTGCCGTAGGCCGTCGGCGGTCGCGGGCCGTCGGTGGAGCCGGACTTGTCAGAGGAGGAAACCCCACCAGACGAACCGGGTCTCGTTGATGCCGTAGTCGGCGATCACGCTTTTCGGGCTGGTGAAGACGCCGTCGCCGCTGTCGGAGGTGCGGAGGTAGTTCGTGTTCTGGTTCTGGATCTGGTCGTCGTCGGCGGTCCAGAACTGTCCGGTGCGGCCGCCTCCACAGGGGGCCCCGTAAACGTCGTTCGTTTCAGCCCCGTAGTCCGTCGTGAGGCAGTCGCCGCTGGCGTTGCTGACCAGTCGGCGCATCGTGTGCCCCTGCCAGGAGTTCGTCTCCGAGCCCCAGTGCCAGGTCGTAGCGCCATTACCCGAACAGCTGTACTGCACCCAGATGTTGCTGCTTGCGGTCGACGAGGTGAGGCAGGGCTGCCCCAAGTCGTTCATGTACATCCAGGTGCCCGTCGCCGCCGAGGCGGGTGACAGAGTGCCGGCGATGATCAGCATCAAGGCGGCGATTCCCGTGGACAGGGCCAGCCTCAGCGAGGTTCTTCGAGATGTCATGATCGGGAGATTCGAGGGAGGAAATGAACCCCCGATGAATTAATCATGAACGGAACACGTCAATTTTGAGTGTCCGGGAAGCCGGCTGCCTCCTGGTGTCCCTGGTTGAGTGAGAGCGTACGCGAGCCTGCCGATCGTCGGGTCGACCGTACTTCCCCACGAAGGAAGACCTCGTACATGGTTGGCACGGGCCCGGACGCGTGAGAAGCACGTTCCGGGCCTGGGCTCCGTCGGTGGCGATGGGTAGCCTCCCGGGGATGGAGGATGCCTTCATCGCTGCCGCGAGGGCCGAGCAGGCCGAGCACTTTCATGCCGAAATCTGCGGGGTACTGAACCAAATGCCCTGGCCGCTGCTCGACGGTCCGGATGCCGAAGTCATCGATGCTGTCGACAACTTGATGGACGACCTCTTCCGGCGCGACATTCTTTCCTGTCCAGGCCACCGCTGGCTGTCGGGCCCACTCCCCGAGTCCATCCGCGGGGGTCTCAACAGGCTCCTGGCCGAAGGACGCATCCGTCGCGATCCGTCCAGCGGTCGGTGGAGTTGGGATCGGTACACGGCGTACTTCCACCTGCGTGAGCCGGGGTGGGAGAGCTTCCTGCGCCGGCGGCGTCGTACGTAGAGGGCCGCGGTAATCGCGCTGGCCCACGGTGAGCAAGGGGGCGATTCGGCAGCGAAAACTGAGGCCGGGGTTCCTGACCTTCACCGTCCGGCCTGGTGTTCACTACGCAGATGACAGGTAGCTCAGAGCGGCACCTCCTGAGAAGTGCGATCGCCGTCCTCCGCGATGCTGTCCCCGGAGATCTTCGACGGCCTCCCCTTGGCTGGGCAGGCGTCCGGGCGTGGGAAGCCGCTCACGGCATCGAACTACCAGAGCCCTACCGTACGTTCGTCGCGGAGGTTTCCAACGGTTCGTTGGAGGGGGCATCCATGGCGCACGCGCTCCTTCCTCTGGGCAGACTTCCTGAGAACTGGCAGAACTGGAAGGCCGATTGCTGGCTCAGCCCCGAACCATTCGACGGAACGGCTGTCCGCAAGTTCACTGAGCCATTCCCCCTGGAGGAGGAGTGGCAGTGGGAGTACGACTACTACGACCACGATGAGCACTCACCCCTACTCCACGGCATCTATCAGCACGGCTCGGTGCTCCTGGGCGGCAACCGTGACTGCGAGTTCTGGGTACTCGTGGTCACAGGGCCTCAGCGCGGCCGAGTCTGGTGGCTGGGAGACGGATGCGTGGCTCCGTACATGGACGCGGAGGAGGAAAGCGAGCCAGAGGCCGACTTCGTGACCTGGTTCCAGGATTGGCAAGCCGACCGAGGATGGTGGGCCGAGCACCTCGACGGGTAGGTCTCGGTCGGCGGCTGCCTGTGCGACCGAAGGGCCTGCCCCAAAGGGCAGACCCTTGCACAGCGCCTTCCGATCCGTCGCTCTGCACAACGGTCAGCTGCGGTCGCACCGGCCGCATCCGAGGTACTGAGGGACGCTACCGAGCGCTGCTGGTTGCTGTAGTTGCGGCCTTCTCATTGCCCTGGGACTTGTCGGCGGTTTTGGTGGCCCGGGGACTTTGCGGGTCAGGGCGGTGCGCCCGCATCGCGGCTCGCAGGACTTCAAGTTCGGTTCGGGGAAACGGCCGGCCCCATTGGGACTCGTAGGACACTTCACCGTGCTCGTGATCAATCCGGTCGAAGGCCCGGACGGCCGACCGTGCGAGCTCCGTGACGGTGTGGCTGCCCGACCAGAGAACCGTTCCGGAACGGTCCGGCGCCCGGTTCTCGTCGGCCAGGACCAGGCGAATATCAACCACAGATCCATCTCGGTGGAAGAACCACCGGTACACCTGTGGCTCTCCCTCCAACTCGGCGCGTGTGTCTGCGTCGCCAAGGACGAGCCTGGTAACGGCGTAGAGGAACTGCCCGGGTCCGTCAGAGACGTAAGAGGCGATGGCCTCTGCCTCGCCGCGATCGTCGGCCACCTTGACGGAAGCCCAGCCGTGGCTGAACAACGTCCATGTGATCGCCAGAGGCGTCATCTCTCCCCCCTTTGGGGTGACCCTACGGCCCAGGCACGGCTGCGCGGCAAATACTCCAGTAGCAGATCCCGATCTTGAGCCGTCGGCCCCCTTTGCGCCGGTGTGCGTCGTAGGGCTGCGGCAGACTGGTGCACCCCCTACGGAGAGGTGCGCAGGTGTCAACGGGTCGACAGCCGATGGATCTCGAGATGTACGTGGAGCGGACCCGGATCGGCCCGTGCTTTGTCTGTGCGTTCCTGACCGGGAACCCGGACTACCCGCATGCGACGGTTTTTGAGGATGCCGATCACGTGGCGTTCCTGGACAGGTGGCCCACGGTGCCGGGCAAGGTCCTGGTCGCGCCGAAGGTGCACGTCGAGCACGTCGTGCGCGATCTGGACGAGGTGGCCTACAGCCGGCTCATGCTGTTCGTCCGGGAGATCGCCTTCGCCGTCGAGGCCGTCTGCGAGCCGGAGCGCACGTACCTGTACTCGCTCGGCAGCCAGCAGGGCAATGCGCATCTGCACTGGCACATCGCCGCCCTGCCGGTTGGCGTTCCCTACCCTGAGCAGCAGTTCCACGCTCTGATGACGGAGAACGGGGTTCTGACGCTGTCGCCGGAGCAAGCGGCCTCGATGGCCGCGCGTCTGCGTGAGGTGGTCATCGCCCGGGGCGTGCTCAAGCCGGAATGAAGATCAGCACTACAACTGGGGGACTAGAGCTCAAGGTTGAGAGGGCTTGCCCCCAACACGCTTTCCAACTGATCCTCGATGAACGGCCGTGAACGGGGCTGAAGGAGACGGAAATTGAGGCGACCGGGCGGGTCGGAGTGGCTAGCATCCTCCGTGTTGAGGAGGAGCCATGGCGCTGGGCCGCAGGGGATCGCGACGCATTGTTGTCGACGGTACGGCGTACCGCTGGCGGTTGCGGCGCAGGCCGACCTACTTCCAGGGGCTCCCTTTCCACCTGGATCTTTCCGCCGGCTTCACGCCCTCGCCCTGAACAAGGCCAACACGACCTGGGCTTGGGAGCAGCGGTCCCAACGGCTGAGGCAGGGCGCTGATGTGGGAGACCGGGGGAGTGGCTCGCGTCGTCAGCGTGCCAGCGGCTCGGACGCGGTGAAGCGCTCGAAACCCGCGTGGAAGGCCGTGCCCTGCGGGTCGGTCGCGTTGTAGTGGAAGGCCGCCACACCGCAGCCCCGCTCGGCGAAGGCGGCGCCGGTGTACGAGGCCACCCGGGTGCCGTCGACGGCGAGTTCCACTTTGATCCGGCCCTCGCCGGCCGAGGAACAGGTCATCGACATGTCGATCTCCTGCTGGCTGGCCACCTTGAGGCCCACGTCCGCGAGGTCGACCTCGACGACCCGGTCGTGCTGGAAGGTTCCCTTGTACCGGAACTCGCGCACGATCAGGGCTTCCTGACCCGTGGTCAGGTAGGTCGTCCAGCGGGAACCCTTCCAGTAGTCCCCCGAGCCGTTGCACCACAGCCCGACCCCGCCGTCGCCCCCGTACCAGGTCGTCTGGGTGCTCAGCCGTACCGCGAACGAGGACGGCTCGAAGGGTGCCTGCGGCCACACCTCCAGCTGGATTTTGGGATCCACCAGCATGGTCCCACCCTCGTGCGTGACCTTCCCCAGGGCCGGATCCTTGTACGACCAGTCGCCCGAGTCGGTCAAGTCATCCGTGTACGAGAGGGGTTGGGGGCTCGTGGATCTCCCGGACGACGCGGAGCCCGAGCCATTGGCCTGCGGGTCGCCGTCCGTGGGTGATCCCCCCGAGTTGGTGCTGAGCACGACGGCAAGGAGCACTGCCGCCGCGGCACTACCGGCCGCGAACCCCCACAGCCGCAGCTGCTTGGCGCTCGTGCCGTGACCGGCGCCGCCGCTCACGCGTCCGCGCGGTTGCGGATGCGTACCCGACTCCGTCTGCGCGTTCGCCGTCGCCTCCGCCACCCCCGCGAGCCGAGTGACGAGCTGGGCAGCGGTGGGACGTTCCGCCGGGTCCTTGCGCAGGCAGTCGGCGATGACCGAACGGATCGGCTCAGGCACGGCCGTGAGATCCGCGTCGCGCTCGCAGACGGCGACGAACGCTTCGTAACCGGCCTCCCCGTCAAAGGGATGCCGCCCGGTGGCGGCGAAGTACAGCGTGCCGCCCAGGGAGAACACATCGGAGGCGCTGGTGACCCGGAGCGACTTGACCTGCTCGGGTGACATGTACGCGGGCGAACCGAGCACACTGCCCGGTGTGGTGAGCGGCGACTCGGGCAACCGGTCGTCGCGGGCGATACCGAAGTCGATGATCCGCGGTCCGTCCGGGGAGAGCAGGATGTTGGACGGTTTGATGTCCCGGTGTACGACACTCGCCCGATGCACCTGCGCCAACGCGTGAGCGACGGCCAGCGCCAGGGACTGGAGCCGCCCGGAGGACAGCGGGCCGTTGTCGGCCACATGCTGCTGGATCGTCGGACCCGGGACGAACTCGCTGACGATGTACGGGTGTCGCCCGGTCAGATCGGCGTCGAGGACCCGTGCGGTGGCCAGCTCACCGACCCGGCTCGCCGCGCCGAACTCCCGCCGTACGCGGGCGAGCGCGACCTCGTCGTACTCCTTGCCCGGCAGCAGGAACTTCACCACTACTTGGTGCCCCGTCCGGTCCCGGGCGAGCCACACCACACCTTGCCCGCCCCGGCCGAGCTCGCGCTCGCAAACGTATCCGCCCACCGACAAATGCATCCGCGGATCCATGCCCCCGCCCCCAGCCCCGCCCCCGGTTCATGGCCGCCCTCCAGCGTATCGGCGGCGCTTCATCTACGGGCGTCATTCACGGTGTTCAGGGCCAGGGCGGTGCGTTCCGCTATGGCAGATGTCTGCGCATCATCCGCTTCGACCGGCGGACGGCAACTGAGTTGATTTCACCCTGAGGTTACTGGTCAGTGGCCGGCGGGGACGAGATCTGCTGCATGAGGCTGATGATGTCTGGGGCGACCCATTCCTCGGCGATTTTGTCACCCTCGATGCGGTAGATCTCGATGCTGCGGAAACTGACCTGTCGGTCCGTCGCCGCGACCCCTTGAAAGTCGCCCCGATGCGTTCCGCGGAAGTGGACCCGCACCGCCACATTGTCGTCGACGCCGAACATGTCCTCGACATTGATCTGCAGGTCAGGGAAGCCTTCCAGCATGGCCTGAGCCCCGAGCCGCCAGGTCTCCCGACCGTACAGCGGGTCGGGTACCCCGGGGACGTTGGCGATGAAGTTCTCCGTCAGCATCTCGACACACGCGTCGAGATCGCCGCGTTCCAGCGTCGCGTAGGCAGTGCGCAACCGGGCCAGGTTCTTGTCCACGGTGGTGTCCATCTCGGTAGCCATCTCGGTGTCCTCTCTGGTGGGATCGCCCCGACGAGCGAGGTGATCGCTCAGATCCGCATGGCTCTCAGTAGAAACCCTGCCGTTGCGTCAAGGTCAAGAGAGGCTGCCCGAGGTTCCCCCGCAGCTCCACCCCTCACTGGCCCCCCGGCGGCTGATGCAGTCCGAAGGCCGAGCCCTGGTCGTCGCGGCACAGCTTGAACCGGCCGAAGCGGGCGGTCGACTCGCCGTCCTCGTCGCCGTCCTCACCGATGTCCTCGATGGTGCCGCCCAGTTCACGGACCTTGGCGACGGCGGTGTCCAGGTCGTCGACGCGGAAGAACAGGTAGGGGGAGGCGTTCTTGTCGCCGCCGTGCAGGCCGCCCGGGACGCCGCCGGTGCTGATGGCGAAGCCGCGCCCGCTGGGGCCGGGTTCCAGGGTCCAGCCGAAGAGGGCCTGGTAGAAGACGCGCCCGCGCTCGGGGTCGGCCACGCCGAGTTCGAAGAAAGTCGGTTCGCCTGTCATCGGTGGCCGTCCCGGGGTTGTCGCGGGTCGTCGTGGTCGCAGTCCACGTGGTCCTGTGCCGGCCGCGGTACCGCTGACTCCATCGTGCTCCCGCACGGGCGGCGCCGCAGCCCCACAAGCGTCGCCGCCGGTCGGCGCCGACCGGGTGCAGAGTCCGGACCGAGGACTTGGGCATTCCGCTTCTCACGGCCTCCGCAAGTGCTGTCGCAAACTTTCGACTGCACAATCATGTAGTGCCACGGCGCGGGCGGCCTATGCCACGCGATCAAGCTGGATCGCAGTACTCCCCGTACCGCGAAAGGCAGTTGTAGCGCCATGCCCCCCACCGCGCCGCACCCCCAAGCCGCAGATACCCCCCAAGCCGTAGGCACTTCCCAAGCAGCAGGCACCCCTCAAGCCGTAGGCACTCCCCAAGCAGCAGGCACCCCCCACGACCTGCCCGGCCAGGGCCCGTCCCCCCACGGCCTCCCCCTGATCGACATCTCCGCCACCGGCCCCGGCCGCACCCCGCTCCAGCAGGTGATGGGACTGATGCGCGAGCACGGACCCGCGCTCGTACGACGGCTGCACGGCAGGGACGCGCTCTTCGTGAGCGACCTTGACCTGGTCACCGATCTGGCCGACGAGAGCCGGTTCGCGAAGGCGATCGGGCCCGCACTCGAGAACGTCCGTGAGTTCGCCGCCGACGGACTGTTCACCGCGTACAACGACGAGCTCAACTGGGCCAAGGCGCACGACATCCTGATGCCCGCGTTCGCGCTGGGCTCCATGCGCACATACCACCCCGTGATGCTGCGCGTGGCGAACCGCCTGATCGAGTCCTGGGACCGCGGCGCTCGCGACGGTGAGCCCGTGAACGTCCCCGACGACATGACGCGGATGACGCTCGACACCATCGGACTCGCCGGATTCGGCTACGACTTCGGCTCCTTCGAGCGGGACGAACCGCATCCCTTCGTCGAGTCGATGGTCCGCTGCCTGGAGTGGAGCATGACGCGGCTGGCCCGCACGCCGGGCAGCGACCACGCGGCGGCGGATGCGGCCTTCCGGGCGGACGCGGACTATCTCGCGCGGGTCGTCGACGACGTGATCGCTGCCCGCGTGGGGGAGGAACAGGACCAGGCCGACGACCTCCTCGGGCTCATGCTCACCGCCGAGCACCCCGCCGACGGCAGCACGCTCGACACCGCCAACATCCGCAACCAGGTGATCACCTTCCTCATCGCGGGCCATGAGACGACGTCCGGAGCGATGTCGTTCGCGCTGTACTACCTGGCCAAGCACCCCGTCGTACTCCAGCTTGTGCAGCGCGAGGTCGACGCGCTGTGGGGCGGTACGGCCGACCTCGAGCCGACGTTCGACGAGGTCGGGCGGCTCACCTACACCCGGCAGGTGCTCAACGAAGCGCTGCGGCTTTACCCGACCGCCGCCGCGTTCAGCCGGCTCGCCCGCGAGGACACCGTGCTCGGCGGCCGGATCCCGCTGCGTGCCGGGGAGACGGTCACCGTGCTCGGGCCGATGCTGCACAGGCAGCCGGTCTGGGGCGACAACCCCGAGCTGTTCGACCCGTCCCGTTTCACACCGGAGGCGGAGGCCGCACGCTCACCGCACGCCTTCAAGCCTTTCGGAACCGGTGAACGCGCCTGCATCGGGCGGCAGTTCGCGCTCCACGAGGCGACCATGCTCCTGGCGATGATCGTCCACCGCTACCGCCTGCACGACCACGCCGACTACCGGCTGACGGTCAAGGAGACCCTCACCCTCAAGCCCGACGGGTTCACGCTCACGCTCTCACCGCGCACGGCCGCCGACCGCGTCCACGCCCCGATGCCGGGCGCGGTCCAGATCCCGTCGGAGGCATCGTCCGACCCGCGGTCCGCCCTGCCCTCCCGCGTACGCCCCGGCACCCGCGCCCTCTTCCTGCACGGCAGCAACTACGGCACCTGCCGCGAGTTCGCCGCCTCCCTCGCTGACGAGGCCATGGCGATCGGCTGCGAGACGGAAGTGGCACCCCTCGACGCCTACGCCGCCGGTCTGCCCACCGACCGCCTCGTCGTCATCACCGCCGCCTCCTACAACGGACAGCCCACGGACGACGCCACCGCCTTCGCCGCCCGGCTCGACGGGACCGAGCGGGCCGACGACCTCACCTACGCCGTGCTGGGTGTCGGCGACCGCAACTGGGCCGCCACCTACCAGCACTTCCCGACCCGAATCGACGAGCGCCTCGCGGAACTGGGCGGCACGCGGTTCCTGGAGCGCACGGCTGCCGACGCCTCGGGCGACCTCGGCGGCGCGGTCCGCGCCTTCACGGCCCGACTGTGCGCCGCCCTCCTCGAGCGGCACGGCGACCCCGACGCCACGGACGGCACCGAGGAGCCGATGCCCGCGTACGAGGTCCGCACGGTGACCGGCGGCCCCCTCGACGCGCTCGCAGAGCGGCACGGCCTCGTCCCCATGACCGTCACCGAGGCGTACGACCTCACCGCGCCGGGCCACCCGAGGGCCAAGCGCTTCCTCCGCCTGGCGCTGCCGGACGGCGTGACCTACCGCACCGGCGACCACCTCACGGTGCTTCCCGTCAACGACCCGGACCTCGTCGAGCGGACCGCCACCGCGCTCGGCCTCGACCTGGACACGGTTCTGGACATCCGGGCCGTCCGACCTCGCCGCGACGGAATCACGGTCGACCGGCCACTGACGGTACGTCAACTCCTGTCACACCACGTCGAGTTGCAGGAGCGTCCGACAGCCGACCAGCTGTCCGTCCTCGCCGCGGCCAATCCGTGCCCACCGGAGCGCCGGGAACTCGCGGCGCTCGCGGACGACCCGCGGACACTGGTCGAGGTCATCGAGGCACACCCGGCCCTGCGCGGCGCGCTCGACTGGCCGCCCCTCCTCCAAGACCTGCTCACGCCGCTGCGCCCGCGCCACTACTCGGTCTCCTCGTCCCCGGCGACCGACCCGGCCCGCGTCGACCTGATGGTCTCGCTCCTGGAGGCCCCGGCCCGCTCCGGCAACGGGACGTACAGGGGAGTGGGCTCCTCCTACCTGAACGCGGTCAAGCCCGACGAGACCGTGCTTGCCCGTATCCAGCCCTGCCGCGAGGCGTTCCGGGTCGACGACTCCTCTCCGGTCGTCATGGTCGCGGCGGGCACGGGACTCGCGCCCTTCCGCGGAGCCATCGCAGACCGCCGCGCGCGTATCGCGGGCGGAGTCGAAACGGGAGGCCAACTCACCCCGGCCGTCTGCTATTTCGGCTGTGACGCCCCGGACGCGGACTTCCTCCACGCCGATGAACTCCGCGCCGCCGAGGCCGCCGGGGCGGTCTCCCTGCGCCCGGCCTTCAGCGCGGCCCCTGTCGGGGGAGTCACCTTCGTACAGCACCGGATCGCCGCCGAGGCGGACGAGGTCTGGGACCTGCTGAACGCCGGAGCCCGTGTCTACGTCTGCGGCGACGGCTCCCGGATGGCACCCGGCGTCCGTGAGGCCTTCCGTGCGCTCCACGCCGACCGCACTCCGGGCGGTGACTCCGAGCGCTGGCTGAACGACCTGATCGCGTCCGGGCGTTACGTCGAGGACGTCTACGCGGCCGGATGAGTCCGAACGGACCGGTGGGCCCACCTGAGACAGAGGGCCCACCGGAACGCCCACGCGAGCGTAGGTCTTTCAAATCAGCCGAACCGGCCGGGAATCAGGCCGCGTTCCGCCGCTTCCTCCCATGCGCCCGGATGATGTCCGCGTACCGGTGCCCGCTCCCCTTGATCGTGCGCCGCTGCGTCTTGTAGTCCACGTGCACGAGCCCGAAGCGCTTGTCGTAGCCGTACGCCCACTCGAAGTTGTCGAGCAGCGACCACGCGAAGTAGCCGGCGAGCGGAACGCCCTGGCGGGCCGCCGAGGCGCAGGCCGCGAGGTGCTGCTCCAGGTACTCGGTGCGCTCGGGGTCGTCGACGGTCCCGTCGGGACGCACGATGTCGGGATAGGCGGAGCCGTTCTCGGTGACGTAGATCTTGCGCGCGCCGTAGTCGTTCGTCAGGCGGAGCAGCAGGTTCTCGATGCCGGCGGCGTCGACCTCCCAGTCCATGGCGGTGCGGGGTACGCCGAGACGGCGGACCGTGCGGACTCGGGGCGCCTGGCCGGTGGGGTCGTCGGCGACCGTGGACGGGAAGTAGTAGTTGAGGCCCAGCCAGTCCAGGGGCGCCGCGATGGTCTCCAAGTCGCCCTGCTGCTCGGGGAGTTCGACTCCGTAGACCTCCTGCATGTCCGCCGGGAAGCCGCGGCCGTGCACCGGGTCGAGCCACCAGCGGTTGGTGTGGCCGTCGAGCCGACGGGCCGCGGCCACATCCTCGGGGCGGTCGGTGGCGGCCTCGATGTAGGAGAGGTTGTTGACGATGCCGACCTGGGCGCCGGGGACGGCCGCGCGGATCGCCTGGGTGGCGAGGCCGTGGCCGAGGAGGAGGTGGTACGAGGTCCGCACCGCGGCCGTGAGGTCCGTCCAGCCCGGGGCCATCAGGCCCTCCAGGTGGCCGATCCAGGCCGAGCACAGCGGCTCGTTGAGCGTGGTCCAGTGCTTGACGCGGTCACCGAGGCGGTCCGCGACGACCGCCGCGTACGACGCGAAGTGGTGGGCCGTGTCGCGGACGGGCCAGCCGCCCCGGTCCTGCAGTACCTGCGGCAGGTCCCAGTGGTAGAGGGTGACGGACGGGGTGATGCCCGCCTCCAGGAGGGCGTCGATCAGCCCGTCGTAGAAGTCGAGACCCTTGGCGTTGACCGGGCCGTCGCCGCCCGGCATCACGCGTGGCCATGCGATGGACAACCGGTAGGCGTTGGTGCCCAGTTGGCGCATGACCCCGATGTCCTCGCGCCAGCGGTGGTAGTGATCGCAGGCGAGGTCCCCGTCGTCGCCGTTGTCGATCTTGCCGGGGGTGTGCGAGAAGGTGTCCCAGATGGAGGGGGAGCGGCCGTCCTCGGCGACGGCGCCCTCGATCTGGTAGGCCGACGTGGCCGTGCCCCACAGGAAGTCCTCGGGGAGGGCGGCAAGGTCGATGGTCACGGAAGTCCCTTCGGGGAGAGGAGAGTTGGTCACTTGACGGCTCCCGCGGTGAGCCCGGTGACCAGAAAGCGCTGGAGGAGCAGGAAGCCGGCGACCACGGGGACGCTGACGACGAGCGACGCGGCCATGATCTGGTTCCAGTAGACGTTGTAGAGCGTGGAGTAGCCCTGGAGCCCGACGGCGAGTGTGCGGGTCTCCTCGTTGGTCATCACCGAGGCGAACAGCACCTCGCCCCAGGCGGTCATGAAGGCGTAGACGGCGACCGCGATGATGCCGGGGATCGCGGCCGGCACGACGACCCGGAACAGCGCGCCGAGCGGCCCGCAGCCGTCCACCAGTGCCGCCTCGTCCAGGTCGCGCGGCACGGAGTCGAAGTACCCGATCAGCATCCAGATCGAGAACGGGAGGGAGAAGGTGAGATACGTCAGGATCAGACCGCCGCGGGATCCGAACAGGGCGATGCCGGTGGCGTTGCCGATGTTGACGTAGAGAAGGAACAGCGGCAGCAGGAAGAGGATGCCGGGGAACATCTGGGTGGACAGCACGGTGACCGTGAAGACGCGCTTGCCGCGGAAGTTGTAGCGGCTGACGGCGTAGGCCGAGAAGACCGCGATCACCACCGAGCAGGCCGTCGCGGCGCCCGCCACGATCAGCGAGTTCACGAAGTACCTGGCGAGCGGGATCGTCGTCCAGATGTCGATGTACGGGCGGATGGTCAGGCTGCTCGGCACCCATTGGAACTTCGTCTGGACGTCCTGCAAGGGCTTCAGCGAGCTGGAGACCATGACGTAGACGGGCACCAGGACGAAGCCGGTGAGCAGGGTGAGGAAGATCCGCCGGGTCCAGAGGAAGGACTGCGGCTGGGCCATCGGGGAGCGGAACTTCGTGGAGGTACTAGACATCGGACGTCTTCCTTCCTCGGGAGGTCAGCAGGAGGTAGACGCCCGTCACGACGAGCAGGAAGAGCAGCAGCAGGACGGACATGGCGGAGCCATAGCCGAAGTTCCAGTTCACGAACGACGCCTGGTAGATGTGCACCGAGATGAGGTCCGCGGCCGGCGGAGCTGTTTTGCCGAACAGGACGTACGGCGTGTTGAAGTCGTTGAACGTCCACAGGAACAGGACCAGGATCAGTACCTGGTTGACGGGCCGCAGTGAGGGCAGGGTGATGCGGCGGATCTGCTGCCACACACCGGCGCCGTCGAGGGCGGCCGCCTCGTACAGGTCCTTGGGGATGTTCTGCAGGCCCGCCATGACGATGAGGAAGGCGAACGGCCAGCCCTTCCACACGGACACGGTGAGCAGCGCGTAGAAGGCGTTGTCGCCGAGGAGCCAGAAGGACGGCTTGTCGGTGATGCCGAGCTGGTCGTGCAGGACGTGGTTCACCAGGCCGTTGTCGTGCTGGAACATGAACACCCAGGTGATGACGGCCGCGTAGACGGGCAGCGCGTACGGCACCAGGAACAGGGCGCGCAGCAGACCGCGGCCCCGGAAGGCGTCCTGCATGCAGAGCGCGGCCGCCGTGCCGATCAGCCAGCACAGGCCGACCGAGAGCAGGGTGAAGCCGACGGTGGCGAAGAACGAGTCGAGCAGCGCCTTGCCGACGGGCGCGTCGAAGTCCACCGTCACCTTGTAGTTGTCAAGGCCGGACCAGGGCGCGGTGCCCCAGTCGCGGATGTAGAACTGCGTGAGCTCCTTGAAGCTCATCACGATGCCGATCACCATCGGCACCAGATGGACTAGGAGTTCGAGAAGCAGGGCGGGCAGAAGGAACAGGTAGGGCAGTCCGATGCGTTTGATCCGCCCGGGGCGGCGCGGGCCGCGCGCCGCACCGGGGGAGTTCTTGCGCACCGTGCGATCGCCGGCCTCTTGGGAGGCGGTCGTGGTGGTCATGTTTGTGCTCGCGCTCACTTCGTCGGCATCTGCGTCTGGGCCTTCTCGAGCTGGGCCTTCACCGACTCCGTGGTCACCGGCTTTCCGGCGGCGGCGTCGGCGAACAGGTTCTTGATGGCCGTACCGACGGCCGTCTCGAACTGGGACTCGTCAGCGACCTGCGGAGCCGCGACGGCGCTCTTGGCGAGCGTGTCCTTGAGCACGGCGGTAGCCGGGGTGTTGAAGGCGGCGTCCGTCTGGGCGGTCTTGACCGGCGGGATGGAGCTGTACGCCGTGTTGAGGATCTTCTGCTCGGCGTCGCTGGTCATGAACTTCACGAACTTGGTCGAGCCGTCGAGGTTGTCGGTGTTCTTGAAGACGGACAGGTTGATGCCCATGACCATCGAGTTGACGTTGTCGCCGGTCCCCGGGGCGCCGGACTGCACGGGCACCGGAGCGATGCCGAAGTCGTCCGCGCTCATGCCCTGCGACTCCAGGTTGGCGGACGCGGACTGCCAGAGCAGCATCCCCGTCTTGCCCGTGGCGAAGTCGCTCACGGACTGGTTCTGCGCGTACTCGGCGTTGCCCGGCGCGACGATCTTGTCCGTCGCCATCAGGTCGACGAATTGCTTGACCCCCTCGACCGCGCCGTCGTTGGTGAAGTCCGGCTTGCCGTCGGCGGTGAAGAAGTCGCCCCCGTGCTGCTTGGCGAAGACGACGGCATGGTGGATGTTCTCCGCGGGGTTCGAGCCTTCGAAGGCCGTTCCCCACTTGCCGCCCTTGGAAAGCTTCTTGCCGTCGGCGACGAACTCGTCCCAGGTGGTCGGCGGCTTGGCGATGCCGGCGTCGGCGAACATCTTCTTGTTGTAGTAGAGCGCGTACGACATCGAGTACAGCGGCACCGCGGCCGGGTCCTGGCCCTGCGCGCCCGTGGAGCCGAGCGCCGAGTCGACGAAGCGGTCCTTGCCGCCGATCTTGTCGAAGTTCTTCGTGTCCCAGGGCAGCAGCGCCCCGGTGGCCTGCAGCGAAGCGCTCCAGGTGTTGCCTATGTTCAGGACGTCGGGGCCCTGGCCCGAGGTGGTCGCGGTGAGGATCCGGTTGAGCAGATCCGACCAGGGCACGACCTCCAGTTCCACCTTGATGCCGGTGTCCTTCTCGAACTTGTCGAGTTCGGGCTGGAGGACCTTCTTGTCGATCTCGACGCTGGCGCCCTGGTTGGAGGCCCAGTAGGTCAGCGTCTTCGGCGAGTCATTGGATCCACCGTCCGTCGACGAGCCGCCACCACAGGCGGTCACGGCGGTCAGCATGGAGACAGTGACCGCACCGGCGGCCGCGGCTCGGATTCTGCGCATGGCTCAGGCGTCCCTTTCCGAAGGAGAGTCATGACGGCGTCCGCGGCATGTACAGGCACCCCGCGTACGTCCCTTGCGAGTGTTCACTTCTCGAACGCCCCTCACGACTTAATTTAGGATGTGAGTTAAGACTCGGAAGAAAGTCGCGTCAAGGGATCGCACAGCTGTATCTTTCAAGTCGGGCGAACCGGAGGGGAGCCACATGACGGGGCGGAACGGGCGGACAGTCCGTGACCTGCGGCGGGGCAATCGAACCGCTGTACTGCAACGGTTGTATTTCGACGGGCCGATGAGCCGCTACGAACTGGGTCCGGCCACCGGACTGAGTTCCGGTTCCATCAGCAACGTGGTCGCGGAACTGGTCGCCGACGGTCTGGTCGAGGAGGCCGGCAGCGTCGACTCCGACGGCGGCCGCCCGCGCACCCTGCTGCGGGTGGCGCCCGCCAGCGGCCACATGATCGGCGTGGACGTCGGTGAAACCCGCGTGCGCGTCGAGCTCTTCGACCTCACACTCACCGAACTCGCCCGCACCGAACGCCCGTTGGAGCAGCAGGGCTACGACGTCGAGGTCATCGTCGGCCACATCCGCGACGGCATCGCCGAGGTCCTGGCGGAGACGGACATCGCCCCGGAGCAGCTCCTCGGCGTCGGCATCGGAGTCCCCGGCATAGTGGCCCGTACCCCCGGACTCGGCGCGGTGGTGCACGGCCAGACGATCGGCTGGGACGCCGTCCCGCTCGAATCCCTGCTCCGCCAGACCTGCGAACTCCCCGCCACCGTCCCGTTCTTCGCCGACAATGGCGCCCGCACCCTCGGCCAGGCCGAGATGTGGTTCGGCGCCGGCCGCGGCGCCACCAACGCGGTCGTGGTCCTCTTCGGCTCCGGCGTCGGCGCGTGCCTCGTCACGGAGGACGTGGAGTACGGCAGGGCCGTCGAATGGGGGCATCTGACCGTACGGGTCAGGGGGCGCCGCTGCCGTTGCGGCGCCCTGGGCTGCCTGGAGGCGTACGCGGGGGCGGAGGCGCTCCTGGAACGCTGGCGCGAGGAGGGCGGGCGCCCGCCGGAGGGCGTCGACGAGGAGACGGCGCTGACCGCGATGCTCGCGGCCGCCTACCCGCCCGAGGACGCCCAGGGTGCCCCGCACACCGAGCCCGACGCCGTGGCGCTCGCCGTTCTTGAGGAGACCGCCGAGTACCTGGGCGCAGGCCTGTCCGACCTGATCAACCTCTTCCAGCCCGAGCGCATCCTCATCGGCGGCTGGGCGGGCCTCCAGCTCGGCTCCCGCTTCCTGCCCGCCGTACGCCGGTACGCGTCCTCGTACGCCCTGCGCTATCCGGCCGAGCGTGTCTCCATCGACCTGGGCAAGCTGGGCCCGGACGCGGTCACCGTCGGTGCCGCGATCCTGCCCCTCGCCGACTTCTTCGCCCGCGGCGGCCGACGGGCCGAACCGGTCGGCGAGGGCCCCTCTCCGGCCTGGCGCACGGCGCTGGAGGACCGCGCACCGCACTGATCCTCTGCAGAACGGTTTCGCCACCCACTGCCGAGGTACTCGCGCCGGGCCGGAAACGGCCCGGCGGCGGTGTGTGCGGGCCGTGTCGGCAACGGCCCGGCCCGGGCGTGCCGGCCGCGCCGACCTGCTGATGATTGGGTGCGACATGACTGCATACCGGCCGGAGAGCCCCGGCGAGAACACCGACCCGGTCCCGCGGGACATGCCGGACCAGCAGGTCCAGGATGGCGAGGACCCCTGGGACCCGGCTCCCTCGGCGGATCCCGGCGACGCCGGGCCCGGCACGGACGTCCCCGACACGGACGAGGCGGGCACGGGCAGAAGCGGCGCTCCGCGCTCGGACACCGTCCACCCCGAGGATCCCGAGCCCGGCGAGTCCTCGGGCTGACCTCGACGGGGAGCTCTCACGGGCGGCATGACCCGAGAGGTAATCGACCCGGCCGGGAGCTCCCGGAACCATGAAGGGCGTACCCACTCGACTCGCCCGACACCGGATTCCGGGAGGTTTCCCATGCCGTACTTCGAGAGCCCCGTCGATGGCGCCCGGCTGCACTTCGTCGACTACGGTCCGGCCGGGGGACCGGTGGTCGTGTTCGTCAACAGCTCGTACTTCGGCACGGAGATGTGGGAGTACCAGATGCTGCCGCTCGCCGAGGAGGGGTACCGGTGCGTCGGGCTCGACCGGCGGGGGCACGGGCGGTCCGACGACGTCTGGGGCGGCTTCGGCCTCGACAGCCTGGCCGACGATCTCGACGGGCTGCTGCGGCACCTCGACCTCCGCGACGTGACGCTGGTCGGCCATTCCCTGGGCACCGCCGAAGTCGTGCGCTGCCTGACCCGGCACGGCGTCGACCGGGTGGCCGGGGTGATGCTGGTCGCCGGCATGGTGCCGGGGATCGTCCGGTCGGCGGACCACCCGGGCGGCGTCGACCCGGACCTCATCAGGGCGGGCAACGAGACCTTCCGGCGCGACCGGGCCGCTTTCTTCGCGGACGGCGCCCGCGCCTTCTTCGCCCTGGACCTCCCCGGCAACGAACTCTCCGCCGCGTACGTGCGGTCGATGGTCGACCGTTGCCTCGGAGCGACCGCGCGCGCCTGTGCAGCCCTGGGCAACCTGGTGGCCACCCTGGACGTGGCCCCCGAACTGCCCAAACTCGGCCTGCCCGTCCTCGTCGTGCACGGCACGCACGACACCTCGGCGCCCCTGGAACTGACCGGCCGCCGGGCGGCGGAGCTGCTGCCCGACAGCACGCTCAAGGTCTACGAGAACGCGGGCCACGGCCTGTTCGCCACGCACGCCGGGCAACTGACCGCGGACCTGAGGGAGTTCATGGCCCGCGCCTGACGCCGTACGCAGGCGACAGGCGTTCGGCTGACGCCGTACGAACGTCACGCGAACGCGTTCACCCCGGTCAGCTCCGCCGACAGCTCCCACAGTCGTGCGGCCTGCTCGGGGTCGATCGCATAGGCCTGTACGCCGGTCCGCTCGCCGTCCGCCGGAGCGGGCTCGGCGATGTCGCAGTCCTCGCAGTACACCCCGCCCATACCGGCCAGTTGAGGCGAGGTCGCGGCCCACACCTGAGTGGCCGCGCCCTGCTCCGGCGTTTTGAAGGCGTCGGGGTTCACCAGCTTGCCGTCCTCGTCGATCCAGCCGCGCTCCACCATCTCCTCCTTGGCAAGGTGACGCTGGAGCGGCGTGAGGATACCGCCGGGATGCAGGGAGAAGGCCCGTACGCCGGACTCCTGACCGAGGCGGTCGAGCTGGACGGCGAACAGCACGTTCGCCGTCTTCGCCTGCCCGTACGCCTGCCACTTGTCGTAGCCGGTCTTCCAGTGCGGGTCGTCCCAGCGGATCGCCGAGTTGTGGTGGCCGCCCGAGGACACGGAGACGACGCGCGCCCCGCCGGGTGCGATCGCCGGCCAGAGCCGGTTGACGAGCGCGTAGTGGCCGAGGTGGTTGGTGGCGAACTGGGCTTCCCAGCCGGGTCCGACACGGGTCTCGGGGCACGCCATGATCCCGGCGTTGTTGATGACGATGTCGACGGTGCGGCCAGAGGCGAGGAAGCGCTCGGCGAAGGCGCGGACGCTGTCGAGGTCGCCGAGGTCGAGCTCGTCCACCTCGACACCCTCGATGCCGTCCACCGCCGCACGGGCGGCGTCGGGGCGCCGCGCGGGAACGACGACACGGGCGCCCGCCTTGGTGAGTGCGCGCGTCGTCTCCAGGCCCAGGCCCGAGTACCCGCCCGTGACGATCGCGAGCTTTCCGGAGAGGTCGATGCCCTGAAGGACTTCGTCGGCGGTGCTCCGGGCGCCGAAACCGGAACCGATCTTGTGCTGTGCAGTGGTCATGCCCGGAACGCTACGAATTGGAGAGCACTCGAAGTCAAGGGGACACTCGCCCCCGGGTGAGGGCATGGGAAAGACCCCGACCGGACGGGGGAATCACGGTCGGGGTCGTCAGTGGTGGGCACGGACGGCGGTCGCCTCTCGGCGGGGGCTCCACAGGGCTTCAGCCGAACGATCTTCCCTGTGGGCGAAGGGTTAGGCCCGGGGACACTGTTCCATCCGCACCCACAGTTTGTTCAACGGGGAACTACCGGTAGGTGTTCCCGGGGAGGGGGACGGACCCGGTGACGTGTGTCACGGCGGGTACACCGTGGTCATGCGGGGAGTGGGCGTGCGGTGGCGGACGTCAGGCACCGCTCACGCGAGCCGGGGTCGTCCGGTCCCTGGTCCAGGACAGCAGCTCGTCCGCCGTCCACGTGGTGATCACTCGCTCCGCCGGCACCCCGCACTCCTCGGCCCGCGCGCAGCCGTGGATCTGCCAGTCGAGCTGGCCCGGAGCGTGCGCGTCGGTGTCCACGGAGAACAGCACGCCCGCGTCGACCGCCCGGCGCAGCAGCCGGCGCGGCGGGTCGAGCCGTTCGGGGCGGCTGTTGATCTCCACGGCGGTGCCGGACTCCGCGCAGGCCCCGAAGACCGCGTCCGCGTCGAACTCCGACTCGGGCCGTCCGCGCCCGGTGATCAGGCGGCCCGTGCAGTGCCCGAGCACGTCCGCCAGCGGATTGCGTACGGCGGCGACCATACGGCGGGTCATCGGCCTCGCGTCCATGCGCAGCTTGGAGTGCACGGACACCACCACGACATCGAGCCGCTCCAGCAACTCCGGCTCCTGATCGAGCGACCCGTCGTCGAGGATGTCGCACTCGATGCCGGTGAGCAGCCGGAACGGCGCCCACCGCCGGTTGAGTTCCGCGACCACCGCCAACTGCTCGCGCAGACGGTCCGGAGACAGCCCGCGCGCCACGGTCAGCCGCGGCGAGTGGTCCGTGAGCACCGCCCAGTCGTGCCCGAGCCGCGCCGCGGTCCTGCCCATCTCCTCGATCGGGCTGCCGCCGTCCGACCAGTCGGAGTGCAGATGGCAGTCGCCACGCAGCAGCGCCCGCAGCCCCTCACCCCCCTGGGCGAGCGGCGCCCCGGCCGCCTGCTCGAGCTTCTCCAGATAGCCGGGCACCTGACCGGCCAGCGCCTCCCGCACGACCTGCGCCGTCTTGGGTCCGACGCCCTTGAGCGACTCCAGTGACCCGGCGGCCACGCGCTCTTCCACCTCGCCCTCGGGCAGCGCGGCCAGCACGGCCTCGGCGGTGCGGAAGGCACGTACGCGATAGGTGGGGGCCTGGTCCCGCTCCAGCAGGAACGCGATCCGGTCCAGCGCCTCGACGGGATCCATGGGCACCTCCCTCCTCCAAGCCTTGCCCAGCCGCCGCCGCCCCGCACGGCGGATGGTCACCGCCGCCGGGAAGCGGGAGCGCTGACCGGGGGGAACCGTTCTACGCTCGACTCATGACCGAAATCGCGAGCCCACACCTGTCCTACCCGCGGATCATGGTGCTCGGGGTACAGCCGGGGACGCCGCCGTTCCGGATCATGGAGATCGACGGCGAAGTGGTGGGCCAGGCGAGGGCGCTCACCGACGTACTGACAACGGCCGCGGCCTACGGCATCACGGTGCACGATCTCGACGACCCGGACGTGGTGCGCTGGGTGGGCGGCGACAAGCTGACTTGGATGCCGCACTAGGACCGGCCGGGGCGTCCGGGCCGGCGTCCGGGGAGCGCGCGGACCTGCGGGTTTCGCGCCGGTGTGAGCTGCGAATGGGACGAATGACCCCGCACTCCACCAAAGATCATCATTCGGCGGGAACCGCGCATGCGCCCGTTCTCACGAGGGCACGTTGATCCTGCCGGTGGTCAGGACCCGCCCCGGCGTCGCTTCCTCCCACCAGGAGTCTCCATGTTCCGTGGCTTCGCCATGCCCGCAGCCGCCGCCCTCGCCGCCACCGCTCTGCTGGGCGGCGCCGCCACGGCGACCGCGGCCGGTGCCGTCCCCTCGACAGCCGCCGGAGCCGCACCCGTGACCGCCCTCGGCGCTCCGCAGGCCGGGGACGTCTGCTTCTGGACCGGCGCGGGGCAACACGGATCGTCCTGGTGCTACACACCGCCCGGCTATATGGACGTCCCGGAGTTCCTCCACGACAAGGCCGCCTCCTTCCGCTCCAGCGCGGATTCCGCCGTGTACGCCATCGACTGGGGCCGCGGCACCTGCTACTACCGGCTGATCCGCGCCCACGACCTCGCCGACAACTGGCCCTGGGGCGCCCGGCTCGACGGCGTCGCCGACACCACGATGAACTGCGAGGTCGGCTGACCCGTGCGACCGCACAGCACGCTGCGCGCCACCGCACTCGCGGTGCTGGCGACGCTGGCGCTCGCCGGGTGCGCCACGCCGTCCGCCGAGCGAGGCACCCCCGCGCTGCCCACCACCGAACGCGCCCAGGACGACCTCATCGACACGGCCCAACGGGTGCTCGTGGACGAGTGTCTGGCCCGCCAGGGGCTGTCCGTACGGCACGCCTCGGCCCACGAGCGCCCGTCCGGCCAGGAGGACCGCCGACTCCAGGACGCCCTCTTCGGCCGCGGCCGCCCCGAACTCTCCGTCACCCTCGCCACCGGCTACACCGTCACCGCCCACACCGACGGCTGCCTCGCCGCCGCGCAACGTGAGCTGTACGGGGACCAGCGCCGCTGGTTCCGCACCAGGGTCGTGGTGAACAACCTGCGCGCCGAGGCCCAGCAGCGTATGAAACGCGACCCCGACTACGGTGCCGCGTCGGCCCGTTGGACCCGCTGCGTCACCCCGGCGAACGGGCCCCGGCCCAAGCGCCCCGACACCGCCGTCTCCGCGCGCTGCGCCCGCGAGAGCGGCCTCGCCCGGCTCCGTGCCCGCCTGGAACCGGCCCTGCTGGCCCAGGTACGCGCCGAACGGCGCGAGCAGTTGACCACCTACACGCAGTTGCGCACCCGCGCGCTGCACCGCGCGGCGGCCCTGTACGCCGAGCGGACCGTCCGGGTAACCGAAAAGAAAGGCAACACCTCTTCATGATCGCCAAGCGTCTCGCCACCGCAGCAGCAGCCGCCCTCCTCGCCCTCGGGGGCGGACTGGCCCTTGCCACACCCTCCGGCGCGGCGGACTGTCCCAGCGGCAACTTCTGCGTCTGGGAGAACGCCAACTTCGACGGTCAGCGAGCCAACTGGTCCGGGGACGACGGCTGGTGGGAGAGCTGGATCGCCGACACGGACTCCTCGTGGGCCAACCACGGCATCTCGGGACCGGGCGTCAAGGATCACGTCAAGGTCTACGAAGACGCCTACCAGGGCGGTGCCATGACCATCTGCCTCACCCCGGGCGAGGAGGTCGGCTACAACGGCGTCGCCAACGACCGCGGCGACTCGCACACATGGGCCATGAGCTGCTGAGGGAGGGGTGAAACACGGAGGGTCCGGCAGGGGCAACCCTGCCGGACCCTCCGCCTGCCCGCCCGGGGCGGTCTGTCAGCCAACCGTCCACTTCTGGTTGGCCGCACCGGTGCACGTCCAGATCTGCAGACGTGTGGCATTGGCCGAGTTGCTGCCCGTGACGTCCAGGCACTTGTTGGCCTGGGGGTTCACGATGTCATTGGCCGAACTGACGACCCATTGCTGGGCGGCACTCCCGTTGCAGTCGTAGAGCTGCACGGTCGAGCCGTCCGCGGTGCCGCCGCTCGTGACATCGAGGCACTTGCCGAGGGCGCGGATCGTGCCGTCCGAGCCGACCGTCCACTGCTGGGCGGCGCTCGAGTTGCAGTCGTAGAGCTGTACGGCGGCGCCGTTGGCCGAGCTGGCCCCGGCCACGTCCACGCACTTGCCCGCGAGGCCCCTGATCGGGACCCCGGTGCCCGAGGTGGTGCCCGTCGTCACCTTCACCTCATCGACGACGAGGTACTGCGGGAAGACGGTGGAGCTGTTCGGGTCGCCGGGCCAGTAGCCGCCGACCGCGAGGTTGAGGATCAGGTAGAACGGCTTGTTGAACACCCATGCGTTGCCGCCCACATCGGCGGGCGTGCGCGTCTGGTAGACGATGCCGTCGACCGACCACTTGATTGAGTTCGGCGCCCAGTCGACCGCGAAGGTGTGGAAACCGTCCGCGAACTGCTGGCCGTTCGGCAGGGTGTACCCGGCGCCGATGCCGGCCGAGCCGGAGTATCCCGGTCCGTGGATCGTGCCGTGGATGGTCGACGGCTCGTAGCCGACGTTCTCCATGACGTCGATCTCACCCGACGCGGGCCAGCCGACCGAACCGATGTCGTTGCCGAGCATCCAGAACGCGGGCCACATGCCCTGCCCGCGCGGAACCTTCAGGGTGGCCTCGACACGGCCGTACTGGGCGGTGAACTTGCCGGCGGTGTTCAGCCGGGCCGAGGTGTACTCGCACCTTCCGTACCAGCACTGGTAGTTGGCCGGATTGTCCTTACGAGCGGTGATGACCAGGTGGCCCTGGCCGTCCAGCGCCGCGTTGTTGGCGCCGGCCGTGTACATCTGCCGCTCGTGGTTGTTGACGTTGTCGCCGGTCTCGATCTGCCACTTGTTGGGATCCACGGCCCATCCGCCGGAGCCGTCGAAGGTGTCCTGGAACACCACGGCCGCGGCGGTCACGTCATCGGCGGCCGCGGGACCCGCCTGAGCGGGAGCGATGGCGGCAGACGCGACGAGTAATGCGGAGAGAGCGGCAAAGAGGCATCTTCGGAGCAGGCGTGGGGAAGCCACGACTCTCCCTTCCGTATTGCGACCCGGGGAGAGGGGCGGGCCGACTGAGGTGGGGGGTACATGCTTTGCCTCTTGATTTAAGAAGTGAGGTAAGGGGGTGTCAAGGTTCTGGTCCGGACCAATTATTCACAGTGCCGCGTCAGTCGCTCGTGGAAGTGTTTCGCTTGCGCCGACCGCCGTGCACAGCCCTGCCGAGCCTGCGCCCGAGGAGCAGGTAACCCAGCAGTGCCCCGCTCGTGTTGAGGATGACGTCGTCGATGTCGAAGGCCCGCCCGGTGATGACCGCTCCCTGGATCAGCTCGACCAGCAGCATGACCACCGCGGTCAGCAGGAGGACCCGCAGGACTCCCCGGGCCTTCGGCCACAGCACGGGGAGCAGCAGTCCGAAGGGCACCCCGAGCAGAATGTTCCCGCCGATCTGCCTGAAGGCGTCGCGCATTTCCGGCTGGTTGAGATACGCGTTCAGGGAACGGCCGGGGTGCAGATTGGTGTGGATCAGTGCCTCCGACGCCGGGGACGGTTCCAGCGTCAGCCGGGCCAGCACGACCGCGAACGCCACCATCCCCCCGAGGGCCAGCAGCATGAAGAACAGCCGCACGGGAAGGGGGAGCGACCTCCGCCCCCGCTTCCGCCCCTTCTCCGGTGCCGGTGCCGGCGCCTTGCGACCCGACTTCGCGGTACGAGCGCGCAACGCCGTACGGAGCATGCGATCCTCCAAGTTTCAACTGCCCGATGGATAAAGGTGACTACCCGTGTTGGGGGAATCGATGTCGAACGGCACGGCGGCCGGGTGAGCTTTGCGCCAGGGCGCGGCTCACTTGCCGTACGTGACGTTCACCTCCTTGAAGCCGAGCGAGCTCAGCAGGCCTTCGAGCATGCCGGTGGTGTTCTCCTCGGCGCGCGCGGTGAGGCGGCTGTCCTTCGCGGCATCACTGATGTGCTTCACCGCGAGCTTCTGCACGGCCTGCTCGCCGTTCGGGTTGTCCGAGAAGATGTCGCCGATCCGGTCGAGGAGACCACGTTGCTTGGAGACGGCGTACGAACGATCGGGGTCGAGCGCGGGCTTGCCCAGCGCGGCGTGCGGCAGCCGGAGCGTGGCCGACGTGCGGTCCTCGTTGACCGTCACGTCCTTGTCGGCGAGTTTGCCGAGGTCGACATATGCGTCGACGGTGCCGGCCCCCACGTACAGCGTGCGGGTGCCGCGGAGCGCGTCGGGCAGGTACTTGGCGTCCTTCTCCAGGTCCACGACCACCTGGAAGTTGCCTGACGCGGCGTCGTAACGGCTCATGTCCTGGATCGATTTGAGGAGCGCGGGGCCCGTCCGGTCGTTGGTCTCCGTGCCGAACACATCGCGCAGCCCCGGCAGTACGGCGAGCCGCAGGCCGGCGAACAGCACCACGAGCACCAGCACGAACGCACTGAGCACTTTCGCCCACCCGGGCAAGCGCTTGATGGACGTCGTCATGTCGACGGTCCTCCTTTCCCTGGTAACCGAATGCCCCCCAAATCCCTTGGTAGGCCGACCTGTTGGAGAACCGGTGATGATGACCGGGGTGCGGGGTGCGTCCGGCGCGGGTGTACGCACCGGCGCGTCGGGAACCGCATGCCCCGGGACGGCACTTACCGGCCTCTTTTGCCCCTGCGTGAGGCGACCGGCCCGGGCCGGCCGCACCCCGGCGCGCACCCGGTCACCCCGCGGTTCGCCGTACACCGAGGACGCACCGCGTCTACTCGCGGACCGGATCAGCTGGACGCCACTCGTGCGCCACCGGCCCTCACCTCAGCGGACCACCCGGTCCCCCGAAGCACGGGACCACCACACGCCTTCGCCCCGCGTCAGCCCGGGCAGCCGCAGCTCGACGTCCCGCACATGCCGGGCCGGCAGCTCACCGGTGACCAGCCAGGCGGTACGTCCTCCGGTGGTCTCCTTGAACTCCGCTCCGTACGCGGCCAGTCGAGCTGTCACCGGGGCCAGTGCGTCCAGCGGGAGTTCCACCTCGAAGGAGTGGTAAGGCTCGTACACCCGGGTCCCCGCCCGCTCCAGAGCGCGGCGCAGTACGACCGGGGTCAGTCCGCGGAAGTCGGCGGCCGTGCTGATGGGCGCGGCGAATCCCGAACGGACCAGCGTGACCCGGTAGTCCGTCACCGGCCGGCCCTGCCGACCGGTGAGCAGGGTCGCGTGAACGGTGTCCTCGATCGCCTGGTGGAAGGCCCGGGGGAGGGCGCCGAGTTCGGTCTCGTACGTGAAGACGCCGCCGGAGCCGTGCGGCCCGGGCTCGACGCGCAGCCCGACCGTCGCCCAGAACCGGTTGTCGCCGTGCCGCTGAATCTCCTCGTATGCCTCGCCGGTGCCTTCCGGCCGTTCCAGGAACCGCACCCGGCTCGGCTCGAACTCGGCCTCGATGCCGAAGTCCTGGGCCAGCGTGGCCGAGAGCACCTCCTTCTGCACCTCGCCGTAGAGCAGCAGCGCGGTACTGCCGGACTCGGCGGGCCTGGCATGCGTCAGCGGGTCCTGATCGGCGAGGGCGAGGAGGGCGGTGCGCAACGCGGCCGCCTGCTCGGGGTGTCTCGCCCGTACCGTCGTCTCCAGCGTCGGGGCCGCGAACTGCGGGGCCCTCTCGGTGACTTCGCCGAGCCGGTCGCCGACGCGGATGCCTCCGACGCCCCGGAGCGCGGCGATGTTGCCCGGTGTGAGCGGCACCGCGCCGGGTCGGCCGACCACCTCCAGGCCCAGTGCCCGTCCGGACACCTGCGCCGTCCGCCCGTCGGCCTCACGGCGCAGGAACGTCAACTGCTGACGACGCGTCACCTCACCCCCGTACAACCGGAGATAAGCCGTGCGCTCGCCGCCGGGTCCCGGCCGTACGGCGAAGACCGTGCCGCGCGGTTCGCCGGCGCCGGGGTACACCGGGCGCGGAATCAGCCGGACAAGACCCCCGACCAGTTCGGCGACTCCCTGCCCGCCCACCGCGGACCCGAAGAAGACAGGGTGCAGGGACCCGTCGGCGGTCCGCGCGGCGAGCGCGGCGCGCAGTTCGTCCTCGGTCGGCGCGGGCCCGTCCACGACCGCGGCCAGCACGCCCGTGTCGACCTCGGCGAGGGTGCCGGACGCCGTGTCGTCCAGCGGGCGCGGCACGACCCGGGCGCGGGGGGTGCCGATGTCCCGCACCCCCGTGAGGGGCACGACGTACGGCGTGAGGCGGCGCCGGATGTCGGCGAGCAGCTCCTCCTCCCGCGCCCCCGCCCGGTCGATCTTGTTGACGAAGACGAGCGTGGGCAGCCGCAGCCTTCGCAGGGTCCTCATCAGGACACGCGTCTGCGCCTGGACTCCCTCGACGGCGGAGAGCAGCAGCACCGCGCCGTCCAGGACCTTCAGGGCACGTTCGACCTCGGCGATGAAGTCGGAGTGCCCGGGGGTGTCGATCAGATTGACCTGTACGTCCCCGACGGTGAACGCGGCGACGGCCGAGCGGATGGTGATGCCGCGCTGCCGCTCGATCTCCCCGTCGTCCGTCCGGGTGTCACCGGCGTCCACACTGCCGAGCCGGTCGATCGCGCCGCCGTCGAAGAGCAGCCGCTCGGTGAGGCTGGTCTTACCCGCGTCGACGTGGGCCAGAATTCCGATGTTCAAGGTGTGCATGCGTGGTCGAGTCCTCGAGAACAGTCGTCCGGTAGGGGCGCTGAGAAGTTCCGAGGAATCGGCGCATTCCGTCTCTCCTGTGTTCGAGGGGCTCGCAGGGGTGCTGGTGCCGCCATCATCATGGCGGGTCCCCGGTGACCCTCCGCAACCGGTTTTCTCCCGGTGGGGACACCCGGCGCGGGCCAGTAGCATGAGGCACGCATCCCGGATCGATCATGCCGACCGGCGGCGCATCCTGTTCGATCATGCGAGGAGCGTCCGTGCGTGACATCGCCGTGTTCAGCGGTAGTGCCCATCCCGAACTGGCCGCTGAGGTCTGCGCCCATCTCGGTGTGCCCCTCAGCCCGAGCCGGACCAGCCGGTTCGCCAACGACTGCCTGGAAGTGCAGCTCCAGTCCAATTGCCGGGAGCGCGATGTCTTCCTGGTGCAGCCGCTGGTCAAGCCGGTGCAGGAGAACCTCGTCGAGCTGCTGATGATGTGCGACGCGGCGCGCGGCGCGTCCGCGGGGCGGATCACCGTGGTCATGCCGCACTACTCCTACGCCCGCTCGGACAAGAAGGACATGCCGAGGATCTCGCTCGGCGGGCGGCTGGTCGCGGATCTGCTGGTGGCCGCTGGGGCGAGCCGGGTCCTGGCCATGACGCTGCACTCCCCGCAGGTGCACGGGTTCTTCTCCGTCCCGGTCGACCATCTGCACGCGCTGCGGGAGCTGGCCGCGCACTTCCGCCACTACGACCTGTCGCGTACGACGGTCGTCTCGCCTGACCTGGGCAACGCCAAGGAGGCCGCCCACTTCGCGCGGCTGATCGGTGCCCAGGTGGCCGCCGGTGCCAAGCAGCGGTTCGCCGACGACCGGGTCAGCATCAGCTCCGTCATCGGTGAGGTCACCGACCGGGATGTCATCGTGCTGGACGACGAGATCGCCAAGGGCAGCACCGTTCTCGAACTCCTCGAGCGGCTCCGGGAGCTGGGTCCGCGCTCCATCCGGGTCGCCTGCACCCACGGTCTGTTCGCGGCGGGCGCGCTCAAGCGGCTCAGCGACCAGCCCGACGTCCTTGAGATCGTCTGTACGAACACCGTGCCGATCCCGGCCGAGGAGCACACCGAGAAGCTGCGGATCCTGTCCATCGCCCCGGCGCTCGCCGAGGCCGTGCGGCGCATTCACAACGGTGAGTCCGTCAGCGCCCTGTTCGACACGCCTGAGAACGAATAGACCGGAGTAGTAGCGAGACTTCCTGCTGTCGCTCAGCCAGGGAGCAACGCACAGCAACGCTCGGCGTCACCCAGGTGATCAGGAGGGCTTGCAGTGGCGAAGGCGAAATTCGAGCGGACCAAGCCGCACGTCAACATCGGCACCATCGGTCACATCGACCATGGCAAGACGACGCTCACGGCGGCCATGACCAAGGTGTTGCACGACCAGTTCCCCGACCTGAACCCGTACACACCCTTCGACCAGATCGACAAGGCCCCCGAGGAACGCCAGCGCGGGATCACGATCTCGATCGCCCATGTCGAGTACCAGACCGAGCGCCGGCACTACGCCCACGTCGACTGCCCCGGCCACGCGGACTACATCAAGAACATGATCACCGGTGCCGCCCAGATGGACGGCGCGATCCTGGTCGTCGCGGCGACCGACGGCCCGATGCCGCAGACCAAGGAACATGTGCTGCTGGCCCGGCAGGTCGGTGTCCCGTACATCGTCGTCGCCCTCAACAAGACGGACATGGTGGACGACGAGGAGATCCTGGAACTCGTCGAGCTCGAAGTGCGCGAGCTGCTCACCGAGTACGAGTTCCCCGGCGACGACGTCCCGGTCGTACGGGTCTCCGCGCTCAAGGCCCTTGAGGGCGACACCCAGTGGGGCGCGTCGGTCCTCGAACTCCTCGCGGCTGTCGACGAGTTCGTGCCCGAGCCGGTACGGGATGTGGACCGGCCGTTCCTGATGCCCATCGAGGACGTCTTCACCATCACCGGTCGCGGCACGGTCGTCACCGGCCGCATCGAGCGCGGGATCCTCAAGGTCAACAACGAGGTCGAGATCATCGGCATCCACGAGCAGAAGACGAAGACCACCGTCACGGGCATCGAGATGTTCCGCAAGCTGCTCGACGAGGGCCGGGCGGGCGAGAACGTCGGGCTGCTGCTGCGAGGGGTGAAGCGCGAGGACGTCGAGCGCGGGCAGGTCGTCATCAAGCCCGGGTCGGTGACCCCGCATCTGGAGTTCGAGGCGCGGGCGTACATCCTGTCCAAGGACGAGGGCGGCCGGCACACACCGTTCTTCGACAACTACCGCCCGCAGTTCTACTTCCGCACGACGGACGTGACCGGTGTCGTGACGCTCCCCAAGGGCAACGAGATGGTCATGCCGGGCGACAACACCACCATGCATGTCCAGCTGATCCAGCCCATCGCCATGGAGGAAGGGCTGAAGTTCGCCATCCGCGAGGGCGGCAGGACCGTGGGTGCCGGGCAGGTCACCAAGATCCGGAAGTAGCCTCCGGCTGGCCGAGTGCCTCGTCGAGGGACGCGGACGGGGGCAGCAGGTGTACGAGGCCGGTCACCTTGAGGATCCGCAGGATCAGCGGCTGGGTGCAGACGAGGTGCAGCCGGCCGTCCCGGGCGAGCACGCGTCGCCTGGCCCGGTACAGCAGGCGCAGCCCTGAGCAGTCGAAGAACTCGACCGGCCGCAGATCGATCACGATCTGCGGTGCCGGGCCGCTCGTCGCGGAGTCCAGGAGCGGGGTGATCTCCACCGCCGCGAGGATGTCGATCTCCCCGTGCAGTTCCAGCACGGTGTGACCCTGGTGCCGGTGGACACGCAGATGCCGGGTGGGTGTCGCGGGGTCGTACACCACGACGGCATCACCTCCAACCGGCTGCAGAACCACTCCTCGTCGCAGGGTCCGAAGTCACCAGGGGCCGGGGTGACGGCGCCCGTGATCCTAGACGCGACACGGGGGTACTGGTGGTTGCAAAACCGTTCCTTGCCCTGCAAGTTACCCCCGGTGGAGTGAATTTCAGCATGTTCGATTGACATATGTCTTCGATTTGCGCGGCGCGTCGCCCTACCGGTTGAGTGCCGGTGTCCTCCAAGTTGCGGTACCTGAGTTACGACAGCGCGTGCCAGGCCTTGGACAGCGCTTGGCGGAACTGGTCGGTCTGGTGTGTCGTGAGGTCCCGGACCATGCGTTCCTCCAGTTCCCGGACGGGCCCCGCGTACCGCGCGAGCAGTTCGCGCCCCTGGTCGGTCAGCAGGATCAGGAGTTCGCGCCGGTTGCCGGGGTTCCGCTCGCGGCGCACGAGTCCGCGGTTCTCCAGTGACCGCACCACATCGGCCACGGACTGGGCCGTCACGAACGAGTCCCGCGCGAGCTGCGCCGCCGACAGCCCGTCGTGCCGCTCCAGGACGGTGAGCGAGGTGTACTGCAGTGCAGTGATCCCCGCCGGTTTCACGAGCTCGTCGAGGTGTGAGCGGACGACGAGCTCCACCTGCTTGACCATGTAGAGCAGCGACGGGGGTGCCTTCGTTGCCTGGGTGACGACCATGGGTTCAGCCTAAGGCATTGACAGGAAACCTGTCTGTAAAGAGACTGCGAACCAGACGGTGGACCAACAGGAATCCTGTTGGTTGAAATCTTGGCGATCAATGCTGGGGCGACTGGCGCCGAGGCGATCAAGGCTGAGGAGTGGGCAATGACGACCACCTTCGAGAGCAGCCCTGGGCTGCTGTTCATCGGCGGCCAGTGGCGCGAGGCGGCCGACGGGGCGCGTACGGACGTGATCGATCCGTCCACGGGAGGGGTGTTCACGACCGTCGCGGAGGCGGGCGCGGCCGACGTGGACGCGGCCGTACGGGCGGCGCGGGATGCCTTCGACAACGGGCCCTGGGCCGCCCTGAGCGGTCGAGAGCGCGGCCGGGTGCTGCACCGCGTCTCCGAGCTGATCCGTGAGAACGCCGACGAGCTCGCGGCGCTGGAGAGCCTGGACGTCGGCAAGCCCCTCTCCCTGTGCCGCCCCGTCGACGTCCTCACCGCCGCCGACGAGTACGAGTACTGCGCCGCCCTCGCCCAGACCCTGGACGGCGCCACCCGCGACACCCCGCTCAACGCCTTCGCCTACACACGCCGCGGCCCGCTTGGCGTGGTTGCCGCGATCACGCCCTTCAACTTCCCGCTGATCCTGTCCAGCTCCAAGATCGCCCCGGCCCTCGCGGCCGGCAACGTCGTGGTGCACAAACCCGCCGACGAGACCCCGCTGAGCGCCCTGTACATGGCCCGCCTGCTCCAGCGGGCCGGTGTCCCGGACGGCGTCCTGAACGTCGTCACCGGCAGCGGACCGGTCGCCGGCGAGGCGCTGCTGCGCAACCCCGGGATCGACAAGGTCGCCTTCACCGGGTCCACCGCCGTCGGCCGGTACGCCGCGAGTGTCGCCGGTGAGGCGCTCAAGCCCGTCACGATGGAACTGGGCGGCAACGCGGCACACCTCGTCTTCGAGGACGCCGACCTGGACAAGGCGATCGGCGCGGTCATCAAGGGCTTCGTCTTCAACACGGGGCAGTTCTGCATGGGCGGCCCGCGGCTGCTGGTCGCGCGCCCGCTGTACGACACGGTCCTCGGCATCCTCGCCGACGCGGTACCCGGCGTACCGGTCGGCGACCCGCGGAACCCGGAGACCGTCGTCGGACCCATGGCGGGGGAGAAGCACCTCCAGAAGGTCGAGGAGTACGTCGCGCTGGCACGCAAGGAGGGCGCCCGCATCGTCTGCGGAGGCGAGCGTCTCGACCTGGACGGCGGCTACTACTACAGGCCCACCGTCGTCGCGGGCCTCGCGAACGACTCCCGCGTCATCCAGGAGGAGATCTTCGGCCCGGTCCTCACGGTGCAGCCCTTCGACTCCGAGGACGAGGCCGTCGAGCTGGCCAACTCCACTCCGTACGGCCTGGCCTCGGGCATCCAGACCACCGATCTCGCCCGCGCCCACCGCGTCGCGGACCGGCTCCAGGCGGGCATCGTGTGGATCAACGACTGGGCGATGCTCGACCCCGCGGTCCCGTTCGGCGGCGTCAAGGACTCCGGCTTCGGCCGGGAGTACGGGCCCGAGGCGCTCGCCGCCTACACCAAGGTCAAGTCCGTCGTCGTCTCGCTCGACTGAGCGCGCGCAGGCAAGAACGCAAGCAAGAACGCAAGCAAGAACACAGGCAAGAAGAGGAGTTCACGCGATGTCCACCACAACCCGCGCGGCCGTGGTCGAATCCGGGGGAGCGCCGTTCACGCTCGCCGACGTCGAGCTGGACGAGCCCGGTCCCGGCGAAGCCCTTGTCCGCATGGTCGCAACCGGCCTGTGCCACACCGATCTCGGCGTGGCGAGCGGCGGTCTGCCCTTCCCGCTCCCCGGCGTCCTCGGCCACGAGGGCGCGGGAGTCGTCGAAGCCGTCGGCCCGAACGTCACCGGTGTCGCACCCGGCGACCATGTCGTCCTGTCCTTCACCTCCTGCGGCGGCTGTCACAACTGCCGTGACGGGCACCCCGCTTACTGCGCGACATGGCTGCCGCTGAACCTCATCGGCGGCCGGCGCGCCGACGGCACCAGCACGATCAGCCGCGACGGGGCGCCGCTCGGCGGTCACTTCTTCGGGCAGTCGTCCTTCGCGGAACGGGCGTTGGTGGACGAGCGCAGCCTCGTCAAGGTCGACCCGGACGTGCCGCTGGAGTCGATCGCCCCGCTGGGTTGCGGGGTGCAGACCGGTGTGGGTGCCGTCTGGAACGTACTGAAGCCGCGAGCGGGCAGCACGCTCGTCGTCCTCGGTGCCGGAGCCGTCGGCCTTTCGGCGGTGATGGCCGCGGCGATGACCCCGGCGGCCAGGGTCATCGCCGTCGACAGGGTCGGCGAACGCCTCTCGCTGGCCAAGGAGTTGGGCGCCACCCACACCGTCAACGCGGGCGAGGCCGACGTCGACGACGCGATCGCGCAGCTGACGGACGGCCAGGGAGCGGACGGCGTCATCGAGACCACCGGCAGCGTCGCCGTCCTGCGCAAGGGCGTCGACGCGCTCGCCGCACGCGGCACCCTCGTCGTCGTAGGGGCCCCGCCCTTCGGCACCGAAGTCGCCCTGGACGTCAACGGGTTGCTCTCGGGCAAGCGGATCGTGGGCCTCACCCTCGGCGACAGCGAGACGCAGACGGTCATCCCGGCCCTGGTCCAGCTGGTCAAGGAAGGCCGGCTGCCGCTGCACCGCCTGATCAGCACCTATCCGTTCGCGGACATCGATCAGGCGGTGCGGGACATGAGCGCGGGCAAGACCATCAAGCCCGTGCTGACCTTCTAGCGAACGCCCTCAGCCGACGACTACTGACGAACGATCTCAGTCGACGACTTCCGGCGAACGATCTCAGCCGTCGACTTCCGGCGAACGCCGTCAGCTGACGACGAGCACCAGCTTCCCCGCGGTCCGGCCGGTGTCGCCGAGCGCGTGCGCCTTGGCGGCATCGGCCAGCGGGAACGTCCCGGCGATCGCCGCGCGCAGCTTCCCCGCGTCGACGAGTTCCGCGATCGCCTGCATACCCGCGCGGTCGGCGTCGACGAGCAGGCGGACGGCCCGAACGCCGAGCCGCTCGGCCTCCTCGTAGAAGTCGTCCGAGCCGACCGGCAGGATCGAGACCACGATCCCGCCCGGCCGCAGGACGTGCAGGGAGCGGACCGAGTTGTCGCCGCCGATCGTGTCCAGGACGACGTCCACGTCCTTCACCGCCTCGGTGAAGTCGGTGTCCCGGTAGTCGATCGCCTCGTCCACGCCGATCTCGCGCAGGAAGTCGTGCTTGCCCGCGCTCGCCGTACCGATCACGTACGCGCCCCGCGCCTTGGCGATCTGCACGGCCACATGCCCGACGCCGCCGGCCGCCGCGTGGATCAGCACGCGCTGGCCCGGCTGGACGTCCGCCGTCTCGACCAGCGACTGCCACGCCGTCAGCGAGACCAGCGGCAGCGCGCCCGCCTGGATGTGGTCGACTCCGGCCGGCTTGAGGACGAAGGCGCGGGCCGGGGCGGCGACGTACTCGGCGTGCGAGCCGTGGCCCCACGGGTAGGACAGCATCCCGAAGACCTCGTCGCCGGCCTTGAAGCGGGCGACGCCGACGCCGACGGCCTCGACCACGCCGGAGACGTCCCACCCGAGGACGAACGGCGGCTCGCCGAGGAAGCCACCGGTGGAGCGGTGCTTCCAGTCGGTCGGGTTGACCCCGGCGGCATGCACCTTGATCAGGATCTCGTTGGCCCTCGGCTCGGGCCGTTCCACCTCGATCACTTCGAGGACCTCGGGCTCGCCGAGGACGTGCTGGCTGATGACTCGCATGGTGTTCACAGTGCTCATGGCGTTCAGCCTGCCCGGTGCCGCCCGACAGGAAAATGGCAAGATTGCCAATCTTCGATAAGATCGTGCCATGCGGCATGTGGAACGAGTGGTGGTCCTGGCGCTGGACGGCGTCTATCCCTTCGAGCTGGGCATCCCCAGCCGGATCTTCGGCGCGGCCGACGGTCGCTACGAGGTGCTGACCTGCACCGTCGACGGCCGTCCTGTGCGCACCAACGCCGACTTCTCGGTCGCCGTGGACCATGGACCTGAGATTCTCGAAACGGCGGACACGGTCGTGGTCGCCTCCATGTCGACCCCGGACATCCCGACGGGGCTCCCGGCCGATATCGCCGACGCCCTCGCCCGTATACGTCCGGACGCGCGCATCGTCTCGATCTGCACGGCCGCCTTCGTCCTCGCCGCCGCCGGTCTCCTCGACGGCCGCCGCGCCACCACCCACTGGCAGGTCGTCGACCGCTTCAGGGCCGAGTATCCGCAGGTCGACCTCGACCCGGACGTGCTCTTCGTCCACGACGGCCGGATCCTCACCTCCGCCGGCGCGGCCTCCGGAGTCGACGTCTGCCTGCACATCGTGCGCACCGACCACGGCAGCGAACTCGCCAACACGGTCGCCCGCCGCTGCGTCGTCCCGCCGTTCCGGGACGGCGGCCAGGCCCAGTACATCGAGCAGCCGGTACCCGAGGCCGGGGCCACGAGCACGGCCGCCACCCGCGACTGGGCGCTGACCCGGCTCGGCGAGCCCCTCGCCCTGGCCGACCTCGCAGGGCACGCCCGGATGAGCCCGCGCACCTTCGCCCGCCGCTTCAACGACGAGGTGGGCCTGAGCCCCGGCCGCTGGCTGATCCAGCAGCGTGTCGTCCGGGCCCGGCACCTGCTGGAGTCGAGCGACCTGTCCGTGGACCAGATCGCCGGCCGGGTCGGCTTCGCGACGGGTGCCTCCCTGCGCCAGCACCTGCACGCCTCGATAGGCGTCTCCCCGCAGGCGTACCGGCGTACGTTCCAAGCGGCCCGCTAGGCACTGAACGATCACGGCTGCTCCGGCGTCGGAGGAGGGAACGGCAGTCGGGCAGACAGGGGTGGGGATGCGTAATCGAATCGCGGCGACGGTGATGCTGCTGGGGCTGACAGTCGTGGGGTGCGGCGACGAGGGGATACGTGACGACCTAGTGGTCACCGGAACGCCGCCGGCCACGCCGTACGCCGGGCGCTTGGACCTGCCGTTCCGGGAGAGCGCCGACGGCAGCGAGCGGGAGGCCGAGGAGGGTTTGGGCGCGGCCGGCCGGGCTCTGGAGTGCGACGGTGAGATCTACTGGGGGAGTGGCGGCGATGGCTGGGGCAAGGGGGAGGGCGGCTCGACGCCGGAGGAGGGTCTCAACGCGTACTTCGACATGGTGCAGCCCGAACTGCCGGACCACGGCTACCGGATCGAGAGCGAGCAGGGAGACCGTGTCCTGTTCTCGTACGACGTCGGAGGCAGGACCAAGGTGGCCGTCGTCGTGGCCAAGGACCAGCCGGACCGCCCCGGTTGGGGACCTGAGACGAACGCTTCCTGCGACCCCGCCGAACTGCCCGCGAGCTTCACCGACTCGACGTCGGAGGAGATCTGGACCGACCGCGGCGGCCACCGGGTGGCCACCACCGTGCTGTCCAGTTACGAGGGTGCCGAGCACTGCGGCTGGGAGAGCGCGCACTTCCTGGGGATGGGCCGGGACAAGGACAGCAGGCAGTACGTGCGGGATCCGCAGGGGGTGATGGAGGGCGAGATGCTCACCGCCCCGTACGACGGTGACGTCCGCATGCCCGCCGGCGCGCACGACACCGGATACCGCTACGACGACTGGCAGCTCTGGCTGACGGACGACAAGGCGACGGCGTACATGCGTACATCGGACGGGGTGGAGGCGTGGCCCGAGGCGAAGGACTTCGTGGCCTGCAAGTAGGCCGGCGTCATCGGCTCCGGTGCAGTGCGACGAGCAGCTGCCATACCTGGTGGGCGACTTCGTCCGGAGTGGCGTCGAGCAACCCGTGCAGCCAGTCCGCCAGGACCCCGGCGAAGGTGGCGGCGACGGCGGAGGCGACGAGCGGGGCGTCGGGCGCACCCACGAGGGTGCGCTCGGCGAGGCTGCGGGCGCGCAGATCCCGGTGCAGTACGCGGCCGAGCGGGCCGCCGCCGCCCGGGCTCAACAGGGCGCGGTAGAGGGTGGCGTGCGGGGGGAGCCCGGCGAAGAACGCGAGCAGGGCGGGCGGCGCGGACACCGGATCGGGCCGGCCGCGCCACGCGTGCAGCGCGTCCACGGCCTCCCGTACGACATCGGCGCAGGCGTCGACGGCCAGCGCTTCCAGGTCGGCGTAGTGCACGTAGAAGGTGGCCCGGCCGACCCCGGCCCGCCGCACCAGGGCGGCGACGCCGACCTCCTCCAGCGGGTGCTCGGCACACTCCTCCAGGAGCGCCTGCCGCAGTTTCGCCCGGGTGCGGGCGGCCCGCGGGTCCTGCGGGGTCACCGCGCGACGAGGACGGCGGCCAGGGCGAGCGCGCCCGGCAGCGCCTGCGCGAAGAGGATGCGCCGGTTCGCGGTCACCGATCCGTACACACCGGCGACGACCACGCACACCAGGAAGAAGACCTGCACGCGGAAGCCGGTCGGATCCGCGGCGATCAGCCCCCACACCAGGCCCGCTGCGAGAAACCCGTTGTAGAGGCCCTGGTTGGCGGCCAGCGGCGCCGTCGCCCGCGCCATCTCGGCGTCGAAGCCGTGCAGACCGCGCCCCGGCTTGCGCTCCCACAGGAACATCTCCAGGACCAGGATGTACGCGTGCAGCGCGGCCACCAGGCCCACCAGTACGTTCGCGACCGTTTCCATCGTCGGCAATCCCCACTGCTCAGTCAGGCAAATCTTGGACAGGTGTCCACTATAGCTGGACACCTGTCCAAAAAATCACGCGGCTGCCACGCGAGGACTTGCCGTCATCAGCAGGGTGCTCGGTCGTACGGTGGCCCGGGCCACGGGACGGACGGTCTGGCCCGGGGTGAGCTCCAGACGCCAGTCCCGGACGATCGTCGCGATCGCCGTGGTCAGTTCGGACTGGGCGAAGCGGTCTCCGATGCACTTGTGCTTGCCCGCGCCGAAGGGCAGGAACGCCCCCTCCGCGAGTCGTGCCTGGTTCTCGTCCAGCCACCGGTCGGGGTCGAACTTGAGTGGATCCGGGAAGAGTTCGGGGTCCCGGTGCAGGGCGTGCTGGCAGTACGCCAGTTCGGTTCCGGCCGGGATCTCCCACTCGCCGATGCGGGTCACGTCCAGGGTCCGGCGGGTCACGAGCCAGCCGGTGTGGTGCAGGCGGAGGGCCTCCATGATCACCCGGCCCAGGTAGGGGAGCCGCGTGAGGTCCTCGAAGGTCACCGGACGGTCCCCGAGGACCCCGTCCAATTCGGCGTGGACCTTCTCCCCGACCCCGGGATTGCGGGCGAGTTCGTACAGCACCCAGGACAGGACGGAGGCCGTGGTCTCCGTGCCGGCCACCGCCAACGTCAGGATCTCCGAACAGATCTGATGGCCGGTCAGCGTTTCACCGGTCTCCTCGTCCTCGGCGTTCAGCAGCAGGGACAGCATGTCGCCGGTGTCGCGGCCGGAGTCGCGCAGCTTGTCCACCGCGCCGCCGATGGTGGCCCGGACGGCGTCGCGGGCCGCGGTGAAGCGCCGGTTGGCGGGCAGCGGCAGACGTTCCGCCCAGTCCGGCAGCATGATCCTGGTGCCGACGCCGTTCATGACGACGGACAGGTCGCGGCGCAGCTGGTCGAACGCCTCCTTGTCGATGCTGGAGGAGAAGACGGTCGCGGCGAGCATGTCCAGGGACAGCTTGACCATCACCTCGCGCACGTCGAGCACCTCGCCCGGCTTCCAGCCGGCCGTCGTGGCGGTCACCTGCTCACGCATCAGGTCGACGTACCGGGTGATCTCGGCGTGCCGGAAGGCGGGCTGCAACTGGCGGCGCTTGCGGACGTGTTCGGAGCCCGCTGCGGTGACCACACTGTCACCCAGCAACTGGCCCATCTTCTCGAAGAACCGGCCCTTGTCGAGGGTCGGTCCGAGGTCCACCAGCATGGTGCGGATGAGCACGGGGTCGTTGACGACGATCATCGGCTTGGGGATACGGATCTCGACCAGGCGGCCATAGCTTCGCAGCGAGGCGATGAAAGCGAGGTTGTCGCGCATGAGGGGGGTCGCGTGACCCAGCAGCGGGAGCGAACCCGCCGCCCTGGGTATGGGGGGAGGCGCAGTGATTGTCACGACGGCTCAGTGACTCCTCTTCGCAGTGATCATGGCGCTCACATGACTTCCCTACCTGCCCCCGGCGCCATACGTGTTGTTGGCCACTCTGCCGCCGGGGCCGGCGCGGCCCGGGTTGCCGTGTGCGCCTGCCGGGTAGCGATGCAGCCGTCTTCTGTAGCCGGAGAGGGAGTTGACGTGTCGGGCAGCCTCGCGCCTGCTGGGTGGAGCGGGAGTGAGCGGGGGATGTGGGCCGCTTTCCGCAGGGGGGAGTGGTACACGGACGGGGGCGAGGTCAGGGCGTCCGTCGTACGGAGGCTGCTGCTCGCCCCGCCGCCGCCCGAGCCGGGACATCTGCCGCGACTGAGGCTCAGGGACGTGCGGATCACCGGGCGGCTCGACCTGGCCGAGGCCGTCGTCGCGGGCACCCTACGGCTGCGCAACTGCCGCTTCGAGCACGCTCCTTGCCTGGACGGCGCCTCGCTGGGCGCCCTGGAGATGCGTGACTGCGTACTGCCCGCCCTGTCCGCGGTGGGAGTGACGATCGGCGGGAAGTGCGAGATCGCCGGGTGCCGGGTCGAGGGGCCGATGGATTTCTACGGCGCCTCGATCGGTGGCACGCTGCAGGTGGAGAACAGCCATCTGACCGGGCGCGGTGAACGCCGCGGTGAAGGGGCCCTGCAACTGGTGTGCGCCACGGTGGGCGGGGACATCCAGGCAGGCTGGGGGCTGCGCGTCGACGGCTGCACGGACCTGCGGGACACCTCGGTGCGCGGCAGCGTCGTACTCAAGCGCGCCGAGCTGATCAACCCGGAGGGGAACGCGCTCAAGGCCAACAGGCTGCACATAGGCGGGGACTTGAACTGCCGCGGCGGGCTCGTCGCCGAAGGCACCGTCGACCTGTGCGACGCCCGGGTGGGCGGCGGCGCCCTCTTCGAAGGGGCCTCGCTCGCCGCGGATCACGGACCGGCCCTGCGCGCCCACGGCATCGACGTGGGCGCGGTGTTCAACTGCTGTGACGGGTTCACCGCGCGCGGCAGGGTCACGCTCAGCAGCATCACCGTGCGCAGCCGGGTCTCCTTCCACGACGCGGTCATCGACGTACCGGCGGGGACCCCCGCCCTGACCTGCCGCCGCTCCACGGCCTCCGAACTCGCCCTGCGCCCCCGGGAACCCGTGCGCGGCACCGTCGACCTCAGTCACACCCGGGTGACGATATTGCGCGGCGCACCGGAGAGCTGGCCGAGCACGGTCCGCCTCGAAGGTGTCCTGTACGACAGCCTGTTGCCCCAACTCCCGGCGGTGCAGCGGCTTCCCCTGCTCACCCGCGATCCGGAGGGCTTCACCCCGCAGCCGTACGAGCAGCTCGCGGCAGCGTACGGCCTGCACGGCCACGACGCCGACGCGCGCACGGTGCTGCTCGCCAAGCAGCGGCGGTTGCGCGGCACACTGCCGTGGCCGGGGCGGGTGTGGAGCGGGCTCCAGGACGTCACCGTCGGATACGGCTATCGGCCGATGCGTGCCGTGTGGTGGCTGTGCGCGATCATGCTCAGCGGAATCCTGCTGTTCACGCGATGGCCTCCGCAGGCGCTCGACCCGGGCAAACCTCCCCACTTCCAGGCCGCCATCTACACCTTCGACCTGGTGATCCCGCTCGTCGACTTCGGGCAGGAGGAGGCGTTCAGCCCCCGTGGCGGGCTGCAATGGGCGACCGTCGTGCTGGTCTGCCTGGGCTGGCTGCTCGCGACGACGGCCGCCGCCGGCGCCAACCGCATGCTCCGCAGATCTTGACCTCACCGGGGCCTGGCAGCACGGCCGCCGATCAGATGGGGAGACTCTGCGCATTCCTGTCGGAGAGTGACCGAATACTCACCGATGTGAGAAGGGGAGTTGATCGTTTTGATCTCGGACCAGATAAGCTCCCCTGCGGCGTTGCGAGTTGAAGCGAACACACTCGGTCGCCCAGCGCTGCGTGCTCGGCACGTATCGCGCCTGCATACCCCCCTGTTCGATCGTGTTGCTTTCGAAGGATGCAGATGGAACTCGCCACTCCGCCCCCGGCGGCGCGGGCACCGGTCGCCTGGTACAGCTGGTGGCTGATGCCGCTGGCCTTAGGTGCCGGAACCGTCACGGCCGTGGTCGTGGGACCCGACCAGACCCAGATACCCGCGACCTTCGCCGGCGCCGCGGCCACCGCGGCAAGTGCCGTCTGCGTACGGCTCCTCGTCCGCGCCCAGCTCCAACTGCGCCGGAACTCGGGCGACTTCCGTGCCTCGCAGTCCGAGCTCACCCAGCAGTGGCAGCAGCACGCGTCAGGCCTGGAGCGGAAGTTCGCGGCGGAACACTCCGCTTGGGAAGCCCAGCTGACCGAGCAGGCCCAGACCTATGAGGCGCGGCTCGCCGAGGAGACGCACGCCCTTGAGGCCCGGCTCGCGGAGGATACGCACACCTACGAGGCACGGCTCGCGGAGGAGGCGCACACCTACGAGGCCCGGCTCGCCCAGCAGATGGAGGCCTACGAGGCCCGGATCGCCGAGCAGACCGCGGCCTCCGAGTCCACGCTCGCCGCGCAGACCGAGGTCTGGCAGGAACAACTGGCCGGGCAGCGGGCGGCGGTCGCCCTTCTCGCCGACGAACAGCTGCCCGAAGCACTGAAGCGGCTGCGGGCCGGAGACGCGATCGACGACCTCCTGCCGTCCGTCACACAGTGCGCGGAGGTCGGTCCCGATCTGCAGGCCGAGCTGCGCAAGGTGCTCAGGACTGCGCTGATCGGCGTGGAGCGGGAGTTCGACCGTTCCACCTCGGCCGAACAGGCCGTGATCAGCATCGGCAGCCGTATCCATGTGCTGACCAGCAAGCTGCGCGGGCGTCTGCACGAGATGCAGGGCGAACACGGGCGGTTGCCCGCGGTCGCCCAGGGCCTCATGGAGCTCGACCAGGAGATCGGCCCCGCCGACCGGCTCGCCGCCAGCATCGGCGTGCTCGGCGGCTCCGACCGCCCCGGACGCCAGTGGCAGGAGCCGCAGCGGCTGCTCAGCGTGGTCCGCGGTGGTATCGGCCGTATCAAGGACTTCGACCGTGTCCAGGTGCGCCACCTCCCCGAACTCGGCGTCGACGGCGGTCTGGTGGACCACCTCACGCTGATCTTCGCCCACCTCCTGGACAACGCGGCGCGCTATTCACCGCCCACCGAACCCGTGGTCGTCTCCGGCAAGGAGGTCCCCAACGGCGTCGGCATCGAGATCCAGGACGCGGGCAAGGGCCTCAGCGAGGAGAAGAAGCAGGAGGCCGCCCAGGCGCTCGAAGGCACCGCGGCGGGCCCCGGCCTCGGCGGTGTGTCGGAGGACGCCAACCTCGGTCTGCGCGTGGTGGGTTCACTCGCCCGCCGTTACGGAATCCGGGTCACCTTCGCGGACTCGCCCTGGCTCGGCACCTCGGTGGTCGTCGTGGTCCCGCACAAGTACTTCAGCCAGCTGCCCGCCGCCGTCACCGAACCGGCCCTGGCCGCCGCGGTGACCCGCGAGCCGGTCGAGGCCGAGCCCGAGGCGTCCGCCGAGGAAGCCGTGGACACCACGCCCGGCGGACTGCCCAGGCGCAGGAGCCGGCGGAACGATCCGGCGACACCGTCGGCGCGCCCTGCCGCCGCCGAGCGGGAGGAGACCGTGGCCGCCGTACCGCCGGACGCGTCCTTCACCGGCCTCGCCGCCTTCGCCACGGCCGGCCGCGAGAGCGGACCGCCGCACGCGACGACCACGGACCGCGAACCGGCAGCCGTCGGCGAGAACACCGCGGACCGCGAACCGGCAGCACTCGGCGACACCACCGCGGACCGCGAACGGACCGGCTCCGGCGAGACGACTGCCGGGCGCGAGTTCAACGAGCACCGCACTGAAGAGAGCGACTAGTCCACATGACGCAACAGGGAACCGACGTGAGCTGGGCGCTCCGCGACCTGACGGAGAGCATCCAGGAGATCCGCTTCGCCCTCGTGGCATCGAGCGACGGCAAGGCCATCACCTCCTACGGCGCCGAGGACCCCGACGACGTGGACCGCTTCGCGGCCGTCGTGGCGGGCCTCCAGGCGCTCGCCCAGCCGGTGGCCGAGCAGTTCCCCAAGTACGCCGGGCAGCTGCGGCTCGCGATGATCGAGGTGGACGGCGGCCACCTGTTCGTGGTGCGGGCCGGCGTGGAGACGTACCTCGGAGTGCTCGCCAAGGAAGGCCTCGACCAGGGTCTTCTCGGCCATCAGATGAGGGATCTGGCCCGCAGGATGGGTGAGCTCCTCGGCACCACTCCGCGCCTGGAGGAGCACTCTGGATGAGTGCTCCCCGCCGGCCCACGGACCCGTCCGGTCTCGAGCGCTACTACGTCCTCACCGGTGGTCGCAGCGGACCGGGCGGTTCGGCGTCGAGTCTTGACGTGGCGACCCTGATCGTCTCGCGCGCCGCCCCGTCCCCGGGGATGCAGCACGAGCACGAGGAGATCGTCCGGCGCTGCCGCGAGCCGCTGTCGGTCGCCGAACTCGGCGCCCATCTCGGACTGCCCTTCAACATTCTCGCGGTGCTCCTGACCGATCTGCTGGACGCAGGCGGCGTCGAAGCCCGTAATCCCATCCCGGCGTCAGGCGCCGGCAGCGGGCCCGACCTCGCGCTCCTTGAGGAGGTACTCAGTGGACTTCAAAGGCTTTGACCATCCCGACCGGGGGTCGGACGGCGGCACCCGCTCGGTGAAGGTGATGATCGCCGGAGGCTTCGGCACCGGAAAAACGACCATGGTGCGCTCCGTCAGCGACATCAAGCCGCTGACGACCGAGGAGACACTGACCCAGGCCAGCGCGGACGTCGACAACCTGATCGGCGTCGCGGACAAGACGGAGACCACCGTCAGCCTGGACTTCGGCAAGATCGGCATCAACGACGAACTGGTGCTGTACCTGTTCGGGACGCCGGGCCAGGAGCGGTTCTGGTTCCTGTGGAACGGTCTGTTCAAGGGCGCACTCGGGGCGGTGGTCCTGGTCGACACCCGACGGCTGGCCTCCAGCTTCCGGGCGATCGAGGAGATGGAGCGGCAGGACGTCCCCTTCGTCATCGCCCTGAACGTCTTCCCCGATTCCAAGGACCACCCGGTCGAGGAGATCCGCGACGCGCTGGACATCTCACCGCACATCCCGGTCGTCGCCTGCGACGCCCGTGACCGGGCATCCAGCCGTGACGTGCTCATCGCGCTGATACGTCACCTCAAGGAACGCTCGGCAGTCGCACTGGAGTCCCGATGAACGACCAGCCCTTAAACGGTCCCGACGCTCCCCGCGGCTGCCCCGTCGCGCACGGCGGAGCGGACGGTGGCGCGTCCGGTGGCGCGGACGACCTCACCCGGCTCTACGGGCCGGACGCGGCGATCGACCCGCACGGAATCTACGCGCGGCTGCGCAAGGAGCACGGCGCGGTCGCTCCGATACTGCTCGAGGGCGACGTCCCGGCGTGGCTGGTCCTCGGCTACCGGGAGAACCGGCGGGTGCTCGACAACCCCCGCCAGTTCAGCCGGGATTCGCGTATCTGGCGGGACTGGAAGGAAGGACGCGTGGACAACGCGTCCCCGCTGATGCAGATGGTGGGCTGGCGCCCCGACTGCGTGTCCCAGGACGGTGAACCGCACCGCAGACTGCGTGGCGCGGTCACCGACAATCTGCAGGCCATGGCCGGGCGGGGCATCCGCCGTCATGTCACGCACTTCGCGAACAAGCAGATCGACGCGTTCGCGGACGCGGGGAGCGCCGACCTGGTGGTTGCGTACGCCGAGTACCTGCCGATGCTCGTCCTGACCAGGGTCTTCGGACTCGCCGAGGGAGAGGGACGCAGTCTGGCCGTGTCCTGTGCCCATGTGATCAAGGGCGGTGAGGACGCCCTCGTCCACAACGACCGCATCATGCGCATCCTCGCGGAACTCACCGAGCGCAAGCGCGTCGAGCCCGGCTCCGACTTCACCAGCGGGCTCCTCGAACACCACGCCGACCTCGACGACGACGAGATCCTCAACCATCTGCGCCTGGTGCTGATCACCGCGCACACCACCACCAGCAACCTGCTGGCCCGGGTACTGCAACTGATCCTCACCGACACCTCCCGGCTCGCGGGTCTGGTCAGCGGCCAGCTCAACGTCTCCTCGGTCGTCGAGGACGTCATGTGGAACACCCCGCCGCTGGCCGTCCTTCCGGGGCGCTTCGCCACCGCCGATCTCGAACTCGGCGGACTGCACATCAAGGAGGGCGACCTGCTGGTGCTCGGGCTCACCGCGGGCAACCTCGACCCGGAGATCCGGCCCGACGCGGGCGTGTCCCTGTACGGCAATCAGTCGCACCTCGCGTTCAGCGGCGGCCCGCACGAGTGCCCGGGCCAGAACATCGGCCAGGCCATCATCGAGACGGCCGTCGACGTCCTGCTCCACCGGCTGCCGGGCCTGCGCCTGGCAGTGGCGGCCGACGAACTCACCTCGACCGCCTCGACGTGGGAAGCGCGTCTCGACTCGCTCCCCGTCGAGTTCACGGCGCAGACCGCCGGGGTCTGACCGTTCGTGACCACTTCTGCCCGGCCGGTGCATCCGGCCGGGCAGAAGCCGTTCACGGCGTGAACCGCCGCGTCACACCGCCAGCAGATCGTCCAGCGATCCCTTGCCCGCCAACTCGGCCGTGGCGGCCGGGCCTTCCTTGGCCGCGGCGTAACGCCCCGAGGTCAGCGCCCATTCGTAGTTGCCGTTGATCCAGTGCTGGATCGCCTCCACGCCCATCCGCACCTGGACCCGCTGTTCGGCCGTGAGACCGAGTTCCTCACACATGCGCGGTACCTGGCCCTCGAGTTCGAGGTACTCGTCGAGGCACTCCGTGGTCATCCGGTACGCCTCCGCGGCGGCCTCCTCCCAGGTGCAGCCGCGCTCCCGGTGCAGTACGGCGATCAGGTTGTGGCCGTCCCCTCGGCGTTTCTCCCGCTCGAAGGAGTGGATGTCGTTCATGAACCCGATGGTGTCGGCGGCCAGATCCCGCATCCGGACCATGAGGGGATGCGCCTGCACCTGTGCCGGTACCTCGAAGCCCCGACTGCGTTCACCCGCGTCGATGCTGTGGTGGATGCCCACCGTGCGGCGCCGGAACTCGGCGTACTCCTCGATGCCGAGCGTGCCCGCCAGGCCCCGGGCCGCCAGGTCGACCTCCTCGGTGTGCGCCACCAGGAACCTCCCCCAGGAGGCCGCGAACCGCGTGCGCCAGGTCAGTGACATGCCGTCCGAGAGGTGGGCCCAGACCTCCGCCCAGGCGACGGTGATCGGGCACTCCACCCGCGGCGGGGTCCCGGCGGGCCGCAGCGGAGTGGTTATCAACTCCCGCGCGACCTCGGCTATCCGGTCCGCGCGGTCGGGTTTGCCGGTGTCGAACTGGTCGTCGAAGAGGAAGGCCAGGGAGAACCAGTTCATCAGGACGACCATGTCGTCGGCCGAGGCGTGGGGGTAGGTGCGCGCGGCCGCTTGGGGGAGGTCCCAGGACTGATACTCCTCGAAACCGGCCTGGCTGCGCACCAGGCCCATGTCCCACACCCACCGCAGGTGGCGCTCCCGGGCGTATTCAAGATGCTCACTGACGGGGGTCTTGAACGGGAGGTCAAACCTGACGTCCTGCGACATTCGCGTCCTCTCTTGAGACATTCACAGGCCCCCGCCCCTGCGTGCGGGCGATCGGAGTTGTCGGCCCGCTGACTCGAACTGCCTTCGATGAGCCGAAAGTTGACGACTCAAGTCCGCTTCGAGACTGCCCAGAGCCTAAACGATCTATGGTGTGACCTCCGCAACGCGTGATGCAGGTGTGGTTGCGATCAACTCGCCCCCTCACAGGTGGAGTCGGTGGAGTCGGGTGTCACGCGTCGGGTGCCGCGTACACGCGCTCGCCTCCCACGTAGGTCAGCGCGACCTTCGTCTCCGCGATCGCCTCCGGCGGCCCGGCGAACGGATCGCGGTCGAGGACGGCCAGATCCGCCAGCGCTCCCACCCGTACGCTCCCGGTCCCGTCGAGGTGGTTCGCGTACGCCGATCCCGCGGTGTACGCCGTCAGCGCGGCCGTGAGACCGATGCGCTCGGCGGGCAGGAACACCGGGCCCTGCTCCTCCGGGGCTACGCGGTTCACGGCGACATGGATGCCCTGGAGCGGGTCGGGGCTGCTGACCGGCCAGTCGCTGCCCGCCGCGAGCCTCGCCCCGGACCGCAGGAGCGCCCCGAACGGGTACTGCCAGGCGGCTCGTTCGGGCCCGAGGAAGGGGATGGTCAGCTCGTCCATCTGCGGCTCGTGCGCGGCCCACAGCGGCTGGATGTTGGCCGTGGCGCCGAGGCGGGCGAAACGGGGTACGTCGTCGGGGTGCACGACCTGGAGATGGGCCAGGTGGGGACGCGTGTCGCTCGACCCGTTCGCCTTCCGCGCCGCCTCCACGGCGTCCAGGGCGTCGCGTACGGCCCGGTCGCCCAGCGCGTGGAAATGGCACTGGAAGCCGAGCGCGTCCAACTCGCTCACATACGCGGGAAGTTGCCCCCGGTCGATGAAGCTGGTGCCCCGATTGGCCGTGGCGCAGCCGCACTTGTCGAGATAGGGGTCGAGCAGCGCGGCCGTGCCGGTCTCGGCGACCCCGTCCAGCATGAGCTTGACGCTGGTGGCGCGGAACCGCCCGTGGCTCAACGCCGCTCGTTTCTCGACGAGTTCGGGAATCTGCTCCGCCCCGCGCTCACGGTCCCACCACAGCGCGCCGACGACCCGCGCGGTCAGCGAACCCTCGCGGGCCGCCGTCAGATAGGCCTCGGACGGATCGTCCATCCCGAGGAAGTCGCCGACCAGCGCGTCCTGCCAGGCCGTGATGCCGAGCGCGTGCAGATGCCGCTGGGCGTACAGCAGGGCGGCCAGCCGGTCCGCCGCGGTGGCCGGGGGCGTGAGCCGGCCGACGTACTGCATGGCCCCCTCCTGAAGCATCCCGGTGGGCTCGCCCGACGCGTCCCGCTCGAAACGGCCGTCGGCCGGATCGGGCGTCTCCCGGGTGACACCGGCGAGTTCCAGCGCGCGGCTGTTCACCCAGGCGCCATGGTGGTCGCGGTTGGGCAGATACACCGGCCGGTCCGGTACGACCGTGTCCAGCAGCTCCTTCGTCGGCGTACCGCCCTCGAAGGCCTCCATGGACCAGCCGCCGCCCGTGATCCACTCCCGCCCGGGATGCGCGTCGGCGTACGCGCGGACGGCGGCGAGGGTGTCCTTGGCCGTCTTCGCCCCGGTCAGGTCGCACTGGGAGAGCTCCAGGCCCGCCGGGACCGGGTGGATGTGCGCGTCCTGGAACCCGGGCAGGAGCAGCCGTCCGGCGAGGTCGACCACTTCGGTCCTCGGGCCGATCAGCTCGTGCGCCTCGGCGTGTCCGACGGCGGTGATCCGGTCGCCGGTGACGGCGACGGAAGTCGTGGCCGGCCCGTCGGGGGTGAGGACGGGGCCACCGGTGAAGAGGAGGTCAGCGTGCATGTTCCGTTTCCTTGGGTGAGCGGGTGCGGTGTGTCCTGGTCAGCGTGAGGTGGTCGCCAGCAGTTGGGGCGCGTCGGCGTCGGTGCCCCGGCCGGTGCGGAAGTACGGGGACTTGCGCACCCACTTCGCCCACGCGGCGGCCACGAAACCGGAGGCGATCATCACCGTGGGGGCGAGCAGCAGGAACCAGCCGTTGTCCGCGCTGACTTCGAGGTGGTCGGTGGAGGTGTAGAAGGAGTGGGCGAGGTAGCCGCCGAGCCCGAGCAGCGCCGCGGCACTGAGAGAGGGCAGCACCACCGCCCGGATCCCTTGCCGCCAGTCCTCGCGCAGCAGCCCGCGGAAGCGCACGGCGGCCGCGAGAGCGGTGAGCGCGTACGAGAGGGCGACGACGATCCCGACCGCGTTGACCGTCGCCATGATCATGTCGGCGAGCCGGGGTATCACCAGCGCGAGCGCGGCCACGCCCGTCGCCAGCGCACCGATCAGCAGTGTCCCGGCCGCCGGAGTCCCGTACCGGGAGCTCACCTTGGACCACACGGGCCCGAGCGTACGGTCCCGGCTCATCGCGAACATCCCGCGGGCCGTGGGGATCACCCCGGCCTGGAGCGAGGCGACGGCTGAGAACATCAGGGCCACCAGCGGCAGCGCGGCCAGCGGCTGCGAGGCGAGCCGCTCGCCGAAGAACGCCAGCCCCTCGGCGCCGTGCCCCGCCAACTCCTCTTCCGACAGCACGCGTTGGAAGGCGAGCGAGCCGAGCATGAACAGCCCCAGCATGGTCACCAGCGTGATGATCCCGGCGCGTGACGCGTCCCGGGGATCGCGCACCTCCTCGTTCACCGTGAACGCCGCCTCGAAGCCCCAGTAACAGAACACCGACAGCAGCAGTCCCTGCGCCAGGGCCGTCGCCGAGGGGATCGCGAACGGGTCGAACCAGCTCAGGCTGAAGGGGTGCGGTCCGGTGACGATGCCGTATCCGCAGAAGCCGAGGAGGACGACGTACTCGAAGACGAGCAGCCCGCTCTGCAGCCGCGTGGCGGTCCTGATCCCGGTGACCGCGGTGAACGTGACCGCGACGAGGACCCCGATGCCCACCGCGGTGGTCTGGGCCGTGGAGCCCGGGTCGAGCGCGAGCCCCGCCACCTCATGCACGCCTGCCTGCCCGGCCAGTTGGAGCATCGCCGAGCCGGTCACGGCCGTGGTGTACGCGAGGAACGCCACCGTGGCCACGATGCTCACCCAGCCGACCAGGAAACCGAGCCAGGGATTGAGCGAACGGCCCACCCACACATAGCCGTTGCCCGCGTTCGGCTCGACGCGGTTCAGCCGGGTGTAGGCGCCCGCGATCCCGAGGATGGGCAGGAACGCCAGCAGCATGATGGCGGGCAGATGCAGCCCGACGACCCCGGCGGTCACCCCGAGACCGATGCCGATGCTCGTGGTCGCCGCCGTGCTGGACGCGGCGATGGCGACGCCGTCCACGACGCCGAGGGACTTGCGCAGGGTCGGGGGGTCCACACCGTACGGCTTCTCCGTCATGACCTGCTCCGATCGCACCAGGAGGCGGGCCCGATACCGGCCCGGTGACCGGAAATGAAACTGCCCGGGGCCTTAACAGGTCAACGCCGTTGACATAAGGTGCCCCGCAAGCACCCAGGGAGAGACCATGAACGACCGAGTCGTCCCGCCCGCCGCCCGAAGGCGCCGGCGCCCCACCAAGACGGGTGTCGTGCTCTCCGAGGAGCTGATCGTCGAGACGGCGCTGAGGCTGCTCAAGGAGCATGGCGCCGACGCCCTCACGGTCCGCCGGCTCGGCCTCGCCCTGGGCGCCGACCCCAGTGCCCTGTACCGGTACTTCCACGACACCGACGACCTGCTCCTCGCCATCGCCGACGAGCTCATCGGCCGTACGCTGCGCACCTGGCACCCCACCGGCGACTGGCGCGCCGACCTCCGCGACCTCGGCATGCGGGTGCACTCGGGGTCCCTGGCGCATCCCCAGGCCGCCGTGCTGAGCTCCTACCGCGTCACGGGCCGGATCCACGAGATCCAGGCCGTCGAGACGATCATCGGCGTCCTGCGCGGCGCGGGCTTCCCCGACCCCGAGGCCGTCCGGATCTACCACGCCTTCGTCGACCAGGCCCTGGCCTTCGCGGCCCTCGACGCGGCGAGCGTGGCCCTCCCGCGGGCCGCGCGCGAGGCGGAGGCCGGCGTGTGGCGGGCGACGTACGCACGGCTGCCCGCCGACACACACCCGCACATCGCCGCCACGGCCCGCCATCTGGTCGCCGACATGCGGCGCAGCGCCTACCCGGTGGCGCTCGACATGCTGCTGACCGCGGCGGCGGCCCGACTGGGAGAGATCACCGCGGCGGGGGATGCCCGCCCGTCACAATGAGGGCCGCTCAGCCGTCAATCATGTACGACGTCCACCAGGAGGCTGCTCGATGACGAACCCGCCCGCCCGCACCCCGAAGCAACGCAAGCAGGACACGCTCAACCGGCTGGAGCACGACGAGGACACCTGGGTGGCCACGGCCGACGGCGACGGGGGAACGCCGTACTTGGTCCCCCTGTCCTTCCTCTGGGACGGCGAGACCTTGCTGCTGGCCACGCCCGCTGAAAGTCCGACGGGACGCAACCTGCGGGCGACCGGCAAGGTGCGTCTGGGCATCGGCCCGACCCGCGACGTGGTCATGATCGAGGGCACGGTGCGGTCGCTGGAACCCGTCGAGCTGGCGGACGGGGTCGGCGACGCCTTCGCCTTCAAGACCGGTTTCGACCCGCGCCAACTCACCACTGCCTACCTCTACTTCAGCGTCACGCCGCAGCGCGTACAGGCCTGGCGCGAGGCCAACGAGATCGCCGGACGCGATCTCATGCGGGACGGCGAATGGCTCGTGGCCGACTGAATTCGCCGGACGGGGTACCCGGGGAGGCGTGGCAGCAGGTGGCCGAGGAGCCGTCGGCGCCCGGGAATCCGTACGGAGGAAGCATGACACTGGTCACGGCAGGCGTTGTGGTGCTGGACTGCGCCGAGCCCGAGAAGCTCGCCGCCTTCTACAAAGAGCTGCTGGAAGCCGAGGAGACCGACACGAACGCGAACCGTGTGGAGATCAGGGGCACCGACGGCATCCGGATGGCGTTCCGCCGGGATGTGTCGGCGACGCCGCCGAGCTGGCCGCGTCCCGAGAACTCCTTCCAGGTGCACCTGGACTTCCACGTGGAGGACCTCGACGAGGCGGAGCGCAGGATCATCGGCCTCGGCGGGCGCGCCCTCGAAACGAAGGACCCGTCCGGGCCTTTCGAGGAACGGGGTTACTCGGACCCGGCCGGCCACTCCTTCACGTTGCGCTACGCGGCGGCGACCGCGCCGAAGCAGGACTGACAGCAGGGAAGGGGCAGGGGCGCCCCCGCGGCGCGGGGGCCCTGGCAGGGGAAACCCCGCCGCGACGGGGGGACGCGGCGGGGCCTGAGCGTCGGGTGCCCGGTGGACGCGGGGTCATGCGTACTGAATCCCGCGAATTATCGCCCGACCCCTACGGTCAGTCGGTCGGCTCCAGCACGAAGACCGGGATCTCCCGCTCGGTCTTCTTCTGGTAGTCGGCGTACGGGGGATACGCCGCGACCGCGCGCTCCCACCACAGGGCCTTCTCCTCGCCGGTGACCTCACGGGCCGTGAACTCCCGGCGCGCGGCGCCGTCCTGCAGCTCCAGGCGGGGATCGGACTTGACGTTGTGGTACCAGACCGGGTGCTTGGGGGCACCGCCCAGTGAGGCGACCGCCGCGTAGCGTCCCTCGTGCTCGACGCGCATCAGCGGGGTCTTGCGGATCTTGCCGCTCTTGGCGCCGAGGGTGGTGAGAATGATGACGGGCAGCCCCGTTTCCATCAGTGTCGTCCCCTTGGTGCCACCGGAACTCTCGTACAGCTCCACCTGGTCGCGTACCCATTTCGTCGGGCTGGGTTCGTACTCGCCCTCAAGAGGCATGACTTCCGTCCCATCGTCGCGTCGTGCGGGTTCTGTCTCAGCACAGTTCAACAACCGCACCGGCGCAAGTCATCCCCACCGCTGGATGGCGGGTAATCGCCGCCCGGGGCCGACGCCGGGCCGGTCATCCCCAGGTGGCACCCGCCGGCTCCTTGATCGTCGCGTTGGGCCGGTTGAAGAGGTTCGTCGTCGCGATCCACAGGATGAGCGCGGCGAGCTGCTGCGCGTCGTAGTGGTCGGCGACCTCGTCCCACAGCTCGTCGGACACCGCATCGCCCGAACGGTCGCCGAGCCGGGTCATCTCCTCGGCGAGCGCCGGCGCCGCCCGCTCCGCGTCCGAGTAGTACGGCGCCTCACGCCAGGCGGCCACCGCCCACAGGCGCTCATCGCTCAGGCCCGCCTTCCGGCCGCGCCGCCCACCGGCGCTCCCGGCTGGCACACCCCGCCACCTGGTAAGAAGCTGCGGTCATGAGCAACGACATCTCCATCGACAAGGACGCCTGCATCGGCGCCGGGCAGTGCGCACTCGCCGCCCCGAGCGTTTTCACGCAGGACGACGACGGTTTCAGCGAGCTCCTGCCGGGCCGCGAGGCCGGCGCGGGCGACCCGATGCTGCGAGAGGCGGCCCGGGCCTGCCCGGTCGGCGCGATCACGGTGTCCGGCGCCTGACCACGAGCCCTAGTTCTCCCGGTGCTGCGCCTCCACCAGCAGCCGCGCCGCCGCACTCGCCTGCCCGGCCGGATCCGCGCTCCCCGTGATGCCCGCGGTGACCATGGCTCCCTCGGCGAGCAGGTACAGCTGGCCGGTGAGTGCGGCGGGGAGTCCCGCGTCGGTCACCAGGCCGCCCAGGTAGCTCTTGAACGCTTGTTTGTGGGCGTGGACTTGGGCGGTGACGCGCGGCGAGGTGGCGCCGAGTTCACCGTAGGAGTTGATCCAGGCGCACCCGCGGAAGCCGGGCTCCGCGAACCACAGCCCCAGCCAGTCGAACACCGCGAGGACGCGCCGCTCGGGCTCCCGCTGCCGGTCGACGTGCTCCGCCAGCCGCTGCCGCCAGCGGATGTCACGCCGCTCCAAGTACGCCTCCACCAGCTGCTCCTTGGCGGGGAACAGTTGGTAGAGGCGCTTGAGGGAGACCCCCGAAGCGCCGCGGATGTCATCCATGCCGACGGTCTGGATGCCGCGGCCGTAGAACAACTCCTCGGCGGCGTCCAGCGCCTGCTCGCGGGCGAGGTTCAGCGCCTGTTCGCGGGAGGGGTCCGGTGCCTGGCCGCGGGCGGCTGTGCTGTCCATGTACGGGCCATTCCTTGACGGGAGAACGATCGTTCTCTACGTTAGCAGCCATCGAGGAGAACGATGGTTCTCCCGCTGTCCGAGGAGACTCCATGGCCGACCGCCCGCCCCTCCCGCCGTTCACCCGTGAGACCGCCGCCCAGAAGGTCCAGGCCGCCGAGGACGCCTGGAACACCCGCGATCCCCACAAGGTCTCGCTCGCCTACTCCGAGGACTCCGTCTGGCGCAACCGCGACACCTTCGTGACGGGCCGCGCCGAGATCGTCGAACTCCTGACGGCCAAGTGGGCGCACGAGCTGGAGTACGCCCTGCGCAAGGACCTCTGGGCCTTCGACGGCAACCGAATCGCCGTCCGGTTCCAGTACGAGTGCCGCGACGCCGAAGGCCAGTGGTGGCGCAGTTACGGCAATGAGCTGTGGGAGTTCGACGAGCACGGCCTGATGACCCGGCGCGAGGCGAGCATCAACGACGTACGGATCGAGGAGAAGGAACGCCGGATCCTAGGCCCGCGCCCCGAGGCCGAACGTGGGGACACCTTCCCGCTTCACTAGGGTTTCCCAGGTGAGCGAACACGCCGGAAAACCCTTCCTCTACGTCGTCGTCTGCGCGGCCGGTATCGCGGTGGGGGTCCCTGAACTGATCACCGCGGCACAGGAGCGGGACTGGGAGGTCGGCGTCATCGCGACCCCGCAGGGCCTCGGCTTCATCGACGCGACGGCCCTCGAAGAACAGACCGGCCGCCCGATCCGGTCCGCCTGGCGGTCTCCCGGCGACCCGCGCCCCTTCCCGGCCCCCGACGCGGTGGCCGTGGCACCCGCCACCTTCAACACCGTCAACAAGTGGGCTGCCGGAATCTCCGACACCCTCGCACTCGGAACTCTCTGCGAAGCGTTACGGACTTGGTGTCCCGATCGCCGTACTGCCCTGTGTGAGCGAGGCGTTGGCGGCCCACCCCGCCTACCGGGCGAGTGTCGACCGGCTGGGCGGGATGGGGGTCCGGTTCGGGGAGCCGTACTCCGGAGAGCCTCAACAGGACGGCGGGCGCCCGGAGTTCCGCTGGGAGCGGGTCCTTGACCTGCTTACTCCTGGCAGGTGACGGTGGGGCCGACGAGCATGCCCCCGGTGAACACGGCCTGGCCCTGCGGCATCCAGTAACCCGCTTTGGAGACGACGGTGGAGCAGGTGTCCTTCACCGACACACGGACGACGACGGTGGAGGGCCTGCCCGGCTGGAGATCGGTGAGCGCGCAGTCCAGCGCGTGGCCGCTTCTCGTCGTCGACGGGTAGCTGCCGGTCAGCGGATTCACGCAACGGGCGTCGGACGTGGTCAGCTCCACGCCGGACGACTCCTCGGCGATGATTCCGAGTCGTGCGCTGCCGTCCCCGCGGTCGCTGTCGCGCGCGACCGTGTACGTCAGGGTGGCCACGGTGTTCGGGCGCAGCACGCTCCGGTCGACCTCGATGCGGTGCGTGGGCGGCGCCTTCGGCTCGGTCAGGATCAGCGTGGCGTGGACCTCTCCGCGCAGATCGACACCGGCGGGCGACGAGGTCACGTGCACGCTGCCGCTGACCTCGTAGGTGCCGGGGCCGGGGTACTCCTTGCCGCTGGGGAGCGGGCCCGTCCCCACGGTCTGCCCGTCCCGCCGTACGGTCCAGGTGCCCGAGGTGAGGCAGGCGTACCGCACGGACCCGCGCCGCCCGCAATGGGCCGGAGCCGACACGGACATGTTCGGACCGCCGGTGCCCACGCACAGACTGACCGACGCGCGCTGCCCGCCCTCGCCCTTGAGGGTCCCCGCGTGCGCGCAGAGCGTTGCCGGAGTGGGCGCCGGGACAGGTGCCGGGGCGGTCGCCGAGGGAGCCTCGGACCTGAGCACGGCTTCCGCGGGCGGCGGCCCCCAGGCGGCCCACCCGAAGGCGGCGGCCAGCACCGCCACCACGCCGAGTGTCCTGGACGTCCTACGAGGCGTGGAGCGTGTGAGCACCGGTTCCTCCTGCACGGCCGCGACCGGCCCGGTGCCGGTCATGCGCAGTTGACGATGCGCGACCGGCCGACCGCCGTGAGGCTCCCACGCCGGACCGTCACCTGAGGGCAGGAACCTCACGGGTGTCCGGGGCTTCGGTCCCTGTCCTACGGCCTGCGGAAGATCGTGATGGAGTGACCGACCTCGTCGACCGGTGTGCTGCCCTCGAGCAGCGCGGCCAGCCGTCCCTCGGCCGTGGCGATTGAGGAGTCCGACACGACGAGCAGACCGTGCACGTCGTCCGGCGGCACCTCGCGCGGGTCGGCCGCCTCGATGCCGTAGTACGAGGGCACCCCCGCGCCCTTGTAGACGAGCCAGACCTGCTCGTGCGGGTAACGCTCGTCCAGACGGTCGGCCAGCCGGCCCAGGTCCTGGCCCCAGTCCACGTTCGAGTCGTGCAGCCGCAGATGGGTCTTCGACGGTCCGCCGAACGCCTCGTTCGAGTAGGGCAGGTAGTACGGGTACGTGCGCAGCGAGCTGACGGCCACGAACAGGACCAGGGCCGCCGTGACGACGTAGGCCCAGCGCTGCCGGACCGCGACGACCGCTGCCACCGCCACCGCGAGGAACATCGGAACGAAGAGGGCGTAGCGGACGCCGAGGTCGCGGGAGCCGCCCATCGCCACGGCCAGCAGCAGCGCCGGCGGGATCAGCACGTACGGGGCCGCGGGCCGCAGCCGGCGAACGGCGAACATCGCCACCGCACCGGCCGACCAGAGCACCAGCATGCCGAGCGGAGTCTTCACCAGCAGCGCGGTCGGCAAGTAGTACCAGAGCGCACCGTGATAGTGACGGCCGAACAGGAAGCCGCCCCACTCCTGGTACTCGTAGTTGAACTGGATGCGCATGCCGTCCCGGAACGGCTGCGGGAAGGGCAGCCAGTCGACGAGGAGCCCACGCGTTCCACGGATGACCGGCAGGTCCCCGGGAGCCGTCCAGCGCAGCTGCGGATCGACGACGAGGTACGTGGCCCACACCACGGCCAGGGCCACAAGGGCCACACCGGACGCCGCAGCCACGCCTCGACGCACCTTCGCGGCCGTGCCGAGGTCAGGCACCCGCCAGACGGACACGACAGCCAGGAGCAGCAGCAACGGAACGGCGGCCAGCACGCTCATCTTCGTGGCGATCGCCGCGCCGAGCGCCGCCCCGGCGAGCGGGAGATACAGCAGTGGACGCCGACGCGCCCGCCACAGCAGCCACACCGACGTCAGGAGAAATCCGCAGGCCGGCACGTCGAGGGTGGCGAGCGAACCGTGCGTGATGATGTCGGGCGAGAGGGCGTACAGGGCGAGTGCCACCAACCCGCCCGCACGGCCCACGAGTTCACGGGCGAACGACAGGACGACCAGACCGAACAGCAGCGTCAGCGCGATCACCGGCAGTCGTGCCCACAGCATCAGCCGCCAGGGGTCGTTGCCCGACTCGTACAGCAGACGCTTTCCCAGGGCCGTCTGATCACCCTTGAAGTCGGCGTCCAGGTGCGGGTGGGCGAACACCAGCCCGCTACCGATGATCAGTTTGCCCAGCGGCGGATGTTCCGGGTTGTAACGCAGGCTGTGCTGCTGGACGTAGACCACCGCCGTGCCCACGTACACGGGTTCGTCGATGGTCGGCGTCTGCCGCACGGCCGTCGTGACCATCGCGAACGCCATCTGGGCCAGCAGTGCGACCGCAGCGAGCACGAACAGCCACCGCCGGGGCACGTGGAAACGTCTCGGCGGCCTCCCGCTGTTCTCCGACAGGTGTTCCTCCTGCCTGCCCATGGGGAATGTCAGCATGCCTGTTGGTACGTCCGCTCCGTACGCGCCCACTCATCGAGGGCGGCTTTCTTTGCGCGCCAGTCGGCCCGCCGACCGGTCGTGGTCATCCAGCAGGAGCCACGACCGGGATGCCGAGTATGCACCGTCACATGACCTTCCGGGTCGCGCATGGCGTGCCGTTGGAGCGGAGCGAGGCGGTACCGGGCGTCAGCGGGTCTTGCGGACGTACTCCTCGTCTCCGGGCGTCGACACCATCACATCCCGGCGCACGATGCTCAGCCGGTCACCGAACCCCGAACGGGCCTTGCGCAGACCGCTGTCGGTGTACTCGATCACGACCACCCGGTCGTCGAAGGCCTTCGCGTACGCCCCGCACTCGTCGTACTCGCCACACTCTTCCGCCACCGCGAAGTCGAGCCCGGTCTTGGCCCTGAGTCCCGCCAACTCCACAGTGTTCTTCTGTGCGATGGCGAGATCGCGCGTATGCGCGTGGGCCGAGAGCAGGGTGATGAACGCGGTGGCGTCGTCAGCGGTCAGCAGGTCTTGGGAGCGGGTGTAGCTGTCGTAGTTGTCCGGCTCGACCGCGTCGAAGCCCTTGTCGGCGCAGCCGTCGATCCACTGGTCGACCCGCGCGGCAACGCGCTTGCGCTTGGCCGGTGTGCGGATGTCGAGCAGCACCTCGTCCCAGTCGCCGTCGACGACGAGCTCGCCCTGCGCGTCGCGCAGCAGCAGGTCGGCGGGCCACTGCTTCTCCTCGCCCGGCTGGACCTGGAAAGCGTTGACGTAGCAGATGTTGTAGAGGCCGGGCGCCGGGGACTCGGAGCGGTCGCGGCTGACGATCTGTACACCGGACGGCGGGGGATAGGCGCCGCCGATCTGGTAGTCGAACCCCGCGTGCAGCGGCGGGAGTTCGATGGCTGTCGAGGTGGCCGACCCGGTCGAGGAGACGGTCGGGGTCGGGGTGGGAGTTGTCGGCCTCGGGGTCGAAGTCGTCCCCGACGGTCGCGGCGCGGCATCCGCGCCCTCGCCTTCGTCGGAACCGCAGCCCACGAGCATCGACAGGGCAGCCAGGACAGCGACCGTCCCCAGACCACCGACGCGGGCAACACGCTTGACGGACATGTCCGCTCCAGCAATCGCGAGTACGGCCCCGCCTCGGACGCTCCCGCGATCCTGGCGACTTGGGCCGGACTTGAACCATGTCCGCTACCGGCTGGGCGTACCTCTGCGTGCCGGGTCTCAGCACGGCACGAAAAGATCCAAGCGTGCGGGCACCGCCCACGTCAAGGTGGACCGCTGTCGAGCGGGGACGCCGGTCGCGTCAGTGGGGAGCCGGCGCGGCGAACTCCGTACCGCAGGGTCCCGCGCCCTCGCTCTCGGGCAGGGCGACGGGTGCCCCGCTCATCGTCAGCGTCCGGTAGAAACCGCCGATCCGCTCGGTGGAGCGGCCGACATAGTGGCCGATGAACGAACGGCGGAAGCGGACGGTGCTGCGGTTGGGCCCGGAGCCGTGCACCAGGCTGCCGTTGAAGAACAGCACGTCACCCGGCGCCATGTCGACGGGGACGGAGGCAAGACCGGGCGGCGGGGGCACATAGTCGCGTACGAAGGACAGTTCCGCGTCCGCCTCCTCCGGGCAGAACAGGTCCATGCGGTGCGTGCCCGGTACGACCTCCAGGCCGCCGTTCTCGCGGTCGATCACATCGCAGGCGATCCAGGCGGCCACACAGGTGCCGGGCTCGACCCGCAGATAGAAGTTGTCCTGGTGCAGCGCCTGACCGCGGGCACCGGGCGGCTTGAAGTAGAACATGCTCTGCGCGGCGAGGACTTCCTCGCCCAGCAGCGTTTCCATGATGTCCCGCAGGCGCGGGTCGAGCAGGCGGCGCAGGGAGAGCGCGTTGATGCGGTGCGGGTGCAGGACCCGGGGATAGGCGTGCAGCGGATCGGCCGTACCGTCGGCCTCGGTGGCACGGGGTTCGAAGTGTCCCGGCACCGGGCGCGCGGCGTGCAGCGCCGTGAACTCCGCGCACAGCGCCTCGATTTCGGCGCCGGTGAACAACCCGGGCACCACCGCGAAGCCGTCGCTCTCGAACCGGTCGTGCAGCGCGCTCATGTCCGTGACTGTCATCCGGCCGTCCCTTCTCACCTGTGTCAAAGATGCCCTACGCCGGGTCGCCCTGCCTTGCGACGAGGTCTGCCGGAAGCCTTAGGGCGCGACGCCAGGCAGGGTCGTGACGTCCGGTGCCGTTTCCGGCCAGACCAGCAGCACAGGGCAGGGGACGTGGTCGACGACGAAACGGCCCGCCGGTCCCAGGCTGTGCGGGCCGAGGCGGGAGCGGTCGCCGTCCCGGGCCAGCACGAGCAGGTCGGCGCCCTCGGCGGCGGCGACCACCTCCCGCTCGGCGCGCCCGGTGCGCTCGAGCCGCGTGCAGGGGCGGGCCAGCCGCTCGGCCGCCGCGTCGAGGAGCCGCTGCGCCGAGGAGGTGCCGAGGTCCTCGAGGCGGTCGCCGGGGTCGTGCTCGGAGTGGGCGCGGCCGAGCAGTCCGGCGAAGGCGCCGTGTGCAAGGCCGGGGACGCCGGGCTCGTCGACGTACAGCAGGACCACATCCGTCGCGTGGGGCGCGTGACGGTGTACGGCGTCCACGCACGCGGGCCAGGTTCCCTCGACGAGCCAGACGATCACCCGCATGTGTTTCAGCCTCCGATGACTTGGAGTGAGAGCCACAGGGCCAGTACGGCCGGGATCAGTGCGGCCGGCACGGCGATCAGGCCCAGCCGGGTGAACTCCTTGAGGTCGACACCGTGTTCGTGTTGGTGCACGATACGCCGCCACAGCAGGGTCGCCAGGGAGCCCGCGTAGGTCAGATTGGGGCCGATGTTGACCCCGAGCAGGACGGCAAGGACCGCGCCGGAGCCGGATCCGGCGGCCAGCGGAATCAGTACGAGGACCGCGGGCAGGTTGTTGATCAGGTTGGCCAGCACGGCAGCGAGCGCCGCGATGCCGAGCAGCGCGAGCAGGCCGCTGCCGTCCGGGAGCAGCCGCCCGAGGGCGTCGGCGAGACCGTTGTCGACCACCGCCCGTACGACGATGCCCAGCGCGAGCACGAACGCCAGGAAGGCCGGCGCGCCGGCGCGCACCACGGTGAGCGGGGTGGCCCTCCTGCGGACGAGGGCGCGGGTGGCGAGTACGAGCGCCCCGGCCGCGGCCGACCACGCCGGATCGATGCCGAACGCGGAGGCGACGACGAACCCCGCAAGCGTGCAGCCCACGGTGACCAGCGCGAAGAGCGGCATGGCGGGCGGCTCGTCGACGTCCGGCGTCGGCAGGGCCGCCGCGCCCAGGTCGCGGGCGAAGAAGCGCCGGAAGACCACGTACTCGGCGCCGATCGCGACCAGCCAGGGGAGGACCATCAGCGCGGCGAAGCGGGTGAAGCTCAGACCGCTGGCGCTGAACGCGAGCAGATTGGTGAGGTTGGAGACCGGCAGGAGCAGCGAGGCGGTGTTGGAGAGGTGGGTGCAGGCGTACACGTGGGGCTTGGGGCGGGCGCCCATCCGCGCCGCGGTGGCGAACACGACGGGCGTGAGCAGCACGATGGTGGCGTCCAGGCTGAGCACCGCGGTGATCGCCGAGGCGAGCCCGAAGACCGCGGTCAGCAGACGGCCGGGGCGGTCCGCCGCCCAGCGCGCCATCCACGCTCCACAGGCCCGGAAGAGCCCTTCGTCGTCGCAGAACCGGGCCAGCACCAGCACTGCCGCCAGGAAGCCGATCACCGGTCCCAGATGCGCGGCCTCCGCGACCACGTGGTCCCAGGAGATCGCGCCGGTGACGATGACCAGGGCGGCCGCGGGAACCGCCACGACCGCCTCGGGCCAGTCGAAGGGGCGGATCACGGCGCAGCCGAGCACCACGACGAGCAGGGCGACGGAGAGGGTTTCGGCGAGCGGGGCGTTCAGGGTTCGGTCCTCCGGGACACGGTCGTGGTGCCCGTTCATCAAATCAGGCCCGTGGACGACCGTACGACCGGGGACTTCCTCCGAGGCAGGAGGCCGTCAGCGGACAATCCCCGACTTCGTCAGTCCTCGACCAGCGTCATCTCCGCCCAGATGGTCTTCCCGTCGGCCGTGTGGCGGCTGCCCCAGCGTTGCGTCAACTGGGCGACGAGCAGCAGTCCTCGGCCGCCCTCGTCGAAGATCTTGGCCCGGCGCAGATGCGGTGCGGTGTGGCTGCTGTCGGAGACCTCGCAGATCAGGGTGGTGGCGTCGTGGATGAGGCGCAGCCGGATCGGTGGTTCGCCGTACCGGATGGCGTTGGTGACCAGTTCGCTCACCACGAGTTCGGTCGTGAACGTCGCCTCGCTCAGGCTCCAGTCGTCCAGCTGAGCGACGACCTGCTTGCGGATCGCCGCGACGAGGGCGGGGTCGGCGGGAATGTCCCAGGTCGCCACCTGAGAGGCGGGAAGCCCGTGGGTACGGGCGAGCAGCAGGGCCACGTCGTCCGGGGCGCCGCCCACCGGAAGCAGCGACCGGAGGATGGCGTGGCATGCCGCCTCCAGGGAGTCCGAGGAGGCTTCCAGCGCTTCGCACAACAGCCGATGGCCGGCGTCGATGTCCCGGTCGCGGCTCTCGATCAGGCCGTCGGTGAACAGCGCGAGCACCGTGCCCTCGGGGAGCGCGAGTTCGACGGACTCGAAGGGCAGTCCGCCCAGGCCGAGCGGCGGCCCGGCGGGGAGGTCGATCTCCTGGGCCGGGCCGCCCGGTGGGAGCATGACGGGCGGTGGGTGGCCCGCCCGGGCCAGGGCGCAGCGCCGCGAGACCGGGTCGTACACCGCGTACAGGCAGGTGGCGCCGACCTCGCCGGTGGTGCCCTCCGCTCCGGCCTCCGCGGAGAGCCGTACGACGAGGTCGTCGAGATGGGTGAGCAGTTCGTCCGGGGCCAGGTCGATGTCGGCGAGGGTGCGGACGGCGGTGCGCAGCCGCCCCATGGTCGCCGAGGCCTGGATGCCGTGGCCGACCACGTCGCCGACGACCATGGCGACCCGCATCCCGGACAGCGGGATCACGTCGAACCAGTCGCCGCCCACCCCGGCCCGTGCCGCGGGAAGGTAGCGCGAGGCGGCGTCCACCGCGGCCGTCCGGGCCAGTGACTGGGGGAGCAGACTGCGCTGGAGGGCCAGCGCGGTCTCGCGCTCGCGGGAGAAGCGGCGGGCGTTGTCGATGCAGACCGCGGCCCTCGCGGTGACCTCCTCGACGAGCAGCACGTCGTCGGCGGTGAAGGGGTCGGGCCGCCGGTAGCGGGTGAGGACGGCCACCCCGAGGGTCTGGCCGCGGGCCCGGATCGGCACCGACATCGTGGTGTGGATGCCGAACTGCTCGACGCGCTCGGCGCGCGCCGTGTCCACGGACAGCCACTGCTTCAACGAGGCGGCGGCGTCCGGTGCCACGATCGTCCGCCCCGCGGTCAGGGAACCCGCGTGCGGTGAGACGGCGGGGTAGACCTGGACGTCTCCGGGCTTCAGGACCGCCTCGGGGGAGCCCGGGTGCACCGACTGCTGGGCGGCGCGGCGCAGGGTGATCGGAGCGGTGGGGGGCTCGAGGCGGTGCTCGCCCGCGTGCTCCGGGGGATCCAGCAGATCGACGCTGACGAAGTCGGCGAGCGCGGGCACACAGACGTCGGCGAGTTCCTGGGCCGTTCGTGTGACGTCGAGGGTGCTGCCGATGCGGACGCTCGCCTCATTGACGAGCTGGAGGCGCTCGCGGGCCTTGTGCTGCTCGGAGAAGTCGTGTGCGGCCATGCATACGCCCCGCACCCGGCCCTCGGGGTCGATCAGCGGCGCGATCCGCGCCAGCCAGGCGTGCGCGCGGCTCTCGCCGCCGGTGCGCAGGAACGTCTCCACATCGCGACCCGTGCCGGAGTCGAAGACCTGGAGCAGGTGCTCCTCCAGCTCCTCGCTCTCCGGTTTGCCGCCGATCTCGGAGAGCCTGAGGCCCAGGATGCGGTCCTCGGGCAGACCGACCACGTCGGCCATGGCGCGGTTGACCCCGTACAGCCGCAGGCGTTCGTCGTATACCGCGGTGGGGCATGGAGCCTGCGCCAGCACGGCGGTCGTCAGAGGGTCGTCTAGTGGACGGCGCGGGCTGGCCTCCAGCGGGGTGACCACGAGCCAGTCGCCGGGCTCGTCCTGCCGCGGCGGCCGGTGATGGGCCAGCACCCACACGGACACGGTGGAGCCGTCGCGGTGCCGCAGATCGAGGGTGCCGTACCAGCGCTCACCACGACGGACTCGCGACTCGGCCGGAAAGGTCGCGCCCGCGGCCAGCAGAGCGGCGGCGGGCCTGCCCTCGACGTCCTGCGGGGCATGGCCCAGCAGACGGCGGGCCCCCTCGTTCCAGTGGACCAGGGTGCCGTTCTCGTCGATGACCGCCCGTGCTGTGGCGGCCTCGTCGAAGGGGTGGACCGGGCTCATAGTCGCCACTCCATTGCGCACACTCACAGTGAACAAGCGCGTCACTCCTGTACCAGCGTAGTGCGTGGACGGCCACAGCACTCGGGGCACAGGTCTCCGCACCGGGGGCACGTTCTGTCGATCGCACCGCCCGTCCGGCTGTCGATCGCACCGCCTGTCCGGCCACGCCGGTTTCGGGCCGATCGTGACGCGCGGGACGGAAGTGAGTGCCGGACCCTTGACGGCTGCACGTGTCACCCCGTCAGAATCTGTTTATTCACGATCAGTTGTGATGACTTATGGGCCCTGATGAGGGAGAGCCGCCATGACGGTCACTCGAAGATCGGTATTGATCGCAGGAATCGCCTTACCGGCGGCCGGAGCGCTCGTGGGCGCCGCCGACGCCTGGGCCGTGTCCCCCGGGCACACCCCGGGCAGACGCACGGTCGCCTTGCGCGACGGCTGGCGCTTCGCGCTGGTCGACCCGGGCGGTGTCACCGACCCCACCGGCGCGTACGAGGGGGCCGCGGACCCCGGCTACGACGACTCGGCGTGGCGTGAGGTGGCCGTACCGCACGACTGGAGCATCGAACTCACCCCGACCACCGAACACGGCACCAGCAGCGGAACAGGCTTCCTTCCCGGCGGCCTCGGCTGGTACCGCACCACCTTCACGCTGCCGCCGGCGCTCGCGGGCAAGCGGATCTCCGTGGAGTTCGACGGTGTCTACATGGACTCGTACGTGTACTGCAACGGCACGGAGGTCGGCCGACACCCCTACGGATACACGGGGTTCGCCTTCGACCTCACCGAGCTGCTGCACACGGACGGCACCACCGACAACGTCATCGCGGTGAAGGTCAGGAACCAACTCCCCAGCAGCCGCTGGTACTCGGGCAGTGGCATCTACCGCGAAGCCCGCCTGGTCGTCACGGAGCCGGTGCACGTCGAGCGCTGGGGCACCTACGTCACGACCGAGGAGCTGAGCGACGCGCAGGCGGTCGTCCGCGCGCAGGCGACCGTCGTCAACGCGTCCGGCACCGAGAGCCGGGTCACCGTCCGGTCCAGAGTCGTCGGCCCCGACGGGCGCACTGTGACCCGCGCCGATTCCACGGTCACGGTGGGAGCGGTCCCACAGGTGGAACCCCACGAACTCACCGTGCCCCGCCCGCGGTTGTGGTCCTTCGACGCCCCGCACCTCTACACCCTGGTGACAGAACTGAGCGTCGGCGGGGAAACGGTCGACACCTACCGCACGACCTTCGGCATCCGTCAGGCCACCATCGACCCCGACAACGGCCTCTCGCTGAACGGTGATTACGTCAAACTCCGGGGCGTCAACCTCCATCACGACCTCGGCGCGCTCGGCGCCGCCGTCGGCTCGGACGCCGTGGAACGCCAGCTGACCATCATGAAGACCATGGGCGTCAACGCCCTGCGCACCTCCCACAACCCGCCCTCGCCGCAGGTCATCGCCGCCTGCGAGCGGCTCGGCATCGTCATGATGGTCGAGGCCTTCGACTGCTGGCGGCGCGGCAAGAACACCTACGACTACGGCCGGTTCTTCGACCAGTACGCCGACACGGACATTGCCGAGATGGTCGGCGCGGCCCGCAACTCGCCCGCCGTCATCATGTGGTCCATCGGCAACGAGATCCCCGACTCGACCTCGACGGCGGGTCTCGCCATGGCCGACCGGCTGATCGCCGGCGTCAAGAGGCTCGACACCAGCCGCCCGATCGTCATCGGCTCGGACAAGTACCGCTCGCTGCCCACCGTCGGCTCCCCGGCCGATCTGATGCTCGCCAAGATCGACGGACTCGGCCTCAACTACAACACGGCCAAGTCGGTCGACGCCCTGCACGCCCGCTATCCGAAGCTGTTCCTGTTCGAGTCGGAGTCCTCGTCGGAGACGTCCACGCGCGGCACCTACCAGGAGCCCGAACACCTCAACACCGGCGAGAACCACACCCCGGGCAAGCGCGCGACCTCCTCGTACGACAACAACCTCGCCTCCTGGACGATGAGCGGCGAGTACGGGCTGAAGAAGGACCGTGACCGCAAGTGGTTCGTGGGCGAGTTCCTGTGGTCGGGCATCGACTACCTCGGGGAACCCACGCCGTACGACGTGTTCCCTGTGAAGGCGTCCTTCTTCGGCGCCGTCGACACCGCCGGGTTCCCCAAGGACACGTACCACCTCTTCAAGAGCCAGTGGACCAGCGAGCCGATGGTCCATCTGCTCCCCATGAGCTGGAACCACGAGGAGGGCGACACGGTCGAGGTCTGGGCGTACGCGAACGTCGACACCGTGGAGCTCTTCCTCAACGGAACTTCGCTCGGCACAAGGAGCTTCGACACCAAGAAGACCACCGACGGCCGCCCCTACCTGGAGACCACGGAGGCCACCGGCGACGACAAGACGGTCACCGGGGGTCCCTGGCCCGGCAGTTACACCAGCCCGAACGGCAGTGCGGGCAAGATCCACCTCAGCTGGAGTGTGCCGTACGCGCCCGGCGAACTGAAGGCGGTGGCGCGCAGCGACGGCCGTACGGTCGCCACCGACGTCCTGCGGACGGCCGGGGCACCGCACGCGATACGCCTCACCGCGGACCGCAAGTCACTGACTGCGGACGGGCGTTCACTCGCCTTCGTGACGGCCGAGGTGGTCGACTCCCGAGGCGTGGTCGTGCCCGACGCCGAGAACCTGATCGCGTTCGCGACCGACGGCGGCTCGCTGGCCGGACTCGACAACGGACGCGAGGAGAGCGCCGAGCGCTACCAGGCCAGCACACGAACAGCCTTCCACGGCAAGGCACTTGCCATCGTGCGAGCGGGCACGAAGGCCGGGCCCGTGAAGGTGACGGCACGCTCGGACGGGCTGCGCACGGGGACCGTCTCCCTGCGCGCCACCCACGGGCGCTCCAAGGCGACCACTCCGGCCGCCGCCTTCGAGCCCGACCCGGGTCCGGGCGCCCCGAACCACCCCTTCGCGGACGCCAGTTACTCGGGCCGTCCCGACACCCTGCCCGCCGCGATGCTCGACGGCGACGCGGCCACCGGCTGGTCCAACGCCTTCTACAAGTCGGCGACGGCCCTGCTGCCCGCGTTCAGCGGAGCCCGCCCCGAGGACTGGGTGTCGGTGACCTGGGCCCGTTCCCGCACCGTCGACCGCGTGGAGGTCTCGTTCACCGTCGACGCGACACACACCCTGCCCGCGTCGGTCGAGGTGGAGGTCTGGGACGGTGAGCGATATGCGCCGGTCAAGGGAGCGGCGGTGGACTGGGCGACCGCGTCCGACGCGGCGACGGTGATCACCTTCGACGCGGTACGGGGCTCACGGCTCCGGCTCGTCATGACGAGCCGCCATCCGGGCGAAGCCCACGGGCACCACCGCGTGAGCCGACTGGAGGTGCCCGCGGGCTGAGCGCCCAGAGTCGTGGGTGGCTGAGCGCCATGGTTGTCGTCGGCTGAGCGCCATGGCGCTCGGGTGGCTGGCCACCACGGGGCGCGGGCGGTCGGCCGGCCACGGGGTGTGTCCGGCTGGCCACCACGGGGTGTGGGTGGCTGGCGGCACGGGGTGTGGCCGGTCGGCCACCACGGAGTGTGGGTCGCTGACCGACGCGGCTGATGGGGGGCCGACTGGCACGGCTGACGGGTGGCTGATCGGCGCGGCGCTGCTGGCCCTCCTCATCGTCGACCTCACGGGCATGAGCAAGGCGGAAACAGAACGCATCTGGCTGCTCCCGGCGCGGCTGGTGGCCGGCTGGCCGGCACGGCCTGTGAGTGGCGGGCCGGGCTGCCACTCAGCCGCCCAACGCCCGGTCCAGATCCGCGATCAGCTCGTCGCAGTCCTCCAGGCCGATGGACAGCCGTAGCAGCGAGTCGTCCACGCCGACCGCTGTTCCGGCCGTGGTGCAGTGGGTCATCCGGGCCGGGTGCTCGATCAGTGATTCCACGCTGCCCAGCGACACGGCGAGCGTGAACACCTCGGTGCGTTCGCACACCAGGCCCGCCGCGTCCGCGTCCCCGTCCACCACCAGCGACACCACACCGCCGAACCCGTGCCGCATCTGTTTGGCGGCCAGCGCGTGGTCGGGATGGGAGGCGAGGCCCGGGTAGTGCACCTCGCGCACCGCGGGGTGGCCCTGGAGGAACTCGGCGATCCGCTGGGCGCTCTCGCAGATCTGCCGCATCCGTACCGGGAGCGTCTTGACACCGCGCTGTACCAGCCAGGCCTCCTGCGGCGCCGCCATCGTGCCGAGCATCCCGACATGACGGGTGATCACCTCACCGAGCTCCGGGTCTGCGCACACGACTGCGCCGCCCGTGATGTCGGAGTGCCCGCCCAGGTACTTGGTGGTGGAGTGCACGACCACATCGGCGCCGAGGGCCAGCGGCCGCTGGAGATACGGTGACGCGAAGGTGCTGTCGACCACGAGCAGCGCCCCCGCGTCATGGGCCAGTGCGGCGACGGCGGCGATGTCGGTGACCTTGAGCAGCGGGTTCGACGGTGTCTCGGCCCAGACCAGCGCGGTGACACCGGGACGCAGCGCGGCGGCGACGGCGTCCGGGTCGCCCATGTCGACGGCCGTGTGCTCAAGGCCCCATCGCCGGTAGACGTCCGAGACCAGGTCCCAGGTGCCGCCGTACACGTTGTCCGGGATCACGATGTGCGCCCCGGACCGGCCGAGGGCCTGGAGCACCGTCGTGCTCGCCGCCATGCCGGAGGCCACGGCCACCGCCGATGCCCCACCCTCCAGGGAGGCCAGGCATTCCTGCAGGGCGTCACGCGTGGGATTGGCGATCCGCGAGTAGTCCCAGCCGTCGTCGACGGGCCGGGCGTGCGGTCGTACGAAGGTGGAGGCGAGGTAGACCGGAGTGGTCACCGAGCCGTTGTGCCGTGCCGGGTCGTGTCCGGCGTGCACGGCGCGGGTCGCGAAAGAGCGCTCGGAGGTCATGGTGCGGAGGTCTCCTCATCGTCGGTGGTTCTGGGGGACCTGCGGCGGCGCGGGAGAGGCCGGCAGCGGCCCGGCGGCGGCGATCAGCCGACGGGCCCGGCCGAACAACTTGGGCTGGTTCATGGCCAGTACGGCCGTCGGCACACCGCACCGGCGGAAGACCGCCAGAAAGCTGCGCGACGCGAAGCTGCCGTCCGTGATCTCGACCTGGTCGTCGGGCTCGGCGTGTCCGGCGAACTGGATCCGCACGCCGAACTGGTCGGACCAGAAGTAGGGAGCGGAGGTGTACTCCGCCGTGCTTCCCGGACCGTCGAGCAGCCGTGCGGCCGCGACGGCCGGTTGTTCCAGGGCGGCGGTCCAGTGCTGGGCACGGTGATGACGGCCCAGCCAGGGGTGGAAGGGGCGGGCACAGTCGCCGACGGCCACGACACCGGGCAGGGCGGTGCCGCACGCCGCGTCGCACACCACGCCGTCGTCGAGCACGAGACCGCTCCCCGCCAGCCAGTCCACCGCGGGACGGGAACCGATCGCGACCAGGACCACGTCGGCGGGCAGCTGCCGTCCGCCGGCCAGCCACACCCCGGTCACCCGGTCACGGCCCGCCAGACCGGTCACCTCCGCGCCTGTGATCAGGCGGATCCCGTGCTCGGCGTGGAGCGCGGCACTGACCTCGTTCCCGACCCGGCCGAGGATCCGGGTGAGCGGCGCTGGCCCGCGCTCGACGACGGTGACATCGAGGCCGAGGGTCGCCGCACTGGACGCGGCTTCGGCACCGATCAGCCCGGCGCCCACGACCACCAGCCGTGCCCCCGGCCGCAGTTCGGCCCGCAGCGCCTCTGCGTCTGCGAGAGTGCGCAGCACATGAACGCCCGCCAGCCGCGCCGTGCCGGGCAGCGACAGGGCGCTGCCGCCGGTGGCCACGACCACGCCGTCGCACACCACCCGGGTGCCGTCGTCCAGGTGCACGGCACGCCCCACCGTGTCCAGCAGGACTGCGCGCCGACCTAGCCGCCAGTCCAGGTCCAGCGCGGCGTCGGAGTCCGCCGTCAGGGTGAGGTCGCCGGCCTGCGCGCGGCCCAGGAGGAAGTCCTTCGACAGCGGAGGCCGGTCGTACGGCGGGACGTCCTCCGCGCCGACGATCACCAGCCGCCCGTCGTAACCCCGGGCCCGCAGCGCGCGGGCGGCGGACAACCCGGCCAGTGACGCACCGACCACCGCGACACTCCTCATCCGTCACTCCCGGACGGCACCGTCCCGGCGTCCACGTGAACGACACCGTCGCGCACCTCGACCGCGTACACCCGTACCGGCCCGGTGGCGGGCGGTCCGGTGGGGCGGCCGGTACGCAGGTCGAAGCTCGCCGAGTGCAGCGGGCATTCGACGAGGCAGCCCTCCAGCCAGCCGTCCGAGAGGTACGCCTCCTGATGGGTGCAGCGGTCGTCGACGGCGTACAGCTCTCCGTCGGCGTTGAACACCGCGATGCGCCGGTGCGCGGTCTTCACCACGGCCACCTCGCCGGGCGGGAGTTCGTCCAGCCGGCACACCTCGATCACGACCTTTCCCCCTGCCCTGCGGGGTCCAGGCCCATGGCCTCGTGGTACCAGCGGTAGTACCAGCGGCCGATGATCTCCTGCTCGGTGGGCACCAGGACCCCGCCGTTGCGGTAGGCGCGTGACTTCATGTTCGGCTGGCACCACTCGGACGCGGCGAAGTCCTGCTCGTTGACGCGGTGGAACAGCTCGACGCTGTCCGCGATGTCGTACGGCGCGTCCTGCGCGACCGTCTGCGGCGGGAACAGCCACTCGCACACCACGCGGGTTGTCTCGGGCGAGAGCATCTCGAAGCGGTGGACGATGACATGGTCGGGGAGGAGCGAGATGAAGCAGTTGGGCCGCATCACCATCCCGTAGTACTTGCGGTCGTCATGCTCCTCCAGGCCTCCGATGCGCGGCAGTTCGGCGTTTCCGCTGACGGAGAAGGAGGCCTTGCCCTCGGCGAAGAGGTAACCATCGGTGTCGTACGTCGCGTCCGCGCCCCCGGTGAGATTGCGGAACTGGGGGAGTGTCTCGACGAGTTCGGGGTGGATGGTGCCGCAGTGATAGCACTCCTGGAAGTTCTCCTGGATGATCTTCCAGTTGGCGGCGACCTCGTAGTCGACGCGCTTGCCCAGCACCAGATCGGCGAGCCCGTAACGGGCGAACTTGTCCCGGTCGCCACCGAGCCGGTAGTCGAGCTGCGGCCAGATCTGCTCCTCGAAGGGCTCGGGGTCGGCGGCCAGGCTCACCCAGACCAGGCCGTGCCATTCGGCGAGGTGCACCGGGTGCAGGCTGTAGTCGGCCTTGTCGATGGAGTCCATGGACTGCCAGTTGGGGGCCGTGATCAGACGGCCGTCCAGCTGGTAGGCCCACGCGTGGTACGGGCAGCGGATCGCCTTGCCCGCGTCCCCGGAGTCGGTCAGGCACAGTTGGGCGCCGCGGTGCCGGCACACGTTCAGGAAGGCCCGCAGCTTCTGGTCCCGGCCGCGCACCACGAGCACGGTCTCGTCGCCGAGCGCGGTGCGCACGAACCGGCCGGGCGTGGGCACGTCCTCGGCCCGGCACACGTACATCCACTGCTTCTCGAAGATGTTCCGCTTCTCCAGTTCGAAGACCGCGGGGTCGGTGTAGTAGTGACCGGGCAGCGTCGGCAGGAACACCGAGGCGGGGGCGGTGGTCATCGGCGTACTCCTCTCAAGGGCCGGGGGACCGGGTGCAGTGAGGTCAGTTGAGAAGGCCCTCGGAGTCGAGCCAGTCCTGGGCCGCCTCCTCGGGGGTCAGGCCGTCCACGTCGACGTCCGCGTTGAGTTTCTGCAGGGTCGCGTCAGTGAGCTTCGCGGTGACCGGGGCCATGATCTCGGCGATCTCCGGGTACTTGTCCGCGATGGATTCGGGCAGCGTCAGCGAGGCGTTGTAGACCGGGAAGAAGTGCTTGTCGTCCTCCAGCACCTTGAGCTTGAGCGACTCGATGCGGCCGTCGGTGGTGAACACCTCGCCGAAGGTGCAGGTCTCGCCCTCGCCGGTCTCGTTGTAGATGACGCCGGTGTCGAGCATCTTGATGTTGTCGTCGGGCACGTCGATGCCGTACGTCTTCTTCACGCCCGGCCAGCCGTCGTCGCGGGTGGAGAACTCGCTCTCCAGACAGAAGGTCGCCTTGGACGGGTCGGACTTGGCGAGCGACGCGATGTCGGAGAGCTTGGTGAGACCCAGTTCCTGCGCGGTGTCCTCGCGGAGCGCGAGGGCGTAGGTGTTGTTGAGCGGCGCCGGCTTCAGCCACACGATCTTGTTCTTCGTCAGGTCCTCGTCGCGCACGTCCTCGTACTGCTTCGTCGCGTCCGCGATCGGAGTCGTGTGTTCGAGGTAGCTGATCCAGCCGGTGCCCGTGTACTCCCAGTACAGGTCGATGTCACCGCTGGTGAGGGCCTGGCGGGTGGTGACCGAGCCCTTGATGTTGGTCTTGTCCTCGACCTCGGCGCCATGCGCCTGGAGCACCTTCATGGTGATCTGGCCGAGCACGATGTTCTCGGTGAAGTCCTTGGAGCCGACGGTGAGCGTGGCGCCGTCGAGTTCGTCACCGGCGCTGCCGGTGGCGGCCTGGGTGTCGCCGCCGCAACCGGAGGCGAGCAGCACGGTCGCGGCGGCCGAGGCGAGTAGGGCGGAGGTTCTGGCAGGGCGGGGCAGAGGCATGGACATGGCGTGACTCCGTGCTGGTGAGGTGACAGACGGGAATGGTCGGACAGGCCCTACAGCCCTCTGGGCTTGAGGAGGCTCTCGGCGAGGCTGCCGAGCCAGTCGAGGAGGAAGGCGACGGCGCAGGCCAGCACGCTGCCGGTGACGAGGACCGGCATCCGCTGCAGTTTGATGCCGTTGACGATCATGTCGCCGAGACCGCCCGCGTTGACGAAGGTGGCGATGGTCGCCGTACCGACCGCGAAGACCAGGGCGGTGCGCAGTCCGGCGAGGATCACCGGCACGGCGAGCTTCAACTCGACGAGCAGCAGCACCTGAAGGGGCCGCATGCCCATGCCCCGCGCGGTCTCCACGAGGGAGCGGTCGACCTGCTCGATGCCGGTGATCGTGTTGCGCAGCACCGGGAGCACCGCGGAGGCGACCAGGCCGATGACCGCCGTGCGGAAGCCCACGTCGAGCTGGATGGTGAGCAGGACGAGCAGCCCGATCGCGGGGACTGCCTGTCCCGCGTTGGCGATGACTAGCACCAGTGGAGTCGCCCGGCGCAGCAGCGGCCGGGTGACGAGGATGCCGGCCGGCACGGCTATGACGACGACGAGCAGCGCGGCGGTGAAGCTGAGCCGCAGATGCTCGGTGACCCGCTCCACGATGTATGTGCGGTTCAGCGTCCGCTTCTCGATGGAGTCCAACTCCTGTGCCGAGACCCAGAGATAGAGCACCCCGAGCACCAGGGCGAGGGCGGCCGGGGTACCGAGGTGACGGAGGGCGGCCGGCCGGCGGAGTACCGGGACCTTGACGGGGGAGAGCGATTCAACCGACACGGGTCTCCTCCTGCGCCGACAGGGCCCGGCACACGTCCGGGAATGCCAGCGTCCCCGCGACCGCGCCCGCCTCGTCCACGACGGTGACCGGGTCGCCGCCCCGCTGGAGGATCAGATCCATCACGTCCCGCAGGGAGGCCGAACCGTCCACGGTGGGCAGCGAGTTGGGTGCCTCAGGCGCCGGGCCCAGCTTCACGTCGGCCACGGTCGCCAGGGCCAGTTGCTTCAGATAGGGAGCTGAGCCGATGAAACTGCGTACGTAGTCGTCGGCCGGGGCGGCCAACAACCGCGCCGGGGTGTCGTACTGGACGATCCGCGAGCGGTCGGCGAGGACGGCGATCCGGTCGCCGAGCTTCAGCGCCTCCTCGAAGTCATGGGTGACGAAGACGACCGTCTTGCCCAACTCCCGTTGAAGACGGCGGAATTCGACCTGCAGTCGCTCCCGGGTGATCGGGTCGGTGGCGCCGAACGGCTCGTCCATCAGCAGGACCGGGGGATCGGCGGCCAGGGCACGGGCGACACCGACGCGCTGCTGCTGGCCTCCGGAGAGCTGGCGGGGGTAGCGGGCCCGGAAGGCGGCGGGGTCGAGCCCGGTCATCTCCAGCAGCTCGTCGACCCGCGAGCTCACCTTCGCCTTGTTCCAGCCGAGGAGTTTCGGCACGAGCCCGATGTTCTGCGCGATCGTCATGTGCGGGAAGAGACCGATCTGCTGGACCACGTAACCGATGTGGCGGCGCAGCTCGTTGGGGTCGAGGCCCAGCACGTTCTGGCCGTCGATGCTGACCGTGCCCGAGGACGGTTCGATCAGCCGGTTGATGATCTTCATGGTGGTGGTCTTGCCGCAGCCGGACGGCCCGACGAACATCGTCGTCTGCCCGGCCGGTATCTCCATCGTGACCCGGTCGACGGCGGGTTCGCGCTGTCCCGGATAGACCTTGGTGAGCTCGTCGAGGCGGATGCTCAGGCCGCGACCCGTGCGCGCGGTGTCAAACATGGAGCCCCCTCGGGGTGGTCAGGCGGCGCAGCAGTACGTAGAAGAGGTCGAAGGCGAGTGCGACGAGGACGACGCCGACGGTTCCGGCGATCGCTTCGTTGAGCGCGTTCGCGGAGCCGAGTCGGGACAGCCCGTCGAAGATCGGCAGGCCGAGCCCGGGACCGGCCACGTACGCGGCCATCGCCGCGATGGCCACCACCATCTGGGTGGCGACGCGGATTCCGGTGAGGATGTACGGCCAGGCGAGCGGGAGTTGGACGATCGCGAGCACCCTGGCCGGGCCGAGGCCCATCCCGCGGGCCGCCTCGACGACGGCCGGGTCGACCTCGCCCAGGCCGACGATGGTGTTGCGCAGGATCGGCAGCAGCGAATAGAGGGTGAGCGCGGTCAGCGAGGGCGCCCAGCCGAGGCCGAGCAGTGGGATCAGCAGGCCGAGCAGCGCGAAGGAGGGAAGGGTGAGCAGCCCGCCGGCGGTCGCGGTGGCGGCCGCGGCGAGCCGGGGCCGGTTCCAGGCGAGCAGGCCGGTGCCGACGGAGACGGCCGTGGCGATCAGGACCGCGAGCGCCACCAGCAGGGCGTGCTGGCCCGCCTGGTCGAGGAGCAGGTCGCCGCGGCGCTGCAGATACTCGCCGAAGGTCATGACCCGCCCTCCGGGTTCCGCGCGGCCTCGGCGAACCGGAAGTCGCTCGGGTGGTCGGGGTCCGTGATCGCCGGGCGGTCGACGGTGAAGGCCTCGATGGGCCAGTCCGTGTCGCCCTTGGTCGCCAGGTCGGCGAGGATGTGGCCGATCAGCCCCGCGAACTTGGCGGCGTGCCCGGCCCCCACGAAGACGGAGATGTTGGGGTGTCCCGGCACGGTGTCCAGGACGAAATTCCGGTCGGCCGGGAGGTCGTAGACGCAGGTCTTGCTGAGCAGTTCGGGGCCGACGGCGCCCGGCAGGTACTCGGCCAGGAACTCCGCGACCTCCTCGGTCTGCTCGGGATTGGGTTCGTACGAGCGGGTCTCCTGGGTGACGAAACGGCCCGACATGTCACGGGCGGCCTTCACCGCGGCCTCGCCGTACACCGGGAAACCGTAGAAGGTCCGGTCGTGCCCGTGGAAGATCCAGATGGGGAAGCGGTCCGGTGCGAAGGGGCGCAGGTCGGGGGCCGCGAAGTAGGTGACCTGTTCCTGGGTGAGGGTGAGCGGGATGTCCAGGTCGAGACCGGTCAGCGCGGTCCCGGTCCAGGAGCCGGCGCACACGGTCAGCGTGCCGCCCTCGTACACCGCGTCGTCGGTGTGCACCTCGACATGGCCGGGGTGCGGAACGATCTTCCGCACCGGAGAGTTCTCCACGAAGGTCACGCCGAGCGCGAGCGCCCGTGAGACATGCGCGGCGTTCGCCCGGCGGATGTCGAGGATCCCGGACTCCGCCTGGAACAGGCCGAGTACGTCGTCGCCGATCCGCCACTGCGGCCAGCGCTCGCGCAGGGTGCCCGCGTCCAGGACCTGGTAGCGGTGGCCCTGCTGGGCCAGGGCTCGCGCGTAACTGCCCAGCTCCGCCTCGCCCGCGCTGCCCGCCGGGGCCAGATGCAGACCGCCGGTGATGTGCAGCAGCGGAAGTCCGGTCTCCTTCTCCAGTTCCCGCCAGTGGTCGTAGGAGTCGCGGGTCAGGGCGGTGTAGTCGGTCGAGTGGTACGAGTGCCGGATGATCCGTGAGTGGTCCTCGGAGGCACCGCGATCGTGCCCGAGCCCGAACTGCTCGACGGCGAGGACGTCACCGCCGCTCTGCCTGCCGAGCCAGTAGGCGGCGGCGCTGCCGATGCCCCCGACGCCGAGCACGATGTGCGCGTACCTCTTCTTCATCCGGCATCCTCCCGCTGTGGTGGGCGTGCTGCTGGTGTTCGGAAGAGTCGCAGCAGCGCCCGAGCGGGGTCATCCGGCACGACGTCGGACGTTCGGGGCCTCGCTTTCGACATATGTAGGAAGGGCGGTCCGTCGAGGGAGGGATCCGGGAAGCGTCGCTCCGTGCAGGCGGCGCAGTCCGAGGACCAGGTGCAGCAGCAGCCGGTCGCGGCCGTCGCGCAGACTCAGCCCGGAGATCTGCTCGGCCCGGCCGAGCCGGTAGTAGAGCGTGGTGCGGTGCACGCACAGTTCCCGTGCGGTGCGCTGCACATCGCCGGCGCAGTCGAGATACGTCTCCAGGGTCGGCACGAGGACGGCCGCGGAGGGATCCGCGAACAGGGTGAGCACACCCTGCGGGATCAGCGTGTCGTCCCAGACCGGCGGCGCGAGCTGGGCGAGCAGGGCGTGGGCACCGAGCCCCGACCAGAGGGCGACGGTTCCGGTGTCGGCGGCGGCCAGCGCGATGTCCGCCTGGCGTTTCGCCGTGGGCAGCCCCGCCAGTGCGGGCACGGGGCCGCCGGCCCCGACGCGCCGGCATCCGGCGAGCGCGGGTTCCGCGGTGAGCTCGGCGAGCAGCGCGTGGGCGGCCCGGTCGAGCTGCGCGTCCGGATCGGCCGGGCGCAGCGCGAGGATCACGGTCGCGCGCCGGGGCCGGCACGCGGCGAGCACGGACGCGCCGGGCAACCCCCGGCAGAACCGCTCCACGGCCGCCGCGAAGGCGGGCCCCGCGTCCTCGCCCTCGGCGCCGCCGCCACGGCCGGCCAGCAGCACCGCCACCGGCCCGTCGACATCGAACAGCCCCCGGTCGAGGACCTCTTCGCGGGCCGCACGACGCGTCGCGGCATCCTGGCTCAGCAACTGCTCGACCAACTGCCGCCGTACGCCGTGCTCGTGGCCGGCGGCGAGCCACCGCCCGTACATGAGCGAGCCGAGTGTCTCCGCCGTACGGGTAGCGTCGGCGATCTGGACGTCGGGCAGATCGCCGTACCGGTCGGTGATCCAGACGAAGCCGAGGAGCAGTCCGCGGCAGCGGATGGGAACGTACAGTCGCTGCCACAGCTCGAGGTCCGGGTTCTCCGGGATGTGGCCCGGGCCCGTGGACCGTTTGATCCTGTCGAAGCACACGTCCTCGGGTCGCGTCCTGCGGTGCAGCAGCGACCAGATGCGGGCGGGATCGGCGTCCCCGAAGTCCTCGCTCACCGCGACCAAACGCAGTTCCTGGTCGTCCACGACCACGGCACGCCCCAGGCGCGTGGCGAGTGCGTCCACCAGTGTCTGAATCTGCTCAACACTCATGCCCCACTGTGGCCGCGCGGTGTTACGGCGGTCTACGGGGGAGTGTTACGGGCTTGCGGAGTCGCACCCTCCGTAAGCCCGTCGTCATTGGCGCTCAGTACCTCGGTCGCCCGGTCGTTCGGCGAGCCGGTCGAGGGCAAGGTGCCCAGCCGTGCCGAATGGGCCTCGGGTACCGCAGTACATGCCCCGTGACCTGGTGGTATTTACGGGTAAGTACCCGCGCGGTACCGTGAGCACATGCCAGCTCTCAACGTGGAGTTCAGTGACCGCGAGCTAGAGGATCTGCGGCAGATCGCCAAGGAGCGCGGTACGTCGATGAAGGCCCTGGTGCGGGAGGCCGCCGCGGCGGACATCGTGCGGCACCGGGCGCTGCAGGAAGGCGCGGAGGTGTTCCGCCGGTTCTTCGCGGCGCACGCGGCCGAGTTCGCCGCCGCCTTCCCCGAGGACGAACCACCCGGCGACGGCGAAGGGCGGGCCGCCTGACCCATGGCCCCCGTCATCCATATCGACGTGCCCTGGCTGCTCCAGCGCCACGAAGAGGTAATGCCCGACCAGCCCACGGTCAACGACTTCTCGGCGCTCGTCGCCGCCGTGGCCCGCCACCGCGTCGACCCGCCCCGGCTCGGCGTCGACTCCGACCCGGCCTGGCGCGCCGCCGCGCTCCTGCACACCCTGGCCCTGCTGAAGCCCCTGCCGACCGCCAACGCCCGCTTCGCCTGCTCGGCGGCGGTCGCGTACATGTTCGTCAGCGGTGTCGGTATCGACCCGCCGTACGGCGCCCTCGTCGACCTCGCCCGCGATCTGATCGACGGCAAGACGGACGTCTACGGAGCAGCGGACCGATTGAGGTCCTGGCAGATCTGAGACGGTGCTGCGAGAGCGGATCTGACCCGGTGCAGCGAGAGGGGAGGGTGGCACGCTGGTCGTATGCGCCTGATCATGAGACCTGCCGCCCGGGACTGGAGCTGTCCGCCCGCCCCCGACGAGGTGCGCGCCTTTCACGCCGCCCTGCCCGGCTACGCGCCCACTCCGCTCACTGAACTGCCTCTCCTCGCCGCCGAGTTGGGTGTCGCCCGGGTCTTCGTCAAGGACGAGTCGTGCCGCCTGGGCCTGCCCGCGTTCAAAGCGCTGGGCGCGTCCTGGGCGATCCACCGCATCCTCGCCACGGCCGACGGCCCGCTCACGCTGGTCACCGCCACCGACGGCAACCACGGCCGGGCCGTGGCCCGGACGGCCCGACTGCTCGGGCAGCGCGCCCACGTCCTCGTGCCGAAGGGCGTGCGCCAGGGTGCCGTGGACGCCATCGCCGGCGAAGGGGCGCGGGTGACGCGGGTCGACGGCCCGTACGACGAGGCGGTACGCCGGGCCGCGGCGGTCGCGGACGAGCCAGGCAGCGTCCTGGTGCAGGACACCGCGTTGCCCGGCTATGAGGACATCCCTGCCTGGATCGTGGCGGGCTACTCCACGCTGTTCGCCGAGATCGACTCCCAACTGGCCGCGGCGGGAGCCGAATCGCCTGATCTCGTGGCCGTCCCGGTCGGCGTGGGCTCCCTCGCGCAGGCGGCCGTCACGCACTACCGCAGCCGCCCTGCCCCCGGACCGGTCCTGCTGTCCGTGGAACCCGAAGCGGCGGCCTGCGTGCTGGCGAGCCTCACCCAGGGCCGGCCGGTCAGCGTGACCACCGGTGACACGATCATGGCGGGGCTCAACTGCGGTACCCCCTCGGGCCTTGCGTGGCCCTTCCTCCGGGACGGCCTGGACGCGGCTGTCGCCGTCACCGACGCCGACAGCGCTCGTGCCGTCCGCGACCTCGCCGTCCTCGGTGTCTTCAGCGGCCCCTGCGGCGCCGCGTCTCTGGCGGGCATCCGGGTGGCCGCCGGCCAGGGCCTCACGCTCGACCCCGCCTCGGTCGTCGTCCTGCTCAGCACCGAAGGGCCCGTCGAGAACTGACCGCGGGGGCGTCGGGCGACCCGCCCTCGGGGCCGCCGACCGAGGGCGGGTGGATCGGGGTCGGCGGCCGTTTCGCGCGGGAGAGCCGCCGTCCCGCGCGGGGCCTCCGAGGAGGGGCCGGTTCCAGTGGACTACCTGGTTCCGCGCGCCGGGAGCGTGCGCGGGCCACCGGCGCGAGCGCGCGGTTCACACGGGGCGCATGAAATTTCGAAAGCCGGTGCGAGTCGCGAGAGTTGCGGGCCAGGTCCGACTTACTTTCAGTGGTGCGGAAGTTACTCAAGTGTCTTGTTGGTCATGAGCATTTCGTGCGAGGGTGACCTTCCTGCGCCGGGTCAATGGCGGGTTCGAATCGCTGTTCGCTATTCCGGGCTGTTGAGAGCTCAAAGGGCTCAAGACCGACGGTCGTCGTACGGCGTTCGCTCCGGCCCTTATCCCGGCGCTCCGTCAAAAGGTATGCACCAATCAGGAGCTCCCTTTTCGGCGGTGAAGAACTTCTGTGTGCCGCCTTGCACCTTGGAAGGAACCCGCTCTGTGCACACCCCCCACCCCCCTCGTCCCCCTTATCCTCCCGGCGGTGCTCCCGGCGAATCCGACGAGAGCCTCGCTGCCCAGCTGAGAGGCCGGCCGGAGAGCGAGACCGCCCATCCGGTCGCCCTGCTGATGGCCCGGCACTGGCAGCCCGCGTACGACTACTCGGTCATCTGCCTCGCTTCCTCGGCGAACATCGCCTCCATGGTGACCGCGACCTCCTTCCACCAGGTGCTCGACCGTCTGATGCGCGGCGAGACCGGTGTCGCCCTGCGGCCCCGGCTTCTCGTGACCGTGCGGGACACCGTCAAGGCGTGGTCCGCGGAGGACCGGATATCCGGTGTGCTGCCGGACTTGAGGAAACCCGCCGGGGGTCGCGGTATGCGGGCGGCCAAGTCCATGACGGCCGAAAACCGGAAGCTCGCCGAGCGCTCTTTCCACGCTCTGCCCCCTCTCGCCCAGTCCCTGTTGTGGCACACCGAGGTCGAAGCCGAGCACATATCCGTACCAGCCGGTCTGTCGGGTATGGATACCGACACCGCGTCGGCTGCTCTGGAGCAAGCCCGCGAGCAATTCCGGCAGGGCTGCGTACACGCCCACCGGGAACTCGCGCCGAGCAAGGAATGCGGTTTCTACAACCGGTTGCTGGACGTCCCCATTCGCCGCGGTGGCGCCTTGCTGCCCGATGTCCAACAGCATCTGATGGAGTGCCGCTACTGCCGTTTCGCCGCCGAGCAACTCAGCCATTTCGAGGGCGGGTTGGGCCTTCTGCTCGCCGAATCGGTACTCGGCTGGGGCGCCCGGCGCTATCTCGACTCCCGCCCCGGGCGTGCCCAGCAAGGCGTACGGCCCCGCGGCGGATCCCCGTTCGGCGGCAGGCGCCAGGGCAGCGGCGTCCTCCCGGGAAGCGGACTTCCGGGAAGCGGAGGACGCCATCGCCTGCTGTCCCAGATCCCCACCCCGCGCCGCCTGCCCGAACCGGCACAGCGGCACGCGAAGGCCCTGATCACCGGAGCGGGCGTGGTCTCGGCCACCCTGCTCGTGACCGCCCTCGCCACCAGCCTGTGGTCGGACGACGACAGCGGCGCCGACCCCGCCGCCACCACCGGCGCGAGCAGCAGCCGCACGGTGGCACCCGTGCCCGGCTCCCAGGATCCGCCCGCCGTGTCAGCGCCCCCCACCTCGGCGGGACTCCCCACCACCATCGAGCAGACCCGGCTGCGCAACTTCGCCGCCGACCTGTGCCTCGACATCCGGGGCGGCGAGGCGAAGGCCGGCGCCGAGACCGTACTGGCGGTGTGCTCCTCAGCGTGGACCCAGCAGTGGTCGTACGGGGACGACGGCCTGCTGCGCAGCGTCGCCGACCCCGAACTGTGCCTCGACTCCCGCGCCGACGACGGGTTCGTGGTGCTGGAGCGCTGCGCCGCCGAAGACGCGGCGCGCGGGGCCGATGTGCGCTACGACCTCACCGTGCGGGGCGAGTTGCTGCCCCGATGGAGCGAGCGGCTCGCCGTCGCGCCCAGCTCCACGGACCCCGGCGCCGATATCGTTGTCAAGGTCCGCGACGGCTCCGACGCGCAGCGGTGGCGCACCGACGCCGCCTCGGCGGCCCCCGAGTCGCTGTCGGTCTCGGGCACGAACAGCCCCTCACCAGGGCCCGCGAGCCCCCCGCCGCCCGCCGACGACAGCACACCTGCGCCGCCGGGCGAGCAGCCTCCGGGCGAACAGCCGACGCCCGTACCGGTCGCCCCGGAGGCGACCGAGTCGGAGCCCTACCAGGAACGCCGATCCGTGAACGTCAGCGACGACGCGAGCCCGGAGCCCGTGCTGCCGCTGATCGCGGAACTCACCGCGGTGGTCAAGGGAGTTGGCCTGTAGGGGTTATGAGCGGAGCGGTCGCGGGACGAGGGATCACGAGACGACGTCCCGCGGCGGCTTGCCGTCCATGAATTCGGTGGCGTTCCGGACGGCCGCCCGCGCGATCCGGACGACCGTCTCGCGCGTGACGCCCGCGACATGCGGGGAGAGCACCACGTTCGGGGCCTTGAGCAACCGCAGGGCCGAGGTGGGCGGTTCGGGGTCGAAGACGTCGATGCCCGCTCCGGCCAGGGCGCCCGCCTCCAGCGCGTCCGCCAGGGCGTCCTGGTCGATCAGGGCGCCCCGCGCGGTGTTGACGACGAACGCGGTGGGCCTGAGGAGCGCGAGCCGCTCCGCGTCGAGGAGGTGCCGCGTCTCGTCGGTGAGCGGCATGTGCAGCGTGATGTAGTCCGACGTACGCAGCAGTTCGTCGAGTTCGACATGGCGGGCGCCGCCGAGCCGGGCCGCCGTCTCCGGGTCGACGGACCGCCGGCCCGCGTACACGATGCTCATGTCGAACGCGGCCGCGCGGCGGGCGACTTCCTTGCCGATGTGCCCGAGCCCGATGATGCCGAGCGTCTTGTCGGACAGCTCGGTGAGGGACCGCTGAAGCCTCGGCAGCGCCCAGTCGGCGTCGACGAGCGCGGTGTGCGCCGGGACCAACTGCTTGGCGAGGGCGAGCATCAGCGCGAAGGTCTGCTCGGCCACGTTCTGCTTCTCGGCGCCGCTGGAACCGATGTTGCAGACGGACACGCCGTTGGCGCGCGCGGCCTCCAGGTCGATGTAGTCGAAGCCGTGGTTTGCGCACTGGATCAGCTCCAAGTCCGGTGCCGCGGCGATGTGTTCGGCGGTCACCGGGCCGAGTGCCGTGACGACGACGTGTGCTTCCCGCAGCGCGACCGGGTCCTCGTCGGTGGCTTCGACCACGGTGACACGGGCCCCCTCGGGGAACAGGGTGGCGAGCGCCGCGCCCGCCCTACGGCCTCCGACATGCGGTGGGCCGACGGCGAGCACGTTCTTCGTCTCGGTCATGCGATGTCCTCGATCAGGTCATCGGGACCGATGCTGGAGGGGCGGGCGTGCCCGGACAGGGCCAGCGTGAGGTCGAATTCGGCGAGCAGACAGCGGATGACGTGCTCGACGCCCGCCTGGCCGTCGAGCCCGAGCCCGTAGGCGTACGGACGCCCGACGAGGACGCCCTGCGCGCCGAGGGCGAGCGCCTTGAAGATGTCGTCGCCTGTGCGGATCCCGCTGTCGAAGAGAACGGTCAGCCGGTCGCCCGCCGCCTCCACCACACGCGGCAGCGCGTCCGCCGCGGCGACGGAACCGGCCACCTGGCGGCCGCCGTGGTTGGAGACGACCACGCCGTCCATTCCGGCGCTGGCCGCACGACGGGCGTCGTCCGGGTGCAGGACCCCCTTGAGGACGATCGGGCCCTCCCAGTTCTCCCGCAGGAACTCCAGGTCCGGCCACGTCTTGCCCGGGTCCGCGAACATGCCCACGAAGTGCATGACCGCCGCGTTCGGGTCCTCGTGCACCGGCTTGGCCAGGCCCGCCTGGAACGCCGGGTCGGTGAAGTAGTTGGCGATGCCCACACCGTGCAGGAACGGCAGATACGCCTGGTCGAGGTCGCGCGGACGCCAGGCAAGGAGGGGCGTGTCGAGAGTGACGAACAGCGCGGTGAACCCGGCCGCCTTCGCCCGGTTCAGGAAGCTGAGGGTGACCTCGCGGTCCTTCGCCCAGTACAGCTGGAACCAGCGCTCCGCGTCGCCCATAGCCTCCGCGACCTGCTCCATGGGCGTGCTGGACGCCGAGGACAGGATGTACGGCACGCCCTGGGCCGCGGCGGCCCGCGCGGCGGCGGACTCCGCGTCCGGGTGCATGATCGACAGCACGCCGACGGGCGCGAGTGCGAGTGGAGCGGGCAGTTGGCGCCCCAACACCTCTACGGACAGGTCGCGTTCATGCACATCGCGCAGCATGCGCGGCACGATTCGCCGCCGTTCCAGCGCCTCCCGGTTGGCCCGGGCGGTGCTTCCGTTGCCCGCGCTGCCCGCCACATAGCCGACAGGACCGGGCCCGAGCCGCTGTTCGGTGAGCTCTTCCAGCCGCGTCAGATCGGTGGGCAGCCGGGGTACGGCCCCCGTCATCCCGTTGAGATAGATCTCGTACTGGAAGTCGGCCCAGTGCTTCGCCATCCGTACGTCCTGCCTCTCGTCCCTGAGATCGCGCTGTACGGGGTTGATCCTGGCGACTGTGACAAGGTCCGTCCACTGGGCTGCGCCGCCACCAGCTCTGTTCCGGAGGTGGCGAGTCGGCAGTCCGGGGACCGGGAACGGGCCCTCAGATGCGGCGGATCCGTGCCGTGGCCCTGACGGGAGCCCCGTCGGCCCCCGCCAGCCGCAAGGGGAAGAGGAAGACCTCGATCGAGTACCCCGCGGTCTGCGCGCCGGCCACGAGGTCGAGACCGGTCAGGTTCTCGGCGATCACCCCTCCCGCGCCGCACAGGACCCGGTGCGAGAGAAGGTCCGTGCTGCCGATGGGGTCCACGCTCAGCGCGTCCACTCCGACCGTGCGGACGCCCGCGTTGACGAGGTCCTGCGACGCTTCCGGCGTGAGCCAGGGGTGTGCGAAGTACTGGTTCGTGCCCCAGTACGCCGACCAGCCGGTGGCGAGCAGCAGGATCGCGCCCGGTTGGAGGTGGAGGAGGCTCAGCGCGGGCGCGAGCAGGCCGGGAGTGATCGGCGTCCCGGGCGGGAGACCCCGGACGTCCGCAAGGACCGCCGGTCCCGCGAAGCGTTCCAGGGGCAGCAGGTCGAGCGTGGGCCAGGCCGAGTTCACGTGGTAGGGCGCGTCCACATGCGTCCCGGACTGCGAACCCATGTGCAGCCGCAGGACGTTGACCCCGTCCGTCGCGACCCGCAGCGCCCTTTCCACATCTACCTGCGGGTCGCCGGGATACACGGGCATCCCGGCGACCAGGGGGACGGACAGATCGAGCCAGGACTCCATCAATTCCCCTCCAGGACTTGCTCAGTTGCCCTCGACGGCGAGCGCCGGCGCCGGGTCTTCGGCCTTCGCGCCCGGTCCGGTGATCGCCGCTACCGGAACATCGACCGTACGCGCCAACCGTGCACCCTCCGGCCCGTACACGGCCCGGGGTTCGGGAAAGAGCCGCAGTAGTGAAAGGAAGAGGACGGCGGCGACGGCCAGCGAAAGCGGCAGGCCGATGTCGATTCCGTTCGCCAGATCGCCCAGCGGCCCGACGAACTGCCCGGGGATGTTGGTGAACAGGACGCCGATCACCGCGGCCACCCACCAGGCGGTCATGCCCCGCCAGTTCCAGCCGTGCGAGAACCAGTAACGGCCGCCGCGCTGACGGCGGTTGAAGACCTGGAGAGCGTCCGGGTCGTACCAGCCGCGCCGGGTGTAGAAGCCCAGGATCATCACGACCATCCAGGGCGTGGTGCACGTGATGATCATCGTGGCGAAGGTCGAGATGGACTGCACCAGGTCGAACCCAAAACGCCCGACGAAGATGAACGCGATCGACAGCACACCGACAAGCACGGTCGCTTGGACCCGCGACAGACGGGGGAACACGGACGAGAAGTCGAGCCCGGTTCCGTACAACGACGTCGTGCCCGTCGACATGCCGCCGATCAGCGCGAGCAGACACACCGGCAGGAAGAACCAGCTCGGCGAGATGGCAAGCAGCCCGCCCACGAAGTCGGGGGCCGCCGGATCGACATACTCCGGGGCCTTCGTCGCGATGATGCTCGCGGTCGCCAGGCCGAAGACGAACGGCAGCAGGGTCGCGATCTGGGAGAGGAACGCGGCACCGACCACCCTGCGGCGCGGCGCGTCGGCCGGGATGTAGCGGGACCAGTCGCCGAGGAACGCGCCGAAGGAGACCGGGTTGGACAGCACGATCAGCGCCGAGCCGATGAAGGAGGGCCAGAACAGCGCCTGCGTCGCCGAGTCGGCCGAGGACGTGAAGACACCCGCGTACGAGGGATCGAAGTCACCGGCGAAGGCGATCGCGCCGAGCAGGAACAGGACCGTCGCGGAGGTCACCGCGATCTTGTTGACGAACAGCATGAACCGGAAGCCGTACACGCACACCGCGAGGACCAGCGCGCCGAACAGTGCGTAGGCGACGACGTACGACAGATCGCTGCGCTCCAGGCCGAAGAGCCGGTGCGCGCCGCCGACCAGGGCGTCGCCGGAGCTCCACACCGAGATCGAGAAGAACGCGACGGCCGTGAGCAGGGAGAGGAACGAGCCGACGATGCGGCCGTGCACGCCCAGGTGAGCGGAGGAGGCGACCGCGTTGTTCGTGCCGTTGACCGGGCCGAACACCGCCATCGGGCACAGGATCAGCGCGCCGACGACGACTCCGAGGAGTGTCGCGGCGAGCCCCTGCCAGAAGGAGAGGCCGAAGAGGATGGGGAAGGCTCCGAGGACGCAGGTGGAGAAGGTGTTCGCACCGCCGAAGGCGACCCGGAACAGGTCGAGAGGGGACGCGGTGCGGTCCGCGTCGGGGATGCGCTCGACGCCGTACGTCTCGACCTCGGTGAGCGACGGGGGAGCGGTGGACGGGGAGTTGTCGGACAAGAGTGCTCCAGCGAAGTGCTGCCTGTACCCCTAAGGGCGGTGGAGCGCGTGGTGGCGCGGGGAGAGGGACGGCCGGTTGTCGCCGCTGGGGTGTGCGGCGTGAGCGGATGGCGTCCTCGCGGGGTCTGCCGACGCTAAGGCGGCGCGTCACCACGGCACCAGAGGACGGACCATCCATCTTCCGCGTCTTCGCTGGACGATTGCTCCACAGAGGGTGGGGGCGGGTGTCACTCCTCGTCGTCGGTGGCCGGGGTGTCCTGCGGCTCGGCGTCCGGACCCTGTGCCCGGACCCGCTGCACGTGCTCCAGCGAGTCCCGCAGCTCGGCGAGCCAGTCGTCGGTGTGGCGCTGCACCAGGCGTACGCACCAGGCGAGGGCGTCGCTGCGGCTGCGGGCCACACCGGCGGCGATGAGGGTGTCGAGGACCTGGCGCTCGGGCTGGCGCAGCCGGGTCATGACCGGCGCGGCGATGTGTGTGAACAGGGCGCGCTCGCCGCCGCACTCCACACCCCAGGAGACCTTCTTGCGGAACCGGTGCTCGGCCTCGCGGGCCACCGCGATCCGCTCCTCGCGGGTGCGCTCCCGGAATTCCTGGATACGCGCCTGGAGGGCCGCCTCCTTCTCGGCGTCCGAGGCGCCTTCGGTGAGCCGGGGCTCGGGGATGCGGCCGACGACCGTGATCTCCTCGCGGTCGACCGTCACCTCCGCCAGGCTCTCGAAGAGATCGTCGGGCAGGCGGCCGGCGAACCAGCCGCGCAGCTTCTCGTGCTGCTCCGTTGTAATCATGTAATGACGATTGCTCCGGAAGGGTGGATGCGCAAGGGGGGTCCGCCATGGGCTGAAGCGGAATGTTTCAGGCCTATTGCTGAGGCAGGGGAATCCGGCCAGGAAGGCCCGCCTGATGATCAGTAAGCGCTAGCTTCCGGGCCTGAACGGTCGAATTCTGTGACTTCACGCCACTGATTCAATACTCAAAGTTACTGAAACCTGTGGGTCGGATGTGTCTTTCCGGTCCGGACTCGGCAGACTCACGCTCGCCGAACCGGCACTCAACCGAGCCGGTACGGCCTTCAATCGAGCGGAAGGATGCACACAATGCCGACCACCGCGCGTTGGGCAGCGACTCTCACCCTGACGGCCACCGCCGTCTGCGGGCCCCTGGGCGGATCCGCCCTCGCCGCCCCGGGCCCCGGCCCGTCCGCGCTCTACGCCCCCTCTGCCCTGGTGCTCACCGTGGGCCACGGTGACAGCGCGGCCACCGCCACCGCGGAACGAGCGGTCACGCTGAACTGCGCCCCGACCGCCTCCGGCACCCACCCCGACGCCCCCTCGGCCTGCGCCGAACTCCGCAAGACCGGCGGCGACTTCGACGCCCTCTCGGTGAGAGCCGGCGCGCTGTGCACGAAGGAGTTCCACCCCGTCGTCGTCACCGTCGACGGTGTGTGGCAGGGCAAGCGCGTCGCGTACGAGCGCACCTTCGCGAACGAGTGCGTGAAGAACTCCTATGGGGTGAACGTCTTCACGTTCTGACGGACCGGGATCGCGTGGTCCCCGTGGGCGTCCAACGAGAGCCCGTGACTGGGGAAGGCGGGGCTCGTCGCGAGTGTCACGCGATCTCGTACCGGGGGCCGGCCAGACGGAGTGGGGCCGTCGGCCGGTCCCCGGCATTGCTGCATAGGGTGTGCAGGTGCTCGACCATGAAAATAAGGCCACGGCTCCCGGCGGCCCGAAGACCGTCCCCCGCCGCCGCACCTGGAGGCAGCTGTCTCCCCTCCTGCGCCTGCTGATCCTGACCCAACTCGCCTTCAACATCGGCTTCTTCGCCGTGCTGCCCTTCCTGGCCGAGCACCTCGGTACCGCGATAGGGATGGCGGGCTGGCTCGTCGGTCTGGTGCTCGGACTGCGGACGTTCAGTCAGCAGGGGCTGTTCGTGGTGGGCGGCGCGCTGGCCGACCGGTACGGGGTTCGGCCGGTGGTGCTCGCCGGATGTGCGCTGCGGATCGCGGGCTTCGGATGGCTGGGGTACGCGCGGGAGACCTGGGCGGTCGTCGGCGCCGTCCTGCTGATCGGTTTCGCCGCCGCGCTGTTCTCACCCGCCGTGGAGTCCGAGGTCGCGCGGCAGGCGGTGTGCTGGGAGGAAGCGGGGCGCGGATCCCGTACCCACGTGCTGGCGTTGTTCACCGTGGCCGGACAGGCCGGGGCGTTCGTCGGCCCGCTGCTGGGAGCGCTGCTGCTCGCCGTGGACTTCCGCGCGGTCTGCCTCGCCGGGGCCGCTGTCTTCGTGTTCGTCCTGGCGGGCCACGCGTGGCTGCTGCCGCAGCACATCCCCGGCCGGACGCGGGTGAAGGGCGGGGGAGGCGTCCGCGCGCTGCTGCGCAACCGCCGCTTCCTCGCGCTGTGCTGCGCGTACGGCGCCTACCTGCTGGCGTACAACCAGCTCTATCTCGTCCTCCCCGCGGAGGTCGAGCGCGCGGCGGGCTCACAGGCGCCGCTGGCCTGGCTGTTCGCGCTGTCCTCGCTGCTCGTCGTGACCGCCCAGCTGCCGGTCACCCGCTGGGCGGCGGACCGGCTCGACCTGCGCCGGTGCATGGCCGCCGGGCTGCTCCTCATCGCCGCCGGATTCGGCGTGGTGGCGCTGGCGAGGCCCGCCGCGTGGACGGGTACGGCGGGGCTGGGGCCCGCGGCAGGCTTCGTCGTCCTGCTCACCCTCGGCCAGATGCTCGTCGCACCCGCCGCCCGCGCCTGGGTGCCGGACCTCGCCGCCGACGGCAGGCTCGGCCTCTACACCGGCGCACTGTCCTCCATCTCCGGCCTGATCGTCCTCGTCGGCAGCGCGGGGACCGGCTCGCTTCTCGACACCGGATTCCCGCCCGCCGTGCCCTGGCTGGTCCTCGCCGTCATCCCCGTGGCGTCGATCGCGCTGCTGCCACGTCACGAGGGACCGCGCCAGGGACGCGCCCTCGGCCACCAGCCGGGCACCGCACGCCGGTAGCGCTCGTACTCCGCGCCGAATCTGCCGGCCAGCTCCGGCTCCTCGTACCACCGCGCGAAGGCCCACATCACGAGCCCGGCGATCGCCGCGTACGTCAGGAGTACCGGACGGGCGAACAGCAGGGCCTGCCCGGCGATGGTGGCCACGACCGCCACGTACATCGGATTCCGTACGTGCCGGTAGAGCCCGCCCACCACCAGATGCTCCGTGGGCGCGACCGGCGCCGGGGTGCCCAGGCCCTCGGCGACGAACCGTGCGAAGGCGGAGAGCAGCACCACCGCCCCCGCGGCCAGCGGGACGAGGCCGAGCAGCCGGACGGGCCCCGGCCAGTGACCGGCCTGCCACCCGGTGAGCCACCAGGGGAGGAGGACGGCCACGGTGCCTGGGGCGAGTGCCAGGAAGAGGGAGCTGCCGAACGCTGCCGCGGGTCTGCGCATACGGTCACGATGGCCGCCGTACGCCGTGCCGTAAACCGTGAGGATGCTGCTCCGGTTGGAGTCGCGGCGGAATGCGGTCCGCCCCCGCTCCCGGTAGGAGTGGGGACATGGGCGTACTCGGTGAACTGGATCTGCGGCTGTTCAGGCGGGTGGCCGCCGCCCGGTTCCCCGCCGCGGATCCGGCGCTGCGGCGGCTCAGCCATGCCGCCGACCACGGACGGCTGTGGTTCGGCGCGGCGGCGGGCCTCGCGTTCGTCGGAGGCCGTACCGCCCGGCGGGCGGCCCTGCGAGGTACGGGCTCGCTCGTCCTCGCCTCACTGACCGTCAACACGGTGATCAAGTGGAGTACCCGCCGCCCCCGCCCGCTGCTGGACCACGTACCGCGGATCAGACATCTCGGACGGCAGCCGCACACCACGTCGTTCCCCTCCGGACACTCCGCGTCCGCCGCGGCCTTCGCGACCGGAGTCGCCCTGGAATCCACCGGATACGGCGCTCTGGTCGCGCCCTTCGCGGCATCGGTCGCCTTCTCGCGCGTCTACGTGGGCGTGCACTACCCCGGGGACGTGCTGGCCGGGATGGCGATCGGCGCCGGGGCCGCCGCGCTGACCTGCCGCTGGTGGCCGCCGCGCTCCGCACGGCCGGAGCGGGAGCGGCCCGGGGCCGACGCGCCCGCGCTGCCCGGGGGCCGCGGACTCGTCGTCTTCGTCAACAGCCGGGCCGGCACCGGCGCTCCCACCACGCCACTCCCGCCGGCCGAACGGCTGCGCGGACTGCTGCCCGACGCCGAACTGATCGAACGCGCCCCGGACGACGACTTCGCCGAGCTGCTCGCCAAGGCGGTCGAGCGGGCCTCGGAGTTGGGCGGCGCGCTGGGTGTGTGCGGGGGAGACGGCAGCGTGAACGCCGCGGCTCGCGCGGCGGCCGAACGGGGGCTAGCGCTGGCGGTGTTCCCCGGCGGCACCCTCAACCACTTCGCGCAGGACGTGGGCGTACCCGACTTCGAGGACACCGCCGTCGCGGTCGCCCGGGGCGAGGCGGTGGCCGTGGACATCGGCGTGGCGCGCTCGGCGGCCGGGCACGAGGTGCGGTTCCTCAACACCTTCAGCATCGGCCTGTATCCCGAACTCGTCCGGCTCCGCGAGCACTTGGAGGAGCGCTGGGGCAAGTGGCCGGCCGCGGCCGTCGCCCTCACCCGGGTGCTGCGCACCGCGACCCCCATCGAACTGCGTGTCGACGGCCGCCCCCGGCGCCTGTGGCTGCTGTTCGCGGGCAACGGCCGGTACGTCCCGGACGGCTTCGCCCCCGCCTTCCGGCCGTGCCTGGACGACGGTCTGCTCGACCTGCGTGTGATCGACGGCGCCCACCGGCTCGCCCGCACCAGGGTCATCGCCTCCGCGCTGGCCGGAGCCCTCGGCCGTTCCCGGGTCTACAGCGCCGAACGCGTCTCCTGGGTCGAGCTGGAGGGTCTCACCGGCACGGACACACTCGCGTACGACGGTGAAGTCGCGCCCATGCCGGGTGAGTTGAGGCTGGAGAAACGGCACCGGGGGCTCGTCGTGTACCGGCCGGCCGTACCGCAGAACGAGCTGGCGCAGCAGGCTCGCCTCGCCGCGGCGACGGCCCGCTACCGAAGGCGCGTGAGGGGCCGCCCGACAGGAAACGTATGAGAGGCCGCTGCGCGAGAGACGGATGAGGGGCCGCCGTCTCCCTGCAGACGGCGGCCCCTCGGTCTGAGGTCCGGCGCGATCACATGTGGACGACCTGTGCCGCGTCCGGGTCCTGCTCCAACTTGCCGGGACGGTAGAGCAGGAAGGCGATCACCGCGCCCGCGGCGAAGAAGCCGGCCGACCACCAGAAGGCGGTGGTGTAGCTCTCGATCGTCGACTGCGCCTGGACCAGCTTGTCGGCCGGGTTCTTGCCGGCCAGGTAGCTCGCCGCGGCGCTCGCGGCCAGCGTGTTCAGCAGCGCCGTACCGATCGAACCGCCCACCTGCTGCATGGTGTTGACCGTCGCGGAGGCAACTCCCGCGTCCTCGGCCGCGATCCCGATCGTGGCCAGCGACATCGCGGGCGGCATCACGATGCCGAGGCCCACGCCGATCAGAATCAGCTGCGGCAGCACGGCGGTCGAGAAGGACGAGCCGACATCGATGCCGGTCAGCCAGACCATGGCGATCGCAGCGATCGCGAAGCCCGCCGGGATGACGATCTTCGGCCCGACGCGCGGCACCAGGATCGTGGTGGAGACCTGGGCCATGACCATCAGGGCCGCCATCATCGGCAGGAACGACACGCCCGTCTTGGTCGGGCTGAAGCCCAGGTTCAGCTGCAGGTAGTAGGTCAGGAAGAGGAAGACGCCGAACATTCCCGCGCCGGTGATCAGAATGGCGATGAACGAAGCGGCACGGTTGCGGTCGAGCAGCACGCGCATCGGCAGCAGCGGGTGCTTGGCTCGCGTCTGCCACCGGGCGAACGCCGTCAGCAGCACCCCGCCCGCGGCCAGGAAGCCCCAGGTGGCCGGCGAACTCCAGTCGTGCGTCTCGGCGTTGGAGAAGCCGTAGACCAGGGCGAAGAGTCCCGAGGAAACCAGCAGAGTACCGGGCAGGTCCAGCTTGGAGTTCGCGGCGTCGCGGTGGTTGTTCAGCAGCATCCAACCGCCGACGAAGGCGATGATCGCGAAGATGAGGTTGACGTAGAGAGTCCAGCGCCAGTCGAGCGCGTCGGTCAGCACACCGCCGAGCAGCAGCCCCAGCGCGCCACCGGCGCCGGCGATCGCACCGAACACGCTGAACGCCTTGGCGCGGTCCTTCGCCTCGGTGAACGTCGTGTTCAGCAGCGAGAGCGCGGCCGGTGCGAGCAGTGCGCCGAAGACGCCCTGGAGGGCACGTGCGGTGACCAGCATCCCGAAGCTGGTCGAGGCGCCGCCCAGCATGGAGGCCGCGGCGAATCCGGCGACACCGATCAGGAAGGCGGGCTTGCGTCCGAAGAGGTCGGCGATGCGTCCGCCGAGCAGAAGCAGGGAGGCGAACGCCAGCGAGTAGGCGGTGACGATCCACTGCCGGTTGCCGTCGGAGAAGCCGAGGTCCGCCTGGGCGGACGGCAGGGCGATGTTCACGATGGTGGCGTCGAGGACCACCATCAGCTGCGCGATCCCGATGATCGCGAGGATCCACCACCGCCGCTTCGACGATTGCGCCGGCGCGGCGTCCACCGCACCCGTACGGGCACCTTCAGTCACGGTCTGAGGCATGAGGGAACTCCAGGGAAGTCGCTCTGGGTTTCGTTTACGTAAACGAAACGGTTTCGTACACGTCGAGACTAGACCCCCTCTATCGAAACTGCAACGTTTCGATGAGTGACCTGGATCTCGGCGACGAGCAGGTCCGAGTATTCCTTGACGGGTATATAACCGCAGAGGCATATTGGAGTCATGTCCGATGCCACTCCCTGGGCCGCGCTCGCCGACCCGAACCGTCGCGCGATCGTCGCGCTGCTCCTCGAGCGTCCGCGGCCGGTCGGTGAGATCGTCGAGGCGAGCGGGCTCAGCCAGCCGAGCACCTCGAAGCATCTACGGGTGCTGCGCGACGCGGGCCTGGTGCGGGTCCGACAGGACGCGCAGCGCCGTGTCTACGCTCTCGACCCGGCTCCGATCGCCGAACTCGACGCCTGGCTGTCCCCGTACCGGAAGTTGTGGAACGAGAGCCTCGACGCCCTCGGCCGTCGCCTGGACCGGGCGGCGGGGGAGTCGTCGGACCAGCCCGATGAGCCCTCCCCGAAGGACTGAGCCACCATGTCCGCCGAATCCCCCGCCCCCACCGGCACCTACCTCACCCTCGACGACGGCCGCCCCGCCGTCCGCTTCACCCGGACCTACGACCACCCCGTCGACCGCGTCTGGCAGTTCGTGACCGACCCCGACGAACTGGTCCACTGGTTCCCCTCCCGCGCCGAGATCGATCTGCGCCCCGGCGGGACCGTCACCTTCAGCGGCGACCCGAACATGCCGGAGTCCACGGGCCGGGTCATCGCCGTCGACGCGCCCCGGCACCTCTCCTTCGAGTGGGGCGGCGACGAACTCCACTTCGACCTGGAGGCCCTGGACGACAAGCGCACCCGGTTCACGCTCACCAACGTCCTGGAGGCCGAGAACACCGCCGCTCGTAACGGTGCCGGGTGGGAGGTGTGCCTCGGCGCCCTCGACGCACACGCGCGCGGCGAGGAGCACGAGGGGCCGCACGCCGGGAGCGCCGCCCCCTGGCAGGAGATCTACCGCCGGTACATCGAGGCCGGGATCCCTTCCGGAGCCCCGGTCCCCGGGCACGGCTGACTCCTCACCGCATCTGCCTCCGCACCAGTTCGTGCAGCCGGCCGCCGGTGTCCGCGAGGAGCTGCGCGGGCGGGCCCTGCTGGGCCACCTTGCCGTCCTCCATCACGATGACGCGGTCCGCGTCCATCACGGTGGACAGGCGGTGCGCGATCACGACCCGGGTGGCGTTGAGCGCCCGGGTGCTCTCGATGACCGTGCGCTGTGTCTCGTTGTCCAGGGCGCTGGTCGCCTCGTCGAAGAAGAGGATGCGGGGGCGGCGTATCAGCGCCTGGGCGATCATCAGGCGCTGGCGCTGGCCGCCGGAGACCGCGCCGCTGCCCGAGACGATGGTGTGCAGGCCCATCGGCATGCGCTTGATGTCCTCGGCGAGGCCCGCCATCTCGGCCGCCGCCATCGCCTCCTCCGGCGTGTACGGCTCGGTGCCGCAGATGCAGTCCAGGATCGAGCCGGTGAAGGGCTGCGCGTGCTGGAGCACGACACCGCACTGGCGGCGCACGGCGGACTGGTCGAGGGCCGCCAGGTCCTGGCCGTCGTACAGGACGCTGCCCGAGACGGGCTTGTCGAAGCCGATGAGCAGCCGCAGCAGGGTGGACTTGCCGCAGCCGCTGGGCCCGACGATCGCCACGAACTCGCCCGGCCTGATGTCGAAGGACACGTCGTCGAGGACGAGCGGGCCGTCGTCGGAGTAACGGAAGGAGAGCCCTCGGGCTTCGAGCCCGCCGGACAGAACCCCGGGGCGGGTGCTCGCCACGCGCACCTCGGGTGTCGCGTCGAACACCGGCTTGATCTCCTCGAACATCGGCAGCGCGGCCGCGGCCGAGACGAACGCGCCAGTGATCGAGGTGACCGAGGTGAGCAGCATCGTCATCGAGGTGTTGAAGGTGAGGAACTCGGCGGCCGACAGTGAGTCGCGTGCCGGGCCCGCGAGCAGCATGAACATCAGCAGGGAGCAGAGCGGCAGATACACCGCCCCCATCACCGTCGTCAGGTTCTTGATCCGGCCGACCTTCTGCTGGAGCTCACGGCTGCGCGCGAACTCGCCCGCCCAGGCGGCGTACGCGTAGTTCTCGGCCGCCGCGACCCGCAGCTTGGGCAGGCCGCGCAGGGTCTGGAAGGCCTGGTTGTTGAGCTTGTTGCTGAGCACGACCAGACGGCGCTGCCAGCGCACCTGCCACAGGCCGAGCCCCAGGAACCCGGCAGCGATGACGACGAGCATGCCGATCGCGGCCAGCGCCATAGGGACGCTGTACCAGAGCAGCAGGCCCAGGTTCATCGCGCCGATCGTGCCCGCCTGCGCGAGTGTCGGACCGACGCCCGCGAGAAGGCGGCGGATCGCGCTGATGCCCATGGCGGCGCTGGCCAGTTCACCGGTGGAGCGGGAGGTGAAGAACTTCGTGGGCAGGCGCAGCAGCCGGTCCCAGACGGCCGGCTGGAGCGTCGCCTCGATCCGGCCCTCCAGCCGCAGGATGGTGAGGTTCTGCAGCAGCATGAACGCCGCCGACACCACGCTGGTGATCATGATGGCGAGACAGACCTGCACGATGAGACTGTGCTGGGCCTTCGGCACGTACTCGCCGAGCACCTTGCCGGTGGCGATCGGCACGATCGCGCCGATGGCCACGGTCACCAGACCGCTGATGGCGAGGTTGCGCATGTCGCCGCCGGTGCCCTGGAGGCAGAACCTCATCAGCCGCAGCGGGCTCAGCTTCCGCTCGGGCAGCGGACGGTAGAACATCGTGGCCTGCGGTTCGTACTCGCCCGCGTTGGCCTTCTCGACCGGGGTCTCCCGCCCGGAGGACGGCTGTACGGCGACGTATCCGCCGCGCCGCCACAGCAGCGCCACCGGTGAGCCCGACACGGCACGGTGGCCCACCAGCGGGCCGATGTTGTCGTGCCACCAACGCCCGTCGAGACGTACGGCACGGGTGCGGACGCGCGAGGCGATCGCGATCCGCTCGACCGGGTCGAGCCGGTCGCTCTCCGCTCCGCTCTGCATGGCCTCCGCGAGGGTGATGCCGGCCGCGCCCGCGACCAGTTTGCAGGCCGCGTACGTGGCGTCCGCGTCGGCGGCCGTCGGACGCTTCGCCGACTGCTTGCCGATCGACGCGAGGAGGGTCCGGTCGGCCTGCGCGCGGACGGCCTCGCCCGCCTTGATACCCGCCGCCGTACGGTCCTCGTGGCGCGACTCCAACCGCTCGATCCAGCGGTCGAGTGTGGTGAGGAGCCGGTACTGCTGGTCGACCATGCGCTGCCAGACACCGGAGTCCATCAGCAGGTCGGCCGCCGCCTCCGCCCCGTACAGGGAGCCGTACTGCACACTGCCGGGCGGCACCTGCATCCAGAAGACGTCGTCGTCCGTGAGCGCGGCGGCGTTCTCATGGGCCATCGGCGCCTGGAAGAGGATGGAGAGGCTGCGGCCGACGCCCAGGGCGAGGGCGTATTCCAGCGGGCTCGAAGTCGGCGGTACGTACTGGGCGTTGCCGTACTCGTCGTACGACCAGGTCTGGGTGTCGGGCTGCTGGTACAGCTCGCGCAGCCCGATGCGGCGCACCACGCAGTCGCGCAACGGCCGCCCGACCAGGGTGTGTTGGGGGCCGGTGACCGGGCCGAGCAGCAGGGAGCCCGCTTCGAGGCGGCCGAGGTGGTGCCAGTGGCCCTGCTGTACGGCGTCCACCGCGAACAGGTCCATGGTGCCCGCCGCGACGAGCCACAGGACCTGCGGGCCTTCCAGATCAAGGCGGTTGAGAGTGGAGCAGTCGATCGGCGTGCCCATGCCGCCCAGCGCGCCGAGGACGAGGTCGCCCTCGTTGACCGTGGTCATCTCATCGCTCCTTGACCAGCTCGGCGTACGGACCGCCGGCCGCCACCAGGGCGTCGTGCCGCCCGCGTTCCACGATCGTGCCGTGCTGCAGTACGACGATCTCGTCGCTGTCGCGCACCGTGCTGAGCCGGTGCGCGATCACCACACAGGCGCAGCCGCGCTTGCGCAGGTTGTCGATGACGGTCTGCTCGGTCTCCGCGTCCAGCGCGCTGGTCACCTCGTCGAGCACCAGGATGCTGGGCCTGCGCACCAACGCCCGTGCGATCTCCAGGCGTTGACGCTGGCCGCCGGAGAAGTTCCGGCCGTCCTGCTCGACCCGGCTCTGGATACCGCCGGGGCGGCGCGTCACCACGTCGTACAGTGCCGCGTCCTCAAGCGCCGCGACGACCGCCTCGTCGGGGATCGACGGGTCCCACAGCGCCACGTTGTCGCGGACCGTCCCCTCGAAGAGGAAGACGTCCTGGTCGACGAAGGAGACGGAGGAGGCGAGGGCGCCGCGCGGGATGTCCTCCAGGCGCTGGCCGTCGATGCGGATCGTCCCTTCCCAGGGGGCGTACAGGCCCGAGATCAGGCGGGACACCGTCGACTTGCCGCTGCCCGAGCCGCCGACCAGGGCCACCTGCTGGCCCGGGCCGACCGTCAGGGAGAAGCCGGTGAGCAGCGGTTTGTCGAGCGGGCTGTAGCCGAACGTGATGTTCTCCAGCTCGACATGGCCGTGCAGGCGGCGGGTGGAATCGCCGGTGCCGTGGCGGTCGTACAGCGGGTCCGCCTGGAAGTTCTCGACGTCCTTGAGGCGGGCGACGTCGGCCGCGAAGTCCTGGATGCGGCCCGCGACGCCGTTGAGGCGGGTGATCGGCGCGGTGAAGCGGGTCACCAGGGCCTGGAAGGCGACGAGCAGACCGACCGAGATGCCTCCCTCGATGGCCCGCATACCGCCGATCCACAGGATCAGCGCGCTGTTGAGCGTCGCGAGCATCGGCGCGACCACGCCCAGCCAGGCGCTCGGCACACCGAGACGCTGCTCCTCCTCCAGGGTGGTCGCGTGCTGCCCGGCCCACTTGCGGAAGTAGCCGTCCTCGCCGCCGGTGGCCTTCATCGTCTCGATCAACTGGAGCCCGCTGTACGCCGTGTTGGTGAGCCGCGCGCTGTCAGCACGCAGCTTGGCCGTGCGGGTCGAGCGCAGCCGGATCACCACCCGCATCGCGACCACGTTGAGCAGCGCGACGCCGATGCCCACGGCCGTGAGCTGCGGGTCGTACGTATAGAGGAGTACCGCGTAGAGCACGACCACGACCGCGTCCACACCGGCCGCCGCGAGGTCTCGGGACAGCGTCTCGGCCACCGCGTCGTTGGACTGGAGTCGCTGCACCAGGTCGGCCGGGCTGCGCTGGGAGAAGAAGGTGACCGGCAGCCGCAGCAGATGGCGCAGGAACCGTGCGCTGGAGAGCGTCGAGGAGATGATGCGGCCGCGCAGCAGGTTCGCCTGCTGGAGCCAGGTCAGCACCACGGTCAGTGCCACCGAGGCGCCCATCGAGGCGAACAGCACGCCGAGCAGTGAGGACTGGCCGCCGATGAGGTAGCTGTCGATGTACGTTCGGCTGAGCGCGGGCACCGCGGCGCCGACCACGACCAGGAGCAGACTCGCGAGGACGGCCGCGGGCATCGTGCCCGACGTCCCGCGCAGCCGGGCCGGCATGGCGCCCAGGACGCCCGGCTTGCGGCCGCCCCGGTGGAAGTCGGGGCCCGGCTCCATGACCAGGGCGACGCCGGTGAAGCTGGTGTCGAAGTCCTCCATCGGCACGAACCGGCGGCCCTTGCCGGGGTCGTTGATGTGTACGCCGCGCCGCCCGAAGCGGCGCCCCATGCCGTCGTAGACGACGTAGTGGTTGAACTCCCAGAACAGGATCGCGGGCGCCCGTACTTCGGCGAGCGCAGCCGTGTCCATCTGCATGCCCTTGGCCGTCAGGCCGTAACTGCGCGCCGCTTTGAGCAGGTTGCTGGCGCGCGACCCGTCGCGGGAGACACCGCAGGCGATGCGCAGCTCTTCGAGGGGGATGTGCCGCCCGTAGTGGCCGAGCACCATGGCGAGGGAGGCCGCGCCGCACTCCACGGCCTCCATCTGGAGCACGGTGGGGGTACGGACGGTCTTCCCCTTGCCCTTGGGGACCGGGCGCTTCGGCGCGTTGGCGCGGCGTCTGCCGCGGGTGTCCTGTGCGGCGGTCACGGGAGGAGCCAATCGGCGGGGCGCTGGTCGGCCAGCCGGATCGAGCCCGTGGCCAGGGTCATGGAAGTCAGCTCGAACGGCGGCCCGTCCGCCGAGGACCACTTGAGGCCGCTCTTCGTACTGGACCTGGGGTCGAGACGGACCAGGACGGCCACCGGCCTGCCGTCCTTCGTGAACTGCTCGCCCAGCTGGCTGTCCCCGAGGAACGCGGCGATCTGCTGCTGGGTCTGCACGGTCCGGTCCACCGCCTTCACATGGCCGCGCAGCACCCCGTACTGCTGGGTCGGCACCGACTGGACGGTGAGATCGACGGACGCGTTCTCGGGGATCGTGGCGGCGTTCTCGGCGGGGACGTACACCGTCGCGTACAGCGGATCGCCGGCGTGGGCGACCTTCTCCACGGCCGCGACGTTCGCGCCGGTCGAGATGATCGCGCCGATGGTGGCGGCGAGCGCGGTGATGCGCCCAGCGGCCACGGTGCGGACGACCGCCGTCTCGCCCTCCGCCGTACGGACCTGCAGCACGGGGGCGTTCGCGGCGAGCCGTACGCCCTCCTTGGCGAGGACCGCGGTGACCTGCCCGGCGACCGGGCTCTGCAGCACGTAACTGCCCTCACCGTGCGTGAGGATGGCGGGCGCGCTGACCGTGGACGCCACAGTTCCCGTCACGGCCCAGACGGAGGCCGCGGCCATGACGACGACCGTCACGGACAGGACGAGCCAGCCCTGAGGACGGGCGAAGCGCACCGGAAGGTCGAGTTCATCCGGTGATTGGAGCTTGGCGAGGGCCTGTTGGCGGAACTGCACGGGACTTCCCTCACCTGTTCGAGAGATTTACGGCACCCGAGAGTCCCGGAACCATGGATTGGTTCCGGGACTCAGCGGCATGAAATGCGATCAGAGACCGGCAACCAGGCCGGTGACCGGGGCGGTGTTCAGGCCGGTCACACCCTCGACCGTGCCGACGACCGTGCCCACGAGGCCGGAGACCGGGACAACCGAGTCAACGAGGCCCGTGACGGTGCCAACGGCGTTCAGGGACAGGCCGCCCGAAACGGCGTCGAGGTCGGCGTCCGAGATCTCGGCGGTGGCAACCTGGGGGGTGGAGTTCATGATGGAACTTCCCTTCGTATGCGTATTCATAAGGGGGGAGAGCGGCCCCCTCTGGGGACAGATGGTCGGCCGCGGCCGCAGGCGTCAGGCACCCGTTTCCGGAAGCCCCCGGAGTGACCCGTGACCCCCGCGGTGCAACGGATCAAAGCACGCTGCCGTGGCACGCATCCAATCAACCGACGCTCTCACCAGGGCAATTGAGCGCCAGATCCGGTCATCCGTGCAGGAGCACGCACTGTTCGATGGCGACTTCTTCACATGCCGCGCGTCAACGCCGCGTACATGCGGTTGCCACCCGCTTCCCGAACGGGACACTCCCGCCCCAATGGCCCCGCGTGCCCCTGCCCCCTGTGGAGATCCTTCGCACGCGGTGACTTCGTTGCGTATTCGGTGTGCAGATTCCCCGAAGCCAGGATTCCGGTCAGTGCTGTCGACGGGGTGTGACCGAGTGCTCGCAGAGTGTGCTGTGCGGCTCGTTGCCATGGCCCCTCGGCCGAGATGTGCGTACGTAAAGGTGCGATTGCCTCGCAATCCACGCCTTTGGCCTGCCTAACTCCTGCCATTTGTAAAGGCAGTTGAACACCCCGTGTGACGCGTGCGTATCAACAGGCATCCAGGCGCCCCCCAGTTCAGCTGCAAGACGGTGGCAACGGACCCCGTCCCCAGGAGGTCAGAAGTTGAGTCACAAACGCATACCCAAGCGCAAGGCCGTAATAGCGGCAGGAAGCGTGGCGGCGCTCGGAGCGGCGGCACTTCTGCTGCCCAACGCCATGGCGTCCCAGTCGGACTCGGACGACGCCACCGCCACGGCCAAGACGTTCAAGGCGGCCGATGTCTCGGACCTGGCCTCGCAGCTCGCCTCCCAGCTGGGTGATGCCTTCGCCGGGTCGTACTACGACGCGGGCAACCAGCAGATCATCATCAACGTCGTCGGTAACAACAGCAATGTGATCAACGAGATCGAGGCTGCCGGCGCGGTTCCGAACCAGGTGCAGAACAGCACCGACGCGCTCGAGACCGCCGCCGCGACGCTGAAGGCCGACGCGACGATCCCGGGCACGGCGTGGTCCGTCGACCCGAAGACCAACGAGATCCGCGTCACCGCCGACTCCACTGTCACGGGCAGCAGCTGGGACACGCTGGAGTCGACCGTCGAGGGCCTCGGCTCGGGCGTGGCGACCATCACGAAGTCCGCGGGCACCTTCAAGACCTACGTCGACGGCGGCGACGCCATCTTCGGCGGCGGCGCCCGCTGTTCCCTGGGCTTCAACGTCACCGCGGGCGACGGCGCCCCCGCCTTCCTCACCGCGGGCCACTGCGGTGTCGCGGCCGCCGAGTGGTCGGACGCGCAGAACGGCGCCCCGATCGCCACGGTCGACCAGGCCACCTTCCCCGGCGACGGTGACTTCGCCCTCGTCAAGTACGACGACCCGGCCACCGTTGCCAACAGCGTGGTCAACATCGGCGACGGCCAGACCGTCGAGATCGCCCAGGCCGCCGAAGCCGCCGTGGGCCAGCAGGTCTTCCGGATGGGCAGCACCACGGGCCTCTTCGACGGCTCCGTCCTCGGTCTCGACGCCACCGTCAACTACCCGGAGGGCACGGTCACCGGGCTCATCCAGACCGACGTCTGCGCCGAACCCGGCGACAGCGGCGGCTCCCTGTTCACCCAGGACGGCAGCGCGATCGGCCTGACCTCCGGCGGCAGCGGAGACTGCACCGTCGGCGGCGAGACCTTCTTCCAGCCCGTCACCACCGCGCTGGCAGCGGTCGGCGCGACGCTCGGCGCGGGCGACGCGGCCGGAGACGCCGGAGCCGGTGCGGAAGACCCCGGTGCGGTGGACCCCAGCGCGAGCGCCAGTGACCCGGCGGCCGGCGACGACCAGGCCGGAGCAGGCGAAGAGGCCGGAGCCGGCGAAGAAGCGGGCGACGCGGGTGACGACACCGGCACCGGCCTGGACGACGGCTCGGGGCTCGTGAACATCAACCCCTGACACCCCAGGCACCGGTGACCCACAGCCACTGACCCGGCCGCGGAACACAGCGGTCCCGGTCGGCAGTGGAAAGGTCCGGCCCTCCGGCGGGAGGGCCGGACCGCTCCGCGTTCAGCCGCGTGCCCGCAGGAGCAGCAGCGCGACATCGTCGGGCCGCTCCTGCGCCGCCGCGTCCTCCTGCTGTACGAGGCTGTCGGCCAGTACGTCGAGCGGCTGGTCTCCGTACTCGGCGAGCCGTCGCCCGAGGCGGGCGATGGCGTCCTCGATGTCGACGCCGGGGGACTCGATCAGCCCGTCGGTGTAGAGGGCGAGCACCGAACCGGGGCCGAGCGGGACCTCGGTCGTCGGATACGTCGCCTCCGCGTCGATCCCGAGCAGCGGCCCTCCGGCCAGGTCGAGCACGCGGACCTTGCCGTCCGGCCGCCGCAGCAGCGGAGGCGGGTGGCCCGCACGCGCCATGACGGCCACCCCGCGCGCGGGTTCGAGCCGCAGATAGAGACAGCTGGCGAACAGTTCACTGCCCAGGTCGATGAGCAGCCGGTTGGTGCTCCGCATGACCTCCTCGGGCGGCTGGCCGACGGTCGTGTACGCACGGACGGCCGTACGGATCTGCCCCATCAGGCCCGCTGCCGTGACGTTGTGCCCCTGTACGTCACCGATCACAGCCGCGGCCCGGCCCTGCGAGAGCACCAGATCGTAGAAGTCCCCGCCGATGTCCATGCCCTGGGTGGCCGGGAGATAGCGCGCGGCCGCCTCGATCGAGGGCACCGACGGCAGCGAGTGCGGCAGCAGCGCGGCCTGCAGACCGTGGGCGAGCCGGAGCTTCGCGTCGTAGAGAAGGGCCCGCGCCAGCGCCTGCGCGATCAGACCGCCCAGACTCGTCAGCACGGCACGCTCGTCCGCCGGGAACGCATGCCGTTCCGTGTACGCGAGGACGCAGACGCCCACCGGGCGCCCGGACGCGATGAGCGGCAGATACGCCCACGCCTCCATGCCGTCGGGTGTCGTGTGCCGGGACGGATAGAGGCGCTCCAGCTGCTCACGGGAGTCGAAGAAGGCCGGAACACCGGTGTTCAGCGTCTGGGTACCCGGGGTCTGCGCGTCGAGCGGCAGCCCGTCGAAGCGCTCCACCACATGGGCGTCCGGGTATCCCCGGTGCCCGAGCACGTGCAGGCGTCCGGCCTGCGTGCCGAGCACCACCAGGGCCTGACTGCCCACGGCGGGGGCGATCTCGTCGGCGACCAACTGCACCACGTCCTGCACGCTCGCCGCCTCCGTCAGCGCGCTGGCGAGGCTCAGCACATGGGAGATGGTCACCAGGCCTGGACGGGTGTCGTCGCTGTCCCCCGGGTCGGTGCGCCTCATCTCGGACACCGCCCGGGCCCGCGAGATCCGCACGCTCAGCCCGTTCGTACTGGGATACAGCCGGAACGACAGCCAGTCGCCGGGCGGCCGCAGCGCCACGAAGGACGTCACGTGCTGGCTGAGCAGCGCGGCCCGGTAGCGGTCCTCGTAGACGGGGTCGTTGAGCCAGGGCACGGACGCCCACAACTGGGTGCCCAGCAGACCGCTGACCGGGACGTCGAGCAGCTCGGCCGTCGCCTCGTTGGCGTAGTTGACGCGCCCGTGCAGATCCAGCGCGCACAGTCCGTACGGCAGCCGCGCCACCATCTGTGCCGCCTCCACCGTGCCGAGCGTGCCGGACACGTTCGCCCCGGTGGCCGGCCCGAGCAGATCCGGCTCGGGGTGCACCGGGTGGTGCGCGGCGGCGGCCCGCTCCAGGCGCAGCGCGAGCCGGTCGCAGGCCGCGGTGAGCTGGCCGCGTTCCCGGTCCGACAGCTCGGGCGGATGCGATCCGGGCCAGGTCACGAAGACGGCGCCGTACACCGTGTTCCCGGTGGCCACCGGGAGTGCGGCCAGCGCGAAGGGATAGGGGAGCACCACGGCGACCCGTGGATAGCGGCCGGCCATCTGCTCCTCGCCGCTGACCCAGATCAGCCGCCGCTCGCGTGCCGCCTCGGCGACCGGGATCGGCGCGCTGAGCCCCACCCGCTCCCACGGGGCGGCGAAGGCCCTGGGCAGCCCCGCCATCACCGCCATCTCCAGGACCGGTTCGCCGGGCGCCAGCAGATATACGGCGCCGGAGTGTGCCTGGACCTCGTCCATCATCGCGGCCAGCGCCAGTGACAGCAGCGGTTGTCCGACCGGCGCCGGTCGAGTGGCCGGTGCCTGCCCGAAACCCTGCGAGACGGACACGCCGACCACCTCCTCGCAGGGCCGCGTGATCAGGTCCCAGAGGTCAAGGCTCTCTCCTGGCGGCTCTTCGCGCACGGCGAGCGGGCCGTCCACGACGCCACGCCGTCCTGACAGCGGGCTTTGCCGGGGGCCTGACGTGCCGGGAACGGTCACAGGGGCTGCGCCGGAGCCCCGGAAGCGCTGTAATGACGGACGTGGTCAGTGAGGACGCTGCGGGACGGAGAACGCGCACGCCGCGTGCCGAACTTGCCCTCAAGACGCTCACGACCGACCTGAACCCCCGTGAGCGGCTGCGCCGAGTCCTCGAACAGGCCCTCGTCTTCACCGGCGCGAGCGTCGTCGCGGTGTACGCGTCGGACCCGAACGGCGGCGAACTGAGCCTCGCCGAGTCGGCGGGCGTGCCGAGAACCCTCTACGGGCTGCGCGACAGCTACCCCGTCACCGGCGGATCCCCGGCGGCGGACGCGCACCGCTCCGGCAGGGCGCTCTGGCTCGGCCCCGAGGAAGTCGGCCGCCAGGCCGACGCCCGGCGACTGCCCTCCCAGGACTTCTGGCTGGCCGCCCTGCCCCTGCGCGACGACGGCTGTCTGCTCGCCGTCAGCGAGCACCCGGACGGCTTCGACCCCGAGGACCGGGACTGCCTGGGCCTGATCGCCGAGGCCGTCGTCTGTCCGCCGCCCGCCCCGGAGACGGGCACCGACGAGTTGCCCGCCAGCTCCTTCAGCCTCGCCATGGACAGCGGACGCGTCGAGGTCGACGAGGTGATGCTGGAGCTGTTCGGTCTGAGCCCGGCCGACTTCGACGGCAAGGTGGAGACACTGCTGTCACTGACGGTTCCGGAGGACCTGCCCTCACTGATGTCCGTGGTGGAGGCGGACCACATGTCCATCGGTGACCGCGAGCTGGAGTTCCGGATCCTCCAGCCGTCCGGCGAGCAGAAGTGGCTGCGGCTGCGCGGACACCTCCTGCCCGGCGGCGAGGGCCGCCCGGCACGGCTCGTGGGCACCGTCTCCGACGCCTCCAAGCTGCGCTCCGGCGGCAACGAGGTGGCCCGCGTCCAGCGGCTCGCCGCCGCCCTGGCCACCGCCGGCACCGTCCGCGACGTCGGCCGGGCTGTGGTCGCCGCCCTGCGCAAGCCCCTCCAGGCCGACCGGATCGCCGTAGCGGAACTCGAGGGGGACCGCCTCATCGTCACCGTCCTGGACCCGCCCGAGCCGGAGGCCTGGCCCGAGATGTGGCGGACCGAGTGGCGCTCGGACTGGCCCGACGCGCCCGTACGCGCCATGCCGACGCTCGCCGCGGCCCTGAGCGAGGGGCGCGCCGCGATCTGGCCCGCCGGGACGGACCTGGAACCCGCCCTCGCCGACGTGGGCCCCGGCGGCCTCGCCGTCCTGCCGCTGCCCGCCGCCGGACGCATCGCCGGCGCCTGCCTGATCGGCTGGGACAGCCCGCACGACTTCGGCGCCGACGAACGCGCCCTGCTGACCGCCGCCGCGGGCCTCACCGGCCAGGCCCTGATGCGCGCCCACGCCTTCGACGCCGAACACGAACTGATCGGCATGCTCCAGCGCACCCTGCTCCCGCGCCGCCTGCCCAAGCTGCCCGGCGCGGTCGCCGTCGCCCGCTATCTGCCCACCACCTCGGGCCTGGAGGTCGGCGGCGACTGGTACGACGTGATCCCGCTGCCCGACAACCACGTCGCCCTCGTCATCGGAGACGTCCAGGGCCACAACGCCTCGGCCGCGACCCTGATGGGCCAGATGCGGACGGCCCTGCGCGCGTACGCCGTCGAGGGACACCCCCCGGACGTCGTGGTCTCGCACGCCAACCGCCTCCTCATGGACCTGGAGACCGACCTCTTCGCGACCTGCTGCTATGTCGACGTGGACATGGAGGAGGGCTCCGCCTGGTGCGTGCGCGCCGGGCATCTTCCCCCGGTCCTGCGTCACCCGGACGGCGGAACGCAGATCGCCTGGTCCGAGGGGGGACCGCCGCTCGGCGTCCTCACCCAGGCCGACTTCCCCATGAGCCCGCTGCGCCTGCCGCCCGGCACGATCGTCGCCCTGACCACGGACGGTCTCGTCGAGTCCGCCGTGGTCGACATCGAAGACGGCCTGGACCGGCTCGCCGGAGAGCTGGCCGCCTCCGACCCGGCCCACCTCGGACTCGTGGCCGACCGACTCCTCGCGGGCGCCAACCGCAGCGACGACGTGGCCCTCCTCCTCATGCGCTACGACGGCATGGCGCTGCGCCCGCTCCGCGAGAGCTGGACGGTCTGGCGCGTCCCCGAGGCGGTGCGGCACGCCCGCCGCTTCACCCGGCGCACCCTGCGCTCCTGGGGCGTGGCGGGCGAGGCGGACGCCGCGCTCCTCGTCGTCTCCGAACTCGTCACCAACGCCCTCGTCCACACCGACGGACAGGTCAGGCTCGACCTCACTCTCATCAACAACCGCTTCAGAATCGCGGTCGCCGACAACTCACCCCGTACGCCGATCAAGCCCACCAGCATCGGCTGGGAGGCCACCGGCGGACGCGGCATCCTCCTCGTCGAGGCGATGTCGGCGGCTTGGGGGACGGTGCCGGTCAGCGGGGGGAAGCAGGTGTGGAGCGAAATCCTCCTGGACTAGCGAAATCCTCCTGGACCGACGTCCCGCTACGGTCCGGGCTGACGTCCCACTACGGTGGACAGCGTGCGTCTGCTCCTGATGTCCGACACCCACCTTCCCAAGCGGGCGCGAGAGTTCCCCGCGCCACTTCTGGCCGAACTTCCGCTCGCCGACATCGTGATCCACGCCGGTGACTGGGTGGACATCGAGACCCTCGACCTTCTGGAGAGCCGGTCGACCAGGCTGATCGGCGTCCACGGCAACAACGACGGTCCGGCCCTGCGCGCCCGCCTCCCCGAGGTCGCCCGTGCCGAGCTGGGTGGCCTGCGCTTCGGAGTCGTCCATGAGACCGGCGCCGCCGAGGGGCGCGAGCGTCGCTGCGCGGTCCGCTTTCCCGACCTCGACGTCCTGGTCTTCGGCCACAGCCACATCCCCTGGGACACCACCACGGACACCGGCCTGCGGCTCCTCAACCCCGGCTCCCCGACCGACCGCCGCCGCCAGCCCCACTGCACGTACATGACGGCACAGGTGACGGACGGCCGGCTGACGGACGTACATCTCCACCGGTTGCCCCCGCGCACCTGACTCAGGTCGTCGCCCACCGCCCCGGATGAATCGCCCCGCCCGTCGCCGTGAGCGGAGCCCCGCTGCCGCCCCACCGCAGGGCGACGATCTCCGCGGCGACGGACACCGCCACCTCCTCGGGTGTGCGGGCCCCGAGGTCGAGCCCGACCGGCGAGCGCAGCCGGGACAGTTCGCTCTCGCCGAACCCGGCGTCCACCAGCCGCTTCATCCGGTCGTCGTGGGTCCGCCGGCTGCCCATCGCCCCGATGTACGCGGCCGGGCGGCGCAGTGCCTCCTCAAGGAGCGGCACGTCGAACTTCGGGTCGTGGGTGAGGATGCAGATCACCGTGCGGTCGTCCGTGATCGTGCCCTTCAGGTAGCGGTGCGGCCAGTCGACGACGACCTCCACACCCGCCGGGAACCGTTTCGGCGTGGCGAAGACGGGGCGGGCGTCGCACACCGTGACCCGGTAGCCGAGGAAGTCGCCGATGCGGGCGACCGCGGCGGCGTAGTCGATCGCGCCGAAGACGAGCATGCGGGGTGGTGGCGCGAAGGAGTGGAGGAAGACGGTGACGTCGTCCTCGCGGCGTTCGCCGTGCGGGCCGTAGTGCCGTTGCCCGGTGGCGCCCTGGGCCAGTTCCCCTCGTGCGTCGGCCGTGACGGCCACGTCCAGACCGGTCGACCCGAGCGAGCCGGACACCTCGTCCGGCCACACGGCGAGGGTGGCCCCGCGCGGCGCCGGACCGTCGATCACCGTCGCCACGGTCACCGGGCGGCCCGCGGCCACCGACTCGGCCACCGCCCCGAAGGTGGGATCGTCCTCGCGCGACACCCGGCGGACGAGCAGTGTGATCTCGCCGCCGCAGGTGAGCCCCACGGCGAAGGCGTCCTCGTCGCTGTACCCGAAGGTCTCAAGACGTGCCTCGCCGGACTCCACCACCTCCTGGGCCAGCTCGAACACCGCCCCTTCGACACAGCCGCCGGACACACTGCCCACGGCCTCGTCGCCGGGGCCCACACCCATGGCCGCGCCCGGATCGCGCGGCGTGCTACGGCTGGCGGCGACCACTGTGGCGAGTCCGAAGGGGGACCCCGCCGCATACCACCGGTTCAGCGCCGGGAGGATCTCACGCATCGCTCGCTCCCTTCACGGCGGACCGCGTCTCCGAGTGCGTCTCGGCGTGTGTCCCAGTGTGCGTCTCTCTCAAGGATCCGCTCCTCTCACCACCGCCGCCAGACGCTCCAGCGCGGCCAGGCTGTGCCCCTCGACGAACGCGTCCACGCTCGGCAACGCCGCCGCCATCCCGGCGGCCAGAGGTGCGTAACCGGGCCGGGCCTTGCGCGGATTGGCCCAGATCACCCGGTGCGCGAGCCGGTGCAAGCGTCGCATCTGCCCCGCGAGCAGGGCAGGATCGCCACGCTCCCAGCCGTCCGACAGCAGCACCACGACCGCGCCGCGCGCCATGCCCCGCTGCCCCCACCGGTCGAGGAACCCGCGCAGCATCTCACCGAGCCGGGTGCCGCCGCGCCAGTCCGGGACCGCCGCCGCGAGCGCCGCCATCGCCGTGTCGGGATCACGGTGCGCGAGCTCGCGTGTCACCCGGGTCAGCCGTGTGCCGATGGTGAACACCTCCGTACGGGCGGTGCCGTGTGTCGCCGCGTGCGCGAAGCGCAGCAGTGCGTCGGCGTACGCCGCCATCGAGCCGCTCACATCCACGAGCAGCACGACTCGGCGCGGACGCTCGGCCCGTTCGTGCCGTAGCAGCCGCGCCGGTTCACCACCGCGCCTGAGCAACTCCCGTACGGTGCGCCGCGGATCGACGCTCCCGCGCCGGGCCGGATGCCGCCGTGCGGTGCGCCGCACCTCGCCGCGCAGCGTGAACGCGGCCAGCAGCCGCCGTAGTTGCTCCCGCTCGGCGGCGGTCAGCCCGGCGAGGTCGCGGTGCCGCAGTACGTCCGTGGAGCTGGCCAGCGCGGGTGTCGGCATGGCGTCCTCGGCCCGCGTCGCCTCCCGGGGAGCGGGACCGGCATCGCGTACGGCCATCCGCAGCCGGGGCGCGGGAGCGAACCGGGCCGGCGCCGCGTCGGCCCTCGCGTCGAAGTACCCCGCGAAGACCCGCTCGTAGCGCTCCAGATCGTCCCGGCTCCCACAGAGGGTGAGGCGCCCGGCCCAGTACACGTCGGAACGCACACCGGGATCGAGGACGCCGAGGGAGGCGAGAAAGGCCTGCACACGGTCGGGGCCCACCTCGACACCCGCCGCGCGCAACGCGCGAGCGAACCCGACGAGGACGGCGGACGCGTCGACCGACTGCGGGTGCGCCACGCCCCTCACGCCCCTCGCGCCGCGAGGATCGCCGACAGATCGAGTCCGCGCGCCCGCTCCACGTCCTCCCGGTACTTCAGCACCGAGCCCAGCGTCGTCACCGCCAGCTCGGCGTCCACCTCGGTCGCGCCCAGAGCGTCCAGGGCCTCGGCCCAGTCGATGGTTTCGGCCACCCCGGGCGGCTTGAGGAGATCCTCGGACCGCAGGGCCTGGACCAGCGCGGTCACCTGCTCGGTCAGCCGGGCGGTCACACCCGGCAACCTCCTTCTCACGATGGCGAGTTCACGGTCGAAGCCGGGATGGTCGAACCAGTGGTAGAGGCACCGGCGTTTCAGCGCGTCGTGCACCTCGCGGGTGCGGTTCGAGGTGAGCACCACGACCGGCGGCGACTCGGCGCGCAGCGTGCCCAGTTCGGGGATGGTGACCGCGTACTCCGACAGCAGCTCAAGGAGAAAGGCCTCGAACTCGTCGTCCGCGCGGTCGACTTCGTCGACGAGCAGCACCGACGGCTGGGTCTCGAGGGCCTGGAGGAGAGGCCGTGCGATGAGGAACCGCCGGTCGTACAGCTCCCCTTCGAGCCGGTCGGCATCCGTGACGCCCGCCGCCTCGGCGGCCCGCAGATGGAGGAGCTGACGCGGGAAGTCCCAGTCGTACAGCGCCTGGGACGCGTCGATCCCCTCGTGGCACTGAAGCCGGATCAGCGGGGCACCGGTCGCCTCCGCGAGGGCCGAGGCGAGCGCGGTCTTGCCCACGCCCGCGTCGCCCTCGCAGAAGATCGGCCGGTGCAGCCGCAGCGCCAGGAAGCAGGCCACGGCCAGCCCGTCGTCGACGAGATACCCGGTCTTCTCCAGCCGGGCTCGCACCTCGTCCGGCCCGCTCACCTCGTGCATCCGCGCTACTCCATGGCGGCAAGCACCGCGCGCCGCGTGAGCACCCGGGCGAGGTGTGCGCGGTACTCGGGCGAGGCCGACGGATCGGACGTGGGATGCGTGCCGTCCGCCGCCACCTCGGCGGCCCGCCGGACCGCGCCCTCCACGGAGGCGCCGACCAGCGCGTCCTCGGTCGCGCCGGCCCGCAGCGGTGTCGAGCCCATGTTCGTCAGCCCGATCCGCGACTCGGCGATCTGCCCGTTCTCGCGCCGTACCAGCGCCGCCACGCCGACCACCGCCCAGGCCTGCGCGACCCGCTGGAACTTCTCGTAGTGGAAGCCCCAGTCGTCGGTCGTCGGGATCTCCACCTCCACCAGCAGTTCGTCCGGCCGCAGCGCGGACTGCAGGTAGTCGACGAAGAACTCGCGGGCCGGGATGGCCCGCCGCCCCGCCGGCCCCTCCGCGATCAGCGTCGCGTCGAGCGCGAGGATCACGGCGGGCAGGTCACCGGCCGGATCGGCGTGCGAGAGCGCACCCCCGAGGGTGCCGCGATGGCGTATGGCTGGATCGGCGACCGTTGCTGTGGCCGCGGCGAGCAGTCCCGCGTGCCGGCGCACCAGCGGGTCTCGGATGACGTCGTGGTGCGAGGTCATCGCGCCGATGATCAGCGTGCCCTCACCCTGGCGGACCCCGCGCAGCTCCGGGATCCGGCCGACGTCGACGACGAGTTCCGGGAAGGTGAGCCGCAGCCGGAGCAGCGGCAGCAGGCTCTGCCCGCCGGCGAGCACCTTTGCGTCCTCGCCCGCGTCCGCGAGCGTGCGCACAGCCTCGTCGACGCTCGTGGGCCTCGCGTACTCGAATGCCGGGGGAATCATGCCGACGCCTCCTCGATCGCTTGCCACACCCGCTGCGGCGTACAGGGCATCGCCACCTCGGTCACGCCCAGTGGGCGCAGCGCGTCCACGATCGCGTTGACCACGGCGGGCGTCGAGGCGATGGTCCCCGCTTCGCCAACTCCCTTTGATCCCAGGGGGTTTGACGTGGCGGGCGTCTCGGTCCTGCCGGTCACGAACTCGGGCAGGTCGGCAGCCGAGGGCACGAGATAGTCGGCCATCGTCCCGGATACCAGGTTGCCGTCGTCGTCGTACACGGCCTCCTCGTACAGGGCCTGCGCGATGCCCTGCGCGACACCGCCGTGCACCTGGCCCTCGACGATCATCGGGTTGATGACCCGGCCGACGTCGTCGACACAGACGTACGACCGGATGGTCGTCCGCCCGGTCTCGGTGTCGATCTCCACCGCGCACAGGTGGGTGCCGTGCGGGTAGGAGAAGTTCTCCGGATCGACGAGGTGCTCGGCGTTGATGGTGGGTTCCATGCCGTCGGGCAGGTCGTGCGAGGAGAACGTCTCGAAGGCGATCTCCTGAATGGTCTTGCGTGCGTCGGGCGAGCCCTTCACGGAGAACACGCCGCGGGTGAACTCGAGGTCGTGCTCGTTGGCCTCGAGCAGATGCGCGGCCACCTTCCGCGCCTTCTCCACCACCTTCTGACCGGCGTGGTGCACGGCGGCCCCACCGACGACGAGCGAGCGCGAACCGTAGGTGTCCATGCCCTGCGGCGCCGTCTTGGTGTCGCCGTGCAGCACCTCGATGTCCTCGAAGGGCACCCCCAGCACATCGGCGGCGATCTGACTCCAGCAGGTCACATGCCCCTGCCCGTGCGGACTGGTGCCCGTGACCACCTCGACCTTGCCGGTCGGCAGCATCCGGATGCTCGCCGCCTCCCAGCCCCCGGCGGAGTACCGCAGATCCCGCAGCACCCGGCTCGGCGCCAGCCCGCACATCTCGGTGTACGTGGACACGCCGATGCCCAGGCGCACGACGTCACCGCGCTCGTTCCGCTTCTGCTGCTCCGCCCGCAGCTCGTCGTATCCGAAGAGCGCGAGCGCCTTGTCCGTGGCGGCTTCGTAGTTGCCGCTGTCGTACGTCAGGCCCGCGATGGAGGTGTACGGGAACTCCTCGTGGCCGATCCAGTTGCGGCGCCTCAACTCGACTGGATCCAGGCTGAGTTCGACGGCCAGCTCGTCCATGATCCGTTCGATGGCGTACGTCGCCTCGGGGCGCCCTGCGCCGCGATAGGCGTCCGTGGGCGTCTTGGTCGTGAACACGCCGGTGATGGTGAGGTCGTATGCGTCCATCTTGTAGATGCCCGGGTACATGAAGGCGCCCAGGATCGGGATGCCCGGCGTGACGAGCATCAGATACGCGCCCATGTCGGCGAGGAGATCGACCTTGAGGCCGAGCAGCTTGCCCTCGCGGGTGGCGGCGATCTCGATGTCCTGGATCATGCCGCGGCCGTGGTGGGTCGCGAGATAGCCCTCGGAACGCGACTCGGTCCACTTCACCGGCCGTCCCAGCCGGCGCGCGACGGCGAGGGCGAGCGCTTCCTCGCCGTACACCTGGAGCTTGGAGCCGAAGCCGCCGCCCACGTCGGGGGCGATTACGCGCAGCTTGTGCTCGGGGACGCCCGTGACGACGGACAACATGATCCGCAGGATGTGCGGGATCTGGGTGGAGGAGTAGACGGTGTACTCGCCGGAGGCTGCGAGCGGGGTGACGACGACGGCGCGCGGCTCCATGGCGTTGGGAATGAGCCGCTGCTGGACGTAGCGCCTGCGCAGCACGACGTCGGCGCGCTGCCGGACGGTCGCGTAGTCCTCGCCAGTGGCGAGCGGCCAGTCGTAGCAGCGGTTGGTGCCCTTGTCGGCGTGGACCAGCGGGGCGTCCTCGGCGAGGGCGGCCTCCAGATCGAGGACCGGGGGCAGGGGCGCGTAGTCGACCTCGATGAACTCCAGGGCGTCGGCGGCCGCGTACCGGTCGCGGGCCACGACGACGGCCACCGGGTCGCCCGCGTAGCGGACCTCGTCGACCGCGATCGGCGGGTGGTCGGGGTGGACGATGTCCTCGGTGACCGGCCAGGCGCACGGCAGCGAGCCGAGGCCCTCGGCGAGATCGGCGCCGCTGAACGCGGCCACCACGCCGGGCTGTTCACGTGCCGGAGCGACGTCGATCCGGTCGATGCGGGCGTGCGCCATGGGGCTGCGCAGGATCGCCAGATGCAGCAGGCCGTTGACGCTGATGTTGTCCGTCCAGTTGGTCTGGCCGGTGACGAGCCGCGCGTCCTCCTTGCGGGGCCGGGAACGCCCGACCTCCCGCTCCGTTGTCCCACTCATGTCGAGACCTCCTGTCCGGAGGCGGCGAGGACCGCGCGCACGATGTTCTGGTAGCCGGTGCACCGGCAGAGGTTGCCCTCCAGGGCCTCCCGCACGTCCTTCGCACCCGGCTCCGGGTTCTCGCGGAGCAGATCGCGGGCCGCCATGATCATCCCGGGCGTGCAGTAGCCGCACTGGAGCGCGTGCCGCTCGTGGAACGCCTTCTGCAGCGGATGCCACTCGCCGTCGCGGGCCAGCCCCTGGACCGTCGTCACTTCGCCCCCGTCCGCCTGGACGGCGAGCACCGAGCAGCTCTTGACGGTCACCCCGTCCAGGTCGACCGTGCACGCCCCGCAGTTGGAGGTGTCGCAGCCGATCGGGGTGCCGGTCAGACCCAGCCGGTCACGCAGATAGTGGATCAGCAGGAGACGGGGTTCCACCTCGTCCTCGTACGTCGTGCCGTCCACCTTCACCGAGATACGGGTCATGTGCCCTCCCAGGGAACCGTGCGAGGGGTGGTGGGGAATCAGCCACCGGACGTGATGGGCGTCACTCTAGGACGGCCCCCTGACAGGGGCGAGTGTCGCGACAGGCATTTGTTGAGCGTTAATCCGTTGCCGTGGTGTGCGGCGACCTGCTGCACTGCTCGGGACGAGTTCACCGGGATCAAGGAGCAGCAATGCGCGCACCGTTCATGTCCACCCAGGAAGGAATCACTCCCACTTCAAAGGACATGACACCCGGTGCATATGCTCAACTTGGGAATTCTGGCGCACGTAGACGCCGGTAAGACAAGCCTCACCGAGCGGCTGCTGCACGCCGTCGGGGTCATCGACGAGATCGGCAGCGTCGACGACGGATCCACCCAGACCGATTCCCTCGCGCTGGAACGGCAGCGAGGCATCACGATCAAATCCGCCGTCGTCTCCTTCGCGATCGACGACGTCACGGTCAATCTGATCGACACACCCGGTCACCCGGACTTCATCGCCGAGGTGGAGCGGGTGCTGAGCGTGCTCGACGGCGCCGTGCTCGTCGTCTCGGCCGTGGAGGGCGTACAGGCGCAGACCCGTGTGCTGATGCGGACGCTCCAGCGGCTGCGGATTCCGACGCTCGTCTTCGTGAACAAGATCGACCGGGGTGGTGCGCAGTACGAGCGCGTGCTGGAGAAGATCTCCGCGCGGCTCACCCCCGCGATCGTCCCGATGGGCGCGGTCGGTGAACGGGGGACGAGGGACGCCCACTTCACCCCCTTCGACGACGCCCGGCTGAGGGCGCCGCTGCTCGACCTGCTCGCCGAGCACGACGACGAGCTGCTGGCCGCGTATGTCGAGGGTCGTGTCTCGGACGGCCGGCTCCGCGCCGCACTCGGCCGGCAGACCGGGCAGGCCCTGGTGCACCCGGTGTACTTCGGCTCGGCGACGACGGGCGCGGGTATCGCGGAACTGATGGGCGGGATCAAGGAGTTGCTGCCCTCCGGTGAGGGCGATGCGGACGGCCCGGTGTCGGGGACCGTCTTCAAGGTCGAGCGTGGTCCCGCGGGGGAGAAGATCGCGTATGCGCGGATGTTCTCCGGGACCCTGCGGACGCGTGACCGGCTGAACTTCCGCGACGGCGAGGAGGGGAAGGTCACCGCGATCAGCGTCTTCGACGGCGGCTCGGCCGTCCGTGAGACCTCCGTGGCCGCGGGGCGGATCGGCAAGCTCTGGGGCCTCGGAGACATCCGGATCGGCGACCCCCTCGGCCTGCCGCGGAAATCGTCGTCGGACGAGCTCCATTTCTCACCGCCCACCCTCGAAACGGTCGTGACCCCCTGCCGTCCGGGCGACAAAGGGGCCCTGCACCTCGCGCTCACCCAACTCGCCGAGCAGGACCCGCTGATCGATCTGCGCCAGGACGAGGTACGTAAGGAAACCTCCGTATCGCTCTACGGTGAGGTCCAGAAGGAGGTCATTCAGGCAACCCTTGCCGATGAATTCGGCATTGACGTCCTGTTCCGCGAGACGACACCTCTGTGCATCGAAAGGCCGGCCGGTACGGGTAGGGCCGTCGAGTTCAACGGCAAGGACCCCAATCCCTTTCTCGCGACCGTCGGACTGCGCATCGATCCGGGGCCTCTCGATTCGGGTGTGGAATTCCGCCTTGAGGTCGAACTCGGGGCGATGCCGTACGCGTTCTTCAAGGCGGTCGAGGACACCGTCAAGGAGACGCTGGCGCAGGGAATCCACGGATGGCAGGTCACCGACTGCACGGTCACCATGACGCATTCCGGCTACTCGCCAAGGCAGAGCCACGCCCACCAGGGCTTCGACAAGAGCATGTCCAGCACGGGCGCCGACTTCCGCGGGCTGACACCGCTCGTGGTGATGAGCGCCCTCCGGGAGGCGGGCACGCGGGTGTACGAGCCGATGCACCGCTTCCGCCTGGAGGCCCCGGCGGACACGCTGGGCGCGGTGCTGCCCGTGCTCGCGAAACAGCGCGCCGTTCCGCAGAGCACCCAGACGCACGGCGCGACGAGTGTGCTGGAGGGCCGGATCCCGGTCGCGCAGGTGCATCAACTGGAGCAGCAGCTACCGGGGTTGACGCGTGGCGAAGGCGAGCTGGAGTGCGTCTTCGACCACTACGCGCCGGTCGTTCGCGGCACGGTCGCGGACCGTCCGAGGACCGATCTCAACCCGCTCGACCGGAAGGAGTACCTGCTTAACGTGACGCGCCGGGTCTGAAAGTGACCCGCGCGGGGTTTGAACCTGACGTGCGCCGGGTCTGAACCAGAGCTGCCCCGGCGCCCGGTGAAACGAGAAACTTACTCATGAGTCAGGGGTGTTGACGGCTTCTGGAGCGGCCGCGACTGTAGTGAACATGTCGAAGTTACGTGCGCGTCTGCTCGGCGTCCTCGTGCTCCTCACCGGCTTCCTCACGGCGGCGGGCATCCAGCCCGCCGCCGCGGCCCCCCTCCCCGACTCCCTCTGGTTCGACGAATCCGCGGCTGCCACCCTCACCGTCGAGGACGGCCGCTTCACCGACGGGCTCGGCCGCGAGGTCGTGCTGCGCGGCTACAACGTCTCCGGTGAAACCAAGCTGGAGGAGAACAACGGCCTGCCCTTCGCGTCGGTCGCCGACGCCAAGAAGTCGGCCACGGCACTGCGTGCCCTCGGCGGCGGCAACACCGTGCGCTTCCTGCTCTCCTGGGCGCAGACCGAACCCGTACGCGGCCAGGTCGACACCACCTATCTCGCGGCGGCCACCGCTCAGATCGGCGCATTTCTCGACGCGGGAATCCGCGTCTATCCCGACTTCCATCAGGATCTCTACTCCCGCTACCTCTTCAACTCGGGCAGCTGGTACACCGGCGACGGTGCCCCCAAGTGGGCGGTGGAAGCCGGGAATTACCCCCAGGAGTCGTGCGGGATCTGCATCTTCTGGGGCCAGAACATCACCCAGAACCAGGCCGTGACAAAGGCGTCGTACGACTTCTGGCACAACACGTACGGACTCCAGGACGCCTTCCTCACCACGGCCCAGGCGACCATGGCCTACGTCAAACAGCACCTCACCACCACCCAGTTCGCGAGCGTCGTCGGCTTCGACCCGTACAACGAGCCGCACGCGGGCACGTACGACTCCGGTCAGACGAGCCGCACGTGGGAACGCGATGTGCTCTGGCCCTTCTATGTGAAGTTCCGGGCCCGGATGGACGCGGCCGGCTGGCAGGCCAAGCCCGCCTTCGTCGAACCGAACCTCTTCTGGAACGCCAACATCAGCTCCCAGAAGCAGGAGGGCGGACTGCTGGACGCGGGCACCATCGGCCCGCGCTATGTGTTCAACACCCACTTCTACGACCAGAAGGCGATCTCGGGCATTCTGATGTGGGGCAAGGCGGGGGACGGCCAGTACGCCACCGACTTCGGGACGGTGCGCGACCGGGCGTCGGCCGCCGGCACGACGGCGACCATCAGCGAGTTCGGCCACCCGCTGGCCGGGTCGGTCTCGGACAAGGCACCGACCGTCCTCAAGGCGATGTACCAGGCCTTCGACTCCCGCCAGCCGGGCGCGAGTTGGTGGTCCAATCCGTCCGCCTCCGGCCCGGTCCTCTCCGCCACCCAGTGGCAGTGGGACATCTACAACGGCCGCCATCACGAGCTGATGAACGACAACCCGGACAAGGTCCTGACCACCGGTGACGCCTGGAACGACGAGGACCTCTCCGCCGTACGCCTCGACGACTCGGGTACGGTCGTGCTGCGCCAGGACGCCCGCCTGCTGGACCGCGTCTATCCCAGCGCCACGGCGGGCACGGCGGTCGCCTTCACCTACGAGGACCGGTCGCGGGACGGTTCCACGACGCTGACCTGGAACCCGGTTCCGAGCTCCCTGCCCAATGTCTCCCAGCTCGTGGGATCAGGTCAGTACAGCCTTCTGGTCTGGCGTTCCGACGGCACGAGCGCTCCCACGGAACTCCATCTCCCGGCGTCCTTCCCGACGTCGTCCACCACAGTCGTCTCCGACCTCGGTACGACCGCCACCCCGCCCTCGTACACCACGACGACCCCGATCGCGGTGGCCCCCGAGCCGGGCGGCACCGGAAGCCGCCGCCTCCTGCTCACCGCTGCCGGCTCGGGGACTCTGCACTACGCGCTGGTCACGAACGGGGCGACCGCTCCGTCCGCCACTCTGCTGAGCGCGGCCCGGACCGAACTGGCGTCCTGGGCTGCGACGAAGTTCAACTAGCCGACGGAGCCGACCAGTTCGCCTCCACATGGCCGAGGCGAACGCGCTGGGGGTGGTCGCCGACCGGCACCGACACCGTCTTCAGCCCAGTGGCGAAGTCGATGGCGGTGACCTGGTCGGCGCCGCTCTCGGAGATGACACAGGACTTGCCGTCACCGCTGACGGTCGCCCAGTACGGCTTGGAGGCGGTGACGAGCGGGCCCTCCTGGAGGGTCGCCCGGTCCACGACGGTCGCGTAGTCGTCCATCGTGCCCGCGATGCACAGCTTGGTGCCCGCGGGGTTGATCGAAATGCCGTGGTGGCGGGAGTCGTTGACCCAGGTGGTGCGGTCCGTGCTGGTCGCCGGGTTCTTCGGGAGGGTCTTCACCCGGGTGATCCTGTCGGAGGCGATGTCGTACTCCAGGAAGCCGTTGAAGAACGACACCTGGAAGTACAGCTTGGACTCGTCGGCGCTGAACGCGGCGGGCCGTACCGCGTCGGAGTAGTCCGTGAGACCGATCGCGTCCAGCCGCTGACGCATGTCGATCACCTTGACCTGCTGGAAGGTGGCCGCGTCGACGACGGTGATGTACCGGTTGCCCTTCGTCCAGTCCAGCCACGGGTCGTCGAGGGCGGTGTTGACGTCACCGATGGCCATGTTCCAGATGTACTTGCCGTCGCTCGTGAAGATGTTCTCGTGCGGCTTGTCACCGGTGGCGAAGGAGCCGAGCTGCTTGCCGGTGTTGATGTCGAGGACGTGCACGGTGTTCCCGGTCGAGGCGGAGACCGCGACACGGGTGCCGTCCGGAGAAACCGCCATGTGGTCGGAGCGGTAACCGGACACGGCGAAGCGCCAGTTGATGTTCCCGGTGGCGAGGTCGATGGAGACGACATCGGCGAAGCTCGGGCGGGAGACGACCATCGACTTGCCGTCGGGCGTGGAGTACATGTCGTCGACGAACTGGTCGTGGCCCTCCCCGACGCCGTTGCGAATGGCGAGGAAGTAGATCCACTTGATCGGATCGGCGTTGATCGCGGCCAGCCGGGCTTCCTTGTCCGGCACGACGTTGATCCGGCCGATCTTCGCGAAGTCACCGGTGGACTTGATGACATCGGCGGTGCCGTCCCAGTTGTTGCCCACGAACATCACCTCGCGCAGCTCGGCGGCTGCGGAACTCTGCGCGGTGGCGGCGGTGGCCGTACCGCCGAGAGTGAGGGCGAGCGCGACGGCGACGGAGCAAAGGCGTCTGGGTCTGAGGACAGACATGTGGGTCCCTGTCGTAGGTGGGGAGTGCGGGTGGAAAGTTGCCTGTGGCAAGCGCATGACAAGGGAGAATCTGAACAGGCGCGCGTTCAGAGTTGACTTACTGGAAAGTAAGGAGGGGGCGGCCCTCTTCACAAGGGTCCGTACACGACAAAATTGCCGGAGCGTGAACGGTTCACCGGATGGACGGAGGGAGGACGCGTGGCGGGCAGGCTCAAACAGCCGACAGGCCGTTACGGGGGCAGAACCGCCGAGGAGCGGCAGGCCGAGCGCCGCCGCCGTTTCCTGGAAGCAGGACTCCAACTGTTCGGCGACAGCCTGGGCTTCAGGTCCACGACGGTCGCCGCACTGAGTGAGGCGGCGGGCCTGTCGACCCGTCAGTTCTACGAGGAGTTCCGCACCCTCGAAGACGTCCTGGCCGCCCTGCACCTCCAGGTCAACGACTGGGCCGAGGGGGCCGCCCTCGCCGCCCTCGCCGAAGCGGGGGACCTGCCGCTTCCCGAGCGCGCCACCGCGATCTTCCGTGCCTACGCAGCGAACGTGACGAGCGATCCGCGCCGCATCCGCATCACCTTCGTCGAAATCATCGGCGTGAGCCCACGGTTGGAGGAACAACGGCTGGCCCGCCGTTCCCGCTGGGTGGAGTTCATCTGCGCGGAGGCGGCCGCGGCCGCCGTCCGCGGCGAGGCCGCACCACGCGACTACCGCCTCGCCGCGACGGCCTTCATCGGCAGCGTGAACGGGCTGCTCCACGACTGGAACGCCGGGTGGGTGGACGCGACCCTCGACGAGGTGGTCGAGGAACTCGTCCGGCAGTTGCTGGGGTTCCTGCGGCCCGCGGGGTGGGATCCGGACGACAACCCGCACTGCGACGGCGGCCAGTGACGTCACCTCGCGGATCAGCCTGAAGAAGGTGATTTTCCTGGGCCGGGGCGGCTGGGTCAGGGAATCCTGAGCTCGCTGTAGGTCACGGTGACGGTCTTCCCGGGGCGCAGTATGTCCAGGCTGTGGTCCTCGACGACGACGGACGGCGGGTCGACGTTCCTGTCGCTGATCTCGATCCCCGCCAGGAACAGCCGGGGGCTCTCGGGCATCCAGCCGAGGAGCGGGACGTACCGGCTGTACTCCTCCGAGCGCACTGTGATCGTGAGGTATACGGGCTTCGAAGGGTTGTCGGCCTTCGTGCGGCGGGCCCATGGCATCGAGCCCTGCCTCGACATGTCGATGTCCCGCTCCAGTTGCTCGGCGAGCCGCTTGTGGACCAAGTAGCTCAGCCCCGCGAAGACAAGGGCCCACGCCAGTGCCTGTCCACCGGCCTTGAGTCCGGCTCTCCAGGGAGACGCGGGCCGCATCGACGGCGTGACCACCGGCGTCGGTGACGGTTCGACGACCGGCGCTGTCGTGGGTGACGGTTCGACGACGGGCGCCGTCGTGGGCGTCGCTGTGGGTGTCTGCGGTACCTCGACGGGTGGCGGGGTGCTCGGCGTCGGTGTGGGTTTCGCGGTCGGGGCGGAGGTCGACGGGGGTGGGGGGAGGGGGGCCGACGGCGCCGGTTTCGGCGGCAGATGCTCGACACCTGCGGCCGCGAGCCTGGCTGACACGCCCGTCGTCCGGCCGCCCTCGCTCGTGACGACGAGCTTGACCGCGGGCGGGAGGGGCTTGCCCGTGGTGAGGGCCGCCCTCGTCTGCCGAAGCAGCCCGAGCAGCCGGATGCGCCCCGGCACGTCCTTCGTGGCCTCGACCCGCTGGATCAGGCCGTCAAGGTTCTTCCCCAGGTTCCGAGCCGGGTCGATCGCGGTGGCGCTGCTGACATTCCCGGTGACTGCGAGGGACTTGTTGTCGGCCAGGTGCACCTCGCCGGTCCGGGTGTTGTAGGCGACGCCGTCGAAGCCCGACTGCGTCACGCCGTGACCGCCTGCGCCGCTGGGGCCTTCGAAGAAGATCCAGCCCTCGGACTCTTTGTAGTGCGTGAACCCCATCGCCTGCTCGCCCGCGTATCCGCGGGCGTGCCGCGGGTCCATCGGTTGCCGTGCGACACCGACTGCCGTCCCGCGGACGACTGGTGGCGGCTTGCGGCCGTCCGCCAACGCCATTGCGGCCGCCTCCGCGTCTTGCTCGAACGGGCTGTCGACCTCGGCTCCGGCCGCAGGTCCCCCGAGCCGCTGCTGAACGACGTGGATCAGCTCGTGTGCGAGCGCGTGCTGTCCGGCACGCGTCCGCAGCGACGGGACGTCGCCGCCGAGGACGATGTCGTCTCCCACGGTGTAGGCACGGGCCTCCATCCGACGGGCCGACGTCGCGGCCGCCCCGTCACTATGGATCCGGACGTCGCTCAGGTCGTACCCGAGCAGCCCCTCCATCGTCGACCGCATCATCGGAGCCAGGGGCGCACCTGACGACCTGGCGGAGAGCCACGACGTGGCCTCGGCAGACATCGCAACGCCGGCTCGGGGTGGGGCGGAACGGTGGACCACCGCCCGTTGCGCATGCCGGGTCACGTGCCACCCCTCTCCGTGCTCCTGCCGCGAGCGCCGCACACCCTGCCGCCCCGACGTCACCGAAGCGTCACTGTGGCATCACCGTCACGCGGTGCCGCCGCGGTGACGAAGACATCTCGCACTGCCGGTAAGCCTGTTCACGTGCTTCGACCACCGGTGCGGAGCCGAGCCTGCGGCCCCTGGGCTGTCCCAGAGCCTGACTTTCGAGGAGCGTGGCGTCAGGGCCACTACCCAGCGAGCCGGTTCACTCCATCGAGGACAGGGCTCACCCCGTCCTCAGTACCGATGCCGGCAGCCAGACTCTGGGCACGCCGCCGATACGACGGTTCCGTCGTGGCCCGTACGAGAGCCGCCTCGAGACGGTAGGAGGTGAGGCCGCGCAGCGGCACGGCCCGGGGTGCTACGCCGAGGGAGACGAGGCGGGCCGCCCAGAACCCCTCGTCGAACTGGATCGGTAAGGGCACGGCCGGCACCCCGGCCCGCAGCCCGGCCGCCGTCGTACCCGCGCCCCCGTGATGGACCACCGCGGCCATCTGCGGAAAGAGCACGGAGTGCGGTACCTCATCGACCGTGAACATGTCGTCGCCGGCGCCTCGCAGCCCACCCCAGCCCCGCTGGATCACCCCGCGCAGCCCGGCTGCCCGCAGGGCGCGTACGACTTCGGCGCTGAGCCACTCGGGATCGGGCACGGTGGCGCTGCCCAGACCCACGAAGACCGGGGGAGGCCCTGAGTCCAGGAAGTCCCGCAGTGGCAGCGGGAGTTGGCCCCTCTTGTTGCCGTCACCGCCGTCACCGCCGTCGCAGTCGTAGCCGTCGTACGGCCACCAGTACCCGGCGACATCCAGCCCGGCACGCCAGTCGCGCGGGCGTCGCACCACAAGAGGACTGAACCCGTGGTACACGGGCCAGCCCTCCCGCTCGCGGGCGCGACGCGCGGCGCCGGGACCGCTGCGCGGCAGACCGAGCCGGGCCCGTAGGGTGCGCACGGTCTGGGCGAACACTCGCTCCACGGCCATGTTCACGCCGTACCCGGCCGCCCGGTTCACCGCGGGCCCCCAGGAGCGGACCCCGGTCACCGGAGGTGCGAACTCCCTTGTGGGAGCGAGGGGTTGGAGATACACCCCCATGCTTGGCAGGGACAGCCCTTCGGCGACGGCATGCCCGAGTGGTCCCAGGGAACTGGACAGCAGGAGTACGTCGCTGGCGTGCGCGGCCTCGATCAGGTCGTCGGTCATCTGCCCGACCAGGGACCTGGCCATCTCGACCACCCGGATGAGCTTCCCGGCCCCGCTGGTGCTGCGGTGCAGCCCCTGCCCGCGTACCGACTCCAACTCGGCCCGCGGATCCACCGGCAGCGCGTGAAACGCGACCCCCGAACCGGCCACCAGCCGCGCGAAACACCCATGCGTCACCAGGGTGACCTCGTGCCCGGCACGCGCAAGACCGTGCCCGAGACCGGTGTACGGCGCCACGTCGCCCCGCGAACCCGCGGTCATGATCGCTACTCGGACGACGGTCAGTATGGCGCGATTCACGGCCGGGGTCCCGCAGGTGGGTCCTCGATGAGCTCGGCCTGCGCGATCGTGTCCACGCGGTGGTCTTCGCTTTCGGCCAAGGCTTGGTGCGTCCAGGGGGCTGGCGTCGCAGCGACCTGGCCATGGCGCAAAGTCGCTCTAGCTCGCCTCCAACCGGAATGATCGAATCGGTCCTTGATTCGATCTCAATGGTGGGAGTTCTGGCGTGCGTTCCATGTCGTACGAGGATCTGTACCGTGAAGTGTCCGCGGATATCGAGGCGGAGCGGGAAGAGACTCTCGAACGGCTCGGCAGATCGGCGAAAGCGGTCAAAGAGGCGGTCGCCGAACTCCTACGTCATCGCAAGTTCAAGTACCCGCTGTCAGTACTGCCGATGATCGTCCATGGCATTGAGACCGGCACGCTCCGACCGGCTGTTCCGCTGGCCGTCGTGCATGAGCTGTGGTGGACTTCGGCGTGCTATCTGGACGACCTGGCCGACGGGCAGGGAGCGTTTGTCGCCGGTGACCTCAGTGAGAGCGAGGCGCTGCTCGCCACGGTCATCAGCGGAAATCCGCTTCCTGTTCTCGTCGTCAACTCGCCACGGATTCCGGAGTCGGTGCGCGGAGCTCTCACGGCGGAGGTCGTGAACTGCTGGATCGTCGCGACCGAGGGGCAACTGAGCGACCTGGGCGGGGACGTGGGTGCCGTGGCGCGGGACTCGGTGGTCACGGCGTACAGAGGGAAGTCCGGCGCACCCTTCAGCGCGATCACGGCAATGGCTGCGGAACTGGCGGGTGTTGAGAAAGGAAGGGTGGAGCTCTGGCGTGAGTTCGGCAATGTCTTCGGTGTCCTGTGGCAGATGTTCAACGACCAGGAAGACATCCTGTCCGGCCGCAACGAAGACCTGCTGAACGGCACGGTGACCTACCTTTTCGCGTGTGCCGTTGAGGAGGCGGCTCCCCATTACCGGGAGCGTGTCCTTGGCCTGCACGCCGACGCCAGGAATTCTCATCACGCCAGAGCGGAACTCACCGAAGTACTCCTGGCACCGGACGTTCTGCGGCGCTACGAAGAGGACATCGACACATTCCGCCATGAGGCGCACGCCATTCTGGACGAACTGGGCGGCGACGAAGCCTATGTGCCGGTGCTGCGGCAGCTCGTGGACCACTCCTCCCGGATGCTTCTCCAGCCCGGCCTCGTCAGCGCGGGGGCGGCTTCGGCGTAGGGAAGCCGGCGAGGGCGGAGTCGATCCTGGTCATGGGAGCTTCTTGGGCTCCTGGACCGCGGCCTCTGCCCGGACGGGGCGACGGCTGCCGGTGACCTTGGAGGCCGGCAGACGTCCGGCCTTGGAGGTACCGGTGAGGGTGTCGCCCTCGACCGTCACGGCGAAGGCCAGGTTCAGGCGCAGGGGCTTGGTGATGGCCTGAGTCCAGGTGAGGCGGTCGCCGTCGAGGGCGACGTCGCCGAGCGGGACTTCCTCTCCCGCCCCGTGGGCCGTCCCGGTCAGGACGCCGTCCTGCCGACGGAGTTCGACCACGGCCTTGATCTTGCCGATGGGGGTGGAGACGGACAGGTCCCAGGTGCCTTCGACGGACATGCTGTTCTTCCTCACGGTGCGGTGCGGGATGGACGTACGCGTGAGCCTGTGGCTGGTCAGAGGCCGACGGGCGCAGGGCCCTGGTGGCGCCAGACCGTGCCGCGGCGCTCGTGGGCGAACAACTCCTCGACCGCGTGGGCGATCCGGGGGCCCACCTCGCGCTCCAGCAGATACAGGGCCAGGTCGAGTCCGGAGGTGACACCGGCGCCCGTGACGAGGTCGCCGTCGTCGACGACGCGGGCGCGGACCACGTGCACGCCGGTGGCGTCGAGCATGTCCAGGCCCAGGTGATGGGTGGTGGCGTGGCGGTCCTCCAGCAGGCCGGCCATCGCCAGGACGAGCGAACCCCCGCACACCGCGGCGGTCGTCACCTCCGGATTCCCCATCGCCTCCTTCATCAGCGCGGGCAGTTCGGTGGCCAGCGTGCGGCCGAGCAGCACGGGGATGAACTCGTCCTGCCGCCACTCCCCGGCCCCCGCGTCCTGGTCAGGGACCTCACCGGGCTCTCCGACCCGGCCCGAGGCGCCAGGAACCAGGATCAGGCCCGCCCGCCCGGGGTCGAGGGCGCCGGTGGCCCGCAACGCGAGGCCACCGGTACCGCTGACCACCTCGCGCGCCCCCTCGGCGGAAACCAGTTCCACGCTCACCGCGCCGCCGGACGCGGTACCGCCCGCGTACAACACCTCATAGGGGGCGATGACATCGAGCGGATCGAAGCCGTCGAACAAGACGATCTGGGCGTGCATGCGAATTCCTTCGGACGCTGTACGGAAGCCGGGCTCTGCGCCGGACATCTCGACGCTAAACCGGCCACCGAACCGTCTCCCAGTGGCATTGATGACAGCTTCCAACGGGATATCGCCATTGCTCGGAGGGCGGTCATAGCCGGGAGAACCGCAGGCCATCGCATACTTCTCCCGCCCGCCTGCAGGGTGCGAAGATCGAGAGACCTACATCTGACCGGGGGCGTGGATGAGCGTGCTGATCAGGCCTGCGCGGGCGGCGGAAGCCGAGATCCTCAGCGACTTGGCACTGCGATCCAAGGCGCATTGGGGCTATGACGCGGACTTCCTGGACGCGTGCCGGGACGAACTCACCGTCGGCGCAAGTGAAGTCGCACACCGGCGAGCCACGGTGGCCGACGAAGACGGCCGCATCCTGGGCTTCACGACTCTTGAGGGGAAGCCACCCATAGGCGTTCTGGGGATGATGTTCGTCGAGCCGCAGTCCATCGGCCGGGGGATCGGCCGACTGCTGTTCGGGCACACCATCGCTGCCGGACGAGACCTGGGGTTCACCCGGCTCACGATCGACGCGGACCCGAACGCCGAGCCCTTCTACCGTGGGATGGGCGCGGTGCGCATAGGAGACGTCCCCTCGGGTTCCATCGCCGGGAGGGTGCTGCCGCAGATGGCCATCACCATCCAGCGCTGAACCAGCCCTGTTCGACCGGTGGCCGGCTCAGGCGAGTGTCTTGAGGAGGGCGGTTGCCAACTCGGCGGAGGAGCCCGGGTTCTGGCCCGTGATCAGGTTCCGGTCGGAGACCACGTACGAGGCCCACGGCTCGCCCTCGGTGTACTCCACGCCGAGCGCGACGAGGCGGTCCTGCAACCGCCACTTGACCTTGTCGCCGAGTCCGGACTGGGCTTCCTCGGCGTTGGTGAACCCGGTGACGCGGTAGCCGCCGAGCGGCGAGGTGCCGTCCGGCTGCTCGGTCGCGAGCAGGGCGGCCACGCCGTGACAGACCAGCGCCAGGGGCCGGCCGGCGTCCAGGGTGGCGGTGATCAGCCGGGCGGAGTCGGCGTCCGTCGACAGGTCCTCCATCGGGCCGTGACCGCCGGGGTAGAAGACCGCCAGGTAGTCGGCGGGGTCGACATCGGCCAGAGCGATCGGCCGGCGCAGTACGGCTGCCTGGTCCAGCAACGCGGCGACGGCCTCGGCGCCCTCCGCTCCGCCGTTGAACTCCGGTGCGAGGCTCGCCGGATCGACCGTGGTCGCTGCGCCGCCCGGGGTGGCGACGACCACCTCGTGCCCGGCCTCGGTGATGGCGCGATAGGGGGCCGCGAACTCCTCGGCCCAGAAACCCGTGGGATGCAGGGTGCCGTCGTTCAGCGTGAGATGGTCGGCCTTCGTCATGACGAAGAGGATCTTGCCCACAGTGCGTACTCCTTCGGTGCTGATCCGGCGGCGGCAGACCGCGCACGCCGGTTGACGGTCCCGACGGTAGATCGCCGTGCCATCGTAAAACCAATAGGCTCCTCCCTATGCCCGATAGGAATACCGATGGAATGCGGACCGGCGACAAGGCGTTGGATCTGACCCAGTTGCGCACGTTCCTCGCCGTGTACCGGGCCGGTTCCCTCACCGAGGCGGCCCGCCGTCTGAAGCTCGCCCAGCCCACCGTCACCAGCCAGATCCGCTCCCTGGAGCGGCAGCTCGACCGCCAGCTCTTCGAGCGGCTGCCCCGTGGAGTCGCCCCCACCGCCGTGGCCGACGACCTGGCCGCCCGGATCGCGGCCCCCATGGACCAGCTCGCCACGGTGGCCGACCGCGACACGTCGGGCGTCACCGAGCCGGTACACCTGGGAGGGCCCGCCGAACTGCTGTCCGTCCGTGCGCTGCCGGCCCTCGCGCCGCTGGTGGCGCAGGGGCTGCAACTACGCGTCACCCCCGGGCTGGCCGACGACCTGCTCGACGGTCTGCGCGCCGGGCGCTTCGACCTGGTCCTGTCCGCCGTGCGTCCGCGCGGGCGCTCGGTTCTGGCGACACCACTGATGGACGAGGAGTTCGTCCTGGTGAGCGCGCCGTCCTGGGCCGCCCGCATCGGCCCGCTCACCAGCGACGACCCCCACCCTCTGCACGCCGTCCCCCTGGTCACGTACGCCGAGGACATGCCGATCGCACGCCGCTACTGGCGCCACGTCTTCCGCACCCGGCTGACCCTGCGGCCCGCCTTGGTGATGGCCGACCTGCGCGGCGTCCTGTCCGCCGTCGCCGCGGGAGCGGGATTCACCGTACTTCCCAGCTACCTGTGCGCCGACGAGCTGCGGACCGGCGCCCTCGTCGCTCTCGTCGAGCCCGAGGACCCGCCCATCAACACGGGCTTCCTCGCCCAGCGCACCGGATCCGTGCTCGGCCACGACGCCGTGCGGGTCCGGGACGCACTCCTCGACGCCGCCCGGTCCTGGTAGGCCGGAGCCGAGGCGCTTACCGCGGGCGCCGATGAGCGTCCGCCCGCATGACCTCGCTGAAGAAGTCCCAGATGGCGGCCGGGGCATTGAGCGTGTGATCGGTCCTGCCCATGAGCCGGGGGAAGCGGTAGTCGGGATTGGGGATCGTGTGGCCGCCGCCGGAGACCGCGAACGCCACGACGGGAGCCTTGCCGGGCTGGGAGTAGCGGGTCTCGGTGACCAACGGACCGTCCGCGCCGGACCCGTCCAGAGGCAACGTTGCGGGCGGCCAGCTGGTCGGAGGCTCGGTGATGCCGTTGACCTCGGCGAAGGCACGGGCGGTGGCCTCGGCGGACAGGACCGTGCCGCGCTTCTGGAAGCCGAAGATGCTTGCCTCGCCGCCCTCGTACGGCATGATCGGGTCGCGCGTACCGGCGACGAGCAGCACCGGCAGCGGACGCTTCGGCTCCGTGACGGTCCACTGGTCCGGAGTGGGCAGGCCCGCCCCGATCACCGCGATGGCGGCGATCCTCTCCGGCGTCCGGGCGGCGAGACGGAAGGCCATCTGCCCGCCGTTGGAGAAGCCGGTGACGAACACCCGGGCGGGGTCGATGCCGTGACGCTCCCGGAACCGCTCGACGAGCGCGCCGATCAGCCCTTCGTCGTCGACGTCCTCCTTGCGGGCGGGGGTGACCGCGGCGGTGCGGCCGTCGTTCCAGCCGCGCTTGTAGCCGTCCGGATACACCACCGCGAACCCGTGCCGCTCGGCCAGCTTGTCGAAGCCGTATCCGGTGGCCGTACGAATGGTCTTCCCGTCCTGCTGCGAGCCGTGCAGTACGAACAGCAGCGGCGCGCCGGGCGGCAGATCGGCGGGAACGAAGGCCCGGTACGCACGCGACCGGTCGTCCACGGTGATCGTGGCCACCGTCACCGGGGCGCTCAGCTGCGGCTCAGCGGGCTTGGGGCTGTGCAGGAAGTACCCGTACGCGGCGGCGCACACCAGCGCCACCACGCCGATCACGGCCAGTGCCGTCACCGACGCGCTCACCGGCGTGCCCCCTGGTCCATCGCGCAGGAACGGACGGTCACCGTCTGCTCTGCCACCACGCCGCCTGCATGGTCGGCCGCGCCCGTCATGAATACCCGCATCGCCTTGCCCTCACTTCGTTCCACGTCGTTCTGCCTGTGCCTTCACCTTGCGGTGGTGGCTCGGGGGTATCCAGGGACCAGGAGTCCGTGGCTGGCCGACGTGCCCCGCCGTACCGTGGTGACCATGGACAAGCACGCTCTCGCGGAGTTCCTGCGCGGCAAGCGGGAACGCGTACGCCCGGAGGACGTCGGTCTGCCGCACGGGCCCAGGCGTCGCACTCCGGGGCTGCGCCGCGAGGAGGTCGCCCAGCTCGCGCACATTTCCGTGGACCACTACAGCCGCCTGGAACAGGCCCGAGGACGCCATCCCTCGCACGCCGTCCTGACCGGCATCGCCCGCGCGCTGCGCCTGTCCGACCAGGAGCGCACCCACCTCTTCCGCCTCGCCGGAGAGGCGGCACCCGAGCCTGCCCAGGGGCCCTCGCAGGTCGTGGACCCCGGCACGCTGAAGCTGCTGGATCGCCTCACCGACGCCGGAGCCCTCGTGCTCGACAACACCTGCCGGGTGCTGGCCTGGAACCCCCTGGCGGCAGCCCTCTTCGAGGACTTCTCCGCCCTGACCGGCTCGGACCGCAACGTCATCCGCCGCTACTTCCTGCACCCCGACCCCGAGCACCGCGGCTACGGCATGACCCGGCCCCACCGGTTCGTGACCGCCGCCGTCAGCTATCTGCGCGTCGCCACCGCCCGCTACCCGGACAACGCCGAACTCCGCGGCCTCGTCGACGAACTGCTCGCCGGCAGCGAGGACTTCGCCCGGCTGTGGAACTCCCACGAGCTGCGCATCGAACACCACAACCACCAGGAGATCCAGCACCCCCAAGTCGGGCCGATCGACCTGGACTTCGACGTCCTGACCGTGCCGGGCCAGGACCACCAGCTGATCATCTTCACCGCTGAACCCGACTCCCGCGCCTACCGGACGCTGCAACTGCTCAAAGTCATCGGCACCCAGCGCATGGACATCGCCACCTGATCAGACGCCGAGTTGCCGTTCGGCTCCGGTCACCGTCTGCTCCAGCAGGACCGCGATCGTCATCGGGCCGACGCCACCCGGCACGGGTGTGATCAGACCGGCCCGGGCGGCGGCGGTGTCGAAGTCGACGTCGCCGACGTTCCCGGCGTTGTAGCCCGCGTCGATGACGACGGCTCCTGGCTTGATGTCCTCGCCGCGGATCAGCCGGGGCCGCCCCACGGCGGCCACCACGATGTCCGCCTCCCGTACAACCGAGGACAGATCCGTCGTACGGGAGTGGCAGTACGTCACCGTCGCGTCGCGGCCGAGCAGCAGCATGCCGACCGGCTTGCCGAGGATCGCGCTGCGGCCCACGACGACGGCACGCTTGCCGGCCGGGTCGACGTCGTACTCGTCGAGGAGCCGCATGATGCCCCCCGGTGTGCAGGACACGAAGCCGGGGAGCCCGAAACTCATCGCCGAGTACGAGCTCAGCGTCACCCCGTCGACGTCCTTCTCCGGCGCGATGGCCTCGAACGCGGCCCGCTCGTCGATGTGCGGACCGACAGGGTGCTGGAGCAGGATGCCGTGCACGGTGGGGTCGGCGGACAGCTCGTCGAGCGCGCCGACCAGTTCGGCCGTGGTGGTTTCGGCGGGCAGGGTGACGTGCCGCGACTCGATACCGGCCTTGCGGCTGCGGTTCTGCTTCATCCGGACGTAGGTGACCGAGGCGGGGTCCTCGCCGACCAGCACCGTCGCCAGGCACGGCGACGCACCGGTGCGGTCCTTGAGGCCGGCCGCACGCTTCGCGGTCTCCTCGACGATGCGGCGCGCGAGACCGGCGCCGTCCATGAGCTGGGCCTGGGACATGAGCTGCTCCTGAGCGTTATCGACACAATCGCCCAGGCGCGCGGCAAAGACCCGTTCGTCAGACCGCTCCCCGGTGGTACTCCACCTCAGCGCCAGTCACGGCCCACCGACCAGCCTAGCTCGTACGATGATCGGCCGGGCGGCAGGGGGAGAGGGCACCAGTGACGGACGTACGGCACGACATCCTCAAGGGACTGGCGCGGAATCCTGCCGCGCCGAACGGTGTGCTGCTGCGCCTCTTGAGCCCGGAGGCCTCGTCGGCCTGGTTCTGGCTGTGCCTCCGGCCCGATCCGCCCGCCGAGCTCGTCGACGCGATGATCAACCACTCCGACTTCCGGGTACGCGGCAGCATCGCCGAGAGCTGGAACGCGGACCCGGCCGACCGCGCCCGGCTGGTCGACGACCCCGAGCCGAAAGTCCGGATGGCGCTTGCCTCCGGACCGGAACCGTTCCGGACGGACGTCGCGCCACTGCCCGACGCCGCCTACGAGCGACTCCTGTCCGATCCGGACAAGGACGTGCGCTACTGGGCGGTGCGTTCCCGGAGCATCCCGCCGCGGATCCTGGCCGGGTACGCCGACCACGCGGACGCCGCCGTACGCGCCGCGGTCTGCGGGGTGTGGGACGGACTGACCCCGGCCACCCGCGAAACGCTCCTCGCGGATCCCGACACCGAAGTCCGCCGCGCCGCCGCGCTGCGTGCCTGCGTCGACGACGCAGCCCTGACCGACGAACTGCTGGACACTCTCGACAAATGGCCGCGCGAAGACGTGCTCATGAAAGGCCGGCTGACCCGCGCCACGGCCGAGCGGCTCGTGGCGAGTGAGGACTCGGAGGAGCGGCACGCCGTCGCCTCGAACCCGTCACTGCCGCCGGACCTGGTCGCGCGCCTCGCCTCGGACCCCGAACACCACGTCCGTCTGGCGATATCGGTCAGACCCGACCTCACCGAGGACGAGCGAGCCGCCGTCGACTACCGAGTCGACCCGAAGGACCGGACCGGCCCGGTCCGCTGGGTCTGGAACCTCGGCGCCGATGACATCGACGTCCTGCGTCGGTGCGCGACCTCCAGCCATGTCCTGCTGCGCCGGTCCGCCGCCGCCAACCGACACCTGCCGGCCGACCTCGTCGAGCCTCTGGCGCACGACGAGGACTTCGCGGTCCGGCTCCTGACCTGCGAGTACCAGCCCGCCGCTCCGCCGGATGCGCTCCTGGCCATGGTCTTGGAGTGGGCCGGTTACACCCGTGCCGACATGCTGGCCCGGCCGCAGTTCCCCAGGAAGGGTCTCGTCCGGTACGCCGAGGACAAGAATCCGTCCGTACGCATGCTGGCCGTGTACGACCCGGACGCCTCACCGGAGTTGATCGAGCGCCTCAGCCACGACGCGTCCACCGGCGTCAGATACACGGCCGCCGGTGACCCCCGTCTTCCGCTCGCCCGTATCGAGGAACTGCTCACCCAGCAAGACACGGCCCAGCCCGCCGCCGGCAATCCCGCGCTTCCGGTGGAGGTCATGCACCGACTGCTGGACGAGTCGGTCCCTGGGGTTCAGTGAGGCCGGATCCGGCGGGTTCGGCGAGAGGGCGCACGTGTTCCCCGCAGCGCTGAGCGCAGCACGGAGGCGGACACCCGTACCCCCGCCGCGGACAGTGGCCGGGGCAGGCGATTCCGGTGCGTCCGTGACCGGCCCATGCCCGCGCTCGCCGAGAAGGTCCAGGTCAGGTGCGAACTGATCCGGACCTTCGGCCAGTGCCTTCCTACTCGTCCCATGCCTGCAGCAGCGTGTGTTCGACGATCTTGCCGTCGCGCAGCGACATCATCGAGCTGGCCAGTACCTTCACGCCGTCCGGGTACTGGCAGGACTCGGTGAAAGCGACGTGGTTGCCGTCGACGACGCACTGCTCCAGCTTGTGCGTCATGTCCCGGCTGTAGACGTCGTTGAGCATGTCGGCGATCTCGCCGCGACCGTGTTTGACCATCGGGTGACTGGGCTGGGTGTTGTGGTCGACCACGCGGACTTCCGCGTCGTCGGCGTAGAGCGACAGCAGATCTGCCGCGCTGTGTCCTTCAATGCCCCGGCGTAGCGCTTCGGTGTCGAAGGCGGGGCCTAGCGCGCTGCCCATGATGACCTCCTTGAAGGCCGCGGCCCACCGAGGAGCGGGCCGCGAAGGGCCTCTCCCTCGAGACTCCTCCGACGCGGGGCGCACGGCAAGCGCAGCGGGACCTGTGAGCCTCTCGGGTGAGCGGCGGGGGCGGGCCGTGTCCGCCCGGGCCCCGGAGCCGTTGCTGAAAGCATGATCTCAACACGACGTATTGTCGCCGCCGTTGGTCTCGCCGTCGGTGTCACGGGCCTTGCCGCGCCGATGGCGAGCGCCGCGGTCTCCGAGGCGCCGAAGCCGCTGAACCCGATCGCCGAGCTCGACCGGCTCGCTGTGAGCGACATTCCCGCGGAGCACCAGGCGCAACTCCCGAAGGTCTCGCAGCAGCTGGCAGGCCTCAACGGCCTGAACGAGGGCCTCAACGAGATGCACCAGCTGACCGACCTGGTCGCGCCAGTCACCAGCGTGCTCCCCGCCATTCAGCCGTAGTACGGCGTCCGACAGGTTCGTCTGCCCCCGGTACTTCGGTGCCGGGGGCAGACGCGTATGCCCTTGACTTTCGTGTGGTCCGGTCGGAGCATCCTAGTAGGTTAGTGAATGGAATTTCACGTGGCGAACAACTTGCGGCGTGAACTCCCTATTGTTGTCGTGAACCACCGCGTACCGACGTCGTTACGTACCGAAGGAACCCGCCATGGCCATCACCCGTGAACTGTTCATCGGCGGCAAGGACGTGCCCGCCGCCTCCGGCCGCACCGCCGAGGACATCAATCCCTACACCGGCGAGGTGTACGCGACCGTCGCCGCGGCAGGTCCCGAGGACGTGGCCCTCGCCGTGGGCGCCGCCGACGCGGCCTTCGCCGACTGGGCCGCGCTCGCCCCCTTCGCCCGCCGCGCGATCTTCCTCAAGGCCGCCGACCTCCTCGACGCCAAGGGTGAGGAGGTGGCCGAGCTGATGGCGCATGAGGCGGGCGGCACCCGTCCGTGGGCGTACTTCAACGTGGGGCTTGCCGCGAACATCCTGCGTGAGGCCGCCGCCGCGATCACCGCGCCGCGCGGTGAGGTACTCAGCGCCCAGGAGGCGGGCGCGCTGGGCCTCGCCATCCGCGAACCGCTGGGTGTCGTCGCCGCCTTCGCCCCCTGGAACGCTCCCGTCATCCTCGGCGTACGGGCCGTCGCGGCGCCGCTCGCGGCGGGCAACACCGTCGTCGTGAAGCCCAGCGAGGACGCGCCGATCGCGTGCGCGCTGCTCGTCGCCGACGTGCTGCGCGAGGCCGGACTGCCGGACGGTGTGCTGAACGTGGTCACCAACGCCCGTGAGGATGCCGCCGAGATCGCCGAGGTGCTCATCGCCGACCCGCGTGTCCGCGCCGTCAACTTCACCGGCTCCACCGGAGTCGGCCGGATCATCGGCACGCACGCCGCCGCGCATCTCAAGCCCGCCGTACTGGAGTTGGGCGGCAAGAACGCGGTCGTCGTGCTCGACGACGCCGACGTGGACTACGCCGTCGACGCCGTCACCTTTAGCGTGTTCATGAACTCCGGCCAGATCTGCATGTCCGGCGACCGCATCCTCGTACACGAGTCGCTCGCCGAGGAGTTCACGGAGAAGTTCGCCGCGAAGGTCGCCCAGCTCCAGGCCGGCGACCCGGCCCACCCGCACACGGTGGTCGGCCCGCTGGTCAGCGCCTCCGCCGCGCAGCGTGTCGCCGCGCTCATCAAGGACGCGGTGGCCAAGGGCGCCACGGTGCTCACCGGTGGCGGGGAGCCGGAGGGCGCGGTGCACCCGGCGACCGTCCTCACCGATGTCCCGAAGGACGCGGACATCTACTACGCGGAGGCGTTCGGCCCGGTCTGCGTGATCGAGACCTTCGCCGACGACACCACCGCCGTCGACGTGGCCAACGACACCGACAACGGCCTGACCTGCGGTGTCATCACCGAGAACGCCACGCACGGGCTGGCGGTCGCCCGCCGTATCCGCACTGGCATCGTGCACATCAACGACCAGTCCGTCGCCGACGAGCCGCACGCGCCCTTCGGTGGCGTGAAGGCCTCCGGCTACGGGCGCTTCGGCGGTCGCTGGGGCCTGGAGGCGTTCTCCAACACCCGCTGGGTGACCATCGCCACGCAGCAGGCGCACTACCCCTTCTGACCCGGCGTGCGGAAGCCCCCGGGAGGTCCGTCCGGGGGCAGGCCGCTCAGCCGGCGGTGGCGAGGAACTGCGTCGCCGCCAGCTCCGCGTAGAGCGGGTCGCCGGCCACGAGTTCGCGGTGGGTGCCCACCGCGCGGACGCGGCCCGCGTCCATGACGACGATCCGGTCGGCCATCGTGACGGTGGACAGCCGGTGCGCGACCACGAGGACCGTCGTCGTACGGGAGACATCGGCGACCGTGTCGCGCAGCGCGGCCTCGTTCACCGCATCGAGCTGCGACGTCGCCTCGTCGAGGAGCAGCAGACGGGGCCGGCGCAGCAGAGCGCGGGCGATGGCGACCCGCTGCCGCTCACCGCCCGACAGCTTGGTGCCGCGGTGGCCGACCAGTGTGTCCAGACCGCGCGGCAACCGGGAGACGAGGCCGTCGAGGCGGGTCGTCTTCAGGACGCGTGTGACCTCGGTGTCGTCGGCGTCCGGGTTGCCGAGCCGCAGGTTGTCGAGGAGGGAGCCGGACAGGACCGGGGCGTCCTGCTCCACGTAGCCGATCGAGGAACGGAGCTGCGGCAGATCCCAGTCGTCCAGCCGGCGGCCGTCGAAGGTGATGACGCCCGCCTCGGGGTCGTAGAACCGCTCGATGAGTGAGAAGACGGTCGTCTTGCCCGCGCCGGAGGGGCCGACGAACGCCGTCATTCCGCGGGCCGGGACGCCGAACGTCACGCCGTGGTGGACGTAGGGCAGATCGTCGCCGTACCGGAAGCGGACGTCGTCGAAGGCGAGCGCGGCGGGCTCGGCACCCGGGGTCGGCAGCGGCGCGGGCAGGGCCGCGGGCTCGGCGGGGAGCTGCAGCGCCTCCTGGATGCGGGCGAGGGCGGCGGCGCCGGTCTGGTACTGCGTGATCGCGCCGACGACCTGCTGGATCGGCGACATCAGATAGAAGACGTAGAGGAGGAAGGCGACGAGCGTGCCGACGTCGATGGCGCCGGTCGCGACGCGCGCGCCGCCCACCGCGAGCACCGTGATGAACGCGATCTGCATCGCAAGACCGGCCGTATTGCCCGCCGCCGCCGACCACTTGGCGGCGTGCACGCTCTGCCGCCACGACTCCTCGGCGGCCGCGTGGATGACCTGCTCCTCGCGGTGCTCGGCACCGGACGCCTTGATCGTGCGGAGCGCGCCGAGGATCCGTTCCAGCGAGGCGCCCATCACGCCGACGGCGTCCTGGGCCTTTTTGCTCGCCCGGTTGATGCGCGGCACGATCACACCGAGCACGGTGCCCGCACACAGGATCACGGCCAGCGTGACACCCAGGAGCACGGGGTCGACCAGGCCCATCATCACCACCGTCGCGACGAGGGTGAGGCCTCCGGTCCCGAAGCCGACCAGCGAATCGGTCGTGACCTCGCGCAGCAGTGTCGTGTCGGAGGTGATCCGCGCCATCAGATCGCCCGGCTCGCTGCGGTCGACGGCCGGTATGCGCAGCCGCAGCAGATACGAGGACAGGGCGCGCCGTGCCCCGAGCACCACCGACTCGGCGGTACGCCGCAGCACGTACGAACCCGTCGCGCCCACCGCCGCGTTGGTCACCACCAGCGCCGCCATGCCGAACAGGGCCCCCGCGATGGGCCGGTCGTGCGACAGGTCGTCGATGAGTCCCCGCGCCACCAGCGGCAGCACAAGGCCGGTGGCCCCGGTCGTGAGCGCCAGCAATCCGCCCGCCAGCAACGCCCATCGATGCGGTCGTACGTACCCGATCAGCAGGCGCCACGCGGGTGCCTCGGGTTTGGCTGCGGTGATGCTCACGGCGCTCCTTGTGAGGGATCTGTGCGGAGCATTCAGGCTACGTCGGTGAGAGGGGTGGACGTCGCGCGCGGGCATCTCGACGGCGTCGAAGAAGCCGATGGATTCGATGGGAAATCTTGCCTGCCAGGCAACGAGTGAGGGTTTGGTAACCCCGCTTTGTTCCGGATGAAGCGATCCGGCAATCGGGCGTGGCTGAAGTGGTTCTCACAAGCAGCGGCGAGGTGCGAGACCCGAGACGGTCGCGCCTGACAACTCGCCCCACGCATGGAGGACTTCATGCCTGAGCTGTACGGAGCCCATTATCCGGTAGCCGTGGTCGGTGGTGGTCAGGCGGGACTCTCCGTCAGTCACTGTCTGCGCGAGCGCGGGATCGCACACGTGGTGGTCGAGGCGAACCGGGTCGGCCACGAGTGGCGCGAGCGGCGCTGGGACTCCTTCTGCCTGGTCACGCCCAACTGGCAGTGCAGACTGCCAGGTCACCCCTATGCGGGACCCGATCCGGACGGGTTCATGGTTCGCGCGGAGATCGTGCGCTACCTGGAGGAGTACGTCGCCCGTTTCGATCCGCCGCTGGTCGAGGGCGTGTCCGTCACCGGGCTGCGCCGCTCACCGGGCGGAGTGTTCGAACTCACCACCAGTGCGGGGGAGTTCACCGCCGATCAGGTGGTGGTCGCCACCGGCCCGTACCACACCCCCTCCGTCCCGCGGATGGCCGAGCGGCTGTCCGGCGTCGTCGAGCAGATCCACTCCTCCCGCTACCGCAACCCCTCTCAACTCCCCGACGGGGCGGTCCTGGTGGTCGGCACCGGACAGTCCGGCTGCCAGATCGCCGAGGATCTGCACCTCGCGGGGCGCCAGGTCCATCTGGCCGTCGGCAGCGCACCCCGGGTGGCGCGCTTCTACCGCGGCCGGGACTGCGTCGCCTGGCTCGACGAGATGGGCCACTACGCCAAGGGCATCGACAGCTTCGACGACGTCTCCGCCGTCCGGATGCGCGTCAACCACTACGTCACCGGACGCGGCGGCGGCCGGGACATCGACCTCCGCGCCTTCGCCCGCGACGGAATGCGCCTCTACGGGCGGCTGACCGGCATCGACGGCGGGATCCTGGAGTTCGCCGACGACCTGAAGGTCAACCTCGACCGGGCCGACGCGGTGGCGGACGGCATCAAGGACGCCATAGACGCGCACATCACCGCGCAGGGCGTACCGGCGCCGGACGAGGCCCGCTACATCCCCGTGTGGGAGCCGGCCGAACAGCCGGAGGCGCTCGACCTGGCCGAGGCCCGCATCACCTCCGTCATCTGGTCCACCGGCTTCACCCGCGACCACCGGTGGATCGAGATACCCGTCTTCGACGGCCGCGGCTACCCCATGCACTGGCGAGGGGTCACCAGCACCCCCGGCCTGTACTTCCTGGGCCTGCCCTGGCAGTACTCGTGGGGTTCCGGCCGCTTCGAAGCCGTCGGCAGGGACGCCGAGTTCCTCGCGGACCACATCGACGCCTCGCGCCGTCTCGCCGACGTCTGCGGCACGCTCACCGGCGCCCCCACCGAGCTCGCCTCCGCACTCCCCGTCGGCTGAAAGCACGGACATGGTCTTCGACGCGCACCGCCACATCGGTGTCCTCCCCGCGTACCCCTTCTACGGCGGCCCGCCCGTCACCCCCGACACCACCGCCCGCGCCACCGTCAAACAACTCCTCACCGACCTCGACGCAGAGGGCACCGAACGCGCCCTCGTCCTCCCCAACTACGGCGTCCCCGACCCCGACATCGCCTTCTCCTTCAACGAGTTGGCCATCGAAGCCGCCCAGACCGACGACCGCATCCGGGCAGGCCTGTGGGTCTCCCCGCGCCCCGAGGACGAGCACCGCACCGCGCACGCTCTCGCCCTGGCCCGTGAGGACGGTGTACGTGCCCTCAAGCTCAGCTTCCTCCTGGGCGGGCGGCCCTCCGACCCCGCCTGCCGCCCGCTGCTCGACCGGATCTTCCACGAGGCCGGGCGCCTGGACCTCGTGGTGCATGTGCACACCTCACCCGGCGCCGCCTCCGACATCGACGAGGTCGGTCTCCTCGTCGACTGGTACGCCGATCAAGTCCCCGTCCATCTCGTCCACTTCGGCGGCGGGATGAGCGGCCACATCAAGCTCGCCGGCTCCCGCTTCTTCGACTGGATCGAGTCCGGCAAGCGCGTCTACACCGACCTCTCCTGGGCCATCGGCTTCGCCCCTTACTGGCTGGCCCGGGAGATCGAGCACCGCGGTATCGGCCACGACCGGGTGCTCTTCGCCAGCGACCAGCCCTGGGGCGACTTCGCTGGCGAGTACGCCCGGATGACCGCCGCGGCCGGCGGCGGCGAACTCGGCGAGCGGGTCTTCCGGGACACCTTCGCCACGCTCTACGACTGATCCATCCCGCTCTCACGCACGCCCAAGAAGGATCCCGTTCTCACCCACGTCCAAGGAGACAGCCATGTCCGAAACCGTCGAACTCACCGAGATCGAGCAGAAGTCCCTCACCGAGATCCCGCACCCGTCCCTCCCCGAGGGCACCAGCATCTACGGCGACACCAAGGTCTTCCCCGACTACAAGGCCGAGGACGGCGAGACGTACTTCACCCTCGTCCACGGCATCGCCCACGAGTCCTCGGTTTCTTTCGTCGCCGTACTGCAGGCGACCCGCGCCCTGCGCAAGGGCTTCGAGACCGCCATCTACTTCTACGGGCCGGGCTCGCTCAACTGCCTTGCCACGCGCGGCTTTCCGACCGTCGGCAACTCGGCCTTCCCCGGCGAGCACAACATCAACAACCAGCTCAAGACGTTCATCGCCGAGGGCGGCAAGGTCTACTGCTGCCGCTTCGGACTGTCCCTGCACGGCGCCCGCGAGGAGGACCTGATCGAGGGCGTCATCCCGACCCACCCGCTCGACGTCCAGGACGCGCTGATCCACTACGCGCGCAAGGGCGCCATCATCAACTCGACCTACCAGCTCTGAGGGGCAAGCCGTGAGCGTTGGCACCGGTACACAGACGAGGGGGACGGGTCCGGTCGACGTCCGGATCACGACCCGCGCCGAACTCGCCCTCCACGGAGTCCGGTTGGAGGCTCCCGTACGGCGGCCCGACGGCGCGGGACCGAGTGACGACGGGCATGTCCTTGTCGACGGTGCCAACGCGGCGCTGCCCCGCAACCCCGACAGCCCGTACTCGGTCCGGGACGGCCGCGTATGGCTCGGCGACGACGACACCGGCCTGACCCTGACCGCCGTACAGCGCCCCAGGTTCTACGACCTGACCACCGCCGACGGCATCCCGTACGAGCACATCGCCCGCCTCCACGGCTCCGACGTCCTCGCTACGACCGTCGTGCAGACCTGTATCCGCTACGCCGAGTCCGACCGCTGCCGCTTCTGCACCATCGAGGAGTCCCTGCGTTCCGGTGCGACGGTCGCCGCCAAGACCCCGGCGCAACTCGCCGAAGTCGCCGAAGCGGCCGTCCGGTTGGACGGCGTCCGGCAGATGGTGATGACCACCGGCACCACGACCGGCCCGGACCGGGGCGCCCGCAATCTCGTACGGTCCGTGCGTGCCGTCCTCGAAGCCGTGCCGGGACTCGCCGTCCAGGTGCAGTGCGAACCGCCCGCCGACCTGCTCTGGATCCGTAAGCTGCACGAGGCCGGGGCCACGGCCATCGGCATCCACATCGAGTCCCTCGACGACGCGGTACGGCGGCGCTGGATGCCCGGCAAGTCGACCGTGCCGCGGGCGGAGTACGAGGCCGCGTGGGACGAGGCGGTCCGGGTGTTCGGGCCCAACCGTGTCTCCACGTACCTGCTGGTCGGCCTCGGCGAGGATCCCGACGAACTCGTCGCGGGTGCCGGGAAGTTGATCGACCGGGGTGTCTATCCCTTCGTCGTCCCCTTCCGCCCGATGGGCGGCACGCTGGCCGCCCGCGACGGTGCCGAGGCGCCGGATGCCGAGCTGCTGCGGCACGTCACCGAGGGGGTTGCGGCGAAGCTGCGGGCGGCGGGTATGACCGGCGCGGATCAGCGGGCCGGCTGTGCGGCTTGCGGGGCGTGCAGTGTGCTCAGGACGGCGGGTGGTTGAGCCGTGTACCTCGACGGATCGACGACCATGCCAGTGCCGACGGCGACGGAACGCGCGGAGGACATACTCGCGCTGCTCGGCGACCGCAGCACACTCGCCCGGCAGCCCGACTTCCACATCGAAGAGGCAGCGGGCAAAGGTGAGTTGAATGCCCACCGGCGGTTGCGCCGGGACATCTTCGTCCACGAGCAAGGGCTCTTCGCGGTTCATGACCTCGATGACCGCGACGACGACCCTCGCACCCTGGTCCTGGTCGCCAAGGACCGTTCTGGCGCGGTCCTCGGAGGCGTGCGGCTCGGCCCTGTGGACGACGGCCCGGACATCGGCTGGTGGGCGGGCGGCCGTCTGGTCGTCGCGCCCGGCGCCCGGGGCCCGCAAGGGATCGGCGCCGCACTGGTGCGGGCCGCGTGCGCGCGGGCGGAGGCCGAGGGCGTCCTGCGCTTCGACGCCACCGTCCAGATCCGAAACCGGCTGCTGTTCAGGCGACTTGGCTGGCAGTCCGTCCGGGAGGTGATGGTCGCGGACAGTCCCCATGTCCTGATGCGATGGCCGATCCGGCGGATCGCCGCGCAGGCCGCCGCCACCAAAGCCCCGCTCGGACAGCTGCTCGGCTCGCTGCCACCGCCGCCGCGCGGCTACGTCGGTGACGACGGCGCACCCGTCCCCGGTACGGACGTGATCGCCGCCTGCGACGCGATCGTGCCGTCCATGGTCGAGCGGGACCCCGACTGGGCGGGCTGGTGCTCGGTCCTCGTCAACGTCAACGACCTTGCGGCGATGGGAGCTTCACCCGTCGGGCTGCTCGACGCGGTGGGCGCGAAGGACGCCGCGCATGCCGCGCGGATCCTTGCCGGACTCGGCCGCGCCGCCCGGGCTTACGGTGTCCCGGTCCTCGGCGGCCACACCCAACTCGGCGTGCCGGCCGCCTTGTCGGTGACCGCGCTCGGCCGCACGGACCACCCGGTGCCGGGCGGCGGCGGACGACCGGGGCACGCGGTGCGGCTCACCGCCGACCTCGGGGGCGGCTGGCGCCGGGGTTACCGGGGGCGCCAATGGGACTCGTCGAGCCACCGTCGTACCGACGAACTCCGCACGATGACCGGGGCGGTGGCCGCGGTTCGGCCCGCCGCCGCCAAGGACGTGTCGATGGCCGGGATCGCCGGGACTCTCGGCATGCTCGCCGAGGCGAGCGGATGCGGCGCCGTGCTCGACATGGCCGCCGTACCGCGGCCCGGAGCGGCGACCATGGGCGACTGGCTCACCTGCTTCCCGGGCTTCGCGATGCTCACCGCCGACGCGCCGGATGCGCCGCCCCTCCCGGCCGGCCCGGCCACGGGCGCCGTCTGCGGAGAGCTGACCGCGGGGCACGGAGTCGGGCTGCGCTGGCCCGACGGAGAGATCACCGAAGCCGTCACCGGACCGGTGACCGGAATGGGGACCGCATGAACACCCGCCGCACGAGCACCCACGAGACGAGCACCCACGGCGCAAGGCCCCTTCGGATGGCCGCCGTCGCCGCCGAGTTCGGCCGTGATCTCGAAGAGGACTTCGCCGTCGTGGAACGGCTGATCAAGGAGGCCCGGGCCGAGGGTGTACGACTTCTCGCACTCCCGGAGGCGTGCCTGGGCGGCTATCTGCTCAGCCTCGACGACTCCGCGTCCGACGAAGGCCCGCCCCCGCTCACCCTCGATGGCCCCGAGATCCGCCGACTGGCCGCCCTGGCAGGGGAGTTGACCGTCGTCGCGGGCTACTGCGAAGCCGACGGCGACGCCCGCTACAACAGCGTCGTCTGCGTCAACGGCGACGGCGTGCTCGGCAATCACCGCAAGGTCCACCAGCCGCTCAGCGAGGACGCCAGCTACGCGTCCGGCGACCGCTTCCACGCCTTCGACACCCCGGTCGGCCGGATCGGCATGATGATCTGCTACGACAAGGCGTTCCCGGAGTCCGCGCGGGCGCTGGCCCTTGACGGCGCCGAGATCGGCGTCTGCGTCTCGGCCTGGCCGGGCGCCAGGACCCACGCCACCACGGACCTGGTCAACGACCGGTGGAAGCGCCGCTTCGACCTCTTCGACCGGGCCCGTGCCCTGGAGAACCAGATCGTATGGATCTCCGCCAACCAGGCAGGTACCTTCGGGTCGCTACGCTTCGTCGGCAGCGCCAAAGTCGTCGACCCCGGCGGTGAGATCCTCGCCGACACCGGGGTCGGAGCCGGTCTGGCGATCGCCGAACTCGATGTCGCCCAGGCCCTGGAGACCGCCCGCCGCTCGATGGGGCACCTGCGCGACCGGCGCCCGGAAACCTACACGCACGCAGGAGCAGTCAGCCCATGAGCACCATCCGGATCGCGGCCGCCGCCGCCCACTTCGGCCGCGACCTGGAGTTCGACCTCGCCCGCATCGCCAAGATCATCGAGGACGCCCGGGGCTCCGGCGCCGGACTGCTCGTGCTGCCCGACGCCGCGCTCGGCGGCTACCTCGCCGACCTGCGACACCCCGACCCCCAAGCCCTGCCGCCCGCACTCAAGCCGGACGACCCGCTGATCCTCCAAGTCGCCCGCCTCGCCGCCGAGATGGTCGTCTGCGTCGGCTACTGCGAGGACGGCGGGACCGAGCACTACAACGCTGCCGTGTGCGTCAGCGGCGACGGAGTCCTCGGCCGCCACCGCAAGGTCCATCTCCCGGCCGGCGAGGTCGCCGCGTACGCGCCGGGCGACCGCTTCGACGCCTTCGACACCCCCGTGGGCCGCATCGGCATGCTCATCGACTACGACAAGACGTTCCCCGAGTCCGCCCGCTCCCTGGCCCTGGACGGCGCAGAGATCCTCGCCTGCCTGTCCGCCTGGCCCACCAGCATCACCAACCGGGCCCCGCGCATGGCCCAGGACCGGCAGGCCAAGCTCTTCGACCTGTACGACCAGGCCCGCGCCGCCGAGAACCAGGTCGTCCTCGCCTCCTCCAACCAGACCGGTGCCATGGGCGGCATGCGCTTCCTCGGCCAGTCCAAGGTCGTCGGCCCGGGCGGCGACATCCTCGCCCGCACCTGGGCCAAGGCGGGCCTCGCCGTCGCCGAGGTCGACGTCGCCGCCGAGATGGACCGCGCCCGCCGCGTCCTGCGCCACCTCGACGAGCGCCGCCCCGCCGCCTACCGGGAGGTTCCGTCGTGAAGATCGCCCTGCTCAGCTACTCCACCAAGCCGCGCGGCGGCGTCGTCCACACCCTCGCCCTCGCCGAGGCACTGGCCGCGACCGGTGCGGACGTCACGGTCTGGACGCTCGGCCGGGGCGGCGACTCCGGCTTCTTCCGGCCCGTGGACCCCGCCGTGCGCGTCCACATCGTGCCGTTCCCCGACGGCCCGCCGGACGAGACCGTCGGCGCACGCATCCTGCGCTCCATCGCCACCCTCCGCGACGCCTTCGACGCCGGCCCGTACGACATCGTCCACGCCCAGGACTGCATCAGCGCCAACGCGGTGGGCCGCTGCGTCCGCACCGTCCACCACCTCGACCACTTCACCACCCCCGAGCTGGCCGCCTGCCACGAACGGGCCATCGTCGAGCCGTACGCGCACATCTGCGTCTCGCGATCGGTCGCCGACGAGCTCGCCGACGGGTGGGGACTGAAGCCCGCGGTCATCCCGAACGGGGTGGCGTACGAGCGTTTCGCCGCCACGGACCGGGCGGCGCGCGCCGCGTGGCGCTCCCGACTGGGCCCCTACGTCCTCACCGTCGGCGGCATCGAGCCACGGAAGGGATCGCTCGACCTGCTGGAGGCGTACGCCGTTCTGCGCGCCGAACAGCCCGGTGTGCGGCTGGTGATCGCGGGCGGCGAGACCCTCTTCGACTACCGGGACTACCGTGCACGGTGGGAGACCCGCGCGGTGGAGCTGGGCGTGGAGCCCGTCGTGCTGGGCGCCGTCGCCGACGACGAACTGCCCTCACTCGTGGCAGCCGCCGACGCCTTCGCCTTCCCGTCCCTCAAGGAGGGCTTCGGGCTGGCCGCGATGGAGGCGCTCGCCGCCGGGGTCCCGTTGGTCGTCCGGGATCTTCCCGTGCTGCGTGAGGTGTTCGGCCCGGCCGCCCGTTTTGCGGACTCACCGCAATCCCTCGCCGCCGAACTGGGCCGCGCGCTCGTCTCGTACGACCCGGTTCGCGCCGCGGCCGGCCGGAAGCTGGCCGCCGGCCACACCTGGGCGGAGGCCGCCGCGCACCACCTGGCCTTCTACCGGTCGGTCACGCCGTAGGGTCGGTGGAGAACTTGTGTCTGATCCGGCCGGGAATCAGCCGCAGGTTCTGACGGAACGTCGACCTTACGGAAGGGTTCACCAACATGGCGCAGGAAGTACGGGGCGTGATCGCACCGGGCAAGAACGAGCCGGTGCGTGTCGAGACCATCGTCGTGCCGGATCCGGGGCCGGGCGAGGCCGTCGTACAGATCCAGGCATGCGGGGTCTGTCACACCGACCTGCATTACAAACAGGGCGGCATCAGCGACGACTTCCCGTTCCTGCTCGGCCATGAGGCGGCGGGCGTGGTCGAGTCGGTCGGCGCGGGCGTCACGGACGTCGAGCCCGGCGACTTCGTCATCCTCAACTGGCGTGCGGTGTGCGGGAATTGTCGTGCGTGTCTGCGCGGGCGGCCCTGGTACTGCTTCAACACGCACAACGCCAAGCAGAAGATGACGCTCACGGACGGCACCGAGCTGTCCCCGGCCCTGGGCATCGGCGCCTTCGCGGAGAAGACCCTGGTCGCCGCCGGCCAGTGCACCAAGGTCGACCCGGCCGTGTCTCCCGCGGTGGCCGGGCTCCTCGGCTGCGGCGTGATGGCCGGCATCGGCGCGGCGATCAACACCGGGAACGTCGGCCGGGGCGACTCGGTCGCCGTCATCGGCTGCGGAGGCGTCGGCAACGCGGCGATCGCCGGGTCCCGCCTCGCCGGAGCGGCGAAGATCATCGCCGTCGACATCGACGACCGGAAGCTGACCACCGCGTCGAAGATCGGCGCCACGCACACTGTCAACTCCGCCCAGACCGACCCCGTGGAGGCGATCCGCGAGCTCACGGGCGGCTTCGGTGCCGACGTCGTCATCGAGGCGGTGGGCCGCCCGGAGACGTACAAGCAGGCCTTCTACGCCCGTGACCTCGCGGGCACGGTCGTCCTCGTCGGCGTACCGACCCCCGAGATGAAGCTCGAACTGCCGCTGCTCGACGTCTTCGGACGCGGCGGAGCGCTCAAGTCGTCCTGGTACGGCGACTGCCTGCCCTCCCGCGACTTCCCGATGCTGATCGACCTGCATCTGCAAGGGCGCCTGGACCTGGGTGCGTTCGTGACCGAGACGATCGCCCTGGACGCGGTGGAGCCCGCCTTCGAGCGGATGCACCACGGCGACGTGCTGCGTTCGGTGGTGGTGCTCTGATGACCGCGCGTATCGAGCACCTCGTCACCTCCGGCACGTTCTCGCTCGACGGCGGCACCTGGGACGTCGACAACAACGTGTGGATCGTCGGAAACGATCACGAGGCGATCGTGATCGACGCCGCCCACGACGCCGACGCCATCGCCGAGGCGATCGGCGACCGGCGCCTCCTGGCCATCGTGTGCACACACGCTCACAACGATCACATCGACGCCGCTCCCGCCCTCGCGGAGCGCACCGGCGCCACCATCTGGCTCCACCCCGACGATCTGCCGCTGTGGAAGCAGACCCACCCCGACCGCCTCCCCGACGCCTGGCTCCAGGACGGCCAGGTGATCGAGGCGGCCGGCGCCGACCTGAGAGTCCTGCACACTCCGGGACACGCTCCGGGCGCGGTCTGCCTGTACGACCCGGGCCTGGGCACCGTCTTCACCGGCGACACGCTCTTCCAGGGCGGCCCGGGAGCCACCGGGCGCTCCTACTCCCACTTCCCGACGATCGTCGACTCGATCCGCGACCGGCTGCTCACCCTCCCGGCCGACACGACCGTTCGTACGGGACACGGTGACTCGACCACTATCGGAGCCGAGGCCCCGCACCTGGAGGAGTGGATCGCGCGCGGTCACTGACCCGCGCGGCAATGCCCCAGACGCGCCGGAGAAAGACGACAGGAGATGTCCGGCTTCCGCGGGACCCTCGTAGGGACGCATGCGTGAAGGCATCGCGTGAGCTCTACGAGCACGGAGGTCGGACATGTCGGGGCCGCAGCAGAACACGTTGGAAGGCAAGGTCGCACTCGTCGCCGGGGCGACACGGGGCGCGGGTCGCGGGATCGCCGTGGAGCTCGGCGCGGCCGGTGCCACCGTTTACGTGACCGGCCGCAGCACGCGCGGGAAGCGTTCGGAGTACGACCGTCCCGAGACCATCGAGGACACCGCGGAGCTGGTCACGGCGGCGGGAGGCCGCGGTATCGCGGTCCCCACCGACCATCTGGTCCCGTCCGAGGTCGAGGCCCTGGTCGCCCGCATCGCGGACGAACAGGGCCGCCTCGACGTCCTCGTCAATGACATCTGGGGCGGCGAGACGCTCTTCGAGTGGGACTCGACGGTCTGGGAACACGACCTCGACAAGGGCCTCAAGCTGCTGCGCCTCGCCGTCGAGACGCACGCGATCACCAACCACCACGCGCTGCCCCTGCTGCTGCGCAACCCCGGCGGCCTGGTCGTCGAGATGACCGACGGCACCGCCGAGTACAACCGGAACACCTACCGCGTCTCGTTCTTCTACGACCTCGCCAAGTCCTCGGTCCTGCGCATGGCGTTCGCGCTGGGACACGAACTGGGCCCGCGTGGAGCCACCGCGGTCGCGCTCACCCCCGGCTGGCTGCGCTCGGAGATGATGCTCGAGAACTTCGGCGTGACGGAGGAGAACTGGCGCGACGCCCTGGAGCGCGTCCCGCACTTCGGCATCTCCGAGACACCCTTCTACGTGGGCCGCGCCGTCGCCGCGCTGGCAGCCGACCCGGACGTCGCCCGCTGGAACGGCGACTCGCTCTCCAGCGGACAACTCGCCCAGGTGTACGGCTTCACCGACCGCGACGGCAGCCGCCCGGACGCCTGGCGCTACATGGTCGAGGTCCAGGACGTCGGCAAGGCGGCGGACGCGACGGGCTACCGCTGAGGTCATCCGCGTCCAGGGGGCGGCGGGATCTCCCACCGCGCCGAGTGGCCAGGTGGAAGGGCCAGATCCCTGCGGACCGCCGAGTAGTACTCCTCGCGCCCGGCGCGCTGACGGTCCAGCAGGACCTGCCATGCCTCCGGATCGCGGACACGTTCGCTCAGGAACCGCTCCATGTCGATGACCGAGAGGACCCAGACACGCGCCTTGTCCACCACCTCCTGCGTGCCGAGCAGCAACAGCGTCTCGCCCGCCGGATCGCGGCCGACGGTCGCTTCGGCCAGGAGGGGAGCGGCATCCTCGGGGGACAGAGGGTGCGGGTGGGGGTCGTTCCCGAGGTGGGCGGCGATGCGGTACGTCAGAGTGACGGCCTTCTTGAGGGCCGTCGCGTAGTCCGAGTACACCGCGAGCCGCCGCTCCTCCCAGCGAGCCGCCTGTTCGCGACGGAACCGGACCTGCTCGCCCCGCATGACGGCCAGATACGAGCCGAGGGCGCCGACGACCACGCCGATCAGCGCCGGTAGTTGTTGTATGAACGCGGACATGGGCGCACGTTATCTGTCGCCGTGACGATCACGGCACTACCGTCCGTCCCATGACTGCGATGAGGCGTTTCGAGGGCTATGGGGTACTGATCACCGGCGCGGCCCGAGGCATCGGTGCGGCCACCGCCCGCAGGCTGGCCGAGGAAGGCGCCCAGGTGCTCGTCACGGACGTGGACCTGGCCGAGGCGGAGAAGACGGCGGCGGCGATCCGCGAACTGGGCGCGCGGGCCGAGGCGTTCACGTGCGACGTGGGGGAGCGGGCCTCGGTGGAAGCGGCCGTGGCGCACGCCGTGGACACCTTCGGCTCGCTCGATGTGCTGGTCAACAACGCGTACGGCTGCACCCCCGACGCCCCGCTCTTCGAGGACGAGCCCGACGAGGTGTGGGCCCGCGACCTCGACCTCACCCTGACCGGCGCGTACCGCTGCTCCCGCGCGGCCCTCCCTCACCTGGTGGCCTCGGGCCGCGGCGCAATCGTCAGCATCGGCTCGGTCAACGGCCTCCAGGACTTCGGCAACCACGCCTACAGCGCCGCCAAGGCAGGGCTGGTGTCCCTCACCCGCACCCTGGCCGGGCACGCCGCCCCGCGCGGTGTACGCGTCAACCTGGTGGCACCGGGCACGGTCCGCACCACGGCGTGGGAAGGCCGCGACGCTGATCTCGAAGTGGCGAGCGGGCTGTATCCACTGGGACGGGTCGGTGAGCCGGAGGACATCGCGGCCGCCGTCGCCTTCCTCGCCTCCCGTGACGCTGCCTGGATCACCGGGACGACACTGTGCGTAGACGGCGGCCTGCTGGCGGTCAACACCGGTTTCCGGCAGGCGGTCCGGCAGCGGGGCGACTCCTGAGGCCGTCTCTCTCAAGGCCGTCCGATACGGCTGTGCAGCTGGAGCGCGTCGAACACGCGGTCCGTATCGGCCTCGGACGTACGCCAGTTGCTGAACGCCGCCCGCAGCGCGTGCGTTCCGTCGTAGAACGTCGGAGTCACGAAGGCCTCGCCGGAGGCGGCGATCGCGCGGGCCAGCCCGTGCACCCGCTCCTTGCCCGGATCATCGGCGAGGGTGAAGCACACGACGTTGAGCCGGACCGGCGCCAGGAGCCTCAACCGCGGCTCCTGAGTGATGCGTTCGCCCAGGTGCCGGGCGAGCGAAACGTTCCGCTCGACGATCTCGCGGTGCCCCTCCCGTCCGTAAGCCGTGAGCGCGAACCAGGCAGGCAGGGCACGCAGCCGACGCGAGTTCTCCGGTGTGAGGTGGACGAAGTCGGGGTCGCCGGTCGGCGGACCGAGGTAGGGCGAGGAGTTGTGGAAGACCCGCACCTGGAGGTCCTGGCGGCGGGTGAACTGGACGGCCGCGTCGTAGGGGACGTTGAGCCACTTGTGCAGGTCGACACAGACGGAGTCGGCCGCGTCGATGCCCTCGACGAGATGTGCGTACGAGGGTGACAGCGCGGCGAAGCCACCGAACGCGGCGTCCACGTGCAGCCAGAAGTCGTACCGCTCCTTGAGCGCGGCGATGGCCCGCAGGTCGTCGAAGTCGACGGTGTTCACGGTCCCGGCGTTCGCGACGACGATCGCCGGGCGACCGCCGAGGGCGTCGAGGGCGGCGGCCAGCCGCTCGACATCGATCGCCTCGCGATTCCCGGACAGCAGGGGTACCGGGCGCAACCGGTCGCGCCCGATGCCGAGCACGGACAGCGCCTTGGTGATGCTGGAGTGCGGACTGCCGGACAGCACCTCGACCGGACCGAGCGCGCCGACTCCCTCCTCCGACACGGACACACCCTGGCGCTCGCCGAGCCACTCCCGCCCGATGGCCAGCCCGACCGTGTTGGACGCGGTCGCCCCGGTCACGAAGGCACCGCTGTGCCCCTCGCTCAGCCCGAACAGCTCGCGCAGCCAGCCCAGGGTCTCGTGCTCCAGAGCGGTCGCGGAGGAGTCCCCGCCCCCGGCCGCGTTCTGGTCGTACGCACTGGTCAGCCAGTCCCCGGTGAGCGCGGCCGGCGTCGCGCCACCGGTGACGAAGCCGAGATAGCGCGGGCCCGCGGAGCCGGAGAAGCCCGGAGCCCAGCGCTCGGCGAAGCGGGCCAAGGCGCCTTCGGCGCCGGTTCCCCGCGCCGGAAGGGGCTCGAGGTCGGGCGCCTTGCCGAGGTGGGCCACGGGACGGTCGTCCACCCCGCTCACCTCGCGGGCGGCGAAGTCGCGGGCGGACTGGAGGAGTTCGGGGAGCCGGGCGAGGTCCTCGGCGAGTGTGCGGTCCATGGCGGCAGCGTAGGCGGACGGCACGCGAAAATCCTGGTCCACTTGGGGGAAACTGGACCAATGCAGAGAGGATTCGCCGCCGCGCTCGGCAACTGGCGCACCAAGGAAGGACCGCTGGCCCGGTCGCTGGCCACCGCCGTACGCGAGGCCGTGGTCGACGGCCGTATCCCCGCCGGGACCCGGCTGCCGTCCGAGCGAGAGCTCGCCTTCGCCCTGGAGCTCAGCCGCGGCACCGTGGTCACGGCCCTCACCCGGCTGCGGGACGACGGCTGGCTGCACACCCGGCACGGCAGCGGAAGCGTCGTACGCCTGCCCGCGCGCCTCACCGAGCGCACCACCCCCTGGTCCCTGGACCGGGGCGGCGCAGGCGACGCGGACCTCGACCTGACCCTCGCCGTCACGGCGGCACCCCACGAGGCCTACCTCGCCGCACTGGGCCGGGCCGTCGAGCGCAGCGCGGCCCTCCTCGTCGACTCGGGCGTCGCGACCGCGGGACTGCCCCGGCTGCGCGAACTCCTCGCCGAGCGTTACACGCGCTCGGGCCTGGCCACCCGCCCCGAGCAGATCCTGGTCACCTCCGGCGCACAGGCCGCGCTGACACTCCTCGTCGACCGGCTCCACACGGACCGCCGCTCACCGGTCGTCGTGGAGAGCCCCACCTACCCGGGCGCCCTCGCCATCCTGCGCCGCCGCCGGGCCCGCCTGCTGCCGGTGCCGGTGCCCGCCGCGCACGGCTGGGACACAGAACGGCTCGCCGAGACCGTACGGGCGAACGGTCCCCAACTCGCCTACCTCATCCCGGACTTCCACAATCCCACCGGCGCCCACATGACCGCCCCGACCCGGGCGGCGGTCGCCGCCCTCGCGGAACGGCATGCGCTGACCGTCGTCGTCGACGAGACGATGCGCGACCTGGACCTGCGGACGCCGCCCGGCACCGAGCCCCATCTGTCCGGTGCCCGGGTGATCCAGATCGGCTCGGCGAGCAAGGTGCTGTGGAGCGGACTGCGGGTCGGCTGGATCAGGGCGAGCGCGGACCTCGTACGCGAGGTACTGCGCAACCCGCTGCAGGCGCAGCTCTCGCCACCACCGCTGGAGCAACTGATCGCCGCCGAGCTGCTGGGCGACGGTGACGGAGGCGGCGACGGCCTGGACGCCGTCCTCGCCGACCGCCGTGCCCGCCTGCGCCGGCAGCGCGACCACCTGGCGGGCCTGCTCGCGGGCACGGGATGGACGTACACCGTCCCGGACGGCGGACTGTCGCTCTGGCTGCACCTGGGTGAGCCGACCACGGCCACGGAGCTGGCGGCGCGCGCCGCGGGACGCGGGCTGGCCGTGTCGCCCGGTCCGCTGTTCGCGGCCGACCGGGCGAGCCTGGCCCACCATCTGCGGCTGCCGTTCACGGCGACGCCGGACGTGCTCACGCGGGCGGTGGCTCTGCTCACGGGCTGACCCACGGCGTCCACGGCGTCCACGGCATTCACATGGCAACCACGGATCGCCTGCTTCAGCTGCCTCCGCCGCGGCAATGTCACCGTTTCGTCGCAGCCTGACCAGCCCTACAACGCACAGCCCCCGACGCGGGTCTAGCAGTGAGACATCGCGAGACGTGCGAGAAGAACGCAAGGGAAAGGTCCGTCATGGGGGACATACGCAGACGCGGAGCAGTCGCGCTCGGCATCACCGGACTGGTGGCGCCGCTGACGCTCGCGCTGGGCGCGGGGCCCGCGCAGGCCGCGAGCTGTACGACGCAGGCAGGTCCGTATCAGAAGAAGGTGGAGAAGTTCCTCGGCCGCCCGGTCGACGGACGGCAGTCCACCGCCGACTGCAAGGCCATCCAGGCCTTCCAGAACAAGCACGGCATCACCCCGAACATCGGGTACGCGGGACCCGTGACCTGGGGTGTGATGGACCTGATGAACAAGCAGAAGGCCGTCGGCAACAAGCCCAACAAGGACGGCAAGTGCCCGGTCAACAAGGGCCGCATCGCCTGCGTCAACCTCACGCTTCAGATCAGCTGGATCCAGGACGGCAGCACGCTCGTCTACGGGCCGGTGCCGGTCCGCACGGGTCGCAACAACTATGAGACCCGCACCGGACTGAAGAAGATCTACTGGCGGGACATCGACCACGTCTCGAGCATCTACAACGTGCCCATGCCCTACAGCCAGTTCTTCGACGGCGGCCAGGCATTCCACTCGGTCGGCCTGAGCATGTGGAACCCGCCCGGCTCGCACGGCTGCGTCAACATGACCAAGACCACCGCCAAGAAGTACTGGTCGCTGCTGAAGAACGGCGACGACGTCTTCGTGTACGGCCGCAAGCCGGGCACCTGACCGGGCCCGGCCGACCGCTCGCCTCGCTAGAGCCGGATCAAGTCGCCGACCTGCTGGGGGAGAAGACGGATGAGTTCGTCCGTGCATTCCCCAGCAGTTCCGCGCAGGCGCGAGTGATGAGCTTCACGGTCCGTAATGTCTCCCGGCGTACCTTTACTCACATCGCCTTCACGTCAAGGTCCGTATGCTTCACACCATGTCCACCACTCCTGAAGCCGCCTCCGAGCGGTCCGCCGCCGAGGTCAACGAGGAGATCCGGGCCCTCTGGTTCCGCACCGGCGGGACGCTGAGCATGGACGAGCGGCGGGAGTACCAGCGGCTCGTCCTGGAGTGGGCGGAAGCCGCCCCGCACTCGCCCACCCGGGCTGCGTGACGAGCCGGCCTCGGCCCCTCTTCCCTCGACCCGCCCGCTGTGAGCCGGGTCACCCCCAACTCTGCGAGTACTGCCGCCGATAGCGGTTGCGGTCCTGCTCCGTGCGGATATAGCGGGTCGCCACCAGCGCGATGATGCTGCCCGCGATGACCAGGAGCCCCGGGCCCACGTTCCTGGGATCCGTGAGCCGCGCGATGAGCGTCCCGGCGGTGCCAGGGATGTCCACCGACTCGACCGCACCCGGTGCGGCGGAGCCCGGGGCGACTGCCGCGCCCTGCGAGGCCGCGGCGGACGGCGCGGCGGAGGCCTGGCCCGTGGGGCTGCTGGAGGCCTGAGGCTGTCCCACCAGGGTGACGCCGAGCTCGGCGAGGGCGGTGGTGACCGGCTGGAAGAACGTCGTGCCGCCCGAGGTGCAGTCACCGTTGCCGCCGGAGGTCACGCCCAGTGCGATGCCTTCGGAGAACAACGGGCCACCGCTGTCGCCCGGTTCGGCGCACACCGTGGTCTCGATGAGCCCGGAGACGGTGCCCTCCGGGTAGTTCACCGTCGCGTTCAACGCGGTTACCTGACCGTCGCGGAGTCCGCTGGTGCTGCCGCTGCGGAAGACCCGCTGGCCGACGGTCGGATCGGCGACGCCCGTGATCCGTACGCCCTGTCCGCCGCCGATGGCCACGATGTTGTCCCCCGGCGCCTTCCCGGTGTCGTACTGCACGAGGGAGTAGTCGTCACCGGGGAACGACGTGGTGATCGTCCGGCCCACCTGTTGTGTGCCCTGCTCGTCCGCGAACCACACGGAGCCGGCCGGCCCGCAGTGCCCGGCGGTGAGGATGAACTGGCCTTGCGGGGCGGTCACATTGAAGCCCGCCGAACAGCGTCCGCCCGTCGAGAGAAGAGCATCGGCGCCGTTCAGCCGCGTCGTGAACGTGCCCTCGGTCCGCTCCATGCGTACGGAGTCACCGATGCCCTCGGCCAGCGTCGTCATGCGCGACCAGTCGGAGGCGGAGACCGTGCTGTCGGCCCGCACCACCACCTCGTTGTTCTTGTAGTCCACGGCCCAGGCGGTGCCGGTCACCCGGGGCGCCGAACTCAGGATCTCCGTCGCGGACTTGAGGTCCTGCATGCTGTGGTCGACGACCTTGGGGCGGGCGCCCGCCTGCTTCACCTCGGCTGCCGCGCCCGTGTCGGTCACCGCGACGACCGGTTGTCCGTCGGCGGCGATCCAGCTGCCGGCCGTACGCGAGGTGCCCAGGGTGGAGACCAACTGGGCCCCTCTGTCAGCGGCGGCCTGGGTCGAACTCTCGCCGGCACGCGACGTCGCGGACGGTTCGCTCGCCATCGCGTGCGTCACCATCAGCCCTCCGCAGAGCAGCCCTCCGACGGCCGCGATACGCGCCCCCCGTTGGACGATCCGTCGTCGTGCGTGCCTCATCCATGGGCTCCCGAAGCCGAACACCGCGGCGTCTACCACCGCCGGGGGCTCCGGTCGAGAGCCCTCCCTTCATACGTGCGCCCGCGTCCAGGCGTTCACGGCCTCGTCCGACCCGTCAAGAACCCTCTGTCAGGAGCGAGTTCGGGCGGCCACCTCTTCCGGGGTCAGATACGCGTCGGTGTGCTCGAAGTCCCGCAGCGTTCCCTTGCGGCCGGCGAGGAAACCGGTGCGGACGAAGTCATCGCCCGCGACCGCGTTGAGGAACCAGTTGGCGCCGGTGCGGAAGCGGGCCGCGCCGGTGCGCAGCGCGAACAGGTGATAGCCGCGGGCCACGACCTGCGCGGGCACGCCCTTGAGGCCGATGCCGAGCGGCTTGGACACCGCGTCGTGGCCGCCCAGGTCGACGACGAGACCGAGGTCCTTGTGCTTGTACGGGGTGGTGGGCAGCCCGCGCAGCAGCGCCGTCAGGGTCTTCGCGGCGTGCCGTCCCTGCCGGGCGGCGTGCTGGGCGGTCGGCGCGCAGTACGAGCCGTCGCCCTTGACCAGGTCGGGCACGGCGGCCGCGTCCCCCAGGGCGAACACCCCGTCCAGGCCCGGCACCCGGAAATCGGCCTCGACGACGAGCCTGCCGCGTACCGTCTCGGCGCCCAGCGAGTCGACCAGCGGGCTCGCCGCCACACCGGCCGTCCACACCAGCGTCCGTGAGGGCAGCACCCGGCCGTCGGTGAGGGTGACCTTGTCCTCGGTGACGGAGGCGACCGACATTCCCAGGGAGATCTGCACCCCACGCCTGCTCAGCATGCGCAAGGCGCTCGTGCCCAGTTTGTCACCGAGCTCCGGCAGCAGCTTGGGAGCGACGTCGACCAGGTGCCACTTGATCAGGGCGGGGTCGAGACGCGGGTGGTACTGCTTGGCCGCCGCGGTGGTGAGCCGCTGCAGACAGGCCGCCGTCTCCGTGCCCGCGTAGCCGCCGCCGACCACCACGAACTGCAGCCGTGCCGCCCGCTCTTCCTCGTCCGAGGTGGCCGCCGCCAGGTCGAGTTGGGCGATCACGTGGTCACGCAGATACACGGCCTGGGACAGCGTTTTCATGCCGCGCGCCTCGTCGGCGAGGCCGGGGATGTCGAAGGTGCGGGTCACGCTGCCCGGCGTGAGCACCAGGTAGTCGTACGACAGGTCGACGAGCTCACCGGTGATCTTGCGTACGACGCAGATCTTGGCCGCCGGATCCACGCCGATCACCCCGCCAGGCACCAGCTCGGTGCGGCGCAGGATCCGGCGCAGCGAGGGTGCCACCGACTGAGGGGTGATGACACCGGCGGCGACCTGCGGGAGCAGCGGCAGGTAGAGCTGGTAGTTGTTCGGGCTGACCAGGGTGATCCGGGCGTCGGCGGGGGCGAGCGCTCGCTCGAGCCCCCGTGCGGTCTCGACCCCGGCGAATCCGCCGCCGACGATCACTATGTTCGGTGCGTCCATCCCAGCAGCCTCTCTCCCTGTGCCGACAGCGCGGCCCGCCGACCGCGAGCCCAGGCTCACACGGGACGAGCGCGCCTGCCACCCCGCACCGGAGCAGGGAGATCGTTGCCGCGAATTTGTCTACCGAGGAGTAACTTTTGCTTCCCCTCGCGTACATCATGGGGCGTGACCATGACAGGAGCGGCGAGGGGCGAGGCTCCCTCGCCGCTCCGATGCGAGAAGGGGACGGATATGACAGGACGCGGTGTGGGGCGCCGGATAGGCGCGGTGTCGGCGGTCGTGGCGCTGGGGATCGGGGGGACGGTCACCGCCGCGGGGACCGCCGCCGCGGCACCGGTCCAGGCCGTGGCGAGCGTGACGGCGGCGCAGGCCGACGTCGACTACGCCACCTGGCAGAAGGACGTCCAGGCCGTCATCGACCAGGCCACGCCCTACGTCGGGCAGCGCACCGCGCAGGCCGGCGGGCAGAAGCTCGCCGTCGTCTTCGACATCGACAACACCACGCTGGAGACGGACTTCCACCCCTGGTACGTGCTCCCCACGCCGGCGGTCAAGCCCTCCCTGGCGCTCGCCAAGTACGCGAAGTCGCGCGGCGTCGCCGTCTTCTTCGTCACCGCGCGCCCGGGCATCATCTACAGCCTGACGAAGTCCAACCTGACGTCCGTGGGCTACCCGGTCGACGGCCTCTACGTCCGTGATCTGCCGGACCTGTTCGCCGAGGTCAGCGCGTACAAGACCGGCAAGCGTACGGAGATCGAGGCCCAGGGCTACACGATCATCGCCAACGTCGGCAACAACGACACCGACCTCGTCGGCGGCCACGCCGAGCGCACCTTCAAACTGCCCGACTACGACGGTCAGCTGTCCTGACCCCGACTGCTTACACTTCCGCCATGGACGAGGCCTCGCTGGACAAGCTCGGTTCGGGCAAGTATCTGCTCATCACCAGCTACCGCAAGAACGGCACGGCAGTCGCGACGCCCGTGTGGGTGGTGAGGGACGGCGAGGTGCTCGGCGCGTGGACGCCCGCGGACAGCTGGAAGGTGAAGCGGATCCGCAACCGGGCCGATGTCCTGGTGGGTCCGTGCGACGTGCGTGGCAGGCCGACGGGCGACCAGATCCCGGCCACGGCTGAGATCCTCGACGCGGGCGAAACCGCCCACTACCGTCAGCTGATCGCCCGCAAGTACGGCATCTTCGGCCGTCTCAGCCTCTTCGGTAGCCGCCTGCGACGCGGGGTGTCCGGAACGGCGGGCATCCGTATCACCCTGGCCCCCTGACTCACGCGCGCGTACGGGAGCCCGGCGTGGACCAGGCCCCCGTACGCACCGCGTCTACGCGTAGAACGGCCCCGGAGTGCTCCAGATCGTCGTACCGAAGACGTTCGCGTCATCGATGAAGATGTTCACGTTGGTGACCTTGAGGCCGTACTGGGTCGCGGTCATGCCCTCGGGGCAATTCACCTGCACGGCCGGGAAGTTGACGAAGAACGGCGGACCGTAGTCCTGGTCGGGGTAGCGCGCCAACTGACCGAGCAGCCAATTGCTGTCCGGCTCGTAGTACACCCCCGACAACGGCATCTGTTCGGTGCGTACGACGAAACTCGTGCCGTGGTCGAAGGTTCCGTCGGGCCGCAGACAGCCGAAGGTGCGCGCGGTGTCCGCGGACGCGCTGAAGTAGCCCCCGGTGCTGGGGAGTCCGGCCAGATAGCCGGGCTGGCTGCGCACGTTGTGGAGGGTGACGCCGAGACTGAAGCCGCCACAGCCGGGCGTCGGGTTGTAGTCGTGGTAGATGAGCTGGCACTTGCGAGGTCCGAAGGCCGCGTTCGGGTCGGGATTGTAGGGCTGCGGCACCACAGCCCCGTGGAACCTGACAGTCGCCGAGATGCCCCCGTCGGTGGGCGCCGGGATCTCGACACTGGTGTCGGCCTGGGCGGAGCCCGGCCCGGCCAGGACGAGAACGGCCCCCGCGAACAACGCGAGGGCCAGTCTGCCCAGCACTCTGGGCACACGCTTGCTCCTCATGTGAAAAATCCCCCCTCGTGCACGTGGTGCACACACATGAATAGTGGCAGGTACACGCTATAGACCCCTGAGTCCCTCATCCGGCAATCGCCCCAACACTCACAAACGGAGCGTGCGTTGGTCGTTCCCCGAAGCCGGCCATCAAGTACGTGCCCGTGATCCACGGCACCGGCCCCGGTCGCGCCCCCGCCGGACCGCCCCTGGCACACTGCCACCTGTTCGTACTTCAACATCGGGCGGTGGGGCGGGTGCGCTCGCAGGACGTGCAGGAGCGGCCGGACGTCGCGGTGGTCGTGGCGGCGCGGGCCGGTGACCGGCAGGCGCTGGAGCAGCTCGTGCGGGGCTGGCTGCCGTTGGTCTACAACATCGTCGGGCGGGCCCTTGACGGCCACAGCGATGTCGACGACGTGGTCCAGGAGACCATGCTGCGGGCGCTGGACGGGCTGCCTGGCCTGGCGGAACCCGAGCGGTTCCGGTCATGGCTTGTCGCCATCGCCGTACGGCAGGTCCGTGACCGGTGGCGTGGCGGACAGTCCCGTCCGCAGCCGAGCCTGCCCGAGGACCTGGCCCAGGAGGTGGATCCGCAGGCCGACTTCGCCGATCTGGCGATCCTCCGGCTGGCCCTTTCGGGACAGCGCCGTGAGGCGGCGGAGGCGACGCGCTGGCTGGAGGACGAGGAGCGCGAGGTGCTGTCGCTGTGGTGGATGGAGGCGGCCGGTGAACTGAGCCGCGCCGATCTGGCGGCGGCCTGCGACCTCACGCCGCAGCACACCGCGGTACGGGTGCAGCGGGTCAAGGAACGGCTGGAGTCCGCGCGCGCCGTTGTGCGTGCCCTTGCCGCCTCGCCGCGCTGCACGGAGCTGTCGGCCCTGCTGCCCTCGTGGGACGGCCGGCCGTCCGCTCAGTGGCGCAAGCGGCTGGCTCGCCACGTCCGTGAGTGCCCGCAGTGCCTGTTCAGCACCTCCGAGCTGATACCGGCCGAAGGGCTGCTGGGCGGATTCGCGCTGGTGCCGGTGCCGATCGGCCTGGCAGGCCTGGTGCTGACCGAGCTGCTGCCCGCGGGCTCGGCGGCCGGGGCGGCGGCCGGCGGTGCCGCGCAGGGGTCGGGCGGAACAGGGCAAGTGGCCCGGCTGCTCGGCCGGTTGGCGGCCAAGCCGGTGGCGGTGGTGACCGCGGGAGCGGTGGTGCTCGCGGGCGGGGGAGTCGCCTGGTACGCCGCCACGCACTCCGAGACACCCGGGCGAGAGCCCGCGGCCGTGGCCCCGGCACCGCCTGCCGCCTCGTCCGCCACAACGACACCGTCGGTCTCCGCGACGCCGTCGCCCACTCCCACTTCAACCCCGTCGCGTACCGCCGCGACGCGGCTCTCGGGCCCCCACGCCCTGCGGTCTGTCGACGCCTCCGGCCGTTATGTGAGCCAGTCGGGCGACCTCGGCGTCCTCGAACCGGTCGGCTCCGCGAGCTCCGCGCTCACCCGGCAGGACGCCACGTTCACCTTCGTCGCCGGGCTCGCGGACTCCGACTGCTACTCGCTCAGGGACGCCACGGGCAGATACCTGAGGCACTACGCCTTCCGTATCCGACTGGACGCCAACGACGGGTCCGCCATCTTCCAGAAGGACGCGACCTTCTGCCCCCGTTCCGGCTCGGCCGACGGGTCGCTCTCCCTGGAGTCGTACAACTACCCCGGCCGCTACCTCCGCCACCGCGACAACCTCGAGCTCTGGCTCGACCCCGACGAGGAGACCGCCGCGTACCGCGCCAGCAGCTCGTTCGTCGTCGCCGCACCCTGGACCTGACCTTGCCCGGCAGGGGAGTTGGCCGGATGTGTTCTGCGTGAAGCGTTGACTAGAAAGCGCTTACCCCCTACGTTTCCCGTTCAGCGACATGACCCGCGTGTGACATCTCGTATACGAGACATCAGATCTCCGAGCCGCACAACCTGGGCAAGTGGGCCTCCCGGGCCCTTTTGAATCCTCGTACGGATGTCGCCGTGTGCCGCACGCGATTCAACATGGCGAACATCGTGCACGTACATGACCCGCGAGCAATCTCGAAGGGACACACCCGCATGCGTACCCGCCCCCCACAACCGCGTTCTCGCAGACTGCCCCTGACGGTGGCCGCGACGGCCGCCCTGGCCGTCGCCGGTGCTCTCGTCCTGCCGCAGCCCGCAGGAGCCGCCGAGACGTCACCGGTCGGTTTCGGCGCCGGAACCACCGGCGGCGGAAGCGCGACCGCCGTCACCGTCACCACGCTCGACGCCTTCAAGACGTCCGTCACCGGCGACACGGCCAAGGTGGTCCGGGTCAACGGCCTGATCACGCTGAGCGGTCAGGTCGACATCGGCTCCAACACCACCGTCCTGGGCGTCGGTTCGTCGTCCGGGTTCACCGGCGGCGGACTGCGCATCAAGGAGGAGACCAACGTCGTCGTCCGCAACCTGAACATCAGCAAGCCCCTGGCGCCCGCCGACGGGATCACCGTCCAGAAGTCCACGAAGGTGTGGATCGACCACAACTCCTTCTCGGCGGACCGGGACCACGACAAGGACTACTACGACGGTCTGCTGGACATCAATCACGGCTCGGACCACGTCACCGTGTCCTGGAACACCTTCAAGGACCACTTCAAGGGCTCACTCGTCGGGCACAGCGACAACAACGCCTCCGAGGACACCGGCCATCTGCGGGTGACGTACCACCACAACCACTTCAGCAACGTCTACTCGCGCATCCCCAGCCTGCGCTTCGGCACCGGCCACTTCTACGACAACTACGTCGAGGGCGCCGACACCGCCGTGCACTCACGCATGGGCGCCCAGATGCTCGTCGAGAACAACGTCTTCCGCACGACGAAGATCGCGGTGACGACGAACCGCAGCAGCGACGTGGACGGCTACGCCAACCTGCGCGGCAACGACCTCGGCGATGCCGTCACCGAGATCTCGCAGGTGGGCACCTTTACCGCCCCGCCCTACAGCTACACCGCCGAGCCCGCCTCGACCGTCGTCGCCTCGGTGACGTCCGGCGCGGGTGCCGGAAAGCTCTGACCACCCCCACCAGCAGGAAGAAGGAATCGGGACATGACTTCTTCGTTACGTACCCGCGCCACCCGGCGCGCACTGACCGGCGCCCTGGCCGCACTCGGGCTCTCGGTTGGCATGATCATGATGGATGGCGCGGTGTCGCCGGCGAGCGCCGCCACCTGGCCGACCGCGAGCGGCAGCCAGGCGGTCTCCGCCACCATCTCGCTGTCCGGCACCAAGGACTACGGGATGCTGCGCCTGTACGGCACCGGTGATCTGGGCAGTGGCAGCCAGGACGAGGATCAGGGGCCGATCCTGCAACTGGCCGCCGGCACCGTCCTCAAGAACGTCATCATCGGCGCCCCGGCCGCGGACGGCATCCACTGCCTGGGCAGCTGCACGCTGCAGAACGTCTGGTGGGAGGACGTCGGCGAGGACGCGGCGACGTTCCGGGGCTCCTCGTCGTCCAACGTGTACGCCGTCTCCGGCGGTGGCGCGAAGGAAGCCAGCGACAAGGTGTTCCAGTTCAACGGCGCCGGAACCCTGAACGTCTCGAACTTCGCGGTGAAGAACTTCGGTACCTTCATCCGCTCGTGCGGCAACTGCTCCACGCAGTACAAGCGGACGATCAACCTCAACACCATCGAGGTGACCTGGAAGGGCAGCCGCCTCGTCGGTATCAACACCAACTACGGCGACAGCGCGACCCTGAGGGGCATCAAGATCGTCGGGGACACCAGCAAGAAGGTCGTCCCCTGCCAGAAGTACATCGGCAACAACACGGGTGCGGAGCCGACCACCAACGGCACCGGCCCCGACAGCACGTACTGCAAGTACGCCACGTCCGACATCACCTACAGCTGACCCACCGCTGTTCGCGGTGCCGGGGGAGGCTCCGGCACCGCGAACGGCCAAGACTCGCCGGGGTGTCAACTCCAGCTTCGGAACGGCTCGTCGACCATCTGGAACACCGGCTCCCGGCGCACCGGATCCTGTGCGGTGGCGAGTCTGACCCGGTCTCCGCTGTGGATACCGACGAGCGGGCCCATGACCCTGCCGCGAACGGTGAATCCCTCCGCCATCTCGACGAGGGAGACGTTGCGCGCCGCCGGGGTGTTGCGATGGATCACGGTCGAGTGGCGCACGATGCCCGTGCCCGCGCTCGCTTCGGTCCGCAGATCGCTGCCCGCGCAGACCGGGCAGAGGAGCCGTTGGTACATCGCGGTGCCGCACCACTGGCAACGCTGGAAGAGGAGGGTGTCCGGGGCCGAGGTCCCGGCCGAAGTCCCGTCCGTCGCGGGGCCGACACCTGGATGAAGGGCGATTCCTGGGTGGTACACGATGTCATCTCCCTGCGCTCCGCCGGAATCTGATGTGCTCGGATCGCCGTGCACGAGCCACAGGGTATGGCACTGAGTGCCACTTGTGAAGGCACTCGGTACCCTCAGTGTCTCCGAATGTGTGGGCTCGAAGGTGAGGGGGAGGGGGTGCGTGGTCAGTCCCGCCCGAGAGTCGACTCGATTTCCCGGACGACGCGCCACATCGGCGCTCCCCGTCGGGAGATGACGACGACCACGTCCTCCTGGTCCTCGACCGCAGTGTCACCGGGCCGGTCGCCGAATGTTCCTCGCACGTAACCGAGCGCGTGGTCCACCGCGGCGGTCGCGTTGCCCTGTCCGTCCGAACGCAGCCAGGAGCGCAGGGCGTTGTTGTGTGCGGCGACCACGCCCGCCGCGATGACATCGGCCTGCAGGGTGCCGTCGCGCCGGCCGGCGAAACGTCCGCGCAGATACTCGGCGAGGGCTCGCTCGTACCGCCAGACGACCGACAGTTCGTACGCGCGCAGGCCGGGGACCTTCCGGGTGAGGCGGTAGCGCTGGACGGAGAACGTCGGGTTCTCGGCGTACATGCGCAGCACGAGCCGGGCCGCGTCGCAGACCCGCTGCACCGGATCGTCCTCGTCGGCACCCTCGCTGAGGAACGCCGTCATGTCGGCCAGGCAGCGCTCGTGGTCCGGGAAGACCACATCCTCCTTGGACGGGAAGTAGCGGAAGAAGGACCGCCGGCCGACTCCGGCGAGCGCCACGATGTCGTCGACCGTGGTCTGCTCGTAGCCGCGTTCCAGAAAGAGCTGGAAGGCTGCCGCGACCAGGGCGTCCCGCATGGGTGGCTTCACGGTCGTCGCGTCGGCGGCCTCGCGGCTCCGGGGTCCCTCGCTCATGGACGGGAACCTAGCACCGAGCGGGAGGAATGGCACTCAGTGCGCAGTGCTGAGGGGACTGAGTGCCTTGTGTGTGCGTGGTCTCCCGCTGGGCTGAAGTGGCTGGGCTGATGTGTGTGGGGGGGGGCGACCACCCCGCGGTGCATGCCGCCGTACAAGCCGTACGAGCCGTTCGTGCAAGCAGTAGACGCCGTTCGAGCGGCACGGATGCCGGTTCCGGATCACGTGATTCCCCATGTGTCTGAAATGCGATGACCTGTGAAGTCGCCGTGTATTCAGCGAGGTTGACAGCCTCCACGCGCTGATCGACTATGTGGTCGAGCTGTGGCCCATTTGACCAATGCGCCCAGTGATTCTTCGACCACTTACCCCCGGTTCGGCCCCCGGCTGCTTCGCCATGCCGTGCTGCCGTCGACCGGGTCCCGCAACATCAAGATGGGATCTGCATGTCCATAGCGAGACGTGTCACCCTCCGCTGCCTGCTGGGGACGGGCGCGGTGGTGCTCGCCCTCTCGGCATCGACGACCGGCGCCTGGGCCACCGGCACCCCCGGTGGCGACGGCTGGGAAAAGACCGGCGGCGACTACAAGCCCGGGAATGGCGCGGGAACGAAGACCGAAACCGATCGTTGCCAGTTCTCCCTGGACGGGACGAACTTCTACGACTCGGTCCGTGTCGACGACCAGACCTTGAAGCCCACCGACGACGGCAAGGTCCACATCAAGGTCCGTACCGCCGGTGACGCCTCCACCTGCACCGCCTCGCTCGCCTCGTACCGCGCGCACGGTGCCACCTTCAACACCTCCGGCGAGCAGGTCTTCCACGACTTCGACACGGTGACGGTCAAGCCGGGCGGCACGGACTCCCTGGACATCTCGGTGCCCGACGTCGGCTGCTACGCGCAGATCGACCTCTACCGTGGCGCCGTCAAGTTCGACGGCCTTTTCGATGCCAACGACGGCTTCGAGCACGGTGACCTGCCCAAGGGTCCGGACCGCCCGGTCATCAAGGACAAGCTGATCGCGGCGTGGAACGGCGGCACCAAGGACTGCACGGCGCAGCCGCCGACCACTCCGGAGACGCCTCCGGCCTCCTCGCCCCCGGCGTCGACTCCGCCCGCCTCGACGCCGCCCGCGTCGACGCCCGGCACCCCGACTCCGTCGGAGCCCGCCGAGTCGACGACGCCGGCGACTCCGTCGGAGTCCGAGTCGACCACGCCCGCCGCCCCGTCGCCCAACGGCGGTGGGTCCACTGCGCCCGGCGACCTCGCGGAGACCGGCGGCGGCAACACCCTGCCGATCGCCGCAGGCGCCGCGGCCCTCCTCGCGGCCGGCGCCGCGATCACCGTCGTCACCCGCCGCCGACGCGCCACGGGCACCCGCGCCTGACGCACGGCGTCCCTGGGCATCGACGGTTCTGAAAGGCCCTGGCACTCATTCAATACGTGAGTGTGAAAGGCCCCGGCACTCATTCAGTACGTGAGTGCCGGGGCCGCTCGCGTTCCCGAGCCGCCAGGAGGCGTGTCCTAAACTCCGCCCATGACGATCCCGACGGCCGCCCTCATCGAAGACCTGGCGCCCCAGGGCGTGTTGCGGGCGTCGATCAATCTGGGCAATCCGGTACTGGCCCAAGGCACCCCGACCGCGCCGGCCGGCGTGACCGTCGACATCGCGCGCGAGGTCGGTGCTCGGCTGGACGTGCCGGTGGAGCTCGTCTGCTTCGACGCGGCACGGAAGTCGTACGAGGCCCTGAAGACGGGCCGCGCCGACCTGTGCTTCCTGGCCATCGAGCCAGCACGGGAGGCCGAAGTCGCCTTCACCGCGCCGTACGTCGTGATCGAGGGCGTGTACGCCGTGCCCCGTCACTCGGACCTCACCACGGTCGCCGACGTCGACCGGGCGGGCGTACGCATCGGCGTGAAACGCGGGTCCGCCTACGACCTCTTCCTCTCCCGCACGCTGGAACACGCGAGCGTCGTGCGCGGTGAGGAGGGGGTCGACGCGTTCCGCGCCCAGGACCTCGAGGTCGCGGCCGGTATCCGTCAGCCGCTGGCCCAGTACGTCGCGGCACATCCCGAACTCAGGCTGATCGAGGGCCGGTTCATGCAGATCCGCCAAGCGGTGGGCACGACGGTGAACCGACGGCCCGAGACCGTCCAGTTCCTGCGCGACCTCGTCGAGGAGCTGAAGGCCGACGGCTTCATCGCGGACGCCCTGCGCCGCGCGCACCAGTCGGACTCTCTGGTCGCCCCGCCCGGATAGAGGGAGAGCCTACGGTCGGCGCGGAAGTGCCATGCCGCGGCGATCATTGCAATCCGGCGATGGTGAATCGTCCGGAACCGGCCACGACTGGTGGGCATGGAGCGCGAAACTCACCAAGGTCAGCAGAAGATCGATGTCCGAGTCGACCTCAAGACGTATCGTCACCCAGCGCGAACCGGGCACCATACGGACCGCGGTCACGTTCTTCAAATGGTCCTCGAAACGCAGGATGGCAGGGACCGTGAGGTGCAGGTCGACGTCCTGTTCCGAATGGAAGTGGACGATCTCGCCCTGCTCCGAGCACAGTGCCCGCCCCGTGCCGCAGCTCGGCAGGGCTTCGGCCAGGTCCGGCCAATTCGCCAGTCGCGTCATGGCGCGCAGGGCCAACGTCATGACGACATCATGACCCGCTTACCGTCCGTCCACCAGGATTTGGGCAACTCGTCACTGGTACGCATGGCCTGAATGTCTGGATACCGGATCGAAATTCGAGGCCCGGCACACCGCGCTGCATATGGGCCGACTCCGAGTGATTTCGAATGCTCCCTGAGTAACCGCGGATTGATTCACGCCATTTCAGAAGAAGACCGTGGTCATCCTGGACCTGAGTCGAACCGCTGCTGACCTGGGCCTGAGCGTTGGCGACTGTGGACAACTGCCTTTCAGATCCGGCGAGTTACCGCGATTTCCCGGCTGAGTGGCCGACTGCCGGTCGGGCTTCTGCTCGTAGAGCCCCCGCGTGCATGGCAGGGCCTACCAATGGTTGCTGAAACGACTTCAGGGTCGCCGCATGGCCGGTCTGCGGTGGTAGTTCGACTTCGTCCGCTCTGCCAACCGGGCCGCGCTCAGGGCCTGTCCAGCGGGTCTTGCCGGTGAGCACGGGGCGGCGGATGCGAGCCAGGACGCCTCCGGGTTGCCGGTGCCGACAACCCGGAGAACTCCCGTCATCGCAGGTCACAAGGCTTTCTTAGTCATCAAAGCACCCGCGGACGGTCACCCTTCCCTGACCCAACTTCAAATAGTGAGCACAAATTACACACATCCCTCTCTTCAGACCGGCCCCGATGGTCTAGATTGACCGTGCTTCACATGCTGGGACACGAGGCGACAAATCAGCATCTATGTGTCAGGCGCTGCGGACAGCCAGCCGCTGCGCCTCCACCCCCAGACGTGGGGGTGATCAATTCCTGGAGCCGAGAGGGTCCTTGGGTGCGGGATCACCCGAGGTTTCGACGGGTTCCCGCGCACCTCGAGGGTCTGGCGGGGCAGGCAAGTCCGCTGCCGCCAGGCCGGATTGATCGAGTGGCGCTGAAGTGGCCGCGATGGCGTGCGTGGGGGCCGGGGGGCTCCCGAGGGGAGGGACTGTGCGGGGGGCGGGGGCCTCCCGATGGGGAGCGACAGTGTTGGACGACGAAGTCGAACCACTGGGAACCGGGGGGTTCTGTGCGGCAGGGGGGAATAGTCGGCCCTTTTCCGTCGGCGCGCGAGCGTTTGGCGGACGGGGCGATCAGCCAGCCGGCGAAAGACTGGGAGCAGCGGTACCGCCGTACCGTGATCACCAGCGATACCGTGGCCACCGCCTGTGTGGTGGCCGCGATAGGCAACTTCTTCGGGGCCCGGGACGCGGCCAACTGGCACGAGAAATGGGTAATTCTCGCTTTCTGTACCGAACTGCTGGTACTGGGAGCGCTTGCGGTGAGCCGGTCGTGGGCTCCGGCGGTGCTGGGTCAGGGCGCCGAGGAGTTCCACCGGCTCGGACGCTCACTGTTCATGGCGGTCGTCGTGCTGGCGCTCGGCGGGATCGCCCTCACCTCGCGCAACATCAAGCTCTGGATCTTCGTCGCGATACCCGCGATCGCGCTCGTCACCATGACCGAGCGGTATCTGCTCCGCCTCTGGCTGCACAAACAGCGCAAGGAAGGGCAGTGCCTGAGACCGGTGCTCGCTGCCGGGAGCCCGGCCACCGTGCGCGATCTGATCAGCAGAACGCGCAAGTTGCCGCATCTCGGCTGGCGAGTGGACGCGGTGTGCACGACGGACGGTCTCGGGGTCGACGGTGACCAACTGGACGGAGTGCCGGTCGTCGGGCGACTGGCGGACGTAGCCGACCATGTCCGCCGCGACGGCTACCGTGTCGTCGCGGTCACACCGGACCCGCACTGGTCACCGGACCGGCTGCAACGGCTGGCCTGGAACCTCGAAGGCAGCGAGGCCGAGATGGTCGTGGCCCCCGTACTCATGGAGGTGGCCGGCCCGCGGCTGCACGTCGACGCGGTGCTCGGGATCCCGCTGCTGCGGGTCAGCATGCCGACCTTCACCGGGGGCCGCCGGGCGATCAAAGGGGTCGTCGACCGGATGGGCGCGGCGGTCCTGCTGATGCTGTTCGCGCCATTGATGGTGCTCGTCGGGCTGCTCGTGCTGGTGGACAGCCGGGGCGGGGCGTTCTACCGCCAGCGCAGGGTCGGCAAGAACGGCCGCGAGTTCACCATTCTCAAGTTCCGCACCATGGTCACCGGCGCTCACGGGGCACGTGCCGAGCTTGCCGCCCGCAACGATGGCGCAGGGCTGCTGTTCAAGCTCCGCCGGGATCCGCGGGTGACCCGGGTGGGAGCAGTACTGCGCCGGTACTCGATCGACGAGCTCCCGCAGCTTTTCAACGTGCTCACCGGATCGATGTCGCTCGTCGGTCCGCGGCCTCCGCTGCCGGAGGAGTCCGCCGCGTACGGCCCGGACATCCGGCGGCGTCTCCTGGTCAAGCCGGGGCTCACCGGCCTGTGGCAGATCAGCGGACGCAGCGACCTGTCGTGGGAGGAGGCGGTCCGGCTGGACCTGCGCTACGTGGAGGACTGGTCGCTCGCCCTGGACACAGTGATCTTGTGGAAGACGCTGCGTGCGGTGCTCTACGGGCAGGGGGCCTACTGATGGGCGGGAGTCTGCAACTCAACGGTCCCGCCGGCGCGCGGACCGCAGGCCCTCAGGGCCTGCCTGGGGGGAGGAACGGGTCATGAGAGTCAGCGTTTTCGGGCTCGGCTACGTGGGCTGCGTGTCGGCCGCGTGCCTGGCCAGCATGGGTCACGAGGTCATCGGGGTGGACGTCAACCAGGTGAAGGTCGACCTGGTCAACGACGGCAAGGCCCCGGTGGTCGAGGAGCGGATAGGGGAGCTCACCGCCGAGGTCGTGCGGACCGGAGCGCTGCGCGCCACCGGCGACGTCCGTGAGGCGATCATGGACAGCGAGATATCCCTGGTCTGCGTGGGCACGCCGTCGGAGCCCAACGGCAGCCTGTGCACCACGTACTTGGAGCGGGTCACCGAGCAGATCGGCGCCGCGCTGGCCGAGCGGGGTGGGCGGCACACCGTCGTGTTCCGCAGCACCATGCTCCCGGGCACCTGCCTGAACCTGCTGGTACCGATCCTGGAGAAGTACGTCGGCGGCACCGCCGGGGTGGACATCGGGGTCGCGGTCAACCCGGAGTTCCTGCGCGAGGGCACGAGCGTGCGGGACTTCTTCGACCCGCCGAAGACCGTCATCGGCGAGCTCGACCCGGCAAGCGGCGACGCGGTGATGGCGCTGTACGACGGCGTGCCCGGCGAGGTGTTCCGGGTGCCGGTCCCGACGGCCGAGGCGATCAAGTACGCGGACAACGCGTTCCACGGCCTCAAGATCGGCTTCGCGAACGAGCTGGGCGCGGTGTGCCAGGCGCTCGGGGTGGACTCGCACCAGGTGATGGACGTGTTCCTGGCCGACCACAAGCTCAACATCAGCTCCGCCTATCTGCGGCCCGGCTTCGCCTTCGGTGGCTCCTGCCTCCCCAAGGACCTGCGCAGCCTGGTCCACGCGGCGCACCGGGCCGACGTCTCGGTGCCCATCCTCGCCCACGTGCTGCCCTCCAACTCCGACCATCTGCAGCGCGCGGTGGACCTGGTCGAGCGCACCGGCAAGCGCCGGGTGGGCCTGTTCGGGTTGTCCTTCAAACCCGGCACCGACGATCTCCGCGAGAGCCCACTCGTCGAGCTGGCCGAGAGGCTCTTCGGCAAGGGGTACGACCTGCGGATCTACGACGCCAACGTGAGCCTCTCCCGACTGATCGGCGCGAACCGCGAGTACATCGAGACCCGGCTGCCGCACCTCGGGCAGCTGCTCGCGGACTCCGTCGGTGAGGTGCTCGAACACTCCGAGGTATGCCTGGTCGGGACCAGGGATCCGGGCGTGCTGTCCGCGCTGCCCCATGGCGAAGGACCGGTGCTGATCGACCTCATCCACCTTCCCGACGCCGAGGCGCGCCGGGCCGAACCGGGGTACGTGGGCCTTGCTTGGTGACAGATCCTTCGAAGACACAGCCGGCGGCGACCGGCCGGACCGGCGCGCGCTGATCCTGGTGGAGAACCTGTCGGTGCCGTTCGACCGGCGGGTGTGGCAGGAGTGCACGACGCTGCGCGACGCGGGCTGGGAGGTGCACGTCATCTGCCCCCGGGGGAGCAAGCGGGACACCGAGCTGGAGGCGGAGATCGACGGGGTGCGGATCCACCGCTACCCGTTGCGTGCGGCCACCGGCGGTCCTGCCGGCTATCTGCGGGAGTACGGATCGGCGTTGTGGCACACGATCCGGCTGGCCCGCAAGGTCGGCCCGGTCGATGTGGTCCACGCCTGCAACCCGCCCGACCTGCTGTTCCTGCCTGCACTGTGGCTGAAGCGGCGCGGCGCGCGGTTCGTCTTCGACCAGCACGACCTGGTACCCGAGCTGTACCTCTCCCGGTTCGACCGCGGCGAGGACCTGCTGTACCGCGCCGTGTGCGCGCTGGAACGGCGGACCTACCGGGCCGCGGACATCGTGCTCGCCACGAACGAGAGCTACCGGGACGTCGCGCTGCGCCGTGGCGGCCGGCGGCCGGAGGACGTCTTCGTGGTGCGCAGCGCGCCCCAGACCGACCGGTTCCAACCGGTGCCGCCCGAGCCGGAGTTGAAGCGCGGCAAGCCTCATCTGCTCTGCTACCTCGGCGTCATGGGCCCGCAGGACGGCGTCGACTACGCCCTGCGCGCCCTCGCGAAGCTGCGCGACGAGTTCGGGCGGACCGACTGGCATGCGGTGTTCGTCGGCTCCGGCGACGCCTTCGACGCGATGGTGGAGCTGTCCCGGCAGCTCGGGCTCTCCGAACAGGTGCAGTTCACCGGGCGCATCCCGGACGCCGACCTGGTGCGCTACCTGTCCACCGCGGACGTGTGCCTTTCCCCCGACCCGCGCAATCCGCTCAACGACGTGTCGACCATGAACAAGGTCCTGGAGTACATGGCGATGGGCCGGCCCATCGTCTCGTTCGACCTCCGGGAGGCGCGCGTCTCCGCCGGTGACGCCGCCCTCTACGCGCCCGCCAACGACGAGGCCGAATTCGCCAAGCTCATCACGCTGCTCCTCGACGATCCGGAGAAGCGGGCCCGGATGGGCAGGATCGGCCAGGAGCGGATCAGCGGAGAGCTCTCCTGGCGGAACTCGCAAGCGTCGCTGCTCGCCGCCTATGCCGCTGCGTGCCGTGACCACACTCCGGTGTCGCGGGCGACCCGGTCAGCACAGGGAAGAGGCAGCACCATTGAGCGATGACACGATCCGCCTGGTCACGATCGGACGGATTCTCCGCCGACGGTGGCGGCTGCTCGCCGCCCTCGCCGTGGTGGGCGCACTGGTCGGCTACGGCGCCTCGGTGGTGTTCCCGCCGCAGTACACGACGTCGGCATCGGTACTGCTGCCGGGGCAGTGGGAAGAGCGCGAGCTGCTGACCCAGGTGGACATCGCGACCAGTTCGACCGTGGTCGACCGCGCGGCCTCCGCTCTCGAGTGGAGCGGAGTCAGCGGCACCGAGCTGCAGGACCAAGTGAGCGCCAAGGCCGCCGACGGGAACATCATCAAGATCTCAGGTACGGCCGACACCCCGGAGCGCGCACAGCAGCTCTCCGACCGGATGGCCCAGCAATTCGTCAAATTCGCCGCGCAGATCGCAGGCGGCAGCACCGACCCCGACGCGGCCACCGGGACCGAGGCGCTGCGGCAGACGGTGGCGGAGACCAACCGCCGCATCACCGACCTGGCCGATGCGGCCGATCCGGGGCAGACCGTGGAGAGCGTGCAGGCCCGCACCGAGCTCGAGAAGCTGCGCACCTCGCTGGAAGAGGCCATGACGAAGCTGGACGAGGCCGACCTGGCGACCAACAAGGCCGGAATGGTCGTCATGGGGTCGGCGGCCCGGCCGACAGGCGAGGCGCCGCCGACGAGGATGCAGCTCATCGTCGCCGGGGCGCTGCTGTTCTTCCTGTTCGCGGTCATCGGCCATCTCGTCGCAGCACGGGTGAATCGCCGACTGCGCACCGAGCCGGAGATCGCCGCGGCGCTGGGCTCGGCGCTGCTCGGCACCGTCGACGTACCGGGTGAACCGCCCACGCACAAGCCGGAAGACCGTGGCCAACGGGCCCGGCTCCGCCGACTCCTCGGCGTCGACACCCGGTGGGACATACCAACCCCGCTGCGGTCCGGCGACGAGGCCGGCAGGCGGATCCGCTACCGGCGGGTGTGCGCTCGCCTCCGGGACCAGTTCCCGGCCCCCCGACGTCTGCTGGTTGTCGTACCGGACGGCGACGAGATCGCCCTCCGGGCCGCCGGGCAGCTCGTCGCCGAGGCCAAGGGCGATCCGCTGCTGCGGGTGGTGGAGGTTTCGGTGGACCGGCCGATGGTGCCGGACCGCGACACCGAGTCCGGTGCCCTGGTCGTGCTCAGCGCGGGCAGCTGGACCGCTGAGGAGCTCGCCGGAATCGCCGAGGCGTGTGCGGACGGCAGACATGAGGTCGTCGGCATCGTCGTCGCCGGCGCGGTCAGCGCCGGTCCGACGCGATCTGCCGGCCATCCTCCGGACGACGCCACTGCGGCGCTCTCGGTTCGCGGCAACGCGACGGGAGGTTCACTGTGACGACGAGCACGACTTCGGAGTCGTCGGCAGCCACTCCGCTCTTCGACCTGCAGGGACTGGTGGTGTCGGTGCGCAGGCGCCGCCGCCTCTGGTGCTCTCTGGCGCTCCTGGGGCTGCTGATCGGCGCGGCCGTGGCGGTCCTGCGGCCCCCGCCGCCGACAGCGGTGACCAAGGTCCTGGTCGCGCATGAGGACGATCAGCCGAACGACACCGGAACGCTGATGCGCACCGACGTCGCGCTGCTGGGGACCACGCGGATCGCCGACAAGGCCCTGCAGGCCCTCAAGTCCCCGGAAAAACCGGAAGACTTCATGCGGGATTACCGGGGGACCGGCCTGACCAACAACCTGCTGCAGATCGACGTGACAGGTGACAGCGACGCGGAAGCGGTGGCCAGGGCCAAGGCGCTGGCCGACGCGTTCGTCGTGGACCATGTGAGCCGGATGCAGGAAGCGGCGAAGGCCGAGGCCAAGGCCCTCGCCGACCAGCGTGACCGCATGCGGGTCGAACTCGCCCAGGTCAACAGGGAGATCGGGGACGGATCGCCGGAGAGCGACCCGAAGTCGTCGGCGAGCATCGAGTCGCTCTTCGCCCGCCGGGCGGAGCTCAACTCGCGGATCGCCGATTACGACCAGCGCGCCGAGGAGGCGCGCACCGGCACGCCCAAGGTCATCGCCGGCACGCAGATCGTGGACGCACCGCGCGCGGTGAAGCACTCCCTGCCCAAGGCCGCTGCCACCAACGCCGCGATCGGATTCGTCCTTGGACTCGTCCTCGGACTCGCGGTGGCCGCGGTCGGCACGGTGGTGGCGGACCGCCCCGTGCTGCGCCGGGACATCGCGGCGAACCTGGGCGCCTCGGTCATCGCGGAGCTGCCCCGCCGGTCGGGCAGGCTGTGGCGGCGCCGACGGACCCGGGCGGCACGCGAACGCCTCACCGCGACCCTGGCCCGTACCGTGCGCGGCTCCGCGGAACCGGTGTCGCTGCTGGAACTGGGCTGTGCGCGCAACACAAGCAGGATCGCCATGGACCTCGCCAGGGCACTGGCGGCGGAGGGGCCGGTGGTCGTCATCGACGGGCTGCCCGGCCTGCAACTCGGGGGCCGCCGCCCGAAGCCAGGAGACCCGACCGTGGTCACCGGCGCGCGTGCCGCTGACCTGTCGCACGAGGAGCGCCGATTCGGTGTCGGCTCGGTGGCGCCCGGCACGGCGTGGACCGCCCTCCAGGACCTCGGTACGCAGACCGTGCTCGTCGTGCGTGCCGGGCACGGCAGCGCCGCATGGCTGCACACCGTGGCGCGGCAGCTCGCGGACCTGCTCATTCCGGTGATCGGTGTGGTGCTGATCGACCCCGATCCGCGGGACCGGACCGACGGCACCCTGTGGGACGGGCTGCACACCGCACTGCGCGGCCACAACGAGCGGTTGGCCCGGGAGAACGCGACGGGCCGGCCGCGGACGGAGCGGCCGTCGTGGGCACGAGTCCCGGACATCGACCAGGAGGCGCAGTAAGACATGTGTGGCATCACAGGCGCGTACCACTGGCCTGACGGGAAGGTCGTGACCGACCGGCTCACCGAAACCCTCGCCCACCGCGGTCCGGACGGGGCGGGCCGGTACAGCCACTCCGCCGGTGACGGCGAAGTGCACCTCGGGCACCGCCGGCTGGCCATCATCGACCTGTCCGAGACCGGCGCCCAGCCGATGGTCTCCGACGGCCTCGTCCTGACGTACAACGGCGAGCTGTACAACGCTCCAGAGCTGCGGGCCGAGTTGGCAGCCGCAGGGGTGCGCTTCCGCGGTACCTCCGACACCGAGGTGCTCCTCGAGGCCTGGCGGCGCTGGGGCACGGACTGCCTGCCCCGGCTGCGCGGCATGTTCGCGTTCGGGATCTTCGACGAGCGAACCGGTGAACTGGTGCTCGCCCGCGACCAGTTGGGCATCAAGCCGCTGTTCCTGCTCCGGCGCGGCGAGGGTCTGGTGTTCGCCTCCGAGCTCAAGGCGCTCGCCGCCGTGACCGGCGGGTCGCTGGAGGTGGACCAAGCGGCGCTGGTGGCCTCGCTGTTGTACTACTGGGTGCCGGACTCGCGCTGCGCGTTCCGCGAGGCGGAGAAGCTCCCGCCGGGGAGCTGGCTCCGGTGCCGGCCCGACGGCCGGGTGGAGCGCGGCCAGTACTGGAACCTGAGGGATGTCGCCGCCGAGGGCAGGGAGCGGGCCCGGGACGGCGAGCAGCCGGACCTGGCCGCCATCGTCGAGGAGTCGACCCGGCGCCATCTGCTCTCCGACGTACCCGTGGCGACCTTCCTCTCCGGCGGTCTGGACTCCAGTTATCTGACCGCACTCGCGGCCCGCGACCGACCCGGGATCTCCGCCTACACCATCGGATTCCGCGCCGAGGACGCAAAGTTCGAGGCCATGCCGGACGACCTGCGCTATGCCCGGCAGGTGGCCGAACAGTTCGGCGTCGACCTGCATGAGATCGAGATCGCTCCGAATGTGCTCGACCTGCTGCCGCAGATGACGTACCACCTGGACGAGCCGATCGGCGACCCCGCCGCGATCAACACATTCCTGATCTGCCAGGCCGCCCGGGAGGCCGGGGTCAAGGTGATGCTCTCGGGGATGGGTGCCGACGAGCTGTTCGCCGGGTACCGCAAGCACCTGGCCAACCTGCTCGCCCTGCGCTACCAGCGCATCCCGCGGCCTCTGCGGCGCGGCTTGTCCGCGGGCGTGGACCGGCTGCCGGTCGCCACGGCCCGCCGCGGGTACCGGTCGGTGCGCTTCGCGAAGCGGTTCCTCTCCTTCGCCGACCTGCCGGAGGAGACCGCGTTCCGGCGCAGCTACACCATGTACGACCAGGACGAGCTGCTCGCCCTGGTCAATCCGGACCTGGCCGGGACGGTCGAGGACGTGCTGACCGAGCACGCGGACATCTACCAGGACAACGACCTCGACGACTTCGTGAACCGCATGTGCCTGGGCGACGCCCGGATGTTCCTGCCTGGCCTGAACCTCGCCTACACGGACCGCTCCAGCATGGCCGCCTCGACCGAGGTGCGGGTGCCGTACGTGGACGTCGAGGTGGTCAAGGCGGCGTTCACCGTGCCCGGCGATCGCAAGATCGTCGGGCGGCAGGGCAAGGCCGTCCTCAAGGAGGCGGCCACCTCGATCCTGCCGCGGGAGATCGTGTACCGGCCCAAGGGCCTGTTCAGCGCGCCGTTGCGCGCCTGGATGAGCCGGGATCTGGCACCGCTGGTGCGCGAAGTGGTCAACGACGGCGTGCTCGTCAACTCCGGGATCCTGCGCCGCGACGCGCTGGCGCGCATGGTCGCCGAGGACGCCGCCGGGCAGCGGGACTTCTCCAAGCATCTGTGGCATGTGCTGACGCTCGAGTACTGGTACCGCGACGCGACCTCCGGGTCCGGACAGAGCACTCGCTCGGCGGCGTAGAAGACGGCGAAGACGGCGAAGACGGCTGAGAAACAAGGGGACTTCGAGTGAAGCAGGTCGTACAGAACTACAAGAGCGGCGAGCTGGCGGTGCTCGACGTTCCGGTACCGGGGTGCAAGCCGGGCGGTGTCCTTGTCCGCACCGCCTACTCGCTGATATCCACCGGGACCGAGCTCATGAAGGTGTCCGAGGCCGGCATGTCGATGCTGGGCAAGGCCCGCTCCCGGCCGGACCAGGTGGCCAAGGTCATGCAGAGCGTGGCCACCAACGGGGTGCCCGCCACCTACCGCAAGGTGATGGGCAAGCTCGACTCCTACACGCCGCTGGGCTACTCGCTGTGCGGGGTGGTCGAGCAGGTCGGCACCGGGATCGACGACGTGAAGGTCGGCGACCTCGTGGCCTGCGCCGGCAACGAGCACGCGCTGCACGCCGAGCTGAACTGGGTGCCGAAGAACCTCTACACCCCGGTTCCGGACGGCCTCGCGCCGCGGCACGCGGCCTTCGGCACCGTCGGGTCGATCGCGATGCAGGGTGTGCGCCAGGGCGAGCCGCAGCTCGGCGAGGTGGCCCTTGTCATCGGCCTCGGTCTGATCGGGCAGCTGGTGGTGCAGCTCCTCGCCGCCGCGGGGGTCCGCGTCGTCGGCGTCGACCCCGACCCGGTGCGCTGCGAGCTCGCCGAGCGCCTGGGCGCCGCGGCCTGCGGCGATCCCGCGTCCGCGGCCGTCGAGGCCGCCGTCGCCGAACTCACCGACGGTCACGGCGTGGACCAGGTGTATCTGGCCGCCGGCGGGGGCAGCAACCAGCCCGTCGAGCTGGCCGCCCGGCTCTGCCGGGACCGCGGCCGGGTCGTCGACATCGGCAAGTGCCGCCTGGACCTGCCGTGGAACGCGTACTACGAGAAAGAGCTCGACGTCCGGTTCTCGCGCTCGTACGGCCCCGGGCGCTACGACCCGGCGTACGAGCTCGAGGGGCGGGACTACCCGATCGGCTATGTGCGCTGGACCGAGCGCCGCAACCTGGCGTGCTTCCTCGATCTCCTCGCCCGCGGCAGCGTCGACGTGGAGCCCCTGGTCTCCCACGTCGCCGACTTCGACGACGCCGTCGAGACGTACCAGCGCCTGAAGGACGGCGAGTTGAAGGCCGTGGCCGTGCTGTTCCGGTACCCCGAACATACGGGGGAGGCGGAGGCTCCGGTGGTGGCCGTGCCCGCGGTGAACGTGAAGCCGAATCCGACCCGGGCCGCCAAGACGCCCGTACGGCTCGCGTTCGTCGGCGCGGGAAACTACGCGACGTCGATGCTGCTGCCGCACCTGGCACAGCGCGAAGGTGTCGAGTTGTCGACCGTCGTCACCACGACGGCACTGTCCGCGGCCAACGCACAGCGGAAGTTCGGCTTCGCCGAGGCGACCACCGACCTCGACGCCGTACTCGGCGACAAGTCCATCGACGCGGTGTTCGTGGTCACCCGGCACAGCTCGCACGCCGAACTGACCCGGCAGGCCCTCCTGGCCGGCAAGACGGTGTTCGTGGAGAAGCCCCTGGCTCTCACCGAGGACGAGCTGGCCGGAGTGCTCGCGGCGGTGGAGGAGTCCGGCAACGACCGGCTGCAGGTGGGCTTCAACCGCCGGTTCGCGCCGCTGCTCCAGGAGGCGAAGAAGCGGTTCGGCGCCCGGACCGGTCCGGCGAGTCTCCGCTACCTGGTCAACGCGGGCCTCCTCGGGCACGGCAGCTGGTACCTCCAACAAGGCACGGAGGGCTCGCGGTTCGCCGGCGAGGGCGGACACTTCATCGACACGGCGAGCTGGCTGCTCGAGGCCGACCCGGTCTCGGTGTACGCGGTAGCCACGGCCGGCAACGAGGACCTGCAGGTCGTGCTGCGCTACCCGGACGGGTCCACCGCCACCATCAGTTACGTCACCACCGGCGCGGCGAGCTTCCCCAAGGAGACGCTGGACCTGGTCGCGGACGGCAAGGTGCTGCGGCTCGACGACTTCGTCCGCGCCAGTGTGTACGGCCGCAAGCGGTGGGTCAGTTCGCGGCTGCCCAAGACCCGGGACAAGGGCCAGAACGCCGAACTGGCCGCGTTCATCAAGGCGGTGCGGACCGGCGGGCCGATGCCGGTGCCGCTGGAGTCGCTGGTCGCCACCACGGCGGCCACCCTCGCCGTGCAGACAGGCCTGGTCGGCGGCGCGCCGGTGACGCTGGCGAGGGCACGATGACCATGAGCGTGGGCTGGTACCTGCGGCGGCTGTCCCGGATGGGACCGCGGGAGGTCGGCGGCCGGGCGGGCGACGCGGTGCGCAGGCGGCGGTGGCGGTCGGCGCGGCCGGACTGCCCGAGTGTGCCCGTCGCCCGGTTCACCGCGGTGCTGCCCACCGGGACGATCGCCGCGATACCTCCGGACGCCGCCAAACGTCTCATCGCCGAGGCGGACCGGCTGATGTACGGGCACGTCGAGTACTTCGGGGTGGTCCGCGACGACCTGACCGACCCGGACTGGTGGTACGACCCGAAGACCGGGCGCCGGGCTCCGTGGGGCTACGCCTTCGACGTGCCGTACCGGAACGAGGACGCGGTCGGGGACATCAAGCAGATCTGGGAACTGTCCCGGCACCAGTACCTCACCGTGCTCGCCGCCGCCTACGCGATCACCGGGAACGAGCGGTACGCCGAGCGAGTTGCCGAGCATTTGCGGTCGTGGTGGGCGGCCAACCCACCGCTGCGCGGCGTGCACTGGATCAGCGGCATCGAGCTGGGCATCCGGCTGCTGTCCTGGGTGTGGATCCGCCGGCTGCTCGACGGCTGGCCGGGCGCGGCCGGGCTGTTCGAGGACAATACGGTGGCGCTGAACCAGATCTGGCACCACCAGCGCTGGCTGGCCGCCTTCCCCAGCCGGGGCTCTTCGGCGAACAACCACATCATCGCCGAGGCCGCCGGGCAGTTCGCGGGGGCCTGCGCGTTCGACTGGTTCCCCTCCTCGACGCGCTGGCGAGCCGACGCGCTGCGGTCCCTGGAGCGGCAGCTGCGCGGCAACACCTTCGCCTCCGGCCTCAACCGCGAGCTGGCCACCGAGTATCACGGCCTGGTGCTGGAGCTCGGCCTGGCCGCGGTGGCCGAGGCGGATGCCGCCGACGTGCCGGTCCCCGCGTCGATCCGGCTGGTGCTGCTGCGGATGACCGACGCGCTCGCGGCCATCGTGGACAGCCGGCTACGGCCGCCGCGCCAGGGGGACGCGGACGACGGGCACGGCCTGGTCGTGGACGGCACGGGCACCGAGCGCTGGGCCTCGCTGCTGGCCACCGGGGACGCCGTCTTCGGCCGGCTCGCCTGGTGGCCGACGGTGACCGGCACCGATGTGCGCACCCCGCTCCTTGCCGCACTCATCCGGCCGTACGCGAAGGACGGAACCGTGACCCGCCCTTCCAGCCGCCCGGCCCACTTCGCCGACGCGGGGCTCACCATCCTGCGCGGTCCGGGAGAGATCTGGGCCCGCTGCGACGGTGGTCCGCACGGCTTCCTCTCCATCGCCGCGCATGCCCACGCGGACGCGCTGTCCGTGGAGGTCCGGCACGACGGGGTCGACGTGCTCGCCGACCCGGGGACGTACTGCTACCACGGGCAACCGGGTTGGCGGCAGTACTTCCGGTCGACCCTCGGCCACAACACCCTGCAACTGGACGGCAGTGACCAGTCCGTCTCCGGCGGCCCGTTCCTGTGGACGCGGCAAGCCCGCAGCCGCGTCCTGGCCGTGGATACGTCCGACGCCTCCGACGGTGGGACGGCCCGCTGGTCCGCCGAGCACGACGGTTACCAGCGCTCCGTGCACCGCCGCCGGGTGGAGCTGACAGCCGCGAGCCAGGAGCTGAGAGTGGTCGACGAGGTGCGCGGCCCGCGCCGGGCCGTGCAGTTGGCGTTCCACCTCGGCCCGGCGATCACCGCGGACCTGGCGGACAACCGGGCTCGGCTCACCTGGACCCGGGACGGTGAGGACCGCTCCGCGGTGCTCGACCTGCCCGGGCAGCTGTCCTGGCGGGCGCATCGCGGCGAGACCGCCCCGCCGCTGGGCTGGTACTCCGCCGGCTTCGGGCGAAAGGAACCCAGCACAACCCTGATCGGCACCGGCTTCACCGACGGCGCGGAAGGCTTCACCACCGTGCTCAGGTTCAGAGGCTAGGGGGGGCGAATGGGGATCAAGAGGCGGTACTGGGCGTTGGCGGCGGCACCGCTGGCGCTGGCCCTGTTGACGGCGACCGGCTGTGAGAGCACTTCGGGAACCAAGACGGATCCGAAGGCCGCGCCATCCACGTCCGCCACGTCCGCGGCCGGATCCGTGGCCGGGGTGTGCGCCAAGCCCGCGGCCGGGCCGGCGAAGGCGCCGGCGGGCGCGGTGACCGTCGACCCCGCGGTGGTCGGTGACCTGGCAGCGAAGACCAAGAGCAGCCCCCCGAACACCACGTTCTGGCTTCGACCGGGCAAGCACACGCTCGACCCGGACCGCTACGCCCAGGTCATCCCCAAGGAGGGGGACCGCTACCTCGGGGCACCGGGCGCGGTGCTGGACGGCCGGAAGAAGAACCAGTACGCGTTCGGCGGCAGCGCCCGCAACGTCACCATCCGCTACCTGACCGTGCAGGGTTTCGTGGCGCCGCCCGACGAGGGCGTGGTCAATCATGACTCGTCCGACGGATGGGTGATCGAGCACGCGACGATCCAGAACAACTCCGGCGCCGGGCTGATGGCCGGTGCCCGCCAGCAGGTCCGCGCCAGCTGCCTTCGCGACAACGGTCAGTACGGCATGAACGCGTACAAGGCCAACGGCCGCATCACCGGCCTGGTGGTCGAGGGCAACGAGATCGTGGGCAACAACACCGGCGACTGGGAGCGTCGGCGGGAGGGCTGCGGCTGCACGGGAGGCATCAAGTTCTGGGCCGTCAACGGCGCCGACATAAGCGGCAACTGGGTGCACGACAACCGCGGAACCGGGTTGTGGGCGGACACCAACAACAACGACTTCCGCATCGAGGACAACGTGCTCGAGGACAACGACGGTGCCGCGCTGATCTATGAGATCAGCTACAACGCGGTCATCCGGAACAACACGATCCGGCGGAACAACTGGGTCGAGGGCCGCAGGGAAGCCGACCGCGGCGACAACTTCCCGTACGGGACCGTCTATCTGTCCGAGTCGGGCGGCGAACCACGGGTCCCAGCCCGCACGGACAAGATCGAAATCTCCGGGAACGTGTTGGAGAACAACTGGTCCGGGATCACCCTGTGGGAGAACGCCGACCGGTTCTGCAACAGCCCGGCCAACACCTCTTCCGGTGACTGCACGTTGCTGGTGAAGAACACGAACCGCTGCGTGCAGCCGGCGATCGCCACCGCACCGCTCTACGCCGACTGCCGGTGGAAGACCCAGCGGGTGGACATCCACGACAACCGCTTCGTGCTGGACAAGTCCGTAGTCAAGTGCACGGTGATGTGCGACCGGATGGCGGTCCTCGCCAACTACGGCACCTATCCGGACTGGTCGCCGTACAAGGGCGAGCTGGTGGCTGAAACGATCACCACCAAGCAGCACAACCGCTGGCACGACAACGTCTACCTCGGACCATGGAAGTTCGTCGCCCAGGACCAGAGCCGGGTGTTCGACTTCGGCGAGTGGCAGGGCACGCCCTACCAGCAGGACGCGGGCAGCACCCTCGCCCAACGGGCCGGTGGTTGAGATGGGCGCGGACCTGCGGCGCCGTGGGCTGCCGGGCGGACCGGACACGGCGGGCACGCAGCCCGGCGCCGAACCGCGCCCGGCCGGCACGCCGAAGACCGTCGGGCTCGTCTGGGGGCTGCTGGTCCTCAACACGCTCGGCTCCGCCGGGGCGAAGACCATCGTCCCGCTGCCCCGCTCCCTCATCCAGATGGTCACCATGGGCGCGCTGGTCGCCGCGTTCGCGCTGGCGCTGGCGGTCAATCTCCGGCTGCGCTTCCGAGCCAGCGCCTTCCTGTTCCTGCTCACTCTGCTGCTGGTGCCGAGCGTGATCTCCAGCGTGGACCTGGAGTCCGGGTTCGGCGCGCTGTTCCGCTGCGCCCGGCTGGCGCTCTTCATCGGCACGCTGTGGCTGCTCAGCCGCTGGTGGGACGGCGGCCTGTCGTTCGTCCGGCATCACATCCGGATGTACTTCGCGGTGCTCGGGTCGGTGGCCGCGGGGCTGGTCATCTCACCGGGCGCGGCCCTGCCCGAGCTCTACGGCGGACGCCTCGTCGGCGCGTTGTGGCCGCTCACCCCGCCGCAGATCGGACAGTACGCCGCGGTGATCATCGGGCTCACCGTGCTGCTCGTCCTGGGGCGCCGGACCGACAGGGTCAGCGCGGCGGTGGTCATCGTGCCGTCGCTCGTCCTGCTCGCGCTGACCCACACCAGGACGGCCACGCTCGGCCTGCTGATCGGGCTGGTGTTGGCGATCGGCTCGCTCATCCTGACCAGCGCCGCCGCCCGCCGGTTCTTCTCCTGGACGGTGCTGTGCGCCACGGTGGCCGCGGTGGGGTTCAGTTCCGCGCTGCAGGCGTGGTTCCTGCGCGGGCAGACCCAGGAGAACTTCTCCAATCTCACCGGTCGGGCCAAGGTCTGGGACGCCCTGCTGGCAGCGCCCCGGACGGCCTCCGAGCAGCTGTTCGGCACGGGCTTGGGCGACAAGTCGTTCGGCGGGCTGCCGATCGACAACAGCTGGCTGGCCGTCTACCAGGAACAGGGCCTGACCGGTGCCGTCATCGTGGCGGCGATCATCGTTGTGCTGGGCGGCGTCGCACTGCTGCGGCCACCGTCGCTGCAGAGGGCCTGTGCGATCTTCCTGATCAGCTACTGCGCGATCGCGTCGTACACCGAGGCAGGCCTTGGCGACGCCTCGCCGTACCTGCTGCATCTGGCCTTGGCCGCTTCACTGCTGGCGGCACCTGCCGAGGCCACGTCGCTCCCGACGCCCGCAGTCCCTCGACGACGCGTCCCACGCTGGGCCCAGAGATCGGAGGTGACCTGACCATGCACGTCCTCGTGGTGCACAACTACTACGCCTCGGCACAGCCGAGCGGGGAGAACAAGGTCGTCGACCAAGAGGTCGAGTTGCTGCGCGCGGGCGGCCACCGGGTCGAGGTGTTCGAGCGGCGCAGCGACGACATCGCCGCCCTGTCCCTGCCGGGCAAGGTCGCGGTGCCGCTCCTTGTGCCGTGGAACCCGGGGGTCCGCGCGGAGCTGGCCGCCCGGCTGCGCGCCGAGCGGCCGGACGTGGTCCACGTCCACAACGTCTTCCCGCTCCTGTCGCCCGCGGTCCTGGCCGCCTGCGCCGACGCCGGTGTGCCCGCCGTCGCCACGCTGCACAACTACACCCAGGTCTGCCCGCCCGGCACGCTGCAGCGGAACGGCCGGCCGTGCACCGAGTGCGTCGGCTCTGCACCACTGCCCGCCGTCCGGCACGGCTGCTACCGCAACTCCCGGCTTGCGACGGTGCCGCTCGCGGTCAGCCTGTCGGTCAACCGGCGGCGGTGGTGGTCCGGTGTGGAGCGGTTCTTCTGTCTCACCGAGGCGCAGCGCGATGTCCTGGTGGGGGCCGGCATGCCGGCCGAGCGGCTGGCGGTGAAGCACAACTTCGTGCCGGACCCGGGCACTTGTCGAACGGGCCCCGGCGAGCATCTGCTCTACCTCGGCCGGCTCGCGGAGGCCAAGGGCGTGCGGCTGCTCATGGCCGCGTGGGACGAGATCGCCGCGAGCGGCGGTGTGGGCGTGCCGCTCGTGATCGCCGGCGCGGGGCCGCTGGAGCGGGAGGTGACCACCTGGGCGGCGGGCCGGGACGACGTGCGCTACGTCGGCCTGTACGACACGGCGGACTGCCAGAAGGCTCTCGCGCGGTCGGTCGCCGTGGTGGCTCCCTCGACGTGGCTGGAGGCGTTCGGCCTGGTGGTCGTGGAGGCCATGGCGGCCGGGGTCCCGGCAGTCGCCGCCGGTCACGGCGCCTTCGTCGAACTCGTCGAGGACGGGGTGACCGGGCTGCTGCACCGACCGGGCGAGCCCGCCTCGCTCGCGTCCTGCATACGCCGGATCGCGGCCGATCCGAACCGCAACCAGGAGATGGGCCAGGCGGCCCGGCGCCGCTACGAGCGGGACTTCAGCCCGGCCGTCGGCCTCGAGCGCCTGGTGGAGGAGTACCGCACCGCGATCGCGGGTCGGTCAGCACAGACTCGCGGTGGGGACACCCGAGCGAGCAGGGGGGATGGGGACAGAAGATGACACGATGCCGACTCTGCGGCTCGACGACGCTGGCGAGCGTCGTCGATCTGGGGGCGACCCCGCCGTGTGAGAGCTTTCTCGCCGCGGACCAACTGGACCAGCCGGAGCCGGCGTACCCGCTGCACCTGCGGGTCTGCACCGACTGCTGGCTGGCGCAGATCCCGCCGCTGATCACGCCGGAGGAGACGTTCAAGGAGTACGCGTACTTCTCCTCGTTCTCGACCTCCTGGGTGGAGCACGCGCGCACGTTCGTCGACGGCGCCGTACAGCGGCTGGATCTCGGCGCCGACGCCTTCGTGGTCGAGGTCGCGAGCAACGACGGCTACCTGCTGCGGCACGTGGTGGACCGGGGGATCCGCTGCCTGGGCATCGAGCCCTCGGTGAACGTCGGTGCCGCGGCGCGGGAGGCGGGTGTGCCCACCTTCACGGACTTCCTGAGCCCCGACACCGGCTCGGCCGTCCGCGCCGAACACGGCCCGGCGGACCTGGTCGTGGCCAACAACGTGTACGCGCACATCCCCGACGTGGTCGGGTTCACCCAGGGGCTGCGCGCCCTGGTCGCCGACGACGGCTGGGTCTCCATCGAGGTGCAGCACCTGCTGACCCTGATCGAGGACAACCAGTACGACACGATCTACCACGAGCACTTCCAGTACTACACGGTCGCGTCCGCGATCCGGGCCCTCGCCAGCGGCGGACTCGCGCTCGTGGACGTCGAGTTGCTGCCCACGCACGGCGGCTCCATCCGGCTGTGGGCCCGGCCTGCCGAGGTGGCCGGCGAGCCGTCGCAGCGGGTGGCCGACGTGCTGGACCGGGAGAAGGCCGCCGGACTGCAGGAGCTGTCCGGGTACACCGAGTTCTCCGCCCGGGTGGCCAAGGTGCGCCGGGACCTGCTGCGGTTCCTCATCGAGGCGGCCGAGCGCGGTGAGACGGTCGTCGGCTACGGCGCCCCGGGCAAGGGCAACACCCTGCTCAACCACTGCGGCATCCGGCCCGACCTGCTCGCGTACACGGTCGACCGCAACCCGTACAAGCACGGCAGGTTCACCCCCGGCACCCGCATCCCGATCCTGCCGCCCGAGCAGATAGCCGCCGACAAGCCGGACTACGTACTCGTCCTCCCGTGGAACCTGCGGGCCGAGCTGGTCGAGCAGCTGTCCTTCGTGCACGAGTGGGGCGGTCGGCTGGTCTTTCCGATCCCGGAACTGAGCATTGTCGAGGTCGCCTTGAAGGAGGTCACAGCATGAAGGTCGTTCTGTTCTGCGGCGGTTACGGGATGCGCATGCGCAACGGAACCTCCGACGACGTGCCCAAGCCGATGGCGATGGTCGGGCCGCGCCCGCTGATCTGGCACGTCATGCGCTACTACGCGCACTTCGGGCACACGGAGTTCATCCTGTGCCTCGGGTACGGGGCGCACCACATCAAGAACTTCTTCCTCAACTACGAGGAGACGGCGTCCAACGACTTCGTGCTGCGGGGCGGGCGGACCGAGTTGCTGTCCACCGACATCGCCGACTGGACGATCACGTTCGCGCAGACCGGCATCGAGTCACCGATCGGGGAGCGGCTGCGCCGGGTGCGGCACCACCTGGACGGCGACGAGATGTTCCTCGCCAACTACGCCGACGTGCTCACCGACGCCCCTCTGCCGGAGATGATCGACAGGTTCTCACTGCGCGACGCCGGTGCGTCGATGATGGTGGTGCCGCCGCAGTCCTCGTTCCACTGCGTGGAACTGGGCGAGGACGGCCTGGTGGGGGGCATCACCGCGGTGAGCGACATGCCGCTGTGGGAGAACGGGGGCTACTTCGTGCTCCGCCAGGAGGTCTTCGACCACATACCGGAGAACGGGGACCTGGTCGCCGACGGATGTGCCCAACTGGCCAAGCGCGGGCGGCTGGTGGCGCACCAGCACCGCGGCTTCTGGAAGCCGACCGACACCGTGAAGGAGCGAGCCGCGCTCGACGACGCCTACACCCGGGGCGAGCGCCCGTGGGCCGTGTGGGAACGGGACGGCGCGGGGGTGCGCGCGTGATCCGGCTCGGGGCCGGTCGTCTTGACCGGATCGTCGCGGTGGGCGCGCACTGCGACGACATCGCCATCGGCGCCGGCGGCACCCTGCTGACGCTGTGCCACGCGCGGCCGGGTGTCCGCGTCGACGCGCTGGTGCTCTCCGGCGGCGGCAGCGACCGCGAGGAGGAGGAGCGCGCCGCGCTCGCCGCCTTCTGCCCGGGTGCCGACCTGCGGCTGACCGTGCTGAAACTGCCGGACGGCCGGATGCCCGCGCACTGGGAGGAGGCCAAGGCCGCGGTCGAGGAACTGCGCGCGGCGACCGAGCCGGATCTGGTGCTCGCGCCGCGTACCGATGACGCGCACCAGGATCACCGCGGCCTGGCACAGCTGCTGCCCACCGCGTTCCGAGACCACCTCGTGCTCGGCTACGAGATCGTCAAGTGGGACGGCGATCTCGGCCGTATGGGGGCGTACCAGCCGCTGTCGCCGGAGATCGCCGAACAGAAGGTGCAACTGCTGCAGGAGCACTACCCCTCGCAGCGGCACCGGCCCTGGTACGACCGGGAGGCATTCCTCGGCCTTGCCCGGATCCGCGGCATCGAATGCCACGCGCGCTACGCCGAGGCGTTCGCCGTCACCAAACTCACTCTGAACCTGGGGGAATGAACCTTGCGCGTACTGCTGACCGGACACCAGGGCTATCTGGGCACCGTGATGGCCCCGGTGCTCGCGGCCGCCGGACACGAAGTCGTCGGCCTCGACGCCGGCCTGTTCGCCGACTGCGTGCTTGGCCCGCAGCCCGCGGACCCGCCCGGGCATCAAGTGGACCTGCGCGACGTCACGGCCGAGCACGTGGCCGGGGTGGACGCCGTGATCCACCTGGCCGCGCTGTCCAACGACCCGCTGGGATCGCTGGCGCCGGAGCTCACCTACGACATCAACCACCACGCCTCCGTACGGCTGGCCCGGCTGGCCCGCGAAGCCGGAGTGCGGCGCTTCCTGTACGCGTCGACCTGCTCCGTCTACGGCGCCTCCGGTGGAGAGGGCCTGGTCACCGAGGACGCCCCGCTGCGCCCGGTGACGCCGTACGCGGAGTCCAAGGTGCGCGTGGAGGACGACCTGCACGCGCTCGCCGACGGCGACTTCACCCCGGTGTTCATGCGCAACGCCACCGCCTTCGGCTACTCGCCCCGGCTGCGCGCCGACATCGTGCTCAACAACCTGGTGGGCCACGCACTCCTGTCCGGCGAGGTCCTCGTGCTCTCCGACGGCACCCCCTGGCGCCCGCTGGTGCACGCCGCCGACATCGCACGGGCCTTCACGGCCGCGCTGACCGCGCCGCGCGAAGCGGTGCACGACCGGGCGTTCAACATCGGCAGCGAGATCAACAACGTCACGGTCGCCGAGATCGCCGAGCAGGTCGCCGAGGCGGTGTCCGGCGCGAAGGTGGTGATCACCGGGGAGAACGGTGCCGATCCGCGGTCGTACCGGGTGGACTTCTCCCGGTTCCGCGCCGCGATACCCGGCTTCGACTGCGAGTGGACGGTGCAGCAGGGCGCGCTCGAACTCGCCGACGCCTACCGGAAACACGGCCTGACCCGGGAGGACTTCGAGCAACGCTTCACCCGCCTTGCCGTGCTGCGCGCGGCGTCCGACGCAGGGACCGTCGACGACACCCTGCGGTGGCGCCGATGACCGCGGCAGGCGAGGAGATGCACGCGCTGGTGGAGCGGTTGTACCCGCTCTGCCGGAGCATCACCGGCGACGGTGTGCGCGCCACCCTGGAGATCGTCAACGAGTACATCCCGCTGCAGATGCACGAGGTGCCGACCGGTACCCAGGTGCTCGACTGGACGGTGCCGCAGGAGTGGAACATCCGGGACGCGTACGTCGCCGACACCGCCGGCAACCGGGTCGTCGACTTCGCCGCGTCCAGCCTGCACGTGCTCGGCTACAGCGTGCCGGTGTCGCGGACCATGCCGCTGTCCGAGCTGCGCGAACACCTGCACACCCTGCCGGACCACCCGAGTTGGGTGCCGTACCGCACCAGCTACTACAAGCCGGAGTGGGGGTTCTGCCTGGCCCAGGAGGCCTTGGACGCGCTGCCGGACGGCGAGTACGAGGTGCACATCGACTCCACACTCGCCGACGGCCACCTCACCTATGCCGAGCATGTGGTCCCCGGGCAGGTCGCCGACGAGGTGATCGTCTCCTGCCACGTCTGCCACCCGTCGCTGGCCAACGACAACCTGGCCGGCATCGCGGTGGCGACGTTCCTGGCCCGGGCGCTGGCGCAGGAGACGCCGTACTACACCTACCGGTTCATCTACGCGCCCGGCACCATCGGGGCGATCACCTGGCTGGCCCGCAACGCGGAGCGGATCGAGCGAGTCAAGCACGGTCTGGTGCTGGCCTGCGCCGGTGACTCGGGCCAACTCACGTACAAGCAGAGCAGGCGCGGCGACGCGGAGATCGACCAGGTGATGCGGCATGTGCTGGCCGCCTCCGAACGCCCCCACCACGTCACCGAGTTCACTCCGTACGGCTACGACGAGCGACAGTTCTGCTCGCCCGGGTTCAATCTCGGCGTGGGCTCGCTCAGCCGGACCCCGTACGCCGGCTACCCCGAGTACCACACCTCGGCGGACAACCTGGACTTCGTCTCCCCGGAGGCGATGGCGGACACGCTCGCGGTCTGCCGCGAGGCGTTCGCCGTGTTGGATCGCAACCGGCGGTACACCAACCTCAGCCCGTACGGCGAACCTCAGCTGGGCCGGCGTGGGTTGTACGACTCGCTCGGCGGCCGCAGCGACGCGAAGCAGGCCCAGATGGCCATGCTCTGGGTGCTCAGCCTCTCCGAGGGCGAGCACAGTCTGCTGGACGTCGCCGAGCGGTCCGGGCTGCCGTTCGACACCGTCGCCGCCGCGGCCGGTGCCCTGCACGGCGCCGGGCTGATCAAGGCATGACGCCGATGACCACCGAGGGGGAGAAGGCGAAGGCGCCGCCCGGATCCGCCAGACGGGCCCTCGTCGGCCGGCTGTCCTGGGGACTGGCCGACCAGGCGGCCTCCAGCGTGAGCAACTTCGTGGTGGGCATCTACGTGGCCCGCTCGCTGGGCGTGACCGCGTTCGGCGTGTTCAGCCTCGCCTGGGTGACCTACGGCGTGGTGCTCAACGTCTCCCGCGGCCTTGCCACCGATCCGCTCGTGGTGCGTTTCAGCGGCGTGCCGGACGCGTCCTGGCGCGGGGCGGTTGCCCGGTCGTCGGGTACCGCCCTCGGCGTAGGTGCGGCCCTCGGCGTGGTGTGTCTGGCGGCCGGGCTGGGCCTCGGCGGCCGCGTGGGGCCCGCGTTCGCCGCCCTTGGTGTCATGTTGCCCGGGCTGCTCCTGCAGGACGCCTGGCGGTTCTCCTTCTTCGCCGCCGGCGCCGGGCGGAAGGCGTTCGTCAACGACGTCGTGTGGGGTGTCGCGCTCGTCCCGGCCATGGTGGTGGCGGCCCGGGTGGGCAGCGTGGCCGCTTTCGTGCTCGCCTGGGGCGCCTCCGCCACGGTGGCGGCGGGCCACGGCTACATCCAGTCCGGCATCCGGCCCCGGCTGACCGAGGCGCGCGGGTGGCTTCGCGAGCAGCGCGATCTCGGCTACCGGTACCTGGTCGAGAACGTCAGCCTCAGTGGCGCGAGCCAGCTGCGGGCGTACGGGCTCGGCGCGATCGTCGGGGTCGGCGCGGTGGGTGCGGTACGGGGCGCCGAACTCCTGCTCGGCCCGTTCCTCGCCGTGCTCATGGGGCTTTCGCTGGTCACCGTCCCGGAGGCGGCACGGGTCCTGCGGCGGGCCCCGCAGCGGCTGGGGAAGTTCTGCCTCCTCCTCGGCGGCGGGCAGGCCGCCGCCGCGCTGCTCTGGGGCGGGGCACTGCTGCTGATGCCGAACCGGCTCGGCCAGTTCACGCTGGGCGACGTCTGGCACTCCGCCTCGGAACTCATCGTGCCGGTCACCCTCGGCGTCGCGGGCGCGGGCCTCGGCACCGGCGCGGCGGCCGGGCTGCGCGCGCTCGGCGCGGCTCGGCGCAGCCTGCGCTCCCAACTGTTCGCCTCCGCCTGCTACGTCAGCGGCGGGCTGGGTGGGGCGGTCGTCGCCGGCACGGTCGGCTCGGCCTGGGGCGTCGCCGCCGCAACCGTCAGCAGTTCCGCCGTGTGGTGGCTGCAACTGCGGTCCGCCCTGCGCGAGCGCCACCGCAATCCCATCCCCGAAGTGAGGACCTCATGACCGCCCAACCCAGGCTGAGCATCGGCCTGCCCGTGTACAACGGCGAGGAGTACCTGGCCGAGTCGCTCGATGCCCTGCTCGGTCAGACCTACGAGGACTTCGAGCTGGTCATCTCCGACAACGCCTCGACCGACGGCACCCAGGAGATCTGCCGCAAGTACGCAGCCCGGGACTCGCGCATCCGATACCTCCGGCTGCCCCGGAACATCGGCGCCACGCCGAACCACAACCATGTGCTCGCCGAGTCCCGCGGCGAGCTGTTCAAGTGGGCGTCGCACGACGACCTTTACGGCCGCGACCTGCTGCGGCGCTGCGTCGAAGCGCTGGACGAGCGGCCGGACATGATCCTCGCGCACACCGGCCAGGCGGTCATCGACGGCGACGGCCAGGTGACGGTCCCCTACGACTACGGGCTCGCCACCGACTCGCCGCACGCGCCGGAGCGCTTCCGCAGTCTGCTGTTCGAGCCGGGTGGCGACGACTTCTACGGGGTGATGCGGGCCGACATGCTGCGCCGGGTGAAACCGATGGACAGCTACCACCACGCGGACCGCACGTACGTCGCCGAGATCACCCTGCACGGGCCCTTCCACCAGGTGCCGGAGCTGCTGTACTTCCGCCGCGACCACCCCACGCGCGCCGAGCGGGCGAACCCTTCCAAGCGCTCCCGGTGCGTCAACCTGGACCCGCGCCGGGCAGGCCTGCTGCACCCGACGCCCCGGCTGCTCGCGGAGTACATCTGGGGCTTCGCCTCGGCGATCCGGCGGGCGCCGTTGTCCCCGGCCGACCGGCGCGCGTGCTACCGCCACCTGGCCGCGTGGATGACCAGCCGGGTCCGGCCGGGCGCCGGCGAGCGGATCGAGGACCGCGCCCCGGTCGATCCGGCCCAGCTCACGGTCTCCGTCGACGCCCTCGTCGCCGGCCGCGAGGGGAGGCAGGCATGACGTCCGGGGACGAAACTCCGGTGCGCGTCGGGGTGTTCGGCCTGCTCGGCTCCGGCAACCTCGGCAACGACGGATCGCTCGAAGCCCTGCTCGGGTACCTCCGCGCCGCACACCCGGAGGCGCTGGTGGACGCGCTGTGCGGCGGGCCCGAGGCCGTGACGACCCGGTTCGGGATCCCCGCGACGCGGCTGCACTGGTACCGAGGGGAGTACCGGACCGCTTCGCGTGCGGGCGCCATCGCGGGGAAGGGCCTGGGCAAACTCGTCGACGTCTTCCGCACCGCTGCCTGGGTGCGCCGGCACGACGTGGTGATCGTGCCGGGCATGGGCGTCCTGGAGGCCACGCTGCCGCTGCGGCCGTGGGGCTTCCCGTACTCGCTGTTCCTGCTCTGCGCATCCGGCCGCCTGTTCTCCACCCCTGTCGCGCTGGTCGGCGTCGGCGCCGCGACGATCGGCAACCGGCCTACCCGGCTCCTGGTCCGCTGGTCGGCGCGGCTGGCCGCATACCGGTCGTACCGGGACGCGCAGTCCCGCGACGCGATGCGGACGATGGGCGTGGACACCGCGCGCGACGAGGTCTACCCGGACCTCGCGTTCGCTCTGCCGACGCCGCGGGCGAGCGCGCCCTCGGACCCGTCGGCACCGCCTGGCCCGGTCTGCGTAGGCGTCATGGACTTTCACGGCGGCAACGACGATCGCGCCCGCGCCGATGAGATATACCGGCGCTACCTCGACGGGACGATCCGGTTCGTCCGCACGCTGGTCGAGGAGGGCAGGGCGGTCCGGCTGCTCACCGGTGACGAGTGCGACGCGTCGGTGGTCGCCGCGATCCTCGACGCGGTGGACTCGCCGCTGGTCACCGATGCCGAGCCGTCCTCACTGGCCGACCTGATGAAGGAGATGGCGGCTGCCGACACCGTGGTGGCGATCCGCTACCACAACCTGATCTGCGCGCTGAAGACCGGTACGCCGGTGCTCGCTCTCTGCTACGCGGCGAAGAGCGACGCGCTCATGGCGGAGATGGGCCTCGGCGCGTACTGCCACCCGGCGCGCGAGGTCGACGCCGACCGACTGCTCGAGCAGTTCCGCGCGCTGGAGAAGCGTTCGGCCGAGCTGCGCCAGACCCTCGCCGAACGGAACCTGGCCGCTGCCCGGCGACTCGAGCACCAGTTCAACTCCTTGACCGCGGCCCTGTTCCCGGCGACCGACCACGTCCACACCTTGCGGAAGGCTCCATGAAGGCGATCGAAGTCCCGGAGATCACCGGCGCGTACCTGTTCGAGCCGACGCCGTACGCCGACGAGCGCGGCTTCTTCTGCCGCACCTTCGACGCCGACGTGGTCCGCTCGGTGGGCCTCGACCCGGACGCCTTCATCCAGGACAGCCTGTCCCGTTCGGTCCGGGGGGTGTTGCGCGGCCTGCACCTGCGCTCCGGCGCAGGCGAGGCCAAGCTGGTGCGGTGCTCGTACGGGAGGATCTTCGACGTCGTCGTGGACCTGCGGCCGGGCTCGCCGACGTACCGCAGCCGGGCCTTCTTCGAGCTGTCCGGCGAGACACAGGTGACGCTGTACATCCCGGCGGGGTGCGCGCACGGCTTCCAGGCGCTGACCGAGACCGCCGACACCTCGTACCGGATCGACCGCCCGCACGATCCGGCCGAGGACGTGACGATCGCCTTCGACGACCCGGAGCTCGCCATTCCCTGGCCGCTGCCGGTCACATCGATGTCCCAACGGGACCGGGAGGCGCCGAGCCTCGCCAAGGTCCTGCAGCACAAAGAAAGTTGAGGTCGGCGTGCCCACCGAAGACACCCAAGAACTCCTCCTGCCCCGCTCGCGGATGGCGAACGAGCGGCTGCACGCCCTGATCCCCGGTGGCGCGCACACCTACGCCAAGGGCGACGACCAGTACCCCGAGAACCTGGCTCCGGTCATCAGCCACGGCCGCGGTGCCCACGTGTGGGACGTCGACGGCAACCGCTACATCGAGTACGGCTCCGGCCTGCGGTCGGTGAGCCTCGGCCACGCCCACCCGCGCGTGCTCGAGGCGGTGCGGAGGGAACTCGACCGCGGCAGCAACTTCGTCCGGCCGTCCATCGTGGAGGTCGAAGCTGCGGAACGCTTCCTGGCCACGGTGCCGACCGCCGAGATGGTGAAGTTCGCGAAGAACGGCTCCGACGCCACCACCGCCGCGGTGCGTCTAGCCCGCGCCGTCACCGGGCGCCCGCGGGTGGCCATCTGCGCCGACCATCCGTTCTTCTCCGTCGACGACTGGTTCATCGGCACCACGCCGATGTCCGCCGGCATTCCGGCGGCGACCAACGAGCTCACCGTGGCGTTCCCTTACGGGGACCTGGCCGCCACGGAGGAGCTGCTCTCCCGGTACCAGGACGAGGTCGCCTGCCTGATCCTCGAACCCGCCACCCAGTCCGAGCCGCCGCCCGGCTACCTCGCCGGCCTGCGCGAGCTGGCCGACCGGCACGGCTGCGTACTGATCTTCGATGAGATGATCACCGGCTTCCGCTGGTCCGAGGCGGGTGCCCAGGGCATGTACGGCGTCGTCCCCGACCTCTCCACGTTCGGCAAGGCGTTGGGCAACGGGTTCGCCGTCTCCGCGCTGGCCGGACGCCGCGAACTGATGGAGCGGGGCGGGCTGCGTCACTCCGGCGACCGGGTGTTCCTGCTGTCCACCACGCACGGTGCGGAAACGCACTCCCTGGCAGCCGCGATGGCCGTGCAGACCACCTACGTCGAGGAGGGCATCACCGCGCGGCTGCACGCCCTCGGCGAGCGGTTGGCCGCCGGTGTCCGCGACGCCGCGGCCGGGATGGGCGTCGGCGACCACATCGTCGTCCGGGGCCGGGCCAGCAACCTGGTCTTCGCCACCCTCGACGAGAACGGGCAGCCGTCGCAGGAGTACCGCACCCTGTTCCTGCGCAGGCTCCTCGCGGGCGGGGTGCTGGCCCCGTCGTTCGTGGTGAGCAGCGCGCTCAGCGACGCCGACATCGACCGCACCGTCGATGTGGTGGCTCAGGCATGTGCGGTGTACCGGAAGGCACTGGACGCCGCTGACCCCACCCCCTGGCTGGCCGGGCGGCCGGTGAAGCCCGTGTTCCGCCGCTTGGTGTGACGGGACGTCACCGACGCTCGTGCTGACCGGCGTCGGCCGTCCGGTCGACCAGCCGGTCAGCCGTCCGGTCGACCAGCCACGCGGTCGCCGGTATCACCGCCAGCGCGGTGCACCAGCCGCCGAGGACGTCGGTCGGGTAGTGCGCGCCCAGGGCGACCTGCGCCCATCCCATCGTGGCTCCGGCAACCACCGCCGCGGCGAGTACGAGTAGCGTGCCGGCCGTCCTGTCGAGGCCGAGCCGGGCGGTCGCGAGCAGCGCCACCATGAGGGCGAGCGCGGTGAGGAAGGCGGTGTGCCCGCTCGGGTAGGACAGGTTGTCGTCGCCGTGGATGGTGCGTCCCACCAGCGACTTGAGCAGCGTCGCCGTCCCTACGGTCATGCTGACGCCGACAACGATGAGTACCGCCGCGCGAGGACGCCGAAGCAGCAGGCAGCCTGTCACGGCGGCCAGGACCAGCAGCGCCGCTCCGGCGGGCTCTCCCAAGAAGTCCGTGGCCAGGGCGACGCGTCGCCAGGGCGGCCGCACACTGTCCGCCGTCGGGTCGATGATCCACCTGTCCACCCTGCCGGGCTCGCTGTGACCGGCGTACAGGACCCCGAGCACGATGACCACCAGCGCGGCCAGGGCCGCGATCAGCCCGAGCCACGCGCGCAGCGATGGGGGCAGCGTCGCGGGCGCCGGCCGGCCGGTCACACGCCCACCGCGTCCGGTCGACCTGCGGTAGTGACCTTCTTGCCTGCCGTACGCAGCGTCGGGCGTTGCGGGATTACGTCGTCGCCCTGCAGGCGCCCTGGCACGTACTGGTCTTGGCCGATTTCCCGGTCCGTCCCGGCCAGGCGATCCAACGCGAGCCCCCCGTCGTGTCCGACCTCACTTGTCACCCTAACCAACAAACCGGTCGCGGCAAACCGCCGTCGGAATGCCGGAGTTGTAGCGGGCCGACAAGTGGCGCCATGCCGAGCGAGCCCAGCTTGGTAATGGGATCCATTTTCATATAGCGTGAGCTTCGCCAGCCCACCCACCACAGGAGACCGACATGGCCGTCCCCAAGCGGAAGATGTCCCGCAGCAACACCCGCCACCGCCGCGCCCAGTGGAAAGCGGCCCCCGTGCAACTCGTCACCGTCACCGTGGACGGCTCGTCCCACCTCGTACCGCAGCGACTCGCCAAGGCGTACGAGCGCGGGCTGCTGCGCCCGGGGGGCTGACGTGCGCGCTGCCTTCGTCGGGAAGGGCGGCAGCGGCAAGACCACGCTGTCGGCCCTCTTCTCCCGCCACCTCGCGCACTCCGGAGCGCCTCTCGTCGCCATCGACGGCGACATCAACCAGCATCTGGCCCAGGCCCTCGGTCTCGGCGACGACGAATCCTTCACCGCCGCGCCCCTCAGCGCACGGCTGGGCGAGATCAAGGACTTCTTGCGGGGTGACAATCCGCGCATCACCTCACGCGAGGCCATGGTCAAGACCACCCCGCCGGGACGGGGTTCGCGTCTGCTGAGGCTCCTTGGCGACGACGCCGTGCACTCCCACCACATCCAGGACGTGGACGGCGTACCCCTGATGGTCACCGGCGAGTTCGACGAGAGCGATCTCGGAGTGGCCTGCTACCACTCCAAGCTCGGAGCCGTCGAGCTGTACCTCAACCATCTCGTCGACGGGCCCGGTGAGTACGTCGTCGTCGACATGACCGCCGGCGCGGACGCCTTCGCCTCGGGCCTGTTCACCCGGTTCGACATGACCTTCCTGGTCGCCGAGCCCACCCGCAAGGGTGTCTCGGTGTACCGCCAATACCGCGACCACGCCGAGGAGTTCGGGATCCCGATCGCGGTGATCGGCAACAAGGTCACCTGCGAGGACGACGTTCTCTTCCTCAAGGAGCACGTCGGCGACGACCTCCTGACGTACTTTCAGCACTCCTCCTGGGTACGGGCACGCGAACAGGGCCGTCCACAGGGCGACTTGGAACCGCACAACCGCCACGCCCTGAGCCAGCTGCGGACCGCACTGGACGCCCGTACGAAGGACTGGACGGCCTTCCAGGCACATGCCGTCGACTTCCACCTCCGCAACGCCGCCGCCTGGGCCGACCGGGCCACCGGCAGCGACCTCTCCGCGCAGATCGACCCCGGCTTCCGGCACGGCCCGGCAGCCTTCGCACCGAACCCCGCATGAGCGACCACGACACGGCCGACGAGGCGGCTGCGGCCCGCCGTCGGCGCGGCTGTGCGCAGCCGAAGACGCGGCCGTACACAGCCGACGCACCACCGCGCACCACCCGAACCAGCTAGCGACAGGACTGCCCTTTCATGTCACTCGACGTCTCCCCGAAGCTGCTCGCCGAAGCCGAACGCGGTCAGGTCCGCGAACAGGACTTCGTGGAAACCGTCCGAACCTCCCTGCCTTACGCCTACGACCTCATCGCCGCCTTGGTCGGCGAACTGCGTGACGGCGCACGGGAGTTCGCCGACAACCACACCCCGCCGCCCTCGGAGAAGGAGCGTGGCCAGCTGCTGCGGGCGCTGGCCAGCGACGCGATCCGCTCCAGCCTGGAGAGGCACTTCGGCGTCACCCTCGCCTTCATGAACTGCCACCGCGTCGCCGTCTTCCGCCCCGAGGCACAGGGCGGCGAGACCCACACCCGGTTCACCTCGCTGCGCTCGCAGATCCTCAACCAGTCGCCCGAATTCCGCGACTGCTGAGCCTGAGCCGACAGATGCGGGTGGGGCCGTTCGGCGGAACGGCCCCACCCCGCGTACGTCAGACCGCCGGATCCGTGAGGGACTGCTCGGCCCAGATGATCTTGCCCTCGGAGGTGTAGCGGGTGCCCCAGCGCTGGGTGAACTGGGAGATCAGGAACAGCCCGCGGCCCCCCTCGTCGGTCGTCTTGGGATGGCGCAGGTGCGGGGCGGTCGCGCCGCCGTCGAAGACCTCGCAGATCAGGGCCTGATCGGTGATCAGCCGCAGCCGGATGGGGCCGGAGGCGTGCCGGATGGCGTTGGTGACGAGTTCACTGACGACCAGCTCGGTGGTGAAGGCCAGCTCGTCCAGGCCCCAGGTGTGCAGCTGCTGCGTGCTCGACTTGCGGGCCTCGGCGACGACGGCCGGGTCGATGGGCAGGTCCCAGGTCGCGACCTGCTGGGCACCCAGCCGACGGGTACGGGCCAGCAGCAGTGCCACGTCGTCGTAGGGCCGCGTCGGCACGAGATCGTCCACGATGCGGCGGCACAGTCCGTCCAGCGGCTGCCCGTGCGCCTCCAGCGCGCGGCGCAGGCGCTCCCTGCCGGCCTCCGGGTCCCGTCCCGTACGGGGTGTGGCGATGAGACCGTCGGTGTGCAGCGCCAGCACACTGCCCTCCGCGAGATTCAACTCGAGCGACTCGAAGGGCAGGCCGCCCACCCCGAGCGGGGGACCGTGCGGGAGGTCGGCGAACGTGACGGTGCCGTCGGGATCGACGATCGCGGGCGCGGGATGGCCCGCGCCCGCCATGGAGCACTGCCCGCTCACCGGGTCGTACACCACGTACAGACAGCTGGCGCCGACCGCCTGCATCCCGCTCGTACGGTCGTCGGCTCCGGTGCCCTCCTCCCGGGCGGCGCGGCTGACCACGTCGTCGAGGTGGGCGAGCACTTCCTCCGGGGTCAGGTCCAGGTCGGCGAGGGTCTGTACGGCGGACCGCAGCCGCCCCATGGCCGCGGCGCCGTCGATACCGTGACCGGCGACCTCGCCCACCACCAGGGCGACCCGGGCTCCGGACAGGGGAATCACGTCGTACCAGTCCCCGGCGAGACCGGTCAGTTCGTCGGCGGGCCGGTAGACGGCGGCGACCTCCACCGCGTCCTGGTCGGGGAAGCGGTGGGGGAGGAGGTTGCGCTGGAGGATCAGGGCCGCGTCGCGCTCGCGGGTGTACCGGCGGGCGTTGTCGACGCAGAGGGCGGCCCGGCCCACGAACTCCTCGGCCAGGCTCAGATCGTCCTCGTCGAAGGGGTCCTGGCGGCTGCGCCGGAAGAACGTGGTGATGCCCAGGGTGACGCCGCGGGCCCGGACGGGCACGATCATCACGCTGTGCAGCCCGAGATCGAGGAAGGAGGCGGCCCGGCTCCCGGGGGTACCCGTGGTCCACTCCTTGGCCAGCGGGTCCAGCCGTTCCTCTCGCCAGGACTCGCCGTCGGTGAGAGATCTGATCGGGGGAGACCCGGCCACGTAGGACGCCACATCGCCGATCCCGACGGCGGTTTCGGGGACCCCGCCCTGCACCGACTGGTGCCCGGCGCGACGCAACGGCACCGCGTCCGCGTCGCTCCGTGGACCGGGCGCCGGCTCGCCTCCCTTGAGCACGGACTCCAGCAGGTCGACCGCGACGAAGTCGGCCAGCCCCGGCACGGCGACATCGGCCAGTTCCTGCGCGGTCTGCATGACGTCCAGGCTGCGGCCGATGTGCTCGCCTGCCCGGTCGAGCAGGGCGAGCCGCCGCCGGGCGCGGTAGCTCTCGCCGATGTCGACGACGGTGTAGTACACACCGATCGGATGGCCGTGGTCGTCCTCCAGACGGATGAACGACATGGCGTGGGACGTCTCGCGGTGCGGCGCGGAGCGTAGGCGGCCCACGTGCTCGTACGCGACCACCGGGTCGCCGGTCTCCAGCACCCGGAGCATCTGCGCCTCGATCCGCTCGGCGTCGAGGCCGGGCTGGATGTCGGCGAGCCGCCGTCCCAGCCGCTGCTCGGGCGGGCCCCCGCCGAACTGCTCCAGCGCGGCGTTCGACCAGACGTACCGCAGGTCCGGGTCCACGATCGCGATGCCCACCGGGGAACGCGAGGTGATCCGCTCAAGGACCGACCGGCTCATGTGCCACCCGGGGCCGTCGGCCAGCTCGGCGAGCAGCACCACGGAGCGGACCGGGGCCCCGGTCGCCCGCAGGGGGACGACACGCACCATCAGCTTGAGCGTGTGCCCGTCCCGGTGCTGCGCGGACAGCAGCCCGACCCAGCCGCCGTCTTCGTGGCACCGATCGGCCAGGTCGGGGATGCGCGCCGCGTCCTCGGGAATCAGCAGGTCGGCCGCGGGCCGTCCCAGCACCTCGCCCGCCGGGTACCCCAGCAGCCGTTCGGCGTCGGCGGTCCAGCTGGTCACCGCCATACGGGCATCGAGGAGCAGTGGCACGGCGTCCGCCATGTCGAAGCGCTGCCGGGCCGGCACGTCCCGTTCCTTGCTCGAACCCACCGCGACCCTCTCCGCTCCCCGAAGGTGGTCTTACCCCCTCGTTGCCCATTCTTCACGTTGTACGACTGTCGCGCGGGCTTTGGTGAGTCGCACGGCGGGCCGTGCCGGGGCCGGATGCGGATTTCGCGGCGGCCCTCGGCCCGTGGCGTCCGAAGAGCCCCTCGGTGTGCTGGTCGCAGGTGGCCGGAGCTCGGGCGATCGTATTGAACGAAAGTGATCGATACGCTTGTGGGCGTACAGTGACCACACGGGATCACGCTCCGCGTTGGCCCGTAGTTCGTCCCGTCCGGCCTTGCCTCAGGGGGAGCCCATGCGACTGCACGTCGACCAGCGTCACGAGCGCGTACTCGAACTCGTCCGGGAGCGCGGCAGCCTCCGGGTCGCCGACCTCGCGGCCGAACTCGGTGTCTCGGCGGTGACCTTGAGGCGTGACGTGGAGACACTCGCCGCGCAGGGCCGGGTGCAACGGCTGCACGGCGCGGTGGTCTGGCCGGGCGACACCACCGCCGAGGCGGAACCCCGGCAGGAGAGCGCCGAAGGCGCCGTGATCGGAATGATCGTGCCGACCACGAACTACATCTTCGCGGACATTGTGCGAGGCGCCCGCGAGGCCGTCGGGGCCCAGGGGGGCCGCCTCGTGCTCGGCATGTCCGGCTATGTCGACACCGAGGACCCGATGCAGGCGGAGCACCTGATCGCGGGGGGCGCGCAGGGACTGCTCGTCGCGCCAAGCTGGTTCGGCGGCGTCCCCGCCGGCGGGCAGGAGAAATGGCTCCTGGAGTGCGAGGTGCCGACCGTCCTGGTCGAGCGCTCCGCGCCGGCCGGGAACCCCGCGGCGGCTCTCGACCGGGTGCGGACGGACCGGGCGCACGGGGCGGCGGTCGCCGTCGGTCACTTCGCGTCCCTGGGGCACCGCCGCATCACCGCCGTGCTGCAGGAGGGGCCGCACGCCGCGCAGATCTCGGCGGGCTATCTCGCGGCGGTGCGGTCGCTGGGCCTGGACGTCGACGAGGGCGCGCCGACCGTCCGCGAGCACGGCGACTACGAAGCCTCCCTCGACTATCTGGCCGAGGCCGTGGAGAAGCGGGGCGTGACGGCGGCCCTCGTACACAGCGACGAGGACGCGATCGTGCTGGTGCCCAAGCTCCAGGCGCGCGGCATCAGCGTGCCCGGGGACCTCGCCCTGATCGCGTACGACGACGAGGTCGCCGGCCTCTCGGACGTGCCCCTGACGGCCATCGCCCCGCCCAAGCGCTCGGTGGGGGAGCTGGCCGCGAAACTGCTGCTCCAGCGCCTCGCGGAACGCCGGAGCGGACAGCATCCGGCGCCCCGTCAACACCTCGAACTTCTTCCCGAGTTGAGGATCCGTTCGTCCTGCGGTGGCGAAGCGCTCGAGGCATGAGCGTTTTTCGATCGTTGTGATTGTATTGGTCGAACGCTCTTGACTCTGATCGTGCGCGCACAAAAGATGTCCTGCATCCGCCTCTTCCCGTACGAGGTCTTGTAGGAGACGTGTCATGTCGCGCACTTCACGCTCGTTCCGCATAGCCGCCACCGCCACCATCGCCGCCCTGGGAATGTTCGCCACCGCATGCGGTGGCGACGGCGGTTCGACCGACACGAAGTCGGACGGCAAACCGGTGACCATCGAGTACTGGACCTGGACTCTCGGGGCCGAATCGACGGCCGAGGCGTTCAACAAGACGCACAAGGACATCCAGGTCGAGTTCAGCGAGATCCCCAGCGGGACCGAGGGCTACAGCAAGCTGGCCAACGCGGTGAAGGCGGGCAACGCACCCGACGTGGCGACCATCGAGTACCAGATGGTCCCGGAGTTCGCGAGCCAGGGAAACCTGGTCGATCTGACCGAGTACGCCGGTGAAACGGTCAAGTCGAAGTTCCCCGAGTCCGTCCAGAGCCTGGTGAACTTCGGCGGCAAGACCTGGACCGTTCCCTACGACGTCGCACCGCAGCTCTACTACTACCGCACCGACCTGTTCAAGAAGTACGGCATCGAAGTCCCCAAGACCTGGGACGAGTTCAAGACGGCCGCCGCGAAGGTCAAGAAGCAGGACAAGAACGCCCGCCTGGCCTCCATGCCGAAGTCCGACCCCGCGCTGCTCGCGGCCCTGTCCTGGCAGGCGGGCGGCAAGTGGTTCGCCACCGAGGGCGACGCCTGGAAGCCTGCCGTGAACGACGCCGCCACCAAGAAGGTCGCCGCCTACTGGGACGGCCTCATCAAGGACGACCTCGTGCAGTCCTTCACCGGCTACAGCCCCGAGGAGACCAAGGCCCGCACCTCCGGCGACACGCTTTCCTTCCTCGGCGCCTCCTGGTCCGCGGGAGGCATGAAGACCGCGATGCCGGACCTCTCGGGCAAGTGGGCCGTCGCTCCCATGCCCAACTGGGGCACAGCCGCCAGCGGCAGCTACGGCGGCAGCTCCTACGGCGTCCTGAAGGGCAGCGAACACGCCGAGGCCGCCGCCGAGTTCATCGAGTGGCTCACCACGAACAAGGCGGGCGTCGAGGCCCGCCTCGCGGACCTGGAGTCGCCGAGCAGCGCCCTGCCGGCCAACCCGGAGATGCGTGAGGTCGCCGCCGCGAGGTTCGACACCTCGTACCTGAACGGCCAGGACCTCTACACGCTCGCCTCCGAGCAGGTCGACACCATCGTCCCCGGCTGGACGTGGGGCCCGAACCAGGTGGACGTCTACACCGCGGTCCAGGACGCGGCGGCCAAGTCCGGCTTCACCGGCGGCGTCGACGCCGGTCAGGAGAAGGCCGAGTCGGGCATCAAGGAGCGCGGGCTGAAGCTCGCCGAGTGACGTGGCGGGTCCGGTCGTCGACGGCCCGTGTCCGCACGGGGCTCGGACACGGGCCGTCGCCGGCCCCCGCCACCGGCTGTCTCCCGCCCAAGCCTCCCTGAAGCGCCCAGCCCGCCAAGGAGCCCACCGTGGCAGTACCCCTCGCCCGAACCGCGAAGCCCGTGAGCAGACTCCCGGGGAAACCCCGGGACACCTCGAATCTCCGACGCAGTCAGCGCCGCGCCGTCGCCCTCCTCATCACCCCGTTCTTCGTCCTCTTCGCCGTGGTCATGGCCGCGCCCATCGGCTACGCCGTGTGGATGAGCCTCTTCCAGGAGCACTCCTCGGGCCTTGGATTCGGCGGCACGGAGCGGGTGTTCTCCGGATTCGGCAACTTCACCAAGGCCCTGTCGGACGCGGGCTTCCGGGACTCCTTCGTACACATCGCGCAGTACTGCGCGCTCTACATCCCGGTGATGATCGGCGGATCGCTCCTTCTCGCGCTGCTGGTCGACTCCGCACTTGCCCGCGCCAAGCGGTTCTTCCAGCTCGCGCTGTTCGTGCCGCACGCGATCCCGGGGCTGATCGCCTCGATCATCTGGATCTACCTGTACACCCCGGGCCTGAGCCCCGTGCTCGACTGGATCGGCGCCCTCGGCGGCTCATGGAACTTCTACAGCAACGACCACGTGCTCTCGTCGATGGTCAACCTCTGCGCCTGGCAGTGGATCGGCTACAACACGGTCATCTTCTATGCCGCCCTCCAGGCCGTACCGCGCGAAGTGATCGAGGCGGCCGTCGTCGACGGAGCGGGCGCCATCCGCACCGCCCTGCGGATCAAGGTCCCGATGATCGCCTCGGCGGTCGTCATGACCGTTCTGTTCACCTGTGTCGGCGCGATCCAGATCTTCACCGAGCCCAAGCTCCTCAATCAGCGGGGTGCGCCCACCATCGACACCGAGTGGTCACCCACCCTGTTCATCTGGAAGGCCGGCTTCGTGCAGCACGACTACGGTCTCGCCGCCGCCGCGTCCCTGATCCTCGCGCTGCTCGGCGTCGTCCTCTCCTACGTCGTCACCCAGCTCGGCAACCGGTGGAAGGCGGCGTCATGAGCACCCTCACCCAGGCGGCAGACCCGGCCGCGGCACCCGCCGAGCGCAAGCCGGCCCCGGCCGCCCGCCGCCGCTCGCCCAACGCTCTGCTCTCCAAGGGCATCGTCAACGGCCTGCTGATCGTCGCCGCCCTGTACACCCTGATGCCTGTCACCTGGCTGCTCTTCGCCGCCACCAAGAACCACGGCGACCTCTTCGCCACAGCGGGCTTCTCCTTCGGAGACTTCAACCTCTTCGCCAACCTGCACCACGTGTTCACCTTCAACGAGGGCATCTACCTGCGCTGGTTCGGCAACAGCATCCTGTACTCGGTCGTCGGCTCCGCCGCCTCGACGTTCCTGTGCGTCGCCACCGGCTACGCCTTCGACAAGTACGACTTCCGGGGCAAGGAGAAGCTGTTCGGCCTGGTCCTTGGCGGAGTGCTGGTCCCCACCACGGTCATCCAGCTCCCGATGTACCTCCTCGCCACCAAGGCCGGCGTCGTCAACACCTACTGGGCGCTGCTGCTGCCCGCCCTGGTCAACCCCTTCGGCGTCTACCTCGCCCGCGTCTTCTCCGAGGGATACGTCCCGAACGAGGTCCTGGAGGCCGCCCGCGTCGACGGCGCGGGCGAGCTGCGCACCTTCGCCGGGATCGCCCTGCCCATGCTCGCGCCCGGCTTCATGACCATCTTCCTGTTCTCGTTCACCGCCAGCTGGAACAACTTCTTCGGCGCCCTCGTGATGCTCAACGACGAGAAGCTCTATCCGGTCAACCTCGGCCTGTTCATGTGGAACAGCGTCACGCAGCAGCAGCCCGAGTACTACTCGCTCGTCATCACCGGCTCACTCGTCGCCGTCGTCCCGCTGATCGTCGCCTTCGTCTGCCTCCAGCGCTTCTGGCGCTCTGGCCTGACCGCCGGCGCGGTGAAGTGACCATGCCCGTACCGGAAGGCACCCTCTTGAACGGCCCGCACGTCGTACCGTCTCCGCGCACCGTCCTTGCCATGGGCAGCGAGATCCACGGTTCCCTGCTCGCCGACGCCGCCTTCGACCGGCTGCGACATGTCGCCTCGGTGGACACCTCGCTGCACATCACGGACTTCACCCGCGCGGATCCCGCCGTCCTGGCCGACACCGAGGTCCTCTTCACCCACTGGGGCGCCCCGCTGCTCACCGAGGAAGCGCTGCGCCGTATGCCCCGGCTGCGGGCCGTCATCCACGCGGCAGGTTCCATCAAGCACCACGTCACCGAATCCGTCTGGGAGCGCGGTATCGCCGTCTCCTCCGCGGCAGCCGCCAACGCCCTCCCCGTCGCGGAGTTCACCCTTGCCGCCATCCTCTTCGCGAACAAACGGGTCCTGGATGCCGCCCGCGCCTACACCCAGGCACGCGAACAGCCCGCGCTCCTCCCGTACTTCACCGGATACGGCAACTACCACCGCACCGTCGGCATCGTCGGCGCCTCCCGCATCGGACGCCGCGTCGCCGAACTGCTCCGCCCGCTCGACCTCGACGTCCTCCTCTACGACCCCTACCTGGACCGGAACGAGGCCCGAGCCCTCGGCGTCGACCTAGTCGACCTCGACGAACTCGTCCGGCGCAGCCACGTGGTCACCATCCACGCACCCCAACTCCCCGAAACACGGCACATGTTCGACGCGCGCCGGCTCGCCCTCCTCCAGGACGGCGCGACGCTCATCAACACGGCGCGCGGCTCCCTGGTCGACACCGACGCGCTCATCGAGCGCCTCGTCTCCGGGCGCGTTCACGCCGTTCTGGACGTGACCGAACCGGACGTACCCCCCGCCGCTTCCCCGCTCTACACGCTCCCCAACGTGCTGCTCACCCCGCACATCGCGGGCTCCCTCGGCAACGAACTCGGCCGTATGACGCACTGGGCCGTCGACGAGGTGCGGCGCTACGCCCAAGGCCTCCCGTTCACCTACGGAGTCGGCCCGGACGAGCTGACCCGCTCGGCCTGAACAGGAGCACCACATGGCCGACCATGTCCTGGTCGTCGGCATCGACGGCGTACGCCTCGATGTGCTGCGCCGGCTGCCCACCCCGCACCTGGACGCCCTCGCGGCCGACGGCTTCCTCACGCCGGTCGAGGTAGACGCGCGCACGCCCACTATGTCCGGCCCCTGCTGGGCGACCGTCGTCACCGGAGTGGGCGTCGACAAGCACGGCGTGTGGAGCAACGACTTCACCGGCCACCGCCTCGACGTCTTCCCCGACTTCGCCACCCGCCTCGCCCGGCAGGACGGCCGCCGCACCTTCGTCGCCGCCGGCTGGCAGCCGCTCATGCAGGTCCGCGACGGAGGACCGCTGTTCAGGGCCCCGTCCAGGTCCGCGTACATCGCCCCGGCCGAGGACACCCCTGCGGCATGGGAGCAGTGCGACGAACGGATCACCGAGGAGGCGGCAGGAGTCCTCGCGCGCGACGACATCGACGCGTCCTTCGTCTACCTCGGCGCTCCCGACGAGACCGCGCACGTCCTCGGCTGCGGAGCCGCGTACAAGGAGGCGGTGCTGCGCGCCGACGAACGCGTGGGACGCCTGCTGGACGCCGTGCGCTCCCGGCCCGCGTACGACGGCGAAAGGTGGACGGTGCTCGTCGTGACCGACCACGGCCATGTCGACGCGGGCGGGCACGGCGGCCGTTCCGTGGAGGAACGCACGGCCTGGCTCATCGCCGACGGCCCCGGCATCACCTCCGCGCCCCCACAGGTGCGCCATGTCGACGTCGCAGCCCAGGTGTTCGCGTCCCTGGGCTGCTCCGCCGACCGGCACTGGACTCTCGACGGGCGGTCTTTCAGCCGAGCTTGACGGTGATCTTCTGGGTGACGCCCGCGGTGGTGCTGAGGTTGCCGAAGGTGAGCGTCAGGGCGGAGCCCGTGGTCGCCGAGGTGACGGTCGACGGCTTGGCGGTCACCGAGGCGACGGCCCTGTTCCAGGTGAGGGTGAGGCCGGTCTGCATGCGCATCGGGTCGCTGACGCAGATGACCGCCGTGCCGTCGCTCTTCTCGCTGATCATCACGGCGCACGGATTGCTCGCGGTGAGATCGCCGACCGTACCGCCGAACCAGAAGTTGACCCCGGTGAAGCCGAGTGAGGGGACGCTGACGCCCTGCTGGCTGTCCGTGTTGGCGAGGACGGTCAGCCAGCTCGTGGCGGCGGCACGCGTCTGCGTCTGGGCGGCGGTCGCGCCCGGCATGAGCAGATAGGCGTACGAGCCGCCGGTCGGGTTGGTGCCGTGGTCGACGTACATCGTCAGGTACTTGCGGTTCAGGACCGTGGTGGCGCCACCCGTGTTGATGGCGCTCCACTTGCCGTCGCGGGCGTCGCGCAGCGCCGTGAAGGTCGCTCCGCCGGGGAAGACGTACCCTCCGTGCCCGCCGATGTGCGCCCACGTCGCGCCGGTGAGCGTCTCCGACCACGGGTAGCTGGCCGGCTTGGTGACGCCGTCGACCTGGAAGGGGGTGCTGCCGGTGGGCCCGAGGTTGCGGTTCTCGATCGTCGACTCGACCGCCGTACCGTCCGTGCATTTGATGCCGGCGCCGAGACAGACGATCGAGTCGTCCAGGCAGAACCACGACTTCTTCGCCAGCAGGGTGCTCTGCAGGCCCTTGAGGTACTGGCCGATCGCGGCCCGCTGACCGTCCGTGGCGCCGCCGACCCAGTTCACGTCCGGCAGGGAGGCGCCCCAGTCACCGCCCGCCGCGTCCGCGAGCACCTTGCGCGAGGCGGTGGTGCCGGGCAGCCGGTAGGGGTCGACGGTGGGCCAGAAGGCGTCGCTGTACTGGCCGTTGCCGAACGTGTCGCCCCACCAATAGAGCATTCCGGAACCGGTGTGCCAGCCGTGCAGGTTCTCTCCGTTGCCGGTCTCGTAGTACGTGATCCGGCGGTCGGCCATGCTGATCGACGCGGCCCAGCCGGGGCGGCGGTGCGTGGCCCGGGACATGTTGGTGAACAGCCGGTGCCCGGTGGGCTCGGCGACGGCGGAGACCGTGGTGTCGTCCTGAACTCCCTTGAGGCGGGCGAGACTTGTGAGCCCGATGGAGGGGTTGCTCATGGGCGGGCTGTAGTAGTCGCGCTGCATCCAGCCCTTCACCAGGCCACGCCACCGGGCGTTCTCCGTGTTGCTCGCGCCCTGCCCGAGCAGCACGATCGCGGCGAGGATCGGATGGCCGCGCAGATGGTCGTCCTGCTGGATCTGCTTGGCGTCGGACGCGGACAGACCGCGGCTGACCGCCCGCCCGGAGACGCCGTCCATGACGAGCCCGTTGTAGAGGAAGGGCGCCCAGGCGTTCTCCACCGCGTCGAAGACGATCTGCCGGTTGGAGTCGGTGACTTCCCAGGTGGATCCGGTGAGCAGCGCGAAGAGCATGCCGAGGCCGCCCAGCATCACCGAACCGTAGGAACCGGTGTAGGGCACGGTGGTGTGCTGGATGAACGAGCCGTCGGTGTAGAGCCCGTCCCCGCCGCTCACGTAAGGGAAGACGGGGGAGAGCGCGTCCCGGGCCAGCGCGACCTTCGCGGAGCTCGCGCCGACGACGCCCCGCAGCGCAAGGACCCGGCACAGGTCGACCCGGTTGGCGCCGGTGCTCGTGCCGGTGTAGGAGGAGACCGCCGAGTCCGGTACGAAGTGGTCCACCGCGTTGAGGTAGTCGGTGAGCTGCGCGGCCGACAACTGGTCGTACATCAGGACGCACACGTCGAGCAGCGCCTGCGGCGCGCCGATCTGCCAGCTGTACCAGTTGCCGTAGCGGACCTGGGTCTCGTTGTAGACCTCGGAGTAGAGGTGGTCGAGCCCGGTGAGGATGTCGTCCCTGAGACCGGTGTCGCCGGTGAGTCCGGTGCCCTGCTGCGTGTACGCCTGGGCGAGCGTGTTGAGCCGGTTGTAACTGGCGTTGAGGTTGCCGGAGTAGCCGTACGACTCCTGGTCGGTGTCCGGTTCAGGATCGGCGTAGCCGAGGTCCGGCCACAGTGAGCCGGACGTGGGCGCCATGGTGGCCTGCAACTGGCCTACGGTGGTGCCCAGTTCGCTGAGCCGGGTCTTGAAGGGTTCGGCTGTGGGGCTGAAGCCCTCGCCGAGGATCAGGGTGCGCCATTTCGCGCGCAGGCTCGCGAACTCGTCCGCGGCGGCGGAGATCTCGGTGGAGGTGAGGGGAGCGGCGCCGGCGGTGGTGTGCACCCCGAGCGCGAGGGCGGTACCGCTGCCGGCGGCGAGGAAACCACGGCGTGACCAACGAGTCGTCATGACGGCGGTTTCTAGCACGGGATCGCTCAAACGCTCAATACCTGTTGATGAATTGAGCGTATCGATCGCTTGCGGTGATGTGGTGTTCGGCTGAACTCCCGAGCCGGTGCCTCCGTATCTCTTCACGGGGATGGCGGGAGACCGCGCGCACGGAAGGAGAGCAGTGTGTCGACACCGCCCGAACGCGGGGGGCAGCCTGTGCGCCGCCCGGCGCTCGAACCCACGTATGTCCAGCGCCGCCGCCGGACGGAGGCCCTCGCCGAACTGCTGAGGGAGTTCCGTGAGGACCAGCAGAGCGCGGACGTGGAGGAAAGATACGAGTCGATCGCCTTACCTCGGGCGCAGGAGGGCGAGACGGAGGAACTGCCGCCCGTCCTGGTCGGCGAGGACTACGCCGCTGGGGCGGAGGCCAAGGGCGCCGCACCGCTTGGGCGTGAATTCAGGCATGACGACGGGCGCGACAAGGGTCTGCGCCGAGCCGCGGTGGTCGTCGGAGTGGCGGCAGCCGCACTGACCGGATTCGCCCTGGCACTTCTGCTGCCCGGCGGCGACGCGGACGCCGAATCGCAGTCCGGTGCCGTCCCGTCCGCCACGGCACCCGTCGCCCAGGCCCCTTCCGGAGCCGCCGACCCGGACGGCGCGGGCACCCTTCGGGAGGGAGACAGCGGCACGGAGGTGACGGAGCTCCAGCAGCGGCTCCTCGACATTCCGGACGTGTACGCCGACGGCACCACGAGCGGCACCTACGACCCCACGCTCACCGCCGCCGTGGCCCGCTTCCAGCTCTGGTACGGGATCCGGGGCGACGAGACGGGCGTCTACGGCAACGACACCCGGGCCGCCCTGGAATCCCGTACGTGACGAGAGGCCCTGCCCGGCAGTCCGATCACAGATGCCGTCGGAAGGCCGGGTGGGCGTCGAGGCGTCGCACATAGTCCTGGAGGAATGCGTACGAGGACAGGTCGCCGGCCGCTTCGAGAGGGGCGAGGGCGACCCAGAGGTCCACATCCGCCGCGGTGAGTTCTTCGCCCAACGCATAGGGGCCGGAGGCGAGTTGACGGTCCAGCAGGTCGAGGGCCGTCGACCGCCTCTCCGGCGGCGCGCCGGGGGTGACATCCCGGTCGAGGAGGTCGCGCAGGGCGTCGATGTCGGCGGCGAGGGCCGACGGGCGAAGCGGGCAGTGGCAGGATCCGGCCCGGTCGGTGAGGAGGTCGGCGAGGTCGCGCAGGATATCGGGCGTGTGATTGCTGACGACGCGTCCGCTCCACCGGTCGCACAGCGCGGGCGCGGTCAGCGGACCGTCGTAGTGGTGCCAGGTTGCCTCGTACGCGCTGCGCAACGAGGAGAACGCGCGGGGAGTGTCGGCGGGGAGCGCCAGGAGCGTGGTGGCGACGGAGTCCTTGAGGCCCAGCAGGTCGAGCGTGATGGAGACGCGCAGCGAGAGGGGACAGTGCGCGGACAGATACAACTCGTAGCGGTGCGGGGCCGGGTAGAAGCCGCCGGCGAGACCGACGCCGATGCGGCTGCGGAAGCGGTGCTGGCGCGTGGCGGGCGTGGCGGTGATCCGGGGGTGCGGGATCGCGTCAAGTGGGCTGGGGGCGCACGTGGTTGGGGTACACACGCGGGACGTTCCGGTGTTTGAGACGTGCGAGGACAGGGTCTCGGACATGACTCTCCCTGGGACGAGGAGGCCACGGTCGCCTTGTGGGCACCGCGGCGGAACGGAGTGACTGCGCTGCGTACCGGTCCGTACCGCTCGGACTAGTAGGCGCTGGAGACCCGCAACAGATCGATGTGCAGGCGCCTCGTCAAACCGCTCTTGGTCATTCCCACCGGTCCCACACTCGGGGCTCGCGAGACGCGAGACCACGCTTGTCCCGCCGCACCGGCGGAACCCGGTCGTCACCCGGGGCACCCCGTCGCGGTGGAAGGGTTGCCTGCCAGCGGGCCGGGGCCGATAACCGTACGGGCAGAGGAAACCTGCCCGAGGGGCGCTGACAATCGTGACCGTCCTCGTCAGTGTCGGTGCGCTCCGTGAGGCCGTCAAGAAGGCCTCCGGCGCAGTCTCACCAGGTGGTCACCGGGCGCGCCTCAGGCCGGCGTCGCGGGGTGGAACAGATTGCGCGGCAGGGTGGTTGACCCTTCCGGGGAGGCACGGCGATGTGAGAACGACCATGATCTCCGGGCATTGCGCACCGCTGTGGCCTCCCGTAACGTCCCCAGCAGGTTATGAGCGTCAGCGTCAAGCCCTGGCTTGCTGACCGGCAACCCTCCTTCGCGGCGGGGTGCTCCAGGTGACGACCAGGCGGTGCCCGTCCCGGGTTCCGCAAGCGCGACGCCGGCGGTCTCCAGTCCGCCGAGCCGAAAGGGCGGAGGTGACGGACGTGCAGACTGTGCCCCGCCTCCGTGTCATGGTTCTCGCCCCGCGCCGCCGCGTGCACCTGTACTCCCGGCCGCACATCGACCTTCAGCGCGTGGCCGGCGCGCTCTGTCGTCCCTGACCTGTCACCTCGCCGCCGCACCCTCCGATCCCGAGGGCCCGGTGATCTCATACGGTCGATCAGGAAGGCACCCAGTCGTGTCGTCGTCATCCTCGCTGCCCTCTCCCACCCCTCCCTCCTCCCCTTCTTCCGCCGCACTGCACCTCGCCGTCGCTCTCGACAGCGCGGGCTGGCACCCGGCCGCCTGGCGCGAACCGGTGGCCCGCCCCGACGAACTGTTCACCGCCTCGTACTGGACCGATCTGGTCAGCGAGGCCGAACGCGGCCTGCTGGACTTCGTGACCATCGAGGACGGGCTCGGCCCCCAGTCCGCGCGCCTAAGCGAACCGGACGGACGCACCGACCAGGTACGCGGCCGACTCGACGCCGTCCTCATCGCCGCCCGCGTCGCGCCGTTGACCAGCCATATAGGACTGGTGCCGACCGTGGTGGCCACACACACGGAGCCGTTCCATATCTCCAAGGCCATCGCCACCCTCGACTATGTGAGCACCGGCCGCGCGGGACTGCGGGTCCAGGCGTCCGCGCGGCGACACGAGGCCGCGCACTTCGGACGCCGTTCGTTCCCGAAGCTCCGTATCGAGGACCTGGAGACCCCGGCCCTGCGGGAGTTGATCGTCGACCTCTTCGACGAGGCCGCCGACTACGTTGAGGCGGTGCGCCGGCTGTGGGACAGCTGGGAGGACGACGCGGAGATCCGGGACGTCGCCACCGGCCGCTTCGTCGACCGCGACAAACTGCACTACATCGACTTCGAGGGCAAGTACTTCAGCGTCAAGGGCCCCTCGATCACGCCCCGTCCGCCGCAGGGTCAGCCCCTGGTCACCGCACTGGCCCATGAGTCCACGACGGGCGCGCCCTTCCGGCTGCTCGGTCGCAGCACCGACATCGGATACGTCACTCCGCACGACGTCGATGAGGCGCGTGCCATCGTCGCCGCGGTCCGCACCGAACAGGAAGCGGCCGGACGCGCCGAGGAGCCGTTGCACCTCTTCGGTGACCTGGTGGTGTTCCTGGACAACGACCCCGCCGCGGCCGTGGCCCGTAAGGAGCGTCTCGATGCCCTCGCGGGCTACCCGTACACCAGCGACGCGAAGGTGTTCACGGGTACCCCTGTGCAACTCGCCGACCTGCTCCAGGAGTTGCAGCAGGCCGGACTGACCGGCTTCCGGCTGCGTCCCGCCGTCGCCGGCCACGACCTCCCGGCGATCACCCGGGGACTGGTACCCGAACTCCAGCGCCGCGACGCCTTCCGGCACTCGTACGAGGCCGACACCCTGCGCGGACTGCTGGGCCTCGCCCGCCCCGCCAACCGCTACGCCGCCGCCCACGCCTGAGCCGGAGGGACCCAACTCATGAGCAAGTCAACGAGCAAGCCGCTCAAGCAGATCCACCTCGCGGCGCACTTCCCCGGCGTCAACAACACCACCGTGTGGAGCGACCCCGAGGCCGGCAGCCACATCGAGTTCAGCTCCTTCGCGCACTTCGCGCGGACCGCCGAACGCGCCAAGTTCGACTTCCTGTTCCTCGCCGAAGGCCTGCGGCTGCGTGAACAGGGCGGCAAGATCTACGACTTGGACGTCGTCGGACGGCCCGACACCTTCACCGTCCTCAGCGCGCTCGCCGCCGTCACCGAACACCTCGGCCTGACCGGCACCATCAACTCCACGTTCAACGAGCCCTACGAGGTGGCCCGCCAGTTCGCGAGCCTCGACCACCTCTCCGGCGGGCGCGCCGCCTGGAACGTCGTCACCTCCTGGGACGCCTTCACCGGCGAGAACTTCCGCCGCGGCGGCTTCCTCCCGCAGGAGGAGCGGTACTCCAGGGCCAAGGAGTTCCTGGCCACCGCCAATGAACTGTTCGACTCCTGGCACGGGGACGAGATCGTCGCCGACCAGGCGAGCGGCACCTTCCTGCGGGACGCGAAGGCCGGGGCCTTCGTGCACAAGGGACAGCACTTCGACATCGAGGGGCAGTTCAACGTGCCGCGCAGTCCGCAGGGCCGCCCGGTCGTCTTCCAGGCCGGAGACTCCGAGGATGGACGCGAGTTCGCCGCCGCCGGCGCGGACGCGATCTTCAGCCGGTACAGCACTCTCAAGGAAGGACAGGCGTTCTACACGGACGTCAAGGGGCGCCTGGCCCGCCACGGCCGCACCCACGACCAGCTGCTGATCCTGCCCGCCGCGACCTTCGTCCTCGGTGACACGGACGCCGAGGCGGAGGAGATCTCCCGCGAGGTGCGGCGCCTGCAGGTGAGCGGCGCCACCGCCATCAAGCACCTCGAGTTCGTGTGGAACCGCGACCTGTCCGCGTACGACCCGGAAGGCCCGCTTCCCGACATCGATCCGGACCTCGGCGAGCACACCATCGCCCGGGGGCGCGCCCAGGTGCGGATGTACCGCGACCCGCTGGCCACCGCCCGCGAGTGGCGGGAGCGCGCGGCCGCCAACAAGTGGTCCATCCGCGATCTCGTCATCGAGACAGGCAACCGCCAGGCGTTCATCGGCTCCCCGGCCACCGTCGCCGAGACCATCAACGACTTCGTCCAGGCGGACGCGAGCGACGGCTTCATCCTCGTCCCGCACATCACGCCGGGCGGCCTCGACGGCTTCGCCGACACCGTAGTCCCGCTGCTCCAGGAGCGCGGTGTCTTCCGCACGGAGTACGAGGGCACCACCCTGCGCGACCACCTCGGCCTGGCCCACCCCGACGCCGAGGCGCCGGCCGAACGAGCCGCGTCATGAAGTTCCTCGCCATCACCCTGATCGTGCACGCGCCGGACCCGGTGACCGGCCTGAAGAAACCGACCAACGAGCGTTTCCGGGAGGTCATCGACAACGCGCTCCTTGCCGAGGAGTTGGGCTTCGACGGCTTCGGTGTGGGGGAGCGGCACGAGCGGCCGTTCATCTCCTCCTCGCCGCCCGTCGTCCTCAGCCACATCGCCGCGCTCACCTCCCGGATCCGGCTGTTCACCGCGGTCACCACGCTCAGCCTCCTCGACCCGGTGCGCGCGTACGAGGACTACGCGACCCTGGACCATCTCTCCGGCGGACGGCTGGAGTTGATCATCGGCAAGGGCAACGGCACCGCCCAGCGGGAGCTGTTCCACGTCACGCCCGAGGACCAGTGGGACCGCAACGCCGAGAGTTACGAGGTGTTCCGGCAGCTCTGGCGGCAGGACAAGGTGACCGCCGCGACCCGCTTCCGCCCCGAGCTCAGCGAGGCGGAGGTGTGGCCCCGGCCGTTCCAGCAGCCGATCCGGGTCTGGCACGGCAGCGCGACCAGCAAGGAGTCGGTGGATCTCGCCGCTCGCTACGGCGACCCGCTGTTCTCGGCGAACGTCACCAACCCCATCGAGCCGTATGCCGAGTTGATCCGCTACTACCGTGAGCGCTGGGAGTTCCACGGCCACGATCCGGCGAGGATCGCGGTCGGCGCCGGGACGGCGGGCTACTACGCGGCCCGTACGTCGCAGGAGGCGATCGCCGCCTACCGGCCGGTCTTCGAGGGGCAGTTGGCATTCCAGAAGAGGCTGGGCCTGGAGCCCGTGTTCCCGACCCTGGAGGACTTCGTGGAGCGCAGCTCGGCGCTCATCGGCAGCCCGCAGCAGGTGATCGAGAAGGTGCACCGCTACCACGAGCAGTTCGGGCACACCGTGCTGCACCTGCACGCGGACGCGAGCGGGCTGACCGGTGCCCAGCATCGCGCCTCACTCGAACTCTTCCAGTCCGACATCGCGCCCGTGCTGCGGCGGGAGATTGCGGACCCGCCGTTCGCGTGGGGGCCGGTGTTCGCCGAGCCGTCGGCGGCGACGTCCGGTCCGCCGGTCACGGATGCACCAGAGCGCGCGTCCGTCCCTGAGCCCGTCGACCGCTGAGGAGGACCGATTCCCATGTCCGACATCCCCCTCGGCGTACTCGACCTCGTCCCGATCCCGTCCGGCTCCACCGCCGCCGACGCGCTGCGAAACTCCATCGACCTGGCCCGGCGGACCGAGCAATTCGGGTACGCCCGCTACTGGTTCGCCGAGCACCATCTCAACCCGGGCGTGGCCGGCACCTCACCGGCGGTCGTCCTCGCCCTGACCGCCTCCGCGACCTCGACGATCCGGCTCGGCTCCGGGGCCGTACAGCTCGGTCACCGCACCGCGCTCTCCACGGTCGAGGAGTTCGGGCTGATCGACGCGCTGTACCCCGGGCGCCTCGATCTGGGGCTCGGTCGCTCCGGCGGGCGCCCGCCCGGTGGGCCCGCCACGCCGCTGCCGACCGCCACCCCGGTCGTCGACGGCCTTGCCCCGAACGGGCTGCGGATCCCACCGCGGTTCTCCTTCGAGTACCTGCTCGGCTCACCCCGCATCGCGCTCCAGCGCAAGCTGCTCCAGCAGCCGAACGCCGAGTCGCAGGACTACGGCGAGCAGATCGACGACGTCCTCGCGCTGCTGGCGGGCACCTACCGCTCCGCGGACGGCATCGAGGCGCATGCCGTCCCCGGCGAGGGCGCCGACGTACAGGTGTGGATCCTGGGCAGCAGTGGGGGACTGAGCGCCGACGTCGCGGGCCGGAACGGCCTGCGGTTCGCGGCGAACTACCACGTCAGCCCGGCGACGGTACTGGAGGCGGCGGAAGGTTACCGTGCCGCGTTCCAGCCCTCCGACGTACTCGACAAGCCCTATGTCAGCGTCTCCGCCGATGTCGTTGTCGCCGAGGACGACGACACCGCCCGCGAACTCGCCGCCGGCTACGGCCCCTGGGTTCGCAGCATCCGCACGGCGGAGGGCGCGATCGAGTTCCCCACCCCCGACGAGGCCCGCGCCCACGTCTGGACCGAAGCGGACCGGGCGCTGGTCCAGGACCGCCTCGACACCCAGTTCGTGGGCTCCCCGGGCCGGGTCGCCGACCAGCTGGAACAACTCCAGGAAGCCACCGCCGCCGACGAGTTGCTGATCACCACCATCACCCACGGCCATGCCGACCGGGTGCGCTCCTACGAGCTGCTGGCCAAGGAGTGGCAGCGCAGGTGACGCGGGCCCCAGGCTGCGGGGTCCGCGTGCACGTCAACGGGACAGAGGCTGCAGCGTTTTGGTGAAGCAGATGCTGAACGGGTTGCGGTCGTACGGAGCGTACGGCCGCACCCGCTGCCAGCCCTCCCGTGCGTAGAGCGCCTGGGCCTCCGGCTGGAACTCGCCCGTCTGCAGCCACAACCGCCCGACACCGAGCCCGAGCGCGGAAGACTCCACCGCCCGGAGCGCCGCTCGGGCGAGACCCCGGCCGCGGTGACCGGGATGGACGAACACCCGCTTCACCTCGTGCCGGTCGGGCAGCCTGCGCAGCGAGGCGGTGGCCACCGGGACGCCGTCCGCGTACGCGACCCAGGTGACGACGATCTCCTCGGCCGTCGGCTGGGGCGGGCGTACACGGCGGTGGGCGACCGGTGCGTAGCGCGGCGCCAGCTCGGCGGACATCTGTTCGCGGAGCAGGGCCGGAGCCGGGGCGTCCCAGTCCTCGGTCACCCAGCGGACAGTTGTGGGCGGCAGGGGTATGACGGTTCCTTGTGAACGGGTGTGGGCTGAGAGCCCGGCCGCGTGATCTTCTCCCTGGAGCATGCGCACATGCTCACACCGGCGGTCAGCCCATGTCTTCGGCTGCGGCTGCCTGTTCGCAGAACGGAAACACCGCGTTCGCAAGCCGCGAGCCGGATTCGCGGCCGAGCCGAAAGGTGAGGTCAGGCGGCGTCGTGGAAGACGAGGCCCAGCGTGTGACGGCGCCCGGAGCGGACGGTGCTCACCCCGTGCCGCATCGGGCCGGTCGACCAGCCGCGCTTGGAGGCCACCGGCCGGTCGCGGGTCGTGAAGACCAGGCCGTGCCCCTGCGGCAGGGTCGTGGAGGAAGCGCGGGACTGCGCACGCGGACGCTGCTCCGTCATGATGAACTCGCCGCCGGTGAAGTCCACTCCGGGGGCGTCGAGGCCGACGACGACCTGGAGCGGGAAGAGCATCTCGCCGAACACGTCGCGGTGCAGGGCGTTCCAGTCGCCGGGCCCGTAACGCAGCAGGATCTGCGCGGACTTGGCCTGCCCGGCCGCATGGCACATCGCCACCCACTCCTCCAGGCGGTCGGGCCAGGGCGCCGGTTGTCCGAGCCTGCCGGCCCAGTCGCGGGCGATCGGCAGCAGACGCGGGTAGAACGCCTCGCGCAACTCCCTTACTGCAACCGGCAGTTCGTGGGTGAAGTAGCGGTACTGGCCGGAGCCGAAGCGGTGCCTGGCCATGTCGACGGTCGTACGGAAGCGGTCGGTGTCGTCGTACAGGGCGGCGATCTCGTGGCACTCGTCGGGCGACAGCAACGGACCGGTGAGCGCGCTGCCGTGTTCGTCGAGCTCGGCGGCCAACGCGTCCCAGTCACCGGCCCCGACGCGATCTGCCACGCGGCTGACCGGGTGCACTACCGCCGCCCGCCTTGTGCCGGTCATGACGACGGGAGAGCGGCCGGAAGCACGTTCTCCAGCTCCAGGAGCCGCTGCTTGCGCTCCAGCCCGCCCGCGTAGCCGGTGAGCGCGCCGTTCGCGCCGATCACGCGGTGGCAGGGGCGCACGACAAGGAGCGGATTCGCGCCGATCGCCGTACCCACGGCACGCACCGCAGCTCTCGACGCGCCGATCTGCGCGGCGATCTCGCCGTAGCTGAGGGTGGTCCCGTACGGGATGACCTCGAGGGCCTTCCACACCCGCTGCTGGAACTCGCTGCCGCCGCCGACGTACTCGATGTCGAAGTGGGTCAGCCTGCCGTCGAAATAGGAGCGCAGCTGGGAGACGATCTCCACGAACGCGTCCGCGTCCTCGACCCAGCCATCCTGGACGACCGCACCGGATTTCTGGCCGGGCATCGACAGCGAGGCGAGCGCCGTGCCGCCCTTCGCCGTGGCCGACTCCTCGCCCACGAGCAGGAGTTCACCCAGGGGGCTGTCGATCGTCGTGTAGACCGTCATCAGTCATGTCCTCTCTTCCGATTCCGTTTCCATCTCTTCCACCTCCAACAATGAGGTGTCGCGGGCACCGATGCCGGCGGGATTCGGACGTCACGCCCCGGCGGGTCGGCGCCGGTCGGCGGCGGCGCTCCAGAAGTAGTGCATGGCGTACGTCCGCCAGGGCCGCCAGGCTTCGGCGTCGACCGCCTCGGCGCCCGCGTGGCGCATCCCGGCCCGGATCGCCACGTCGCCGGTGAGGAGTACGTCCGGGTCGCCCAGGGCGCGCATCCGGATGTAGCCGGCGGTCCAGGGGCCGACACCGCGCAGGCCGAGCAGAGCCTTCTCGGCCTCGTCGCGGTCGGCGCCCGCGTCGAGGCTCACGGTGCCGTCGGCGAGCGCGCCGGCGACCGTACGCACGGTGTCGCGGCGCGCGTCGGGCATGCCGAGCTCGCCGAGTGACGCCTCGGCCAGGGCGTCGGCGGTGGGGAAGACATGCGTGAGCCCGCCACTGGGCACGGCGAGAGGCTGCCCGTAGGCGGCGACCAGAGCGCTGCCGAGCTTCCGCCCGGCGGCCACGGAGACCTGCTGGCCGAGTACCGCGCGGACGGCGAGCTCGTGCGGATCGGCGGAACCCGGGGCCCGTAGCCCCGGGCGCAGCGCGACCAGCGGCGCGAGCGCGGGATCGGCGCCCAGCCGCTCGCCGACCGCGTACGGGTCGGCGTCCAGGTCGAACAGACGCCGGACGCGCTGGGTCGCCGTCGTCAGGTCGCGCAGATCGCCGAGGTGCAGATGGCACGTGAGCCAGCCGGAGCCGAGCACCTCGCCGACCTCCGCGACACCCGTGCCATGGGGCAGGTGCAGGGTCCGTCGGTACGTCCGCGCACCGCGTTCGCCGGTGATCTCCTCGACGCCCGTGATGGCCCGCTCGCCCAGGTGGTCGAACACCTCGGCGGCCGCGTACGGGCCGCGGTGGGCGAGCCGCAGGGGCACCCCGCCCGCTCCGTTCGCCGTACCGACCGATCCGTAGCGTGTGGACCGCCCCGGTTTCGCCGCGCGGAGCCCGCTGGGCGTGAGTGCGTAGATCTCCCGGACGGTGTCGTTGAACTGCCGCACGCTGGCGAAGCCGGCCGCGAAGGCGATCTCGGCGGCCTGCAGGGTCGTGGTCTGGAGCAGGATCCGCGCGGTGTGGGCCCGCTGCGCCCGCGCCAGCGCGATCGGTCCGGCGCCCACCTCGGCGTTCAGCTGCCGCTGTACCTGCCGGGCGCTGTAGCCCAGGCGCGCGGCGAGCCCGGCCACGCCCTCGCGGTCCACGACACCGTCGCCGATCAGCCGCATCGCACGGCCCACCACATCAGCGCGGGCGTTCCACTCGGCCGAGCCGGGCACCGCGTCGGGGCGGCAGCGGCGGCAGGCCCGGAACCCGGAGCCCTGCGCTGCGGCCGCGGTCGGGAAGAAGCGCACGTTGTGCCGCTTGGGTGTGGTCGCCGGGCAACTGGGGCGGCAGTAGATCCCGGTCGTGGACACGGCGAAGAAGAACTCACCGTCGAACCGGCCATCGCGGCTGCACACCGCCTCGTACCTGCTGTCGTCGGTCGTCACGCTTCCACTGTGTGCCAGGACGCGGCTCTGCGCTGGCGGAAATCGGACATCACGCTCGGGGAGGTGGGTGCCGGTCACCGCACCTCCCCGGGCAAAAGATCAGCGCCTGGTCAGCCGTACGGACAGGCCCGCGGCCGTGTACACGGGCACCGCCCGGTACCCGTCCGCCTGTACCTCGATACGACCGAACTGGCCCCGCAGAGAGGGCGCCGCGATCACCGGAACCGTGGTCCCCGTGGCCGGCGGACGGGAAGCGTCCAGCCGGAGCGAGAGGACACTCTCCCCGCCGAGCAGGACCCGCCGGTCCACCGTGAGCGCGGGTATCCGCCCCGCGCGGAGCGTCACGTCCAGGGTCGCGCCGGACGCCTGTGTGTAGGAGCCGCGCACCCGCGTGGCCGTGGTCGCCCGCAGTGTGCCGCCCTGCACCCGGACGTCACCGTGTCCCAGCGCGCCCGCGGAACCGGCGGCCAGCGTGCCCGCTTCCAGCACCGTGCCGCCCGTGTGACGGTTGGCTCCCGTCAGAGTCAGCGAGCCGCTGCCGCGCTTGACGAGGCCTCCGCACCCGGAGATGTCGTTGCGCCAGGTGTCCGCGGCACCGAAGCCCCCGTCGGCCGCGTTCAGGGTGACGGTCACGTCGGAGTCGAAGGCCCCGTACCCGTCGGCGGCGGCGAAGAGGTTGAGGCGCCCCCACTGCTCGTCGCCGTCGAGCAGGACGTACCCGGAGGGCAGCGCGGTCGTACGGAGCACCTCGCGGCGCTGGGCCGCGTCGAGGTAGGGGAGCCGTGTCTCGAGGAGGACCTCGGCGCCCTTGGGCACGGTGATGTCCTCGGAGCGGCCGTGCCGCGTCAGGATGTACGTCAGACGCGGGGTGAGCGCGCGGGAGTTGGCGTCCCGGTCGGCGTACTTGTCGGTCTCGACGTCCGCCGAGTGCGCGTAGGCGTACAGCGTGTCAGCCGTCGTACCGGTCTGCTGCTGGAAGTACGCGGCGGCCTGGGCGCGCGCCGCGGCCTTGAGGGCCGCGTACTGCGGATCGGCCAGCGTGGCGGCGGCCAGCGCGGTGGCCATGGTCCGGCCGCCCATCACGTCGACGGGCGAGTGCATGCCCGACATGATCCGGGTGTGGCTGAGCTCGGAGGCACGTGCCACCAGCTCCTGGAACCGCTCCGGCACGGCGTACGCGAACGCCAGGGCCGCCAGGTAGAAGGCGTTGGTGTGCCCGCTGGGGAAGCCGCCGTCGTCGGCCGTGGTCGCGCTGCGCTGCCACAGCAACTGCGGGGCGACGACCACGTCGGAGTCGTACACGGGGTAGCCGAGCGCGTCGACCTTGCCCGTGTCGACGACCTCGCTGTCCTCCGTCATGCGCCACGGACGCGGGTACTGGAAGGAGTACTTGGCCGGGTTGCCGGAGGCGAACGGGCCGCGCACCGTGTCGACCAGCTTGGCGACCGTGCCGAGCGCGGAGTCGTAGGAGCCCGCGCCCTGGGCGGAACCGGCGGGCGCGTCGGCGGGCACGGCGTCGCTGATCTTGCCCGAAGGAGTGCCGTCGGGTGCGCTGGTGATCGAAGTGACCGCCTTGGCGCCCGACTTGTAGAGGTCGGCGAGCGGGCCGAGGCCGGCGATCATCGCGTAACTCTGGTGCTGCCGGTCATAGATGAATGCCTCCTTCGCCTGTGCCTCGGTGCGGGCGGCGGTGATCCTGGCGCAGTAGCGCATGTTCGCGCGCAATACCTCGGGCTTCAGCGGTGTGCCCGTGTTCCAGGCGCCGCCGGTCTTCCACACCTTGCTCATGCCGCCGAGAATCCGGATGACCGCGTTGGTCTCCGGCGTCGTGTTGGCCACGACGTTGGTGGTGTAGCTGTCGACGAACGCGGTGGAGCCCGTGGCGGCCTTCGCGTCCGTGGCAGCAAGCCAGGTGGCCAGGGTGGGCGCGGCCACCACGCCGGCCGTGGCGCCCAGGGAGGTCTTGAGGAATCCGCGTCGGTTCACGGCGCGTTCGGTGAGCGATGCGGGGGACTGCTTCCCGGCGGAGGACGGCATGGGCTGCCTCTCTTGAGTTCTTCGGCCCTGCGGCCGGCGAGTCGGTGCGATCGGTGCCGGCTCGTGGGGCGCCGGGATACACATGTGTGCTGAATGCGCTTACTGGGGCGCACCAGCGAAGAACTACTGATGAGTAATGTCGGAACGGGGGAGGCACGACGACCAGCACGTGTCAGACGAGTGAACGGGCCATCGCGACGGCTCCCTCGACCGGCGGCGCCCGCAGAGGCCTCGGCCGGGCCGTTGGGACGGCGGTCGCCAGGGAGGACACGAACGCCTCGTACAACGACGGTTGGGCGAGGACCGTACTGCCCGCGACCACGACGTCGTCGACGGTCACGCCGCGTGCGGCGAGCCGCGCGACGAGCGCGGCAAGTGCCCGCCCGCCCTCGGCGATCACCGTGCGGGCGAGGAACGATCCGGCCTCGGCCGCCGCGAACACGGCGGGCGCGTGGCGGCCCCACTCGGCGGAGATGTCCGTGGCGCGCTCAAGGGCCCCGCAGAGCAAGGGGACTTCGGAGACGTCGAACGCGGACAGCAGGCCGAGCGCGAGCGCGTCGGGCTCCTCGCCGCGGTCGTGCGCCGCCCATGCGGCCCGGACCGCCTCGCGGACGAGGCCGGCCGCGCCGCCCTCGTCACCCAGTACCGCGCCCCAGCCGCCGACCTGCACGGGGCTGCCGTCGGCGAGCAGACCCACCGCCACCGAACCGGTGCCCGCGACCAGCCCCACACCCTTGTCCAGGCCCGCGGCGGGGACGAGGAGTTGGGCATCGCCGACGACCAGTGCGGGCGCGTCGAAGTGGAGTTGGAGAGCGGTACGTATCTGCGCGCACTGGCGCGGGGTCTCGCAGTCGTGTCCGCCGACGGCGAGCGCGGAGGGGCGCACCCCCGCCGGAAGGGTGTCGGCGAGCAGTGCGGCCAGCCACCCGGCGGCGGCCACGGGATCGTGCGGCCGCCAGCCGCCGCTCGCGCGCACGCGGTCGGCCACGAGGGTGTCGCCCGAGAGCGCGCGGAGATGCGTCTTGGTGCCGCCCACGTCGATACCGACGACCAGGCATGCGGATTCCTGCACGGATCCTCTTTCGTCGTTCCGCGGTGCTGCGACGGCGGGCGAACCGTGCCTGGAGGAAGGGAAGTGGAGGAACCAGGGCCTGTCTGGCAATTCCCGTCGTCGCCCGGAGGGCGGCCTCGCGCCCGCTGCGGCAGCAGTTCGTGTCGCAGTAGGTGCGTGCTCTCGGCGTGCCGGGCGTAGACCCTCGTACTGGACGTACTTGGGTCTGCGCCCGGTGCGGTGAGAGTGCGTGCATGGCGTCGCGAGGCAGACGGGAATTGCCAGACAGGCCTTAGGGAAGCCCCGGGACGGGCCTCTGGTGGAACACGGCAGGCGAGTACCGTGACGTTCGTTAGGAAGTTAACTAACGAAGTACAGTGCGTCAAGAGGTGTCGCCCACTCGACCGCTCCGCGCGGGGGGTGCGTGACGCCGGCGCCTTCCATCGCCGCATCCGGCAGAGCCGATCCACCCGGCATCGCGGCCCGTGACCTCTGGGGGAACTGTGGAACTCGATGTGGCGAACACCCCCCGTCTGACCGAGAGCGCGAGCGCCGTGTTCGCCGTGCTGGCCCAGGCGGGCACCGCGACCCGGCCGCAGCTCGCGAGCCTGGCGGGCCTGTCCAAACCGACGGTGTCCTCCGCCGTCGCGGAACTGGAGGGCGTCCGGCTCGCCGCGCATTCCGGCACGGCCTCCAGCGGCACCGGTCGCAACGCCGCCGTATACAGGATCGGGCCGGCCGCCGGCACGGTGCTTGCCGTCGACCTCGGCCCCGCCCTCACCCGGGTCCGTGGCTGCGGCCTGGACGGCACCCTGCTCGCCGAGGCAACCGGCTCACGCGCGGAGGCCGTGGAGGTAGTCCATGAGGCCCTCGCGGTGCTCGGCGCGGACGCGCCGCTGCGCACCATCGTCGTCGCGGTCGGCGACGTCACCCCGCCGGAACGCGAGGGTGACGGAACACGGCCGGCGACCGACAAGGGCGGACCCGTCTTCGACGCCGTGGCCGTGGCGCTGCCGCCCGGCGTTCCGGTGCACCTGGAGAACAACGTCAACTGCGCGGCGCTCGCCGAACTCCACGAGGGCGCTGCCCGAGGCCGTCACACCTTCGGCTATCTGCGGGTCGGCGTCGGTATCGGCCTCGGTGTCGTGATCGGGGGCCAGGTGCTGCGCGGCGCGAACGGAGCCGCCGGTGAGCTCGCCCGGCTGCCCTACCCGTGGGACGACGGCCTGGATCCGCGCCACGAGGCCCTGGAGGAGTACATCGGCGCCCGCTCCCTGCTGCGACGGGCCGCCGAGGCCTGGCAGGACGCCGACGGGCCGTGCCCGCGAACCGCCGAGCGGCTCTTCGCCCTTGCCGGTGAGGGCAGACCCGCGGCCCGCACGGTCGTCGACCGCCATGCCGTCGACGTCGGCCGGCTCGCCGCCGCCGTGACCGCAGTACTGGACCCGGGGCTGCTCGTGCTCGGCGGCAGTACGGGCGCGGATCCGCAGCTCCTGCCCGGTGTGCGCGCCGAGCTGGCCCGGCTCAGCTGGCCCACCGAGGTGACCAGCAGCACCGTCGGAGACCTGGGCACGGTCGTGGGCGCCGCCCGGCTCGCGGTCGCCCGGGGAGTCCGAACCGTGACCGATGCCGCGCGAACGAAGGATTGACGGCTTCCGACTCAGTCTGCCAATGTCCGGACAAGCGCTTTCTAGGTCGGCCGGGACGTCGACCTGGGGTGAGCGTCCCGCCCGTGCACCAAGAGGCACGGCAGCCATGCGAGGGCGTGCTCGTGTGACGACGGCCATGGCGGCCGGGGATCCCCACCCGTCAGGATGGCGCGGCCGGGCGAGGCCGCGCTCCGGAAGGTGCCCTTCCGAACAGAATTCAGCCCGTGCCGTGCGACTGGCCGGGAATTCCGTCACGCACATCAAGGAGGACCCGGTGGGTCACCAGATCTCGCGCAGAACCCTCTTCCGCACCGCGAGCGGGCTCGCCGTCGCCGGCGCGCTCGGCAGTGCGCTCAGCGCCTGCTCCGGAGGTACCGGGGCAGGCTCCACGAGCAGCAAGCTGACCATGACCTGGTGGGGCAGCGACGACCGGCACAACGCCTACAAGAAGGCGCTCGCCACGTTCCAGAAGTCGAACCCGAAGATCAAGATCCAGGAGACCTACTCCGGATACGACGGGTACTTCGACAAGTTCAACACCAACATCGCCGGTGGCAGCGCCCCCGACCTGCTCCAGATGGACACCGCGCTGGTCGCTCAGTACGCCCGCAAGGGTGTCCTCGCCCCGATCGACGAGTACGTCGGCAAGACCCTGGACCTGACGGGCTTCGCCAAGACGCTTCTCGCGGCGGGCACCGTCGACGGCAAGCTGTACGGCGTCCCGTCCGGCATCGGCGTCAACCAGCTCACCGTCAACCGCAGCGGCCTGGAGGACCTCGGCCTGAAGCTGCCGGACCGCGAGTGGACCTGGGCCGACCTGAAGAAGATCTCCCAGGACGTCTACAAGAAGAGCGGCGGCAAGATCTACGGCGTCGACGACGGTGGCGGTGGCGCCCTCCAGTGCTTCGAGATCTTCGCCCGTGAGAAGGGCGAGACCTTCTTCTCCGACGACGGCACAAAGCTCGGCTTCACCTCCGCCACCCTCCAGGAGTGGTGGGAGTTCTGGGCCGAGATGCGCAAGCTCAACGCCTCCCCGCCGCCGGCGATCACCTCCGCCGCGCACAACGACCTCACCAAGAACGCGGTCGTCATCGGCAAGGCCCTGTTCACCTTCGACTCCGGTGTCTACGGCGCGGGCGGCTCCATCACCGACGCCCAGCTGGACTTCCTGCCCACCCCGCAGGGCGACTGGTCCGGCGCCCGCGAGGGCAACTTCGTCAACGGCGGTGTCCTGCTGAGCGCCACCAAGGCCAGCAAGAAGGTCGCCGACTCCGTGAAGATCATGTCGTTCTTCGCGCAGGACGACACGGCCATCAAGGACATGCAGCTGCTGCGCGGCATCCCGCCGACGGAGAAGGCGCGCAACCTGATCGCCTCGGGCCTGACCGAGACGGACAAGCTGAACATGGCGAACGCCGACTACATCTCCCAGCGCGTCGGGAAGGCGACCAACGCCCTGCCCGCTCCGGTGCCCCCGCCGCAGGGCGCCGACCAGATCTGGGACCTGCTGTTCCAGTCGAACCTCGCCGTCGCCTTCGGCAAGAAGTCGATCAAGGCGCAGCTGAGCGAGTTCTTCGACCAGGCGCCCGGCATCCTGGGCGCCTAGGCCGGCCTCGCCGCCGCACCACCGAACACCGGGAGAGGGCCAGGGAGATGAGTATGACCACCGCGAAGACCGACGAGGTCGTGAAGGAGCCGCCGGTTCCGGCGACCCCGTCCGACCAGCGGGAGCGCGACCGCATGCGCCGCCGCCTCGCCAGACGGCGGGGCGGAGGCTGGTGGCCGTACGCCTTCCTGGCCCCCTGGTTCATCGGCCTGTTCGGGCTGACGATCTACCCGATGCTCGACTCGCTGTACCTGTCGTTCACCGACTTCGACCTGCTGACACCCCCGCAGTGGACCGGCACCGAGAACTACGAGCGCATGTTCACCCAGGACCCGGTCTTCTGGGACTCGGTGCACGCCACGCTCGTGTACGTCGTGGTGTCCGTGCCGCTGAAGCTGGCGCTCGCGCTCGGCGTGGCCATGCTGCTCAACCGCGACCTCAAGGGCATCGGGCTCTACCGGGCCGCCTTCTATCTGCCGTCGCTGCTCGGCGGCGCGGTGGCCATCGCCATCGTGTGGCGGCAGGTCTTCGGCGGCGACGGCCTCTTCAACGACTTCCTGGCCTGGTTCGGCATCAAGGGCCAGGACTGGATCTCCAGCCCGGACACCGCGCTCTACACGCTCGTCCTGCTCGCCGTCTGGCAGTTCGGCACCCCGATGGTCATCTTCCTGGCCGGCCTGAAGCAGCTGCCGAAGGACGTGTACGAGGCGGCCGCGATCGACGGCGCCTCGCCCGTCACCCGGTTCTTCAAGATCACCCTGCCGTTGCTGACGCCGATCGTGTTCTTCAACGTCGTCCTGCAGATCATCGACGCGTTCAAGACGTTCACCCCCGCCTTCGTGATCAGCAACGGCTCGGGCGGGCCGCTCAACTCGACCATGCTGTACTCCCTGTACCTGTACAAGAAGGGCTTCACCGACCTTCAGATGGGGTACGCCTCCGCGCTGGCCTGGGTGTTGTTCCTGGTCATCGCCGGCTTCACGGCGGTCAACTTCATCGCCAGCCGCTACTGGGTCCACTACGACGACTGAGCGAGGAGTCCGCTACCCCATGTCCGCCATCACCCCGGCCCAGTCCCCGAAGTCGCCGCTCCAGAAGCTGCGTTCGGCCACCGGCTCCCGCCGTATCTACATGCACACCCTGCTCATCGGCGTCGCGGTCGTCATGCTGTACCCGCTGCTGTGGATGCTCAGCAGCTCCTTCAAGCCCGACACCGAGATCTTCACCCACCCCGGACTCATCCCGAACGCGCTGCGCCCGGAGAACTACTCCGAGGGCTGGAGCGGCTCAGGCAACTCCTTCTCCCTCTACATCACCAACTCGCTGATCGTCACCATCGGCGCGGTGATCGGCAACGTGATCTCCTGCTCGCTGGCCGCCTACGCCTTCGCGCGCTTCGAGTTCCGCGGCAAGAAGATCTGGTTCGGCCTGATGCTCGGCACGCTCATGCTGCCCACGCAGGCCGTCCTGATCCCGCAGTACACGATCTTCTACAACCTGACCTGGATCAACACCTACCTGCCGCTCATCGTGCCGAAGTTCCTGGCCACGGACGCCTTCTTCATCTTCCTGATGGTGCAGTTCATCCGCTCCATCCCGCGTGAGCTGGACCAGGCGGCCATGATGGACGGCGCCAACCCCCTCCAGATCTACTGGAAGATCATCCTGCCGCTGATGAAGCCGGCCCTGATCACCACCACGATCTTCACCTTCATCTGGACGTACGACGACTTCCTCCACCAGCTCGTCTACCTCCAGCAGAACGACAAGTTCACCGTCCCCCTCGGCCTGACCCTGTTCATGGACCAGACGAGCGGCTCCTCGTACGGCGCGATGTTCGCCATGTCGACACTCGCCCTCCTGCCCACGCTCATCTGTTTCCTGGTCTTCCAGAAGAGGCTGGTCGAAGGCCTGGCGACCTCCGGCATGAAGGGCTGACACGTGCATCTCCCTCACCAGCGCGGTCCGTTGCACGATCTGCCGGACGATCCCGCCGCGTACGACGCCGTCCTCGCCGCCGTCACCGAGGAGGCCCTCGCCCGGCTCACGCCGGAAGGCAGCCTCGAACACCCCGCCGCCGTGGACGACATCGGGGACACGTCGCTGGGCATCACCTCCCTGCTCGCGCTCGCCTGGCGGCGCACGAAGGACCCGCGCCTGCCGGAGGCCGTCCGGCGCAGCCTCGCCTTTCACCTCCACGAGCGGGTGTTCACCGAGGACAACCCCGGCTACCCGAACCTGAGTGTGCGCAACTCCGGTCTGCCGTACGCCCGTTACGTGGTGGAGGCGGGCGCGCATCCCATCGGTGACTGGCCGAGCACGGTGTGGGCGCTGCTCCAGGCGGTCAATGTCCTGGACACGGCCGACGGGCTCGTCGACGACGAACAGCGGGATGAGCTGCTGAAGTCGGCGGTCGGCTACTGGCGTTGGCTGACGGAGGCGACCTTCTTCAATCCGCAGGAGGCCGGCAACCAGGCCATCGGTTGCATCGTCGGCGGACTGATGCTCTCTCGCCATCTCCCGTCGGGGGAAGGCGAGTTGGTCCGCTCGCACGCGGTCAGCCTGTACGTCGAAGAGATCCGCGCCCATCGCGTACGAGACCGGGGCGCCCTCCTGCCCCCGGAGCACGGCGGCGCCTACGACAACAACTACGGCCCGATCTCCCTCTCCTTCCTCGCCCAGGCCCACCGGATCAGCGGCGAGGAGATCTTCGCCGAGGACGGTGACGCGCTCGCCCGCTACCTCGACGCGCGCCTGACCGTCGGCGGCTTCGACAACGGCGGCCCGCGCTACAGCGAACAGCACTCCGGGTTCGAGTCCGTCCTCGGCCTGCGCTACTTCGGCGACCGCATCGGCGCCGACCTCGGCCGCTACCGGGGCGACACCCGCTGGGGCCGGCACGCGGTCCAGCGGGACGGCGGCATCGACGGCCACTTCGCCTTCATGCTGGTCTGGCAGATCCAGGACACCACGCCCTGGCACCGCACGCCGTCGAAGGACCCCGTACGCCATCAACTCCGCGCGGGCACGGTCTCGGTGGCCTTCGACGACAGGATGACCCCGTCACTCGTCGAGGCGGGCGGCACGTACTACCTGCCCGCCGCCGTCAACCGCCAGCACGGCTTCGGCCCGGTCACCGACGGTTTCCTGCTGTGCCGCCCGATGGGCGAGACCCGGGTCCGCGACCTGCGCACCGACGCGCTGACGGCCAAACTCGTCACCAAGCCCGTCGTCGGCCGCGACCACGTCCTGCGCCACGTCCGATCCCTGTACGTCACGGACGGCGCGAGCCTGTGGATGACCGTCGCCGTGGAACGGCTGGACGGAACCCCCTACCTGCTCGCCGGGCTGCCGTACGCCACCGACGACGGCGACCGGGTGCGCAGGACCGCTGAGGCCGACGTGACCTCCGCCGGCGACCTGCGCCTCACCCACCCGGCGACGGAGAGTGTGGACCACTTCGACGCCCGCGCGGAGACGACGCAGCAGCAGGCGGCCTTCGCCCTCGCGGCCGACCCGCGCGGCTACGGCAACCCGGACGAGGGCTGGCGCCACCTCGTCGCCTCCACCGCCTTCGAAGCGGGACCGGCTCCCGGCGCACCGGAGGACCTGCACATCTTCGCCGTGCGCTACGGCCCCGGCGGCCCGTTCACCCCGGTCTTCGACCTCACCCCCGCGGGACTGACCGTCCGCACCGAGGCGTTCACCGCCCTGATCGGGGACCCCGCGGGCGATGCTCGTGGGGAGCCGGAGCTGGAACTCGGTCCCCGCTGACCGCAGCCCCGACGACCAGGTCGGCGCGGTCCCGCGTGGCGGCGACCAGGTCGGCGTTGCGCTGGTCCGTGCCGAGCACCCACGCGACCGCCGTGTCGTGGTCCTTGCCGAACTCCTCGTGCCGGGCCACGAGACGGCGTACGCGTTCGGTCTCGTCGAGCTCGCAGAACCAGACCTCGTCCAGCTGCGACCGTACCCGGGTCCACGCGTCGTCGCGGAGCAGCAGGTAGTTGCCCTCGGTGATGACCAGGCGGGCGGTGCGGGGGACGGGGACGGCGCCCGCGATGGGCTGTTCCAGGGTGCGCTCGAAGCCGGGCGCGTAGATCAGGTCGTCCTGGTCCTCGCGTAGCCGGCGCAGCAGCGCCGCGTACCCCGCCGCGTCGAACGTGTCGGGGGCACCCTTGCGGTCGCGGCGGCCCAGGCGGTCCAACTCGACGTCCGCGAGATGGAACCCGTCCATCGGCACGTGCGCGACCCGGGCGGGCCCGTCACCGTTCAGTTCCTTGACCAGTCGCTCGGCGAGCGTCGTCTTGCCCGATCCCGGGCTGCCCGCGATGCCGAGGAGGGCGCGGTGCCCAGGACGTACGAGGGACGCGGCACGCCCCAGGAGGTCGTCGAAAGCCATCGGCTCGTCCGAGGTCACGGACCCTCCTACCGGCCGGCCCGCAGTATCCGTACGACAGCCGTCCCGCCGTCCAGATCGACGGTCGTCCGGTTCGGCGGAGCCCCGTCCTCCTCGTCGTCCCGCATCACCAGCGCCGACTGACGCTCCTTGAGCTCGTTCTGCTTGCCCGGCGAGAAACTCGCGTGGAGCTGCTCGAACCCGGTTGCGGATATCTGCCCCTGGCGCGCTCCGTTCCGCCAGGGCAGCATGCCCGACCGGCCCACCCGCAGCAGCAGTTGGTCCACGAAGGCCAGCAGCGTCAGCAGGATGACGAGTCCGGGCAGGGTCATGAAGACGGCGAATCCCATGGCCCCAGTATCCGTGCCCGGAGGTGGATTCCGGCCAGGCGGGTATCGCCTTTGGCCTCTTCGCGGTGAATTCGGCCTATGCTGATGCAGCTGTTGAATTCTGGTCAATATCTGGCGCCCGCAGTGGCCGGACACGGGGAGAAACTTCATGTCGCAGCAGAGCCCCACGCTCGCCCCCCAAAGCTATCGCGCCTACTTCGACCACCTGCTCGGCTGCCCGAAGTGCAGCACCCCACCACGGCGCTGCGACGACGGCACCGCGCTCTACCGGACCTACCGGGCCGACTTGAAGAAGTCCTAGGGCACCTCGACCGCCCCGAGGCCGTGTGGTGTGCGCCACCCCGTGGCCGGGGCCCCTCGGGGCACACTGCACCGTATGACAGAGCAGCTCGGTCTTCCGAAAGAAATCCTGGCCTGCCTCTTCGATCTCGACGGGGTCATCACCAAGACCGCCGTCGTCCACGCGGCCGCCTGGCAGCGGACGTTCGACGAATTCCTCCACCAACGTGACGGCGACGGGTTCCGTCCCTTCACCGACGCCGACTACAACGACCACGTGGACGGACGCCCGCGCGCCGACGGCGTCCGCGCCTTCCTCGCCTCGCGGGGAATCGAACTGCCCGAGGGGTCGCCCGACGACCCGCCGGACAGTCCGACTGTCCAAGGCCTTGGCAACCGCAAGAACAACCTGCTCCTCGAACTGATCCGCAGCGGCGGCGTGGAGGCGTACGACGGCACACTGCGCTATGTCGAGGCGGTCCGCGCGAGCGGTCTGCGGACCGCGGTCGTCTCCTCCAGCACCAACTGCCGGGACATCCTGCGCGCGGTGGGCGCCGAGTCCCTCTTCGAGGTCAGGATCGACGGCGTCGTCGCAGCCGAGCGCAGACTGCCGGGCAAGCCGAAGCCGGACACCTTCCTGGCAGCCGCGCGGGACCTCGGAGCCGACGCGTCCCAGGCAGCCGTCTTCGAGGACGCGCTGGCCGGCATGGACGCGGGCCGCTCGGGCCACTTCGGGTACGTCGTCGGGGTCGACCGCGTCGGCCAGGGAGCCGCCCTGCGCGCGCACGGCGCGGACATCGTCGTACGGGATCTCGCGGAACTGGGGGAGAGCGCGTGATCACTCACACGTCGTACGCCGTCGAGCCGTGGGCCCTGCGTGAGCACGTCCTCAACCTCGACGTACTGCCGCAGAGCGAGTCCGTGTTCGCCCTGTCCAACGGCCATGTCGGCTGGCGCGGCAACCTCGACGAAGGCGAACCGCACGGCCTTCCGGGCTCCTACCTGAACGGCGTCCACGAAGTCCACCCACTGCCCTACGCCGAAGCCGGATACGGCTACCCGGAGTCCGGGCAGACGGTCATCAACGTCACCAACGGCAAGGTGATCCGGCTGCTGGTCGACGACGAGCCGTTCGACCTGCGCTACGGACGGCTGCGCTCCCACGAGCGCGTCCTCGACCTGCGCACCGGTCTGCTCACCCGGAGCTGCGAATGGACCTCACCGGCGGGCGACACGGTCCGTGTGCGCTCCACCCGGCTGGTGTCCTTCACCCAGCGCGCGATAGCCGCTGTCAGTTACGAGGTGGAGGCCGTCGACTCCCGGGTCCGTGTCGTCGTCCAGTCGGAACTCGTCGCCAACGAGCAACTGCCGGGCCGCAACGGAGACCCCCGGGCCGCGATCGTCCTGGAGTCGCCGCTCGAAGGTGAGGAGCACTTTGCCCAGGGCGGGCGGCTGCGACTGGTGCACCGCACCCGGCGCAGCGGGCTGCGCGTCGCCACCGCCGCCGACCACGCCGTCACCGGCCCCGAACCGACCACGACGAGCGGCGAGAGCACCGCCGACGTCGCCCGCCTCACCGTCACCTCCGTCCTGGAGCCCGGACAGAAGCTGCACGTGGAGAAGCTCGTCTCCTACGGCTGGTCGAGCACCCGGTCCCTGCCCGCTCTGCGCGCCCAGGCCGACGCGGCGCTCGCGTCGGCCCAGCACGGCGGCTGGCAGGGCCTCGTCGACGAACAGCGGGCCTATCTCGACGACTTCTGGGCCCGCGCGGACGTCGAGGTGGACGGCGACGAGGAGATCCAGCAGGCGGTACGGTTCGCGCTGTTCCACGTCCTGCAGGCAGGTGCCCGCGCCGAACAGCGCGCGATACCCGCGAAGGGGCTCACCGGATCCGGATACGACGGCCACGCGTTCTGGGACACCGAGACCTTCGTACTGCCGCTGCTCACCTACACCGCACCCGGTGCCGTGGCCGAGGCACTGCGCTGGCGCCAGAACACACTGCCCGCCGCCCGCGAGAGGGCGGCCCAACTCGGCCTGGGCGGCGCGGCGTTCCCCTGGCGGACCATAGCGGGCGAGGAAGGCTCGGCGTACTGGCCTGCCGGGACCGCCGCGTTCCACGTCAACGCCGACATCGCCGACGCCGTCGTGCACTACACGGCCGTCACCGGCGACAAGCCGTTCGAACGCGACACCGGGGTCGAACTGCTCGTGGAGACGGCGCGCCTGTGGCGGTCGCTGGGCCACCACGACCACCAGGGAGGGTTCCACATCGACGGGGTGACGGGCCCCGACGAGTACAGCGCCGTCGCGGACGACAACACGTACACCAACCTGATGGCCCGTACGAACCTGCTGGCGGCCGCGGACGTCGTCGAGCGCCACCCGCGGCAGGCCGAGGCCCTCGGGGTCGACGACGAGGAGAGCGCCGCCTGGCGCGACGCCGCCGGCGCCATGCACATCCCCTACAACCACGAACTAGGCGTCCATGAACAGCACGCCGGGTTCACCAGCTACCAGCGTTGGGACTTCGCCACCACCCGCCCCGACCAGTACCCGCTGATGCTGCACTTCCCGTACTTCGACATCTACCGCAAGCAGGTCGTCAAGCAGGCCGACCTGGTGCTGGCCATGTACAAGTGCAGCCCCTACTTCGACGACGAGCACAAGGCCCGCAACTTCGCCTACTACGAGCCCCTCACCGTCCGCGACTCCTCCCTGTCCGCCTGCTGCCAGGCCGTGATCGCGGCCGAGGCGGGCCATCCGGGTCTCGCCTACGACTACTTGGTGGAGGCCGCGCTGATGGATCTGCGCGACCTGGAGAACAACACCCGGGACGGCCTGCACATCGCCTCCCTGGCCGGAACCTGGATGGCCCTGGTCGCGGGCTTCGGCGGTCTGCGTCACCACGGCGACACCCTGGAGTTCAAGCCCCGGCTGCCGGAGCGCTTCCACCGCCTCGCCTTCAACCTGGAACTCCTCGGCCGCCGGCTGCGTGTGGAGATCGGACCGGCCACCGCCACCTACACGCTCGTGAGCGGCGAACCCCTGGAGATCCGCCACTACCACGAACCGGTCACCGTCGAAGCCGACAAGCCCCAGGGCCTGCGGATCCCGGCCCCCAGGCTGCGCCCCGCCCCCGAACAGCCACCGCACCGGCGGCCGAACAGTCACGGGTGAGGCGCAGCCAGGGAGATCAGTCGCGGGCGATGTTCGGCGCGATGTCCTCGTAGCGCTCCACCTGGTTCACGGTCGCCGAGCTGCGCGCGGCGGCCGTGGTCTGCGGCTTGCCGCAGAAGGCGGATTCCAGCGTGCGGCTGAGGGTGGTGAGCACGGTGCCGTTGTTCGAGGTGTTGGCGAGCGCGGTGACGCTGCGCTTGCCGTCCTTCGAGGTGAACGCGTACGTGTAGTAGCCCTGGACGGTGCCCGTGTGCCCGTACACGGAGACACCGCACGACAGGTCGCGGCGGCGCAGGCCCAGACCGTAGCCTTGGGTGCTGTTCACCGGCGTCCACTGCTGCATCTGAGCGAGCTGGGCGGCGGACATGAGCCTTCCGCCGAGCAGCGCGGAGAAGAAGGTGTTCAGGTCGTGGGTGGTGGAGATGATCGCGCCCGCGCTCTGTGCCCAGGAGACGGTCTGCTCGGTGGAGTCGACCGGGGTGCCGCCTTCGTCGGGCGGGAGGTAACCGTTGGCGTGGCGGCCCGCGATCGCGGTGTTCGGGTGGACGTAGGAGGTGCCGGTCAGCTTCAGCGGCTTGATGATGCGCTTCTGGTACTCCGTGCGGACGGACTGCCCGGTGAGCTTCTCGATGAGCATGCCCCCCACGACGAAATTGGTGTTCGAGTACGAGTAGGCCGCGCCCGGCGCGTTGGTGAGCGGCTTCGCCAGGGACAGGTCCACCAGGTCCTGGTAGCTGAACACCTTGTTGCGGACGGCCTCGAAGCCCGGGACCGTCTGCTCGAACATGTCGTTGGTGTAGTCGTACAGGCCGCTGCGGTGGCTCAGCAGATGGCGCACGGTGATCCGGTCGTCGGGCAGCAGCCCCGGGAGATAGCTGTTCACGGATGTGTCCAGGTTGAGCTTGCCCTCGTCGACCAGTTGCAGCAGCACCACGGCGGTGAAGGACTTGCTGACACTGCCGACACGGAACCGGTCGTACGTGGTGAGGGCGCGCCCGGTGACCCGGTCGGCGTCTCCCTCCGACAGCCGGTGGACCGTGCCGTTGTCGTCGACTCTCACCATCGCGCCGGGCGCCCCCTGCGACAGAGCCGTACGCAGCACCTCGCGCAGCCCCGCGTCATCGGGCGCCGCCAACTCCCCGGCGGCGACGCTTGCTTCACGCACGGTGCCCGAAGGAGTCGCCGCATGCGCGGGGACTGCCAGGAGGGACAGCAGAACCGCGCCAAGCGCCGTACCCGTGCCCACCGTTCCTGAGACCATCTGATTCTTCTCCCGAGTTGCTTCTGCCGGTGCGGATTCCCGGCCCGAGCCGCGCCGCGGATGCGGGCGTATTCACCATCTCTACGCGCAGGAGGGGCTTGTGGGTTGCATTGCCCGTGGAGGAATCAGAAACAGCGAAAGGTGAAGGTGAGTTGGGACGGCGGCGTGTCAGGCGCCGAAGAGCTGCGTCCAGTACGTGCCCGCCTTGCCGCCGCCGGCCAGGCCTATCCCTATGTGGGTGAAGGCGGGCTTGAGGATGTTGGCGCGATGGCCGGGGCTGTTCATCCAGCCGAGGACGACCTCGGCGGGGGAGCGCTGGCCGCAGGCGATGTTCTCGCCGAGGGTGCGGCGCCTTCTGCCCGCGGCGGCCGCCCGGTCCCAGGGCTGGCTGCCGCCGGGGGAGGTGTGGGAGTAGAAGGCACGGGCCACCATGTCGGAACTGTGCGCCTGCGCCGCGTTGGTGAGCAGCGGGTCGACCGACAGGGGCCGTAGACCGGCTGCGGTCCGTTCGGCGTTGGTGAGCGCGACGACCTTGTTCTCCGTCCGCACCAGGTCGCCGGGGCTGAAGGGCCGTGCCCACAGGGCCGTCCAGTACAGGTCGCCGGAGCGGTCGGGGACGTACGCCAGACCGACCTGGCTGAACACGCGCTCGCACAGCGTGGTCCGGGACTGCTCGGCCGAGAGGCAGTACTCCACGAACTCACGTGGTGTGCGGGGGCCGGAGACCAGATGTTCGCCGACGGTGAGATACGCGTATCCGGTCGAGGTGACGCGCTGGTACAAGGAGGTGCCGTCCGGGCTCTCGGAGCTGAGCACCCCGCGGGCGGCCATGTCGGAGGCGTGGGCGCGCGCCGCTGCCGCCAGCCGTGCGTCGAGGGACACGGGCGGGGAACCGGCCCTGGCACGGGCGGAGTTCACCAGGCCGAGGAATCCGTCCGTGTCGGGCACGGCGTTCCCTCGGCCGGTCGGCGCGTTGGAACGGGGCGCGGCGCTCATCCGTCCAGTCGGCCCGCCACGGTGGGCCGCGGTGTTCAAACGGCCGACCGAGGCGCCCGGCGACGCGTCGTCCTCGGCGACATCGACCCCGAAGTCCCGTGCCAGGCCCGCCAGTCCGTCCGCGTACCCCTGGCCCAGCGCGCGCAGCTTCCACCCTCCGCCACGGCGGTAGATCTCGGCGAGTAGCAGCACGGTCTCCCGCTGCGGACGCGGCGGGGTGAAGCGGGCGAGGGTGCGAGGGCCCGGTCCGCCGACATGCAGGGTGGGCGCGGGCAGCCGAGCCAGGGGCGTCGAGGGGTCGGCGGAGCTGATGACCACCGTGACGCGGCTGGCCCCGGCCCGCAGTCGGAGGGGATCGATGGTGAGCCGCTCTCCCTGGAGCCGGGTGCCGGGCGCGGCCGGCTGGTTGTAGAACACGAAGTCGCCGTCGCCGCGCACCTTTCCGCTGTCGTCGGTGATCAGCGCGCAGACGTCGAAGGGGCCCGGCACCCGGAGGGTCAGGATGCCGCCCGGCAGGGGCACGTTGCCCCCGGGAACCAGCTCGGTCATGGTGCCGCCCCGTCGACGTAGTGATCCGTACCGGCCTGCGACGAGGGAGTTCACGTCACAGGCCGTCGGATGGTCAACGGTCCGTCGGCGCTCCGGGGTTCCCGTCGATGCTCGGGCGGTCACCCGCTGCCGGGCGCATCGAGCGCAGAGCCATCAGGAGTACGCCGATGTCGTCCAGGTAGATGGGGTCGGGCAGCAGATCGGCCGGGAGCAGGAGATAGGCGACGGCGCCCCAGAAGACCCAGCGGGGGCCGGACGGAAGCCCGGCACGGCGCAGGTCGCGGCGGGCACGGACGAGCCGGACCAGGAGCGCGATCGCCACCCCGAGCAGGACGGCACCCAGGATCGCGACGATGAGGATGACTGTCCAGGTCGTGGATTCCATGCGTCCGTCCAGGGCTCTCGGCGGGAAGTTGCTCCCTACGTCTTCCCGCTCGTGCCCTTCCTATCGCGCCGGACCGCTCCGAACTCAGGTCCGCGGCACGTTGCCGTCCACCAGAGCCTGGCTGACGGCACGGATGCTGCGGGCGATGTGCTGAAGCTGCAGCACCTCGGCCGCGTACAGCTTGATGGTGTGCTCGATGACCCCCTCGTGCAGGCCGAGGGCGGGCAGTTCGGCACGCGCGGTCTGCAGGGCGGTGCGGGCGACCCGTATCTCGTGCTGCACCTGGATCTGTGCGTGGCGGGCCAGGAGCACGGGGTGCTTGATCAGCGCGGGGTAGCTCGCGTAGCGAGACGGCACCAGCTCGCGCAGCCACCTGACCGCGGATCGCTCCCAGTCGAAGCTGCCTGGGGTCTTGACCTGGCACGGCCAGTCCGAGGTGATCGGTGAGTACGTCGTCAGGGCCATGTTCATCGCTTCCGGGTTACGTCGGCGGGGGAGTCTGGGGCGGCCCCGGTCTAGGGGATGGCCGGGGCCGCCACCACGGCCACCCGGGCCCCAGGGCGGGTAGGAGCGGAGAGCCCCGGGTGGACGCGAGCAGTATTTATATATACCGCCGGTTACGCAAGAACATGAAAATTTTCATGCGTGATTCGGTGTGAAAGATCCGGAGATGTGATGGTTTCGGGGGATTCTCAGTCCTTGAGGAAGAACTGGTGCTGCTCGGCGACCTGCTCGTACTCCTCCAGGCGGGCCTGCGTCCGCTCCGGATCGTCGTCGGTCATGGCCTGGAGCAGCGCCGCCGACATCACGACGGGCGCCGCGTAGGAGTCGAACACGAGGCGCGACCCGGTGCCCGTGGCGAAGGTGACGTCGGCCTCGTCCGCCACCGGGCCGAGCGCCAGGTCGGTGATCAGCGCCACCCGTAGGCCCGCGCTGCGTGCCACCCGTACGGCGGTGAGCGTCTCCTGGGCGTGCCGGGGCATGTCGAAGGCGAGCACCCAGGTGCCGCCCGCCTCGCGGGACTGGAGCAGCGCGTCGTAGGCGACACTGCCGCCCCGGGTCACCAGCCGCACATCCGGGTGGATCCGCCGTGCGGCGTACGCGAAGTACTCGGCCAGCGAGACGGAGATCCGCAGCCCGAGGACGGTCAGTGGCGCCGACTTCGACAGCGCCCGGCCGATGCGGATCACCTCGTCGGGGTCGGCGAAGTCCCGGCGCAGGTTCTCCAGATTCTGGATCTCGGCGTCCACCGCCGCCTGCAACTCGTTGCTCGTGGCCTCCGCCGGTGTGCCCGGCGTGCTGCCGAGGGTGCTGAGCGCGATCGACTGGAGCTTCTCCCGTAGCGCGGGGTAACCACTGAAGCCGACCGCCGCGGCGAAACGGGTCACCGAGGGCTGGCTCACCCCCACGCGCTCGGCGAGGTCGGTGATCGACAGGAACGCCGCCTCGGTGATGTGCTCGATCAGGTACTGGGCGATGCGTCGCTGACCAGGGGAGAGCCGGGGCCCGTCGAACAGTTCCCTGAGCTGGGACGTGGGAGCCACGCCCACCTCAGGGGCCGTCTTCCCCGAGGTGATCGCAGATGCCTGCGCACGTGCCTGCTGCGGCGATGGCACAGATGTGCCTCCTTCGTGTCCCACAAGCACTCAACATAGCTCACGGACAGTGTTGGCCCCGGTGGGTGGCACCGGGCGTGACATGCGCGGTTCCCGTTTCGCCCGCGCCTGCGGGGTACCCGCGACAGCACCACAAGTTGCCTGCTCGAAGGCGGAATTCCCGGATGAGTGATGGAGCGATGGTCCGCAGCGGTCGGCGCCGTGTCCGTCGGGCGGCGACGGGCACGGCGCGGGAGGGCGCAGCCAGGGCCGGGCTGGTCGCGCGGGGTGTGATCTATCTGCTGGTGGGCGTCCTGGCGCTGCGGATCGCCTTCGGAGACGGCGGGCGCGAGGCGGACCGGAGCGGTGCGCTGGAGGAGATCTCCTCGAAGCCCTTCGGGGCCGTCCTGCTGTGGGCCCTGGGTGCCGGACTCGTCGGTATGTCGCTGTGGCGGCTGTCCGAGGCGCTCTTCGGCGCGGTCGGGCCCGATGGCGGCAAAGCCCGGAAGCGGCTCATGTCCACCGTGCGCTGTGTCTTCTACGGCTTCGTCGCTTACTCGGTCCTCTCCTTCGCCGCGGGCTCGGGAGGCTCGGGCTCCAGCGACGAACAGTCCCGGGACGTGACGGCGAAGGCGATGGGGATACCCGCGGGCCAGTGGATCGTGGGCGCCGCCGGAGCCGGCCTTGTCGTGGCGGGTGTGTGGATCGCCGTCCGGGCCGTGCGGCGCAAGTACCGCAAGCATCTGAAGCTCGGCGAGATGTCGCCCCGGACCCGCCGCGCGGTCGACACGGCGGGGGTGGCCGGCGGCGTGGCGCGCGGAGCGGTGTTCGCGGCGCTCGGGGCCTTCGCCGTGCGGGCCGCCGTCGACTACGAGCCCGACAAGGCCAAGGGCGTGGACGACACACTCCGATCCTTCACCGAAACCCCGATGGGCCCCTGGTTGCTGGCATGCGTCGCCGTGGGCCTGGCCCTGTTCGGAGCGTTCTCCTGCGCGATGGCGCGGTGGCGCAAGGTGTGAGAACGGCATGTCCGCGGGCCGGTTCTGTTCCGACGGCCTGAACTCACCTCGGTTCGCGATGACTTGACGACGAGTCATGGACACCGTGTGGCGCGGGAGTTGAGGATGGAGTCCCCATCCGTAGGAGTTGTTCACATGCATAGACGACGCCTGCTCTCCGGCGCGGCCGCCCTCACCGGCTCCGCCGCCCTCGCGCCCTCGCTGACGGGCACCGCGCAAGCCGCGCCCCAAGCCGCCCCGCGCGCCGCCTCACCCGTGCTGCCGACCCCGGCCGAGATCACCACCGTCCTGCGGCGCGTGGCCGACCAGTGGATCGCCACCCATACGAACTCCGGCGACAACGGCTGGGCCAACGCCACCTTCTTCAGCGGGCTGCTCGCCCTCCAGCGCCTGACCGGCAGCGCCCGCTACCTCAACTACGCCCGGAGCTGGGCGGAGAAGCACGCCTACGGACTCAGCGGCGGAGTGACCACCCGCCACGCGGACAACCACAACGCCGGACAGGCCTACCTCGATCTGTACGCGCTCGAGCCCGACGCGCAGAAGCTCACCGCCATCGAGACGTCCCTGCGCCGCATGGTCTACACGGACCAGCCCGCCAAGAACGACGACTGGTGGTGGGACGACGCCCTCCACATGGCCATGCCGCCCTTCGCCCGCCTGGGCGCCCTCCGTCAGGACCCCCAGTTCTGGGAGAAGCTGTACTCCCTCTACAACCACACCAAGCGCATCGAGGGCGGCCCCGGCCTGTACTCCGCCACGACGGGCCTGTGGTACCGCGACAAACGCTTCCTGCCCGGCGGCATCCTGTCCCCCTCCGGCAAACCGGTCGTGTGGTCGCGCGGCAACGGATGGGTGGCGGGCGGACACGTCAAGACGCTCAAGGCCCTCCCATCCACCGAGCGGCACACCGCCGAGTACCGCGACGCCCTGACCCGCCTGGTGAGAGCCTTGGCCGGCGTGCAGCGCACCGACGGCTTCTGGAACGTCAACCTCGCCGACGCCGCCCATCTGCCCGGCCCCGAGACCAGCGGCACGTCCTTCTTCCTCTACGGCACGTCGTACGCGATCGCCGCCGGCCTGGTCGACCGGAACACCTATCTCCCTGTTGCCGCCCGAGCCTGGAACGGCATGGTGAGCACCGCCGTTCACACCGACGGCTTCCTGGGCTACGTCCAGAACGTCGGCGACCGGCCGGAGTCCAGCCAGCCCGTCACCTACGACACCACCGCGAACTTCGGCGTCGGCGCCTTCCTGCTCGGCGGCACCGAACTCGCCCTGCTGCCACGCTAGTTCATGACGGTGCCCCCGCCGCTGGATCGCGGCGGGGGCACCTTGCGCACGGACCGGTCAGGGCTGTGCAGTGAGCGTGAAACTCTGCGCGGCGGAGCCGTCGCACGCTCGCTGAGTGAGCTGAACGCTGTTCGTGGCAGCACTCGCCGCACTCAGGCACTTGCCGCTGTGGCGGGCCGTGAAGTGGTAGCGCCCGGTGCTCTCCTTCACCGGAAGCCACTGCTGGTTCTGTCCGCCCCCGTAGGTCCACAGCTGGAGCACCGCGTTGTCGGCTGTGGAGACGCCGGCCACGTCGATGACCTGCTGCGGGCTAGTGCGGATACCGGCCTGCCGGTAACCGCTGTCGGTCGAGCGGAACTGGAACTGCTGCGCCTGCGTGCCGTTGCAGGCGTACTGCTGGATCGCGGTTCCGTTCGCCGTGGCGGCCGAACGGGCGTCCACGCAGGTGCCGTTGCCGGCGTTCGTCAGTGAGTACCAGGAGGTCTCGGAGATCGAGTCCTCCGGCGGGGTCGTGGTGTCGGCCCCGCCCAGCCACTTGAGACCGTCCAGCAGGAACTGGTTCTGGGTCGCGCTCGCGAACGTCGACGACAGACGCGTGTTGGTCGTGTAGTTCATCGCGTTGTGGCCGAAGTTCGCGTACAGCATCTTGTACTGCGTGTTGGTCCACACGATCGGGTAATAGCCGCTGTACCACGTCTGGTTGGGATCCGTGCCCACCGGGAAGCCGCTGGCGTCGATCGAGGCCAGGATCTTGATGTTCGGGTTCTGCCGCAGATCGTTGGACCAGCTGTACCACTCGCTGACCGACGAGGTGAACGTGGCCGGCAGGTTCTTGGTGGACGCGTGCGTACGGTCCTCGACCTTCAGGACCGTTGCCGTGGGACCCCAGGTGTTCGTCGAGAAGTTACCGGAGCCCAGCAGCGTGTTGTGGTACCACGACCAGGCCGACGCATTGGTCGTGAACGCCGAGACATGGAAGCCCAGCCAGGCGCCGCCACCTCGCATGTACGTCTCGAACCCCGCCCGCTGGGCGGACGTCTGCGGCAAGTCGTCGAGGAACAGCACGACTTGGTACGCGTTGACGCCACCGTTGCTGAGCAGGTCCCAGTTGTTGCTGGCCGTGTAGGTGAAGCCGTTGGCCGCGGCCTGCTTGGGGAACCAGTCGTTCGCGTCCTTGACGAAGTCGATGTGCGCGGCGTCCCAGGTGCCGCTGTAGAGGGCGAGCACCTTGAACGGGGCGGCGGCGGTGCTGGTCTGGGCGGCGGTGCTCGCCTGGGCGGCGGGTGGTGCCGCCAGGCCGAGCAACGTCGCCAGCAGGACAAGTACCTTCAATGCCGCACGTGCCGGACCGGAACTGCTGATGCGCATGGACGATCCTTCCCGTATGTCAGGGGTAGCTGACGAGGTTGGCGACGTTGGTGGAGGAGTTGGACGGGCCGCCGTTGTTGTTGGCGACATGCCGGATCGTGCCCACGCCGCCCAGGGAGACGGTCACCATGTTCGTCAGACGGGTGCCGCCGTTGCTCGGTACCTCGTAGGCACGCTCGGCCGCGACGGCCGGGTTGACGTTGAAGTAGCAGTAGCTGCCGAGCCCCCAGGCCTGATGGCTGGTGACGGAGTCGGCGACCTTGTAGGCGGCGTAGCCCTGCGTGGAGCCGTTCATCCAGGCGGCCTGGTTGGGCGGGTCGTACGGCATCTCGTTCTGGTAGAAGTACGTCTTGCCGCCGTTGCCGTTCCAGATCGTCTGGTACTTCTGGTAGTGCTCCACGAACAGCCCGTACGCCGTCACGTTGTCGCCGTTGACGATGAGCCCGGTGTCCGCGGTGTTGGTGGTCCATCCGACGCCGGTGCCGTGGTCGGCGCGCCAGATCCACATGTGGTCGGCGATGACGTTGTCACTGTTGACCACGAGGCTGGTGGTCGCCTTGCCCACGGCCGCGCCGCCGACGCGGAAGTACACGTCGTGCAGGGACGTCGGGTTGGCGGTGTGGGTGGCGGTGGCGCCGGCCGGGCCGATCTCGACCAGCGTCTGCGAGTTGGTCGTGCCCGCGTCGAAGAGAACGCCCGCGATCTTGACTCCGTCGACGTCGGCGACCTTCATCGCGGTGACGCCGTTGTCCGGGATGAAGGTGGCGAGGCCCAGGCCGAGGATGACCGTGTCCGCACGGTTCACCTGCAGCGTCTGGTCCAGGTGGTAGACACCGGGCGTGACCAGGAGGTTCTTGCCCTCGGCCAGCGCGGCGTTGATCTGCGAAGCGGTCGAGCCGGCCTTGACGATGTAGAACTGGTCGATCGGGAGCGAGCTCCCGGCGGTGGTGCCGCTCGCCCAGCTGGTTCCGGTGGAGTTCGACCGCAGGCTCGGCACGAACACCTGGTAGGCGCCGGCGCTGTCGACGTACAGGTACGGCTTCTCACGCGTGACCGGGCTCTGCGCCACCGTGGTGTACGGCGGGCTGGGGAAGCTGTTGGCCGGCACACCCTGGCTGCCGACGAAGACCATGTTCCAGTTGGAGCCGGTCCAGCTGCCGAGCTGGGAGTTGCGCGTCAGCCACTGCTGCTGGCTGCCGGAGTTCACCTGGCCGTCGATCTTGGTGTCGGCCATGTAACCGCCGCTGGACCAGCCGCCGTCGTCCAGGGCGAGGTTGCCGCGTACGTGCATCCGCCGGTAGGACGAGGCCTGGGAAACGGCCCAACGGTCGCCGCCGCTCGTCGGGTTGACCGAGAGGTTCTCGGCGCCGCGCCAGAAGTTCTGGGTGGCGTTGCCCTGGAACCAGTCGGCCTCGGCGTGCACCGCGCCGTTGATCGTCACCGAGTCCGGGGACTGGCCCAGGCCGAGGACCTGTGTGTAGAAGCCGACGTTGACGTCGGCGCTGTAGGTGCCCGGCTTGAACATCACGGCGTAGCGCTGGGAGCCGAACTGGTTGGTCTGCTGCTGCTGGAAGATGCTGTTCAGCCGGGTCTGGATGGTCGACGCCGACATCGACGGGTCGAACACGACCACGTTCGGGCCGAGGTCGACTCCGTTGGACGGCGGCTGGGTCACGGCCGCCACCTGGAACCGCTGGGCCGCGGACCCGTTGCAGGTGTACTGGACCAACTGCACGCTGTCGGCGGTCGACGCGCTGGGCACGTCCAGGCACTTGCCGCTGTTCCGGTTGACGAAGTGGTAGTTGCCGGCGCCCTCGTCCACGGGCAGCCACTGCTGGTTGTTGCCGCCGCCGTACGCCCACAGGTGGACGAGGGCGTTGTCGGCCGTGGACACGTCGCTCACGTCCACGACCTGGTTGGTGTTGTTGCCGTTGTTGATCCGTACGTAGCCGTCGCTGGTGGTGGTGAGACTCCACTGCTGGGCCGTGGAACTGTTGCAGGTGTACTGCTGCACCGCGGTGCCGTTGGCCGTTGCCGCGGACCTGGCGTCCAGACACTTGCCGCTGCCCGCGTTGACCATGGTGGCGAATCCGGTGGGCAGCGCGGCGGCCGCCTCCTGCGGCGAGGCGATCGTGAGTCCGGTCACCGTGCTCGCCATGACGGCGACCACGGTCAGGAGTTTCGCTGTCCGGTGGCGACCGGACTCTCTCTTTGGTCTGGGCACGGCTTTTCTCCTGTGTGGATGGGGGGTGGAAAAGAGGGGGGTGCGGGCTGTGTCCGTCAGCCGGTGTACCTGGCGAAGATGCTGGTGAACTGCCAGGCGGTCTGGGCCACGCCGGAGCACGTGTCGTCGTTCGGGTAGGCGCCGGAGCAGGGGCGGTCGCGGTTGACCGACCAGAACGTCAGCCGCGCCAGGTGGTGCTGCTGCGCGTAGCTGAGGATGGTCTCGAAGTTGGCGGGGGTGACCGTCTCGTTGACGTCGGTGATCCCGTTCATGGACGAGATGCCCATGCCCCGGTACGCCTGGTCGTCGGTGTATCCGTACGCGTTCTTGAGCGCCGTCTTGAGGCCCTCGGCCGCCTGGATGGTGAGCGTGCCCATGTTCTGGCCGGCCCCGCCGAAGTCGAACGGCATGATCGTCCAGCCGTCGACGGTGAGCCCGGAGGCCGCGGCCCGGTTGATGAGGCTGGTGTCGGGTCCGCTCTGCCCGGTGCCGATGGTGACGTACACCTTGATGCCCGGGTTGTTGGCCTTGATCGTCTTGAGGGCGTCCACGGTGCGCTGCTGGACCGTCGCGTTGCTGTAGGCGTCGGCCTCGATATCGATGTCAATGGCCTTGAGCCCGTAGGCGTTGATGACCTTCTGGTACGCGGCCGCCAGTTCACCTGCGCTGGAGCAGGAACTCTCCAGCTTGTTGCCGCTGTAGCCGCCGAACGACGGGATGACGTCACCGCCGTTGGCGCGCACGGTGTTCACGGTCGTCTGGTCGACCCCGCCGGTCAGCGCGCGGCTGCCGTCCCACTGCGGGTTGCAGTAGCCGTTGCTGAGGACGAACGCAAGGGTGAACCACTTGACGCCGGTGGCGTTCATGACGGTGGTGGGGCTGGGCGGGCTGCCCCAGCCGTTGTAGATGTACGGGGCCACCGCCATCGGCGCGGAGGTGGTGGGAGGCGGGGTCGTGTCCGCGGCGGGCGCGGTCCACTTCTGGTTCGCGGCGCCGCCACAGGTCCAGATCTGGATGGGGGTGCCGTTGGCCGAAGTGTTGCCCGTGACGTCGGCACACTTGTTGGACTGCGTACCGACGAGGTCGCGGGCCGCGGAGACCGTCCACTTCTGGTTGGCGCTGCCGGCGCAGTCCCACAGTTGGAGCCTGGCCCCGTCCGCGGTCGAATTGCCGGTGACGTCAAGGCATTTGCCCAGGGCGCGGATGGTCCCGTCGGAGCCGACCGTCCACTGCTGGGCGGCGGTGCCGTTGCAGTCGTAGAGCTGTACGGCCGTGCCGTTCGCGGAGCTCGCCCCGGCGACGTCCAGGCACTTGCCGGCGAGGCCGGTGATCGTGCCGGTGGCGGCCGCGGCGGGTGAGGCGCTGAGGGCGCCGACGGAGAGAGTGAGCATGATCGTGGCGAGCGTGCCGCGCAGGGCGGCGGAGCGCGCAAGGGATTGTCTGGCGATCAAGATGATCACAGCCCTTCACACGTGGCTGAAGTGGGGGGTTCACGTCCGTGAGCGATGAACGCATGCATGGGACGCTGGTGATCGGTGAACCTATTGGTCTGAACCAGGCACGTCAAGACGTAAACTCAAGATGTGAATTAAGGGGGCCTTGAAAGTGAAGTGGACCTTGAAACGGGGGGCCCGCGCCAGGAGTTGAAGGATTCACAGCCGCTCGTGGTATTTCATGAGCTCAACGAGGCGTCCCACGACTTCAGCCTCGCGCCCGGTTCGACAACGCTCCGCTCGAACCGGCTCACCCACCCCCACGACTCCCAGTGGTGCTGCCCCATGAACAACCGCACGCTCCGACTCCCGCGCCGCGAAACCGTGATCGGCGTGGAACGCCTCCTCTTCTTCGGTGACGCGGTGTTCGCGATCGCCATCACGCTGCTGGCGTTGGACATCACCGTTCCCGAAGGGCTCGCCGACTCCGAGGTCGGTGCGGCGTTGCGGGACGCCGTGCCCAAGATGGGCTCGTACCTGCTGAGCTTCGCCGTGATCGGTGCGCTCTGGCTGGCACAGCACGCGCTGTTCCACCTGGTCGCCACGCTCGACCGCTGGTTGCTCTACCTCTATCTCGCCCTGCTCGCCGTGGTTGCCGCGCTCCCGTTCCCCACGCGGCTCCTCAATGAGTACGGCGATACTGCCGCGGCCACCGTTTTCTACGCCGCGACGATCACACTCGGCATCGCGCTGCTCGCCGCAATGGCCGCCCGTCTGCTGGTGCGGCCGTCCCTCGCCGTGGCGTCCGTGGAGCCCGGGCGCATCAAGGATGCCCTCCGGCGAAGCCTGTTGCTCCTCGGCGTTTTCGCCACCTCGATTCCGGTGGCCTTCGCCTCGCCCACGGCCGGCAAGTACTGGTGGCTCCTGGCGGTCGCGGCGCGCCCGCTGCTCCGAGGTCCGAAGACGCCTGAGCAGCAGGCGCCGGGGGTCACGGGAACAACTGCCTGAGGAAGGCGTTGTCGTACACCCGGTGCGGGTCGAGCCGGTCCAGTACGCCAGCCGTCTGCTCCCAGTCCGGTCCTTCGCCGTCGTCGAAGGAGGCGGGGACGGCGGAGCCGATGACTTCCTGGTCCGACCACGCGGCCTCGTCGGTGTAGGCCCAGCCCTTGGACCACTCGACGCGGGTGAGGGCGTGCCCGCCGTCGTACGTGGTGAGAAGGAAGCGCTCCAACTCCCGGTAGAACGCGGCCGCGTCGGCGGTGCCCGGCAGGGTGAGCACGTCCAGCCAGACGGCCGTGTCCCACTCGGGATGGTCGGCCCGGGGCCGCAACGCCGACAGCAGAGGTGCGCGGGCGTCCGTCGAGTCGGCGTCGGACGGCTCGTCGAGGCCGGTCACCCGGATCTCGACCGATCCGTTGACGGGATAGCTCCCGCGGGCGGCGTAGGTGGTGAGCAGTTCCCGGTAGAACGCGGTGAACTCGGCGACGACACGCTGCACTTCGGCTCGCGAGGTGTGCACGGCATAGCCGTTGGCGGTCACCCGCAGGGTGGTGGGCTTGATGTAGAGCAGCGTGTTCTTGGACGGCCCCCAGATGTCCGCGGACAGCGTGGCGGTCAGTCCCACGGCGGCCGCGGTGAACTGCGCGTTGCCCAGGACCGGAGCCAGGTACCAGGCCGCGTCGGACACGATCCGTCCGGCGAGGTCGGCCACGACCGTGGGGACGTTGTCAGAGAAGGGATAGTTGTACGGCGAGGTCACGCGGCGCGAGGTCAGCGGCTTGCTGGGGGTGACGCTCCAGATCTTCAGCCAGGGGAACTCGGTGAACGCGAACCAGATCGCCTCCGCGCGCCCCGCCTCGTCCAGGAAACTCGCGAAGGTACGTCTGCCGCTGTCGCCGCCCGGCGCCGCGAAGAGCTCGGCGGCGGGGATGTCGGTACGGCTGACACAGCGCAGGTTGGTGTTCGCGCCCGCGCGCAGCACGACCTCGGTGATCAGGGCGCGGCCCAGATGGGTGAGGAGCGCAGCGCAGTCAGCGTCGTCCCGCCCGAAGGTGCGCAGCACATAGGCGTCGCTGTCCGCGTCCCAGACCACCGCCGTCAGCGACAGCACAAGGTTGCTGAGCGAGCCGTACGTGTGTCCGGGCAGCCTGCTCTCGCCGTCGGCGGGAACCGCGGTGCCGTGGGCGTCGATGGCCAGCGCGCCGCCGAGCGTCAGGTCACCGGGGGCAGGGGTCGCGGTGAGGCCGAGACCGCGGTCTTCCAGGAAGCCGAGCAGCGTCTCGAGTGTGACGCCCGTGCCGGCCCGGACGGCGGCGGCGGGGGTGGTGGACTCCAGCGAAAGACCGGTCAGGCCGGGGACGGTGTCGACCAGCAGCACGGGAGCGTCCGCCTCGGTCCCCGCTGGGATGGTCAAGGGCGACCAGCCGTGGGAGGAGCCCCGTGCGCGCACCGTCCAGCCCTGCTGCCGGGCCCAGTTGACCACCTGGACGACCTGGTCCGCGTCGCCGGGCGCACAGGCCCACAGTCCGACGGCGGTGATCTCCCCGTCCCAGTTGCGGTACGCCGACCGGTAGACGTCGACGTCCTCGGGGAACCCGGGCAGTTCGGCGGCCGCCTCGGCCCGGCCCTGGAGCACGACTTGGGAACCGGCGGCGAGCGCGGCGGCGGTCAGCAGGAACCCTCGGCGCGACCATGCGGAGGGCTCTTCACCTCTTGAAGATTCGGTCATGTGTTCCACGCTAGGCAGCGGTTGACACGAATCAGTCCACTGTCGAAGCGCTTCACTCATTCGAGTGACAAACCCTCATAGGAGGTTCTTTGCGGACGCACAGGTATGACCGGTTGGGGTGGCGTCCTTCACGAGGGCGGGGAGGTGCCAGACTGACGGCATGGACGAGCGCGTATTCGGCAGGTCAGGTCAGCAGGCTTCGGTCATCGGTCTCGGCACGTGGCAGTTGGGGGCGGACTGGGGCGACGTGAGTGATCAGGACGCCCTGGCTGTGCTCGAGGCGGCAGCCGAGTCGGGGGTGACCTTCTTCGACACGGCCGACGTGTACGGCGACGGGCGGAGCGAGCAGACGATCTCGACCTTCCTGCGCGGCAGGCCGGACCTGCATGTGCTGGTCGCCACCAAGATGGGCCGCCGCGTCGACCAGATCCCGGAGAACTACGTCCTCGACAACTTCCGCGCCTGGAACGACCGTTCCCGCCGCAACCTCGGCGTCGACCGCCTCGACCTCGTGCAGCTGCACTGCCCGCCGACGCCGGTCTACTCCTCCGGTGAGGTGTTCGACGCCCTCGACGCCCTCGTCGAGGAGGAGCGGATCGCCGCGTACGGCGTGAGCGTCGAGACGTGCGAGGAGGCGCTGACGGCGATCGCCCGCCCCCATGTGGCGAGCGTCCAGATCATCCTCAACGCGTTCCGCATGAAGCCCCTGCGGCAGGTGCTCCCGGCGGCGCAGGAGGCGGGCGTCGCCATCATCGCCCGTGTCCCGCTGGCCTCCGGCCTGCTCTCCGGCAAGTACACCAAGGACACGGTCTTCGCGGCGGACGACCACCGCACGTTCAACCGCCACGGCGAGTCCTTCGACCAGGGCGAGACCTTCTCCGGCGTCGACTACGCGACCGGCGTGGAGGCGGCGGCCGAGTTCTCCTCCCTCGCCCCGGAAGGCGCCACCCCCGCCCAGCTGGCGCTGCGCTGGATCATCCAGCAGCCCGGTGTGACCACGGTGATCCCGGGCGCCCGTTCCCCGGAGCAGGCCCGCGCCAACGCGGCGGCGGCAAAGCTGCCCGAGCTGTCGCAGAAGACCCTCGACGCGGTCGAGGACCTCTACGAGCGGCGGATCAAGGAGCAGGTGGAGGGCCGCTGGTAGCCGCTGGTGCGGGGGCTGCGAGGTGAAGGCGGCGGCCGATCCTGGTCAGCTATTGGCCGCCACCGGAGTGATCCCCCCGCCCCCGGAGAGCCCCCGCCCCCGAGAGCGCGCCCAGCTGCCTGTCATGCAGGCGGCTCAGCACCAGCACCGAGACGGTCGCCCCGATCAGGGCGCAGAACATGTCCCACTGGGTGTCCCAGACATCCCCCTGGGTGGCCAGGAAGTCGTCCGCGGCGTGTCCGCCGATCACCGCGGCCGCCCATTCGAACATCTCGAAGACCGCGCTGAACGCGAGACAGGCGCACACGGTCAGGGGTGCCAGCCAGCGACTGCCGCGCAGCGGTGAGGTCCGGCTCAGCAACTCCCGGACCAGGACGGCAGGAACGAAGCCCTGCATGAGGTGCCCGAACCGGTCGTAGGGATTGCGGTCGAGCCCCAGCCCGTCCCGCACCCAGTCGCCCAACGGGACCTGCGCGTAGGTGTAGTGCCCGCCCACGGCGAGTACGAGCGCATGTGCCGCGAGCAGGCAGTACAGCAGATTCGTGAGGGGAAAGCGCCGCCGGTACAGGACGGCCAACGGCAGCCCGATCAGCACCCACACGGTCTCCAGGAACCAGGTCGTAACGTCGTGCGGGTGCCAGGCGGAGACGGCCAGTCCCGCGACGACGATCACTACGAGCGCGACCGGGAGAATCCTCCGCGGGGCGCGTTCCGGCATGGGGTCGTCGAGCGTCGGCAAGGCGTCGTTCATCGGGCGACGCTTGAGCGAGGCGAGGTGAACTCCGGTCATCGGCGGTCTCCTTGGTCCAGGTGGCCCCATGCTGCTGGAGCACGCGACCGGGGACATGAGTACGCCTACTCACTTCGCGGAGGGCCCTTCCCTGGAAGGCGACCCGATGTCCTCCGGGCCGCAACGCATTCACCCTGCCTTCACCACCCGGACGCGCGGGTCACTTCCCGCCCTCCCGGCAGCCACCTATCCTCGCGCCCATCCCGGCCCGCCCCTACCTGTCGGAAGGTGACCCTCGTATGCGCCCCCAATGGCTGCGCAGAGCAAGACGGTTCGGCACCCGGTCCGCCGCCGTGGTCGCGACCAGCGCCCTGGCCCTGACCATCCCGTTCCCGGCCGATTCAGCCGTTCTCACCGAGCGGCCGGTCTCCTACGTCGACCCGCTGATCGGTTCGTCCAACGGCGGCAACACCTACCCCGGTGCCACCCTCCCGCAGGGGATGATCGCCTGGTCCCCGACCAGCACCACCGGTGACCAGACCAGCACGGGCGCCGCCAACGGCTACCAGTACGACGCGACCCGCATCCGAGGTCTCAGCCTCACCCACGTCAACGGCGCCGGCTGCAACCCCGGCGCGGCGGGCGACGTGCCGGTCATGCCGTTCGTCGGCGACGTCACGTCCTCGCCCTCGGCGGACACCAAGGACGCGGTCTACGCCGCCGACTTCACGCACGCCCAGGAGAAGGCCGTACCGGGGCGCTACACGCTCGGCCTCAAGTCCGGTGCCACCGCGGACCTGGCGGTCAGCAAGCGGGCGGGCGTCGCCGACTTCACCTTCCCGGGCGACCGTCCGGCCAACCTGCTCTTCCGGGTCTCCAACTCCCTCAACGGCAGCGAGGACGCCCACGTCGAGATCGACGCCGCGCAGCGCAAGGTGACCGGCTGGGTGCTCACCGGCGCGTTCTGCGGCCGCCGCGCCAACGGCGGCACGAACAACCGCAAGAGCTACTACAAGCTGTACTTCAGCGCGTCCTTCGACCGCGACTTCTCCTCGGTCGGCACCTGGAAGGACGGCACGCTCTCCGCGGGCTCGACCTCCGCCTCGGGCGGGGAGGGGTACGCCACCGGGGCGGACCGCGCTGGACGCGGTTCCGGAGGATATGTCGGCTTCGACACGAGCTCCGACAACGATGTCCGGATGCGGGTCGGCATCTCGTACGTGAGTCTCGACGGCGCCGAGGCCAACCTCCGCGGGGAGATCGCACCGCACGCGAGCGTCGCCGCGGTGGCCGACGCCGGGGCCCGCGCCTGGGACCGGGAACTGAGCACCGTCCGTGTGGGCGGCGGCAGTCCGGCCCAGCGCACCACCTTCTACACGGCGCTCTACCACTCGCTCATGCAGCCCAACCTGATCAGCGACGGCGACGGCCGGTACTACGGCATGGACGGCGCGGTGCACCGCCTGGCCCGCGGTCAGCAGGCGCAGTACAGCAACTTCTCGGGCTGGGACCAGTACAGAGCGCAGATACAACTCCTCGCCCTGCTGAAACCGAGGATCGCGGGCGACTTCGCGCAGTCCCTCTACAACTTCGCGCGGCAGAACAACGGAGTCTGGGACCGCTGGGTGCACATCAGCGGCGCCACCCACGTGATGACGGGCGACCCCTCGGCGGCGACGCTGGCCACCTTCTACGCCATGGGCGTACGCAACTTCGACTACGAGGGAGCCTTCGACTCGCTCGTACGACAGGCCACCGTGCCGCGCGACGAAGGACTCTCCGACGCGGGCTGCCCGGGACAGTGCGTTGGCCAACGCCCCAACCTCGCCCAGTACTTGACCTCGCACTACGCGGCGCAGGATGTGTGCCACTGCTGGGGCGGCGCCGCCGAGACCCTGGAGGACGCCGTCGCCGACTCCGCCCTTGCGAAGTGGGCCGAGCTGCTGGGCCGGGACCAGGAGGCCGCCGTCTTCACCGAGCGGGGTGACTACTGGGCCAACGTCTTCAACCCCGCCGCCACGACCGGCGCCGGCTACATCCAGGCACGCAGGCTCGACGGGTCCTGGGTGACGCCGTTCAGTCCGGGAAGCGATCTCGGGTTCGCGCAGGGCACCAGCGCGACGTACACCTGGATGGTTCCGCAGGACGTGCAGGGGCTGGCCGCCGCGATGGGCGGCCGCGACGCAGCCGCTTTCCGGCTCGACGGCTTCTTCCACAAGGCGGACGGTTCCTGGTCGGTCCGGGGCGGCGACCCCCTGCGCTACGACCCCACCAACGAACCCGGCATCCACGCACCCTGGCTCTACAACGCCCTGGGGCAGCCCTGGAAGACCCAGGAGACCGTCCGCGAGATCCTCAACACGGTCTACGGCACCGGCCCTTCGGGTCTGCCGGGCAACGACGACCTCGGCACGATGTCCGCCTGGTACGTCTTCTCCGCCCTCGGTCTGTATCCCCAGACCCCAGGCAGCGCCTCCATGCTGCTGAGCGCTCCGCTCTTCCCGAGCGCGGTCGTGGACCGGCCGGGCGGAACCGACATCACCATCAGCGCGCCCGCCGCCGACGCCACGCACCCGTACATCGACGCCGTACGGGTCAACGGGCGTACCACGCAACGCTCGTGGACCGGCGCCGGACTGACGACGAAGGGCGGCACTCTCACGTTCTGTCTCGCCGAACAGCCCAACACCCAGTGGGCGACCGACCCGGCAAACCTGCCTCAGTGATCCCCGCGGCCCCGCGAGAAGCGTTCTCGCGGGGCCGCGGGCAGCCGGTCACTGCTGGGGAGCGGCGCTCCGCAGAGCCGCGATGCAGGTGCCGATCGCCTGCTGGAGCTCCTCCAGACGCTGCACCATGTCGTCCTCGTAGATGTCGTCGGCGTCGTCGAAGGTGAGCTCCTCGAACACCTTCGTGGCCTTCTGCAGGCTGCTGTAGAACTTCGTCCGGCGTTCCTGGACGCGTAGTTCGGGGTCGGCCTGGACGGTCTCGACCACCATGTTCTTCATGGTGTCGTACGCCTCGGTCGCCCACTCGCCGGTGTCCTCGCCCTCGTCCAGCTCGTCGAGGAGGGACAGGTGCCGTTCGGCCTCGGAGCGCAGTTCGGCCGGGGCTTCCAGGGTCTGCCCGGCCGGGGTCTTGATCTGGCCCTTCTCCGCGATCTGGCGCACATAGCCGATCCGGTCGGCCGCCCTGGTCTCGGTGGCCACCGCCTTCTTGAGATCGTCGGTGCGGGCGATGTCCCGGGCCAGCTCGGTCTGGAGCGCCGGGTCCTCCTTCAGCCGGTCCAGGAGCGCGTGCCGCGCGGCCTGGGCGGTGGAGGGGTCGGCGAGGATCGCGGCCCGCAGTGCGGTGGGGTTCTCGGCGACCTCAAGGGCCTTGGTGGGCCGGATGCCCTCGGCCTGGGCGGCCTCCGCGATGGCGGTGCCGCGCTCGGAGGCGGCGCTGGAGCGGGAGACGTAGTACGTGTGCCACACCTCGGCGTCCGGCAGCTCGATGTCCTGGCCCGGGGCCAGCCCTTCGAACTGCGGGACGAGACCGTCGTCGGCCGCCTTGTCCCACGCCTTGTAGTAGCGCATGACCCGCTCGGGCGAGCATCCGGCCAGCTCGGCGAAGTCCTTCGCGGAGATCTTCGGTGTCTCGTCCGCGGACTGCCCGCCGGGCCGCACGCTGCGCGCCACCTTCAGAGCGAAGCTCCAGCCGCCGGTCCGTGCGTAGGCCCCGAAGTCGCGTGCGTCACGCGACACTTCGGGATCCAACGCGCCGAAATCCGCGTCTGATTCATGGGACGGAGCAATGGCTACGGTCACCGGGAACTCTCCTGGGTCGGTGCGGCGTTCAGATCACGGAGGATGAAGCTTTGGCCGAAGCTTCAGCCCTCAGCGAGCAGAGCCACGAGTAAAACGGAAACAAGCGGACACACAAGTAAAACCGAAACGAGCAAGCCGGAAACGACGCGATGTGATGACCTTCACCCCGATGTGGCGGAAAGTGATGAATTCCTTACGGTCGTGAGACGTACGGGTGGGCGTAGAGCATCGTGAGACCGCAGGAGGATCTTTCGTGCGACCGTTCACTCTCAACTACGCCTTGCCCACAGGGCAGTCGGCCGTGACAGCCGCGTACCAATTCGACGTCTCACTCCAACTGAACGTGCTGCCCGACGGCCGACCGGCCGTCAGTGATCGTGCGCTCCTCCTGGCCTCCGGAACCACGACGTCCACGGCCGGCTCCCAGACGCACTTCGACGACTGACGGCAGCTCGCGCGCATGACGGTACTCATTCTCACAGCCGAGCAGGACGTCACCGCCGACATGGTGGTGGCCAAACTGCATCAACAGGGCGTGCCCATGGTGCGCCTGGACCCCGCCGACGTGCCCGGCAAGGCCGTGCTGTCCGCCGACTACGCCCATGGCGACTTCGACGGCTATCTGTCGGTCAACGGCCATGTGCTCAGCATGGGCGGCCTGCGCTCCGTGTGGGTGCGCAGGCCGGGCGAACCGGCGGCGCACGCCGCCGATCCCTCGCCGTGGCTCACCGCCGAGACCCGGCAGGCCCTGTTCGGAATGCTGTACTCCGCCGCGACCCGCTGGATGAACCACCCGCGCAGCGCCGAGCAGGCCCGGCACAAGCCCTGGCAGCTGCGGGTCGCGCACAGCAGCGGCTTCGCGGTGCCGCCCACCGTCATCACGACTGCTCCACGGGTCGCCAAGCAGTTCGTCGAGGAGTACCGCGACGTGGTCGTGAAGTCGGCCTCGGGGCCACCGCCGGGCGAGCCCCCGGTGGCCCTGCCCACCACGCTCATCGGACCCGACACGGACTTCTCCGGCGTCGCGGTCGGCCCCGCGTTGCTCCAGCAGTACATTCCCAAGTGCGCCGACATCCGGCTCACCGCCATCGGCTCGCGCCTGTTCGCCGCCCGCAAGACCGCCGAGCCCGAGCAGGTCGACGGGCGTTTCGGCGACACCGGACACACCTGGGAGCCCATCGACGTGCCCGGCCGTATCGCCCGCTCCGTCCACGAGTACCTGACCTTCACCGGACTGGCGTACGCCGCCTTCGACTTCGCGGAGGACAAGGAGGGCGTCTGGTGGTTCCTGGAGGGCAACCAGGGCGGCCAGTTCGGCTTCGTCGAACTGGAGACGGGCCAGCCCATCGCCGAAGCGGTCGCCCTGTGGCTGGCGCAGCGAAGACCCGATGGCCGTGTCCCCGCAGGGCGGAGATGAGTCACGCCCTGCGGCAGCTCACCGGATCACTCCGGCTGGAAGGACTGGAAGAAGACGTCCAGCGCCTCCTGGTTGGCGGAGTCGTTCCAATCGTCGGCCGGGGTCGTCCAGCGCAGGGAGAAGCCCCGGCTGTCGCCGATGAGGAAACCCCGGCCCAGCGTGCGTTCACGGACCCCGTCGGACACGGAGATCCACTCCATGTCGGCGCCCTTGAAGCCGCGATAGTCCACGGCGCGGATGTCACCCACCCGCTCGTAGTCGGTGGACTCGCTCCGCAGTGATGGCTCCAGCGCCGCCCAGATCTCGACGGGGTCGGGGCCGAGCCGCGTGCTGTAGGTGACGGCCAGTGTGCGCGGATCCCCGCTCGCGCCGAAGGTGACGCGGTAGGAGAGGTCGGCGGAGGTCCCGTTGGTCCGCAGGGGTTTCCAGCCCTCGGGCAGGTCGATGGAGAAGCCCTCGGGCGCGTTGTAGGTGGAGAAGGTGGCCGACGGTGTCTCTTCGACGGTGGGTGAGGAAGACGCCGGGGTCGGGGTCGCCGGTGGCTGCCCGGAGGCGGTGCCCGTGTCGGTGGGCGTCGCGGACGGGCTGCCGGAGGCGGCCGGCGGGGACCCGGAAGCGGTCGGCGAAGGTGCTGAGCCGGACGCGGAGGTGTCCCCGTCGGGCAGCCCGCCGGCCGCGGTGAGTACGGCGAAGCAGACGACGGTGACGACCAGCGCCCCACCCACCAGAACCGGCCGGCCGACAGTGCGTCCGCCGAAGGTCCGCCCCGACCGCCGTGCGGCGCTGTAACTGTCCCGGAAGACGGGCAGTTGCGCAGTGGGCGTCGAGTCGTCGAGTTCCTGCTTGAGGATGCGCGTCAGCGCCTCGCGTACGACCGGCTCGGGCACCCGCTCGAGCGGGTCCCTGCGCAGGAGTCCCAGAATGGCGGGGCTGAGCGGGCCCGCCTTCGCCGGCTGCCGGATGGGCAGCCGGTCCACGGCGCGGAGCGTGGCATCGAGCCGTCCACGGTCCCGGATGGGCGGCCGCCCCTCGACCATCGCGTACATCATCGCGCCGAGCGCCCACAGGTCCGCCGCCGGTCCGGTGCTCTCGCCGCGCGCCTGCTCCGGGGACGCGTACGACGGCGCGGTCACACGTGCCGAGGAGGTGGCCCCCATCAGGCCGAAGCCGCTCACCGTGACCGAGCCCTGATCGTCCACGCAGATCTGCCCCGGGCTGAGATCGCCGTGTGTCTGCCCGTGGCGATGAGCCGCGGCGATGACATCGAGGAGACCGAGCCCGATGCGGGCCGTCCGGATGTAGTTCACGGGACCGTTGCCGAGGAGCGCGCTCAGCGGGACACCGGGGGACCGCTCCGTGACCGTCCAGAGGAAATCGTTGTCCTCGATCACGTCGACGACGGTGGACACCTTGCCGGGGCAGATCAGTCCCATGCGCTCGGACTCGCGCAGGATCCGGGCAGCGGTACGGTGCTCCGCCTGCTCGCGCAGATGGTCCGGGAGCCGCGACCTGGTCAAGGTGACCGGACGCTCGAACTCGACGTCCTGGCCGTGCCAGCCGACGCGGCCCTCTTCCCGGTGGACGACCTCCAGGAGGCGGTATCTTCCGGCGACCAACTCGTCCGTGGGGTCTTGCACCTTGACCATGCTCATCCCTCGCTGCGCACCGGGCTCTCACCTTTCCCGGAAGTACGGAGGATGTGACGTTGAGTGTTCAAAGGAAGACGGATCGGGCACACGCTTTTTTCGCGCAGGGCTCACTGCACGGTGTTTCCGCCCGTGCCGCCGGTCTCGTCGCACGGTCTCTTCGTCCATGCGGCCGCGCTCACCCCACGATGTTCCGGCCTATGTAGGAGTCGGCGAAAGCGGCCGCCGCGGCGGGCGATCCGAGGATCCGCCGCAGCCGGGCACCCGCGGATCCGGCCCGGAAGGGTTCGCCCGACGACGGCCCGTGCAGCAACTCCGCGAACCACCGCGAGAACTCCTGGTACTCCCAGACACGCGCGAGGCAGGCCGCCGAGTAACCGCGCAATGCACTGCCGTCGCCCGTCCCGTAGTAAGCGATCAGCCCGTCGGCCAGGAGCAGGGCGTCGTGCAGCGCGAGGTTCATGCCCTTCGCCGCTATCGGCGCCACGAGGTGGGCGGAATCGCCCGCCAGGAACAGCCGCCCGTACGTCATCGGCTCCACGACGTAGCTGTGCATGTCGAGCACCCGCTTCTCGATCAGCGGGCCCTCGGTGAGCGGCGGGGCGCCATTCACCGCGAGGCGGGCGTGGAGTTCCGACCACACGCGCTCGTGCGGCCAGTTCTCCGGGTCCTCGCCGGGCGCGACCTCCAGGTAGTACCGGGTGACCTGAGGGCTCCGGGCCATATGGGCGGCGAATCCGCGCGGGTTGACACCGAAGACGACGCAGTCGGAGGACGGCGGCGCCTCGGCGAGGAGCGCCAGCCAGCCCACCCCGTAGTCGTACCGGGCGACGGTGCCCTGATCCGGGGTGACATAGGTGCGCGTCACGCCGCGCGCGCCGTCGCAGCCCGCGATGATCTCGCAGTCGATACGGCGACGCTCGCCCGTCGCGGGGTCCGTGTACAGCACCGAGGGCCGGTCCCCGTCGATGCCGTGGAGCGCCACATCGCGTACGCCGAAACGGATGTCGCCGCCCCGAACGTCCGCGTACTCGCGCACCAGGTCGGTGACCAGCAGCGGCTGCGGATAGACGAAGTGCCGGTCCCCGGTCAGCTCGGCGTACCGGAACCGGTGGCGCTCGCCGCCGGTCCGGAACTCGCACTCGCTGTGCGCCTGCGCGCGCTCCACGAGCCGGTCGGCAAGACCCCGCTCCCGCAGCGCGCGCACCGCCCACTCCTCGATGAACCCCGCCCGGGGCCGCTGTTCGATGAACTCGCGGCTCTCGGTCTCCAGGACCACGCAGTCGACGGAGGCGGCCCGCAGGATGTTGCCGATGGTGAGACCGGCCGGTCCCGCGCCGACGATGACGACGGGGACGCGCTGCACAGGGGTGGGGGTGGGGGAGGTCACCCGAACATTATGACGGTGCTCCGTCAGCGCCGGACACGGCAGCAGGGGCGACCGCCCGACCATGCTCTACCCGTCGGCCCGCGCCACGAACTCCCAGCCCCCATGCGGCACTTGGTACACGATGAATCCCCGGTCCGAACGGAGAAACACCGCCCCGCCCGGAGCCGTCACGGCCGAGCGGGCGGCCGCCGGTACATGCACCTCGGCCGTCGCCCCGACCGGCACCCGTACCGACAGCCGGGTCGTCCCGTCGACGAGGGACCACGCGGCTGCCGCCTCCCCGCGCACCGTGTGCACCGACGTGCGGGCCCAGTTCACGCCCGTGCGGCCGTCCGGACGGACCGTGAAGGTGCGGTAGCCCGCGTCGCCGGGACGCAGCCCTGCCACGCTCTCGTAGAGCCACTGCACGACGGTGCCCTGGAAGTAGTGGTCCCGGGAGCGGGAGTCGAGGGGCCACATCTCCCACATGGTGTCGGCGCCGTGGTCGAACCAGTACCCCCAACTCGGGTACGAGCGCTGGGTGGCGATCGCGTGCGCCACTTCGGGGTGCCCCTGCGCGGACAGTTCGCGCAGCAGCACGCTCGTGCCCAGCGCCCCGGTGTTGAGATGGTTGCCGCGCTGGGCGATATCGGCGAGGAGCGAGTCGACGACGCTCGCGCGTGCGCCCGGCGGGACCAGTCCGAAGGCGAGCGGAACGCAGTTGTTCGTCTGGCGGTAATCGGGGTCCTTCGCGGTGCGGTAGTGCCCGTCAGGGCCGAGGAACGCCGCGTTGAACGCCTCCTTGAGGCCGCCCGCGACCTCGCGGTAGCGCGTCGCGATCTCGCTGTCGTCCAGGAGGTCGGCGAGTTCCGCCGTCCCGGTCAGTGCGCGATGCAGATACGCGGTCGCTGTCAGCCGGGTGTCCTCCGGCGGGTTGCCGCCGTAGCCCGGCGGCAGATAGTCGCCGAGAGCGGTCACCGCGAGCCCGTCCCTGAGACGTGAGATCTCCCAGTCCAGGTAGCGGGTGAGCGGCGCCCAGTGGTCCCGGGCCAGCCGCTCGTCGCCGTACACGCGGTACATCTCGCGTACGAGGAAGGGGTATACGGTCGTCCACTCGGGGGACGGGCCGAGGTCGCCGTAGCCCCAGCCGCCGCTCGGCACGATCACCGGCAGCTGCCCATCGGTGTTCTGACTGTCCCTCAGGTCGCCGAGCCACTTCGACAGGAAGCGGTGCACCCCGAACGCGTACGCCATGACGGGCGCACCCAACTGGGCGTCACCGGTCCAGCCGTTCTTCTCGTACATCGGCGTGTCCGTCGGGATGCCGTGCAGATTGTTGAGGAGGGTGCGCCGCATCGCCCGCTCCAACTGCTCGTAGAACGGCTCGGAACAGGCGAACGCGCTTGTCGCCGCCACCCGCGTATGCACGACGCGGCCCAGCACCTGGGAGGGGTCGGGCTTCTCGGACAGTCCACTGATCTGCACATAACGGAAGCCCTTGTACGAGAACTTGGGCTCCCACACCTCGTCGGCACCACCGCCCGCGCACACGTACTCGTCCGTCTGGAACCGGCCCGGCACATGCCCGGTCTCCGCGGACACGCTGCCGTCGGACTTCAGCTTCTCGCCGTGTATCAGGCGAACCGTGGTCCCGGCCTCGGCCCGCACGGTCAGCCTCGACCAGCCGGCCAGGGTCCGGCCCATGTCGACGACGTACACACCCTCGCTCAACTCGCTGATGGCGACCGGGCGTACGGTCTCGATGACCTCGATCGGATCGTGCGCCTGGGCGCGCAGGGTCCCCCGCGGCGCGGCCTGCCGCTGTGCCTCCTGCCAGCCGCGGTCGTCGAACCCGGGGCGCGTCCAGCCCGCGGGTGCCTTGCGTGCGTCGTAACTCTCCCCGGCGTACAAGGAGTTGGAGCGGGTCGGCCCCTCGGTGATCCGCCATTGCCCGTCCGTCGCGACGAGGGTGCGTGAGCCGTCCGGATGGTCGACCTCCAACTGGGCCAGCAGGCGCGGTTCGTCGTGCCAGGGCGGTTGGTGCCAGTTCCACACATTGGGTGTGGTCATGCCGAAGAAGCCGCGACCGAGCGTCACCCCGATCGCGTTCACGCCCCGCCGGACCCGGTCCGTCACGTCGTGCACCGCGTACAGCACCGTCTCGTCGTAGTCCGTGAAACCTGGATCGAGCACCTGCCGCCCGATGCGTACACCGTTGATCTCGGCGTCGTAGTACGCGAGCCCGCTGATGTGGAGCCGGGCGCGCACCACCTCCCGCGGGACGGTGAACTCGCGCCGCAGCAGGGGAGCGGGCTGCTCGGGCACCGCGATCGACACTCCGCCGCCCCAGGGACCCTGCCCGTAGGGCGCGAGCACGACCGCATCGAGCCAGTCGGCGTCCTCGAAGTCGGGCTGCTGCCAGCCCTGTTGCTCACTCTCGGCGGAACGCCATCCCGCTCCCGTGACCAGCTCGACCGTGCCGCCGGAGGCGGTCTCGACGATCAGACGCACGAGGAGCCCGCCCGGATTGACGGACGCGCTGCCGCGGTTGGTCGCCAGTGCGGCGACCACGATCCGGCCGCCGATCGCCCCGCGCACCTGCTCGGTGACATCGGCGAGATGTCCGGTGCGCCAGGCGTCAGTCTGCTCGGGCTGGTGCAGCACCTGCTGCCCGTCGAGGTACAGGGTGAAGTCGTCGTCGGCCGTGGCCACCAGGGTCGCCTTGCGGATCTCCGCGCCCGCGGGGAGGGTGACCGCCCCTCGGAACCAACGGGGCCCGGCGGGAGCCGAGTTGGCGGTCGAGCCGGGCGACCAGATCCAGGACGCCCCCTCGAAGCCCGGCGGCTCGGGCGCGGCTGCGGCACCGATCCAGAACCCCTCCCACGCGTCCTTTGGCAACGTTGTCTCCCACCAGCGCGGCGCACTCCACGCGGACGGGCGGCCCTCGCTGTCCCAGACCCTGACCTGCCAGTGGTAGCGGGTACGGGGCCGCAGCGCGGGACCCGCGTAGACGATGCCGACAGTTCGGTCCGACTCGACCCGGCCCGAGTCCCAGACCAGGTGTCGCCCCCGGACCAGGTCCTTCTCGGTGAGCGCCACTCTCACCCGGTACGCGGACTGCCGGGCGCCTCGTCCGCGGGCGGTCAACTCCCAGGTGAGTCGGGGGTGTTCGACCTCGGTGCCGAGAAGCGTGTCGGCGTACTCGACGGTCGTACGCGCTATGCGCAGCCCGTCCTCGAGCGGGACGCCGGCGCCTGCCTCCGGCGACGCGGACGCGGTGCCGCCGCCGGACCCGAGCGCGATGGAGGTGCCTGCTCCGGCGACGGAGCCGCGCAGGAAGACGCGGCGGTTCCAACCCTTGGCCATGTGTCGCCCCTCAGTGATTGAAACGTTTCATTCAGATCTCAACGATCCTATGAGGAGCGACTGTTGGGCCTCAAGAGGTGTGCAGGCAACTCATGAACGGGAGGGTCGCCGCTGCAACGCCCGGCGGGCCGCGACCTCGGCTTCAGCGGCCTGTCGGCAACCAGGTGTCGATGACGGCTGCCAGCTCGTCGCGGTCGGTGAAGACGTGCCCGTTCATACCGGTGGCCTGCGCGGCGCGGACGTTCTCCTCGCGGTCGTCGACGAAGAGGAAGTCGGTCGGGGCGGCCCGCATGGCGACGACGCAGTGATGGAAGGCTGCCGGGTCCGGCTTCGCCGCTTTGATCTTCCCGGAGAAGGCGATGTGGTCCAGATTGTGCAGCCAGGGCTGCGCGGCGAGGAAGGCGTCCGCGTGGTCCGAGGGGATGTTGGACAGCAGGGCGACCTCGGCGACGCGGCGGAGGGACTGTGCGTAGGCGACCATCCGGCCGTCGACGCGTGACCAACTGTCGATGTCGGTGAGGCGCAGTTCCTCGATCGTGTTGGCGTCGACGGGCCGGGACAGCCATCGCAGTACGGCGGTCCAGTACTCGGACGCGGACTGCCTGCCGGCGTCGTACGGCGGGCGGCAGGCCCAGTACGCCGTGGTGAAGGCTTCGGTGGGTGCGTGGCAGCGGGCGGCCATCTTCTCCAGGGCGCCCGGGCGTTGGTGGCGGGCGATGACCCCGAAGAGGTCGAACAGCACGATGCGTCGGTCGCTGGACATGGTGAGGGTTCCTCCGGGTTCTGGCGGCCGGGGCGGGAGGGGAAGCCTGTGCGGCACGGAGTGAGCCGTGCCGCACAGGCGCTCAGTGGCTGCCGTGTGCCATCTCGAGCGTGCGGTCGGATCCGGTGCGCAGGATCCGGGCGGCCACAGCGGTGATCGCACACAGCAGGATCAGCAGTACGAAGGCGTGGTTGAGGGCGACGAGGTGGGTCAGCCAGCCGATGACAGCGGGGCCGGCGAGCATGCCGACGTAGCCGAGCCCGGCGACGCGGGAGACATTGGCGCCCGCGGCGGAGGGGTCGGCATGCCCGGCCGCGCTGAACAACTGCGGGACACAGCCCGACAGCCCCAGACCGAACAGCGCCCACCCCGCGAACGCGGCCCAGATCCAGGGGGAGACGGTCACGATCGTGATGCCGACGGCAGCGGTCGCCGCGCCGTAGCGCAGGATCGCCATGGACCCGAACCGGGCGACGAGGCGGTCGGCGAGCAGCCGGCCGATGGTCATGGTCGCCGCGAAGGTGCCGTACGCGAAGGCGGCAGTGCTCGCGGGTGCGCCGAGGACGTCCTTCAGGTGCAGCGCGCTCCAGTCGTTGGCGGCTCCCTCGCACAGCATGACCATCAGCGCCAGGGTGGCGAGCATCCAGATGCGCCTGCTGGTGCTGCTGCGCTTGGCGGCCGGGGCTTGCTCGGCCTCCCGCTCGGAATTGGTGTCGACAGCGGCGGGTGCGGCCGGCAGCAGGGCGCGTGCCGACACCAGGGCGATCACGATGCCCAGGGCTCCCATGGCGCTCATACCTATGGCGGGGCTCAGTCCGGCGCTCGCCGTAGCCGCTCCGACCAGCGCGGCGAGGACACCGCCGACCGAGAACGTGGCGTGGAAGGCCGACATGACGGGCCGGCCGTACGCCTTCTCCACGTGCACGGCGTGGGCGTTCATGCTCACGTCCAGGCAGCCGTTGCAGAATCCGAAGACCAGCAGGGCACCTGCCAGCGTCCACGGCTCCCGGGGAAGACCGGGCAGCACCAGGGCCACGCTGGACAGCACGCCGGTGGCGGGGACGACTATGCGCGCCCCGAGACCGTCGGTGAGACGCCCGGCCACCTGCATACCGATGAAGGCCCCCAGTCCAAGGAGCACCAGCAGTCCCCCGAGCGTCGCGTGACTGATGCCCACGCGCTCCTCGACAGCGGGGATGTTCACCACCCAGGTGCCCATCAGAGTGCCGCAGAGGGTGAAGTAGACAAAGGTCGCTGCTCGGGCGGCTCGAAGCGAATCATTCATGACAGCCACCGTAACGAACATCCTGGGCGGTTGAATACTGTCACTTCGCACACATTGAATGTTCGTTTCGTGTGGTGTTCAATCGCGGTATGAGCAACGCAGACCGGCACGGGATGATCGCGCAGGCCGTCAGGGAGTCGGGAAGGATCACGGTCCAGGAACTCGCCGAACTGACCGGCGCCTCCGAGATGACCATCCGGCGCGACCTCGACACGCTGGCGGCGCAAGGCGTCCTCGAGCGTGTCCGTGGCGGGGCGCGCACCCTGCTGCTCAGGGGCGAGGAGCCGCCCTTCGTGCTGCGTGCTCACGAGGCCGTCGACGCCAAGCGCCGCATCGCGGCGGAGGTGTCCTCGCTCATCGCCGACGGTGAGACCGTCCTCCTCGACAGCGGCACCACATGCCTGGAGGTCGCCCACCTGCTGCGCCGGCGGCCGGTCACGGTGATGCCCCTGTCATTGCAGGCCATCCATGTATTCGGCGAGGGCCCGGGCCCGGCCACGCTGATGGTTCCAGGCGGGCAGCCTCGGGCCGCCGAGGGAGCCCTCACCGGCCCCCTCACCCTCGCGTCCCTGGCGGCACTGCGCTTCGACACCGCCGTCATGGGCTGCTGCGGTCTGAGCGCAGCCGACGGCCTGACCGCCTACGACCTCGATGACGCGGCCGTGAAGAAGGCCGGCATCGCCTCCACACGCCGCATCATCGTCGCCGCGGACGGCAGCAAGCTCGGCCACACCGCCTACGCCTACGTCGGCCCCGCCACGCTCCTGCACACCCTCGTCACCGATGCCACGGCACCCGCCGACGAGGTCGCCGCGCTCGAAGGCACCGGCACCGTCGTCAAGGCCGTATGACAAGACCGTCCCGAAGGGCGAGGTGATCGTGCCCCGCGGGCGCTGCCGGCACGCTGCTGCTCGTGCCGGTCACTTCCGTTCCAGTGCGGCCAGCCGCAGCTCAAGCTGGTCGACCCGGTGCCGTAGCAGGGTGACCTGGGCTTCCAGGCTGACTTCCCGTTCCGCCCTGCGTTGAATGCGCGGTGACGCGGCGGCGCGCTCGATCACCGCGTCCAGCTGGACCAGGCGCTGCGGCCCGTTCGGGCCGTCCGCCAGCCGGGACTGGATCTCGCCATTGCGGTACCAGGACCGCAGGGCCGAGCGGGAAACCCCCGTCTCGGCTTCCGCCCTGGCCAGCGTGACCCAGGGCGTCTCGTCCAGCCGCTCGAACAGCTCCAGCTCGTTCTGCCAGCGCGTGAGCCGGTCCTCCCAGTCCGACGGTGTCTCCATCACACCCTCCCTTCAGCACGGTGACCCTATCAATAGCAGTGTATTGACAGGGTTGAGACCCTGGAGCCATGACTTTTGAAAGGTTCACGGTGGAAGCCCGCAAGGTGGTCGTGACGGCTCAGGAGGAGGCGAGGCTGCTCAAGCACAACTACATCGGCACGGAGCACATCCTGTTGGGGCTGCTCGACGCGCCGGACAGCATGGCGGCCAAGGTTTTGCACCGGCTCGGGTACGACAAGGAGACGGCGCAGGTCGACATCGCCGCGCTGGTCGAGCCCGGCACGCAGGAGCTGAGCGGCCACATCCCGTTCGCGCCGAGCGCGAAGAAGACGCTGGAACTCGCCCTGCGCGAGGCGCTGCACCTGCACCACACCTACATCGGTACGGAACACATCCTGCTCGCCCTGGTCAGGGAAGGTGAGGGCGTCGGCGCCAAGGTGCTTGCCGATCGGATCAGTCCGATCAGCAAGATCCGTGCCGCGGTGCTGGCGTCAGTGGAGGGATCGCAGGACGTCGCGGTCGGCCCATGGCCGGTCGGCACATCCGCCACCGAGGACACCGTGTCCGCCGCCAGCGCGCTGGCCGGTGGCGCACCGGTCGGCAGCCATCACCTGCTTGAGGCGATGCTGCGGACGGAGAACAGCATGGCCGCCAAGGTTCTGCGCGAACTCGGGGTCGACCCGGAGGCGGTCGCCGCCAAGATCGACGAACTGGATCCGGAGTCGACCACGGACGCGAACCCGGAGGAGGCCGCCGCACGCAGGATGGAAATCCGGCTGGTCGACGATGAGGTGCACGTGATCCTGCGGGACCCGACAACGGTCACGCTCGCCAAGAAGGTCACCGAGCTGTCCGACGGCCCGATCCAGGGCGTCGGACCGGTGGCCGGCATGTTCGTCCCGCTCTGGCGGTCGACCAACCAGCTGCTGCTGCAGATCCAGAGCGTCCTGGAACCGGAACCCGAAGAAGAGGATGGATCTGCCGCGAGCGGCGTGGCCAAGGTCGTGCGTACGGTCCTCGCGCCCCGGCTCCGCCGGTGAACCGGCGGATCAGCGGGCCGGAACCCGTCGGTGGGGCAGGCGAGGACGGGGGCGTGGTGAGCGAGGATGCGCCGGCGCTGTTCTCGCCGGCGGCCAGGGCGTGGTTCACAGGCGCGTCCACCGACGCGCAGTGCGGCGCCCGGCAGGCCGTCGCCGTTGGCCGGCACGCGCTGGTGGTCGCGCCTCGCCGAACCGTCCGGGGCCGCCCGGCTGACGACGCTCCCGGCCGAGGCGATCGGCGAGTCCGGGATCGCGTTCTGCGCCCCACCGGCGATGGCCGGCGCGCACTACGGGTCGAACTCCCGCGAGCAGGCAATACGGCGAATCGGAGGCGACCGTGACCACCGCCACCACCATCGCCATCGTCGGAGCCGGACTGGGTGGCCTGGCCCTTGCCCGGGTGCTGCACGTGAACGGCATCGACGCCGTCGTGTACGAACGGGAATCGTCACGCGACGCGCGTGGACAGGGCGGCATGCTTGATCTGCACTCAGGAACCGGGCAGCGGGCGTTGCGCGAGGCCGGCCTGATCGACCAGTTCCACGCGATTGCCCGCGGTGAAGGCCAGGACATGCGCCTTCTCGAGCCGGACGGCACCCTGCTGCTGCAGGAGGACACGCCCGATGACGCCCCGCTTGAGCGACCCGAGGTCGACCGTGCCGATCTGCGCAACCTGCTGCTGGACTCTCTCCCCGAACACACGGTGCGCTGGGGGCGCGCGTTCGAGTCCGCCGACAATGGCCTGCTGTACTTGGCCGACGGCAGCAGTGCGACGTACGACCTGCTGGTCGGCGCCGACGGCGCGGCCTCCCGGGTCCGCGCGCTGCTCACCGACGCCCGCCCGGCGCACACAGGCCAAAACGTCGTCGAGCTCGGCATTCCCGACATCGACCGCACCCACCCCGACCTCGCGGCGATGGTCGGGCGCGGCAACTACTGGGTGCTCGGCAACGGACAATCCCTGTCGGCGCAGCGCAACGGTGACGGCCGCGTGCGCATCTACCTCAGCTTCTACGACACCGCCGAGGACTGGTTCGCGACCAGCAGCATCCCGTTCGGCGACCCAGTCGCCGCCCGGGTCCGGCTGATCGACCTGCTCCCCGGCTGGGACTCACGGTTCACCGCGCTGATCGCGGCCTGCGACGATACCGTCCTGCCACGGTCGATCACCACTCTCCCGGTCGGCCTGACCTGGCCGTCGAGGCCGGACGTCACGCTGCTCGGCGATGCCGCGCACCTGATGCCGCCGGTGGGGCAGGGCGCCAACATGGCGCTGCTCGACGGCGCCCTGCTCGGCCTCGCGCTGGCCGCGCACCCGGACGACCTTCCCGCCGCAGTCAAGGAATACGAACGCGAGATGTTCGAACGCACCGGCGCTGCGGGCCGACAGTCTGCGCACATCCAGGAAATCCTGACGTCGCCGGACGCCGGCCGGAAAATGCTCGCGTTCTTCCAACCGGGCTGAAGGCAACCGAACATGACCAGGCAACCGGCCGCACCTTCACGGCCCACGGTGGCGTCCGGGCCGTGTTCGTCCGGCGCCGGGCGCATCGCATGCCGATGCATGGGTAATCGCCGATGATCGTACGGGGAGAACGTGCCCCGGCCCCCGACACCGCAGTGGAGTGTGCTGATGCAGCTGAATCTCGAAGGACGGACCGCGCTCGTCACCGGCTCGACGCAGGGCATCGGGGCGGCGATCGCCCAGGGCCTGGCAGGGGCGGGTGCCCGTGTCGGCGTCAGCGGCAGGGATCCGGACCGTGTGCGGGAGGCCATCGAGCGGTTCGCGGCGCAGGCACCACAGGCGGAGTTCGTTCCCGTGGCCGCCGACCTTGGCACCGAGGAAGGAGCGGCCACGGCCATGGAGGTCCTGCCCGAGGTGGACATCCTCGTCAACAACCTCGGCATCTTCGGAGCCAAACCGGCGCTGGAGATCACCGACGACGAGTGGCGGCGCTACTTCGAGGTGAACGTCCTCTCGGCGGTCCGCCTCACCCGCGCCTGTCTGCCGGGAATGACGGCCCGCGGCTGGGGGCGCATCCAGTACATCGCGAGCGACTCGGCCATCGCGGTCCCGGCCGAAATGATCCACTACGGCATGTCCAAGACCGCGCTGCTCGCCGTGAGCCGGGGTTTCGCGAAGGAGGCCGCGGGGACGGGCGTCACCGTCAACTCCGTTATCGCAGGGCCCACGCACACGGGCGGAGTGGAGGACTTCGTCTACGAACTCGTGGACCGCTCCCTGCCCTGGGACGAGGCGCAGCGCACCTTCATGCGCGAGTACCGTCCGCAGTCGCTCCTGCAGCGGCTGATCGAACCCGAGGAGATCGCGAACCTCGTCGTCTATCTCAGCTCGGACCAGGCATCGGCGACGACCGGGGGAGCCGTACGGGTCGACGGCGGTTACGTCGACTCGATCCTCCCGTAGGAGACGACCTTCGCCGGCTCAGCCCAGTGTTTGCGCCCAGTTCGCCGGAACCCGCCCCGCGGGCCCCGGCGCCGGCTGGTCCAGGGGATGGCTCAGCGGGGGAGCGAGGTCCGGACCCGACTCGTACATCTCGGAGGAGTCGTAGTTCCAGAACCAGTTCTCGCCGGGTTCGAAGCTGCGGACGACGGGATGGCCGCTGCTCTTCGCGTGTGCGGTGGCGTGCTTGGCGGGCGAGCTGTCGCAACAGCCGATGTGACCGCACTGGGCGCAGCGCCGCAGATGCACCCACCATCCCTCGACGGCATCGCATTCGACGCACCCCGTACCGCTCGGCGGGACGCTCGGGTCGATTCCGGCAGGCAGGGTCATGACGGCTCCTGGGAGGTGTCGGGGGCTGTTGACGCGTCGGGGTCGCCCTCCGCGTCGGCATCCGGGTCCACGGCGGTCAGCGGAAGACGTACCTGGAAACGTGTGTCACCCGGGACGGACTCCACATGGAGGCTCCCGTGGTGCTTGTTCACGACGATCCGCCAGGAGATGTCCAGGCCGAGTCCCGTGCCCTCGCCCACCGGCTTGGTCGTGAAGAAGGGGTCGAAGATGCGGTCGCGGATCTCCGCGGGCACCCCGGGCCCGGTGTCGCGGAACTCGACGAGCATTTGGTCGCCGTCGAGTGCGGTGCGCACGGTGAGTTCGCCCTCGCCGCCCATCGCCGAGACCGCGTTGTCGATCAGGTTCGTCCACACCTGGTTCAACTCGCTCGGATAGGCGGGGATGTTCGGCAGCGTGCGGTCGTACTCCTTGACGACCCTGATGCCGGAGCCGATCTTCCCGGAGAGCATCATCAGTGTGCTGTCCAGCAGTTCGTGCACATCGGCGACCTGGTAGGGCGCGCGGTCGATCTGCGAGTACTGCTTGGCGGCGTCGACGAGGTGCGAGATACGGGTCGTGGAGTCCTCGATCTCGTTCATGAGGAGCTCGGTCTCCACGGTGTAGTTGAGCCACCGCACCGCGCCTTCGAGGGTTTGCTCGTCCACGGCCGCGGCGACCTGGTCGAGCCAGTCCGTGTCGAGACCCGCCTGCACGAACGTCGGCGCTAGCTGCCAGCCGCCCGCGATGTCGTGCTCGTCGAACCAGTCGGCGAGAGCGTCCTCCCGGTCGGAGGCTTCGAGCGGGCTGAGCGGGGTGGCCTTGGCGACCTGGTCGGCAGTCCGCTCCTGGATCTCGACGAGCGTTTCGAGCGTGACGCGCTTGTACGGACCGGTCGCGATCACGCCGAGCTTGTGCCGCATCCCGGCGACCCGGTCCCGCAGGGCGGAGGTGGCCCGAACGGCCGCCGCGGCCGGATTGTTGAGCTCGTGCGTCAGTCCCGCGGACAGTGAGCCGAGCGCCAGCAGCCGCTCACGCTGACTGATGGTCCGCTGGGTGTTCTGGCTGCCGAAGAACAGGCCCTCCAGCAGATGGACGGCCATCGGGAACCATTCACGCAGGACCGCGGCGAACACCTCGGCGGGCAGGATGAAGAACCGCGAGGGCTCGGTGACCCGCAGGGAACCCTTGTAGCTCTTCTCGTCCGGACCTCCGCCCAGATAGGCCTGCATGGCCCCCGCATACACCCCGACCTGCGAGCTGCGATTGATCTCCACGTCGTCACCGCCGACCCGGCGCGACATCACGAGGTTGCCTTCGAGGAGCACGAAGAAGCAGGTGGCCGGCTCGCCCTCGCGGTACACGTAACCGGGCTCGAACAATTCCACGCGGCCCTCGCGGCACAGCCGGTCGAGCTGGTCCCCGTCGAGCTTCTCGAACAGGAACAGCTTCGAGAGTTCTTCGATACTGCACGGCATCGGCTGTCCGCTCACGACTGCTCCAGATAACGGTGTACGAGCATCACGGCCATGGCTCCCTCTCCGACGGCGGACGCGACCCGCTTCGCGGACTCGGCACGCGCGTCCCCGGCCACGAACACGCCGGGCACATTGGTCTCCAGGTGGTACGGCGGCCGGTCCAGCTCCCAGTCCTCGGGCGGCTGCCCGTCCAGGGTCATGTCGGGCCCGGCCATGATGAATCCGCGCGCGTCCCTGAGCACGGTCCCCTCCAGCCAGTCGGTGAGCGGGGCCGCCCCGATGAAAACGAACATCCACTGCGCGTCGACGAGTTCGGTGTGCCCGCTCGCCACATCCCGCAGCGTCAGCTGTTCCAGGTGGTCCGAACCGTGCGCGGCCTCGACGACCGTGCCGGCGCGCACAGTGATGTTGGGCGCGTCCGAGATCTGCTGGACCAGGTAGGCCGACATCGAGGCGGACAGGGACGAGCCGCGAATCAGGATGGTGACGGACTTGGCGCCGCGCGCCAGGAACATGGCGGCCTGCCCGGCCGAGTTCGCCCCGCCCACGATGTACACGTCATGGCCCTGGCAGGCGGCCGCCTCCGTGAGCGCCGAACCGTAGAAGACCCCGCAGCCGGTCAGATCAGCCAGCCCGGGCGCGTCCAGCTGCCGGTAGGACACTCCGGTCGCCAGGATCACGGAGTGCGCGGCGATCGCGGAACCGTCCGAGAAGTGGATCGTGCGCGAGGCCCCGGTGACCTCGAGCCCGGTCACCTCCCGCGCGGTGAGGATCTCGGCACCGAACTTCGCCGCCTGCCGCCGTGCCCGGTCGGTGAGCTGCGCCCCGGACACCCCGTCCGGGAAGCCGAGGTAGTTCTCGATCCGCGAGCTCTGCCCCGCCTGACCCCCGGTTGCCGACCGCTCGACGAGGACGGTCCGCAGCCCCTCGGACGCGCCGTACACGGCCGCCCCGAGCCCGGCGGGACCACCGCCGATGACGACGAGGTCGTAGAACTCGGCCGTCGGCGTCGTGGCCAGCCCCACCTGGGCCGCCAGATCCGGATCATCGGGCTCCACCAGCGGCGTACCGTCCGGAGTGATCACCAGCGGCAGCCGTTCCCCGTCCTGCCCGGCGGCGGCGAGCAGCCGTACGCCCTCGGGTGTGTCGGACGAGTACCAGCGGTACGGCACCTGATTGCGGGCCAGGAACTCCCGTACGCCTGAGGAGCGCGCCGACCACCGGTGGCCGACCACCTTGCAGATGCCCACGGGCCGGTAGTCGCTCGCCCGCCACGCGTCGAGGAGGTCGTCCAGGACCGGATAGAGCTTCTCCTCCGGGGGATCCCACGGCTTGAGCAGGTAGTGGTCGAGGTCGATCACATTGATCGCGTCGATCGCCGCGTTCGTGTCCGCGTACGCGGTCAGCAGCACTCGACGCGCGCCCGGATAGACGTCGATCGCCTGCTCGAGGAACTCGATGCCGTTCATCTGCGGCATCCGGTAGTCCGCCAGGATCACCGCCACCTGGTCGCCGCGCAGCTTCAGCTCGCGCAGCGCGTCCAGCGCGGCCTCCCCGGACTCGGCGCGCACGATGCGGTGCGACTCGCCGTAGCGGCGCCGGAGGTCGCGGGCCACGGCGCGCGACACTCCGGGATCGTCATCCACGGTCAGAATGACGGTCCGCGTTGGACTGGCGGCCTGTGCCATACGTCTCCCACCCCGAGCAGGTAAGTGTCGTCCCGGCCGTACGCCCACGGGCGGCCGCGCGGCAGGTACAGGGCCAATCGTATGTACGATCGGTCGGCTTTGCTCTGGAAGCGGGTACTCAGGCGGGCGGGGCAGCGGTGTCCGCCCGTGGTGGCAGGGTCTCCCGGACCTTGGGGAGAATGTTCGTGACGTAGTCGTCCACGACCGTGTCCAGGCCGATGTCGTGCTGAGCGTGCTCGGACAGGTACCAGCGGTGTTCGAGGAGCTCGTGGTACAGCTCGGCCGCGTCCATGGAGCCGCGCAGGTCCAGCGGCACGGCACGGACCGTCGGACGGAACACGTCCCGGACCCAGCGGTGTGCGAGCACCTCGGGGCGGGCGGCGAGCGGGTCGCCCGGCGCGTAGTCGTCCTGGGTGGCCATCCAGCTCTCCAGGTCGTTCAGCAGCCGGCGTGCCTGGTTCTCCTCGGTGTCGAGCCCGGTCAGGCGCAGCAGCTGGCGCTGGTGGTGGCCCGCGTCGACGACCTTGGGGACGAAGGTGACGGTGTCACCGTTCGAGGAGTGCGCTATCTGCATCTCGGCGACGTCGAATCCGAGGTCGTTGAGGCGGCGGATGCGCCGGTCGATGTAGTGGTGCTTGCCCGCCGGGTACACCGATGTACGGGTCAGCTCGTCCCACAGTCCCTGGTAGCGCGCGCAGATCTCCGCACCGAACTCGATCGGGTCCACGGAGGGGTGCAGGGCTCCGGCCGCCTCCAGGTCCAGCAGTTCGCCGCTGATGTTGACGCGGGCGAGATCGAGGTCGTACTCCCGCTGCCCGCTGCTGAGCTGGGGGTGCAGATCCCCGGTCTCGGCGTCCACGAGGTAGGCCGCGTACGCCCCGGCGTCCCGCCGGAACAGCGTGTTGGACAGCGAGCAGTCGCCCCAGGCGAACCCCGCCAGATGCAGCCGGACCAGAAGCACGGCGAGGGCGTCCATCAGCCGGTGCATGGTGGCGGGCCGCATCGTCGTCTCGAACATCGACCGGTACGGCATCGAGCCGCCCAGATGCCGGGTGATCAGCACGGGCTCCAGCGGCTCGCCCTTCTCGTCCGTGCGCTCGGTGACCACGGCGAGCGGGTCCACCGCCGGGATACCGAGCCGGTCCAGGCTGCGCAGCAGCTCGTACTCGCGCACCGCGGGCCGCTCGGCCAGCTCCTTGACCGCCACGACCTCGGCCCCGGCGCGCGCATAGCGCACCACGTGCCGTGAGATGCCGCGCGGCAGCGGGACGAGATAGTGCTCGGGCCACTCCTCCAGGGGCAGCTGCCAGGGAAGTTCGAGCAGGAGCGCGGGATGCTCCGGGTTGGTGGCGCTGATCTGCAAAGCCATCGACGTGCTGCCCTCGTTCAGGGACCTCGGAGTCGAACACGGTCCGGCCCAAGCATCTACGAATGATCCCCGAGGCGGAAGACGGATCGGGCGTTGCCTGCCAGGAACAGCTCGGTGGCCTCGTCGTCGAGGTGCAGGTCGGCGAGGTGTTCCAGGGCCTGAGCGGGAGTGATCATCGGGTAGTTGCTGCCGAAGAGGACCTTGCGGCGTCCCCGGCCGCGCAGATACTCCACCAGCTCGGGCGGATAGCGGCGCGCCGTGTAGGCGCTGGTGTCGATGTAGACCCCTGCGTGCTTGTCGGCCACCGCGATCATCTCCGTGGTCCACGGGTAGCCGATGTGTCCGCAGACGATGGTCAGTTCGGGGAAGTCGAGTGCGACCTGGTCGATGTACGGGATGGGCCGGCCGGTCTCGGAGGGGCGCAGCGGTCCGGTGTGCCCGACCTGCGTGCAGAAGGGGACGCCGAGCTCGACGCAGGCGGCGTACAACGGGTAGTAGAGCCGGTCGGTGGGCGGCAGCTGCCACAGCCACGGCACGATCCTGAGCGCCACGAAGCCCAGCTCCCCGACGGCCCGCCGCAGCTCCCGCACGGCCGCGACCGGCTTGCTCAGGTCCACTCCCGCGACGCCGCGCAACCGCCCCTCGGACTGAGCGACGAAATCCGCGACCTCGTCGTTGCTGATGAGCGGCCCCTGCGGTCCGTACCAGGCGGCGCACAGCCCGGTCTCCACATCGGCGGCGGCCAGCGCGGCCACCGTCGCCTTGACCGACAACTGCTCCTCCAGGAGCCCCTGGCCCGTCCAGCGGCGCAGTGACTCGAACATCTCGTGGTTGGAGTGACGGAGTGTGGGGTGCTGCATCCACGCGTCGACGACCGGCATGATTCCGTGCCTCCCCGAGCCAGTGACTAAGCGATTGCTTACCCTGACCCTAGGGGGAGCCCGGCCACCTGGCTACTGCGATACGGCATCCACGAGAGCCCCCAGCGCGACAGCCAGACGTGCAAGCCCCGGGCCCGCCGGGCCACCCGGCTCGCTCATGTACGTATCCCGCCGGATCTCCACCATCAGAGCCGTGACCCGCGGCTCCCGCTCGTAGTACCGCAGCGGGACGTACGTACCGGAGAACGGGCTGTCGATCCCCACACCGCCGACGCCCGCGAACGCCTTCTCCGCCAGGGCGAGGAGTTCGGGCGGTGTGTGAAAGCCGTCGGTGCCCAGGCAGACGGGCGGCCGGGGACCGTCGCCGTGCAGTTCGTAAGGCAGGCGGGCACTCGGATACGAGTGGACGTCGACGACCACGGCCCGCCCGGTGGCGGCCAGCCGGTCGGCCACCGCCGCCGTCATCGCCCCTGCGTACGGGTGGAAGTAACGGTCGATCAGCGGTCGCGGGTCGGCCTCGGCGGGCCGGAGCGGCGCCCGGTGCGTGGTCCGCGTGTAGACCGCGCCCATGCCGACGGCCCGCATTTCCTCCCGTTCGTCGGGGAAGCGTTCGGGGTCGATCACCAGCCGGGACAGCCGGTTGACGAACCGCCAGGGCGTGACGTCGGCCGCCTTCGCCACCACCGCGGCCAGTTCCGCGGTGTGCGCGTCCGTGATGTGGTCCAACTCGCGCTCCAGCGCCGCGTCGTCGAGCACGATGCCCTCGCGTACCCGCGCCGGAATCTCCCTTGAGGAGTGCGGCACATGAAGGATCACGGGGGAGCCGGCGGCGCCGGGAAGGAGTTCGAAGGAGTCCGGGGTCTCGGTCATACGAGATTCCTACACGGTGGCGCTTGTGGACGGTGGCGCGTCAGCTCACCTGCTGCCGCCGTGGCGCGCGTAGTGCTCGATCAGCGCGGCCCGGGTCGTTTCGAGCCGGTGGGCCAGGATGGCGGCGATCGTCCGCGTCAGGGACAGCTCCAGCGTCGCATCGGCGTCGCAGAGGGTACGCACGTCCCCGGCATCGAATTCATAGGCGCGTACGGGACTGAAGGCCTCGGCGCCGAAGTCCCACCGGTGCGGAGGGAACAGCCATGACCAGCCGAGCAGATCACCGGGCCCCAGCGTCGCGACGGAGATGCGTCTCTCCGCGACCACCCGCTGGTACAGGGAGACCGTTCCGGAACGCACCACCCAGAAACGGTCGGCGGTACCGCCTGCTTCGAAGATCCTTCCGTCCGCTGGGAACGAAACCTCCCGGGCCAGGCTCATCAGCCGTTCGCGATGGTCGGGGGCGAGGGCGGGCAGGAGCCGGAGAGCAGTGGGCATCGCGGACCTCCATCGCGCCGCCGTGGGGCTGAGGGGTCCGGCGGCGCCGGTCGTACCGGTTGTATCCCGTCACCCTCTATTGGAGCCTGATCCGCCGGTTCCGTCGCGTCGTGGGCGAGGAGACTTTGTGCGGACACGGTCCGCTACACGACGGCCTTCGACGTCACCGTGAAGTGCGCTCCGTCGGGATCGCTGAGGATCGCCTCCGTCGAGCCGAGGCCCTCCTGATTGGCGGTGCCGCCATGGGCTCGCGCGGCCCGGGCGCAGGCCTCCACGTCGGGGACGGCGAAATGGATCTGCCAGTGCGGCCTGAGTTCGGGATCGGGCGCGGATCCCACCGCGCCCGAGTAGATCCGGGCGACGACGTCGCCCTGGCTGCGCAGTACGACCTCGCTCTCCTCGTAGTGGACTTCGCAGACTCCCGAGGCCGAGGACGCCCAGCCCAGGACCTCTCCGTAGAAGATCGCGGCGTCGAAGGCGTCGCGGGTGTGCAGCCGTATGAAGGCCGGCGCCGCGCGGCGCCAGGTCTCCCAGCCGGCCACGAGCTCGCCCTCCCAGATACCGAAGACCGCTCCGTCCCGGTCGGCGAGGAGCGCCGCCCGCCCCGGCGGGAACGAGATCGGCCCCACCGCTGTCGTACCGCCGCGCTCATGGCTCCGGGCCACGGTTTCGTCGGCGCTGGACACCGCGAAGTACGGGATCCACGCCACGGCCGTCCGCCACAGGGAGGTCACCGCGGAGATTCCGGCTACGGGCACCCCGTCGACCACGGCGATCCTGTACCCGTCGTCCAGCTTGCTCGCGTGCCACTCCCAGCCCAGTACGGCCTGGTAGAAGCGCTCCGCGGCCGCCAGATCGCGCGTGGTCAGACTGACCCAGCACGGCGCACCGAACACCGACTGACTGGAGACGACCTCTCCGGGGAGTGTGCTGTCGCTCTTCATCGCCGTACCGTTCTGACGTAACCGGCCGGTATCCGCCCAGCAGTCGTAGGCCTCCCGTGCCGGAAGGCCTACGACGGCATCAGTAGTACCTGCGGATCCGCTGTCCCATCAGCTCCAGCATCCCCCGGCTCGGCGCAGCGCGCACCCCGCCAGGGGCTACTGGCGCGGACGCTCCAGGGTCAGGAGCAGCCCTTCCACGGCGCCGGGGCCTATCCGCCCCTTGACGTCGGCGGAGGTGATCGCCTTGAGCGCCCATCCGTCCTCGGCGTGCTTGTTCAGGACCTTCTCCAGCTTGCCGCTGTCCAGGGCGTCGCCGATCAGCGATTCCCGGAAGGTGACGACCTTGTACTCGTACGTATAGGGGTTGCTCATGACTACGTGGTTCTCCTGCGCGTCGGTTGGCGTGGCCGGGGCCAGCCAATCACTGTTCGACGGCGGGGCACAGGGGAGGGCCCGCCTCGCACGGATACCTTTGTTGAAGTTTCATACGGAGGGGACCTGATGGAAAAGGCAGCAGAGACCACCGATCACATACACGCCGACGGAACGGGCGGTTCCGGAGACTTCGCGGACCTGCGGGCGCGCGAGTTCGGCTATCTCGACGAGGGCGGGCACACCTACCTCGACCACACGGGCGCCGGGCTTCCCCCGCGTTCGCTCGTCACGGGCAGCGCGCAGCGGATCACCGGAGGGTTATTCGGCAACCCGCACTCCGAGAGCCCGGCCTCCCGCGCCTCCGGACTCCTGCTCAGCGAGGCGCGCCAAGCGGTCCTGCGGAACTTCAACGCCGATCCCGACGAGTACGCCGTGATCTTCACCCCCAATGCGACGGGCGCCCTGCGACTGGTCGGCGAGGCGTATCCCTTCGCCCGCGGCGGCAGACTCGTGATGTCGCTCGACAACCACAACTCGGTCAACGGCCTGCGGGAGTACGCGCGGGCACGCGGAGCCACGACGGCGTACGTACCCGTGAGCGGGCCCGGACTGCAGATCGACGAGAAGCGGCTGCGGTCCGCGCTGTCCGCGCGCGGCCGGGGAATCGGTCTGCCGGGGAGGCGTGACGGTGGCGGCCGCTCGCGCGGACTGCTGGCCTACCCGGCGCAGAGCAACTTCACCGGCGTACAGCACCCGCTGGAGTGGATAGCGGGCGCCCAGGCGTACGGCTACGACGTACTCCTCGACGCGGCGGCCTTCGTACCGGCCAACCCGCTGGACCTGAGCCGGTACCACCCCGACTTCACCGTTGTCAGCTGGTACAAGGTCTTCGGCCACCCCACCGGCATCGGCAGCCTGATCGCCCGCCGGGACGCCCTCGCGAAGCTGCGCCGGCCCTGGTTCTCCGGCGGCACGATCTACGCGGTCAGCGCCCAGGCGCAGTGGCACGTCCTCGCCGACGACGAGGCCGCGTTCGAGGACGGCACGGTGAACTTCCTGTCCATACCGGACATCACCGCCGGACTCGCGTGGATCGACCGCATCGGCATCGACCGCGTGCACGCCCACGTCACCGAACTGACCGGCCAACTGCTCGCGGGCCTACGGGCGTTGCAGCACAGTGACGGCTCCCCGATGGTCCGGGTGTACGGCCCCGAGCGCGCCGACGCGGCCCGTGGCGGCACCGTCGCGCTGAACCTGCTCGGAGCGGACGGCCGGATCGTCGACGAACGGATCGTCACCCGCGACAGCGCCTCGCGCGGTATCTCCCTGCGCACGGGCTGCTTCTGCAACCCGGGCGCCGGAGAGGCGGCCTTCGCCCTGCCGCTGCGCCGGCTTCGCTCGGCGGCGGGCAAGCAACTCGGTTCCCTGGAGGACTACTTGGAGCTCCTCCAGTTGCCGTCCGCCGGCGCCGTCCGTATCTCGCTGGGGGTGTCGTCACAGGCAAGGGACATCGAGACGTTCCTGACGTTCGTGAAGCAGACCTATCGGGACCGGGTGCCGGGGGCGGCGGGGCTGGCGGCGCGGGTGGGCTGCTGAGCCCGCGGGTGTCCAAGGGGAGCTTTCCGGGAGGGGGTTCATCGCCCCGCCCGGCTCCGCGCCGCCCCCTCCCGGCACTTGCGCACCAGAACCACCCACGTCGCCGCCATGAACAGCAGGGCGAAGCCCGCCAGGATGAACCACCCCCGGCTCGCCGGATGCCCGAAGGAGTCGCCGTACGAATCGAGCAGCGGCGGCCCCAGCGGAGAGCCGCCCCCGCGCCACAGCGACTCCAGGCCGACCCCGCTGCCGAGCGCCTCGAACGCCCAGCGATTGGTCATCGCCCAGCTGATCGCCTCCCCGGCCTCCGTCATCCTCGGGACCGGCACGAAGGCGCCCGAGAACAGCACCTGGGGAAAGCACAGCAGCGGCAGCATCAGCGTCGCCTGCGCGGGCTCCGACACCGCGGCCGACGCGAGCAGTCCCAGCGCGAGCGCGGCCGCCGAGGCCAGCACGCTCGACGCGAACAGCGATCCGTAGGTGCCCCATCCCGCCGCGGGCAGCCGGTCCAGGGCGCGCAGGACGACCAGCAGCAGCGCGTCCGCCACCGCGAGCACGGGAAGCATGGTCGTGAGCTTCGAGGCGACATACGGGCCGATCCGCAGCCCGGCCAGCCATTCGCGACGCAGTACGGGCAGCTCGGTGCAGATCTGCAGCAGCCCGTAGGTCAGCCCGAAGAAGAACGCGCCGAACGCGATCCAGAACATGATCATGGCCGTGGACCCCGGATCGGACGACGCGGGATCGAACGCCCCCGAGCGGAACAGCACCGCGAACATCGCCACGATCATCACCGGCGACCCCGCCAGGACCGCGACCGAGAGCCGGTTGTGCAGCAGCAGCGCGGTACCGCGACGCGTCAGCAGCGCCCACTGCCGCACGGCACCAACACGCGGCACTTTGGCGGACGCTGACGGGGACTCAGGCACGTGGACGTCCTCGGGAGCGGCGCGCTCGACGCGTGCGCCGTCGGCCACCGCCTCGTACACCTCCTCGACCGTGCCGACCCCGAACGCCCCGCACAGAGCGGCCGGTTCACCCGCGTACGCGACCTCGCCGCCGGGGGAGAGGAACACGACCTGGTCGCAGCGGAGCAGATCGGCGAGGACATGCGTGGTGAGTACGACGGTGGTGCCGTCCTCGGCCAGCCTGCGCAAGGTCCGCAGCAGGGCGGCCCCGGTGACGGGATCGAGGCCGGAGGTCGGCTCGTCGAGGAAGAGCACCCTCGGCCGGGTGAGCAACTCGGCCGCGATACAGGCCCGTTTGCGTTCACCGCCGCTCAGCGCGCGCACCGGCGTCGCGGCCCGGTGCGAGAGGCCGAGGGCGTCCAGGACGCGGTCCACACTCGCCGTGACGGTCTCGGTCGGTGTGCCCGGGGGCATGCGCAGACCCGCCGCGTAGACCAGCGTCCGGTGCAGCGGCAGCTCGCGGTGGATGATGTCCTCCTGCGGCACGAACCCGAACTCAGGCCCCGGGGGCCCGGGTTGAGCCCCGTCGTGCAGCACCTCGCCCTCGCTCGGCGCGCTCAGCCCCGCCAGGGTCTGCAACAGAACCGTCTTGCCCGCACCGCTGCTCCCGGCGATCACGGTGAGCCGCCCGGGAGTGACGTCGAACGACACGTCACGCAGCACCTGCCCTGCCCCGCGTACCTGCCGGCCCACCCGACGCGCCTGGATACGCAGGCCGTTGACCGACGGGACGCGAGCATCGATGGAGGCGCGTGGGTGCATGGGCGTCGACATGGATGCAGCATGCCAGGGGAGTGTCTGCCTGCGTGCCCTCGGCCCCATGCTCCCGGTGCGCGGCTCGCTCGCCGGGTGGGACGCGCGAGGAAGGAAACCCCGCGGGGCTGTCGTGTCAGCAAGGCACACCGGTCAACGCACCGTAGCGTTACGCACCGTAAAGGCGGGTTCCTGTGACGGCGGACCGATGGTGACGCGATGTGTTGGAGTGCGACGGCCGACCTGGTGGCCGGTGCCGGTATCGCCGCGGTCGGCGTGGCCTGCGTGGCACGTGTGCGCAGGCCCGGTGATCTCCCGCTGGCCGCACTGCCGTTGCTCCTCGGGGCTCACCAGATCGTCGAGGCCGCGGTGTGGGACGCCGGCGGAGGAACGGGCCCCGCCACCGTCGCCTGGGCCGTCATCGCACTTCCGCTGCTGGCGGTGTGGGTGCCGGTGGGCGTGCTGTGCGCCGCGCCGCGACACGCCAGACGCCGGTTGCTGATCCCGCTGGCCGTCGGCCTCGTGACCGCCACCGCGCTCGCGTACGCGCTCGCCGCTCGTCCCGTCAGAGCCGAGATCCGTGGCCACACCGTCGGCTACTTCGTCGACCTGTCCCAGCCGGAACTCCTCATCGCCGGCTACCTCCTCGCCACCATCGGATCCCTGCTGCTCTCCGGCGATCGAGGACTGACGCTGTTCGGTGTCCTGGTCGCCGTGGGCGCGCTGATCACCTGGGCGATGTGGCAGATAGAGTTCGTCTCGACCTGGTGCGCGTTCGCGGCGCTGTGTTCGGTGGTCCTGTTCGGGTGGGTGCGCCGACGCCCGCCGCCCTGACCTGCCGACGAGTTCCTCGTACGCGTGCGTCGGAGGAGCTACCGGGAGGCGGCCTCCGGGGGTTGGCAGGCGGCGCGCTCGTCGAACTCCTCCCGTGCGGCCCGGATCGCGGTGATGTTCGCCTGCGACCAGTCGGTGATGCGCTGCACCAGCCCGCCCACCTCCTGGCCCAGCCCGGTGAGCCGGTACTCCACGCGTGGCGGCACGGTCGGGTACACGATGCGGGTCAGCAGTCCCTCGCGCTCCAGTGCGCGCAGAGTCTGCGTCAGCACCTTCGGTGTCACGCCGTCCAGCCGCCGGCGCAGCTCGCCGAACCGCATGGGCCTGCCGTCCTCCAGCGCCACGAGCACCAGCATGGTCCACTTGCCGGCGATCAGCTCCAGCACGGCACGGGTGGGGCAGTCGCGCAGAAAGACGTCCACGCCACCGTGTTTCCTCAGGTCGAAGCCGGTATCCATGAGGAACCTCGATATCAGACAAGTGCCTTCTTCCGCACGGTTATTGCCCGGGCGGATCATGGGAGGCACCGAGACCCGCCGACGAGGAGTCCTGATGTCCGCCCGTATGCACGCCATTGTCCAATCCGCGTTCGGCGGTCCGGAGGTCCTCACCTACCAGGAGGCCGATGTCCCGGAACCGGGCCCGGGGGAGGTGCTGCTGCGGGTCGCCGGTGCCGGAGTCAATCCGGGTGACGCGGTTCTCCGGTCCGGCCGCGTGCCGGGGCTGGTCACCCTGCCGTGGACGCCGGGCAACGACGTGGCCGGCGTCGTCGAGCGGCTCGGCCAGGGCGTGACGCGGTTCGCGCCGGGCGACGAGGTGTACGGCATGCTCGCAGTCACCCGGCGCGGCGCGTACGCGGAATACACCGCGGTTCCAGCCGCCGCGCTGGCCCTCAAGCCCAAGAATCTCGACCTGGTGAGCGCCGCGGCCGTGCCCCTGGTCGCTTTCACCGCCTGGCAGGCGTTGACCGTCCTGGCCCGGGTCCGCCCCGGCGACCGGGTACTCGTCCATGCGGCGGCAGGCGGCGTCGGACACGTCGCGGTGCAGCTCGCCAAGGAACTCGGGGCACACGTCATCGGCACCGCCCGGGCGGCCAACCACGACTTCCTGCGCGACATGGGCGCCGACGAACTGATCGACTACACCGCCACCGACTTCCGGATCGCCGTGACCCCGGTGGACACTGTGCTGGACCTGGTCGGCGGTTCCTACGGGCCACGCTCCCTCGATGTGCTCCGGCCGGGCGGTCTGCTCATCGGCGCGTCGATCGACCCGGGAACGGACGAGCAGCAGGCCGCCGCCCGAGGCCTGCGCTATGTCTGGGTCACGGCCGAGCCCTCCGGGGAAGCCCTGGAGCGGATCACCGAACGCATCGAGACGGGCCGGCTGAGGGTCACCGTCCAGCGCACCTACCCGCTCGCCGAAGCCGCCGCGGCCCACCGCGCGATCGAGGAGAAGCGCACCACCGGAAAGATCATCCTGGTTCCGTGACCCCGGGGGCGGTCCAGCTCCCGGCTGCTCAACGGCCTAGCCGCCGGCCGGGGCGTAGGCGCTGATGACGTACAGAGCTTCGTCGTCGATCGCGTTCTTCTCCCAGTCGAGGGAGATCCGGACCGGGTGTCCGTCGGGCGCGTACTCCGCTTCGGCCTCGTCCGCGTTGTCACGCCGGGCCTGCTCGAGTTCCTCCAGCAGCCCGCCGATGGTGGGTATTTGGTCGAGTGACTGCCGCACCACCCGCCGAGCGTTGTCGTCGAGGCCAACGGCCTTTGCCACCTTGCCGAAACGGACCGTAACCCGGAACCTTCCGATCAGACTTCGTTCCCCTTCGCTCGACGTCAGGGTGTAGGCGTACGAGGCGGGCTCCTCCCAGGTGGTCGTGGTCAGCTCCGGGGAGGACTTGGCCGCGGCCTTCCCGCCGGAACCGGAGGATGTCGACGCCTCGGTGCCGCAGGCGGCGGTCGCGAGCAGGAGCCCCCCGATCAGTGCGGCGGCGGGCAGGGGGCGCGGGGTGATGCGCAGGTGGGTCATGGCGGCAGTCCCTTCGAAGACGGCTATTGCTATGACGTCCGCCCGCCGGGGAACGTTCGGGTGGACTGTGGCCGGGCGAGGCGTTGCTCCCGCGCCCGCCCCGCGAGGGTTGCGGCAGACGTGACGGGAACGACAGGTTGTGCAAGGACCATCGCGGAGTGACCTGTCAACTATGGATCATAGGATGGGTGGCATGAGCCTTCGTCACGCAGTTCTGGGCCTCCTCGTCGGCAAGCCCGCCAGCGGCTACGACCTGATGAAACTGTTCAATACGTCGCTGGCCAACGTGTGGCCCGCCAACCAGAGCCAGGTCTACGGAGAACTCGCCCGCCTCACCACCGGCGGGCTGATCGACGTCTCCGCCGAAGGCCCGCGCGGACGCAAGGAATACGCGCTCACGGACGCGGGCCTGGCGGAACTGCGCCACTGGCTGACCGAGGTCGAGCCCAAGCAGGTGCGACACAGCGAAGCGCTGCTGAGGGTGTTCTTCATGGGCGTGCTCACCCCTGAAGAGGCACTGGAAAGCCTCGGCAAGCTGACCCGGCAGGCCGCGGCCGACCATGCCCAGCTGCTGGAGGTGCAGGACTCGGTCGACTGGAGCGAGGAGGGCATGCTCACCGCCAACGGCCGGATCGCCCTCGAATACGGCCTGCGCTTCTTCGCCATGCAGGAGGAGTGGGCCAAGTGGGCGGCCCAGCAGATCGCCGCCGCAGCCACCGAGTGAACCGTGGAGGTGCCTCCGTCCAGGGCGTCCCGCCATCTCCGAGACTTTCACATTCCACGATTGACATGTCGCGAGCAGACCTTCTAGTTTCGACATGTCGGATCTCGAGTGTCAGTACGTCATGGAGAGAGACTCAATCGTGGGCTACTTGCGTGGATTCATCCCCTGGATCGCATCGGGCGTCGTTTCATCCTTCGACCTGCGCTGGGGTGCCCTCGCGGGCTTCCTGACCGGAGTGTTCCTGCTCGTGCAGGACCTTCGCAGGCGCGTCGAGGCGGACTCGCTGATCCTGGAGATCAGCAGCATCTGCTACTTCGCGGTGGTGGGCGTCCTCGCGGTCCTCTTCCCGCACTCGGCCCTTGAGACCTACCAGGACGCGATCTCCTTCACCTGGCTCGCCCTGACCGCCTGGGGGACACTCGCGATCCGTCGGCCCTTCACGCTGGGCATCGCGCGCCGCCAGACCCCGCCGGAAGTCTGGAACCTCCCCGGGTTCTACCAGGTCAACGCCGCCATCACGGCCGCGTGGGGAGCCGGATTCACGTTCATCTTCGCCGCCCTGCTCATCGCCCACTTCACCGAGGCGCCCGCCTGGGTGGGCATCACGGCGCATGTCGTCGGCCTCGTCGCCCCCATGATCTTCACCTCCCGCTACCCCGCCCGCGTCCAGGCCCGCATGGAAGCCGCCGCCGCTGCGCAGTCTCCTGACTCGCTCCTCCCGCAAGCCACCCCCCGAGGCCGTCATGCACAGCACTAGCGACACCTCCGCACCTCACCTGGCCGGCAACTTCGCCCCGGTCCCCGACGAGATCACCGCCCACGCGCTCGACGTCACCGGCTCCATACCCCCGGAACTGACCGGCTGGTACCTGCGCAACGGCCCCAACCCTCAAGAGGCCCACTCCGCCCACTGGTTCATCGGCGACGGCATGGTCCACGGCGTCCGTATCGAGGGCGGCCGGGCCGTGTCGTACCGCAACCGCTGGGTCCGTACCAAGACCTTCACCGACCACTCGCCCGTCTACGGCGAGTCGGGCGTCGACCACACCGCGGGCGTCGCCAACACCCATGTGGTCCGGCACGCGGGACGCACGCTCGCCCTCGTGGAGACCTCGTTCCCTTACGAGCTGAGCTGCGCCCCGGGCCATGAGTTGGACACCGTGGGCCCCTTCGACTTCGCGGGCAGGCTCCACACCGCCATGACGGCGCACCCGAAGACCTGCCCCGTCACGGGCGAGCTGCACTTCTTCGGATACGGAGGCCTGTCGGCGCCGTTCCTCACCTACCACCGTGCAGACGCACAGGGCGAGTTGACGGTGAGCCGGCCGGTCGATGTGCCCGCGCACACGATGATGCACGACTTCTTCCTGACGGCCGGTCATGTCGTCTTCATGGACCTGCCGGCCGTCTTCGACCTGGCCCGGGCCGTCGATCCCCACGGAGGCATGCCGTACTCCTGGCGGCCCGAGAACGGTGCCCGTCTCGGTGTGCTGCGACGGGACGACCCGTACGGCACGGTGCGCTGGTTCGACATCGACCCCTGCTACGTGTTCCACACCCTCAACGCCCATGAGGAGAACGAGGGACAGCGCATCGTCCTGCACGGCATGCGCTATCCCTCGCTGGGTGACGGCGTGCTGGTCGACAAGCCGTCCACGCTGTGGCGCTGGACACTCGACCTCGCCACGGGTGTGGTGAAGGAGGAGCAACTCGACGACAGGCAGGCCGAGTTCCCCCGTATCGACGACCGCCTCGCCGGACTCCCCGCCCGTCTGGGGCACGCCACCTCGGCGCCGCTGCCCTCGGCGGACGGCCCCGAGGACACCCGGCAGCGCGCGGCCCTGCACCGCTACGACCTCCGCGACGGATCGGTGGACAGCCACTACTTCGCGACCGGACGCTTCCCGGGCGAGGCGGCGTTCGTCCCCGCCGACGACCGGCCCGGCGGCCCCGGCTGGCTGATGACGTACGTTTACGACTCGGCCACCGACCGCAGCGACCTGGTGATCCTGGACGCCGACGACCTCTCCCGCCCGCCGGTCGCCACCGTCCATCTGCCCAGGCGCGTCCCCGCCGGATTCCACGGCAACTGGCTGGCCGACGCCTGACCGCGACCGGCACGCCGGCGCATTCCCGCCGACGGTGGTGGAATCAGTACCAGGACCAGTAGTCCTGTGAACCGGAGGGACCTGGTTACCTTGCGTCCCTCGGCGCAGAGTTGTCCCATGAACACCACGATCAGGCAGCCGGAATTCAGGAGCCGCGTGACCCCACTGCGGTCACTTCTGGGAAGCACCTACGTCCCGCGCCGGGGCGGCGCACGTCCGGTTCACCGGAATACGTTGTCGGAGTCGTCCCAGGTCGACGGCTCGCCGTGCGTGTACTCCCGTGGAACGCGCGAGGACGTCTGATACATCGCGTCGATCTCGGCGGCGAAACGCCGTGTGATCGCATCCCGGCGCAGTTTCATCGAGGGTGTCAGCAACCCGTTGGTCATGTCGAAGGACTCCGGGAGAACGCGGAACACCCGGATCGATTCCGAACGGGACACCGTGGTGTTGGCGGCGGCGACGGCACGTCTCACCTCCTCGCGCAGTTCGTTCTCTTCGCGGGCGTCCCGGACCGGGGTCTCACCCTTGGCCCGGGCCGCCCGCCAGTGCGTGACGAATTCGGGATCCAGCGTGATCAGAGCCCCCACGCAAGGCCGGTTGTCACCCACGACCACCGCCTGATGGATCAGCGGATGCACGCGCAGACGTTCCTCGAGGGCGGCGGGAGCAACGCTCTTGCCGCCGCTCGTGATGATGATGTCCTTCTTGCGCCCGGTGATGGTCAGATAGCCCTCGCTGTCGAGACGGCCGATGTCGCCGGTGGCCAGCCAGCCGTTCTGGAACGTGGACTCGGTGGCCTGGGCGTCGTTGATGTATCCCTGGAACACCGAGGGCCCCCACACCAGAATCTCGCCGTCCTCTGCCACGTGGATGTCCGTGCCCGGCAGCGGACGCCCCACGGTTCCGAACTTCTCCCGTCCGACCGGCTGCGCGGTGATGCCGCCGCTGGTCTCGGTGAGTCCGTATCCGTCGTGGATGAAGATGCCGATTCCGGCGTAGAAGAGGGCCAGTTCACGGTTCAGGGGCGAGCCGGCCGAGACCCCGCCGCACACCCTTCCGCCCAGAGCGGTCCGCAGCTTTCTGTACACCGCCTTGTCGTACAGGGAGTGTTGCAGCTTCAGGTCGAAACCGGGGCCGGGGCCTGTGCCCAGCCGGTGGCGTTCCTCGGCCTTGGCGAAGTCCTGCGCGGTGCGGACGGCCCGCTCGAACAGCGCACCGCGGCCTGCTCGTTGGGCCGAGTGCATGAAGTTCTTGTAGATCTTCTCGAAGATGAAGGGGACCGCGTACAGGTAGGTGGGCCGGAAGGAAAGGATCGCCGCGGAGAGGGCTTCCTCGTGCAGATCGGGTTCATGGCCCATCAGGAGGCCACCGCGCATGCAGAGCCCCTGGATCATGAGGCCGTACACGTGGGAGAGCGGGAGGAAGGCGAGGACGGCGGTCTGCTGTCCGGGAGGAGCCGTCGTGTGTTTCCAGCCCGCGAGCAGTGTGTCGGCGGTGCTCGCCAGGCTGCGATGCGTCAGGGCGCAGCCCCTGGGGCGTCCCGTCGTGCCGGAGGTGTAGGCGACGACCGCCGTGGAGTCGGGCAGCACGATCCGGCGCAGCGAGTCGACCGTCGTCGCCGGTATCCCGCGGCCCCGCTCGACCAGCTGTGACAGTGCCCCCGTGTCCAACTGCCAGACGTGGCGCAGGAACGGGAGCGCGGCACACGCCGAGCCGACGGTCATCACACCCTGTTCGTCCTCGACCACCACGCCGACGCAGTGGGCGTCCTTGAGGATCCACTCGACCTGCTCGTGCGAGGAAGTCGGGTAGATCGGCACCACTTCGGCGCCCACCGACCACAGCGCATAACCGAGCACGGTCCACTCGTAACGTGTGCGCGCCATGATGGCCACGCGGTCGCCCGGGCGGATCCCGGAGGTGACGAGTCCCCTTGCCAGATCGACCACTTCGTCCCACAGCTCGGCGGCCGTCACCGGTGTCCACGTCGAGGACGAGGCATCAGGACGGCGCGCGATCTGCGCGAGCCCCGGGTTGTGGCGAGCCGTTTCGAAGAGGCTGTCGGCGAGTCCTCCCTGCATCACGGCCGCAGCCGGTGGAGGAAGTTCGGACTGGTGCATTCGCCGCTCCGGGATTCTCCTCGACACGGCCTCACCGAGAGGCGCTGGGGCCGAGGATTCCCGAATCTAGCCCACCCGGACGACCATCGTGCCGGGATTCACAGAGCAGTCCGTCCGCCGCCGGGTTTCCGTGCGGTGGGCGGGGGTTCTCGCAGGCAGTCCGGCCGGGGCGGAGCCGCCGCGAACGGCCTTCGCGGCGGCGTCGAAGCCGCCGGGGCAGAGCGGTTCCACGGGGTGAACCGCCGCTCAGGATCCCCCGGTTGTCTCGTGCAGAATCCGTGCCAGTTCGCGCGGCCGGGAGAACATCGGCCAGTGGCCGGTGTCCAGCTCGACCAGCCGCCAGTGCTCGCTCTTCAGCAGTTCGGCCACGACGTCGTTCGGCTCGGGGCCGTCGAGCAAGCACTTGATGTACGTCGCCGGAAGCTCGCCGAGTGGGCGCGCCAGCACTGCCGGGTCGGTCAGCGTGGCTCCCGGGTGCGGGGTGGAGCCGCCCACGAACCGCGCGATCTGCTCGTCGGTGAGCCCCTGGCCCTCGCAGTCCGCAGCGGTGAGCGGCGCCCAGAAGCCGCCGTTCCCGGCGAGCGCTGCCTCGAACGCGGCCTGGCCCTGCCACCAGCCCGAGGCGAACGACCCGCCGTTCACCGGGACTTCGGAGTCGACGAAGACCACGTGGGACAGCCGGTCGCCGATCCGCTCGGCGGCCTGCCCCACCGGGATGCCGGCGTAGCTGTGTCCGACCAGGACGACGTCTCGCAGACCGAGGCGTTCGACCTCGTTCACGATGTCCTCCACGTGCGTCTGCCGGCCGACCCGGACGTTCTGTCTGTCGGCGAGCCCGGAAAGCGTCACCGCGTGAGCGCCGTGCCCCGCCGCACGCAGCTCCGGCACCACCTCGTCCCACGCCCACGATCCCAGCCACGCGCCCGCCACGAGTACGAATTCAGTCATGCTCGGCAACGTAGCCGAGGGGTCTGACAATCCGTCCCTGGGACGGCGCGGAGACGGTGCGGAGCCCGAGCGGGAGCCGGAGTTACTCGCACGCTCGGTGAACCGTCACTCGTTCACCCTTTCGGGAGAGGGCTTCGGGCTGTCAGACTCCGGAGGGTGCCTGACTTCGACATGCTTGTCATCGGTTCCGGTCCGGGCGGCCAGAAGGCTGCCATCGCCGCCGCCAAACTCGGCCGCAGGGCCGCCGTCATCGACCGTCCGGACATGGTCGGCGGGGTCTCCATCCATACCGGAACCATCCCCTCCAAGACGCTGCGCGAGGCGGTCCTGTACCTCACGGGACTGACCCAGCGCGATTTGTACGGCCAGAGCTACCGCCTCAAGGAGGACATCACCGTCGCCGACCTGACCGCGCGCACCCAGCACGTGGTCAGCCGCGAGGTCGACGTCATCCGCAGCCAGCTGTCCCGCAACCACGTGTCCCTCTTCGCGGGTACCGGCCGCTTCCTGGACGACCACACCATCGGCCTGCGTGAAGTGAACGGCCATGAACGGGAGTTGACCGCCGAGCACATCGTCATCGCCACGGGTACGCGTCCGGCCCGGCCGGCGACCGTCGAGTTCGACGAGCAGACCATCCTGGACTCCGACAACGTCCTGAACCTGGAACGGGTCCCGCGCTCCATGGTCATCGTCGGGGCCGGTGTGATCGGCATGGAGTACGCCTCCATGTTCGCCGCCCTCGGCAGCAAGATCACGGTGGTGGAACAGCGGCCCGGAATGCTCGACTTCTGCGACGTCGAGGTGATCGAGTCGCTGAAGTACCACCTGCGGGACCTGGCCGTCACGTTCCGGTTCGGGGAGACCGTCGCCGCGGTCGAGCGTCACCCCCGGGGCACCCTCACGATCCTGGAGAGCGGCAAGAAGATCCCCGCGGACGCGGTGATGTACTCGGCTGGCCGGCAGGGCCTCACCGACGAACTCGACCTGGACAAGGCGGGCTTGTCGGCCGACCGGCGCGGCCGGATCACGGTCGACGAGCACTACCGCACCGAGGTGCCGCACATCTACGCCGTGGGCGATGTCATCGGCTTCCCCGCGCTGGCCGCGACCTCGATGGAGCAGGGTCGTACGGCGGCCTACCACGCCTGTGGCGAGCCGGTGAACCGGATGCACGACCTTCAGCCGATCGGCATCTACACCATTCCGGAGATCAGCTTCATCGGCAAGACCGAGGACCAACTCACCGAGGACTGCGTGCCGTTCGAGGTCGGCATCTCCCGCTACCGCGAACTGGCCCGGGGCCAGATCATCGGCGACTCGCACGGCATGCTCAAACTGCTGGTCTCCCCGGACGACCGCAAACTGCTGGGCGTGCACTGCTTCGGTACCGGCGCCACCGAGCTCATCCACATCGGGCAGTCCGTCATGGGCTGCGGCGGCACGGTCGACTACCTGGTCGACGCGGTGTTCAACTACCCGACCCTGGCCGAGTCGTACAAGGTCGCCGCCCTGGACGCGACCAACAAGATCCGGCAGATCGACCGGCTCAGGGACTGAACCGGTCGCACCGTGAAGGGGGCGGCGGGAGGAGAGCGCGGCTAGTGGCTAGGCTCGTGGGCATGCCCACAGCCATGGTCACCGGAGCGACAGCGGGAATCGGCGCGGCCTTCGCCCGGCGGCTGGCCGCGGACGGCTTCGGTCTTGTCCTGCTCGCCCGTGACACCGAACGGCTCCAGCGGGCGGCGGAGGAGTACCGCGCCGCCCACGGGGTCGACGTGGAGATCCTCTCCGCCGACCTCGCCACCGAGGAAGGACTCGCAGCGGCGGAGCAACGGGCCGGTCAGGGCGTCGACCTGCTCGTCAACAACGCGGGCTTCGGGCAGCGCGGCGCCTTCCTCGGCACCGATCTGTCCGAGGAACTCGCGATGCTGCGGGTGCACTGCGAAGCCGTACTGCGCCTGACGCGTGCCGCACTGCCCGGCATGGTGGAGCAGGGGCGCGGGGGTGTGGTGAACGTGGCGTCCGTGGCGGCGTTCTTCCCCCGCGGCACCTACAGCGCCTCCAAGGCGTGGGTCGTCACCTTCAGCGAGAGCCTCCGCCAGGAGGTGAGTGGCAGCGGGGCCCATGTGATGGCCCTTTGCCCGGGCTGGGTGCGTACCGAGTTCCACGAGCGGTCGCGGATGGACACCTCGGGCATCCCCGACTCCCTGTGGCTGGACGCGGACGACCTGGTTGCCGCCGCGATCCGCGACTTCCGCCGCGGCGTTCCGGTGAGCATCCCCGACGCGCGCTACAAGGCCCTCGCCGGGCTCGGCCGCCTGCTGCCCCGCCGACTCAACGCCCGGCTGTCCGCCGGGGCGGGCAGCCGCCACTCCTAGACAGCCGCCACTCCTAGGCAGCCGGCTCGGCGGTCCAGGTGATGCGTGGGGGCTCGACCCGCGCGCACACGGGTGCGCCTTGCGCATCCGTCAGGCCGAGGCGTCCGACCAGCCGGCCATCACGTGCGGCGGTGGCGAGCACTTCGGCGGGGATGGCGTCGATCATCAGCTTGGCGCGGCGGAACATCGAGAAGACGCCGGACTCGTCGACCGTGCCCCAGGACAGGTAGATGAACCGGCGCCCCAGACGGTCCTGCACGTAGGGGCCCTTCACCTCGGTGCCGGTCGGCGAGTCGGCCGTTGTGCACTCCAGCGTCCAGGTCGCCGAAGCGGCGTCGCCGGGCTGCGGGTCGAGGAGTTCGGCCGGTCTGTCGCGGCGCTGCACGGCGACGTGGACATTGCCGTAGGTCACCGCCTTGCCGTCGGCGGAGGCCCCGGGGGAGCAGTTCAGGCCGGGCAGATCGACAGCCTCGATACGGATGCGCATGGCCCCATCATTCCTCCCCACGCCCGCAACGCGGTGCACGGGATCAGGCACTCGCCGACTTGGCCCTTTTCTGCTTCTTCGCGAAGAAAACGATCGGCTTTATCGGTGGCGGAATTCTTTCACACACTGGAAACGCTTGAAGAGGTTTACTGAAAGCGACTGATTGATCTCAACTGCCCATGGTCAGAGGCCTGTTGAGGGAAAGCCCTTGTCATGTTCATACTGTTTGGCCGGGAGCTCAATTGGAGTTTCCTTTCGCTTTGACGTTGTCAGGGGCACCGAATTGAATAGACAGTCGAGCAGTCGACCGCGCCGCTTATGGGTCATTTCGGTGGCCGCGGCTTCCGCCACGGCACTCGTCGCCGGACTTGCCGTGACCCCGGCCGCCGCGGCGGGGAGTGGTGCTTCGTCCACACCGGCCGCGACGGACGCGAGCACCGCGCGGAACTGGATCACCCTTGTCACCGGTGACCGCATCGCGGTCGACGACGAGGGCGAGCCTGTCTCCGTGGAGCGCCCGGCAGGCCGCGAGGACATCCCCATCCAGATCCAGCAGGTCGAGGGCCACACCTACGCCGTGCCCGTCGACGCCGAGCGCCTGGTTCAGGAAGGCCGCGTCGACCGGCGGCTCTTCGACCTCACCACGCTCAGCGAGCCCGCGTATCTGGCCCAGCAGCGCGACGGCCTCCAGCTCATCGTCACCTACCAGGGCGCCCGCCCCGCAGCACGGCAGGACGTACGCACCGCGGGCGACAACGAACTGCGGCGTTCCTTCGGCTCACTGGACGCCGACGCGGTGACCACCCCGCGCGCGGACGCCACGGCCACCTGGGACGCGCTCACCAGTGATCCCGCCGGCGCCGCCCCGTACCGTACGGCCGCCTCCGGCGTCGACACCGTCTGGCTGGACGACATTCGCAAGGCCGACCTGGACACGAGCGTGCCGCAGATCGGCGCCCCCACGGCCTGGGCAGCAGGCTACGACGGCACCGACACGACCATCGCCGTCCTGGACACCGGAGTCGACCAGAGCCACCCCGACCTGGCCGGCCAGGAGATCGCCGAGAAGAACTTCACCACCTCCCCGGACGCCAAGGACCGCTTCGGCCACGGCACCCACGTCGCGTCCATCGCCGCCGGTACGGGAGCCAAGTCCGCGGGCAAGTACACAGGCGTCGCACCGGGCGCGAAGATCCTCGACGGCAAGGTCCTCAACGACAGCGGCTCGGGCACCACCTCCGCGATCATCGCCGGTATGGAGTGGGCCGTCGCGCAGGGTGCCAACGTTGTCAACCTGAGCCTGGGCGGCCTCGACACCCCGGGCATCGACCCGCTGGAGGAGGCGGTCAACCGGCTCTCGGCCGAGACCGACACGCTGTTCGTCATCGCCGCCGGAAACTCCGGCATCGGCGCCGGCGCCGGCACGATCAACTCGCCCGGCAGCGCCGATGCCGCCCTGACCGTCGGCGCCGTCGACAAGAGCGACAAGCTCGCCGGCCTGTCCAGCCGTGGCCCACGGACCGGCGACGGCGCGATCAAGCCCGACGTGACCGCGCCCGGCGTGAACATCGGTGCCGCCGCGGCAGCCGACAGCTACATCGCGCGGATCGGTACGCCCGTCGCGGACGGCTATGTGGCCATCTCCGGCACGTCCATGGCCACGCCACATGTCGCAGGCGCCGCCGCCATCCTGGCCCAGGAACACCCGGACTGGACCGGAGAGCGGATCAAGTCCACGCTCACGGGCTCCACGGTCTCCGGCGGCTACACGCCGTACCAGCAGGGCTCCGGCCGCATCGACCTCGCCCGGGCCGTCGACCAGACCGTCAGCGCCGAGCCGAACTCGCTCTCCTTCGGCAGGCAGGCGTGGCCGCACACCGACGACGAACTCCTCACCGAGCGCCTCACCTACCGGAACGACGGCACCGAACCGGTCATCCTCGACCTGGCCCTGACGGCCACCGGACCCGACGGAAAGCCCGCGCCGGCAGGCGTGTTCACCGTGGAACACCCGCAACTGACCGTCCCCGCAGGCGGCGAGGCGTCCACCACCGTCAGCGCCGACACCCGCGCGGGCACGCTCGACGGCATCTACAGCGCGTACGTCACGGCGAGCGGCGGCGGCCAGACCATACGTACGGCGGCAGTCGTGGAGCGCGAGATCGAGTCGTACGACCTGACCTTCGAGCACATCGCCCGGAACGGCGCGCCCGCCACCAGCTACAAGAGCCACTTCGTGGGCGTCGGCGGACTCGGCAAGGGCCGTTGGGGCGATCTGGGCAACGTGACCGGCACCGACACCATCCGGCTGCCCAAGGGGCGCTACTTCGTCAGCACCTCCTTCTACGTCTTCACCGGCTCCACCTGGACAGGCGTGGACGTCATCAACCAGTCCAACCTGCAGCTCGACCACGACACGAAGGCGACCATCGACGAACGCACCGCAAAGCCCGTCGACATCACCCCGCCAGATCCGCAGGCGACACCGCTCTCCGGCTATGTCGGCGCGGAGATCACCACGTCCGAGTACTGGACCAGTGCCTCCTGGCTGCTCAGCAGCTTCAAGACCTTCACGTTCGGCACCGCGCACCTCGGGCCCGACGCCGCCCCCGGCGAGCTCCAGCAGCGCATCCAGGCGACCTTCCTGCACGACGCGACCGCGTCCGAGTACCACCTGGCGTACCAGGCGGCGGGTACCCGATACACCGACGGCTTCGTCCGCAGCCCCCGGTCCGAGGAACTGGCGAAGATCTCCACCCGGCTCGGCTCGGCCGTCCCGAACAAGCGCGGCTATCTGCTGATCCAGGCCGACACCGGCAAGGGGCCGACCGGGGCCGAGTACATCGTCAGCCGCAACCTGCCGTACGAGCCCACGGTCTACGTCAACACCGACAACGCCACCAGATGGCAGTTGGACTTCCGGCGGTACGACATCGCGACCAACCTTTTCGAAGCCCAGTACCTGGCTCCGTACACGGCGTACGAGCCGGGCAAGAGTTATCAACGAGCCTTCGGCATCGGTGTGTTCGGGCCGAACCTCGGCACCGGGCAGGGGCTCTCACGCACCGGTGACACGATCACCGGCACGGTTCCGCTGTTCGCCGACAGCGACGGCAACTCCATCCCGCTGACGTACACCTCGGCGCGGACCTCGCTCGCCAGGAACGGCACCGAGGTCGGCACGAGCGACGATCCGCTCACCGGCACCGCCTCCTTCACGGTCCCGGCCCGGCCCGCCGCATACCGGCTGACCACTACGGCCACCAGGGCCGCAGGCACCCCCGTCTCCAGCAAGGTCACCGCCAGCTGGACGTTCCGCTCGCAGAACGTTGCCGAGAAGACGGCGCTGCCGGTGTCGGTGGTCCGCTTCGCCCCGGGGCTGGCGGCGGACAGTACGGCCACCGCGGGCTCGACTCTGAAGATCCCGGTGACCGTGCAGGGCGCGGCCGCCGGGAAGCGTCTCGCCGCGCTGCGCGTGTACGTCTCGTACGACGAGGGCCTGCACTGGACCCTGCGGCCCGTCGTCGCCGGCAAGGTCACGGTCAAGACCCCGGAGGCGGGCGGCAGCGTGTCGCTGCGTGCCAAAGCGGTCGACAACCGGGGCAACGCGGTCGATCAGACGATCGTCCGCGCGTACACCGCCCGGTAGCCCACTGCCAGCCGCTCCCGCGCAGTGCTGCGGCCTGCGCGGGAGCGGCCTTGAGCAGCTGGGTTCGATGAGCCGACAGTCGAGTCGGCCTCTCCTCCTGCGTGACCGTTTCCCAAGGCGGGACGGATGCCCCGTGTGCGGCGATCTCGTGAACTGTCAGGGCACATCGGGCCGTACGAGCGCTCTCGCGATGGGCTCTCCGGTGCGCCGCGCGTAATTCATCCGCTCGCGGACCTCGCGCAGCGTGCGGGGCCGGAATCCGGGGCCACCGCAGCAGCTTTTGTGGAAGCGCACGCCCGCGTTGAGGAGAACGGTGAGCGTCCGCCATGCCGCGACGTCCCGCCGCCGGGGCGCGGCGAAGGCCGAGCCGACATGAATCAACGGCTCCGCGCAGCGCGGACAGACCCGCTGCCGCTCCGCGCCGAAAGGCTGCTTGTAGGAGGCCCGGCAAGGCAGGCAGACGTACGAGGTCTTCGCATGGGCCATGTGGGGAGCGTACGCATGCCCCCAGGACGAATTCGACAGAATTTCGTGACCGGACCTATGGCTCCGATCCGGCAGGGATCAGCTCCGGCATGACGGCCTGTGGCAGAGACGGATTGGCCGCCGCGGCTTCCGCCACTTGCCAGTTGTCGTCCGAGAGCAGTTCGACCATGACGTGCGGAGGCAGGGCGGGGTGGCCGGCGGCTATGGGCCGGGCTTGGTCGTCCGTCAGGCAGGCGAGGAGGGACGGGGCCGTGGCGTTGGGGTGCCGGGCGATCTCGCGGAAGGCCTTCTGAACCGGCGGTTCGTGCCGGGCCAGGTACTCAAGCAGTGCCGGTGACGCGGCGGGGTTGGTTGCCACCTTGGCGAGGACGCGGACTCCGTGCCGGTCGACCATGGCCCGCAGTTGGGCTTCGGAGAGGCCCGGATGCGGTGCGACGGACTTGACCACCTTCGCGTCGGGGTCGAGGGCCAGCTGATCGCGGATCCCGGCCGGCAGGTCGCGTCGTTGCGCGACGAGCATCCGCAGGGCCGGATTCGTCGACCTGGCCATGTCCTCGACCTCGGCCGGAGACGCGGCGGCGATCCGGGGCAGCAGGGTTGGACCGGTCTTGGTCACGGCGGCCAACCGGCCGAGCACGTCGAGCGGCACACTCGGGTTGTGCGCGAGACTGCGCCGTACGCCTTGGTCGAGGTCGGTGGCCAGCGCGCGGATCTGAGCATCGCCGATCGTAGGGTTCTCGGCGAGGTCGGCTCGTACACCCGGAGCGGGGTCGCGGGCGAGCCGTTCCCAGAGATCCGGTGGCAGGTCGGGTCGGGCGGCAAGTTGCCAGCGCAGCACCATCGAGGGATGGTCGGCCAAGCCGACGACGGCTTCGACGGGCGTGGCCGGGTTCCGCAGCGCCAACGCCCGCATGTCGTGCACGGTGGACTCGTGGGAGCCGTCGCAGGAGGCACCCGGCAGCAGGTCGCAGTCGGGCTGCGGGCAGCGCGGATCGTGCACGAACGGCGTCCGTTCACGGTCGCAGACCAGGCACCACTGAGCCGGAGGCAGCCCCTCGCCGGTGACCAGCATCGCCAGTACGGCCGGTGGCGTCGCCTCGTTCGCGGCTACCGCACGGCGGACCTCGGCATGCGGATGACTCGCGAGCCCGGTGGCCATCTCCGGCGTGGTCCACAGCGCGAGTTCGGCGACGACTCGTACGTCCGGGTCGGCGGCGAGTGTCTCCACCACATCGGGCGGAAGGCCGGGGCACGCGGCCAGCTTCTCCCGGTGCTCGACGACGGGATCGGCGGCGAAGAGGCGTGCCCACTCCGGCCTTCCGGCCTGCTCGTCGAGCAGAGCGAGCGCGGCTCGAGGCTGTGTCACCGGGTCGATGTCGGAGGCGGTCAGCCGCCCCTCGTAAGCGAGTTGCACAGCGGTCGCGTCGGTCTGCGAGGCAAGCGCAACCACCTGCGCGTGGCTGAGATCCGGGCGAAGAGCGAGCTCCGAGTCGACGGCGTCGTCCGCGAGCGCGATCAACTGGTCGATCAGCAGGGAGGGGAGGGCGGCATTGGCGGCGAGCCCGCACAGGACAGGGTGCACAGAGGCATCCTGCCCGGGACCTGATCGAACCGCCGCTGGATTATGGGGTCGGCAGGCGAACGCCGAGTTCAGGGCTGCGTCGGGGGCCACCCACATCACCAGCGCCTTCCTCCTCGCCGGGTTCCCCCCCAGCGGTCGGAACACTCTGGGAGATCGACAGCACCCACGCCGACCACGTCACCCGGGACTTCTACCGCCGCACCTCGGGCGACACCGCCGACACCTCCGCCCACGCCCTCCACCACCGTCCGAGAGCTACGGCGCCGGATATCGGCCCGCCCTCATGTCTGGGCGGCGTACGTCCAGGCGGGGAGCTGAAGGTCCCCCCGCCGGGGACTCATGGCCGCATCGCGGATGATCCTCTCCGGTGTCATCGAACGAGGAGGATTCGCCGTGCGCGGTTACTGGGACCCTCTGCCCACGGCCCGGCGGCTCGTCGCCGCTGCGGAGTCGACGAGGGAAGTCTTCTCGGGCGTATGGGCGGAACGGAACTGGCGCAACGTCCCGGGCCCGTTCTACGGCGCGGCCACCGACTCCATGATGCTGGGCAGGGTGGATGCGCCGCACCACATCGCCTACGACGACGACCTCGGCGACGGCTTCGGAACGGAGTTCGTCTACCGCCAGCCCGGGAGCGACGCGGAGACCGAGGCCATGGTCGGGGCCGCTTAACTGGAGCTGTACAGCGGATACGGCTGGGACGGCGACGACCACTGGACCCCTGCCACCGTCCGCGCATGGTGGCGCGACCGGGGACGGGTCCGCGACTGGGCCCTGGCCATCGCGGCCGACTGGGGCGCCGACACCCACCTCGACTGGGGCATCAACGGCTCCGCCCAGTACCGCCCCCACTACCACGACGCCGCCCAGGGCCACTTGGACTTCGTCGCCTACATCGACGACGGGCTGGAGGCATACCTCCGCGGCTATGTCTTCTGGTTGGACAAGCGCCGCGCACCGCGCCGGTGGGAGGCTCTCCCGGTCCTCTAGCCGCGGGGGCTTGCTTCCACATCCGACGCGTGGGTTCCACTCTCGCCGGTCAGGGCTTCCGGGCGACGGCGCCGAACTGCGGGAGCGCCGCGGGGGATTCGGCCTCGGCGTGCCATTGCGAGCAGGAGACGATTCCCGGGGTGATCAGGTCCAGGCCGTCGAAGAAGGCGGTGATCTCCGCTCGGCTGCGGGCGGTGATCGGCGGGGTGGCGTTCTTGTTCCAGAAGGCCATGGCCTCGACGTTGCCCTCGCCGCCCAGGTCGGCGTCCGTGGTGGGGTGGGTCAGCGCGAGGTAACTGCCGGAGGGCACCGCGGCCATGACTCGGCGCACGATGTCCTGGGCCTGGCCGGTGTCGAGGACGAAGTTCAGGATGCCGAGCATCATGACCGCGACGGGCCGGTCGAGGTCGAGGGCCGCCGCGGCGCCCTGGACGATGGTGTCCGGTTGGTGGACGTCGGCGTCGATGTAGTCGGTGGTGCCCTCCGGGGTGCCGGTGAGCAGGGAACGGGCGTGGACGAGCACGATGGGATCGTTGTCGACGTACACGATCCGCGACTCGGGCGCGATGCGCTGGGCGATCTGATGGGTGTTGTCCATCGTCGGCAGCCCGGTACCGATGTCCAGAAACTGCCGTACCCCGCACTCGGCGGCCAGGTACGTGACCGCACGCCCCAGGAACTCGCGGTCGGCGCGGGCCACGTCCCGGATGACCGGGAACATGGCGGCGACCTGGTCGCCCACCCGCTGGTCGACCTCGTAGTTGTCCTTGCCGCCGATCCAGTAGTTCCAGACCCGGGCATTGTGTGCCACCGAGGTGTTCAGCCTTGCCGATCCGTCCGGGCGCTGGCTCTCACTCACGCTTTCCCCTCTCCGTACACCCGCGTAGTGCTCTTGGCGAACCTGTGGCGGCAGCGGGCCGTCGCCGCCGCTGTGCTGCCAGTTGATCACGCCGAGGAGCGTCGGCGGCAGAGGCCCGAAGACATCCGGCTCATCCGCTGCGTAGTCTTCGAGGCATGCGGATCTCCGTTTCCTCGGACATGGACGAACCTGTGGCCCGGCACCTCGTCACGGAGTTGCGTGCCCGTGGCCACGAGGTACTGACGCACGGGGCGCTCAAGCCCGGCGACAACACCCAGTGGGCGTTCTGCTCGGAGGCGGCGGCCCGAGAGGTCGCCGCCGGGACCTCGGACCAGGCGGTCGTCTGCTGCTGGACCGGCACGGGCGCGTCGATCGCCGCGAACAAGGTGGCGGGGGTACGAGCGGCCCTGTGCACGGACGCGTACACGGCGGACGGCGCACGCCGCTGGAACGACGCCAATGTACTGGCGCTGAGCCTGCGGTTGACCTCCGAGCCGCTGCTCAGGGAGATCCTCGACGCCTGGTTCGCCGCCCAGGCCGGCGACGACGCCGACGACCAGAAGAACGTGGCACACGTCGGACGCCTGGACCTCGGCAGGACCGGCCCGTAGCGGAGCCCAGCCACCGCTACGGGGACCTCCGGCGCCCTCAGCCGATCGGTTCGGGCATCGGAATCACGTCGTAGGCCAGGCGGATCGTGTCTCCGGTCGCCGGGTCGCCCAGCTCCACGCGCCAGGTCTCGGCGAACTGGTCTACGTCCTCGGTCATCGGGATTGTCCCGGAGATGAGGACGGTGCCGGGGACCAAGTCGCCCCGGGAGCGCAGGATTTCGGCCCAGTAGCCCGGAGTGAGCAACTCGGCGAGCGTGCCGCTCTGGATCTCGGACTCCTTGCCGTCGTGGGTGACCCAGGCCCGCAGGGTGAGCTCGTCGAGGCGCGCCTCGACGTCGGCCAGCCGCCAGGCGCGGCGGGCGAGGACGTCCGGGCCCGCGTTCTTGCTCCAGGCGACCCCGTGCACCTCGAGATCCCGGTCGGTGTGGTCGCAGGCAGCGGTGAGCAGCAGTTCTCCGTCCGCGGCGACGATCAGGGCCCACTCGGCCTCGCCGGAGGTGCGGGCGTGCTGGGCGGCGACCGTGTCGGTCTGCTGGGCGAGGTAGGGGGAGACGGGGTAGAGCGCCGGGGTCACGGACGGCGCGGGCACGCCGAGCTCGGCCAGCTCCGCCACGTGCGCGGCGACATCCTGCTGGCTGCGCCCGGCGTATCCGGCGTTGAGTACCTGGCGTACATCGACGTCACGGACAGAACCGTCGGGCAGTTCGAAGGTCAGCACGGCCACGGGAACTCCTGGAGGGATCGGTTTCGAAGCGGTTAACTTCCGGCGCAGGGGTTGCGCATACGACCTGTATACAAGAAGTATGCCGAAAGGTCGACGTCCCCCGACGCAAGGAACAGGCAGCATGCAGCACACCCAGCAGGCCACGGAGGCGCCGCCGCCGGGCCGCTCCGGCATCCGCCGCGCCTTCTTCGCCAGCCTCACCGGCACCGCCCTGGAGTGGTACGACTTCGCGGTCTACTCGGCCGCCGCCGCCCTGGTCTTCGGCGACCTCTTCTTCCCCTCCGAGGACCCCCTCACCGGCACGCTCCTGGCGTTCTCCACCTACGCGGTGGGCTATCTCTCCCGTCCGCTCGGCGGCTTCGTCTTCGGCAGGCTCGGCGATGTCATCGGCCGCAAGAAGGTCCTCATCGCCACGCTGATCCTCATCGGCGTGGCCACCTTCCTCATCGGCCTGCTGCCCGCGTACGGCACTGTCGGTGTCGCCGCTCCCATCGCCCTGGTCGTGCTGCGCTTCGCCCAGGGCGTCGGCGTGGGCGGCGAGTGGGGCGGCGCAGTCCTGCTGTCCAGCGAGTTCGGGGACCCGCGCCGCCGCGGCTTCTACGCCTCCGCCGCGCAGGTCGGACCGCCCGCCGGCAACCTCCTCGCGAACGGCGTCCTGGCCGCCCTCGGCGTACTCCTGACGGAGGATCAGTTCCTGTCCTGGGGCTGGCGCGTGGCGTTCCTGCTGTCCGGCGTGCTGGTCGGCTTCGGCCTGTGGATCCGGGCCAAGCTGGAGGAGACACCGGTGTTCAAGGCGATGCAGGCCGAACAGAGTCGGCCCGAGGCGCCGATCCGCGAGGTGTTCACCACCCAGCCCCGCGCCCTGTGCGCGGCCATCCTGTGCCGGGTGGGCCCCGATGTGCTCTACGCGATGTTCACCGTCTTCGTCCTCACCTACGCCACCGGCGAACTGGGCATGGCGCGCGGCTCCGCGCTGGCCGCCGTACTCATCGGCTCCTCGCTCCAGGTCTTCCTCATCCCGCTCGCCGGAGCCCTGTCCGACCGGGTCAACAGGCGTCTGCTGTACGGCTGTGCGGCCGTGGCGGCGGGCGTATGGCCGTTCGTGTTCTTCCTGATGGCCGACGGCGGCAGCTGGCCCCTCCTCGCGTTCGGCGTCGTCGTGGGCCTGGCCATCCACTCCGTCATGTACGGGCCGCAGGCGGCTTTCATCGCCGAGCAGTTCTCCCCGCGGCTGCGCTACACGGGCTCCTCGCTGGCCTACACGCTCGCTGGCCTCATCGGCGGCGCGGTCGCACCGCTGTTGTTCACCGCTCTGCTGAGCTCGTACGACAGCTGGGTTCCGCTGGCGCTGTACATCGCCGTCGCCGCGGCCGTCACCATCGCCGGCCTGTCGCTGGGCCGGGACGCGGACGACGCCACGGACGAGGAGATGCCACGCGTCGCACACTCCTCCGAACCCGCCGCCGAGGTTTCCTGATCCCGCGCCGATCCCCGCCCGCATCCATCCCGACGTAGAAAGGCCGCCCGTGCGTATCGCCCTGAGCCAGTTCACCAGCGGAACCGAACCCGACAAGAACCTCGCACTCATCGAGGACGACACCCATCGCGCCGCGGCGGCCGGAGCGCGCGTCGTCGTGTTCCCCGAGGCGTCGATGGCCTGCTTCGGTACCCCCTTGGCACCGATCGCACAGCCCCTCGACGGACCTTGGGCGGATGCGGTGCGCGCCATCGCAGCCGCGGCCGGCACCGTCGTGGTGGCGGGCATGTTCACCCCGGCTCCGCGCGGACGGGTGGCCAACACCCTGCTGGCCACCGGCCCGGGTGTTGAGGCGGCGTACGACAAGATCCATCTGTACGACGCCTTCGGCTACGCCGAGTCGGACACGGTCGCCGCGGGCTCGCGGATCGTCACGATCGACATCGACGGCGTACGCATGGGACTGGCCACCTGCTACGACGTCCGCTTCCCCGAACTGTTCCGGGCGCACGCCGACGCGGGTGCCATCTCGACGCTGCTGGCCGCGTCCTGGGGAGCCGGGCCGGGCAAGCGTGAACAGTGGGAACTGCTGGTCCGTGCCCGCGCCCTGGACGCCACGCTCTGGGTCGCGGCCGTGGACCAGGCCGACCCGGCGGCCGGGGGAGTGGCAGCGCACTCCTCGGCGCCGACAGGCATCGGGCACAGCTTGGTGGTCGGCCCGGACGGGACCGTACGCGCGGGCTTGGATGCGGAGCCGGGCCTGCTGATCGCCGACCTCGATGTCGACGAGGTCACAGCCGTCCGCAAGAAGACGTCGGTGCTGGCCAACCGCCGCCTGGGGCGGGACTCATGAGCAAACCGGAGTTGGAGTTCCACCTGCCCGCGGGGCCCTGGACAGCGCCGGCCCGGGCCGCCGAGGGGATCGAAGAGCGCGTCCTCGCCGAGGACCCGACCGGCGCGCACCGCACCACGCTCGTCCGGTGGGCGCCGGGCACCGACACGTCCGCCGATGGCGTGACCCGGCACGACTTCTGGGAAGAGGTCTGGATCCTCCAGGGCGATCTGCACGACCTCACCCTTGACGAGACGTTCCCGCAGGGCTCGTACGCCTGCCGCCCGCCGGGAATGCCCCATGGCCCCTGGACGACGGCCGAAGGCGTCACCATGCTCGTCTTCACCTACCCGCAGAGGTGACTCGGTCGCCTCTGCCTAACCGGCGAGCAGCACCTTCAGGGTCGACTGCAGATGACTGTCGATCGCGGCGCACGCGGCCGTCGCGTCACCGGCCGCGAGCGCGGTGAGGATGTCCTGGTGTTCGTGGAGCACCGCCTCCTGGCGGCCGTGCTGGTTGTAGAGCGCCACCACCCCTGCCCTGACCTGGCGGCTGCGCAGCCCGTCGTAGTGCCGTTCGAGCAGCCTGTTGCCCACGGCGGACACGAGGGTGGAGTGGAAGAGGTGATCGACGGCGATGAACTCCTTGGCCTGGTCGGGACCGTTCAACTCCCGCTGCTGCTGCAGGAGTTCGCCCAGCTCCTGCAGCGGAGCCCGGTCCGCTCCGATGACCTGCTGGGCCGCGTACCGTTCGACGATCCCGCGCAGCTCCATCAGCTCGGAGATCTCCCGGCCCGTCAGCGGCGACACACGCGCGCCGCGCTTGGGCACCAGCTCGACGAGATCCTCGGCCGCGAGCAGCAGCAGTGCTTCCCGGATGGGCGTGCGCGACACCCCGATCCGGTCGGCGATGTCCTGCTCCGAGAGAAACTCTCCCTGCATCGCCGGATCCGTCAGCACCGTGTCCTTGAGGTACGCGTACGCCTTCTCCCGACCGGACGCCACCACTACCCCCAGAGATCGCATACACCTTGTATACGGAAGCTACCACGCGGTCCACGGCAGCGCGGCGGCCTCGCGTACACCCGATCCGAAGCCTCGCGCCGATCGCTCACCCGGCAGTCGTCAGCCGGCCGCGCAGGCGGGCGGCGTCCTGGGCCGGCGGGAGGCCGTAGGCGCGTCGGTACTCCCTGTTGAACTGGGTGGCGCTCGCGTATCCGACGGCTTCGGCGGCCTGGGCCGCGGTGGTGTCCCCGCCGACCAGTAGGCGGCGTGCCTCCTGCAGGCGGAGGTGTTTTTGGAAGCGCATCGGGCTCATGCCGGTCGCGGCCTTGAAATGGCGGTGCAGGGTGGCCGTGCTCATGTGCGCCGCCACTGCGATCTCCTCCACGGTGAGCGGTGCGCTGTAGTGCGTGCTGATCCATGCGGCGGCGTCCCGGATCCGGGACGCGCCGGAGTCGACCATCGCGAACTGGCGCAGGACCGGGCCGAGCGGACTGCTGAGGAGCCGGTAGAGGATCTCGCTCTCGGTGCGGGCCGCCAGGGGGCGGATGTCCTCCGGGGTGTCGAGCAGCCGCACCCACCGAGTGACCACGTCGACGAGTTCCGGCGTCATCGGCGCGGTGATCTGCCCGCCTGGGCCGGGAAGTGCGCGTGGGCTTGTTTCGTCCAGTTCCAGCAGGAGATCCGTCAGCACCCGGCTGTCGAGGTGCAGTACCGCTGAACGGTACGGCGCCCGCTCGAAGGTGGCGGTGACCGGTAGCACGACCGAGCTCAGGAACATCTCCCCACGGCCGGCCACCCAGCTCCGGTCGCCCGCGAGGGTGCGCTTGGCACCGTCGGCGACGAAGCAGATCATCGGCTCGTACAGCAGGTCGGTGGCGGCGACGAGTTCGTCGAGCGCGACCACCGTCAGGCGGGGCACCGAGGTGGCGGACCACCAGCCGTCCGTGTGCCGGGCGATGGCGGCGGCAAGCTGGTCAAGCACGACGCACTCCCTTGGTGAGAGGATTGGGCAATCCTATGCGATCAGCGCCCCATGACCCGCGGTGGCAGCCCGCCTAGCGTGGACGGCATGACTCAGGACGACACGAACAAGGGCCTGCCCCAGCGCGAACTCGGCACCCAGGGGCTCCGGGCCGGTGCAATCGGCCTCGGCACGATGGGCATGACCATGGCTTACGGCGCGGCCGACGAGCCGGGTGGCATCGCCACCATCCGCCGGGCCCACGAACTGGGCGTCACCCTCTTCGACACGGCAGAGCTGTATGGCATGGGCACCGGCAGCAACGAGCAGCTGCTGGGCCGCGCCGTGCGCACCTTCCGCGACGACATCGTCATCGCCACCAAGTTCGGCTTCGACCTGACCGACCCGAACAAGATCGGAACCGCGCTGAACAGCCGGCCCGAGCACATCCGCGAGGTCACCGAGAACAGCCTGCGCCACCTTGGCACCGACCACATCGACGTGCTCTACCAGCACCGTGTAGACCCGGACGTCCCCATCGAGGACGTGGCAGGCGCGGTCGGCGAGCTGATCGCCGCAGGCAAGGTGCGCTACTTCGGCCTCAGCGAGGCCGGCCCCGACGTCATCCGGCGCGCCCACGCCGTCCACCCGGTCTCCGTACTGCAGACCGAGTACTCGGTGTTCGAGCGTGCCGTGGAGGCGGACGTGCTGCCGGTGGTGCGCGAGCTGGGCATCGGCTTCGTGCCGTACTCGCCGCTGGGCCGCGGCTTCCTCACCGGAGCGGTGCGACCCGCCGCCGAGTACTCCGCCGACGACATGCGCAGCTGGGACGACCGCTGGCAGCCCGGGAACTACGAGAAGAACCTCGCCGCCGTGCGGCGGCTGACCGAGCTCGCGGACTCCAAAGGCATCGCCGTCACACAGCTGGCCCTGGCCTGGCTGCTCGCCCAGGGCGACGACATCGTGCCCATCCCCGGCACCCGCAGCCCCGACCGCGTCGCCCTGAACGCAGCCTCTGCGCAGGTCAGGCTCACCCCCGAGGACCTCGCCGACATCCAGCGGATCCTGCCGCAGGGCGCCGCCGGCTCCCGCTATCCCGAGGCCATGATGCCGGCCTGGTGACCGCGGTCGGCCGGCCCTAGGTCGGCAGCACCGCCAGTACCGCCACGACAGCCCGATGGTCCGTACCCGGCAAGGTGCGCTCGCCCACGGAGACCGCCGCCAGGCCGGAGCCGTGCAGGACGTGGTCCAGCTGGACCATCGGCGGCAGGAGCGGAAGGCCGACCGGCCAGGTGCGGGCCCATCCCTGGCCGAGTTCGGCGTGGGTGTCGGTGAGCCCGGCCGCCAGCAGCCTGCGCATCGGTGTGTGGTCGAGAGTGGCGTTGAAGTCGCCCAGGAACACGGCGTCGGAGCCGCTGCGCCGGGCCAGTGAGGCGAGGGCGGTCATGTCCCGCGTCCAGCGCTCCGCGTCTCCGAGGGGGTAGTAGGTGTGCACGGCCACGAGCTTCACCGTGCGTCCACCGACGCTGATCTCGGCGGTTGTCTGGGGCCACGCGGTGTCGGCGTCCGTCGTACCGCCGTGGGACAGCGGGCGCCGCGAGTAGATCGAGGAGTCGTACTCGGGGTGGAGCTCCTGGTACGGCATCAGCGCGCCCAGACCCGCCTTGTCCAGCGCGGCCACCCCGGCGGGCGGCAGCTGCTCCAGGGCCAGCACGTCGATCCGCTCCGTGCGGACCAACTCCACCACGGCGCGCGGATCGGCACCGCCGACATCGGTGTTGAGGGTGGCGACACGCAACTCCGCTGATCCCGACGGAACATGCCGGCCCGCGGGCACGAACCGCGGTACCAGCGCCCCCACCTGGACAACCACCAGAACCGCGACGCCGGCCACCGTCCATCGCGAGCGCAGAGCGGGAACGGCGACCACGACGCCCAGCACCAGCACGCTGAGAACGGCCGAGTAGGGGAAGAGCACCATGGGCACCGCGAGAGGTGTTCCCGCGTCAAGTCCCGTCAGCCGTACGAGAAGCAGCGCGGCGGGTGCGGCCAGCGCGAGCCCGCAGCCCAGCAGCCCCCACCTACGCACGCGCCGACTGCCTGTCCGCCGCCGGTCGGCGGCGCGCGGGGCGCCAGTCACCGTGCCTGTCATCCGTCCCCACCTTGGAATCGTGCCGGCGAGACGGTGGTGATCACCGGTCTCCCGGGACGGGGACGACAGCACGGGTGCGTACGGTTCCGGCTGCCGACGGCCGCGGGCGCCGCAATGGGCGGCAGTGGATCGGCCAGAAAGGAGAAATGTCCGACTTCGTCTTGCAGTTTCGAAACTATACGTCTAGTTTTGTTATGTGGGGAGGTTGCCCAGGACCCGTAGGGGTCCGGTCTCCCCGGCGTACTGGAGGAGCGATGTACTCGACGCAACTCAGGACAAGCAAGCTGGGCGCCACCGGCATGGAGATCACCCGGGTCGGTGTCGGCGCGTGGGCGATCGGCGGAGGCGGCTGGGAGTTCGGGTGGGGGCCGCAGGAGGACGAGGAGTCGGTCGCGGCGATCCATCGGGCGCTGGAGCTCGGGGTCAACTGGATCGACACCGCTGCCGCGTACGGCTTCGGCCGGTCCGAGCAGGTGGTCGGCCGGGCGATAGCGGGCCTGGCGCGGCGGCCGTACGTGTTCACCAAGGCGTCGCTCCTCGACGACGGCACCGGCCGCGTCCGCCACAGCCTCAAGAGGGAGTCGATCCTGCGGGAGGCCGAGGCGAGCCTGACGCGGCTCGGCGTCGAGGCGATCGACCTCTATCAGATCCACTGGCCGATCCCCGAGGAGGACATCGAGGAGGGCTGGTCGGCCCTGGCCGAGCTGAAGGAGCAGGGGCTGGTCCGGCATATCGGTGTGTCCAACTTCGACGCCGGGCAACTGCGCCGGATCCAGGCGATCGCGCCCGTGGAGACTCTCCAGCCGCCGTACTCGCTGGTCGACCGTGGCGTGGAGGAGGAGATCCTGCCCTTCGCCGAACACGAGGGGATCGGCGTCATCGTCTACTCCCCGATGGGCTCCGGCCTGCTGACCGGCGCGATGACACGCGAGCGGATCGAGCGGCTTCCGGCGGACGACTGGCGCGCCCGCGACCCGCGCTTCGCCGAGCCGCAGCTGTCGAAGCACCTGGCGCTGGTCGCACGGCTGCAGGCGGTCGCGGACCGGCACGGCGTCACGCCGGGGGCCGTCGCGGTCGCGTGGACCTTGCACAACCGCGCGGTGGACGGCGCGATCACCGGATTCCGTCGGCCCGCCCAGGTGGACCCCGTCGTCGCCGCGGCGGGCCTGGAACTCACCGAGCAGGACATCAGCGAGATCGAAGCAAGCGAAGGAAGGTGACGGCCATGACCACGATCGGATTCGTCGGACTGGGCGCCATGGGCAGCCGGATCGCCGGCCGCCTGCTGGACGACAACCAGCTGTACGGCACGAACCGCACCGCGGCGAGGGCCAGCGAACTGATCGGCCGGGGAATGGCCTGGCGCGCAACACCGCGCGAGGTCGCCGCGGAGGCCGAGGTGATCTTCAGCATGGTCACCGACGACGCGGCCCTGCGGGCGGTCACCTCCGGCCCGGACGGGATTCTCGCCGGACTGGCCCCGGGCACCGTCTACGTCGACATGAGCACGGTCAGCCCGGAAGCCAGCCGCGAACTGGCACATCGTGTGCAGGCGCTCGGCGCCACCCTGCTCGACGCCCCCGTCTCCGGCAGCGTCACCGCCGCGGCCGACGGCACTCTCGCCGTCATGGTCGGCGGCCCGGAGGACGCGTTCCGCGCGGTCGAGCCGCTGCTGCGCCAGTTCGGCCGTACGGTCACGCATGTCGGCGCGAACGGCCAGGCACTGCTGCTCAAGCTCGCCATCAACATCAGCCTCGCGTCGCAGATCCTGGCCTTCAGCGAGGGTGTACTGCTGGCCGAACGCGGCGGAATCGACCCGGCGCTGGCAGCGCAGGTGATGGTCACCAGCGCCATCGGATCGCCGACCCTGCAGGCACGCGCCCCGCTCATACTCGACCTGCCCGACCAGGCGTGGTTCGATGTGCAGCTCATGCACAAAGACATCGGGCTCGTCCTGGAAGCCGCCGACGACCTGGGTCTCCCGGTCCCCTCGGCCTCGGTCATCGACACCATGCTGACCAGGGCGGAACAGCTGGGATACGCGCACCGCGACATCGCCTCCCTCTACGAGGTCCTCGACCACACGGCCGCGACACCCCACCAGGGTCCGGCAGGTCGGAGCCCCGTCGGCGTGCCGAAGCGAGCACCAGCGGGAGCCGTGCGTGAACCCTGACCAGCCGGAGGCCGTCCCCCAGCGCGGACGGCCGCGCAGCGAGAAGGCGCGGGAGGCAATCCTCGACGCGGCGGCGGAACTCCTCCTCGAGCGCGGCCTGTCCGCCGTGAGCATGGATACCGTCGCCGCTCGGGCCGGCGTCAGCAAGGCGACGATCTACCGCTGGTGGCCCACCAAGGAGACCCTCGCGGCGGACGCGCTCTATCACGAATGGGCAGACGTCCCGCCGGCCCGCGACACCCGATCGCTCCGCGGCGACCTGCGCAGCCTCCTGCGCCCCTGGGTACGGCTCGCCGACCGGCGTCCGTACGGGCGCGTGATCGCCGCGCTGCTCACCCAGGCGCAGACGGATCCGCAGTTCGCCGAGGAATACCGCACACGCTTTGTCGAGCCCCGTCGTGAGCAGGCCCGCGCGATCGTCCAGCGCGCGATCGAACGCGGCGAGATCTCCGCGGACACCAAAATCGAAGTCGTACTCGACCTGCTCTACGGCCCGGTCTACCACCGGCTCCTGCACGGCCATGCCCCGCTCAGCGACCGGTTCGTCTGCGATGTCATCGACGCCGTCCTGGACGGCGTAGCGCCACCCCGGCCTCCGGCGGCCCCCGCGGACTGATCGGTTCAGACGGCCGCCTGCCAGCCGAGTCGGGGGCCGAGCTTGGTGGCGATGTCGGTGAGGATCTGGACGTAGTCGGCGTGGTCGAAGGTGAAGGGCAGCGCGAACGCGACCTCGTCGATCTCCCGGAACGCCGCGTGCGCGTAGAGCTGTTCGGCGATCTGGTCGCAGGTGCCGACGAGATCGGGGGCGAACATCATGCGCGCGGGTCCCTGCGGAGTGGCGGTACGCGGCGTCCGCTTGCGGGCGTACTCCTCGTACTTCGCGCGCTGCTCCTCCGTGGCACTGTCCGTGGGGATGACGACGAGACCCTGGGAGACGCGGGCACGGTCCCCGTCGGGATGGCGGGCGCGGAAGGCCCTGATGTGCGAGAGCTGGATCTCCGCGAAGTCCTCGGACTCCTCCGCCTTCACCACACTGCTGGTCAGGAAGTTCATGCCGTGTTCGCCGGCCCACTGGGCCGACCGCAGGCTTCCGCCGCCGTACCACATGCGTCGTCCCAGGCCGGGGGAGTGGGGCTGGACGCGGTCGGAGAACACCTCGAAGCCCTCGATGCGGCTGGAGTCCGTGGCCGGTTTGCCGCGCACGAAGTCCAGCAGCCGTTCCATGCGGTCGTAGCTGAAGTCCTCCACCTCGGCGGTGTCGGGGTAGAGCGCGCTCTTGACCCGGTCGTAGTGCATCGGCGGGCCGACGCTGAGGCCCGGATTGAGGCGGCCCCGGGACAGGATGTCCACCGTCGCCAGGTCTTCGGCCAGCCGGAGCGGATTCTCCCAGCCCAGGGGGATGACCGCGGTGCCCAGCTCGATGCGGCTGGTGCGCTGTGAGGCCGCCGCCAGCACGGCGACCGGCGAGGAGATGCCGTACTGCAGATGGCGGTGCCGCACCCACGCGCTGTCGAATCCGAGCCGCTCACCCAGCTCGATGATTTCGAGCGTCGACTCGTGGCCTTGGCCGGGGTTCTCCCCGTCGAACAGCCCGATGGTCAGGAAGCCCAGCTTCCGCAACGGGTTTGAGGGCAGTGGCACAGGGCTCCTCCATCGTCCACGGCGGGTTCCGCCGAACACCAGCGCTAACGCCATTGTCGCAGGCGGGCATCGTGAGGCGACGGTTCGGCTAGGGTCGTCGACCGGGTGCTCCATGGGGGCCGGTTGATACACGGGGGGCGCGACGCATGCCTACACCTGAGGACATCTGGGCTGACGCCGATCTGCCCACGCGTCGCCTTGCGGGGCTGGCTCTCAATCCGTCCGCCCCGGAGGATGTCCTGTTGCGGCTGCTCGCCGACGGGCCTTTGGCGGTACGCATGGTGCTGTGCCGGGATCGGGTTCTCCCCGACGCTGTCGTCGACGCCGTGGTCGAGCACCCCGACAGGTACACCCGCAGCTTCTTCGCGCGTAATCCTCATGTCGATCCGGCCCAGCGGGTACGCCTGTTGGAGGATCCGGACTGGTTCGTGCGCGCCCACCTCGCCGAGGGGCCCCGGGTGCCCTTCCCCGTCCGGCCCAGGCCGCTGCCCGACGCGGCAATTGTGCACATGATCAACACGTACGAAGGTGAACTCCTGGGATCCCACTACTTCTACCAGCAGATTTCTGCCGGGCTGCGCCGGTCCATGCCCACGCATCCGGTCTCGAAGGTCCGCGGTTGGGGGCTCAACGGGTGGAGGCAACTGCCTGCCGACACGCGGGCTGCGCTGCTCGCAGACCCCGACGACGAGATCCGGGAAAGGGCACAGCGGCTTCTCCGAGAAGAAGATCCGGCATGGGTGGAGAGCGCACTACCCGCCCGCTCCTGCCACGCGCGCACCGACATGCTGCTCCACCAGGCCCTCAGCAGAACGGTCGTGGACAGCGTCCTCACCGCTCCGGCCGGCCCGGAGGACAAGGCGATGATCGCCGAGAACCCCAGCCTCCCCGCCGACGTGGTGGCCCTCCTGGCCGCCGATCCGGACCCGGAGGTACGGGGGACGATCGCGCACCGGGTGGACCTCGGCCCATCCGAACGCCGCGCGCTGGTCGCCGATCCGGACCCGGATGTGCGACGGAGAGTTGCGTACCGCGCGGACCTCGGGCCCGCCGAGCGCGGCGCGCTCGCCGCGGATCCCGAGCCGAAGGTGCGGCTGGCTGTGTCGGTCCACCCCGCGCTGAGCGAAGAGGAACGGGCCCGGGATCGCCTACGAGGTCCCCATGGACCAGGACTTCGGCCTCCGGTACGCGCCCGAGGTGCCCCGCGACCACGAGACCGTCCGCCGGCACGCACACTCCGGCCACCCGCAGCTGCGCCGGGAGGCGGCCGTCGACCATGCTCTGCCACCGGAGCTCGTGGGACTCCTTGCCGTCGACGACGACCTCGGCGTACGCGTCCTGCTGGCCCAGAACCATCCGCACGCTCCGGCGCCGCTCCTGCTCCGCAGCTTCCTGGAGTACACCGGCCGCGAACGCGCGCACCTCATCACGCGCCCGAACTTCCCCACCGCCGGGCTGGCCGCCTTCGCCGACCACGAGGATCCCGAGGTCCGGGCATTGGCCGCCCGTGACCCCGGGACCGAACCGGCAACCGCGGAGCGGCTCACCCGGGACCCGGACCCTGCCGTACGGGCCGCGCTGGCGCGTCACCCGAATCTTCCGCCGTCCCGACTGGCGGAACTCCTCGACGACGAACTGGCCCATGCGGCCGCCGCGAACCCGGCGTTGGACTCGGAGATCATCCGTCGGGTGGTGAGGAGCGGCCTTCGCCTCGCGGGGCGGGATCAGTCGAGGTAGTCGTCGATGAGAGTCGCGAACTCGTCGGGGGCGGTCAGTTGGATGCCGAGGGACTCGGCCTTGGCGCGTTTGGAGCCGGCGTTGTCCCCGGCGACGACCAGGCTGGTCTTCTTGGAGACGGTGGAGGAGGAGCGGCCGCCGGCGCGCTCGATCAGTTCGTTCATCTGGTTGCGGCTGAGCTTCTCCAGTGGGCCGGTCATCGCACCGGTGACGACGACCGTCATCCCGGCCAGCGGTCCGCCCGACGGCTCCGCGGAGTCGCTCTCCGCGTCGACGGCGGCAGGGTCGGGAGGGGTGGCGCCCGGCTCGGTCATGTTCACCCCGGCCTCGGCGAGTTTGTCGATGAGTGGGGCCAGTTCGACGAGTTCGGCGACGACGGAGGGGGCCTTCTCGGTGCCGATGCCCTCGACCTGCTCCATCGTTTCGGCATCGGCGGCACGGAGGTTGTCCATGGTGGCGAAATACCGGGCGATCCGACGGGACATGGAGCGGCCGGTGCCGCGGACGCCGAGCGCGCACAGCACCCGCGACAGTGGACGCGTCTTCGCCGTGGCGATCGCCGCGAGGAGGTTGTCGGTGCTGGTCTCGCCCATCCGCTCCAGGCTCAGCAACTGCTCGCGGGTGAGGGCGAACAGGTCGGCCAGGTCGGCGACCAGGCCGGCTTCGACGAGCTGGACGACGCGCGTCGTGCCGAGGCCCTCGATGTCGAGCTGGTCGCGGCCGACGGCGTACGAGAGAGCGGCGACGAGGTGGCAGTTGCGGCCGTTCTCACAGCGCCAGCGCTGTTCGGTGGTGTCGATGGCGGATCCGCACCGCGGGCACACCTCGGGGAACTCGATGGGCTGTTCCTCGCCGGTGCGCAGATGGGCGACGGGAGCTTCGATGCGAGGGATGACATCGCCGGCCCGGTGGACCATGACGTGGTCGCCCAGGCGGAGGTCGCGGCGGGTGATGTCGGCCGGGTTGTGCAGGGTGGCGTACGTGATGGTGGCCCCGTCGATCTCGACGGGTTCCAGGACGCCGCGCGGGGCGATGATGCCGGTTCGGCCCACGTTCCACTCCACCGCCAGCAGCCGGGTGATCTTCTCCACGGCGGGCAGCTTGTACGCGATCGCCCAGCGCGGGGCGCGTGAACCGGATCCCGCGGCCTGCTGGTCGGCGGCCAGGTCGGCCTTGATGACGATCCCGTCGATCCCGAACGGCAACTGGGCGCGCAGCGCGGCGATCTCCTGGACCCGGGCGAGGACCTGCTCGACCGTGTCGGTGGTGCTGCCGGGCACGGCGGTGGTCGCCGTCGTGTTCACCCCGAACCCGGCGGCCTGGGCCATGAGTTCGCTGTGCGCGAGCTCGCCCAGCCGGGCCGCGAGCGCCGGCTCCGTCTCGGGCAGCGGCAGCAGGCCGTAGCAGAAGAACGTCATCGGCACGGTGTAGGCACGCTCCTTGGCGCGCAGGGAGCCCGCCGAGGCGCCGCGCGGGTTCGCGAACGGCTGCCCGCCGTGCGCGGTCCGTACCTCGTTGGCGTGCTCGAACTGCGCGGTGGTCATCAGGATTTCGCCGCGCACCTCCACCGTGACCGGCTCGGCCAGTACGTCCGGCAGGCCTTCGATGGTGCCGATCGCGTGCGAGACGTCCTCCCCGGCCGTCCCGTCGCCGCGCGTGATCAGCCGGGTCAGGCGGCCACCGGTGTAGCGGGCGGCGATCGCGAGCCCGTCCAGCTTCGGTTCGACGCTGAACTGTCCGACGTCGTGGCCGATCCGCCGGGCCAGTGACGCCGTCCAGGCGGTGAACTCCTCCGGCGAGAACACGTTGTCCAGGCTCAGCATCGCCACCGTGTGCGGCACATCCCCCTCAACGGCGCCGCCCGCGACCTTCCCGGTCGGCGAGTCCGGCAGCACCTGATCGGGATGGTCGGCCTCCCACGCCGCGATGCCACGCACCAGCCGGTCGTACGCGTCGTCGTCCAGCACCGACGTGCCGCCCGTGTAATAGGCGGCCGACGCTTTCACCGCGTCCTCGACTGCCTGCGCATAGGCGGTGGCATCCACGATCACTGCAACTGGTGTGGTCATGTCCGTCATCTTGCCCGCCACCACTGACAATGGCCGTGAGCTTGATCCGAGCGCGGGTCAGGTGAGTTCGAGAAGCCCTCTGCGAACGGCTTCCGAGACGGCCGCCTGCTGATGAAGCTGGACACGCTGAAGCACCTCTCTGCCGGGGGGTGAGGTCGTACGGGCCACGGCGCCATGGTCAGTGGTGATTCTGGCGCCGCCGAGAGGCACTTCGCGTCGACCGTACGGAGCGGTGAACAGGCAGGAGGTGGACGCCGCGTTCAACCCAACGGTTGAACGAGAAAGCGAGCAGAGAGCGCCCCTCGGCTTCCTGGGGCGCTCTCCACCATGTTGTTGCTGCTGTCCGGCTCCTGCCGGTTCCGGTGGGTCACACGGCGGTGAGCCCCGGCTCGCCCGCCGCCACGGCCCAGGAAGCGGTGGTGCTCACCGGTGACTGGCGGACCGCGATGCTGTCGACGGTCCGGGCGTCGGTGGTCAACTGCTGCCGGTCGACGTTGAGTCGAAGGTATCCGCGGCGCGAGCCGTCGAAGTAGCGGACGTGCGGATTGAGGATCGGGTTGTAGGCCTTCAGCGGGGCGTCGAAGGCGATGGGGAAGTCGGAACTGACGCTGGTCGCGGTGAACTCGACGGCTACCGGGTCGCTGTCCAGGTCGTCGCGGTCGATCCGCAGATCGCTGAACCACGACGAGTGGATGTCCCCGGCGAGCACGACAGGATTGGCCACCTGGGCGTCCCGCAGGAAGCGCAGGAAGCGGGCCCGGGCCGGGTCGTAGCCGTCCCACTGGTCGAGGTTCGCGATGGGCGGCAGCGGGTGCGTCGGGTCGAGGAAGTTGGGGAACCTGATCTGGCTCATCATCACCTGCTGGGCGATGACGTTCCAGCGCGCCGGGGACCGGCTCAGCCCCTGCCGCAGCCACTTCTCCTGCGTCGCGCCGGTGAGGGTGCCGTCGGTGTTGCCGAGTCCCGCCGCGACGGTGCCGAAGTCGGAGAAGAAGCCGCCGGGCTGGTCGGTGCGGTACTGGCGGGTGTCGAGGACGTTCAGGCGGAGCAGGTCGCCGAAGTCGAAGCGGCGGTAGAGCCGGTAGTCCGAGGAGCCGTTGACGAACCTGCGCCGCAGCGGCATGTGCTCGTAGTAGGCCTGGTAACCGGCGGATCGCTGGCGGGCGAAGGCGGCGGGGTCCTGGTGTCGCGCGCCGGTGTCGTCGATCTCGTCGACGACACCGGCGTAGTTGTTCTCCACCTCGTGGTCGTCCCAGGTGACGATCCAGGGGAAGGCGGCATGGGCCGCCTGCAGAGCCGGATCCGTCTTGTACTGGGCGTGCCGGGCACGGTAGTCGGCGAGCGTGGCCAGCTGGTCGAGGCCGGAAGTCTGTGGGGCGGTGTGCAATCGGTCCGCGTAGATGCTGCTGGGGTCGTACTCGTAGATGTAGTCGCCCACGTGCACGACGACATCGAGGTCCTCCTCGGCCAGCGCGGTGTACGCGGGCCAGTAACCGTTCTGCCAGTCCTGGCAGTTGACCAGACCGATCCGCAGCCCGCGGGGGCGCGAGTGGGGCGCGGGGGCGGTACGGGTCCGTGCTGCCGGGCCGATCTGACGGCCCGTACGGAACCGGAACCAGTAGTCGCGGCCCGGCGCCAGGCCCCGTACATCCGCGTGGACGCTGTGCGCGTGCGCGGCCACGGCGGTCTCCGTACCGCGCCGGACGACCTTGCGGAACCGCTCGTCGGTGGCGACCTCCCACTCCACGCGCACCGGACGCGTCCCCATGGACGCGGCGTCGTAAGGGTCGGCGACCAGACGGGTCCACAGAACGACCCCGTCCGGCAGCGGATCGCCGCTGGCCACACCGAGCTTGAAGGGATCCTGGTGCACCGGCTCCGCGTGCGCGGTACGGATGTTCAGCGCCTGCGCACCCGCGACGACCGCGGAGCCGACCAGCAGGCCGCGCCGACTGAGGGCGGCGGGGCGGGGCCGGGGTCTGGCGGGGGACGAGGACGGTTCGTTCGTAGGTGACACCACAGGCCTCCGTATGCCGATACATGGGCCGAGCCAAGGATCGGGGTGAGCCAAGCACATTGTGAAGGACCAGCCAAGAACAAGTGCCGACTTGTGGAGGGCAGTTGGGGGTGACGGCCGAGGACGCCGGAGCGCGATCGGAGCACACGGTGGCGTGGCTGGTCGCCGAGGGGATCGTGCTCGCAGAGCGCGTGGACTGCAGGTACGGAGGGCGGCCGGTGTACTTGCCGGGGGCGCGATGGTCACAGGTGACGCGCGAGCGACGCTACCTGGAGTCCGCCGGGCCGGCCGTGGTCACCGGCCGTACCGCGTTCTTCGGCCCGCTGGGTTTCGACAGCTCGCCCATCTCCGAAGTGGGCCGCGTGCTTGGGCACCGGACGCGAGTGGTCGAAGGGAAGATCTAGCGTGCGCGCCGCTGCGGGGCCGGCATCCCGGGCGGTCCACGCAGCGTGACACTAATGTCGTCGGTATGACCGATAACACCCTGCGCACCGTCACCATCGAGCGGACCGCCACCGGGCACTTCAAGGCCACGAACGCGCGAGGCGGCACGATCAGCTTCGGCACCAGCTCCGATCCCGACGGCGGCACGGACTTCACGCCGGTCGAGCTGCTGCTCGCCGCGATCGGGGGCTGCACCGCGGCCGACGTCGATGTCGCCACCGCCCGTCACGCGGAGCCCACCGGGTTCACCGTCACGGTGACCGGCAACAAGATCAGTGACGCGCTCGGCAACCGAATGACGGACCTCGCGGTCACCTTCTCCGTAGCCTTCCCGGACGGTGAAACCGGCGACCGTGCTCGCGCGATCCTCCCTCGTGCGGTCAAGACCTCCCACGAGCGGCTCTGCACGGTCAGCCGCACGGTCGAGATCGGTACGCCCGTCACCGCGACGGTGGCGGACGCCTGACCCCTCGGAGACTTGGGCTCAAGCCCTCGTGGTCATCTGCTGTCGCTGGTCTCGGTGGCGGTGAGGGCCGCTCGCCCCGCCTCCAACCGGGCGGCCGGGATCCTGAAGGGCGAGCAGGAGACGTAGTCGAGGCCCGCCCGGTGGAAGAAGTGGATGGACTCGGGGTCGCCGCCGTGTTCGCCGCACACCCCGGTCTCCAGTTGCGGCTTGACGGCACGTCCTGCTTCGACGGCGAACTCCACGAGCCTGCCGACGCCCTCCTGGTCGAGGGTTTCGAAGGGCGACACGGCGAAGATTCCCTTCTTCAGGTACAGCGGGAAGAAGGACGCCTCCGCGTCGTCCCGGGACAGTCCCCAGGTTGTCTGCGTGAGGTCGTTGGTGCCGAAGGAGAAGAAGTCCGCGACTTCGGCGATGCGTCCGGCGGTGAGCGCCGCCCGCGGCAGCTCGATCATCGTGCCTATCGGGCAGTCCACGACTTGGCCCGACTCCGCGGCGACGTCGGCGAGCACGCGCTCCGCCTCCGCGCGGGCCAGCCGCAGTTCCTCGACCGTGCCGACCAGCGGGATCATGATCTCGGCACGCGGCCGGCCGCCGTCCCGCAGCCGCTGGACGACCGCTTCGGCGACGGCCCGTACCTGCATGGCGACCAGCCCGGGCACGGCCAGGCCCAGGCGCACGCCGCGCAGGCCGAGCATCGGGTTCTGCTCGTGCATCCGCTCGACGGCGGCGAGCAGTTCGCGGTCGTGCACGTCCGGGTGCACGGCGCTCGCGACCCGGACGGCCAGTTCCGTCCGGTCGGGCAGGAACTCATGCAGCGGCGGGTCCAGGAGCCGGATCGTCACCGGCAGCCCGTCCATTGCCTTGAGGATGCCGGTGAAGTCCGTCCGCTGAGGCGGAAGCAGGGCATCCAGGGCCTGCGTGCGGGCGGTGTCGTCGCGGGCCAGGATCATCGCCTCGACGAGCGCCCTGCGTGTGCCGAGGAACATGTGCTCCGTCCGGCACAGGCCGATGCCCTGCGCGCCGAGCCTGCGGGCGCGTTCGGCGTCTTCGGGCGTGTCTGCGTTGGCCCGCACTTCGAGGCGGCGCACGGAGTCGGCCTGAGCGAGAGCGCCCAGCACTGCTTCAATCAGCGGTGCGGTGCCCGTTCCGGTCTCCAGCGCACATCCCACGTCGGATGCCGTGAGCGGCAGCGCGCCCAGGTGGACGGTGCCCGCGGTGCCGTCGACCGAGACCGTGGCACCCTCGCGGACCACGACACCCGAGGAGGTGGTGAGCCGGCGCGCGACGGTGTCGACGGTGAGCGACTCGGAACCGCAGACGCAGACCTTGCCCATACCGCGCGCGACGACTGCGGCGTGGCTGGTCTTGCCTCCGCGGCTGGTCAGGACCGCCTGTGCGGCGATCATGCCGGGCAAGTCGTCGGGGGTGGTCTCACGGCGTACGAGGACGACGCTCTCGCCGGTCGCGGCCCGCCGTACGGCCGTTTCCGAGTCGAACACGACGGCGCCGACCGCCGCGCCCGGCGAGGCGGGGACGCCCAGTGCGAGGGGCACATCTGTGGGGTGTGCCTCGAAGCGGGGGAACATCAGTCTGGTCAGCTCGGTGCCGTCCACGCGCATCAGCGCCTCGTCCGCCGTGATCGCTCGCTCCTCACGCAGGTCGTGGGCAATGCGGAAGGCGGCCTCTGCGGTGCGCTGGCCGACCCTGGTCTGGAGGATCCACAACCGGCCACGCTCGACGGTGAATTCGACGTCGCACAGGTCGCGGTAGTGGCCCTCCAGGGTGCGCAGGTGCTCGCCGAGTCGGTCGTACGAGCGGGGGTCGAGGATCTTCAGCCGGTCCAGGGGTTCGGCGTCGCGCACGCCGGCGACGACGTCCTCGCCCTGGGCGTCGGACAGATAGTCGCCGTAGATGCCGGGGGCGCCGGTGGCCGGATCGCGGGTGAAGGCGACGCCGGTGCCGGAGTCGGGGCCGAGGTTGCCGAAGACCATCGCCTGGATGTTGACGGCGGTGCCGAGGTCGTCGGGGATGCGCTCGCGGTGGCGGTAGATCCGGGCCCGGTCGCCGTTCCAGGAGTCGAAGACCGCCCGGATCGCGCGGTACAACTGCTCGACGGGGTCCTGTGGGAATTCCTCGCCCGTTTCGCGGCGGATGATTGCTTTGAACTCCTCGGTGAGGAGGGCGAGTTCGCTCGCGTCGAGGCCGTGGTCGTCGGTCACCGCCCGCTGGGCCCGGTGCTCGGCGATGGCCTGCTCGAACAGGTCGCCGTCCACGCCCAGCACGGTCCGGCCGAACATCTGCACGAGCCGCCGGTAGGAGTCCCAGGCGAACCTCTCCTGCCCGGACGTCTTGGCGAGTCCGATGACCGAGGCGTCGTTCAGGCCGATGTCGAGGATCGTCTCCATCATCCCGGGCATCGAGAACCGGGCACCCGACCGAACCGACACCAGCAGCGGGTCGTCCGGCTGACCGAGCGTGCGGCCCATGGTGCGCTCCAGCGCGGCCAGGGCCCGGGCCGTCTCGATGCCCAGCTCGGACGGTTCGTCACCGGTCGCCAGGTAGACCTTGCAGGCCTCGGTCGTGACCGTGAAGCCCGGCGGTACGGGCAGCCCGAGCCGGGTCATCTCCGCGAGGCCGGCCCCCTTGCCGCCGAGCAGGCCGGCCATCTCGCGGTTGCCTTCAGCGAATCCGTACACGTACTGCGTAGGTGCGCTGGTCATGGCTGAGGCCTCTCACTCGTGCGGGACGACGGCCACGGGGCAGCCGACGTGGTGGATGACGGCATGGGCGACGGAACCGGTGCGCGGGCCCGCCGGCCGATCGGCCAGACGGTGTCCGATGACGAGCAGGCTCGCCCCGGAGGCCGCCCGGAGCAGCGCGGTCGAGGCCTTGTCCGCCACCACCGACTCCAGGACATCGACGTCCGCGTACTTGTCGCGCCACAACTGGAGTACGGCGGACAGGAATCCCTGCCACTCCTCCGCACGCCTTGGTTCACTCACCAGAGCGATGTCCCCGGGGCCGAGGCCGAGGGCGGAGGGCGGCTGCCACGCGTGGACGACCCGCAGGCGGGCGCCACGCAGCCGGGCGGCCTCGAAGGCGAACTCGATCACCTCGTCGCGCGCATTGCTCAGGTCGATGCCCAGCACCACGTCCCGGTATCCGGTGCGCGTGGACGCGCTGCCGTCCTCCGCCGGGAGATGCTCGTCCTCCGCTTCCTCACCCGCGCGTACGAGGACGACGGGACGAGTCGCCTTCGCCACCACGCCCAGGGCGACGGAACCCACCAGGAATCCGGTGAAGCCGCTCAGCCCTCGCGAGCCCAGCACCAGCAGGTCGGCCTGCTCGGCAGCGTGGAGCAGCGCGGCGGTCGCGGGGCCCTCCAACTGCTTGTCGTCAAGGCCTACGCCACGGCAGGCGCCGCGGACACGGGCTTCCGCCTGGCGCAGGGCACGCCGGGCCAGATGCCGCTGAGTGGCGTTCGCCGGCTCGCCTTCCGCCTGGCGGGGGTGCCCGTTCCAGGCGTGCACGAGACGCAGCGGACGCTCACGGCGGACGGCCTCGCGGGCCGCCCACTCGGCGGCGGCCAGGCCCTCAGCGGATCCATCGACTCCGGAAATGACGGGCGCGAGCATGATGCGCACCTCCTGCGCTAGGTCTGCTCCTCCATTCCAGAGTCCGCCTGAGACGGCGCGGGTTGGAGAGGCCGTACGGCACCCGCCCAGGTCCATCCGGCCCATGCACGCGCCCCCGATCCGCGGCCAGGGTGGAGACTCGGAGGGCTTCTTCTCCCTCCAGGGGAGGCGGACTGTCATGGAGCGAGTGATCGTTGCCGGAGTCGACCGGTCGGCGCGCAGCCGTGTCGCAGCCGACTGGGCCGCACACGAGGCGCTACTGCGCGGGTGCTCACTGCACGTGGTCCATGTCTCGCCCTTGAACGGGCTGGATGCGGCGGAACAATGGCCGTACCGGCCGGAGATCGTGGCGGACCAAGGACTGGACCGGGTCATGGCCCGGCACCCGGCTCTGCGGGCCGAGAGCGTCCGGCTCACCGGAACGGCCTCACGGGCGCTGAACTCGCAGAGCAGGGAAACGGAGATGATTGTGCTCGGCCTGCGCGGGGAGGGAGGCCACGCCGGGCTCCCGCTGGGATCGACCGCTCTGGCGGTCGCCGGGGCCGCCGCCTGCCCGGTGGTGCTGGTGCCCAGCGGGCTCGCCTGCGACGGCCCGGTGCGCCGACCCGACAAGGTCACACTCGGTGTCGACGCCCGCGACCCGGCGGACGCGGCCATCGACTTCGCCTTTGACGCGGCAGGCCGCCGCGGCGTGCGGCTGCACGCGTTACATGCCTGGAAGCTTCCCCCCAGCGCCGCCGAGTGGCCCTTTGGCGTGCCGGGGGAGGAGCGTGCCACCTGGGAGGACCACGAGGTGCAGCTGCTGTCCGACGCGCTGCGGCCGTGGCGCGAGAAGTACCCGGACGTCCGCGTTCTGGAGGACGTCGTCCTGTTCACCCCTGCCGAGGGTCTGATCCGATCCTCCGGCAACACCGAACTGATCGTGCTCGGGCGACAAGCCAGTGGTGACGCCAGGGCCGACGGGGCCGACAGCTCCGGTCTGGGCTCTGTCGCGCACGCTCTCCTCCGGCACACCAAGTGCCCCGTGGCCGTGGTGCCTTCCTGATCCACAGGCGAATTGCCCGAGCGGGTCCGCCGTTCCGTCGACCGGCAGACCCGCTCGGGCAAGGGCGCACGTCACGAGGCGAACAGCGCCACCTTGAGCGCGCCGCTCTCCTCCGGCCGGCTGAAGACGTCGTACGCCTCCTGCATCTCCTGCAAGCCGAAGCGGTGGGTGACGAACCCGTCGACGTCCAGCTGCTTCGCGGCCACCATCCGCAGCAGCGTCGGTGTGGAGTACGTGTCCACGAGGCCGGTGGTGATCTTGATGTTGCGGATCCAGAGGTCCTCCAGGTGGAGCGTGGCGGGGCGGCCGTGCACGCCGACGTTGGCGACTCGTCCGCCGGGGCGGATCAGGCGGGTGCAGAGCTCGAAGGTGTCCGGAAGGCCAACCGCTTCGATCGCCACGTCCGCGCCGAGTCCGTCGGTGAGCTCGGTGATCCGGCCGACGACGTCGGACGCCGGGTCGAGTGTCAGATGCGCGCCGTGGAGCGCGGCCATTTCGCGTCGCCGCGGAGCGGGATCGACGGCGATGACACGGCTCGGGCTGAAGAGCCGGGCCGTGAGGATCGCGGCCAGGCCGATCGGGCCGGCGCCCACGACGACCACCACATCGCCCGGCGTCACCTCACCGTTGAGGACGCCCACTTCGTACGACGTCGGCAGGATGTCCGCGAGCATGAGCGCCGCCTCGTTGCCGACCTGCTCGGGCAGCACGTGCGTCGAGGTGTCGGCGAAGGGCACGCGGGCGTACTCGGCCTGGACGCCGTCGATCCGGTGGCCCAGGATCCAGCCTCCGCCGCCCAGGCACTGGCCGTACTGGGATTCCCGGCAGAAGCGGCAGCGGCCGCAGGCGCTGATGCAGGAGATCAGTACCCGGTCGCCGGGACGCACCGTGGTGACGGACGGTCCGACCTCGTGCACGGTACCGACGGCTTCGTGCCCGAGGACCCGGCCCGACTCGACGGCAGGCACGTCACCCTTCAGGATGTGCAGATCGGTGCCGCAGATGGTGACCGCGTCGATCCGCACGATCGCGTCGCCCGGGTCCTGGATGGCCGGGTCGGGAACGTCGTCCCAGGATCGCTTGCCGGGGCCGTGGAAGATCAGAGCCTTCATGACTGCCTCCTTGAGGCGTTGCGCTGCTTCTGCCCCGCATCGTGTGGCGGACGGCTTGCCCGCCCGCCACACGATGCGGACGGTTCAGCTTGATTTCGGTTCGCCCATCAAGCCGGTCGCGATCCGACCTGCCCACGCCTCGATCTCCGCGAAATCGCGGAAGTCTCCGCCCTTGCCGGAGGAGACGATCTTCCGGGCGATGAAGCCCTTCGCGCCCTCTTCGAGGCACCCCCCGAAGGTGACGTGTTCAGTGACGTCGAGCCGGACCATGGCCCGCTTCACGCCGGGTACGGGCGGGATGTTCCGCTCCGAGGCCGAGGCGTCGAGCGGACCGCTGCTGAACAACCACAGCGGTCGCTCGGCCAACTCGCGGCCATGACGACGGACGAAGCGACGGGCATCCTTGTGCCAGCGCCCGGCGTACAGTCCGCCGCCGACCACCACGGCGTCGTACGAGCTCACATCCGTCACGGACCGGGCGGGCACCGCCTCGGCCGGCATTCCCTCCTTGCGCAGGACCTCGGCGATGGTCTCGGCGATCCGCGCGGTTGATCCGTTCGTCGTTCCGTAAGCGACCAACACGCTCCTGGGCATGGCGGTCCGCCTCCTCTCACAGCTTTCGCAGCCAGTCGTCGGTGACGCCGTGCAGTGCCTGCTCGTCCGGCTGGAGGCGTGAGTCGTCCAGCCGGTGGGTGAGCTTGGCGACCACCGCGACGACGCCGTCGATCTGACGCGTCATGGAGACGGCGATCTCCGTCTCGCTCCTGCGCTCCATGTGTCCGTCGAGCGTGACGACGCCTTCGATCACGGAGACCTCGACGGTCCTGGGCGCCAGCCACAGCGTGCGCACCAGCACTTCCGCGATCACCTCGTCACGGATGTCCGCGTCGGGCCGCAGGAAGACCTGGAGCAGATCGCGGCGCGTGACGATGCCGACGAGCCGCTCCTCCTCGTCGAGGACGGGCAGCCGCTCCACGCGGTGCTGTGCCATGGTCCGGGCGGCTTCGACGATGGTGTCGTCGGCGTGCACGGTGACGGGCGGTTCGGTCATCAGCCGGCCGGCGGTGCGGGCCTTCGCCTTCGCGGCCTGCTTCCTGGCGCCGCGGGTCAGCGCGGCGAGCCGGAGGCGGCGCCTCGGCGCGTACGGGTCGGGCGTCTCTGCCTGCCGGACCAGCAGGTCGGTCTCGGAGATCACCCCGACGACCTTCTCGTCGTCGTCTACCACCGGCAGCCCGCTGATCCGGTGGCCGGCGAGCAGCCGCGCCACCTCCTTGAACGGGGTGCCGTACTCGGCGCGGACGACCTCCGTGGTCATCACGGAGCCGACCTTGTTGTGCTTCATGAGTGTTCCTTCCTCAGCGGAGTCGGCGCAGATACGGGTCCTGGGGCCTGCGGGGCAGCAGGCGTACGCGCGCATCGAGGACGGAGACTCCGCCCGGTGTCGCGAGAACGGGGTTGAAGTCGGCCTCGGCGAGTTGCGGCAGGTCGCCCGCCATGCGGGACAGCCGCAGCAGTAGTTGCTCCAGACCTTGGAGGTCGACGGGCCCGCCGCCCTCCGAGCCGAACAGGAGCGGTGCGCAGCGCGGGGCGGTGATCAGGTCGTGTACGTCGTGGTCGGTCAGTGGGGCGAGCCGGGCCGCGTGGTCGGCCAGTACCTCCGTCGCCGTACCGCCGAGCCCGAACAGGACGAGCGGGCCGAAGACCTCGTCCTGGACCACTCCGGCGAACAGTTCCGTACCGCGGGCGGCGAGGGGCTGAACCACCACGCCGGTGAGCAGCCCCGCGAACCGGGTCTCGAAGTCCCGGAAGGCCGCGCGCACTTGGGAGTCGCCCTGGAGGTCGAGGTGGACGGCGTGCTGTTGACTCTTGTGCAACAGGCCCGGCCAATGGGCCTTCATGACCACCCGGCCGTCGGCGCCGCGCAGCCGTTCGGCGGCGATGACGGCTTCGTCCTCGGTCTCCGCCCAGGCCCATGGGAGCTGGGGAATGCCGTAGCAGGCGAGGAGTTCGGCGCAGGTGCGCGGGTCGAGCCAGCCGCCGTTCGGGTGCGCGGCGAGGTAGGTCTCGGCGACGGCCTGGGCGCGAGGGGTGTCGACTCCGGCGAGCTCAGGGATCGTCCCGTCGGGTCGGCTCAGCCACGCCGCACGCCGGGCCGCGTGGGCCAACGCCCGTGCCGCCGCCTGGGGTTCCGCGTACGAAGGGACGGTGCTGCCGTCCGTGGCGGGCAGCAGCCGGACCGGCAGATCCTGCTCGAGTCGCACCGCGGCGACCGGCCGTTCCCGGCGTCCGGGAGCGCGGGTGAGGGACCGGATCAGGTCGTCGCCGGTCGCCGCGGCGACCGCGGTGGGGACGAGGGCCAGCAGTACGGCGTCGATGCCCTGATACCGCATGATCCGGTCCACACAGTCCCTGAGCTGCTCCTCCGTGACGGCGGCGGTGGCGTCGATCGGGTTGCCGACCGCGGCACCGTCGGGCAGCACGGCGAGCAGGTCGTCGACCACCTCCGGGGTGAGCGGCGGGAGGGAGAGTCCCGCCTCCGCGCAGGCGTCGGCGCTGAGCACACCCGCACCGCCCGCGTTGGTGACGATCGCGACGCGGGTGCCCGTCGGGAGTGGCTGGGAGTGCAACAGAGCCGCGGTTTCCAGGAGTTCGCCCACCGACCGGGTCGCGGTGATCCCCGCCTGGGTGAACAGTGCCTGCCGGGTCATGGTGCGCGTCGCCGCTGCTGCGGTGTGCGAGGCAGCCGCGCGGCGGCCCGCGTCGGTGCGCCCCGCGTCGACGGTCAGGACGGGCATACGGCGGGTCACGCGCCGAGCGGTGCGGGAGAACGCCCGCGGGTTGCCGAACGACTCCAGATGCAACAGGGCGAGTTCGGTGCGGCCGTCACTCTCCCACCACTGGAGCATGTCGTTGCCGCTGACGTCGTACTTGTCGCCCAGCGATGCGAAGGACGAGACACCGATGCCGAGCCGGGACAGCCCGTCCAGCAGGGCGATGCCGACGCCTCCCGACTGCACCGCGACGCCCGCCGTGCCGGGACGCGGGTGGTCAGCGGCGAAGGTGGCGTCGAGGGAGAAGTCCGGGTCGGTGTTGGAGATGCCGAGGCAGTTGGGACCGACGAGCCGCATACCGTACGTCCGGCACGCCGCCATCAAGGCCTCCGCCTGCGCGCTGTCGAGTCCGGCGGACACGACGAGGAGTGCCCGCACGCCGGCCTTGCCGCACTCCTCGGCGATGGCCGGGACCGCGGAGGCGGGCACGGCGACGACCGCGAGGTCGGGGATCTTGGGCAGGGCGCCGACCGACGGGTGGGAGGGCACCCCGAGTATCGAGGTGACGCTCGGGTTCACCGCGAAGAGGCGCCGGGTGAAGCCTCCCGTGTGCAGATGGTGCAGGATGGCCCGCCCCACCGACCCGGGCCTGCGTCCGGCGCCGATCACGGCGATCGCGTCCGGTCGCAGCAGCGGCTCCAGGCTGGCCACGCCGGCGGCCCGGCCGCGTGCCTCGACGGCCGTCAGATAGGTGTCGTCCTCGCCGAGTTCGACGGTGCAGCGCACCTCTGGGCCCTCGAAGCGGCGAGCCGTACGCAGTCCCAGGTCGGCGAAGAGCCGCAGGATCTCGTGGTTCTCGCTGAGCGCGTCGGCGCTGAACGTGGTGATGCCCGCAGCGCGGGCGGCCGAGACCAGGTGTTCGAGAAGGAGTGTGCCGACGCCCCGGTGATGCAGCCCGTCGGCCACGGCGATGGAGATCTCGGCCGATTTGGTGTCCTCGCCGGTCTCGTACTCGGCCAGGCCGATCACGTGGTCCTTCGTCTCGGCGAGGAGGGCACGGTATCCGGGGCGCGGCGGCGCGCAGGCCCGGTCGGCGGCCATCACGGCGGAACGGCGGCTCGCCGCGAAGAACCGCAGCCGGAGGTTCTCCGGGGACATCCCCTCGTAGAACCCCCGCAACTGCTTGTGATCGCCTGGCGTGGTCGGACGGATGCACACGGTGGTGCCGTCCGAGAGCAGGGCGTGGACTGTGGGTCGACTGAGCGTGTCGTCCGTCATCGCGGGTCTCCTCCATGCCTCTTGATACTTCGAGCATCCAGCGGATCGGAGGGTGATCCCATGGGCTGTCCGGGGCTACATGGGGGCCGGTCGGCCCTAAGCCCGATGCCCGTGATGGGGGCCGGTGTGCCCCTCGGCGTCGGTGGTCGGTCAGCTCGGCAGGGCGAGCGTGCAGAACTCCCCGGGAGTCACCGACACCGTGCGGTCGGCGAAGGCGACAGAGATCGGATCGCGACCGGAGTCAGGCACGATGATGTGCAACTCCCGGGACTGCAGGCGCAGTTGTGCACCTCAGTGGCCCGGACAGCGGATCGAGAACCCGTACTCGGCCAGCTCCGGCAGCGGTACGGGGTCGAACCGCAGCGCACCGCCCCGGGTCTACAGGCCCGTCAGGCCCCGCTGTACGAGATCGAGCGTGCCCGCCATGGCACCCAGGGGTACGACCCGGCACAGGAGCGCCTGCGGGAGTCCCTGTGCACCCTGCAGCACGGGTACCCGGGGTGCGGGCCCGGTCCACGCCGAAGCGCCGTGTGCCGCTCCGGTCGGTGCTCGTCAGTCGTCGGCCACCAGCGCCGTGAGGTCCAGGAGCCGGTTGGTGTAGCCCCACTCGTTGTCGTACCAGCCGAAGACCTTGACCAGCGTGCCGTTCGCCTGGGTGAGGGCCGGGTCGAAGATGCAGGACGCGGGGTCGCCGATCACGTCGCGGGAGACGATGGGCGCCTTCGAGACGCGGAGGATGCCGTTCAACGGGCCCTCCGCGGCCTCGTCGAAGACCGCGTTGACTTCCTCCACCGTTGCCTCGCGCCGCAACACGACCGCGAGGTCGGTGAGCGAGCCGTCCTCGACGGGGACGCGTACCGCGATGCCGTCCAGCGCACCCGCCATCTCCGGCAGCACCAGACCGACGGCGCGGGCGGCCCCGGTGCTGGTGGGGATGATGCTCAGCGCCGCCGAGCGTGCCCGGCGCAGGTCCTTGTGCGGGCCGTCCAGCAGGGACTGGTCGTTGGTGTAGCCGTGGATGGTGGTCATCATGCCGCGCTCGATGCCGAAGGCGTCGTTCAGCACCTTGACCATGGGGGCGACACAGTTGGTGGTGCAGGAGGCGGCCGACACGATCCGGTCCTGCCGGCGGTCGTACGTCGTGTCGTTGACGCCCATCACGATGGTGGCGTCCGCGTTCTTGCCGGGCGCGGACAGCAGGACCGTGTGCGCGCCGGCCTTCAGGTGCAGGGCGGCGGCGTCGCGGTCGCGGAAACGGCCGGTGGACTCGATCACGATGCCGGCGCCGTAGTCCGCCCAGTGCAGGGCCGCCGGGTCGCGCTCGGCGGTGATGGCGATGCGCCGGCCGTCGACCGTGATCGAGCTGTCGTCGTGGCTGACCTCCCGGCCGATACGGCCGAAGGTCGAGTCGTACTCCAGCAGGTGGGCCAGGGTGGCGGGCGGCGCGATGTCGTTGACGGCGACGACCTCGACGTCCTGGGTGCCCGCTTCGGCGCGGTCGAGTGCCGCGCGCAGATAGGTGCGGCCTATCCGGCCGAAGCCGTTGATGCCGACGCGTACGGTCATGGCGGCGAACTCCTTTGCAGCGCAGGGGACTTGCAGGGTCGGGCTGTTCAGGCGTTCCAGGTCCAGTCCGCGACCTCGGGCAGGTCGGTGCCGTGTTCGCGGATCCAGGCGTGGTGCCGGGTGCGGACGTCGGCCATCTGCTGGCGTACGGCGGCGGCGCGGACGGCTAGGCCGGGTACGCGGTCGATGACGTCCATGACGAGGCGGTAGCGGTCGAGGTCGTTGCGGACGACCATGTCGAAGGGTGTGGTCGTGGTGCCGGACTCCTTGTAGCCGCGCACGTGCAGGTTGGCGTGGCCGGTACGGCGGTAGGCGAGGCGGTGGATCAGCCAGGGATAGCCGTGGTAGGCGAAGATCACCGGCTTGTCGGTGGTGAAGAGGCCGTCGTACTCGAAGTCGCTCATTCCGTGCGGGTGCTCCTCACGGGGCAGCAGCCGGGTCATGTCGACGACGTTGACGACCCGCACGGCCAGCTCCGGCAGATGGCGCCTGAGCAGGGCCGAGGCGGCGAGGATCTCCAGTGTCGGCACGTCTCCCGCGCAGGCGAGCACCACATCGGGCTCGACACCGTTCTCGCTGCCCGCCCACTCCCAGATCCCGGCGCCGCGCGCGCAGTGGGCGCGGGCCTGGTCCATGGACAGCCAGTCGAAGCAGGGCTGCTTGCCGGCGACGATCACGTTGACGTAGTCGCGGCTGCGCAGGGCGTGGTCCGCCACGGACAGCAGGGTGTTGGCGTCCGGCGGCAGGTAGACCCGTACGACCTCGGGGCTCTTGTTGAGGACGTGGTCGACGAAGCCGGGGTCCTGGTGCGAGAAGCCGTTGTGGTCCTGGCGCCAGACGTGCGAGGTGAGCAGGTAGTTGAGGGAGGCGATGGGGGCCCGCCACGGCAACTCCCTCGAGGTCTTCAGCCACTTGATGTGCTGGTTGACCATCGAGTCGACGATGTGCACGAACGCCTCGTAGCAGGAGAACAGTCCGTGCCTGCCGGTGAGGAGATAGCCCTCCAGCCAGCCCTGGCAGAGGTGTTCGGAGAGGATCTCCATGACCCGGCCGTGCCGGTCCAGGTGCTCGTCCACCTGGAGGGTCTGGGCCTGCCAGGCCTTGCCGCTGGCGTTGAAGACGGCTTCCAGCCGGTTGGAGGCCGTCTCGTCGGGGCCCACGAGGCGGAAGTCGCGGCGTCCCGACGTGTCCTTCATGACCTGTTCGAGAAGGTCGCCGAGGATCCGGGTGGGCTCGTGCAGGGTCGCACCCGGCTTGTCGACGGGCACGGCGAAACGGTCCAGCGACGGGATCGGCAGATCGTGTACGAGGAGGCCGCCGTTGGCGTACGGGCTGGAGCCCAGACGCTTGGCGCCTTCGGGCAGACAGGCGAGGACGTCGGCGCTGGGGCGGCCGTCGGCGTCGAAGAGTTCCTCGGGTCGGTAGGAGCGCAGCCAGGTCTCCAACTGGCGCAGGTGGTCCGGGTTTTCGCGTACGCCGCTCAGCGGGACCTGGTGGGCGCGCCACGTACCCGCGACCGGGACTCCGTCGACCTCGCCGGGGCCCGTCCAGCCCTTCGGTGTGCGCAGCACGATCATCGGCCAGTGCACGCGCTCGCTCACGCCGTCCTTGCGGGCCGTGCGCTGCATCAGCGCGATGCGGTCCAGGGCCTGGTCGAAGGCGTCGGCCATGGCGCGGTGGACCTGGTGCGGGTCGTCGCTGGAGACGTGGATCGGCTCGTGGCCGTATCCGCGCAGCAGTTCGTCGAGTTCCGACTCCGGGATCCGGGACAGAACGGTCGGGTTGGCGATCTTGTAGCCGTTGAGGTGGAGGATCGGCAGGACCGCGCCGTCGTGCACCGGGTCGAGGAACTTGTTCGAGTGCCAGGAGGCCGCCAGCGGGCCGGTCTCCGCCTCGCCGTCTCCTATGACGCAGGCGACGAGCAGGTCCGGGTTGTCGAAGGCGGCGCCGTACGCGTGTGCGAGCGAGTAGCCGAGCTCGCCGCCCTCGTGGATCGAGCCCGGCGTCTCGGGCGCGACATGGCTGGGCACTCCGCCCGGGAACGAGAACTGCCGGAAGAGCCGGTCCATACCCACCAGGTCACGTGAGACGTCCGGGTAGGTGTCGCTGTAGCTGCCCTCCAGCCAGGAGTTCGCGAGCACCGCGGGGCCGCCGTGGCCCGGCCCCCACACGCACAGCGCGTCCAGACCCCGGGCCTTGATCACCCGGTTGAGGTGGGTGTACACGAGGTTGAGGCCGGGCGAGGTGCCCCAGTGGCCGAGCAGCCGCGGCTTGATGTGCGCGGGCTCCAGGGGCTCGGTCAGCAGCGGGTTGGCCAGCAGGTAGATCTGGCCCACCGCAAGGTAGTTGGCGGCTCGCCAGTGGGCGTCCAGGGTGCGCAGTTCCTCGTCGGTCAGTACGGTGCTGTCCTGGTGTTCGACCTTGGTCATGGTGACTCCGTAAGTCATCGAGGCACGTCATTGAGGTACGTCATTCGAGTTACGTCATCGAGCGGAGGAGGCGGCATGGCCGAGAAGAAGTCGGCAACGCTGCCGCGTGCGGCGTACGAGCGGGAGCTGCTGCGTCTGCAGACGGAACTGGTGAAGGTCCAGGAGTGGGTGCGGACCGAGGGCAAGCGGCTGGTCGTGGTGTTCGAGGGACGGGACGCGGCGGGCAAGGGCGGCACGATCAAGCGGGTCTCGGAGCACCTGAACCCGCGTGTCGCGCGGACCGTGGCGCTGCCCAAGCCGACCGAGCGTGAGCGCACCCAGTGGTACTTCCAGCGGTACGTCGAGCATCTGCCGGCGGCCGGGGAGATCGCGCTCTTCGACCGCTCCTGGTACAACCGGGCCGGTGTCGAGCACGTCATGGGCTTCTGCACCAAGGAGGAGCACCAGCTGTTCCTGCGCCAGTGCCCGATCTTCGAGCGGATGCTCGTGGAGGAAGGCATCCTGCTGCGCAAGTACTGGTTCTCGGTGAGCGACGCGGTACAGCAGGAACGGTTCCGGCGCCGGTTGAAGGATCCGACGCGGCGCTGGAAGCTCTCGCCGATGGACCTGGAGTCGATCACCCGCTGGGAGGCGTACTCCCGGGCGAAGGACGAGATGCTGGTGCACACCGACATCTCGGAGGCCCCGTGGTTCGTCGTCGAGAGCGACGACAAGCGCCGGGCCCGGCTGAACATGATCGCTCACCTGCTCGGCTCCCTTCCGTATCACGAGGTGCCACCGCCGGTGCTGGAGCTGCCGCCCCGGCCGCCGTCGACCGGCTACCAGCGCCCGCCGCGTGACCTGCAGACATACGTCCCCGACCACGCGGCGAGCCTCTGAGCCGGTCACGGTGCTCACGCCCGCTGCGGGACGACGGCGACCGGGCAGGCGGAGTGGTGCAGGACCGCGTGCGCGACCCGGCCGAGCTGGAGTCCGGAGTGCCCGTGCCGGCGGGCGCCGACGACGAGCAGGTCCGCGGTGGCCGAGGCCTCCAGCAGCACCTTGCGGGCGGGACCCTCGACGGTCCGCCGGCGCACCTGCACCGAGGGGTGATCCCGAGCGGCGTCACGCAGCGCGGCTTCCAGAATCTCCGCGGCCCGCTGCTCGTGGTGGCGGGCGGGTTCTCCGGCCAGCAGCGGATGCTCGATGGTCTCGTGCGCGGGATACCTCCAGGCTCGTACGGCGTGCAGAGTGGCGTAGTGGTCCGCCGCCTCCTCGAAGGCGAAGCGCACGACCGCCGAGTCCGCCGGCTCCTCGCCGACGCCCAGTACGATGCGCTGATCGATCCCCGGCCTGGCCTGGTTGTCGTGGCTGCCACGCAGCACGATCACCGGGCAGTGGGCGCGGGCGGCGACCGCGAGGCTGACCGAGCCGAGCAGCAGCTCGGCGATTCCGCTGCGGCCGTGCGAGCCCATGACCAGTGCGCAAGCGTTGCGGCCCTCGCGCAGCAGGGCGGGCACCGGCTCCTCGGGGAGTACTTCGGTGGAGATCTTCACGTCCGTCTGGCGGCGGTGTGCGCGCTTCGCGGCAGCCTCGACGATCTTGTCGGCCATCACCTGTTCCGAGGACCTGCCGAGGTCGGGGGCGAGCGCGGCACCTTCGTACCGCTCCCACAGCGAGGCGTAGACCAGCCGTAGCGGCACCCCGCGCAGGGCGGCTTCGTCCGCCGCCCAGTCGACGGCACGCATGCCGGGCTCGGAACCGTCGACGCCCACGACCAGCGGAAGCTCCATCGTCCCTACCTTCCCGCGCCGAGATCGAAGACGATCCTGGCTTTGATCTCGCCGCGCAGCACGTCGTCGATGGACTCGTTGACCGTCGCGAGGGGCCGCGACTCGTAGATGACCTTGGTGCGGCCGGCCGCGTGGAGCTGGAAGACCTCGGCCAGGTCCTGCCGGGTACCCACGATCGAGCCGATCACCGAGGTGCCTCTGAGAACGGTGTCGAAGATCGGGACCTGGACGGTGCCGTGCGCCGGTAGGGCCACCATCACCAGTTTGCCGCCGCGCCGCAGCCCGGAGTTGGCCGCGGCGAACGCGGCCTCGTTCACCGCGAGCGCGATGGCCGCATGCGCGCCGCCGTACCGCTGGAGCACCTCGCCCACATCGTGTTTGCGGGCGTCGATGACGAGGTCGGCGCCGAGTTCCGCGGCGAGTTCGAGCTTCTCGTCCGTGACGTCGATCGCCGCCACCTGCGCCCCGGCGATCTTCGCGTACTGCACCGCCAGGTGGCCGAGTCCGCCGACACCGGAGATGGCGACGAGCTGGGTGGGCCGGACGTCCGCGACCTTGAGGGCCTTGTACGTGGTGACACCGGCGCAGGTCAGCGGGGCGGCCTCAAGTGCGCTGATGCCCTGGGGTACCGGCTGGGCGAAGTCGGCCCAGGCCAGCATCTTCTCGGCGTACCCGCCGTCGCAGCCGTACCCGGTGTTGATCTGCTGCTCGCACAGCGTCTCCCAGCCGGACAGGCAGTGCTCGCACCGCCCGCAGGCCTTGCCCAGCCAGGGCACGGCGACCCGCTGGCCGAGGGCGAGATGGGTGACGCCGTCGCCGAGCTTCTCGACGAGGCCGACGCCCTCGTGGCCGGGGACGAACGGCGGGCTCGGTTTGACGGGCCAGTCGCCGCGGGCGGCGTGGATGTCGGTGTGGCACAGCCCGCAGGCCTCGACGCGGACACGGACCTGGCCGGGGCCGGGTTCGGGGTCGGGGCGTTCCTCGATGACCAGGGGCTCACCGAACGCCCGTACGACCGCTGCCTTCATGATGTTCTCTCCTCGGGGCGCGTCAGCCGTGCGCGACGACGGCGACGGGGGCGGTGGAGTGGTGCAGGACGGCGTGCGTGACCGGGCCGATGTGGGAGCCGAGGGGATTGCGCCGGATCCGACGGCCCACCACGACCAGGGAGGCTTCGCGGGAGGCGTCGACCAGGTGGTTCGCGGCCGTTCCGTACCGGGACTCCTCGACGACCTCGACCGAGGGGAACTTCTGCCGCCACGGGCGCAGGACGTCGCTCAGGGTGGTGGCCTCCTGCCGGGACAGCTGGTCGTGGAGTTCGATGTCTGCGGCGAGGCCGTACGCGTAGTACGGCGGCGGGTTCCAGCCGTGGACGACCCGCAGGGAGGTGGCGCGGCGGTCCGCCGCGTCGAAGGCGAACTCGACAAGCGAGGGATCCGGGTCGTCGGTGGCCAGCCCCAGGACCACCGGCCGGTACGGGCCGGCGGCGGACGGGATGCCCGCCGGGTCCGCGAGGTGCTCGTCCGCGGCCTGTTCCCCGGCGCGGACCAGGACCACGGGCCGCTCCGCGTGCGCCAGGACGCCCTGGCCGACCGAACCAACCAGGAACCCGCCGATCCCGCTCATCCCGCGGGAGCCCAGGACGAGCAGTGCGGCGTCCTTCGCCTGGCTGGTCAGCACGTCGGCGGGCCGGCCGGAGAACTGCTCGGCGGTGATCTCCACACCGGGGTGCCGCAGCCGGAGACCCTCGGCGGACTCGCGCGGAATCCGCTCGCTCCAGTGCTGCTGCGTCTCGGCACCGAGGAGCGGCGCCTGCGCCATGGGCTCCGGAACGGGCTCCCAGACGTGGACCAGCTTCAGCGGCAGTCCGCGCAGCTTGGCCTCACGTGCCGCCCATTCCGCGGCCGCCCGGCTCTCGGGCGAGCCGTCGAGGCCCACGATGACGGTGCGTGCCATGGTCTCCACCTCCTGAATCGGGGTTTCCGATTCCAGCGTCGTGTCGAATGGAAGCGTGGTGCAGGGGCCGGAGGTACCCGGCCGGGGCCGTTCGGCCCTATGTCCGGCGGACGCGGCGGGCCCGTGTCGGGTCCCGCCGCGTCCTGCCGTGGTCAGCGGAGCCAGCCGTTGGTGCGGACGAACGGCAGCTTGGCCCAGAGCTTCCCGGCACCGAGGGTGTCGCCGGCGGAGGCCAGCGCGAGGGCGATCAGGACGATGGCGTAGATCAGGTGGTAGTCGACGAAGGGGTTCGAGGACATGCTTGCCGAGCCGTCGGAGAGGTGCCTGGCGGGCGGCCACTCGGCGATCCACATCAGCGCCATCAGAGCGGTGCCCGCGACGGCCGCGAGCCGGAGCGCGAAACCGCCGACGAGGGCCAGGCCGACGCCGAGCAGTCCGGCCATGAACAGCCAGTTCGCCCAGGTGTCACCGGCCCAGGAGTGGAAGGTCGACTCCATCGGCCCGGCGGCCACGCCGCTGAGGAACCCCATGGTCGGCGAACCGCCGTCGATCCAGCCCTTGCCGGACGGAGTGGCGTAGCCGAACCCGAAGGTCTTGTCGAGGAAGGCCCACAGGAAGGCGAACCCGGTGAGCAGGCGCAGGGAGGCGAAGGCGTAGGCCCGCGCGGTGTGCGTGCCGGTGCGAGCCGACACGGCGGACTCCGGGGCGGAGGTGTTCCAGTTCCTGCGGAGCGACGGCAGGTGGAACCCCGGGCTCCGGTGAGGGTGCTCGTGTACGGCCATGGTGGTGATCCCTTCGGGAACGATCCGGTCGATGCCTGACACCGCACACTCTTGTCGTGCCGGGCAGGTGTCGCCGGATGCCGAAGGTCCGTGACCATGGGGCTGAACGGCCCTTTCGGTAGGGCCTGTTGGGCCGCCGGTACGGGGGCGGGGCGGCGTACGGTCCTTCCCCGTACCGGCCGGCGTCTCGCGGACGTCGGCCGGCCGGTGGATCCTGAGGTCGCACACACGTCGTCCCGCTGGTGGATCCCGAGGCCACTCGGCAGAAGGAGGCTCATGTCCCAGAGCTCGGGCGGACACGTTCCGGGGTGGCGCCGCCTGACGCCCGGACTCGCCACTCTCCTGGGCTACCGGCGCTCATGGCTGAAGGGCGACGTGCTGGCCGGGGTGACAGTGGCTGCGTACCTCGTGCCGCAGGTCATGGCGTACGCGGGCGTGGCGGGCCTGCCGCCGGTCGCCGGGCTCTGGGCGATCCTGCCCGCACTCGCGCTGTACGCAGTGCTCGGTTCCTCGCGCCTGCTGTCGGTGGGCCCCGAGTCGACGACCGCGCTCATGACGGCCACCGTGGTGGGGCCGCTCGCCGCCGGGGATCCGGACCGGTACGCCGTGCTGGCGGCCGCCCTCGCGGTGACCGTCGGGCTGCTGTGCCTGGTGGCGTGGGCGGTGCGGCTGGGCTTCGTCGCGGACCTGCTCTCCCGGCCGGTGCTGATCGGCTATCTCGCGGGCGTAGCGCTGATCATGATGGTGGACCAGTTGCCCAAGCTCACCGGCGTAGCGACGACGGGCTCGGCCTTCTTCTCCAAGCTCTGGTCCTTCGTACGACACCTGTCGGAGACCCATGCGCCCACGCTGGTGTTCGCCGCCGCCGTACTCGCGTTCCTGTTCACGGTGGCGCGGTTCTTCCCCGCGGTGCCCGGCCCCCTGCTGGCAGTGGTGCTGGGCACGGCGACCGTGGCCGTCTTCGACCTCGACGACCGGCACGGCATCAAGGTGATCGGCGAGGTCCCGTCGGGTCTGCCCGGCTTCGCCGTGCCGGACCTGACCGAGCTGTCGCACCTGCTGTTGCCCGCCCTCGGTGTCCTCCTTGTCGGCTACACCGACTTCATCCTCACGGCGCGGGCCTTCCGTGACCGCGAGGAGGAGAGCACAGCGCTGGACCCCAATCAGGAACTGCTGGCCCTGGGCGCGGCCAACCTCGGCGCGGGCACCGTGCACGGCTTTCCCGTGAGCAGCAGCGCCAGCCGGACCGCGCTCGCTGCTTCGGCGGGCGCCCGCAGCCAGGCGTACTCGCTGGTCGCCGGCGCGGCGATCCTCGCCGTCCTGCTCTTCCTCAGCCCACTGCTGTCCCGCACCCCGTCGGCCGTCCTGGGCGCGCTCGTCGTGTACGCCGCCGTCCGCATGATCGACCTGGCGGGCTTCCGACGACTGGCATCCTTCCGCCGCCGGGAGCTGCTGCTGGCGCTCGGCTGCCTGGTCGGCGTCCTGGCCCTGGACATCCTTTACGGCGTGATCGTCGCCGTCGGCCTGTCCGTCGCGGAGCTGCTTACCCGCGTGGCCCGCCCGCACGACGCCGTCGAGGGGGTGGTGCCCGGCGTGGCCGGCATGCACGACGTCGACGACTACCCTCAGGCCCGTACGATCCCCGGCCTGGTGGTCTACCGCTACGACTCGCCGCTCTTCTTCGCCAACGCGGAGAACTTCCACCGCCGGGCCCTGGCCGCCGTCGACGAACAGGCCGAACCGGTCCGCTGGTTCGTCCTCAACACCGAGGCCAATGTGGAGGTCGACATCACCGCCCTGGACGCCGTGGACGCCCTGCGCCACGAACTGACCCGGCGGGGCGTGGTCTTCGCCCTCGCCCGGGTGAAGCAGGACCTCATGGACGACCTGGAGGCGTACGGCCTGACGAAGTCGGTCGGCCCCGACCTGATCTTCCCCACCCTGCCGACCGCCCTGGCCGCGTACCGCGAGTGGAGCCGCACTCAGTAGGCCGCCAGCCCGTACGCACCGAACTGGTCGCGGACCCGCTCGATCAGCCTCGGGTCGGGACCCGGGTTGTCCCGCAGCGGGAAGGGAAGGCCGAGAGCTTCGTACTTGGCGGCACCGAGTTTGTGGAAGGGCAGGACGTCGACCCGCTCGACATTGCCGAGGCCGGCGACGAACCGGGCCAGACCGTCGACGGCCTCCCGGTCGTCGGTCCAGCCGGGGACGAGGACATAACGAATCCACACCGCAGTACCCAGGCGATCGAGGCGGGTGGCGAATTTGAGGGTGGGCGCCAGTTCGCCGCCGGTCAGTTTCCGATACGTGTTGACGTCGAAGGACTTGATGTCCAGGAGCACCAGGTCGGTGTCGGCGAGGAGTTCGTCGGTCGCGCGGGTGCCCAGGAAGCCGGAGGTGTCGAGCGCCGTGTGCAGTCCGGCTTCCTTGCAACGGCGCAGGATCTCGGCGCTGAAGGCGGGTTGGAGCAGCGGCTCGCCGCCCGTGAGCGTCACCCCTCCGCCGGCCGTGGTGACGAAGCCCTGGCACTTCTCGATCTCCGCCATCACCTCGTCGACCGTGACGTCCCGCCCGTCCCGCATGTGCCAGGTGTCAGGGTTGGCGCAGTACAGGCAGCGCAGCGGGCAGCCGCTGACGAAGAGGACGAACCGGGTCCCGGGACCGTCCACGCCGGTGGACAGGTCCCAGGAGTGGATCCGGCCCGCCACCGTGGTCTTCACAGCGATCCGTGGAAGGTGCGGCTGATCACGTCGAGCTGCTGCTCGCGGGTCAGGCGGACGAAGTTGACGGCGTATCCGGAGACCCGGATGGTCAACTCCGGATATTTCTCCGGGTGTTCCATCGCGTCCTCCAGCGTGGCCCGGTCCAGCACGTTGACGTTCATGTGGAAGCCGCCGGAGGCCGTGTACGCGTCGAGGATGCCGACCAGGTTGCCCGCGCGTTCGCTCGGGTGGTGGCCCAGACCCTCGGGTGTGATCGTCGTGGTCAGTGAAATGCCGTCGCGGGCCTGCTCGTACGGCAGCTTGGCGACCGAGAGCGCGGAGGCGGCCACCCCGTGGCGGTCACGGCCGTTCATGGGGTTGGCGCCGGGCGCGAAGGGCTGTCCGGCGCGCCGGCCGTCGGGGGTGTTGCCGGTGTGCTTGCCGTAGACGACGTTGGAGGTGATGGTCAGCACCGACTGGGTGTGCTCGGCGTTCCGGTGGGTGGGGTGCTCGCGAACCTTGGCCATGAAGGACTCGACCAGGCCGACCGCGATGGCGTCGGCCCGGTCGTCGTTGTTGCCGTACGCCGGCCAGCCGCCCTCGGTCTCGAAGTCCACCGCCAGCCCCGTCTCGTCCCGGATCACCTTCACCCGTGCGTACTTGACCGCGGAAAGGCTGTCGGCGGCGACGGACAGACCGGCGATGCCGCAGGCCATGAAGCGGTGGACGGGGTGGTCGTGCAGCGCCATCTCCACACGCTCGTAGGCGTACTTGTCGTGCATGAAGTGGATGACGTTGAGCGTGTTGACGTACGTCGCCGCCAGCCAGTCGAGCACCCGGTCGTACGCCGCCGTCAGCTCCTCGTACTCCAGGTACTCGCCGGTCGACGCAGGCGTGTCGGGCGCGATCTGCTCGCCGTTCATCTCGTCCCGGCCGCCGTTGATCGCGTACAGCAGCGCCTTCGCGAGATTGACCCGTGCTCCGAAGAACTGCATCTGCTTCCCGACCGCCATCGCCGACACACAGCAGGCGATCGCCGTGTCGTCGCCGGTGTGCGGGCGCAGCAGCTCGTCGGACTCGTACTGGACGGCGCTGGTGTCGATCGACACCTGGGCGCAGAACTCCTTGAAGCCCGGCGGCAGTCGGGGCGACCACAGCACGGTCAGGTTGGGCTCGGGGGCGGGTCCGAGGTTGTAGAGGGTCTGCAGGAAGCGGAAAGAAGTGCGGGTGACCAGCGGGCGGCCGTCCGTGCCGATGCCGCCGATGGACTCCGTCACCCAGGTCGGGTCGCCGGAGAACAGCGCGTCGTACTCGGGGGTGCGCAGGAACCGTACGATCCGCAGCTTGATCACGAAGTCGTCGATCAGCTCCTGGGCACGGGTCTCGTCGATGATCCCCTCGTCCAGGTCCCGCTGGAGGTGCACGTCCAGGAAGGTGGAGGTGCGGCCCAGCGACATGGCGGCGCCGTTCTGCTCCTTCACGGCGGCGAGGTAGCCGAGGTAGAGCCACTGCACGGCCTCGTGGGCGTTGGTGGCCGGGCGGGAGACATCGCAGCCGTACGAGGCCGCCATCTCGGTCAGCTCACCCAACGCACGTATCTGCTCGGCGAGTTCCTCGCGGTCCCGGATGATGTGCTCCGTCGAGGGCTGAGCATCCAGCAGGGCACGTTCGGCCCGCTTGGCCTCCATGAGCCGGGCGGTTCCGTACAGCGCCACCCTCCGGTAGTCGCCGATGATCCGGCCGCGTCCGTAGGCATCCGGCAGTCCGGTGATGATCCCGGCCTTGCGGGCGGCCCGCATTTCGTGGGTGTATGCGTCGAAGACACCGTCGTTGTGGGTCTTTCGGTAGGTCCCGAACACGCGCGTGACAAAGGGGTCGGGCTCGTACCCGTACGCCTTCAGCCCGCTCTCGACCATCCGCAGGCCGCCGTTCGGCATGATCGCGCGTTTCAGCGGGGCGTCGGTCTGCAGGCCGACGATCAACTCCCGCTCGCGGTCGATGTATCCGGGTGCGTGCGAAGTGATCGTCGACGGAGTCGCGGTGTCAACGTCGAGGATGCCCCTGCGCCGCTCCTCCGGGAACAGGGCGCTGACCGTCTCCCACACGGCTCGGGTGCGGTCCGTCCGACCCGTCAGGAAGGCGGAATCGCCCTCGTACGGCGTGTAGTTGGCCTGGATGAAGTCGCGTACGTCGATGCGCTCGCGCCACCGCGTCCCGGCGAAGCCATGCCATGCCTGGGGCGCCCGGGTCCCAGCTGTCACCGTTGCAGTCATCGCCGGTTCTCTCCCTTGCTCCGCACTGGAATGCCTCGCTTCCGATACTCGTGACGCGCGACGGGCGCCGGGAGGGCCGGTCAGCGCACAGAGACCTCGCCGTCCGTCCCGGTCCGTGGGGCCGTTCGGCCCATGTCGGTACGTGCGCCCGGTGAAGCCGGTGCGCATCCCTTCACGAGGGGGAGGGCGTGCCGCTCTCCTGCCCGGCGGGAACGACCAGCACCGGGCAGTGCGCGCGATGCAGCAACGTACGAGCCACTGAACCGAGTTGGCGGCCATACCCGCCCAGACCGGCTCGGCAACCGATCACGACGAGGTCGGCCGTACGTGTGGCCTCCAGCAGCGTCTGCGTCGAAGCGGGGGCGGTGTCCTGGGTCTCCACGTGGACGCGAGGGTGCTGCTCGCCCAGTTCCACCAGAACGTCGCCGGCGGTCGGGAAGTGCGACGCGGTCCCTTCGCGTCGGCGCTGCGGCACCGGCGCCGGAGCGGGGTGCCGATGCGCCGAGGACCGAAGGATGCGCAGTCCGGCGCTGCGGCGTTCCGCTTCCTGCATGGCGTACGCGGCCGTGTCCACGTCGTCCTCGGCGTCGAGGACGAGCAGGACCTCGTTGTGCAGGTGCGGCGGAGAGTCGCCTCGTACGACCAGCAGCGGGCCATGAGCGTGCGCGGCCAGGCGCCGGCTCACCGAGCCGAACAGCGTGCCAGCGAACCCGCCGAGGCTCCGGCAGCCGACGACGGTCAGCGCGGCCTCCCGTCCGCGTTCCGCCAGTACGGCCGCCGAGTGCCCCTTGACAGGGACGGTGACGACCGGCAGGTCCGGGTGGCGGTAGCCCACCCGCGAGGCGGCGGATGCCAGCACCGGGCCGGCCTCGTCGAGGTCGGGCACGGCGTACACGATCTCCAGAGCGGTCGCGTGCAGGGCCGCCTCGTCGGCGGCCAGGTCCAGTGCTCGTACGGCGATGACTGTGCCGTCCACACCGACGATGACGTGACGCGTGGTCATGACTTTCCCTCCCTGGGGCCGTTGGGTGCCCTGAGCACCGTCACGGCGTTGGTTCAGTCGTGCGGGACGACGGCCACGGGGCAGCCGACGTGGTGCAGCACCGCGTGAGTGACGGCGCCGACGTGCGTGCCGAGGTGGCCCTCCCGTGTCCGGCGTCCCACGACGACGAGGGAGGCTCCGGCCGACGCGCGTACCAGCGCGGTGGCGGCCCGCCCTTCGGAGACGGTCTCGACCACGGAGACTCCCGGGAACTTCTCGCACCACGGGCGCAGCGTCGCGGCCACGGTGCGTTCCCGTGCCGCAAGCAGCTCCGGCCCGGACACCGGGGCCCACGGTCCGTCGGCCGGCTCGACCCGCGCCGTACCGAAGGCGTGGATCACGTGCAGCGTGGCGCCACAGCGCCGAGCTGACTCGAAGGCGAACTCGATCAGCTCGTCACAGGGGCGCTGGGTGTCCAGGCCGAGGACGACATCGCGATACGGGGACTCGGGTATCTCCTCGGGCGAGATGCCGTCCAGGGCGGGGAGGTGTTCGTCGGCGGAGCTTTCGCCCGCGCGTACGAGCACCACGGGTCGGGAGGACCTGGCGACGACCCGCTGGGACACCGAGCCGACCATGAATCCCGCGACGCCGCTGAGACCGCGGGACCCGAGCACCAGCAACTCCGCGTCCTCGGCCGCCGCAAGGAGGGCGGCTGCTGCGGAGTCGGGCACCAGCCGCTCGACGACCCGTAGCCCGGGGTGCGCTGCACGGATGCTGCTCGCGGCCCGGTCCAGAATCTCTTCGGCCCAGTCGCGCTCGCTCCGGTCCGCGGGGACGGACGGGGCGGGACGCGGGTGCCACTTCCAGGCGTGCACGAGACTCAGCGAGACGCCGCGACGCACGGCCGCACGGGCCGCCCAGTGGGCGGCGGCGAGACTCTCGGCGGATCCGTCGATTCCCGTGGTGATGTGCCGAAGCATGGTGGGCACCTCCTGTGTTCGGTCCTGCCCGATCTCGTACCGAGCCTCGTAGAGGAACGCGCCGGTGCGCAGGGGCCGTACAGCCCCTGCAGGGGACCCTTCGGCCCAAGACCCGTTCGTCACCCGCGCGGTCCGACGATCGGATCGAGGCAGGGGGCGGTACAGGGTGCCGAAGGCCTCTCGTGTGGTGCCGGGTGGCCCGGTCGTGGGGCCGGGTGGCCCATGGTTCGCACCGCGGCACCGGCACACGCTGGAAGCGGCAGGTGAGTACGCCCGTCTTGGAGGCCCGTCATGAACGCTTCGCCCACTTCCAGCATGCTGCGGGCACTGCCCGCCGAGCACCGGGAACGGCTCATGCGCATTGCCCGCGAGGTGTCGTTCCCCCAGGGAATCCGCCTCTTCGAGGAGGGCCGCCGCGCCGACCGGTTCTGGATCATCCGCACCGGCACGATCGACCTCGACATGCACGTGCCCGGCCGCCGGGCGGCCGTCATCGAGACCCTCGGACACAACGAACTGGTCGGATGGTCCTGGCTGTTCGCGCCGCACGCCTGGCATCTTGGTGCCGAGACCACGACGCCTGTACGGGCGTACGAGTTCGACGCCGTGGCCGTACGGGCCATGTGCCAGGACGACCCAGTCCTGGGCCGCACGGTCGCCCAATGGGTGGGTGACATCCTCGCCCATCGCCTGCGCTCGGCCCGTACCCGGCTGCTGGACCTGTACGCGCCGTACGGCAGCGGCAGCCGCCTGTGAGCGCACCCCCGAATCCGACGCGACCCCGGGCCGGCGAGGGCGCAATGTGGGTACGAGTGGGGCCGGTCGGCCCTAGTGCATCCGGTCCCGGCGAGTGATGATCGTCCTGACGGACAGCCCGCAGTCCGTCAGTCACCGGGGAACAAGGGGTCGTCATGGCCGAGGCACGCACCTTCACGGAGCAGAACCCGATCCGTGTCTTCCTGCTGGACGACCACGAGGTCGTACGACGCGGCCTGTCCGACCTCCTGGACGCCGAACCGGACATCTCGGTGGTCGGCGACGCCGAGAACGTCGAGCATGCACTCCTACGCGGCCCGGCCCTTCGTCCGGACGTCGCCGTCCTCGACGTACGCCTTCCCGACGGCGACGGGATCACCGTCTGCCGCGAGCTGCGCAGCCAGATGCCGGAGCTGGCCGTGCTGATGCTGACGTCGTTCGACGACGAGGACGCGCTGCTCGACGCGATCATGGCCGGGGCTTCGGGCTACGTGCTCAAGCAGATCAGGGGCTCCGACCTGGTCTCGGCGGTACGCACCGTCGCCTCGGGCCAGTCCATGCTCGACCCCGCGACGACCGCCCGGCTGATGCGCTCCCTGCGTGCGGACCCCGCAGACACCCCGGCCATCGCCCCCGAACTGGCCAGCCTCTCGCCGCGCGAGCGGGACATCCTCGCGCTCATCGGGGACGGGCTCACCAACCGTGAGATCGGCAAGAAGCTCTATCTCTCGGAGAAGACCGTCAAGAACCACATCTCCCGCCTGCTGGCCAAACTGGGCGTCCAACGCCGGGTCCAGGCAGCGGTCCTCGCCTCCCACCTCGAACATCCCGACTCCGGTGGACGCCCTGCGAGGTGACGCACACCCGGGTCGTCGGGGATGGCATGGGGCCGTACGAGCCCCCTGGTCACCTCAGCCCCCTTGTGAGCCCGTCGGCACGCGCCACACCAGCTGGGTACCGCCGCCCTGCGGCCGTTCGCCGAGTGTGAGCGTGCCGCCAAGTGCGCGAGCCCGTTCCTCGATGTTCTTCAGCCCGCTGCGCGTCACCCCGTCGGGTACTCCGCAGCCGTCGTCCGTCACCGTGAGTGCCAACTCGCCCTTGGCGTACCGCAGATGGACGTCGACGGAGCGCGCGCCCGAGTGCCGGGCCGCGTTGCTGAGCGCCTCGCCGAGCACGGCGAGCGCGTGATCCGCTACGCCGCCGGGGACATCGGTGTCGACAAGGCCCTCGATCCGCAACGCGGGAGTGAAGCCGAACGACGTGGCGGCGGCCTTCACGGCGTCGGACACCCGGGCGCGCAGACCGCTGTCCTCCTTGGTCCGGCCGCCGTGCGCACGCAGCCCGAAGATGGTGGACCGAATGATCTTGATGGTGTCGTCGAGGTCGTCGACGGTCCGCGACAGCCGTTCCGTGCCCTCGGGGTGGTCCATGAACCGCTGGGTGCTCTGCAGGGTCATGCCGGCCGCGAAGAGCCGCTGGATCGCCAGGTCGTGCAGATCGCGCGCGATCCGGTCGCGGTCCTGGAGCAGCGTGATCTGTTCCGCGTCCCGGCGGCGTTCAGCCAGCTCCAGTGCCAGCGCCGCCTGGCCGGCGAAGCCGAGCAGCGGCCCGGTGTCGTCGTCCGAGAACGGCGTACGGCCCGCCAGACGCCCCAGCAGCAACACCCCGCGGGCTTTCCCTCCGGCGCCGAGGGGCACCGCGACCACTGGGCCGAGCCCGGCCCAGTGCGACTCTCCCTCACCGGTGCGGACGTCGTGCTCGATGTCGGCGCTGACCACCGGCTCCGCCGCAGTGAGCGCGGCTCCGACGAAACCCTCCTCGGCGGAAAGGACCAGCCCGCTGCGCCGCTCGGCGTCCGACCCGACCGCGAGCACCGGCCGCAGCTCCGCCGCTCCGGACACGTATTCCGCGATCATCCCGATGTCGGCCGAGGCGATCTCCCGGGCCTGCTCGACGATCAGTTCAAGTACCTCGGCACTGGGAGCGCCCGACAGCAGCGTGCTCGTGACCTCGCCGCTGGCCCGCATCCAGCGCTCACGCAGCCGGGTCTCCTCGTACAGCCGCGCGTTCTCGATGGCCACCCCGGCCGCCACGGCGAGCGTGGAGAGCACCGACTCGTCCTCGGCGTCGAACTCTTCAGCACCGCGCTTCTCGGTGAGGTAGATGTTCCCGAACACCCTGTCGCGCACCCGGATGGGCACACCCAGGAACGAGTGCATCGGTGGGTGATGGGCCGGAAAGCCGTACGAGGACGGGTGCTGGGAGAGTTCTGGGAGCCGCAGCGGCTCGGGGTGCCGGATCAGCTCGCCGAGGATGCCGTGTCCGCTGGGCAGGTCACCGATCTCCGCGCGCTGGTCGTCGCCCATGCCCACCGTCAGGAACTCCGACAGCCGAAGGTCGTCGCCGATCACGCCCAGAGCCCCGTACTCGGCGTCCACCAGCACTACTGCGGCCTCGACGATGCGCCGCAGCACCTGCGGCAGATCCAGCTCCCCGCCGACCGACAGCACCGCCTCCAGCAGGTTGTGCACCCGGTCCTGCGTCCCCCGCGCCGCGTCGATCCGCGCCTGCAACTCATCCAGCAGCTCATCCAGCCGCAGCTTGGGCAGATGCTGCTTGGAGCCCCCGCGACCTTCCCCGCTCATCGCTTCCTCCGACCGACTCGCGCAGACAAGGTGCACCTCAACCGATAGACCTCGCCTTCACCGTACTGGCAGAGGACGCATGTCGAGGCCGTACGTGCAGACAGTGACGTCATGGCCAGGACGTGAGGGGTCGAGTATCAGGGCCTGTCCCCGGACAGCCTCCCGCTATTGCGGTGCGATGGCTTTGAGCCAGTCCTCGACGGCGATGACATCTGCCCACTGCGGGAACAGCTTCTCGGTCAGGACCCGGTGCACCTCGGGGTCCATGTCGAGGCAGGCGTCCGACAGGACGGTGAGGCCGAAATCCAGGTCGATGGCGCGGCACAGGGTGGACAGCACCACGCCGCTGGTGGCGATCCCGGTGAGGACAAGGCTGTCGATGTCGCGAGCCCTGAGGACCAGGTCGAAGTCGCTGCCGGAGAACGCGCTTCCCCGTCTCTTGGTGACCACGACGTCGCCCTGCTGGGGCGCGATGTCGGGGTGGATCCCGGTGCCGGGGGCGCCCTCGGTGAAGAGGCCGGCCCGCACGGCGTTGGTGATCACCCTGTTGCGGGGGCTGACTTCCGGATCGCCCGGCCGTAACGCGATGACCACGTAGATCACGGGAATGCCCGCCACGCGGGCGCCGTCGATCGCCCTGCGCAGGCGCGGCAGGTATCCGGAGCCGTCGTCGGCGATGCCCACGATGTCCCGTTGGACGTCCATCACGAGAAGAGCGCTGTTCGCCATGCTCACCGTCCCTTCGTCACTGGGGAAACAAGACGAAGTCTGGGTGATCGACCGATCCGCGGTGGAGGTTTCGGAGATCTTCATCGGCGTCGGGTCGCGGTGCCCACGGACACGGCGCCACGGTCCGAGCCTCGCACTGGCTGGGCGCGGTCAATCCCGCGGCCTATCGGCGGGTGACCCCGTTGCTGCTGTGGCGGCTGACACCGAGCGGGCCGCAACCCGAGCCCGGATCCACAGACCTGATGCCTGTGGATAGTTTCTCCGAAAACGAAGAAGTGCCTTTCGACCTGCGATGACGGGGTTGGCGGGAAGTCTGCGCCGCCGGGGTTTTCGGTGTGAAGCCATTCGTACGGCGGAGACGCTTGGCTCCGGTTCGGCGGAGCCGTCCGACGGCGGCTCGACCGGGCCGCACACAGCGGCATTTCAGCCCTGGCGACGAGGGAGTCGGAGCCGGCTACGCGGATCCGCGCAGCAGCAACTCCGCCCGGACGACGAGGTCTTCGCCATCGAGCAGGTCGGCCCCGGTCAGCAGCCGGGCGGCCTGGTCGATGGCCAGTGCGCCCACTCTGCGCGTGTCGAGGGCGACCGTGGAGAGCGGAAGCTCGACCAGCGTGCCCAGTCGCAGACCGTCGAAACCGATCACCACGAGGTCCTCCGGGACGCTCCTGCCCAGGCGGCGCGCCTCGCGCAGTGCGCCCATCGCGATGATGTCGTTGAAGGTGAAACCGCGGTGATGTCGGGACGGAGGATGAGCAAGGACTCGAGCGCCTCCCCGCCTCCGGCGGCCGACTGGCTCGAACCGACCACCGCGTCGGCGTCGACCCCGAGTGCCGCGGCGGCCGCCCCGAACCACTCGCGCCGGACGCTCGGTTCGGCGCGGCCGTCGTGGTCGAGCATGCCGATCCGCTCATGCCCGCGCGCGACGAGGTGCGCGACCGCCGCGTGGACGCCGTCCCGCCCGTCTACCCGGATCGAGCTGAACCGCGCGGTCTCGTGCGCACGCCCGATGAGTACCACCGGGATGCCGCGGGTGAGCAAGTCGATCTCCTGCTCGGGCCGGCTGAAGTAGCCGACGACCGCGTCCACTTGGGAACCGATCACCTGCAGTGTGCCGAGCTCCTCCTCGGCGCTGTCCGCGGTGTCGTAGACGACCACGTGTCAGCCGCGGGCCCGCGCCGCTTCCAGGGCGGCCGCGGCGACCTCGGTGAAGTACGGGTTGAGCAGGTCCGGGATCACAAGGCCGACGGTGGTGGTGTCCTGCCGGACCAGCCCGCGGGCGAACCTGCTCGGCCGGTAGCCGAGTTCGAGAGCGGCGTCCAGTACGCGCTGTTTGGTGGAGCCGTCGATCCCGTCCTGGTCGTTCAGCGCCCGCGACACGGTCTGCCGGGACACACCCGCGGAACGGGCGACGTCGTGGATCGTCACCCTCCGAGGCTCCGTTCCCGACGACACCACCACACGTACCTCCGATACCGGTGGGCACCGGTGCGCCTGCGAGGTCCGAGTATGCCTGTGCCGGGTTCTGCGGCGCGAGAGATCCACTGGCCAGGCCGGGTTGTGAGGGTGGCCCTCCGCCGGTGGGAGGTGGCACGGGGCTTCCGTCAGGGAACTCCCGACCTGAGCCTGCCGTTCTCCCTCTTGAGGCAGCCACTCTCCACGCAGTGTGGCGCGACACGACCCCGGCTAGCGATCCCGAGTGCCATGCCCCGTTCCGGAGCTCTTCCCGCCGCGCTCAGCAGCGGCGGCATCATCCTCGTACTCCTGGGCTGCTCCACCAATGGCGCCGCCGAGGAAACCGCCGCAGCCACCAGGACCACGTCGGCGACCACGCCCGCCACGCCCTCCTCCCCGGCAGCGTCGACCGTCGAGCCGACCCCCGCCACCACTGCTGCGAAGCCGGCCCCCGGCGGGACCAACACCCAGGCCCGGACCGCCTCGCTCGCCATACCCGCGATCGCCCTCGAGGACCTGCGCGTCGTCTCCTACGAGGGGACGACCGACGACTGGCCAGGCACCCGGATCCAGAACCGCGGCGTCGCCGCCAGCCCGTACGGCAGCCGTGGCGGTGTCGGCCCCGGCGAGGTCGGCAACTACCTCGTCACGGCCCACCGCCTCTCCGCCGGCGGTCCGCTGCGCGAGCTCCCCGCCCTGGATGAAGGCGACTCGGTCTTCGTCACCTCGGGCGGCACGGTCTACGAGTACGAGATCACCGAGAGTAGAACCACCTCCTTCCGCTCCGACCGCTCGCTCGCCGAACAGCGGGCAGCGGTCCCGGGCCTCCCGGGCAAGCGCCCCACTCAAGCCATGATCACTATCTCCACCTGCGCGACACTCGAGGACAACGCGGCCGGAAACCACTGGCGCGACGACAGAGGGAACCCCGAGCACCGCATCGACAAAATCGGCGTCCTGACTTCGACTTCAACACAGCAGCCGCCGCTGGGTTAGGCCGGGGGAGCCGGTGTCCGAAACCGGCCTACTCGCCCCGGTGCCGCCAGTACCACACGGCGCCGATCACAGCAGCGAGGAGAAAGGCGACCGGCAGGATCAGGCCGGGGATTCGGGCGGCCGTCACTGGGCGCCCCCGACGGGAGACGAGACGCGTGAAGGCGTGGTCTCGGCCATGGTGGTCTTTCTCTCTGCGCTGTGCCGATGTGGGGCGGACGGGCTGGACGTTGTGGTCAATGGCGGGCGGACACACTCGACTTGAGTGCGCGGTCCGCTGCGCGGTATCAAGCCAGATAGTGGCCTCATGCACGGGCTTCTGGCCAGCCCTCGCGCAATCGGAGTTCTGTACTAGGTACCCCCGCGCGGTCTCTCCAACGAACCACGGTGCTCAGACGGGCAATTCGCGGACCCGGGGTCCGTCAGCGCCTGCGTGCCCGGCTGCCCCACCCGCTGCCGATACCCGCCACATGCAGCGCCAGTACGGTGAGGCCGAGGAGCATGACATTCACCGACGTGAACGTGTCGTTCGTGTCGATCTCGGCAGCGTTGATCAAAAAGGCGATGAAGAACAGCACTGCCGCCGCTATACCAAGCATGGAGACGCTCCCTCTTTTCGTTGTGGTGCGCTACGAGTGCCCCCGAATGCCGTTGTCAGACCTTCGACACCGCGGCCCGGCCAGTGCTGACCAGGCGCGAGCACGGCGGTTTCGAGTCGTCGTCCTCGATTCGGCAGCGACCGTGATTCCTTCCGCCCTACGATCGCGCGCATGCTGCTGAGCCGGATGATGCGGATGATTCTGGTCGTCGCTGTGGCCCTCGCTGCCGTCTTCATGGGGGCAGTTGAGGGAGGCGCGAAGACCGCGCGGGCCGAGGGGGGCGCGCCGTCGCCCGATCGGCAGTTGCTGTTCTACAACCACGCGTACGGAGTCCTCGACCGGGAGACCGCCGATGCCATCGAGCACTCCGACTATCTGCGGGACTTCGCCAACTTCCAGGTCCGCACCACGACCGGCGCCGGTGGACAGACCTGGACCGGTCGCTACCTGATGGGCCGCGAGACGTATCTCGAACTGTTCGGGGTCGGCGATCTGCCCGGCCAGGACGGCACCTTCGGCTCCACCGGGATGGGGATCTCGGCCGAGCGCGCCGGCGACCTCGTGACGGTGACGGAGCGGCTGCGGGACCAGGGGATCGCCGACCCGATCGAGTTCCGCCAGACGCGCGACTTCGGCGACGGCGTCCCGGTGCCGTGGTTCGACGCCATCCTCACCACCGACCAGTACGACGGCTTCGGGGCCTGGGCGATGGAGTATCTGCCGGAGTACTTTGCCGACCCGCGCAGCAACACCGAGCCGGCCGACTACCCGGGCGACGTCGGCCGGGAGCGTTACCTGTCCGACGGCTACAGCGACCATCTGATGCGTGACGTGACCTCTGTCCGCCTCGCGGTCACCGAACGGGACCTTGCCGACACTGTGCCGTTGCTTCGGGCCGGCGGGTTCGTCGTCCGGCCTGCGGTGGGCGGTGGCATCGTCGCGCAGGGCGGTGGCACCACGATCCGATTCGACGCCGTTCCGCGCGACCAGGCCGGCCTGCGGCAGATCGGACTGTCGCTCAACCGGCCCGTGGAGTACCGGCACGAGGAACGGATCGGCCGGTCGACTCTCACCGTCGGCCCGGGCGCCCGAGCCGTCTGGAACTTCGACGCCACGGAGTAAGGGGCCATGAAGGCCGGCGCCATCGGGACCTACAGCAGGGTCGGCGCGTGGAATTCGCCGAGACCGGAGGCCAGGTCCCGGTCCAGCCAGTAGCGGCGCGGTTCGGCGAGCATGACGTCGACGCTGACAGCCATGAGGCCGGGGATCCTGGCCAGTTCGTTGTCGATGAAGAGCGCCAGGGCGGAGCGGTCGGCGACCAGGCCGGTGGCGAGGACGGACATGTCGCTGGCCACGTGGGCGGCGAGCCGGGTCTGGGGGAGCTGGTCGATACGGCGCATGACGTCGGGGGTTTCACCCGGAGCCACGCGCAGGCGGAGGATGAAGGCGGTCCGGAAGCCGAGCCATTCGGACACGATCTCCAGGCGAGGCTTGACCCATCCCTCGTCGAGGACCCGGCGGACGACGCGGTGCGCGGTGGAGGTGGCCAGGCCGGCGGCTCGGGCGATGCTCGCCGCTGATGCGCGGCTGTCCTGGATCAGCTGGGCGACGACGGTGCGTTCAGCCTCGCTGAGTGGTTTCGCGGGGGGTGTCGCGGTCGCGGTGCCCTCGGGGCGGGCGCCGGTGAGCTTCAGCAGGCCAGCGCGTTCGGTGTCGGTGAGGAACTGGGGGTCCCAGTTGATGCCCCGGCGCAGGGTGCTGAGGGCGGGCAGGGCGTTGACGCGCCGGACGCCGGGGACGGAGAACATCCGGTCGATCGCCTCGCTGGTGGCGGCCTCGGACGGGGCGTGCACGACGGCGTAGAGCGGGTAGTCGCCGGAGATCTGTGCCAGGAGCTGGAGGTGGGGCAGGTCGCGGAGGCGGTGGAGGACGGCGAGCGGGGTCTCGCCGGTGATGTCCAGGAAGACGTGGACGGGCATCGCCGTGGAGTGCATGCCCCAGTCGGACTGCCCGATCACGCGGACCATCCGCGCCTCGTGCAACCGGTCGTACCGGCGTTTGAGCGTGCTGGCGTCGGCGGCGAGGATCTCGCCGATGTCGTCCCAGGTGGCCCGGGGTGCCAGGTGCAGCGCGCCGATGAGGCGCCGGTCGAGCTCGTCGAGGAGAGGACGGGTCATGGTGCCCCACCTTAGACTGCCGATTAATCCCAACGTTACATCCAAGGGATAGAGAATCTCTCACTCTGATGCCATTGTTCGCAGGAACGTCCCCCCAATGCATCAAGAGGTACCGATGAGTGTCACCTCCGCTCAGCCTCAGCCGACCGAGCCACAGTCGAGGGCCCTGCGCACCGCGTTCCGGAGTCTGACGGCGATCGAGAAGGTCGGTAACAAACTCCCCAACCCCTTCTGGCTGTTCTGGATCCTCGCCGGGATTGTCGCCGTCCTCAGCGCGGTGCTGGCGGCGGTCGGCGCCAGCGCCTTGCACCCCGGCACGCACGAGACCATCGAGGTGCGGAACCTGCTCAGCAAGGACGGCCTCACCATGGCCGTCGAGGGGGCCGTCGACAACTACGCGGCCTTCCCGCCGCTGGCCACCATCCTCACCGTGATGTTCGGCATCGCCGTCGCCGAGAAGAGCGGACTGTTCTCCGCCCTGCTGCGACGCATGGTCGCCCGGGTGCCGGGCAGATACCTCACCTTCGCCCTGTCGATGACGGCCATGGTCAGCCATGTCGCCGGCGACGCCGCCTACGTCACCCTCATCCCGCTCGGCGCACTGGTCTTCCGCGCGGCCGGCCGCAGCCCGGTGCTCGGCTGCGTCGTCGCCTACGTCTCGATCGCCGCCGGCTACGACGCCTCCCCGTCGCTCACCACCACCGACGTCCTGCTGTCCGGGATCTCGACCGCCGCCGCCCACACCATCGACGCGGACTACGTCGTCACGCCGGTGGCCAACTACTTCTTCGGGCTCGGCTCCTCGGTCCTGGTGGCCCTCGTGATCACCCTCGTCGTCGACAAGGTCCTCGCCCGCCGCTCGGACCTGGAGCCCGACGAGCCGGTCGCCGCGCCGAACGCCGCTGAGCTGGCGGAGATCGAGGTCACCGAGCAGCAGCAGCGCGCGCTGCGCGCGACCGGGCTGGTCGCCATCGGCTTCCTCGCGTTCCTGGTGGTGGCCATGGTCCCCTCGTCCTCACCGCTGCGCGGCGAGGGCGGCGGCATCGTCAACTCCCCGCTGATCGGCGGGATGGCGCTCGTCCTGGGCGTGTTCTTCGCCGTACTCGGCACCGTCTACGGCCGGATGACCGGCACCTTCTCCGCCGCCCGCGACAGCATCGCCGCGATGGCCGACGGCACCCGTTCGATGGCGCCGATCCTTGTCCTGTTCTTCGCGATCGCCCAGTTCCTCGCCTACTTCAAGTGGACGAACATCGGCGACATCCTCGCCGTCAAGGGCGCCGAGACGCTGCGCGACCTGGACATGAGCGGCTGGACCGTGCTGGTCGGCATCGCTGTACTGATCACGTTCATGAACCTCGTCATCACCAGCGGCTCCGCGCTGTGGGCGCTTGCCGCGCCGGTGCTCGTACCCATGCTGATGCTCATCGGCATCGAGCCCGAGACCACCCAGGCCGTCTACCGCGTCGCCGACTCGGTCACCAACTGCGTCACCCCGATGAGCCCGTACTTCGTGATGGCCCTGGGCTTCATCCAGCAGTACCGCAAGTCCGCGGGCATCGGCACCCTGGCCTCCTTCACCATCCCGATCGCCGCCGTCCTCTGGGTCGTCTGGGTCGCGTTCTTCGTGGCCTGGTACCTGCTGGGCATCCCGTTCGGCATCGGCTGAGCCCGCCCCTCCGCCAAGAAGCGTCACCCCGGCTTCGTACGAGAAAGCAGACCATGACCGCATCGCCCGCCGCCGCCCTCACCGCCCGCGCCCAGGACGTCTCGTCGGAGATCGTCACCGACATCCTGACCCTCGTCCGCCAGGAGACCGGCAGCTACGATATGCCCGGCCTCGCGGCGGGCCTGGACCTCCTGCGCGAGCTGACCGTCCGCCACCTCGGCCGACCCGACCGCGAAGAGCGTCACCCCGGGGGCGAGTGCGGCGACACGCTCACGTTGACCTACACCGGCACGGGCGCCGGGCATGTCGCGCTCGTCGGCCACTACGACACCGTATGGCCGACTGGGACCCTCGCCGGATGGGAGCAGCCGCAGTCGTCGGGCGACGGTCGGGACAAGCTCGGCGGGCCGGGGATCTTTGACATGAAGACCGGCCTTGCGCAAGGCATTTGGGCCCTGAAGCTGGCCCGGGAGGGCGGCGCACCCGTGCCCACCGTCACCTTCCTCTTCAACGGTGACGAGGAGATCGGCTCCCTGTCCTCGCGGCGGGTGATCGAGGAGGTCGCGCAGAAGGTCGACGTCACCCTGGTGCTGGAGCCGACCGCCCACGGCGCGGTCAAGACCGCTCGCAAGGGTTCCGGGATCTTCCGGGTCACGGCCACCGGCATCGAGGCGCATGCCGGGCTCGCGCCTCAGGACGGGGCGAGCGCGATCACCGCGCTCTGCGAGTTCGTGGTCGCCGCCGCGGCGGTCGCCGCCCCCGACAAGGGCACCACGATCAACCCCGGGCTCATCAAGGGGGGTTCCGCCATCAACGTCGTCGCCGGGCAGGCCACCGCGGGCGTCGACATCCGGGTCAGCAGCGAGGTCGAACAGGCCCGTGTCGACGCCGAGTTGGACGCCATCAAGGTGAGCGATCCCCGCGTCCGCATCGAGATCGACCATGCCTGGAACCGGCCGCCGATGACCCTCAACGCCGCCTCCGCCCCTCTCCTCGGCCTAGCTCGCGAGGTCGCCCGTGAGCAGGGCCGCGACGAGTTGCCCGACGCCGCCGTCGGCGGTGCCAGCGATGCCAACTTCGTCTCCGCCCTCGGCCTGCCCGTGCTGTGCGGCATGGGCGCTGTCGGCGACGGCGCCCATGCCCAGGGCGAGTTCATCTACCCGGACACCGTGCCCGCCCAGACCGCCCTGGTCGCGGGTCTGCTGGGACGACTGGCGGAACCGCTGCGGGGCTGAGCCGTGGTGTCCTGTCCTGAACACGCGTGGCCACGCCGTCGGCGAATTCCAGGGCGAGGGATCAGTCGCCGGCGAGGCCGAGCTCCGTACGCGGCCGACCGTCTACTGCGGCTGTGTCGCGATCTGGATCAGGTTGCCGCAGGTGTCGTCGAAGACGGCGGTGGTGACGGGGCCCATCTCCAGGGGCTCCTGGGTGAAGCGGACGCCGAGGCCGCGCAGGCGCTCGTACTCCGCCTTCACGTCGTCGACGGCGAACTGGGCGAGCGGGATGCCGTCCTGGACGAGTGCGTCGCGGTAGGGCTTGACGGCCGGGTGGCCGGCGGGCTCCAGGAGGAGCTCGGTGCCGCCGGGCTCCTCGGGTGAGACGACGGTCAGCCACCGGTCCTTCTCACCCACCGGGACGTCGTACTTCTTCACGAAGCCGAGGATCTCGGTGTAGAAGTGCAGAGCCTTGGCCTGGTCGTCGACGAAGACGCTGGTCAGATGGATCTTCATGGGGTGCTCTCCGTTGGTCCGGATGGGTCGGGCGCGGGCCATCGCTCGGTTATCTGCCGCAGCGGGGCCGTGTTCAGGTCGTGGAACTTGTAGCGGCCCTCCCGCCTGGTCTCGACGAGCCCGGCGGCCTCCAGTACGGCGAGGTGCTGGGAGACCCCCTGGCGTGAGATGCCGAGCTGATGCTTCATGCTCAGTCGCGCGCAGATCTCGAACAGTGGCTGTCCGGACTTCTCCGTGAGCTCGTCGAGGATGGTACGGCGGGTGGGGTCGGCCAAGGCTTTGAAGAGGTCGTCGGCCACAACCACAGGATAGGCAAGTGATGACTTGCCTATCAAGTCGAGGTGCGGCGCGTTCTCGGTCGGCCTGCCGTCAGGGGACTCGTGGGCAGCGAGGATGTGGCGCAGGGGAGTGGGCGCCGGCGTAACTCATGATCTTGTCCGGCGTTGGTCCGCTCGGGCCTCACGTATCTGCCGACGCCGATCCGTCCGGCCCCCCCCGGAACATGTGCCGACAGGACTCGTGCTCCGTCACGGGCCGGACAGAATACTGAGGCCGCTCGCCATGCACTACATCACCAAGAAGACCGCCTCGGGAATCGGCGTGGCGGCTGCGACTCTCGGCTGCGTCATCGCCGCAGGACCGCCCGCGGCGGCTGCCGGCAAGTGGTGCAACAACTCGGTCTGCATCGAGACCTACGACATCGGCACCTACCTGGGCAGGGTCGAGGTGTCGGTCACCAACACCAACCAGCCGCACCGCATCAGCGCCCGGGTGTGGACCACCAACGGCTGGAGCGCGAACACCAAGGTCGAGGACGTCGCCGCGTTCAGGACATACCGGGATCAGGCCTACCCGCAACGGCACTTCCCTGCGGGCACCCGGCTCTGCGCGGAAGGCTTCCGCGGGGGCGCCAGCGTCGGCCTTCCGTGCGTCACCATCACCGACTGACCTGCGGCCCGCTGGGCTCCATGACGTAGCAGACCAGTTGTGGTCCCGCCCCGTACGCCGAGGCCAGTACGCGGGGATACTCCCGCTGTCAGACGTGCTCACCGCCTCCGCCCGGCACCGTGTGTCAGGTGAAACTGAGCCGCCCCGCACGCCGGGCTTCCCTGGTCGTCCACGTAGTCGCCTCCGCGAGCTGGCTCGGGCTCACGCTCGGGCTGCTCGCGCTCGGGATCACCGCGGCCACCACCGGGTCCGCGGTGACGGTGGAGGCATCCGTCCGAGCGATGAAGCTCTTCGCCGACTGGCTTCTGCTCCCGGTCGCGTTCCTTACGCTCCTCAGCGGGCTGCTGCTGTCCCTGGGTACGCCGTGGGGACTGGCGAGGTACCGATGGGTCTATGCGAAGTTCTGGCTGACCCTGGCCACCACCACCGCAACCGTCTTCGCGCTGCGCCCGGCGGTGAACTCCGCGGTCACCGCCGTTGCCGCGGGCAATCCACTGCCCGACGCCGGAGACGTCCTGTTCGGGCCGATCGTCTCTCTGTCCGCCTACCTCTTCATGACGGTGATCTCGGTCGTCAAGCCCTGGGGGCTGACCCGGCGAGGCCGGAATCTGCGCGCGGCAGCCCGCAGGCCGGTGGATGCCGGGCGCGCCCGCCAGGCCGCCTGACCCCGCTTGGAGGCACCTACAACGGCATGCTCTGCCGGTGCGCCGCGGCCGAGTTCTTCACGGTGGTCGCGAGCTTCTTCACCCGCGGGTCGGCCCCGTTCTTCCGCAGCTCGTCCGACAGTTGCTCGGCGTGGGTGAGGTGCTCGAGCAGTGCGGATCGCAGCAGTCGGTCGAATGGCGCACCTGTTGCGTTGCTGAGCGCCTGCAGTTCCTCGGCGTTGACCATTCCCGGCATGTCATGGCCCTCGTGCGGGTTGTCGTCCGGGACGCCGGTGGTGGTGAGGAGCTCACGAAGGGCTGTCAGGTGGGTCCGGTTGTCGCGGGCGACACCGGCGGCCCAGCGCTGGAGCGCGGGTTCGCCGCTGTGGCGCGGCGCGAGTTCGAGGACGTACTGGGTCTGGTCGTCCATGGCGATCAGCAGCTGGAGCCATGCGATGTCCGTGGTGCTGAAGGTGCCCGTTCCTCCGACTGCCGTTCCGGAAGCGCCCGTTGGGGAGCTGCTGGTGATGGTCGGTTCGGCGGGTGTGCCGGCCCGTTGCTGGGGGCCGGCACACCCGGACACGATCAACAGAGCGCACAGCAGTGTCGTGACGAGCTGTGCCCTGCCCCCACGGCCCGTCTGTGCTGAGGGTTCCGCCATGCTCGTCTCCCGTCTCGGGGCCGTGACGCGTGAGGTGTCCCGCGTGTGCGGAGCAGGTGGGTCGCGCCGATCAGGAGGGATTGCCGTCAGCACCGCACTTGACGATGGCGTTGATGCAGTTCGTGGTCCTGCGTGCCATCTCGGCCGTGGGCCAGGCGTTGAAGAAGTCGGCGTGCATCGTGTAGCCGGCTCCGGATGCCAGACGGAGTCCCGTGGTGCTGCCGGTGACGGGGTAGCGCAGTACCTGGCGCAGCTTCGGCACGGGGACCGGGTGGCTGGCGGGGCACTCCGCGTTCACCGGGTAGGCCATGTGGCTCTTGTGGTCCGCGGAGTCCAGATCCCTGCCGTTCCAGCACTGCGGGAAGTCGAGATACGACTCCAGCATCGAGTCCGCCGGGCAGGTCACGAAGTCCTTGGAAGGGTTGACCTCGCCGTGGTGCAGGCACGACCAGCGGGCGATGGACGTGGGGTCGGTCGTACCCGTCGCCTTCGCGTTGCCGGCGACGATCCGCAGCCCCTGGGGGAGGGGTTGGGTGCGCTGGATGATGTCGTCGCGCACGCCCTCACCGAGGTAGTAGAAAGTGGTTCCGGTGGGCTCGACCGCCTGGTCGTTGCGGTACAGGGTCGGCACCCAGTAGGCCGAGGTGTCGACGGTCGGGCTGCAGGTGCTGGCCGAACCCAGCAGATTCGTCACCGTGGTGTGGGCGTTGGTCACCCGGCTGCCGAAGAAGCTGTGCATGTGGGAAGCGCCGGGCAGCCCGGGGGCGACGATCGGATCGTCCGGGAGACGGTGGCTGTAGGGGCACTCGGCCAGGAACTCCGCCACACGGACGACTTGGGCTCCTGCGGGGGCCGAACGGTCCGCGCCGGTCGGTGTCGAAGCGGCGTACAGCGCGGCGATGACCAGGGTGAACGCCGCCAACACGGCCGTCCAGCCAGGGCGTATGCGCCCTCGGTCTGCGGTGGTGCGGGGGAAATCTGCTAACACGGCACTCCTCCTTGGGGAGTGGTGGGGGTGAGCGGAACCGGTACCGGTAGCGGTTCCGGTACCGGTTCCGGGATCCTGCCTCGGGAGTGAAGCCACATGTCATGGCGATGTCAATGGTTCTCGTCGGCATTAGTACGCCCGCGCACCCGGTTGGCTTCAAGACTTCAAGACCGCCGGAGGGGGAAAGGGCTTTCAGTCTCGCCCGCGGAGGGTCTGCCCTGGTGTCGCCGCGAGACGTTGGGGAACGGCCTGCACAGGGACTACGCGCCCGGCTTGCTCCGTCGCCACGCGAAGGGCAGCGCCGCTCGGTACGGAATGGAAGGGCCTCCGCAGCTGTCGCGAACTGCGCCGCTGCTTCAGGAGGTTGAAGCATCTTTACGCCACGCTGAGACAGGCCGGCGCGGCTGGATACGCCAAGGGACGGCGGTGAGCGCGAGCGGCGGAGCTCGATCGACATCGAGCTCCGCCGTCCGCTGCCCGAACCGCCGTCCCGGCCGAACTTGACGAGCAGGGTCCGCTAGCGGTCGCGCACCGGCAGTACGTTGTCCTCGTTGACCCGGGCCGCGTCCGCGCGAACGGTCACCGACGAGGCGTCCATGGACACCGTGTCGGCCCGCGCGTTGAGCCCACCGGCGTACCTGTTGCCCTCGATGAGCACGTCGTCCGAGCCCCGGAAGACGTACAACCGGGAGGAGTACGGCGTCGTGGCGCCCGCGGCGCGCCGGATCACGTTGTCCGTGAACGACAGCCCGCCGACGCTCTTGGCGTCGACCACGGTGACATCGCCGACCTCGAACGTGTTCCGCTCGATCCGGATGCCGCGGTGCACCGGCTCCGCGGCGTTCAGCACCTGGTTGGTCGGCTCCACGAAGATGACCGGACCGGTCGAACTCACAAAGGTGTTGCGGCGGATGAGGACATCCGAGACCGCTCCCGACTCGTACCACTGGTAGGCGTCGGCGGAGATGTAGATGGCCGCCATCGTCGTCCGCTCGAAGCGGTTGTTCTCGATCACGACGGGCTTGCGGGTGGTCACGAGGATCCCGCGCGTCGGCACGTTGCGGAAAATGTTGCCGGCGATTCGTACGCTCGGCGTGTACGTCGTGTTCTCCACGACCGTGCCGCCGATCTTGACCCCGGAGGGCACCGGCCGGTCCAGAGTGATCGTCATGTCCGTCAGCGAGGTGTCGTGGTCCTGCCCGCTAGGCCCGTCGACGGCGGTCACCTTCGCCGTACCGCCGGGAAGCGGGCGCATCGTCGCGCTGTCGACCAGCTCGACCGTGTCACCGACGTAGAACTGCGGGAACCCGGCAGTCTGCGGATGCTTGTAACTCACCGTCAGACTGTTCGCCGAGGGCTGCGCCGCGACCTGCAGATAGGTGCCGTGGATATTGATCGGATCGTCGTGCGGACCGTCGAAGACGCAATTGGTGATCGACACCTTGCCCTTGATCCCGGACATCTGGATGAAGTCGGCGAACCCGGCGGTGGCACGCCCGGAGTCCGGGTCCGGCGAGAAGTCGACCCGGTCGATGGTGATGTTCTCGCTGAACTGCCCGACCAGGCCGAAGGTCTGGAGCTCGCGGGCGACCAGATTGCGGACCGTGACGTTGGAGGACTCCCAGATGAACGCTCCGGGCTGCTCCCGCTCGATCTGCCGCATCTGGTACACCAGCCCCTGGTCCGAGGGCTTGGAGGAGGTCGCGTAGTCGATCCGTATGCGCTGCCCGCCCAGGTCGGACATCGATGTCACGTCGCTGAACAGCGGGTTGTCACCCCGCCAGGACCGCTGCGCGACCGGGTCCGTGATCTGGGTGTACTCAAGGCCGTTCACGCCGGACCAGTACGGCTGTCCGGTCACCAGGCTGGTCTCTCCGAGCCAGGTCACCTTGTTGTCCGCCACGGTGTACGGGCTGTCGGCCGGCACGCTCAGGATCCGGTAGGCGTGTCCGTTCTCCACCCCGGCCGTGCGGACCGTGGCGTCGATGACCTTCGGCGCGACGTAGTCGAAGGTGAAGCCGGTGAAGGTGACGTTGTGCGAGCGGATGCTCGCGAACGCCGTCTGCAGTCCGTGGAACAGCAGTGTCGACCCGCGGCCGTCCACCACCACATCGCGCATGTCCTCGATGAGCAGCCCGATCGACTTGTCGCGGTACCGCTGATCCGCGCCGACCGTGTTCGACACATACAGCTCGCGCACCTCGGCGCTCTCCGGGTACACCTGGTAGGTGCCCCGTGGGAACACCACCCTGACCGGCCCCTTCACGGTCTTGGCGTGCCGGAGCGCCGCCTTCACCGCGGGCGCCGAGTCGGCGTGCCCGCCGGGATCGGCGCCGAAGTCCGTGACGTCCACGACCGTGGATCTCGCCGCGCCCACCGCCTGCGCGGTCGCGGCCGGCGCGCCGAGCAGGCCGAGGCAGGCGGAGAGAACGGCGAGAACCAGTAGTCCGACAAGGGGGCGAGATCTGCTGGGAGTCCAGTGTCGCTGCACGGTGTTCAAGGTTGCGGCTCCTTGTACTGGCATGGACACGCTGGGGGGCGTGTTGGCGTCATCCTGCCGCAGGAACCCACGAAACAGAACAGCTTCCCCCACTTTCAAAAGTTTTACGGACTCCAGGCCGCGCCCGTGCCCCGGCACCCAACAGATCCGAACTCACCCCGCCCCGCGCAAGGGTGAGGCGGTGGTCTGCCACCGTCTCACCCTCGGAGCCCGGAGTTGACTGCGTAGTTGGGAAGAGCGCGGCTCAGCGCTGGGTGAGCCCCGTGTCCACGGCGCGGATCAACTCGCCGTCAGGGGTGTCCCCGTCGAGCGACCAGAACATCGCCCCGCCGAGTTGGTGGTGGCGGATGTAGGCGGTTTTGGTCTTGAGGACCTGCGGATCGTCGTAGGTCCACAGGGTCGTGCCGTCGAAGAGCCAGGCATGGCCGTTTCTGCGGTCCCGATGAACGGTGTACGTCCCCGAGTCCGCGAGCTTCTTGAGCGCCTCGTAGTCCTCGTACCCCGCCTGCCAGGTCGCCGGCGCGGGGGCTGTCGCGGGCTGGTTGAGGCCGTCGCCGCCCCCGGTCACGCCGGTCCAGCCCTGCCCGTAGAAGGGCATGCCCACGACCAACTTGCGGGCCGGTGCGCCCCGTTGGAGCCATGCGTCGACGGTCTGGTCGACGCTGAAGTCGTCCTTGGCGTACAGCGCGGACTGCTGGTTCGTGGTCGCCTCGCCGGAGACGTGGAAGTCGTAGCCCTGAAGGTTGACGAAGTCCAGGTCCCGCATGATGCGGGGTACCTCGAATCCTGCGTCGATCTTCGCGGGGGCGGTCGGTACGAACGCCGAGAGCTCGTAGTGCTTGCCCTTCTTCTGGGTGGTCGCGTAGGCGTCGAGCTGCCGCCGGAACTCGCGTACGAGCGCGGTGAAGTTCTGCTTGTCCTCGGGGCGGTAGACGGTGTCGGTGTCACCGGCGGAGCCCGGCCACTCCCAGTCCAGATCCACACCGTCGAACAGCCCGGCCGCGGCGCCCTGGCCGCCGCGTGCTCCGTCGACGGGCAGGTTGCCCTTGATGTACAGGTCGAGGCACGAGGCCACGAAAGCCTTGCGGGAGGCGGCCGTTCGCGCCGCGTCGGAGAAGTGGGTGGACCAGCTCCAGCCACCGAGGGAGATCATCACCTTCAGTCCGGGATTCTCCGCCTTGAGCTCCCGAAGCTGGTTGAAGTTGCCCGCCAGCGGCTGCGTGTCGGTGTCGGCGACACCGTCCACGGAGTTCTCGGCGTCCAGCGGGCGCACGTAGTCCGCCCAGGCGTCGGCCTCCCCGGGGATGTTCCCCGTGAAGCACTTGCCGTCCGAGCTGACGTTGCCGAACGCGTAGTTGATGTGAGTGAGACGAGACGCCGCTCCGCTCGCCTCGAGGTCGGCGACCTGGAAGTCACGGCCGTAGACACCCCATTGGGTGAAGTAGCCGACGCTCTTGTACGCGGGGGAGTGGGAAGTCCGAGGGCCATCGGCCGACGCGGGCGCCGTGGCGAGGAGAGTGACCGGAAGGGACGCGGCGCAGGCGACAAGTGCCAGCCTGCTGAGGAGTCTTCGACGCATGCCCGGAAGCTATTGGTCTGTACCATCTGTGGTCAAGGGTGAGGCCGGGGTTGGTCCGTCGGTGGTGCGCCCACCCCGTCCGCAGTCTCACCCATGGGGGAGGGGTAAGAGCCTGGCAATGCGGATTGATGACTCATGTCAAGGCGCGCTCGACCTTTGCCCTGATGCCTCTGTGACGCGGGGTGATGGACATCGTTGCGTCCACAGGCCAGGCGCGCGGATCCGTCGTCACCGTTGCACGGCCGGACAGCGGAAGCCCGCGCTCCGCCTTCCACGGGATGCCGGATAGCGCGAGACTGCACCATGGCATTCCGGGGACGGCCGTCGCCACCTCCGCCGCAGGGACCGGTCGCTACTCTCAGCGGGCACGGCGGAGCGGTGAACGCGGTGGCGTTCAGCCCTGACGGACGGCTGCTGGCGTCCGGGAGCAGCGACAGGACCGTGGTTCTCTGGCATGTCACGGATGCATCCCACCCGACCCGGGCCGTCGGCCTCACCGGCCATCACAGAGCGGTGAACGCGGTGGCGTTCAGCCCTGACGGACGGCTACTGGCGTCCGGGAGCACCGACTGGAGCGTGATCCTCTGGGACGTCACGGACCTGGCGAACCCGACCCGGTCGGCGGTCCTTGTCCATGAACGCCCCGGTTGGTTGTTTCGCGACGGCTGGCGGCAAGGTGGTGTCCACGCGGTGAGTTTCAGCCCGGACGGACGGTTCATCGCCTGTGCCAGCGACCGCGCCGTGATCGTCTGGGATGTCTCCGACCCGGCACGGCCGAGCCGGTGCGCGCGTGTCACCCACCATCGGCATGTCTGGCGGTCAGGTCCCGTCGTATCGGTGATGTTCAGCCCCGACGGACGGTTACTGGCCTCGGGTTCCGACGGCGACAAGAACACCGGGGTCCTGTGGGATGTCAACGAGCCGGCGCATCCGGTCCGAACCGCCGTCGTCCGACCGCAGGCACGCGATTGGTCCAAGGCGTTGTCCTCGGGCGGGGCCCCTGCCGTCCATTCGGTGGGATTCAGTCATGACGGGCGGCTACTGGCCACCGGCAGCGGGGATCTGGGCGTTGTCTCCGGCACCTACGGGTCGTGGCGGCAAGGAGCCGTCACGGTGTGGGACGCCACCGACCCGGCACATCCCGTGAGGACGGGCACAGGCACCCTCCCCCTGGCCAGACTTGGGGACACTGGGCAGATGTATGCGGTGGCGTTCAGTCCGGACGGCCGGTTGCTGGCCTCCGGGTGCGAGAACGCGGCCGTGACCCTGTGGGATGTCACCGACCCCACGCACCTGACCCCGGCCGCCCATCTCGCCGGCCACCACAAGGCCGTAAGGGGTCTGGCGTTCAGCCCGGACGGACGGATGCTCGCCGGCTGCGGCGTCGACACAACGGTGAGGCTGTGGGAAACGAGCTGACGGTGCGCGCCGTTTCCCGTGCTTCGAGGGCCAGGGCAGGACTTGTGGCCCGGCCGGCACTCTGCCAAGGGTTCATGACCACGATCCACACTCCAGCGGACGCCCAAGGCAGTTGGCCAGGCAAAGTGTCACATGCGTGCCCCTGGGGTCTGCGAACGCTGCTTGATGACCCATGTCAAGCCGCGCTCACAAACCTTTGGTTGGCTCGAAGCAAGATTCGCCTATAGGCGGCCGTCCGGTCCCACGCAGGACTCGCACGCATCACAGAGAGTCAACTCGATCGGCCGGGTTTCGCGCAGCGTTCCAGCGTTGCCGCAATGCTCGCAGATGTGCTCGCTGGCGGCCGTGAACCCGGCCACCAGTGAGTCGAGCCTGGCCGCCTCGTCGGACGTCCAGTTTCCACCCGGCTTCCACGGCCGAGGAAATGCCTGGAAGGCTAGGGCCGCCCACTTCTGCTTCACCGCCAGAAGCTCGTACTCGGGAAACGCCGCGACAACCGCCTCGTGGCACCGCAGTACAAGGGCACGCCACCCGGGCCCCACATCGAATTCGAACGAGGAGTCACGGAGGTGACGCCTGAGGGGTTCCAGTTCAGCAGCATGCGCTGCCACAGGACGGCCGTTCATCCCTCCGACCCTTTGGTATCGAACGCCCACACTCGTGCGGGATCGAGGTGGAGTTCGTACGGAGGCGCGGGTGGCATGAGTAGTTGCCGCGGATGGTGTGGCCGAGGTTCGTCGGCCGGCGGGGTGAACGGTGCGCCCCACGGCTCGGGATCAACGGCATAGTGCCCTCGCGGCACAGTGGAGGGGCCCAGTCCCGTTTCCTTGTCCCGATCTTTGTCACGGTCCGAGACTTCCGGGACGGAGGGCTGCTTCACCAAGTCCGGCGTGAGTTCAACTCCGCACTTCGTGCAGTAGAAGACCGTCATACATGCCGTTGTAGCCGCCAAGCGCTGTCGGCGCATCCTTGTTTCCGATGAGGTAGCGGCACCGACGCGGGATTCGGCCGTCTAGCCAAGGCTTGTTCCGTACAGATCAGTCACGTAGCCGTGATCCACCCTTGCGCGGGCCCGCCCGCGGGAGTTGTTGTAGGCCAGAGTTCAGGTGCGTGGCGCTGCTGGGGGTTGTGAACGCGCCTTGGTGATCCACGTCAAGCCTTTGACCCGGGCCGTCAGGACTCGTCTCCGGCGGGCAGGATCCGACCGTTGGCGTCGCCGAGAGCGGGCCGGATCCGGCCGGTGACCTCCCCAAGTCCGATGCGTCCCCCTCGCGGGCCGGGCGCCGTTCCGTTGACAGTCACCTCGTCTCCGTCCTCCAGGAACGCGCGGGTCGATCCGTCCGGCAGCACCAGCGGGTCGGTGCCTCCGGCCGTGAGTTCGATGAGCGACCCGCACTCGTCGGCATGGGGTCCGCTGACGGTGCCCGAGGCGTAGAGGTCACCGGTGCGGGTGGAGGCTCCGTTGGCCGTCATGTGGGCCAGCATCTGCGCGCCGGTCCAGTACATCGAGGCGAACGGGGGCGAGGAGACGAGGTGGCCGTTGAGGTGGACATCCAGGTTCAGGTCCAGGCCCTGCTTGCCGGTGTCGGTGAGATAGGGAAGCGGTTCGGGATCTCGCTCGGGCGGGCTGGTCCAGGCGGCGTCCAGAGCGTCCAGGGGAACGACCCAGGGCGAGACGGAGGTCGCGAACGACTTGCCCAGAAACGGTCCGAGAGGAACGTACTCCCATGCCTGCAGGTCACGCGCGGACCAGTCGTTGACGAGGCAGACCCCGAAGACCCGTTCGCGGAAGTCGGCCACGGACACCGACTGCCCCTGTCGTGAGCCGGTGCCGACGACGAATCCCACCTCGGCCTCGATGTCCAGGCGCCGGGTGGGACCGAAGTCGGGCGAGGCCGCCTCGGGGCTCTTGCGCTGTCCCCGCGGGCGCACGACCGGGGTACCCGACACGACGACCGTGCCGGCCCGGCCGTGGTAACCGATGGGCAGATGCTTCCAGTTGGGGGTGAGCGGGTCGCTTCCAGGACGGAAGAGGCGTCCCAGGTTCGTCGCGTGGTGCTCGCTCGCGTAGAAGTCGACGTAATCGGCCACCTGGAAGGGCAGATGCAGCCGCACGTGCTCGAGCCGGTGCAGATGCCTAGCGGTGGCCCGCTGGTGCCGGCTGTCGCTCAACAACTCGGTCACCCGTGCCCGGACCTGCGTCCAGCGCGTGCGGCCCTGTGCCATGAAGGCGTTCAGCGAGGGCCGCGCGAAGACCGGATCGTCGAGGGCGGCCGCCAGATCGAGCACCTGCTCGCCGACCCGGACTCCGACACGGGGCGCTCCACTGGATGGTGAGAACACCCCGTAGGGCAGATTGTCGATTCCGAACAAGTCGTCGGGTGGCAGGTCGAGCCAGGTCATGGAGTCAACTCCGTTGCTGAGTAAGGCACTTGGCCTACTTGTCGATAGTGGGCCAGGGTCGGGGCTCCCGGCTTCAGAAGTTGCCGCGCTTGGCCTGCTCGCGCTCGATCGCCTCGAACAGGGCCTGGAAGTTGCCCTTGCCGAAACCGAGCGAGCCGTGCCGCTCGATGAGTTCGAAGAAGACCGTCGGGCGGTCGCCGAGCGGCTTGGTGAAGATCTGCAGCAGATAGCCGTCCTCGTCCCGGTCGACGAGGATGCCCCGCCGCTGCAACTCCTCCACCGGGACCCGCACTTCGCCGATCCGGGCACGCAACTCCGGGTCCTCGTAGTACGAATCGGGGGTCGCCAGGAACTCCACTCCCTCGGCGCGCAGGGCGTCGACCGAGGCGAGGATGTCGTTGGTGGCCAGCGCCAGATGCTGCGCTCCGGGACCCTGGTAGAACTCCAGGAACTCGTCGATCTGCGACTTCTTCTTCGCTACCGCCGGCTCGTTCAGCGGGAACTTCACCCGGTGGTTGCCGTTGGCCACCACCTTGCTCATCAGCGCCGAGTACTCGGTGGCGATGTCGTCCCCGATGAACTCGGCCATGTTCGTGAAGCCCATGACCCGGTTGTAGAAGTCCACCCACTCGTCCATCTTGCCGAGCTCGACATTGCCCACCACGTGGTCCAGAGCCTGGAAGATGCGCCGCGGTGCGCCGGGCCGCTTCACGTACGAGGACGTGCGGGCCACATATCCCGGCAGGTAGGGCCCGTTGTAGCGGGAGCGGTCAATCAGTGTGTGCCGGGTCTTGCCGTACGCGGCGATCGCCGCCCGGCGGACGGTGCCGTGCTCGTCGCCGACATCGTGCGGCTCCTCCACCACGGTGGCTCCCTGCGCCCGCGCGTGCGCGACGCACCGGTCGACGTCCGGGACCTCCAGCGCGATGTCGATCACTCCGTCGCCGTGCTCGCGATGGGCGTCGGCCAGAGGACTGCTCGGATCCACCGCACCCTTGAACACGAAGCGGATGGCACCGCTGCGCAGGACGTACGCCTGGTGGTCGCGGTTGCCCGTCTCCGGCCCGGAGTAGGCGATCAACTGCATGCCGAACGCCGACTGGTAGAAGTGCGCGGTCTGCGTGGCGTTGCCCACCACCCACTCCACCGCGTCCCAGCCGGTCACCGGAAACGGGTCGCTGGAGGGGTCGTAGTCCACCAGGCCGACGAGCTGCTGCAGCTGCGTCAGGTCGAGCTCGGCCAGGCGCTCCTGGCTGGTGAGGGTCTGCTCGATGCTCATGACGGAGTTCTCCTTGCATGGATCAGGCCCATGGCGCGAGCCGCCACGGAGGAACGTGAAGTGGGCCGGAACGCGCCGCTGCCGCAGCGCCTGGCCAGGACCAGCACAGACGCTCGACGCGCCCTGTGCAAGAGGTCCAGTGAAATCTGAGCAGACTGTTCAATCTGCTCAGCAATACCTCGAATACGTTGCGCAATTTGTACGGCGAATTCCGCAGCGCTTCTCCCGATAGCGGTCAGTCCGTGTAGAACAGCCTGGCGGGGGAGTCGACCAGGATCCGGTGGCGGTCGGACGCGTCGGGAGCCCAGTCGGCCAGCAGGTTGAGCAGTTCGCCGGTGTCCCGCTGACCGTCGGTCAGATGCGGCCAGTCCGATCCCCACACGAGGCGGTCGGGCCGGGCCGCCACGAGCGCCCGGCCCAGGGGCTCGACGGTGGACAGCGGCTTGTCCTTCGCGATGCGGTACGCCCCGGAGAGCTTGAGGTGGCAGCTGCCTCCGTCGAGGACCCGCACCAGACGGTCGAAGTCCGCCTGCGTCAGCCCGTCCGACTCCTTCATGTATCCCATGTGGTCGATGACGAAGGTGTCCTCGAGGTCAGCGAAGAACGGCAGCAGATCCCGTACGACGGTGCCCGGCGTGTAGAACTGCAGGTGCCAGCCGCGCGGACGGGCACGGTCCGCCATCCTGCGGACGTACGCGATGATGTCGGCGGTCGGCTGGGACGCCCGGGCGAACAGGTCCAGGCGGATCGCCCGCACACCCAGCTCGTGGAACTCGTCGAGCTCCTTGTCGGGGGTGTCCTCCTCGATGCGTACGACGCCACGGCAGCGCGGGCCGGCCTTCCTCAGGACGTCGGCCAGCAGGCTGTTGTCGGTGCCGTAGTACGTGGGCTGCACGAGGACCATGCGTTCGATGCCGAGCCATTCGGTCATCCGCAGATACTGCTGGAGAGTGCCGTCGGGGAACCCGTACAGCGGGTTCGGCACCGCGGTGAAACCGGGCTCGAAGACGTGGAAGTGGGTGTCGCAACTGCCCGGAGGCACCTCGAAGCGGGGCTTGGTGTTGCTCTCCGCGGCGCGCATGGGGGTGGGTTGGGGAAGGTCTGCGGTCATCATCCGTCCTGATTCTTGGCGCAACTGCGCATCCGGGTGGGGGCTAGGGGAGGCAGGTGGAGAGCGCCTGCCGGGCGCGTGCCTGCGCGCCCTCGAAGAGAAAGGCGCTGTCGGTTCCGGTGATGCGCAGCGAGCACACCCCCAGCGGGACGAGCGTGTCGAGGATCGCCGGGTCGCCGATGCCGCCGAGGACCATGAGCTTTCCGTGCTTGCGGCAGGCGTCCGCCAGCCTCTCGACGGCGTCGCGGACACGCGGATCGCCGAACTGCCCTGGCACACCGAGTTCCGCGGTGAAGTCGTTCGCGCCGAGGGACAGCATGTCCACGCCGTCCAGGGCGGCGATCTCGTCCGCGTTCGCGATGCCGGCGGGTGTCTCCAGGAGGATCTGCACGATCGTGGCGTCGTCCAGGGCGGGGTTGAGCTCCTGTGCGGCGATGGGGCGCATCCCGAGCTGGGGGACCATGTTGGTCTGGGAACGCTGGCCGCGTGGGGCGAAGCGGCAGGCGCGGGCGATGTCGCGCGCCTCCTCCACCGTTTCGATGCGCGGCGCGATGATCCCGTGGGCGCCGCCGTCCAGCATCCGGCCGATCATCCCGTACTCGCGCTCGGGGACGCGCACCAGCGCCGTGAGCCCGAGGCTGTCGGCCGCCGCGCACAGCTGGGCGGCGACATCGGTCGACATGGTGGAGTGTTCGAGGTCGACGAGGATGCTGTGGTGGCCGGTCGAGCGGGCGATGTGGACGACGTCCGTGGTGCGGCTGGTGCGGACGGTGAGCATGAGGGTGGGTTCGCCTGAGTGCAGACGCTCCAGGAACCCGCCGGAGAAGGGGTGTTGGGTCATGGCGGAGTCGCTTTCGGGTCAGGCCGCGGCGGAGATGGAGCCGTAGGCGGGGTAGGGCTCGTCGTCGAGGCCGGGGACGGTCACGGCGAGTGGGTCGTTGCCGTGCTCGATGAGCTGCTGGGCCGCGTAGTCGGTGACGGCGCCGGACAGCAGTTGGCGGGGGTCCTCCATGACCAGGCGCAGCCGGGTGACGAGCGTGAACCAGTCCTTGGGGGAGCGGATGCGGGGCTGCTCGGTGATGACCTCGTCGGCCCGGGTGACCGTCCGCTCACCCAGGAGCCCGGGGCGGTCGTCGCCGGGGGAGAACGCCGGATAGCCCTCGAACATCGCCCCGCCGAGCTCGACCGTGACCCTGGTGCCCGCCCACAACTGCCGCAGCACCGGCTCCAGTTCCTCGACCTCGCTGAGGTCTCCGCCGACGGGCGTGGCGAATCCCCGTGCGTGCGGGGCGATGTAGAGGCGGTCCAGCGGCAGGGTGTGCCGCGAGGCGGCCAGTACGGTGCCGGCGACACCGTTCGTACGCCAGGTCACCCCGGCGGTGGGGCGCCCTATCTGCCCGACGACCACCACCATGGCGCGTGCCCAGTCGATGTCCTGGGCGTCGCACCAGGCGATGAGCCGGTGCGCGTTGTCCATCCCGACGAGGAAGAACGTGGCGACCATGATCCGGTTGAAGGACACCGGAAGGTCCGGGTGACCGTCCTCCAGGTACTCCTCGCGCAGCGTCCGGTGGTTGAGGAGGGAAGTGTCGGCCAGCGCGCGCAGGAGATACCGCTCGGTCACGGCGCAGGCGTAGTCGACCATCGTCGCGATGGCCTCCTCCCGGCCCCGGTGGGAGACGGCCGCGATCCGGTCACGCCACAGGGCCGTGCTGTTGGCGGCGCGGGAGCGCCGTACCTGGTGCAGCAGGTTCTCGGCATCGGCCCGCCACACGCCGCCGGGGTCGTGGCGGTACAGCTCGACGAGCGAGGCAAGGGCCGTACCCAGATGAGAGACGGCGGCCAGTTCCTTGAAGCCGCGATTGCTCAGCCGGTAGGGCAGGACCGTCAGCGGCCGTCCGTCGCCCGGATAGAGCGCCATGTCGGCCCCGGTCACCACCAGAAGGGGGTCGCGGGCGTGTGCCCGGGCGGCCGAGACGCGCAGATGCGCGCCGATGGAGCCCGGCCCGGCGGTGTACGCGGTGAACAGGTCGATGAGCTCGGGACTTTCGTGCTCGGACACGTGGATCTCTCTTTCACAAGGCAGGGGTCGGTACGGCAACCGCGCGGCCGCACCGGATCGAGGCTTCAGCCCAGGAAGCGGTAGACGCGGCTCTCGGCGGCGAACCGCAGGTCGGCGCTCAGCGCGTTGGTCTGCACGATCAGCGGGCCCGCCGCGCTGTCCAGGACGGCGATATCGGTGCCGCCCGTCGTCGGGAACTCGTCGACGACGTCGAGCCGGCCCTCGTCCCACCGGTAGACCTGCGACATCAGCGCGGCCGTGGGATGGGCCGGAGTGCCCTCGATGAAATTGACCCGGATCACGTAGAGCCCGCGGTCGGTGCGTACGACGGCGAGTTCACGCGCGCCCGCCCCGATGAGCTTCTGGTGCTCGACGAACCGGTCGGCCGTCGCGTCCCAGCGCAGCACCCGCGAACCGTCGTCGATGCAGGCGATCATCAGGTACGTACCGCTGCCGCCCGAGTCGTCGAACGTGGCGAAGGCCCGGCCCGCTGCCGTGGCCAGCTCCTGGTGCGGGACGAACCTCCCCCCGTGCCACCGGTACAGAACGCTGGGCCCGGCATGGTCGGCATGGGCGAGCCACTCGTGCCCGCCCACCGTGAACGCGTGCCAGTTGTACGCCCATTGGGAGGGGATGTCCTGGAAGCGGGCGAAGCGTGTGCCGTCCCAGGCGTAGATGACGGAGGGCCGGTTCTGTTCGGCGAGTCCGGGGAGGGTCACCCCCTGGGCGAGTGCGAGGAAGTGCCGGCCGTCGACGGTGAAGTGCCGCCACTGCTTCGCGGCGAAGCCGTCGAAGGCCTGGAAGGGCACGAACCGAGTGCCGTCCCATTCGAAGAGCGTGGAGGGGATGGCGTATTCGTACGGGCCCGCGCCGGTACGGATGCTCGCCACCGCGAGGAACGCCCGCTCCCCGATGCGGAAGAACTCGGCGTCCTCGCCGCCCGGCGCAGCAAGGCTTCCCCAGGGCTCGAACCGGTCTCCGTCCCGGCGCAGCAGCAGCACCTCGGTCTCGCTGTCGCCGCCGTTCATGTGGGCGGGCCGACCGGGGATGTCGTAAGCGAGTTGCGGGATCGCGAGCAGTTCCAGACCGTCGACGAGGAACGGCTCGGCGGCCCTGGCGCCGGAACCCGGAAGTGCCTGGACCAGGCTCAGATATGCGCTGTTCATGGTGCCTCCTGTGGGGGAGCGGCGCCGAAGAAGAGCCGGCCCATGTCCGGGTCGGCGAGCAGGGCGTCGGCGGAGCCGGTGTGCAGGACGCGGCCGCCTTCCATGACGACGGCGTGGTCGGCGAGGGTGAGGCCGAAACGGACGTTCTGCTCGACCATCAGGACGGTCACCCCCTCCTGCTTGAGGGTGGTGATGGAGTCGGCGAGCTGCTTGCTCGCCTTGGGGTCCAGGCCGAGCGTCGGCTCGTCGAGGAGTACGACGCGCGGGGTCAGCATCAGGGCGCGCGCGAACTCGACGGTGCGCCGCTGCCCTCCGGACAGGGACGCGGCCTTGTCGTCGGCACGCTCGGCGATCAGCGGGTACAGCTCGGCGATCTCCGTGTAGCGGCGTCGGTTGCGCTCGCGTTCCCGGCGGTTGACGTACGCGCCGAGCATGACGTTCTCGCGCACCGTCAGGGACGGGAACAGCCCGTTGTGCTGGGGTACTTGGACCACCCCGCGGCGCAGGATCTGCGCGGGGGAGCGCCCGCCGATGTCCTCGTCGCCGAGCATCACCTGTCCGCCGCGCGGTCGCAGAAGCCCGCTGCACGCCTTGAGCACCGTGGACTTGCCCGCCCCGTTGGGGCCGACTATGCAGGTGATCGCGGATTCGGCGGCGGCGAAGTCGACGCCGCGCAGGATGTCTCCGGCGCGGCCGTATCCGGCCACCAGGTTCTGGAAGGTGATCATGCGGTGGCTCCCGAGGTCGCCGGGTCGTTGCCCGGGCTCGGCGTGTGGTCACCGAGGTAGGCGTCCAGCACGGCGGGGTCGTGCTCGATCCGTCCGGGCGGTCCGCTCGCGATGACGCGGCCCTGGGCCAGGACGTGGATGTGGTCGCACAGCGACAGCACCAGCGGCATGTTGTGCTCGACGACGACCACGGTCGTGCCGGCCTCGTTGAGCCTGCGGACGATGCCCGCGAGCCGTTCCACGAGCGTCGGGTTGATGCCCGCGGCCGGTTCGTCGAGCAGCAGGATCTCCGGCTCCAGCATCAGCGCCTGCGCGAGTTCGATGAGCTTCTGCTGCCCGTAGGACAGCCCGCCCGCGTGGTGGTCGGCGTAGGCGTCCATGCCGACGAAGGCGAGCCATTCGCGGGCCTGTGCCGCTTCCTTGCCGCTGATCGCGGAGGTCCTCAGCCCCGCCGTGGAGAACGAGCGGCTGGGCACGGCGAGATTCTCCAGCGCGGTGAGCTGCGGGAAGACCCTGGTGGACTGGAAGGTGCGGGCCAGCCCCGAGTGTGCCCGCTGCCAGCGCGGCAGGTTGTCGATGCGCCGCTCGCCGAGGTGGACGCTGCCGCCGTCGGCGGTGAGACTGCCGTCGAGGAGGTTGAACACCGTTGTCTTGCCCGACCCGTTGGGCCCGATGAGCCCGGTGATCGAACCCCGCTCGACGGTGAACGAGCAGCCGTCGACCGCTCGTACCCCGCCGAACGACTTGGCCAGCCCGTCCACCCGCAGCAGCGGTCCGCCCGATGCGCGCTCACGGGCCGGCGAGACAGGGGGCAGCTGGTCGGGAACCTCGGTCAGGCGGATGCCGGCCGTCGCCTGAGGCTCGGTGCGGCGCCGGCGTGCCAGCCAGGCCGCGCCCTCGGTGAGCACGCCCTTGGGGAAGAACAGCACGATCGCGGCAAGCAGGGCCCCGTAGATGATCATCCGCCACGAACCGGCGTCGGGCCCGCTGAGGTTCTGGTTGGTGAACTGGTTGAGCGGCTCCAGGAGGAAGGCGCCCAGGACCGGCCCCCACAGCGTGCCCACGCCGCCGAGGTGCGCGGCGAGCACGATCTGCATGGCGATGACGATGTCGAACATCGAGGCCGGCTCGAGGTAGGCGATGTAGTACGCGTAGACGCCGCCGGCGATGCCGATCGGGAAGGCGCTCGCCGCGAACGCGAGCATCTTGTAGCGGTCGGTGCGCAGCCCGATGCCCTCGGCCTTCGACTCGTCGTCCCGGATCGCCATCAGCCCGATGCCGAACTTGGAGCGGCGGATCGCCCACGAACCCCACACGGTCAGCGCGAGCAGGACCAACAGGTAGTAGTAGAAAGGCCAGTTGAGATACGCGCGGTCCCAGGTGGGCAGCGGCAGCGCGAGCCCGTGGTTGCCGTTCGTCAGTGACCCCCAGTTGGACACCAGCAGCGCGGTGAACTCCAGAAAGGCGAAGCTGACGATGACGAAGGCGATACCGCGCGTACGCCGTCCGACGAGCCCCAGTACGACGGCGGAGGCCGCGGCGACGACACCCCCGGCCGGGGCGGCGAGCAGTGGGGAGACGCCGGTGTGGATCGAGATCAGCGCGGTGGTGTAGGCACCGACGCCGAGGAAGGCGCTCTGCCCGAGGGAGACGTAGCCGGTGTAGCCGGAGATGATGTTCCAGCCGGAGGCCATGACGGCGAGCAGGAACGCCATGATCGCCATGTTCTGCAGATAGGCGTTGTCGTTGACGAGCGGCAGGACGGCGAGGACGACGGCGGCCAGGCCGATGCCGTACGCCCGTAGTCGGCTGTTGCTCAGGCTCGCAATGCTCATGCGCGGCTCATGTCCTCTCGCAGCCGGGCGCCGAGCAGGCCCTGCGGGCGGGCCACGAGCACCAGGATGATGGCCAGATACGGGACCGCGGCGGCCCAGTCGGGGGCGATGTACGTCGAGGTCAGGGACTCGGCGAGGGCGATGACAAGGGCGCCGAGCACACTGCCGGGCAGACTCCCCATGCCGCCGAGCACGATGATGGAGAGCATCAGCCCGATCCAGTGGTCGGCCGAGCTCGGCATGAACGGGTACAGGACGCTCAGCAGCGTTCCGCCCGCGCCGGCCGCCGCCACCCCCAGGGCGTACGCGGCCGCCCAGACGGAACGCACCTCGATGCCGATGAGCCGGGCGCCCTCCGAACTGGACGCCGTGGCCTGGATGGACCGGCCGAGCCAGGTGTGGCGCAGCAGCAGATACAGGCCGGTGAGAACCACCGCGGCGACGAGGCAGGCGTACACCTGGGCCTGCGGGAAGCGCAGCCCGAGCACCGAGAACGAGCGGTTCGCGTAGCCGGGGGTGACCGACTGCGGTTCATTGCCCCAGACCAGCGCGATGACACCCTTGGTGACGAGGGTGAGCCCGAAGGTCGTCACCAGCGCCATCGAGGGATCGGTGGTCCGCGAGCGCTCGATGAAGACGTAGTACGTGGCCCAGCCGACGACCAGCAGACAGGGCGTCGTGATGAACACCAGGAGCAGCGGGTCGATGCCGGTGGCGTTCCACAGCGTGTACGTCAGATAGGCGCTGAGGATGAGCATGCCGCCCTGGGCGAGGTTGACGATCTTCATCACGCCGAAGATGAGGTTCATCCCGGAGGCGACCAGGGCATACACGCCGCCGACCAGGAGCCCCAGGATCACGGTCTGCAGAAACTGGCTCACGACGACCACCCGGGCTTGGGGTTGACCGCCTTGTCGACGGTCTTCTGCGCGGCCGGGGCGACGAACTCGAACTTCCCGCTCTGCCACTGCGCGAGCAGCATGTCGCCGTCCGGGACCCCGCGCGCGTCCCACTTCAGCGGGCCCACGATCGTCTGCACGGTGTGCGAGTGCAGCCAGTCCGCGAGCTTGTCCTGGTCGAGACTGCCCACGCCCTTGACGGCGGCCTCCAGCACCTGGCCCGCCGTGTACGCGTTGGCGGCGTCGTCGCCGGGCGCCGATCCGTAGGCCTGCGTGTACGCCTTCACGAACTCGGCGTTGCCCTTGTAGTCGGCGTTCGGACTCCAGGCGGCCGAGGTGAAGATGCCCTCGGTGTTCTTCGCGCCGATCGCCTTGGGATAGGAGCCGATGAGGCTCGGGGCGTTCGTCTGGTACATCATCTTGGGGCTGAACTGCTGCTTCTGCAGCGCCTTGACGAGGCCCGCGCCGTCGTTGGCGGCGACCGCGCCGTGGATGACCAGGTCGGGCTTGGCGCGGGCGACGGCGCTGGCGATGGGGTCGAAGTTGACGGTGTCCGGGGCGTACTTCTCGCTGTAGACCGTCTTCACGCCGAGCTCGGTGAGTTCCTTGCGGAACTCGTTGATGGTGACGTCGGTGTTGGGGTCGTCCTGTGTGGGATAGGCGGCGGTCTTCGGCCGCTGGTCGGCCGGCAGCGACTTGATGTACTGGACGAACTGCTCCGGGAGGTCCAGCGAGGTGCTGGGCTGGGCGAAGAACAGGTAGTCGTAACCGCGGCTGAATATCTCCTCGGCGCCGCCGGAGGGCTCGACGTAGAGCATCTTGTTGCGCTCGGCCACGGCCGAGGCGGGCAGGTTGAGCCTGGAGGAGAAGGTGCCGAGCAGCAGGTCGGAGCGCTCCTGGCTGATGAGGCGGTTGTAGTTGGTGACGACGGTGTTCTGGTCGAAGCCGTCGTCGAGCACCTTCAGCTCGACCTCGCGGCCCAGCAGCCCGCCGTTCTTGTTCAGCTGGTCGAGCCACACCTTGTAGCCCTCGTAGGCGGGCTTGGAGGCGTCGGCGACCGGGCCCGACAGCGGCAGCGAGGCACCGATCTTGATTGCTCCGCTGCTGCTCGAACCCGACCCCGAGCCGCAGGCTGTGGCGACCAGCAGCACCGCCGCCGTCGCACTGAGCAGGGCCGTGTGTCGTCCGCTTCGGCCGAATCCTGGCATGAGATTCACCTCAAGTTGGTGATCGTGATGGCGGTTCGTAGGGACAGCCCCGCGGACCGGTGCCGTGCCGGGTGGCTCGGACCGGGGTGGAAGACGGCGACCGGAAGTGGTGACGGCTCGTCAAATACGGTTCCGGAGGCGACCGTTGGCGCTTGTCCCTTGCGCGTGGAACGTCTCCCCGGGCGTGTGGAACGCCCGGTGGTGAGTGGTGTCGGCCGGGGCGTCCGCAGGCGCCCTTGCCGTTGATGTGCAATGTATACATTGCACATCAAGGCTCGACAAGGGATCGGACAAGGCTTGCGGTAAAAAGGTGCTACTCGCGGGTAGCGCTATGGCCCGGCTGTATGGGCCGCCTGGTGTGAGCGCCGCTCCAGGGCGCGCGAGGGGGCCATGCCGCGGCGGCAGGATGCCCGAGCTGATGAGATCGGCCGGGGCGTCGGCGGCGCCTTGCCGCGGCCGGCGGCACTCAGGTCAGGGGCCGGGTGCGGCAGAAGGAATCGAGCATGCGGACACCCGCCCGGGTGGGCTGGATCCGCAGGCGGCTGACCCCTTGGTCAGTGGCGGCCTTCTCCGTACATCGCCGCCGCTTCCCGGACGTGCTCGGCCGCCGCGGCCTCGGCCCGTTGAGGGTCGCCGTCGACGATGGCGCTCACGATCGCGTCGTGCTGGCGAGGCGTCAGGTCGCTGCGGCGGTTGATGTTGCTCAGGCTCACGATGGCGAACCGGGCCCAGATGCGGTCGAGCGCGTCCTCCAGCAGAGGATTGCCCGAGAGGCGGGCCAGCATCATGTGGAAGTCGAGATTCGCGCGCCAGGCCCCTGCCGGATCGCCCGCCTCGGCCCGCTCCTCGACATGGCGAGAAGCCTCCTTCAGCCCACTGAGCTGCGCGGGGGACAGCTGCCCCTCGCGCTGCGCGGTCGCGGCGAGCTTGGCGGCCAGCGCGTCCAGCGCGCCGTGCAACTGCATGGCGTGCAGCATCTCCTGGGGGGAGAGTGAACTGACCACCACGCCCCGGCCCGTTGAACTCACCAGACCGTCGCTCTGCAGTCGACGCAGCGCCTCGCGGACCGGGGTCCGGCTCATGCCCAGGTCCTCGCAGATACCGAGCTCGGTGAGCCGGACACCGGGGGTGTAATGCCCGTCCAACAGCCGCTCGCGCAGCCGCCGGTAGGCGATTTCGGCCTGGTTGTGCATCCCTGGACGTTCTTCGGAACGGTCACCGGATGAAAGCATGCACAACGTATACATTGCATTCAAGACCGAGTGCAATGCCTGACCTGGCTCCTGCCCGGATGTTACGCCCCCTGCGACTCCCCGCTCCGGGGAACGGGCCCGCTGACGACCGCCCCCTCCGGCCGGGCCACGTGACGCGCGGCGACGGCGAGAACAAGGTTTCCTGCAAAGCACGCGCCCGCGTCGAGCAGCCCCTTGATCCCGGGGATTCCGGGTATCGCGGGTGTATCGAAAATCGCATACGCCGCCGCAACGGTCCGCCGTCTCCAATGAGGGGCATGAACCGCAATGCATCTCCGGTGGCACCGATCCTCCGCACGCGCAGGATCGTGCTCCTCTGCCTGGTGATCCTCGGGATGGCGAGCGCCGTGTTCCTCGTGCGGGGGCCGCTCATGATGTCGGCTCCGAGGTGCATGGCGGGGCGGTGGCATGGCTGCTTCGACACGTTCAACGGTGTGGTGCTCATGACGTTGGTCGCGCTGCCGTTGGCCTTGCTGGTGGCGTGGGCTCTGGCGTGGCGGCGGCGTGCCGCCGGTGTCACATCGGCGTGGCGGACGTCGCTCGCCGAGGTGGGCATGGTCCACGGGACGGTGCCGTTCCTGTGGCTGACCATGATGCCGGGCGCCGCGCCCGGCACCGTCTCTGGCGTGGTGAGCCTCGTACCGCTTCGGGACCTGGTCACGATGGGGCCGCTCGGGATCGTCGGCAACCTGTTGGTCTTCGCGTCGCTGGGGTTCTTCGCTCCGATGAGGTTCGCGGCGCTGGCGTCGGTGCCGCGGATCCTGGCGCTCGGGGCGGGTTGCTCGGTCCTGGTCGAAGCCGCACAGTACGTCCTGCGCCTCGACCGGGTGTCCTCCGTGGACGACGTACTGGTCAACGCCACCGGCGCCATGCTGGCCGGGCTGGCGTCGCGCCGATGGTGGCGCACCACGGTGGAAGCGCCGTCGGACCAGCCTCGCCCCGTGCCGGCACCGGCAGGCTGAGCCGCGTGTCCGGTGCGCACACGTCTTTGCATACGCCGGCGATAAGTTGTGCTGCTTAGGGTTCAGACATGCGCGTACTGATCGTGGAGGACGAGCCCTACCTGGCCGAAGCCGTCCGTGACGGTCTGCGCCTTGAGGCGATCGCGGCCGACATCGCCGGCGACGGCGACTCCGCCCTGGAACTGCTCAGCGTCAACTCCTACGACCTCGCGGTCCTCGACCGAGACATTCCCGGCCCCTCCGGCGACGAGGTCGCCCGGCGCATCGTCGCCTCCGGCAGCGGCATCCCGATCCTCATGCTCACCGCGGCCGACCGTATCGACGACAAGGCTTCCGGGTTCGGGCTGGGCGCCGACGACTACCTCACCAAACCGTTCGAGCTACGGGAGCTCGTCCTGCGGCTGAGGGCGCTCGACCGCCGACGCGCGTACGCCCGGCCCCCGGTCCGCGAGATCGCGGGCCTGCGGCTCGACCCCTTCCGCCGGGAGGTCTTCCGCGACGGACGCTATGTCGCGCTGACCCGTAAGCAGTTCGCCGTCCTTGAAGTCCTCGTCGCCGCGGAGGGCGGAGTCGTCAGCGCCGAACAGCTGCTGGAACGGGCCTGGGACGAGAACGCCGACCCCCTCACCAACGCCGTGCGCATCACCGTCTCCGCACTGCGCAAACGACTTGGCGAACCGTGGATCATCACCACGGTGCCCGGCGTCGGCTACCGGATCGACACCGGCAGGGACACGAGGGGCACGACAGACCCCGGCGGCACTCATGAATAGACGCCCAGGGCGCAGCGCCCGCCTGAAACTCACCCTCAGCTACGCCGGATTCCTCTTCGTCGCCGGCACTCTCCTGTTGGCCGTCATGTGGGTGTTCGTGCTGCGCTGGCTACCGGCCAACGACCCCAGAGCCCTCCAGGAGACGTTCGGCGCCGTGATCATCGTCGGGCCCAGCCGCTCCGACCTCCTGCGCGGCTTCGCCCCCGCCGCGGCCACAGCGCTGGGCTCCCTCCTCGTGTTCGGCCTCCTGGGAGGGTGGATCCTCGCCGGCCGGATGCTCGCACCCCTCACACGGATCACGGATGCGGCACGGATGGCCGGGAACGGATCGCTGTCCCACCGGATCCGCATGAAGGGCCGCCAGGACGAATTCCGTGAACTCTCCGACGTGTTCGACTCGATGCTCGAACAACTCGAGTCCCACGTCGCCGAGCAGCAGCGGTTCGCCGCGAACGCCTCCCACGAACTGCGCACCCCCCTGGCCATTTCGCGGACGCTCCTCGACGTCGCCCGCAAGGACCCCACGCGCGACCGGGACGAACTCATCGAACGCCTGCACACTGTCAATGCGCGGGCGATCGACCTCACCGAGGCCCTGCTGTTGCTCAGTCGCGGCGACTCCGGGAACTTCACCCGCGAGAGCGTCGACCTCTCCCTTCTCGCCGAAGAAGCCGCCGAAACGCTGCTTCCTCTCGCCGAACAGCGCCGGATCACGCTCGACGTCACCGGTGAGGCGGCCCGGACCAGCGGCTCCGCGGAGCTTCTGCTGCGGATGGTGACGAACCTCGTCCAGAACGCCGTCGTCCACAATCTCCCGGCCGGTGGCACCGTGACGGTCCACACCGAGGCGTACGGCGACACGAGCGTGCTGCGGGTCGAGAACACGGGCCGTCGGCTCCCACCGGAACAGGTACCGACCCTCACCGAACCCTTCCAGCGAGGAACGGAACGCGTACGCACCGACGAGCACGCCGGCGCCGGCCTCGGCCTGGCCATCGTGCACAGCATCGTCCGCGCCCACGACGGGACGCTCGACCTCATCCCCGGCCCCGCCGGCGGTCTCCTCGTCACGGTGCGGCTCCCCGGCACGGCGTAGGCATCGTCCCCGAGCGTGTTCGAGCTCTTGACGTGTCTGGTTCAGACCTTTACTTTTCCCGTGAATTAATCCCACACTGGCCGTCTGGTCACGTATCTGAATGCCTTGCACTGCCCCCACCATTGCGAAGGGCGACAGCATGAGACCAATCCGTTCCTTAACCCGTCTGTCCCGGGCAACTCGCTTCCTTCTCGCCGGTGTCGTCGCGGCGGCGACGCTCGCCGCGACCAGTGGCACCGCTCAGGCGGTGAACGAGCCGGTCAACGTCTGGCTGACGACCACATCCGACTCCGCCGGACGTAACGTGACGCGTGGTCTGGCGCAGCAGACGGCGCTGCGCTTCGGCCCGGCCGGCGGAACCGCCCAGCACACGATCAACATCGACGAGAACACGACGTACCAGCAGTTCGAGGGCGGTGGCGCCTCGATCACGGACACCACCGCCTACCTGCTGCGCGGCGGCCCGATCAGTGCTGCCACCCGCGACACGGTCATGCAGAAGCTGTTCTCCCCGACTGCGGGCATCGGGCTGTCCTTCGTCCGCAACCCCATCGGAGCCTCCGACCTGTCCCGGCCGGGCAATGTCTCGCTCGACGACACCTGCTGCAACCTCAACGACTTCGGGGCCAACGGATACGACACCAACGTCCGCCTCCTGACCGGCCAGGCCAAGCAGCTCAACCCGGCGCTGCGGGTGAAGGGCGTGCCGTGGAGCTCGCCCGGCTGGATGAAGGACAACGGGCGCATGGACCAGATGGGCTGGCTGAAGTGGGAGTACTACCCCATGTACGCCCAGTACTTGGTCAAGTACATCCAGAGCTATCAGGCCGCCGGAATTCCCGTGAATTACATCTCGGTGCAGAACGAGCCCAACTGCTGTCAGGCGAGCAATCCGACGGCGATGAACTACCCGGGCATGAGCTGGAATCCCTCGGGACTCGTGGAGTTCACCAAGAACCACGTCTATCCGGCCTTCCGCGCCGCCGGTATCACCACCAAAGTCCTCGTCCACGACTGGAACTATGGTGACTACGCCAACTTCGGCTCCGCGGTCCTCGCCGACTCTGGCGTCCGCAATGACCCGTTGTTCGGCGGAATCGCCTGGCACGGCTATTTCGGTGACCCTGCGGTCGGCACCCAGGTCCACAACCAGTACCCGACCGTCAAGCAGTTCAGCACCGAGCACTCGGGCGGCACCTGGATCTCCAACCAGCACAACGAGGACCTGGCCGACATCGTCAACTACGCCCGCAACTGGAGCAGCAGCCTGGTCAAGTGGAGCCTGGCGCTGAACCAGAACATGGGGCCGCACAACGGCGGCTGCGGCACCTGCACCGGACTGATCACCGTGCAGGAGGGCGGCTCGCGGGCCGGCCAGGTCGACTACACCATCGAGTACTACACCACCGGCCACCTCACCAAGTTCGTCAAGCCGGGTGCGTACCGCATCGCCTCCACGGCCAACAGCACCGTGCAGAACGTCGCCTGGCGCAACCCCGACGGCTCCAAGGCGCTCATCGCGCACAACGGCGGCACCAGCACCCAGTCCGTGCGCGTCAACTGGGGCAGCCAGTCCTTCGTCTACACGCTGCCGGCCCGAACCACCGCGACCTTCACCTGGTAGACGCACACGACCCCTGCGCCGGCGACCAGTCGGCGTCGCAGAGCGCAAGCGTTCACAGGCTGCCTGCGTGACGTGCCTGGCCTCAGTGGGTCATACGTCGCGCAGGCAGGCGGCGTACGAGGGCTTGTCAGTTCTTGGGTCCGGTGCCCTTGGCCAGCGGAGTGATGTCGATCCGGCCCTTCTGCAGGACGTCGCCGAGCTTCCAGGCTGTCGTCAGATGGTGACGGGAATCGGGCGGGGTCACCTCGAGTGCGGTCGGGTTCTTCTCGGCCTTGGTGGGCTCACCCTTGGCGCCGACGACGGTCCAGTGCAGCGTGGTGTGGACGCTCTGCCCCGGCTTGAGAGTGAGCAAGGGGGTGTGGCCGGGGTCGCGGACGACGTGGGTGGTGACGTTCTTGCCGTGGGAGTTGAGGAGCTGAAGGCCGGTGTACCCCTGGGTGCGTACGGTCTTGTGGGTCTTGTTGGTGAGTACGACCGACGCGTAGCGCTGGCCCGCCCCGGGGCTGAGGGCGTGGATCCGGACGCTCAGGGAGTTGGTGTCCGCCCATGCGGGCCGAGCCGCCGCGGTCCGTGACGGTGACACCGCGGCCGCTTGGGAGGTACCGGCGGTCAGCCCGACAAGAGCCAGGGTGGACACCGCGGCGATCGCACCACCGGTGACACGGCGCCCGATTCGCTTGTTGTTTCGCATGATCGTTCCCCTTCTGGGTGCCTCCTCGTTTGGGGCACCGCTATGGAATAGGAGTGCGGCGAGGAGGGGGCGGTTCGCGGAATTCACGATCTTTACTGTGCGGGATGCTCTGTTGACTCTTGATTGATGCTTTCTTGCATGGTGAAGCAGTGGCGTCGCTCACTCCGGGAGCGCTATTTCGACGAACCCCGGAGAACGTCTGAATTCGGGAGCGGTTCGAAAAACGTCCTGCCGCAATGGCCTCGGAGCTGAGGGCTCGCCGGGCTCGGGGAAGGCCGTGCGGTGCCGACCGGGGGATTCATCCGGGGTTTCCGTGCGCGGAGCGGTGACCCGGCCGAGGCGTGATCGTTTCAGTCTTGGCGGTCGGCGCAGTGAGTCCGGCCGCGGACCTCCACCCGGTGTACGGCGCCTGATGTGCGAGGGGGTCCTGGAGCGTGTCGCGTGCCCCGCGTGCCGGGGCTGGAGAGTTTCGACGATGTGTGGGCTGGCCGGCTATGCGGGGTTCACGGGCTACGTGCCACAGGGGACCGAGGACACCTCCCTCAAGGAGATGACCGGGACGCTCGCGTGCCGGGGGCCGGACGCTTCCGCGACCTGGCACGAGGACTCGGCGGGTTTGGGACACACGCGTCTGGCCGTCGTGGACCCGGCAGGAGGACGCCAGCCGATGGTGGTGACACGCGGCGGACGTACCGACCTGGCGGTGGTCTTCACCGGAGAGGTCTACAACCACGCCCAGTTGCGCACGGAACTGACGGCGCGCGGGCACCGGTTCGCGACCCGCGGCGACGGCGAGGTGGTGCTGCGGGCCGTCGATGCCTGGGGCGAGCAGGCGCCCGCACGACTGGAGGGCATGTTCGCCTACGCGGCATGGGAACCCGGAGCCCGACGGCTCACGCTGGTGCGGGACCGGCTCGGGATCAAACCGCTGTGCTACGCGCGGGGCGGTGACGGGGTGGTGTTCGGCTCCGAGCCCAAGGCGGTGCTGGCCCACCCCGCGGTGGAAGCCCGGCTGGACCTGGACGGCCTGCGGGAACTCCTGCTGTCCGCCCACCCGATGATCAAGACACCGGGACGCAGCGCCTTCGCCGGACTGCACGAGGTCGAGCCCGGCACACTCACCGTTTTCACCCCCGCAGGTGTGCGCAGTCACCGCTACTGGTCGCTCCCCCCGACGGAACACCACGACGATCTGCCCACCACGGTGGCGCGGGTGCGCTCCCTGCTGGAGGAGGCCGTCACCGGGCAGCTCGCGGCCGACGTCCCGGTGAGCGTCCTGCTGTCGGGCGGACTCGACTCGAGCGCCATCGCAGCCCTGGCCCGCCCCGCGGCCGAGACGCTGCACACGCTCTCGGTGGACCTGGGCACGAGCGCCCCCGGGCAGGACGACGCCATGGGACGCGATCTGGACGGCCCCTACGCCGAGCTGATGGTGCGCCACCTGGGCTCTTCGCACCGCCGGGTACGACTGGACGCCCGAAGCCTGGCCGACCCCGCCCTTCGCGCCCAGGCCGGGCGCCTGCGCGACGGACTGACCATGGGGGACTTCGACACCTCACTGCTCCAGCTGTTCCGCGCGGTACGCGAGCACTTCCCGGTCACCCTGGCCGGCGACGGCTCCGACGAACTGTTCGGCGGATACCGCTGGTTCACGCCCCAAGCCGCGGCAGCCGAATCCTTTCCCTGGGACACCGTGCTGGACCGCGCCGATCTCACCCGGCTGCTCGACCCGGCCCTGGCCGCCGCACTGGACCTGCCCGCGCACCGCGCCGAGCTCCACGCCGCCGCGGCCGCCGAGATCGAGCACCTGCCGGGAACCGCGCCCGGCGAGGCGGCGCTGCGCCTGGACAGCTACCTCAACCTGACCCGCTTCCTGCCCTGCCTGCTCGACCGCGCCGACCGCCTCAGCATGGGCGTCGGCCTGGAAGTCCGCGTGCCCTTCCTGGACCACCGCCTCGTCGAGTACGTCTTCAACACCCCCTGGGATTTCAAGACTTTCGACGGCCGGGAGAAGAGCCTGCTGCGCGCCGCCGTCGCCGACCTGCTTCCCGAACCGGTACGGGACCGCCGCAAGAGCCCCTACCCGATGACCCGCGACCCCGCCTACCGGACCGCCCTCACCCGCCAGGCCGACCACCTGATCACCACCGGCAGCCCCGCCGCCGACCTCCTCGACCTGCGGGCCGTACGCAGTCTGCTGCTGGAACCCTCCGGCACGGACCGCTTCCCGCGCGAGGGTCTGGAACTCGTCCTGGACCTCGACCAATGGCTGCGCACCCACCGCCCCACCCTCGACCTCTGACAGCCCGCCTCCGCCCTTCGCGACCACCCGTCACCGTCACCCAGACCCCTCAGGACAGAAACCCGCCATGCAGCACGCCGTGATCACCTCCGCCGTCCGCACCCCCATCGGCCGCGCCCACAAAGGCGCCCTGGCCACGCTGCGTCCCGACGACCTGCTCGCGGGCACCGTCGCCGAGGCCCTCGCCCGCGTCCCCGGCCTCGAATCCGGCCGAGTGGACGACCTGATCGTCGGCTGCGCCCTGCCCGGCGGCGAACAGGGCTTCAACATCGCCCGGATCGCCGCCGTGCTGCTCGGCTGGGACCACGTGCCGGGCGTCACCGTCAATCGCTTCTGCACCTCCTCCCTGCAGGCCATCCGGATGGCCGCCCAAGCCGTGCGCTGCGGTGACGCCGATGTCGTCGTCGCGGCGGGCGTCGAGTCGCAGTCCCGGCTGGCCCATGGCAGTTCCGACAACTGGCCCGACACCGAGAACCCGTCCTTCCGGGAGGCCAGGCGGCGCACCGCCCGGCGTTCGGGGCCGGCGGCCGGGCCCTGGAGCGACCCGCGCACCGGCAATGCCCTGCCCGACCCCTACATCCCGGTCGGCCTGGCCGCCGAGAACACCGCCGACCTCTACGGCATCACCCGCACCGCCATGGACGCGTACGCCGCCCGCTCCCACCGCCTCACCCAAGCCGCCCTCGCCGAGGGCTTCCACTTCGGCGACATCGTCCCGGTGAAGGTCCCCGACGGCACCACCGTCACCTCCGACGACTGCCCGCGTACGGGAGTCACGGTGCAGAGCCTCGCCGCCCTGCCCCCGCGCTTCCGTCCCGACGGCCGGGTCACCGCGGGCAACAGCGCCCCACTGTCCGACGGGGCCGCAGCGGTCGTCGTCATGTCCGAAAGCCACGCCCGCGCCCACGGCCACACGCCGCTGGCCCGCGTCCTGGCCACCGCCGTCTCGGCGGGCACCCCCGAAACAGAAGGCCCGGTCCCCGTCTCCGCGACCCGCAGTGCCCTCACCCGGGCCGGCCTGACGCTGGCGGACATCGACACGGTCGCCGGCAATGAACCCTTCGCCGCCCAAGTTCTCGCCTACTGCGCCGAATTGGGCCTGGACCCCGACCGCATGAATCCCCACGGCGGCTCCATCGCCCTCGGCGAACCCTACGGAGCCGCCGGCGCCCGCCTCACCACCACAGCCCTCAGCACCCTGCGCCACGACGACCTCACCGCCGCCCTGGTCACCGTGGTCGCAGCTGGCGGACAGGGCATGGCGATGGTCCTCGAACGCACCTAGTAGACGCAGGCTCGGTCATACGGCCGCGTTGCCCCACATGACCGCACCACCCTTTGTTGATGCATTTTTGCGTCAACTGATGCATGATTGCATCAGAGGGAGAGGTGGTGTGCCGGTGCGTACGGACATGGATGCGGTGCTGGAGCGGGCGATCCGGGTGATCGCGGAGGACCGGGGGGCGTCCATGGGGGACATCGCCGCGCGGGTGGGGGTGTCGCGGGCGACGCTGACGCGCCTGTTCTCGACCCGCGAGGGGATGATCGACGCGATGGGCCGCAGGATCCTCGCCCACTGCGAGGAGGTCCTCGAAGAGGCCCGCCTCGACGAGGCGCCGGTCGACGAGGCCCTGGCCGTGCTGGTGCGGAACTACGACGTGCTCGCGCAGCTGTGGAGCGTGGTCTACGTGGAGGCGGACGTGCTCGGCGTGGCCGAACTGAGTGATGCCGCCGACGCGGTGGTGGAACGGATCACGGCCTTCGTCGTACGCGGCCAGCGAGAGGGCCTGTTCCGCACGGACATGCCCGCGATGTGGCTCGCCTCCACCCTGTGCTCCCTGGCCGAGTGCGCCTGGGAACTCGTCGGCGAGGGCGGCATGGGCGAACGCCAGGCCCCGGACTACCTCACCAAGCTGCTCCTCGACGGTGCACGCCCCTGACCGCCGGTCGGCCCGCCGACTGCGACGTACACCACCACCGACGACCCCGAAGGAGTGCGGGACATGACCGGAATGACCAGGCGCTGGTTCCTGACCGCCACCGGAGGGGTCGTGGCGGCCGGCGCGGCATCCGCCTGCGACACAACCGCCACCGCAGGCAGCCCGACGACGCCGCACGCGAGCTCCCTGCCCGAGCCGGTCGCGTTCCTGCGCACCTCCTGGTCGACCGACCCGTTCGCGCTCGGCTCCTACTCCTATCTCGCCCCCAGCCCGCTCGGTGTGTCCGTACGCGAGATACTCGCCGCCCCCGTCGGGCGCCTGCACTTCGCCGGTGAGGCAACCTCCGGCGAAGCGCCGGCCACTCAGGCCGGGGCCCTGCTCAGCGGCCGGAGGGCAGCCGCCGAGATCATCGAGGCGGCACGCCCCGGCGAACAAGTGATCGTGGTCGGCTCCGGGTTCTCCGGCCTCGGCTGCGCACGCGACCTGACCGACGCCGGCCTGCGTGTCACCGTCCTGGAGGGCCGCGAACGCGTCGGAGGCCGGACCTGGACGGAACGCCTCGACGGCATCCCGGCCGAGATGGGCGCCTCCTGGATCCACGGGCACCAGGGAAACCCCCTCACCACACTCCTGCACGAAACGGGCGGACGCTCCTACTCGTTCGACTACGACAACGTCGTCGGCGGTGACGAGAAGGCGGTGGCCGAACTCGACACGTACCTGGCGAAGGCCGAGGACGTGGAAGCCCCCGACACCACCCCTTACTCCGCCCTTCTGCCCCGCAAGATGTCACCGGCGCTGCGCTATGCGGTCAACTCCGTCCTGGTGCAGGAGTACGGCGCGGAGCCCGCGGACCTCGCCGTCTCCGCCGACGAGGAAGGCACCGCCGGCGAAGGCAGTGACTTCCTCCTGCCCGACGGCTACGACCGCCTTCTCGCCCACGTCCGCGGCAGCATCCCCGTACGAACCGGCGCCGTCGTCACCGGCATCGCCCGCGACGCCGACCGCGTGGCAGTCACCCTCGACAGCGGTGAGATCCTGCGCGCGGACCGGTGTGTCGTCACCGTCCCGATCGGTGTTCTCAAAGCCGGGAAGATCACCTTCCAACCCGCACTGCCCACCCGGAAACGTGAGGCGATCGAAGCCCTCGGATCCGGACTCCTGGACAAACTCTGGCTCCAATTCCCTTCCGTCTTCTGGGACAAGAAGGCCGACGCCATCGAATGGTTCGACCCCACCGACCCCGGCCGCTGGTCCTTGTGGGTCAACGGACACCGGGCCTTCGGCAAGCCCGTCCTCCTCGGCTTCAACGCAGGCCGCCCCGCTTACGACCACGCCCGTCTCACCGATCGCCAAGTCGTGGACAGCGCCATGGACGCGCTGCGCCGGATGCACGCCTGACCCCCAGGCCGCTCGGACGCTCGTTACGAGCCGAGCTGGGCCAGGCAGAACTCGTTGCCTTCGGGATCGGCGAACACGGTGTGCTTCTCGTGACGTGCGAGAAGTACTGCGCCGAGTTCGGCAAGGCGGGCGGTCTCGGCATCCAAGTCGTCGGCGACCAGGTCCATGTGCACGCGGTTCTTCACGCGCTTGGGCTCCGGCACCAATTGGAAGAACAGACGGGGGCCGCCGTCCTGCGGCTCGAGGAGCACGGTCGGGTCGTCCTCAGGGCCGGCGTTCCCCAGGGCACGGAGGCGCGCGAGTTCGGCATCGTCGTACGGTGCGACGGCGTACCCGTCGAGCACGGCAGCCCAGAATCGGGCCGCCGTAGCGGGGTGGGCCGAGTCGACGACGATGTCACGAAGGCGCGCCATTCGCTCATCGTGCGCTGCGACGGGAGGCGGTGTCACCAGAATTCAAAGGCCTCTTGTGGCGCGAGTGACACCTCCGCACGGCCGATCAGACCTGGACCTGTCCGCCGTCGACGAAGTGCTCGGCGCCGGTGATGAACGAACTCTCCGGCCCGGCAAGGAAGGCGGCCAGGGCGGCGACCTCCTCGGGACGGCCCACGCGCCCGAGCGGGAGTCGCGAGGACAGGGCTTGGTGGAAGGCTTCGGTGCTCTGGCCGAGCCGGTCGGCCAGGTTGGCGATCGCGGGTGTGGCGATGGGGCCCGGGGTGATGACGTTGACGCGGACACCGCGCGGGGCCAGCTCCGCGGCCCAGGTGCGGCCCAGGCTGCGTACGGCGGCCTTGGACGCGGCGTAGACGCCCATGCGGTCGGCGCCTTGGTGGATGGTGGAGGAGGCCAGCAGGATCACCGACGCGGGCTGGGCGAGCAGCGGCAGTGATTTCTGCACGGTCAGCAGGCTGCCCTTGGTGTTCACGCCGAAGACGAAGTCGAACTGCTCCTCCGTGACGTCCTGGAGGCGGGACCCGTCGCCCAGTCCGGCATTGGCCACGACGATGTCCAACTGCCGCCCGTCACCGCGGATGACGTCCATGACATGGTCGAGGTCCGCGGCCTGTGAGACGTCGCACGGCACGGCGATCGCGCCGGGGCCGATGTCCTTGGCCGCGGCTTCGAGTTCGTCCTTGCGTCGGCCGGTCAGGTAGACGCGGGCGCCGTCATCGGCGAAGCGCTGGGCGATCGCCCGACCGATGCCGCTGGAGGCGCCGGTCACCAGCGCTGTCTTTCCGTTCATGGGGCGCATGGCACCCATTCCTTTCGAGATCGCTCTGTCGCTTGCGCTGCTCGTATCCGCTGCACGACCGGACGGCGGTCGACGCATTCTTGACCGCCTCGTCCAGAACCTAGTTCATTCTGGACGGGTCGGTCAAGAATGGGTATCGTGAGGTCATGGCACGACCCCGAAGCTTCGATGAAGGTGAGGTCCTGCGCGCCGCCAGGGACCAGTTCTGGTCGACCGGTTACGCGGCGACGAGGATGGACGACATCGCCACGGCCACCGGTCTGGGCAAGGGCAGCCTCTACGGCGCCTTCGGCGACAAGCACCAACTCTTCCTGCGCACCTTCGACGACTACTGCGCCGGGTTGATCGTGGCCGTGCGGCGGGCGCTCGACGGCCCGGATGACGGCGCCTACGAACGGCTGCGGGCGCATGTGCTGAAGGTGGCGGACGCCACCGCCTCCGATGTCTGCCTGCGCGGCTGTCTACTCGCCAAGGGCACGGCCGAGCTGTCGGAGCAGGATCCGGCCATCGCGGCGACGGCCCGCCGGACGTTCGGGGCCATCGAGGAACTGTTCTCCTCCTGTATCGCGGCAGCGCAGCGGGCGGGCGACATCAAGCAGGACGCGGACCCCACCCGGCTCGCCGGACTCCTCCTGGCCGTGCTGCGCGGGATCGAAGCGCTGGGCAAAGGCGGAAGCAGCCCCGAGTCGCTGCGCGCGATCGCCGAAACGGCTTTGGCTCTCCTGCCCGTGCCGTAGGACGCCAGGGTCCGCAAGAGGTCGGGTCGGGGAAGGCGCGCAGGTCATACGCCGAGTCAATAGCTCCCGCCCGAGCCCGTTCAAGGGTGACGGACTCCGCCGTCGTCGTAGTGCGCCAGCGGCATAGTCGATACGCTCCCTGCGGGGGAACTGGCGTACGGGTGGGGGGAGTTGATGGTGAACGGGAGACCGGTGTGGTTATGCTGCGGCGCTTTGACCGGCGCGCTGTTGCTGGCGGGCTGTTCGGGGACGGGGGACGGGGGGACCGCCGGATCCGACGGTTCCAAGGACCCGACCGCGAGCAGTAGCACACGCTCCAGCCCGGCCCCGAGCCCCAGCCCCACAGGTCTGGACTTCACCCCCGATCCCGGCCGCGCGCCGAAAACCCCCGCGGAGGCCCTGCGCCTGGCCCGAGCCGTCGCGGCGGCGCCGGTCAACTGGGGCCCCGGCTTCGTCAGACGCAGCCCGTACGAGAGTGAACCCGGCAAGTGGCCCGTGCTCGACGCGAACTGCGTCTGGGAGCGTGAGCCGCTGCCCGCGACGGTGCTCGCGACCCTCACCCGCTACAGCGAACTGCCCGCGGAGGACGGCAAGGGCCCGATCCGCGTCGCCGCCGTCGTCACCGTGCACCGCACCGCGAAGGACGCCGACTGGGAGATGGCCGAGACCCTCGAAGAGGCGCTGCGCTGTCCCGACCAGCAGCTGCGCCAGGGCGAGCGAATCAGCGATCTGCTCTCCCAGGGGGCGGGCTACGGCGCGCTGGGCAACTTCAACTCCGAGGACACGCTCACAGAGAGCGGCAAGTACTACAGCGACGAACTCGGCGGCCCCCACTACTACTACTGGGTGCAGAGCCGAGTGGCCCAGGTCACCGTGGCCGTCGTCGGCAGGGGCGCCGAGGGCCGGACCGAGGACGAGGTCGACGCCGCCTTGAACCAGGGAACGGGCCAGATGCTGAGCCTCGTCGAGAGCGAACTGGAGGCGCCGGAATGAGCGGGCCACTGCTCCCCACCGACCCCGCATCGATCGGCGGGCACCGGCTGCTGGCCCGGCTCGGCGCGGGCGGCATGGGCGTGGTCTACCTCGGCCGTACGGAGGCCGGGACGCTGGCCGCCGTCAAGGTCATCCAGGCCGAGTACGCGGACGAGCCGGACTTCCGCGCCCGGTTCCGCCGTGAGGTCGAGACGGCCCGCCGGGTGACCAGCCCCTGGGCGGTGCCGGTCACCGGCGCGGACCCGGACGCGGCGGCGCCCTGGCTGGCCACCGCCTTCGTGCCCGGCCCCTCCCTTGAGGAAGCGGTCACCGGTCACGGCCCGCTGCCTACCCGGAGCGTGGAAGTCCTGGCCAGGATGCTCGCCGCCGCACTGCGCGAGGTGCACGCCGCCGGGCTGGTCCACCGCGACGTCAAGCCCGCCAACGTCCTGCTCGCCGTGGACGGTCCGCGCCTGATCGACTTCGGGATCGCCCGCGCGACCGACGAGACCGCGATCACCTCGCCCGACCTGGTCGTCGGCACGCCCGGCTTCCTCTCACCCGAGCAGGCCGAGGCACGCGGCGCGGCCGTCGGCCCGGCGAGTGACATCTTCTCGCTGGGCTGCCTGCTGGCGTACGCGGCGAGTGGCCGTCCGCCGTTCGGCATCGGCACGGCGGACGCGCTGCTCTACCGCACGGTCCACGACGAACCCGACCTGGACGGCATCGAAGTCGAGGAGGACACTGAAGGCACCGAGCTGCTGACACTGCTGCGCCTGTGCCTCGCGAAGGACCCGGCGGACCGTCCGACGGCCGACCAGATCGGCGCGGTGCTGCTGGTCGAGGACGCCGTCCCGCAAGGCGGACAGCTCGACTGGCTGCCCGAGGACGTCGTACGGGCAATCGCCGACCGCTCCGCCGAAATGCTCGCGCTCCCGGACATCGAGCCGACCGCGGCCGGAACACCCGAGGACACGGAGCAGGCAAAGCCGAGCCGGCGACGCCTGCTCGTACTGGCCTCCGGCGCGGCGGTACTCATGGCGGCCGGCGGAGCCGCGGCCTGGGCCGCACTGCGTGACGAGGACGACTCGGGAACCTCCGCGCCGCAGGCCCGCCGCTGGGCCCTCGGAGTGCAGGCCGATCTGAGCGGCGCGCAGCGGACGGCGGGAGAGGCACAGGAGCGGGGCGCACGGCTGGCGGTCGAGCAGTTCAACTCCCGCAAGGACAAGCCCTTCGAGCTCACTCTGAAGACCGTGGACGACGGCGGCAGCGCGGCGAAGGCACCGGCCGCGGCCAAGAAGCTGATCCAGGACGCCGATGTCCTCGCCGTACTCGGCCCGACCAACGACGAGACGGCCTACGCGGTCCTCGGCGCGTACGACGAGGCCTTGCTGCCGCTGCTGAACGTCTCGGCCGGAGGCCTGATCCTGAGTTCGGAGGAGTACCGGTCCTTCGTGCACTGCCGCCCCAGCGACGCCGCCCTCGCCCTCCCGGTCGGCATCTACCTGATGGGACAGAAAGGGACGCAGCGCGCCGGCCTGCTCCAGGACCGCACCGCGCAGACGTACGCCCAGGAGTCCGCCTCGATCACCGCCACCATGCTGCGCCACCTGGGCCGGCCGGCCTACCCCCGGGTGATCCCGGCGGGCACGGACGACGTGGGACCCGTCATCGCCGACATGCTGAGGGCGGGGATCGGCTCCTTCGTCTACGCCGGCTACGCCCAGGGAGCGGCCCGGGTGGCCCGGGAACTTGCGGCGGTCGGCTTCGACAAGCCGAGACTCGCCTCGCAGGCCGTTGTCGACCCGGAGTTCCTGGAGCTGGCCGGGGACGCGGCCGAGGGATGGGTGCTGACCGCCTCCTTCGTCGACCCCTCCGCCGTGCCCGCGGCGGCGGCCTTCACCGCCGCCTTCCGCAAGCGCTACGGTGCCGCGCCCGGCTACTACGCCGCCGAGGCGTACGACACCGTCAACCTTGTCGTCCAGGAGCTGGTGAAGGCCACGAAGGGCGGACGTCCGCCGGGGCGCAGTGAGTTGGTGGGCCTGCTGCGCAAGAGCACCTACAAAGGCATCACCAAGCAGTTCGCCTTCAGGGCGTCGGATGGCCAGTTCAGCGGCTGGGGCATATTTCTCCACCAGGTCGAGGGCGGCCGGTTCCGATTCCTCGGTGAAGCCCCCTCCGAGGTCTGACTGTGAGCGGGATCCACTCGGAGGGGCACGCAGCAGTGCACGCGCTCAAGCCGGGCGACCCGCCCTTCGTCGGCGGCTACCGGCTGCTCGGCCGGCTCGGCGCGGGCGGCATGGGCGTGGTCTACCTGGCCCGTTCGACGGGCGGGGCGCTGGTCGCGCTGAAGGTGATCCGCGCCGAGTACGCGGCCGACCACGACTTCCGGACCCGGTTCCGGCGCGAGGCCGAGGCCGCGAGCGGGCTCACCGGCCGGTGGGTGGTACCGGTCACCGCGGCGGAACCGGCGGCCCGCGAGCCCTGGCTGGCGACCGCCTTCGTGCCGGGCCCGTCGCTGGCCGAGGCCGTCACGCTGCACGGGCCGTTGCCCCACCAATCGGTATGCGCCCTGGGAGCCCGGCTGGCCGAGGCGCTGACCGAGGTGCACGCCGCGGGCCTGGTGCACCGGGACGTCAAGCCGGGCAACGTTCTACTCGCCCTGGACGGGCCTCGGTTGATCGATTTCGGTATCGCTCGTTCCACCGGTGCCACAGCGCTGACCGCGAGTGACGTGGTGATCGGCTCGCCCGGCTATCTCTCGCCCGAGCAGGCGCGGGGGCAGGGCCGTGACATCGGCCCGCCGAGCGACATCTTCTCGCTGGGCTGTGTCCTGGCGTACGCGGCGACCGGCCGCCGCCCGTTCGGGACCGGCACTCCGGCCGCCATCATCTTCCGTACGGTCCACGAGGAACCGGACCTGGGCGCCGTACCGTGGGCCCTGGTCCCGCTGCTGACCGACTGCCTGGCCAAGGATCCGAGGGCCAGACCCACCGCGCAGGAGGTGGGAGACGCCCTTGCCGGTGGGGGCGAACCCGACGGCGACTGGCTGCCGGCCACGCTGCCCCGGCTGATCGCGGAACGCTCGGCCGCCGTCCTTGCCCTGCCCGACCCCGGGCCGGTCACGCTCATGCTGCCGCCGGAGCGGCCCGCCCTCTCACGGCGCCGCGTGCTGATGCTGGGCTCGGCGGCCGGAGTGGTCATGACCGGCGGCGGACTGGCGGCCTGGGCCGCCTCCAGGCCCACGACCGGTAGCGACGGTGCGACGGGCTCCGGACCACTGCCCCGGTACGTCATCGGGCTGCACGCGGACCTGTCGGGAACGGGCAAGGCGATCGGCCGGGCACAGGAGCGGGGAGCGCGGCTGGCCGTGGAGGACTTCAACTCCCGCTCCCGTGAAGGCCGCACGTTCGACCTGGCGCTGAAGGTCCTTGACGACGCGGGGGAGGCGAAGCGGGCCGAGGACGTGGCCGCAAGGTTCGTTGCGGACCACGACGTGTGCGCCGTCATCGGCCCGACCGGCGATGCCGCGATGGAGGCGACCATTGCCCGCTATGAGAAGGCCCTGCTGCCCATCGTGACCGTGTCGTCCGGCAACGATGTGTACTCCAAGACCTCCACCCGCGCGTTCTTCCAGATCAGGGCCGGCGACAGTGTTCTGTCCACGCCCTTCATCCACTACCTCACCCACGTCGAGAAGAGCCGTAGGACCGCCCTCATCGACGACAGGGCGGCAAGCCGCACGAGTTGGCAGATCGTCAAGGACCTGGCCGCGTTCCCGCCCGCCGATGGCACCACCACCACCCATGTCGTCCCCGCGGACAGCGAGGACTTCGGCCCGGTCGCCGCCGCCGTGCTCGCCGCCGAGGCGGAGGCAGTGGTGTACGGGGGAGCCTCACCGCACCGGGCCGCCCGGTGCGCCCGCGCGTTGGAAGAGGCCGGTTTCCGGGGCACGTGCATGGCGCCGGAACCGGTCCTGGAGGCGGCGTTCCTCACGGAGGCGGGCCCGGCGGCCGAGGGCTGGATCATCAGCACGACCTACGTCGACCCGGCCGCGCTGCCGGCCGCGGCGCGTTTTGTGACGGCCTACCGGAAGCGCTTCGGGGTGAGCACCGTCGGGCGTTTCGCGGTGGAGGCGTACGACGCACTGCTCTTCGTCGCTCAGGGCCTGCGCGAGCTGGGCAGCGTCGAGGCCGAGCGGGGCGCCATGGTGCGCAGGCTCCGTGCGACCACCTACAAGGGGCTCGCCAAGACCATCCAATTCGAGGCGGTGACCGGTGCGTTCCACTGGATCGACGGCCTGTTCCTCCACCGTGTGGAGAACGGCACCCCGCGCTTCCTCGGCCGCTACGACAAGGTCAAGAAGACCTGATCCCGGCAAAGGCGCAGCTCGCAGCGTACCGCTCAGGTGACACCGCCTGAAAGTTCGAAGCGGCGGGGGATTAGCATATGAGCGCCTCCTAGCTCGAAAGATGAACCTGTGACTGTCAATGACGACTCGTTCACCAACTGGAAAAACCGCGAGGAGATCGCGGAATCGATGATCCCCGTCATCGGGAAGCTGCACCGGGAGCGGGACGTCACGGTCCTGCTGCACAGCCGCTCCTTGGTGAACAGGTCGGTGGTCAGCATCCTCAAGACCCACCGATTCGCCCGGCAGATCGCCGGTGAGGAGCTCTCGGTCACCGAGACGCTGCCGTTCCTGCAGGCTCTCACCACGCTCGATCTCGGCCCTTCCCAGATCGACATCGGCATGCTCGCCGCGACCTACCGGACCGACGACAGCGGCCTCTCGGTGGAGGAGTTCACTGCGCAGGCCGTCGCCGGTGCCACCGGTGCCAACAAGACCGACCGCTGCGAGCCGCGCGACGTCGTCCTCTACGGCTTCGGCCGCATCGGCCGCCTCCTTGCCCGCCTGCTCATCGAGAAGGCCGGCTCCGGCAACGGCCTGCGGCTGCGCGCCATCGTCGTCCGCAAGGGTGGCGGCCAGGACATCGTCAAGCGCGCCTCACTGCTGCGCCGTGACTCCATCCATGGCCAGTTCCACGGCACGATCACCGTCGACGAGGCCAACAGCAAGATCATCGCCAATGGCAACGAGATCAAGGTGATCTACTCCGACGACCCGACGTCGGTGGACTACACGGCGTACGGCATCAACGACGCCATCCTCATCGACAACACCGGCAGGTGGCGCGACCGCGAGGGCCTGTCGAAGCACCTCCGCCCCGGAATCGCCAAGGTCGTCCTGACCGCGCCCGGCAAGGGAGACGTCCCCAACGTCGTCCATGGCGTGAACCACGACATGATCAAGCCGGACGAGCAGATCCTGTCCTGCGCTTCCTGCACCACCAACGCGATCGTCCCGCCGCTGAAGGCGATGGCGGACGAGTACGGCGTCCTGCGCGGCCACGTGGAGACCGTCCACTCGTTCACCAACGACCAGAACCTGCTGGACAATTACCACGATTCCGACCGGCGCGGCCGCTCGGCGCCGCTCAACATGGTCATCACGGAGACCGGTGCCGCCTCCGCTGTCGCCAAGGCGCTGCCCGACCTCAAGGCAAGGATCACCGGCAGTTCCATCCGCGTCCCGGTGCCCAACGTCTCGATCGCGATCCTCAACCTGCGCCTCGCGCGCGAGACCACCCGCGAGGAGGTCCTCGACTACCTCCGTGACGTGTCGCTGACCTCGCCGCTCAAGCGTCAGATCGACTTCATCAGCGCCCCCGACGCGGTCTCGAGCGACTTCATCGGCTCGCGCCACTCCTCGATCATCGACGCAGGGGCACTCAAGGTCGAGGGCGACGACGCGATCCTCTACCTCTGGTACGACAACGAGTTCGGCTACTCCTGCCAGGTCATCCGCGTCGTCCAGCACGTGTCCGGGGTGGAGTACCCGACCTACCCGGTTCCGGTGGCCTGATCTCGGCGTACCGGCCGACTCGTCTGCCGGTAGGGCTCTGACCTGGCCTTATTGGCCGGTTGGAGCCCTTTGGACTCGGCCTCTGTGCGCTCTCGTCGTGGCCGCTGTCCGTGGACGGGCTCCTGCTCCTGGCCACGGTCGCCGTAATCGGGCGAATGAACCAAAGACGTAGCGGCTGTTGTCGGTCATGGCCCTGGTCGAGACCGGTACCCGGGCCCTGCTCGGCGCGGTCCTGGGCCCGGTATGCGGCGAGCGGCTTCAGGGCCGTGGGGCGTCCGGTTGTGCGGCTGGTGCCGGGTGCTCCGGGGACCGGGACCAGCTGGCCAGCAGCTTCAGGCGTTCCGCGGAGGGGGACCCTGGTTCGGCGGTGGAGACGCCCAGGGTCTGCTCGGGGTCGTCGGCGGGGGAGAAGGCCTCGTAGCCCAGGACGAGTTCGCCGACCACGGGATGGTGGAAGCGCTTGGTGCCGTGGGTGCGCTGGAACACGTCGTGGTCGGCCCACCAGTGGCGGAAATCGGCGTCCTGGACGGAGAGTTCGCCGATGAGCTCGGCCAGTGCGGGGTCGTGCGGGTGACGTCCCGCGTACAGGCGGAGTGAGGCGACGATGGAGCGGGCGGCGTCTTCCCAATCGGCGTACAGGGTCCGGAAGTGGTCGTCGAGGAAGACCAGGCGGGCCATGTTGCTGCCGCGGGCGGGCAGGGCCTCGAAGTTCGTGTACAGGGCGCGGGCGAGGTCGTTGGCGGCCAGGACGTCCATGCGGCGGCCGTAGACGAGGGCGGGGACGTCGGTGAGGCTGTCGAGCAGCAGGCGCAGACCGGGGCGGACGCGCTGCGGGGGCAGCGGGCGAGGACGGGTGCGGGCCGGTTTGGCGATCCGGAACAGGTGGCCGCGCTCCAGATCGTCGAGGCGCAGGGCGCGGGCGATCGCGTCCAGGACGGACGCGGAGACGTTGAGGTGGCGTCCGCGCTCCAGGCGGACGTAGTAGTCGACGCTGACGCCGGCGAGCTGGGCGACCTCCTCGCGCCGTAGGCCCGGAACGCGGCGGGTGCCGGGCTGGGGTGCCAGGCCCGCCTCCTCGGGGGTGATCCTCGCGCGGCGCGAGCGGAGAAAGTCCCGCAGCTCGCTGTTCGGTTCCTGCGCCATGTCACCACCGTAGACCTGGTGACCTGGGGAGTGGCTGCGCCAAAGGGGGTTTGCCGGACCCCCGGTCAGAGAGGGTCTCCCACCCCGGCCGTGAGCGGTGCTCGTCTGGTGGAAGGCAAGCACGCACCTGGAGGTACCCCTCATGAAGCGCAGGATTCTCGGCGGCACCGGCATGTCGGTCAGCGAATACGCCCTCGGCACGATGATGTTCGGCGCGATGGGCAACACCGACCACGACGAGTCGGTCCGCATGATCCACACGGCACTGGACGCCGGGATCAACCTCGTCGACACCGCCGACGTGTACTCCGGCGGCGAGTCGGAGACGATCGTGGGCAAGGCACTGAAGGGCCGCCGCGACGACATCGTCCTGGCCACCAAGTTCGGGCTGGCGATGGGCGAGGACCCCAACCGGGGCGGCGGCTCGGCCCGCTGGATCCGCCGCGCGCTGGAGGACAGCTTGCGCCGCCTGGACACCGACCACATCGACCTCTTCCAGATGCACCGCCCGGACCCGCACACCGACATCGACGAGACCCTGGGCGCCCTGTCGGACCTGGTCCGGGCCGGGAAGGTCCGCGCGATCGGCGGCTCGTTCTTCTCCCCCGAGGAGATCGTCGAGGCCCAGTGGACCACCGAGCGCCGCGGCCACCAGCGTTTCCGCACCGAGCAGCCGCCGTACTCGATCCTCACCCGCGGTGTGGAGAGCCGGGTGCTGCCCACCGCCCAGCGCTACGGCATGGGCGTGCTGACCTTCGGCCCGCTCAACTCCGGCTGGCTCTCGGGCCGCGCGGATCCCACCACCGGGCACCGCAGTGCCGGCGCGGGGGCGAAGATGTTCGATCTGACCCAGCCAGGCGTAAAGGCCAAGGCCGACGCCGTGCGCGAACTGACCGCGCTGGCCGCCGAGGCCGGGCTGCCGCTGCCTCATCTGGCCACTGCTTTCGTCCGCGCCCATCCGGCGGTCACCGCCGTACTCATCGGCCCGCGCCGTCCCGAACAGCTGACCGACCTCCTCGCCGCGGCCGACGTAGAACTCGGCGACGACATCCTCGACCGCATCGACGAGATCGTCCCGCCCGGCGTCGACGTGAATCCCGGCGACTTCTACATCGACCCCACCCCGCCGATCACCGACAAACGCCTGCGCCGCCACTGAAGCCCGCTCGCCTCCATGCCCGCAGGCACAAGCCGGCCCCGCTCCTATAGCGTGCGCGTCCTTCTGAATGATCTGTCGCGCTCATGGCAGGTGCCGGTCCGGAGGGGGCGCCGACCTATGGGGGGACGCGATGAAGCGACCTGAGCCGGTGTCAAACGGCAGCCCGATTCGCCCGACCGAACCATCACTGACCGCGGCACATCTGTCGCCATGGAGCCGAGCCTTGTCCCGGCTGATGTGCACGGGATGTGCACCGCGGCTGGTCGTTGGGAACATTTCCGCACCTCAGAAGCCCCCTCCCACCACCATGCCGCTGTTCCCGGCGGACTGTCCGATCCGGCGTCCCGGCGGGCGCGGGGGCAGTGGGTCGCCAACCGATGCCGATCGGCGTCGAGTTGCTCTCCCGCTGCCACCCGCCGTCCGCCGCCGGTGGCGCCAGGGGCAGGGGTTTCGGCTGCTCCCTACGAGATTTCTATGAATCCATGAGTTGTTTGAACACACCGGGGCGCGGCTGCGTATTGGGGCGGGGGATTTCCATACCGATCCGACCATCACGCGTAGGAGCCCTTCCTTGAGACGCAACACGCGCAGACGCCCGACAGGCGCACGGCGCGCGACCTCTGCCGCAGTCGCGCTGATACTGGGGGGAGCCGGGCTGGTAACGGTCAACGTCTACGCCTCGGCGACCGAAAGCGGTTCGGGCAGCGAGCCGGACCAGAACAATCAGGTCCTCTCCTCGGCTGGTGCCACGATCGACTGCCCTGACGTCGGCAGTCAGTTGACCACCGTTCCGGACGCGGCCAGGGAAAGCGTCGACAAGGAACTCGCTCTCCTGGACCAGCAGATCACCGAGGCCTATCAGCAACTGCAGGGCCAGGCGCAGGCCGTCGAGCAGGGCGCCGACGTCGCCGACAGCGAGATTCTGAATCCGCTGGCGGAGAAGCGGACGGCGGTGATCGACCGCATCGTGGTCGCCATCGATGCCGCGGGGGAACGTCCGGAAGGACTCGAAGCCCTTGCGACCTGCGCACTGATCGCTCCCGCCAACGAGACCGGCAGCGGTGAGAACGGTGACGCGGGCGGCGACGGTCAGGGCGGTGAGGACCAGAACCAGGGTGGCGACGCCGGAGCGGGCGACCAACAGGGCGGCAACGGCGGCCAGATCGGCAACGGGCCCGTGGCCGCGGACTTCGCGGACATCAACTCGGTCCAGCCGAGCGGGCAGAGCCCGCAGGACCAGGACAACGCCTCCCGCGGCGAGTTCGTCACCAGCTGCGGCGTGAATGCCAACGGCCTGTTCAACTCGGACAACGTGATCGTGGCCCCCGGCGTCACCAACGGCGCCCACCACATGCACGACTACGTCGGCAACCAGGCCAACAACGCCTTCGCCAGCGATGACGACCTGGCCAACGGCGACACGACCTGTGAGGACCCGGGCGACAAGTCGACCTACTACTGGCCCGTGGTGAGGCTGCAGAACGGAACCCAGGAACAGGACGCCGCCACCCCCGGGGGCGGAATCGAAGGCAACGCCGGTGAGATCGTCACGCCCAAGCAGGTCACGCTGACGTTCGTCGGCAGCCCGCAGGGCGAGGTCACCGCCATGCCGCGGCTGCTGCGCATCATCACCGGTGACGCCAAGGCGTTCGTCAACGGCAACGCCAACGCCAACGCGTCGTGGAGCTGCACCGGGTTCGAGGACCGGCAGCTGAAGGACAAGTACCCGGTCTGCCCGCAGGGCAGCGATGTGGTCCGCACCTTCAAGTTCCAGAGCTGCTGGGACGGCGCGAACATCGACAGCGCCAACCACCGCACCCACGTGGCCTTCGCGGACGCCCAGGGCAACTGCCCCAGCGGGTTCCGTGCCATTCCGCAGCTGGTGCAGCGCATCGTCTACGACGTCGAGGCGCCGAGTCTGGACGACGGCGGCCGGACGACTCCGTTGTTCGCGCTGGACTCCTTCCCCGAGCAGCAGCACAAGCCGGTCACGGACCACGGAGACTTCATCAACGTCTTCGACGAGGGCCTCATGCAGGAGATGGTCGACTGCATCAACAGCGGCCGTCAGTGCGGTGCGGGTGCGGACCCGGGCAACGGTTCCGAGGAGCCGCAGGAGCCCCCCGCCTCCGAGGAGCCGCAGGAACCCCCGGCCTCCGAGGAGCCGCAGCAGCCCCCCGCCTCCGAAGAACCCCCGCAGTCCCCGACGCCCAGCGCGGACGACCCGTCCGACGGGCAGGGGAACGAGGAGCCCGGCAACAACGGCGGTGACAACGGCGGCGACAACGGCGGTGACCAGGGCTCGGAGCCGGCCGACGAAGCCTCGTCCGACGCCCCTGTCAACGCGGAACCCAAGGTCGAGACGCCTTCTGCGGCACCGTCGTCCCACTCCGGCTCGGACAACGAGCACGGCAGTGAGGTCGGCAGCCCCGTGCAGACACCGCCGACCGCCGGGAACGACCCGTCCGCAGCCTCGCAGACCGAACCGCAGGCGGGCGGCCAGGGCGGCCTGGCTGCCACAGGCACGCAACTGTGGCCGGCAGCGCTGGGCGGCGTCTTCGTGCTCGCAGGTGTCGTGCTTCTTCTGCGCATGAGGCGCAGGCAGTACTGACACAGCCCCAGGAGGGCGTAAGGACGGTGGCGGGGTCTGCCCAGGCAGGCCCCGCCACCGTTTCCATGGGCGTTCTGCCCCCATTGGTGCTACCACCCTGCTACCTTTGGCGCATGGCTACCGCGAAGAAGCAGACGCAGGTCCGACTGGAACCCGACGTGCTCGCCGCGGGCAAGGACGCCGCGGCCGCCCGTGGACTCGACTTCAACCGGTACGTCGAGCGCCTCATCGTCGAGGACACCACGGGTGCCCGCGCCGCCGGTATGGCCGCCGCGCAGCGCTTCATCGAGGAACACGGCGGCTTCCTCGACGATCTGGAGCGACAGTTCGACGCGCCGTACGCCCAGTCGGAGCCGGGCGCTGCCGCGTGATCGTGCACATCGACGAGTCGTGGATCCTGGAGGTCGCCGAGCAGGCGGGCCGCCGTGACCCGGGCGTGGACGACTACGGCGTGCCCGTCGCCGCCGTCGCCCGCCACCGTGGCGAACTCCTCGACCACCCCGTCTACGACGGCCCCTATGCCCGGGCGGCCGCCCTGGTGCACACGCTGGGCCGTTGCCGCTGGCTGGAGCGCTCGAACCTCACCGTCGCCTGCGCGGTTGCCGTCATGTACCTCGAGGCGAGCAACATCCCCGTCGACCCCACCCGTGAGCAGCTCACCGCGCTCGCGCACGAACTGAACGATCCGCGCTGCACGGCAGCCAGGATCGCCGCGTTCCTGCGCACCTGGAAACCCTGAGGTGCCGGGTCAGCTGTGTCGTTATCATCCGATAGATTGGCAATACGGCCTTTTGTCTTGATGGCGCAGCTCCCTCCTGGGGTGGTCGATGTCCCGCAAGCGACCAACGGACGACAGCGACGAGCTGCTTACCAGACTCGGGTCGCTGACCGCCCAGGCGCGTGAACGCGCGGAGTTCCAGCGCTCACAGGTCGAGCTGGCCATCGCGCTGCAACGCGGCATGCTCCCGGGAGACATGCCGACCGCCCCCGGATTCGACGTGGCAGTCGAGTACGCGCCGGCCTGCTACGGCCTCAACGTGGGCGGAGACTGGTACGACGCCTTCACCTTGCCCGACGACCGCATCGGGCTCTCCATCGGTGACGTTCAGGGTCACAACATCGAGGCGGCCGCGTTCATGGGCCAGGTCCGGGTCGGTCTGCGGGCGCTCGCCTCCGTCACCAGCGAGCCGGGAGAACTCCTCGCCCGGACGAACGACCTCCTCCTGTCCATCGGCGCCGACCTCTTCGCCACCTGCACATTCATGCGGCTCGACCCGTCCACCGGAGTACTGGAGAGCGCACGCGCCGGGCACATACCGTGCGTCTGGGCGACGGCGGACGGAAAATCCGGCGTCACCGAGGACGAAGGGGGCCCACCGCTCGGCATACAGGTGGGCACGGAGTACCCGGTGACCCGGTACCGGCTCACTACCGGCGGAGTGTTCGTGCTGCTGACCGACGGTGTCGTCGAGGGCCCGTCGATGAGCGTCGACGAGGGGCTCGATCAGGTCGTACGGCTCGCGGGCATCGCCGCCGTCGCCGGGCTGTCGGCCGGTTCGCTCGCCGCCGCGGTGATCAAGGGTGCCGAGCGCGTGGGGCACGAGGACGACGCGGCCGTACTGGTGGTCGGCCACGAGGCGCCCGCCGCTACGTCCATGGGACGCGGCGCCACTGCCTCGCCTCGCCGACGGGGCGGCGGCGGTGTCTGATAGCTGCTGTGGTGGGTACACGCGAGCTGCGTCGACCGGTCGTCGTCGCTCTCCAGACGCTGGCAGTGGCTGCCTGCTACTTCGGGGCAGGACGGCTGGGGCTCGTGCGGCGGCTCACGGTCGAGGGCGCGATCTTCACGCCCATCTGGCCGCCCACGGGTGTGGCGGTGGCCGGCCTGTTGATCTTCGGGATCCGTGCCTGGCTCGGGATCGCGCTCGGCGCCCTCCTGGTCGTCCTGTCCATCTCTTCCTTCTCCTCCTTCCAGCCCTCTGCCTTCGGCATCGTGGTGGGCAACACCGTCGCCCCGGTCTGCGCGTACCTCATGCTGCGCAGACTGGGTTTCCGGATCGACGTCAGCCGTTTGCGCGACGGCCTCGCGCTGGTGTTTCTGGCGGCCCTCGGCTCCATGCTGATCAGCGCGACTGTCGACGTCGGTCTTCTGGTCCTCACGGACAAGATCGCCGCTGACAGCTTCGGGCAGGTCTGGCTGGCGTGGTGGGTGGGCGACGCGATGGGTGTCCTGATCGTCACCCCGGTCCTTCTCATGCTGTACGGGATTCGCCCGCCCCTGCGCCCGATGCGGTGGAAGGAAGCCGCGCTACTGGTTCTCGCCGCCTGCGTCCTCGTGCCGCTCGCCACGCACAGCCCGATCAGCCTGCTGTTTCTCGTCTATCCGCTGCTGGTCTGGGCGGCGCTCCGTTTTCAGCACGGGGGCAGCGTGCTGTGCGCCCTCTTCGCCTCCGTCATGGCCACCGTCGCGGCCACCGACGGGGTCGGCCCGTTCGCAGGCCTGAGTGACACCGAGCTGATGATCAAGCTCCAGGCCTTCAACGGATCCATGGCCCTGACCGCTCTGCTGCTGTCCGCCGTGATCACTGAGCAGCGCAACACGAGACGGTCCGTGGAACTGGCCTGCCAGGAACTGGTGCAAGTACTGGAACACCTCACCGCCGGGAACTCCTCGACCAGGCCGCCTACGGCGGACGGCGATGGCCGACAGCTGGGAGCGCCGTGAGCCACCGGTCGTCGCAGCACGGTGCGACCGCGCAGTCCGGTGAGGAAAGATGGGACTACCAACGGAGAACTACCGATGTGGAGGTGCGGGCCCATGCTGCACGAGCGAGCGGGCGATCCGGCCGGCCCCGAGGACCTCGTCGACGTGGCCCGGTTGGTCACTGCGTACTACTCGCTGCACCCCGACCCCGCGGAGCCCGGCCAGCGCGTCGCGTTCGGCACGTCCGGGCACCGCGGGTCCTCACTGACGACCGCGTTCAACGAGGACCACATCGCCGCGACGAGCCAGGCGATCTGCGAGTACCGCGAGAGCCAGGGAACCGACGGTCCGCTCTTCCTGGGCGCCGACTCCCACGCGCTGTCGGAGCCCGCCAAGGTCACCGCCCTGGAGGTGTTCGCGGCCAACGAGGTGTCGGTGCTCCTCGACAGTGCGGACGGCTACACGCCCACACCGGCGGTCTCGCACGCCATTCTCACCCACAACCGCGGCCGGTCCGCGGGCTTCGCGGACGGGGTCGTGGTCACCCCCTCGCACAATCCGCCCGCCGACGGCGGCTTCAAGTACAACCCCCCGAACGGCGGCCCGGCGGCTTCCGAGGCGACCGCCTGGATCCAGGACCGGGCCAACGAACTCATCGCGGAAGGCCTGAAGGGCGTACGGCGCATCCCGTACGCCAGGGCGCTGGCCGCCCCCGGCACCAGCCGCTACGACTTCCTCGGCACCTACGTGGCAGACCTGCCGCAGGTGCTGGACCTCGACGCGATCCGGGCGGCCGGCGTGCGCATCGGCGCGGACCCGCTGGGCGGGGCCTCGGTCGCCTACTGGGGACGCATCGCCGAACAGCACGCGCTCGACCTCACAGTGGTCAACCCGCTCACCGACCCCACCTGGCGATTCATGACGCTGGACTGGGACGGCAAGATCCGCATGGACTGCTCCTCGCCCTACGCCATGGCCTCGCTCATCGAGCAGCGCGACCGCTTCCAGATCGCCACGGGCAACGACGCCGACGCCGACCGTCACGGGATCGTCACCCCGGACGCCGGACTCATGAACCCCAACCACTACCTCACCGCCGCGATCCTCTACCTGTACTCCCACCGCGAGCAGTGGCCCGCGGACGCGGGGATCGGCAAGACGCTGGTGTCGTCCGGCATGATCGACCGGGTCGCCGCCGACCTGGGCCGTCAACTGGTCGAGGTGCCGGTGGGGTTCAAGTGGTTCGTGGACGGGCTGGTCAGCGGCTCGCTCGGGTTCGGCGGGGAGGAGTCGGCCGGCGCGTCCTTCCTGCGCCGCGACGGCTCGGTGTGGACCACAGACAAGGACGGCATCATCCTGGCCCTGCTTGCCTCCGAGATCACGGCGGTGACCGGGAAGACGCCGTCGGAGCACTACGCCGCACTCACCGCACGTTTCGGTGAACCCGCGTACGAGCGCATCGACGCCCCGGCGACCCGCGAGGAGAAGGCCCTCCTCGCCAAGCTCTCGCCGGCGCAGGTCAGCGCGGACACCTTGGCCGGAGAGGCGGTCACGGCGGTACTCACCGAAGCACCGGGCAATGGCGCGCCCATCGGCGGCATCAAGGTGACCACCGACAACGCCTGGTTCGCGGCCCGTCCGTCGGGCACCGAGGACGTCTACAAGATCTACGCCGAGTCGTTCCTCGGCACCGATCACCTCCGCCAGGTTCAGGAGGAGGCGAAGGCCGTGGTGTCGGCGGCGTTGGGCGGCTGACACCGCCGGTCAGCTCGTGGGCCGACCGTGCAGTCCGTCGAAGAGGATGGCGGTCAGCGCGTCGGCCAGCGTTTTCACCGACAGGCCGCGGTCGGGGCGGTACCACTCCACGAGGGAGTTGACGGTGCCGAACAGCAGCCGACTGGCGAGGTGCGGGTCGATGTCGGCCCGTATGCCGCCTTCGGCTGCCGCTCGGGCCATCAGCTCGGCGACCCGGTGGTCGAACTCGCGGCGTCTCGCGAGCGCCCGCTGTTCGACCTCGCTGTTGCCGTGCAGGCGCAGCAGCAGGGTGACGTAGGGCAGCTCGGCGGCGAGGACTTCGACGCTGCGGTGCACGATGCGCTTCATCCGGTCGGTCGCCGTGGTGCCCGGGGCCTGGTCCTCGTCGAGTACGGCGAAGAGGGCGTCCAGGGCCCGGCCGACCGCGAGCTCGAGCAGTTCCTCCTTGCCGGACACATGGTGGTAGATGCTCGACTTGCTGAGGCCCAGGCGCCTGGCCAGCTCTTCCATGCCGGTGCCGTCGTAGCCGCGCTCGTTGAAGACCACGACGGCGACCTCAAGGAGAGAGTCGCGGTCGTAGGCGGGGCGGCCGTTGCGGCCGGCTGGGCTCTGCACGGGTGTCCTGGTCACTCGGCCATTGTGACAACGACGGAGATCGGGGTGCCAATGGCGGACATCATGGTGCTCCTCACGGGAATCACTGCTCCCTCAGATCCCTGACCCGGCGGATCTTGCCGACGGAGCGCTCCAGCGTCTCCGGATCGACGATCGTCACGTCGACGGTCACCCCCACACCGTCCTTGATGCCCTTGCCGATCGCCGCGGAGGCGGCATCCCGCTGTTCGGTACCGGCGCCGGGGCGGGCCTCGGCGCGGACGGTCATGTGATCCATCCGCCCGCGCCGGCTGAGCTCGATCTGGAAGTGCGGGGCGACACCGGGAGTGCGCAGCAGGATCTCCTCGATCTGGCTGGGGAAGACGTTCACCCCGCGCAGGATGATCATGTCGTCGCTGCGGCCGGTGATCTTCTCGATGCGGCGGAAGGCGGGGCGGGCGGTGCCGGGCAGCAGCCGGGTCAGGTCGCGGGTGCGGTAGCGGATGATCGGCAGCGCCTCCTTCGTGAGGGAGGTGAAGACGAGTTCGCCCTCCTCTCCGTCCGCAAGCACCTCGGCGGTGAACGGGTCGACGACCTCCGGGTAGAAGTGGTCCTCCCACACGTGCAGGCCGTCCTTGGTCTCCACGCACTCCTGGGCCACGCCGGGGCCGATCACCTCGGACAGGCCGTAGATGTCGACGGCGTGGATGTCCATGCGCTCCTCGATCTCGCGGCGCATCTCCTCCGTCCACGGCTCGGCGCCGAAGATGCCCACCTTGAGGGAGCTGGTGCGCGGGTCGATGCCCTGCCGTTCGAACTCGTCGAGAAGGGTGAGCATGTAGGAGGGGGTGACCATGATGATCTCGGGCTTGAAGTCCTGGATGATCTGCACCTGGCGGGCGGTCATGCCACCGGAGGCGGGAATCACGGTGCATCCCGCGCGCTCGGCGCCGTAGTGCGCGCCAAGGCCGCCGGTGAACAGGCCGTAGCCGTACGAGATATGGACCTTGTGGCCCGGGCGGCCGCCGGCGGCACGGATGGAGCGGGCGACGACATCGGCCCACATCGACACGTCGTTCTCGGTGTAACCGACGACGGTCGGGCGGCCGGTTGTGCCGCTGGAGGCGTGGATGCGGCGGACCTGGTCCATGGGGACGGCGAACATGCCGAAGGGGTACGTGTCCCGCAGATCCGCCTTGGTGGTGAAGGGGAACCGGGCCAGGTCCGCAAGCGTGTGACAGTCCCCGGGCTTGACTCCGGCCGCGTCGAACTTCTGCCGGTACAGCTCGACATTGTCGTACGCATGCCGCAAAGTGCCCTGGAGCAACCGGAGTTGATGCTCTCGCAGCTCCTCGCGGGTCAGCCGCTCGGCGGCGTCCAGCAGCTCTTCGGGGAGCGGCTCTCCCAGGCGCGCTCCTACGGGCGCCGAAACCGGCGGGGCCGCCGAAGCCGTCTGTTCGCTGCTCATGGAGACTCCTTCGTCTTCGTGCTTCTGATACTGCGGCTGCGCCCGCGGAACTCCGCGATCACCTTGTCGCCGCGCAGAACGCTCACGTCGTAGATGCCGCTGCGGCCGAACCGGGTCCGCTCCCGTGCGGTCGCCACCAGTACGTCGCCCTCGTGCGCCGGGGCGACGAAGTCGATGTCGGCCCCGGCCGCGACGGTGACCGGGCCGTGGCTGTTGCAGGCACAGGCGAAGGCGGTGTCGGCGAACAGGAACAGATAACCGCCGTGAGCGATGCTGTGCCCGTTGACCATCGACGGGGTCACGGTCATCCGGAGTACGGCGGTCCCTTCGCCGTGCTCGAGGAGCTCGATGCCGAGAGCCCTGGACGCCTCGTCCGCGGCGAACATCTTCTCGGTCGGGCTTGAAGCCTCAGCGGGCCCTGCCTCGTCCGCGGGACTTGAGGCCTCCGCGGGATCTGAAGCCTCCGCCGTGCTTGAGGCCTTCGTCGGCGGACCCTCCGTCGGGCTCGAAGCCGTCTCAGTGGTCTGCGTCACCTTTTCCACCACCTTGTGGACCGACCGAACATTCGGTTAGCGTTCGGCACGGCCAAGTAATCCAGCATCACCACTGCCTGTCAAGAGGTGGAACGCATGCCCCAGAACAGCCCCGAGGGCCCCGACTTCTTCGCACGCCACCGCGCGCTGCTGGAAGAGGCGGTCGCCGCGACGGCGGCCCGGGACCACTGGACGCCCTATCCGGAGTCACCCAGCAAGTCGGTCTACGGCGAGGACGCCGCGAAGAACAGGGAAGCCGCCTTCCAGGACCAGCTCGGCGGGCACTTCGAGCTGGCCGGCCACCCCGGCGAGAGGCGCGTGCCGGCCACCGAGACCTCGCCGTACGGCTTCGCTCTCGGCATCACCTACCCCCGTGTCACGGTCGACGAGGCGGTGGCCGCGGGGAAGGCAGCCACCGGCCCCTGGCGTGCGGCGGACCCCGACACCCGTGCCGGTGTCGCCGCCGAGATCCTCGCGCGGCTGAACGCGGCGAGCTTCGAGATCGCGCACGCCGTGCAGCACACCACCGGCCAGGCCTTCGTCATGGCCTTCCAGGCAGGTGGCCCGCACGCCCAGGACCGCGGTCTGGAAGCGGTCGCGTACGCCTGGGCGGAGCAGAAGCGGCACCCGGGCGCGGCCCGCTGGAGCAAGCCGCAGCGCAAGGGCGGCCCCCTGGTGATGGACAAGAAGTTCACGCCGGTGGGGCGTGGGGTGGCGGTGCTGATCGCCTGCAACACCTTCCCGACCTGGAACGGCTATCCGGGCCTCTTCGCCAGCCTGGTCACCGGCAACCCGGTCGTGGTCAAGCCCCACCCGGGCGCCGTCCTGCCGCTCGCCATCACCGTCCGGATCGCCCGCCAGGTGCTGGCCGAGGCGGGCTTCGACCCGAACGTGGTGCTCCTCGCCGCCGAGGAACCCGGAGACCGGAGCGCCGGCTGCCTCGCGCTGCACCCCGACGTCCGGATCATCGACTTCACCGGCTCGACGGAGTTCGGCGACTGGCTGGAGAGCAACGCCCGCCAGGCCGCCGTGTACACGGAGAAGGCAGGCCTCAACACCGTCGTCCTGGACTCCACCGACGACTACCGCGGGCTGCTGGGCAACCTGGCCTTCTCGCTGTCTCTCTACAGCGGTCAGATGTGCACCACCCCGCAGAACCTCCTGATCCCTCGCGACGGCATCACCACCGACCAGGGCGTACGGACCGCCGACGAGTTCGCCGCCGACCTTTCCGCCGCACTGGACAAGCTGCTCGGCGACCCGGCCCGCGCCGCCGGCACCCTCGGCGCGATCGTCAACGACGGCGTACGCGAGCGCCTGGACCGGGCCGCGGTGGTCGGCCGTACGGTGCGTGCGTCGGCGCCCGTCGAACACCCCGAGCACCCCAAGGCCGTCATCCGTACGCCGCTGGTGGCCCGGCTGGACGCGGAGGCCGACCGGGAGACGTACACCCGTGAGTGGTTCGGCCCTGTCTCCTTCGTCATCGGCACCGACTCCACCGAGCACAGTCTGCGGATCCTGCGCGAGACGGTGAGCGCCCATGGTGCGCTGACCGCCGCCGTCCACTCCACCAGCGAACAGGTGCTGGACGCCGCCGAGCTGGCGGCCCTGGACGCGGGAGTGCATCTCTCGGAGAACCTCACCGGCGGTGTCTTCGTCAACCAGTCCGCCGCGTTCAGCGACTTCCACGGCAGCGCCGCCAACCCGGCGGCCAGCGCCACCCTGTCGGATCCCGCGTTCGTGACGGGCCGCTTCGCGACGCTTCAGTCGCGCCGGCCCGTCGCCCCGGTCGCTGCCGAGGAGAGCGCCGATGCCTGAACTCCGTGACGCTGTCTATCTGATCGACGGCGCCCGCACCCCGCAGGGCCGCTACGGCGGCGCCCTGGCCTCCGTACGCCCGGACGACCTGGCGGCCCTGGTGGTCGGTGAGGCGGTCCGCCGCGCCGGAATTCCCGGGGAGGCGGTGGACGAGGTGATCCTCGGTGCCGCCAACCAGGCCGGTGAGGACAACCGGGACGTGGCGCGGATGGCCGTGCTGCTTGCCGGGCTGCCGCACACCGTGCCCGGCTACACCGTCAACCGGCTGTGCGCCTCGGGACTCACCGCCGTGGCCTCGGCCGCCCAGGCGATACGGGCCGGGGAGGCCGACCTGGTCGTCGCGGGCGGCGTGGAGTCGATGACTCGCGCGCCTTGGGTGATGGCCAAGCCCGGCACTCCGTGGGCGAAGCCGGGGGAGGTGCACGACACCTCGCTGGGCTGGCGTTTCACCAATCCGCGCTTCACCGCCGAGGACAAGCCCTCCACGGGCGAGGCGGGGAAGACGACCCTGTCGATGGGCGAGACGGCCGAGGAGGTCGCCGCGCTCGACGGCATCACCCGCGCCGAGTCCGACGCCTTCGCGCTGCGCAGCCATCAGCGGGCGGTCGCCGCTCAGGAGGCGGGCCGCTTCGACCGCGAGATCGTGCCGGTGCCGGTGAAGGACGGCGAGGTGACCCGTGACGAGGGCCCGCGCCCCTCCACGACGCTGGAGAAGCTCGGCTCCCTGCGCACGATCTTCCGCAAGGACGGCATCGTCACCGCAGGCTCGGCCTCGCCGTTGTCCGACGGCGCCGCCGCCCTGGTGGTGGCGAGCGCGGCGGCCGTCGAGCGGTACGGGCTCACCCCGCGGGCCCGGATCGTCACCTCCGCCTCGGTCGGGGTGCAGCCCCACGTCATGGGCCTGGGCCCGGTGCCCGCCACCGAGAAGGCGCTCGCCCGCGCCGGCTGGGGGACCGGTGACCTGGACGCGGTCGAGCTGAACGAAGCCTTCGCCGCCCAGGCACTGGCGGTCGTCCGCCGCCTCAAGCTCGACGAGGCAAAGGTCAACGCCGACGGCGGCGCCATCGCCCTGGGCCACCCGCTGGGCTGCTCCGGCGCCCGCATCCTGCTCACGCTGCTCGGGCGGCTGGAGCGCGAGGACGCCGGGCGCGGCCTGGCCACGCTGTGCGTGGGCGTCGGACAGGGCATCGCGATGCTGGTGGAGCGCGTATGAGCACCAAGTACGAGTACGAGACGCTGCTGGTCGAGGAGCGCGAGGACCGGGTCGTCGTCACCCTGTACCGCCCCGAGGCCCGCAATGCGATCAGCGGCCTGATGATCCGCGAACTGCACGCCGTCTGCGACCTGTTGGAGCAGGACCCGAAACTGCTGCTGCTCACCGGCCACGGCGGCGTCTTCGCAGGCGGCGCCGACATCGCGGAGCTGCTGCGGCGCGGACGGGACGAGGCACTGCGGGGCATCAACAGCCGGCTGTTCGAGCGGGTCCGCAGACTGCCGATGCCCACCGTCGCCGCCGTCGACGGCTGGGCGCTGGGCGGCGGTGCGGAACTGTCGTACGCCTGCGACATCCGTATCGCCGGACCGGACGCCGTCTTCGGCAACCCGGAACCCGGGCTCGGCATCCTCGCCGCGGCCGGCGCCTGCTGGCGGCTGCCCGAACTGGTCGGCGAGTCGGTCGCCAAGCAGGTGCTGCTCGCCGGACGGAACCTCGACGCACCGGCGGCACTGGCCGCAGGGCTGGTCATCGACGTCGTACCGGCGGACAAGCTGCTGGACGAGGCGCACGCGCTGCTCGACCGCATGGCCCGCTCATCGGCCACGGCCCTGCGGCTGACCAAGCTGGTCGTCGACTCGCCCGGCGCCCACCCGGTGGCCGACGACCTCGCGCAGGCCGTGCTCTTCGAGGGCCAGGACAAGAAGGACCGGATGACACGCTTCATCGAGAAGAGGAGCCGGGCATGACCACCGCACCCCCCTCCGCACCCGCGGTCGTCGGCGTCATCGGCGGCGGCCGCATGGGCGCGGGTATCGCGCAGTCCTTCGCCGCGGCCGGGTCGTCCGTGACCGTCGTGGAGAGCGGCGGGCCAGCCGCGGCCGCCGCGCTGGACCGTGTCGCCACCGGCCTGAAACGGGCCGCAGAGCGGGGAAAGCTCACCGAGCCCGCCGAGCAGGTACTCGCCCGCGTCACGACGGCGGATTCGGTGGAGCACCTGCCAACAGGGGCAGAGCTGGTCATCGAGGCCGTTCCCGAGGACCCCGCGCTCAAGGCCCGGCTCCTCGCCCTGGCCGAAAAGGCGGTGAGCCCGACGACCGTGCTGGCCACCAATACCAGTTCCCTGTCGGTCACCGAACTCGCCTCCGTACTCACCCGGCCCGGACGCTTCCTGGGCATGCACTTCTTCAACCCGGTGCCCGCCTCCGAACTGGTCGAGATCGTCGTCGCACCGCAGACCGAGGCCGGCGTCGTCCGCGCCGCCCTGGACTGGACCCACGCCCTCGGCAAGAAGGACGTCGTCGTCAACGACTCACCCGGCTTCGCCAGCAGCCGCCTCGGCCTGGCCCTTGGCCTGGAGGCGATCCGCATGGTCGAGGAGGGTGTCGCCGAGCCGGAGGCCATCGACGACGCCATGCGCCTCGGCTACAAGCACCCGATGGGACCGCTGCGGCTGACCGACCTGGTCGGACTCGATGTCCGCCTGGCCATCGCCGAGTACCTGCACAGCACCCTCGGCGAGCGCTTCGCACCGCCCCGGCTGCTGCGCGAGAAGGTCGCCCGCGGCGAGCTGGGCCGCAAGACGGGACAGGGGTTCTACACGTGGGATTGACCGACGGACAAGGCATGAGGAAGGGCCATGAGGAGACCATGGCGATGAGAGGGCTTGCCCAGCAGGGGAAAAGGCATCAGACTAGGAACCGAACGAATGGTCGGTAGGGGAGTGGGGATGTCGATGACCAGCAGCACACAGGCGACGAGCCTGGAAGAAGACTTCGACGCCACGATCGAGAAGGACCAGCGGATCGAGCCCCGCGACTGGATGCCCGACGGCTACCGCAGGACCCTGATCCGGCAGATCGCGCAGCACGCCCACTCGGAGATCATCGGCATGCAGCCGGAGGGCGACTGGATCACCCGGGCGCCGTCGCTGCGCCGCAAGGCGATCCTCTTCGCGAAGGTGCAGGACGAGGCCGGGCACGGGCTCTATCTGTACTCGGCCGCCGAGACCCTGGGCGCCGACCGGGCGGAGTTGACGGAGGCGCTGATCGAGGGCCGGCAGAAGTACTCGTCGATCTTCAACTACCCGACGCCGAGCTTCGCCGACGTCGGGGTGATCGGCTGGTTCGTGGACGGGGCGGCGATCTGCAACCAGGTGCCGCTGTGCCGCTGTTCGTACGGGCCGTACGCGCGGGCCATGGTGCGGGTGTGCAAGGAGGAGTCCTTCCACCAGCGCCAGGGGTACGAGCTGCTGCTCACGATGATGCGCGGCACGCAGGCCCAGCGGGAGATGGTCCAGGAAGCCGTCGACCGCTGGTGGTGGCCGTCGCTGATGATGTTCGGCCCGCCCGACGACGACTCTCCCAACTCGGCCCGTTCCATGGCCTGGAAGATCAAGCGGCACTCGAACGACGAACTGCGCCAGCGCTTCGTGGACATGACCGTCCCGCAGGCCGAGAAGCTCGGCGTGCGGCTCCCCGACCCGGAGCTGCGCTGGAACGAGGAACGCGGCCACCACGACTTCGGCACCCCCGACTGGTCCGAACTGCAGCGCGTGATCAAGGGCGACGGGCCGTGCAACACCGAGCGGGTCGGCCGGCGCCGGGCCGCCCATGAGGAGGGCGCCTGGGTCCGGGAGGCGGCGACCGCGTACGCGGCGAAGCAGGCAGCGCGCGCACAGGCAACAGCGGCAGAAGGAGCGGCGGCATGACGCAGGACTGGCCCCTGTACGAGGTCTTCGTACGCGGCAAGCGCGGCCTGAACCACGTCCACGTCGGCTCACTGCACGCCGCCGACGACCGCATGGCCCTCACCCACGCCCGCGACCTGTACACCCGGCGCAACGAGGGTGTGTCCATCTGGGTGGTGCGCTCGGAACACATCGCCGCCTCGACGCGCGACGAGAAGGACCCGTTCTTCGCCCCCAGCGCCGACAAGGTCTACCGGCACCCCACGTTCTACGACATCCCCGACGACGTCCCGCACATCTAGGAACAGGAGACGACATGAGTGACGATCACGTCTACCTGTCCCTGGCCGAGGGACACGACGACAGCGACGCCCGCTGGGCGTTCGGCACCGGCTTCGAGGATCCGCTGCACGGCGTCGACCAGACCGTCCCCGACGGGATCGACGCCGGGGAGCTGGCCGCGTACTGCCTGGCCCTCGGTGACGACGCACTGGTCGGCGCACAGCGGCTGGCGCAGTGGTGCACCCGCGCCCCCGAGCTGGAGGAGGAGGTCGCGCTGGCCAACATCGGGCTCGATCTGCTCGGCCAGGCCCGCCTGTTGTACGCGCGTGCCGGGCAGGTGGACGGCACGGGCCGGGGCGAGGACGCCTACGCCTACTTCCGCCACGCGGACGACTTCCGCAACGTCCGGCTCGCCGAACTGCCGGGCGGTGACTTCGCGTTCACCATCACCCGGCTTCTGGTGCTGTCCTCCTGGCGGCTGGCCGTCTTCGAGCGGCTCGCCGTCACCACACCGGACCCGGTGCTGGCCGCCATCGCCGCCAAGGGCGTCAAGGAACTGACCTATCACCGGCAGTACGCCGCCGAGTGGGCGGTACGGCTGGGCGACGGCACCGAGGAGTCGCGGCGCCGGATGCGCGACGCGCTTGCCGATGTCGCCCCCTACGCGGACGAACTCTTCAAGGGAGCGGCGGAGGTACGGGACGAAGTGCTGGCCGTGCTTCGCCAGGTCACCGACGCCGCCGGGCTCGTCCTGCCCGAGGCGGCACCGGTGCCGGGACACGGCCGCGAGGGCGACCACACCGAACATCTGGCCCCGCTGCTCGCCGAGCTCCAGAGCGTAGCCCGCGCCCACCCGGAGGCGACATGGTGACCGTACTGGCCTCGGCCGAGACACGGCGGGCCCGGCGCATCGCCGAGCAGGTGCCCGACCCCGAGATGCCCATGCTCACCCTCGCCGACCTGGGCGTACTGCGTGATGTCGAGGTCGGCCCGGACGGCACCGTCGTCGCGAGCCTGACGCCCACCTACTCCGGCTGCCCCGCCATGGCCGAGATGCGCGCCGAGGTCGCCGCGCGGCTGCAGGACGCCGGGTTCGCCCGGGTGGAGATCCGGACCGTGCTCGACCCTGCGTGGACCACGGACTGGATCACCCCCGACGGCCGCCGCAAGCTCGCCGAGCACGGCATCGCGCCGCCCGGCGCCGCGCCCCGGCACGCTCCCGGGCCCGTGCCACTGACGCTCGCCCCCCTCAGGCGCGCGGTGGCCTGCCCCCGCTGCGGATCGGCCGACACCGAGGAGACCTCGCGCTTCGCGGCCACCTCCTGCAAGGCGCTGTGGCGCTGCCGCGCCTGCCGCGAGCCGTTCGAGTACGTCAAGGAGATCTGATGACCGCCCCGGCCCCGACCCACCAGGCCCGCCGCCGCCCGGCCTTCCACGCGCTGCGGGTCACCGCGGTCCAGCCGCTGTGCGAGGACGCGGCGGCCATCAGCTTCGACATTCCCGAGCACCTCGCCGAGGAGTTCGCGTACCGGCCCGGCCAGTCGCTCACGCTCCGCCGCGAGGTCGATGGACGCGACGAGCGCCGCTCGTACTCCATCTGCTCTCCCGTGGGTGCGCGGCCGCGCATCGGCGTACGAGTCGTCCCCGGCGGGCTGTTCTCCTCCTGGCTGGTGCACGACGTCCGCCCCGGAGACACCGTCGAGGTGATGGCACCGACCGGTGCCTTCACGCCCGACCTGTCGCAACCCGGCCACCACGTCCTGATCGCCGCGGGCTCCGGGATCACCCCGATGCTGTCCATCGCGGAGTCCGTCCTCGCCGCCGACAGCCGCTCACGCGTCACGCTCTTCTACGGCAACCGGCGCACCGACACCGTGATGTTCGCCGACGACCTCGCCGACCTGAAGGACCTCTACCCGGGCCGGTTCCAGCTGGCGCACGTCCTGTCCCGCGAACCGCGCGAGGCGGAGATCCTCTCCGGCCGCCTCGACGCCGACCGGCTCGCCACGCTCATCGACGCCCTGGTCGACGCGAAGGCCGCCGACCACTGGTGGCTGTGCGGCCCGCACGGCATGGTCCGCGACGCCCAGGAGCTCCTCGCCGGACTCGGCGTTCCCGCCGGACACGTCCACCAGGAGCTGTTCTACGCCGACGACGAGCCCGTACAACCCGTCCGTCATGTCGACACCGCCTACGACGGCCCCGTCAGCAAGGTCACCATCACCCTCGACGGCCGCTCCACCACCTCCGCCCTGCCCCGGGACCGCGTCATCCTCGACGGCGCCCAGAAGTCCCGCCCCGACCTGCCCTTCGCCTGCAAGGGCGGTGTCTGCGGCACCTGTCGGGCACTGGTCACGGACGGCACCGCGGACATGCGCCGCAACTACGCGCTCGAACCCGCCGAGGTCGATGCCGGCTATGTGCTCACCTGCCAGACGTTCCCCGTCTCCGACACGCTGACCGTCGACTACGACAGCTGAGCGACGCGGGAGCCCGCGTTCACAGACCTGAACTCATGTCATATGGGTGTACGTCGGCGTGGCTGCCGTGTAAAACTCCTCCAACTCCCTTACAGGGCTGACCAGTTGGAGAGGCAGGCGACCGTGAGCATTCCCCGGCGAACTGTGCTGGCTTCGGCGGCCGGTGTTACGGCGGCGTACGCCTCCGCACCGCAGGCCGCACAGGCGGCGGCCGATCGGACACCGGCGGCGACCGCGCGCACATTGCGCGCGGCGGCCGACTACGCGGTGGACAAGATCCGTGCCGTCGCGCCCGGAGTGAGCGCCTTTCCCGTCGGGACGAAGTTCGAGAAGTGGACCTACTCCCAGAACGGTGACTGGGTCGGCGGATTCTGGCCGGGAACGCTCTGGATGGCATGGCTCTACAGCAAGGACGACGCCTTCCGCACACTGGCGCTCGACTCGGCGAAAAAGCTCGCCCCCCGCCAGTACGACACAGGCACGCACGATCTCGGATTCCTGTTCTCACCGTCGTGGGTGACCGCATGGCGTCTGACGGGTGGCGACACCTGGCGGGCCGGTGCCTTACAGGCGGCCGATTCGCTGATCCAGCGGTACAACCCGCGCGGGCGCTTCATCCGGGCGTGGGGCGCACTGAATGATCCGAACAACGCGGGCCGCGTCATCATCGACACGATGATGAATCTCGACCTGCTGGCATTCGCCAGCCGGCAGACCGGCGACGGCAAATATCTCGACATCGCCGTGGAGCACGCGAAGACCGCTCAGCAGGTGTTCCCGAGACCGGACGGATCGACCCCGCACGTATTCGACTTCGACCCGGCCACCGGAGCGCAGATCGGCCCGGGCACCGTGCAGGGCTATAGCCCCACCTCGTGCTGGTCGCGCGGACAGGCGTGGGGGCTGTACGGATTCACCACGATCTACCGCCGGACCGGGAACCGGCAGTTCCTGGCCACCGCACGCAAACTCGCCGACTTCGCGGTGGGCGCGCTGGGCGCTGACCACGTCCCTGTGTGGGACTACCGCGCACCGCAGCAGCCCCACGACATCAAGGACGCCTCAGCCGGCGCGATCATGGCCTGCGGCCTTCTCGACCTGTCCGCCGTAACGGGCAGGCAGGACTACCGCTCGGTCGCGCTCCGGATACTCACCGCGCTGTCACAGACCTGCCTGACGGACAAGTCCTCCCGCGCCGAGGCGGTCGTCGCCCGCTGCACCCGTAACCGGCCGGCCGAGGACGGGATCGAGATCTCGCTTCCCTACGCCGACTACTACCTGCTGGAAGGCATCCTGCGCGTGCTGCAGCCGCAGGACGTCGACCGGGCGATCGACCTGTCCGCACTCTGAGTACTGACGGCCTCTAGTCGAGGCGGGAGACCTGGTAGTGGGTGATGTACCAGCCCTCCTCCACGCGCTTCACCAGTACGCCGAGCTTGAGCCCGAGGGTGGGGCGGTCGGTGAACGAGAAGTCGACGTCCAGGTAACCGAGTACGAGGTCGTCGGCGAGGCGTCTGGTTTCGAGGATCCGGTACGCGGCCGCCATCCCGATGGGCTGGGAGTCGTAGTAGGCGGCGATCCCCGGCCTTCCGACGCTGTACGGGTGCAGTCCTTGGAAGATCGCGTCCTCGGTGAACTGTGCGGCGACCTGCTGCGGTTCGTGTGCGTCGACGGCCGCCTTCCACCGGTCGAGAACGCCGCGCAGGATCGCTTCACTGTCTGTCGTGCTGCTCATCAGGCTTCTCCTGTTGCCGGAGTCGGGTCAGTGGCCGGCGCTCATTCCGCCGTCCACATGGAGGATCTCGCCGGTGACGAACGGGGCGTTCTCCAGGTAGATCACCGCGTCGACGATGTCGCTCTGCTCGCCCATCCGGCCGACCGGATGCAGAGCGGCGAGGGCCTCATGGGTCTCCTCGGGGTGCATGGGGGTCTTGATGGTGCCCGGTGAGACGGCGTTGCTGCGGATGCCGCGCGTGGCGTACTCGATGGCGAGGGACTTGGTGGCGGACTGCAGGCCGCCCTTGGTCAACGAGGCCAGCACGGAGGGGACATTGGAGTTGGCGTTGTCCACCAGGCTGGTGGTGACGTTGACGATATGGCCGCCGCCCTGGGCGAGCATGTGCTCGGTGGCCAGCTGAGTGATCCGGAAGAAGCCGGCGAGGTTCACACCGGTCACGGCGGCGTAGTCGTCCCCGGTGTAGTCGGTGAAGGGCTTGGCGACGAAGAGGCCGGCGTTGTTGACCAGGGTGTCGATACGTCCGAACCGCTCGACACCGGCGGCGATGACACGTTCGGCGGTGGCGGGGTCGGCGATGTCGCCCTGGACGGTCAGGACGTCCGCGTCGTTGGAGGGGGCGATCGTGCGCGAGGTGGCGACGACGGCGTAGCCGAGCTTGCGGTAGGCGTCGACGAGGCCGGCGCCGATGCCCTGCGAGGCACCGGTGATGACTGCGACCTTCTGGTTCTGAGTGCTCATGATGACCTTTTCCGGGTGGGAGTGGGGCTTCTCGACCGGCCCTTCGATTACTAGCCGACCGGTCGACTAACGCGAAGGTAGGTCGTTCCGGGTGGAGAAGTCAAAGGTCAACAGGGCTCTGGCCAGGACTGACTTCCTCGCAGTTGGAAGGCGCAGCCTTCCAGCCCATGTCAGCGGGAGGGCGCCGGAGTTTTCCTGCCCGACGTGGCTTGGGCAACGGCGAAGGCCGTCTCCTCATCCTGAGGAGACGGCCTTCGGCCTGCGGTGGAGTAAGGGGCGGCAGGATTCGATCCTGAGACCCCTTGCGGTGGCGGCGGTGTCTACTCCCAGCCGACGACCTTGAAGTTCTTGTCGACGAAGACGTGGTGCGGCCAGTTGACGCTGATGTTGTGGACCTCGTACTCACCGCCGCTCAGTTCGACCACGCGGTCGCTGATGCCTCCGGGGACGACGGCCTGCGCGGCCTTGACCGCCTTGTACGCGGTCGTACCGTTGATGATCGTCCCTTCACCCTCGGTGTAGTCAGGGATGTGACCGACCGACTTGTCCGGTGACGGGGTCCCCTGCTGGAAGGCGATCACCCCTGCCGCTTCGGCGGCCGCTGCTCCGCCGTCGCCTCCGCGCTGGACGACGACCTGCGTCGCGGCGATATCCGCGCTGTCCACCACCCCGATGACGAGGACGCTCACACCCTCCTTCACGGCTTTGGCCGAGGCTCCAGTGGTCTTCGTGCCGGAGGTCTCGGTCACCGTCACCTTCACGCCCGTCGCCGTCGTCATGGTGAAGCCCGAGGTGGACACGGTGTCGACGATGCCGGTTGCACCGCCGTCGGACGGGTCGGCCGCGGGGCCGCCGCCCGAGGGTCCGGTGGGCGTCGGGGTCGGCGAGGTCGTGGCCGCGATGGAAGGAGACGACGAGGAATCCGCGGCGGCGGACGTACCGCCGAGGGTGGCTCCGGCCACCGCACACGCCAGCCCGGCAGCCATGGTCCACACACTTCTCCGTGACAGCATCCGCCGCGGGAAGGGCTGGGAGGCTCGTCCGGTCCTGACCGTGGGGGTGGGCTCGGGCGAAGAGTCATGTGTCGGGTCGTGGTCATACATGGTGGGGGTTCCCTTCGCTGGGGCAACTACTTCCCAGCCTGGTCGCCGTTCATATGAGGGCGCTCATGGAGCCCTTAAAAACTCCTAACAAATGTGCCGCCGCACCCCACCAGCCCCTTGCGGCGGGCAAGTTGTCCATCCGCACGGTTCACCTTTGCGACCATTCCATGCATTGCCCCCATGCGGGGCGCGCGCCTTGACGCTCCACGGCCCTCACGACTTAACTCACGCCTTGAGATTTCCGCTCTCGCACCCCCAGATGCCTCGCCCGGGCCCCCGCCCAGGTCATCCCCCCGCGCCTCTCGGAGCCTCATGTGCCCAAGTCCCACCGCACGCCGACCTGGACGCGCCGCAGGGTCCTCGGCGCGACGGCCGGCGGCACCGCGGCCGCCGCACTCGGCGCGGTCGGCATCGCGCGGGCCGCTTCGGCGGCCACCACGAGCGCCACCGCCAGCGCTCCCGGCGACGTCGTCGGCAAGATCACCGTGGGCTACCAGGGCTGGTTCGCCTGCAAGGGCGACGGCGCACCGATCAACGCCTGGTGGCACTGGGCCCCCAACAGCGCCCAGACCCCGTCCCCTTCCAACAACGGCATCAAGGCCTGGCCCGACGTCCGCGACATCACGAAGACGTACCCGACGGCGTTCGGCAACCTCGGCAACGGCCGCACGGCCTCGCTGTTCTCCTCGTACGACCAGCAGACCGTGGACGCCCACTTCCTGTGGATGCAGCAGTACGGCATCGACACCGCCGCGCTCCAGAGGTTCAACCCCAACGGCAGCGAGGGCCCGACGCGGGACGCCATGGCCCAGAAGGTGCGCGGCGCCGCCGAGGCGTACGGGCGGAAGTTCTACGTCATGTACGACGTCAGCGGCTGGACCGCCATGCAGTCGGAGATCAAGACCGACTGGACGAACAAGATGTCCGCCCACACGCAGAGTTCGGCGTACGCGCTCCAGAACGGCAAGCCTGTCGTGTGCATCTGGGGCTTCGGATTCAACGACGACAAGCACGCGTTCAGCGCGGACGCCTGCCTCGACGTCATCAACTGGTTCAAGGGCCAGGGCTGTTACGTGATCGGCGGCGTGCCGACCTGGTGGCGCACCGGCACCGGCGACTCGCGTTCAGGCTGCTCAGACGTCTACCACGCCCTCAACATGATCTCGCCGTGGATGGTGGGCCGGATCGGCAACGCCTCCGACGCCGACAACTTCTACACCCAGGCAACCGTGCCGGACCTGGCCGACTGCGCCGCCCACGGCATCGACTACCAGCCGTGCGTGCTGCCCGGCGACGTCGCCGAACGCCAGCGCGCCCACGGGGACTTCATGTGGCGGCAGGTCTACAACATGGTCAGGGCCGGAGTGCAGGGCATCTACATCTCCATGTACGACGAGTACAACGAGGGGAACCAGATCGCCAAGACCGCCGAGTCGCAGGCCTGGGTCCCCACGGACTCGGGACTGCTCGCCCTCGACGAGGACGGCACGGCCTGCTCCTCGGACTACTACCTGCGCCTGACCGGTGACGGCGGCCGCATGCTCAAGGGTGAACTCGCCCTGACCGCCACCCGCCCCACCCAGCCCTTCGTCAACGGCACTTCCGCGGGCACCCCGGCCACCGCCACGATCACCCTCAAAGCGCGGGCCAACAGCAAGTTCGTCACCGCGGAGAGCGCAGGCGCCAAGTCCCTGATCGCCAACCGCGACTCGGTCGGCTTGTGGGAACGGTTCGACCAGATCGACCTGGGCAACGGCAGCATCGCCCTGCGCTCCCGCGCCAACGGCCGTATCGTCAGCGCGGTCGACGCGGGCGCCTCCGCCCTGATCGCGGACCGCACCGCCATCGGCACCTGGGAGACCTTCCAACTGGTGGACAACTCCAACGGCACGGTCAGCCTGCTCGCCTCCGCCAACGGCAAGTACGTGACGGCCGACAACGGCGGAGCCGACCCGCTCATCGCCAACCGCACGGCGATCGGGACGTGGGAGCAGTTCGACCTCGCGACGGTCTAGTCACTGACCCAGGCGACCAATTCCGGTGCGGGTCCTAGTCACTGGTTCAGGCGGCTAGTTCCGGTGCGGGTCGCCCTCGGGCAACCAGGCGTCCGGGGTGTGGATCCCGAGGTCGCCCACCCTGTTGCAGAGGGCGTCGACGAGGGCGAGGACCGCGGGGCGGTTCTCGCTCTCGCGCCGGACCAGGGACCAGGTCCAGTGCACCTCCGGTGCGACGATCGGGCGTTGGACCAGGTCGGGCGGCAGGGGAGTGGTCTGGCCCTTGGGGGAGTTGATGACCGGACGGTTGCTGCGGCGTACGTGGTCGAAGAACGCGGGTCCGGTGATGCCATTGTCGGCGATGTGTACCGCGCGGGCTCCGGTGTCCCGGGCCAGTTGTTCGGCATAGATGTTCCAGGACGACCAGGAGGTGGTGTCGTCGTCGAGGAGGACGACGGTGCCCCGGGCGGCCACGTCGCTCGTGTCGTCGCCGGTTGCAACGGCGTACAGCCGGTCGGCGCCGATGAGCCGGGCGTGCAGGCCGCGCTTTTCCAGGTCCTCGGTCCGTACCCAGCACACGGCGAGGTCCAGGCTGCCGTCGGCGACCCGGGCGGCCTGGGTGTGCGAGGGCGCGATCCAGGCGTCGATGTGGAGTTGGGCCACCCCGGCGGCGCGGGCGGTCAGGTCGGGCGGGAGCCAGTTGACGTAGCCGAGCCGTACCGGTTCCGAACCGGACAGTCGGCCGGCACGCCGCTGGAGGTCCTCCGCCCGTTCCAGCAGTGCGCGGGTGTGCGGGAGCAGGGCCGAACCGGCCGGGGTGAGGGACACCGAACGGCGGTCACGAACGAACAACTGCACCCCTAGGTCGCGTTCGAGCGCCTTGATCTGCTGCGACAGGGAGGGGCCCGCGATCAGCAGCCGCGCGGCGGCCCGGCCGAAGTTCAGTTCCTCGGCGACCGCAACGAAATACCGCAGTTGGCGCAGTTCCACGCCTGTCATGCTACGTCGGTGAGAGGCCACGCCTCCCAGCAGGGAGCAAGCCCGTCGTGGCGGCGCCCCTGCCGCAGGCGGACGATGAGCGTATGACAACCCGACGGCATGCGAGCGCAGTGGTCCCCGCCGGTATCCGGCGGGTTGAAGCGGTGCAGCCGGTCGCCGACCCGGCAGGACCGACGGGCTCGGAGTTCGCCGACGATCGGCCGCCCGCTTCGACGCTCAGCTGGACGTCCTTCGACGCCCCCGGCAGACAGGCTGAACCTGCCGCCCCCCGGTACGCCGGCCGCCGTCCGATCACACCGCGACGGCCGCCTCGCTGAAAACACCGCGGCAGCCGACCCTCTGAAAACACAGGCCTCCCACCACCCGTACGCCCCGGCCGTCGCCGGACGCCCGACCGAACGGAGCAGGACGATGCGAGAGTTCCTGGTCGAGATCACCACCACCGTCCCCGAGGGCACCAGCCAGGACGAGGTCGACCGGCGGCGCGCCGCCGAAGCCGTCCGTGCCCGGGAACTGGCCGGCACCGGCAACCTGGCGCGGCTGTGGCGCCCGGTCGGAGAGTTGCGCAGCATCGGCGTCTGGCGGGCCGCCGACGAGGACGAGCTCCATGAGAAGGTGCTCGGCACGCTGCCACTGAGCCCGTGGATGACTTTCACCGTCACCGCCCTCGAGTCCCACCCCAACGACCCGGGCCGGACCGACGCCACGCAGTGACGTCACATTCCCCGTCCGTTCACCGCCGAGTTCACGGCGGTGAGTCGTGGCCGCCCGGAAGCCCGCGCGATCTCACAAGGACTTCGTCATGAGCGTACGAGCCCTGCGCGACGCCCGGGCACGAGGAAGCGCGGCGCTCCACTCGCCCTGGGGGCACGTCGTCCAAGCCGCCGCGGCGCTCGCCGCGGGCATGGGGGTCGGCCGGTTCGTCTACACCCCGATCCTCCCCCTGATGCATGCTCAGGCGGGGCTGTCCGCGGGTGCCGGCGCGAATCTGGCCACCGCCAACTACATCGGCTACCTCGTGGGCGCGCTCGCCGGCATCGCGGCCCCCGCGCTGGTCCGCTCACCCGCTCTCCTGCGCACCGCCCTGATCGTGCTGACCGTCAGTCTGGCCGCCATGCCCGCCACACACAGCACAGCCGTATGGATCGCGCTGCGGCTACTGGCCGGAGTGATGAGCGCGCTGATCTTCGTCATCGCGGTCAGTTCCCTTCTCAGCCACCTGCGGGAGCACCCGGCCCACCTGCCCGGCTGGGCCTTCGGCGGCGTCGGCGCAGGCATCGCACTGTCCGGCCTGCTCGTCCTCGTTCTTCGTTCCGCTGCCGACTGGCGGGCCGCCTGGTGGGCCTCGGCCGCACTTGCCGCGGTCCTCGCCGCCGTCTCGTGGAACCTCCGCCCCGAGGCATATCCCACGCCAACCCCCGAATCCGGCAGGGCCCCGGCCGACGGACCGGAGATGCGCACGCACCGCTGGTTCACCGCCCTCTTCGCCTCCTACACGCTGGAGGGCGTCGGCTACATCGTCGCCGGCACCTTCCTGGTCGCCGCGATCGAGCAGAGCCCCCCGGGGTGGATCGGCAGCGGCGCCTGGGTGTTGGTCGGTCTGGCGGCGGTGCCTTCCTCGGCGCTGTGGGCCTGGCTCGGGCGCCGCTGGTCCCGCCCCGATCTGCTGCTGGCCGCGCTCCTCGTCCAGGCGGCCGGCATCGCCCTGCCCGCCCTGATCGGCGGAGTAGCAGCCGCCCTGGTCTCCGCGGTCCTGTTCGGCGCGACTTTCATCGGCATCAGCACCCTTGCCCTCGCAACCGGGGCCCATCTCCGGGTCCCGCGCTCGGTCGCGCTGCTGACCGCCGGATACTCCGTCGGCCAGATCCTCGGTCCCCTGGTCGTCGCTCCGCTGCTCGACCACGGCTACCGCCAGGCGCTGATCCTGGCCGCCGTCGTGGTCCTCGCGGCTGCCACAGCCGCCGCCGTGCTGCGCATCGGCTTCCCGCACGACATGGTGGAAGGGCGACACGCCATCCCGGTACGACGGTCGGCTCCTGCGGAAACCACCCCGGACACGGGCAGACTCGGCGCCTGATGGAGCCGAGCCGCGGTCGGCCGACCGTTCACCGTCCGGTCGTCGGTTTCCGTCCGAGGCGCCCGTCCAAAGCAACCGCTTGTCCGCCGCGGCATCCGGTCTCGCCCCCCGGGGCGTGGTCGGGCACCGGCGACGTATCGTCACCCATGCCTCTGGCGTATCGCCACCTGCCTCTGATGTGGAGCCCGTCATGACCACACCGCGCGACCTGTTGATCATCACCATGGATGTCTCGTCCGGTCGTTCCGTCGAGCAGGGCAACCTGTCGCTGGCGCTCGCGGGAGCCGAACTGATCGACCTCATCGACGCCCAGGCGCTCACCCTGGACGGCGACGGCATCGTGCCCGCAGCGCCGCGGACCATGGGTGACCGGCTGCTGGACGAGGCGGCGGCGTCGCTCACCCGCCAGGCGCCGTACGAGCCCATCGAGGACTGGCTGTGGCGCCGAGGCCGTGACCTGGCCGCGGCCTACCTGGCCGCCCTGGAGGCGGAAGGCCAAGTGGCCCGGCCACGCCACCGCTGGAATCCCATTCGGACCGGCCCGGCCGTGTGGGGCGACGCCTCGGCACGTCGACGGGCGGCCGACCGCTGGACGTCGGGCGAGCCCGTCCTCGCCGGCCTCGCGGCCGCCGCGGGCATCCGCGACGAACCCACCGAAGAGGTCACCGGCCTCGCCGACGAAGCGGTCGTGACCGTACTGGCCGCTGTCCACGACGCGGTGACGGAACTGGAAGCCGTACGGCAACGGCGAAGTATCGAAAACGCGGCCTTCGACAACATCTGGCGCGGCCCGTGACGAAGACACCGGCGGGCAACGAGCTGTGTCCTTCGTCAGCGGCGGACCGGCATCAGACGCCGGCCGCGACCCCGCCCGCCGCGCGGCCACCGAGCAGCGCCAGGGAGTTCCCCCACAGTGAGCCGAGCCGTTGCGTGTTGTTGTAGAGCTTGGCGAAGAGGACCTGCCCCTCCAATTGGGCCACCACCGACCGCGCGGCCTCCCGGGTATCGGTCACGGTGACCTCGTGGCGCTCCAGAGCCTCGGCGATGACCGAGTCGACCATCTCGACCTGGGCCTCGAAGATCTCCTGCAGCCGCATGCGGATGGCCTCCGTCTGGTTGCTCAGCTCCAGAGTGAGGTTCCCGAACAGGCAGCCCGAGACGGTGCCGCAGCTCTGCTGCCCGGCGCGCTGCCCGGCCTCCGTCTCCTCGAAGAGCCGACGTAGCCGGTCCAGTGGTACTGCGTCTTCATTCAGGATGCGCGTCCAGCCGGCCTTCTGGCCGGCCCAGTGCTCGTCGATCACGGCCAGCGCGAGAGCTTCCTTCGATTCGAAGAAGTAGTAGAAGCTGCCCTTGGGTACACCGGCCGTCTTGCAGATCTCGGCCACACCCAGAGCCGAGTAGCCGCGCAGCTCGATGAGTGTCTGCGCGGCACTGAGGATCTTCTCCCTGGCGTCGCTGGTTCGTCCCATGAGTCGAGTGTACGACCGGTCGACTATCTCTTACTAGACCGGTCGGCTAGCGTGAGTGGCCGCCCGGAGAACGAGTGGGTGCTGACCAGGAGGCGGCGTTCGCTTCAGTCGGCCACCTTCACCACCGCTGTCGCCCCCGCCCGAACCGTCGGCGTCGCGTACGTGTACGTCACGCCGTCGACCGTCTTGGTCCGTACGCGCTGGGGGACACCGTTGACCGTGATCTTCTTGTGGACGCCCTGGAAACGGGCCTCCCAGTGGTAGGCGCCGCTGCGCGCGTTGTTCGTCAGCGTGGACTTCGTCGCGCCGTCGTGCCGCACGGTGATGGTGCTCGTGCCGATGGGTATGTCGGCGGTCTGGAGCCACTTCATGCCGGACGGCAGCCGCGACTGCGTGGTCACCGTGCGGTTCGCCGCGTCCGGTGTGATGCCCATCAGGCCCTCGACGGTCTGACTGACCAGGGTGAACGACACCTCGGGGTAGTCACCGTTGGGGCCCTGGCTGGAGTTGATGTGCTGGATCTCCCGCTGGCCGTAGATCTTCTTCATCCACGTCCAGGCTGTGTCGTTGCGGTTGTTCTTGAAGAACATGTCGGGCAGGTACGTCGTCGACTCGATGTTGGGCGACCCCTCAGGACCCAACTCCTGCGTCTGGATGTAGTCGAGATAGGCGTCGTTGCGCGGGCCGGGATCGAGGATCTGCTTCATCGGCACGAACACGCTGTTCTCCTTGCCCCAGCCGGTGACCGGGGCGCCGGACGTGGTGTACGCGCGGACCATGTCGGCTCCGCTTCCGCTGCCGCTCCATTCGTCGTTGAAGTACGCCTTCAGGTCTGCGGCACGCCGGTCGAACGTCTTGGCCAGCGCGGTGTCGCCCTTGCCGCGCGCGAGCGTGGCCATCGCCAGATACGCCTGGTACTGCGAGGCGATGCCGTCCCCGGCCTCGGCGAGGCCGTCGCCGTCCTGCTCGTTGTAGCTGGCGGCGCCGGCGAAGATGCCGTTGCCCGTGCCCTCGGCGACCTTGACCTTGCCGTTGGGCTTGGCGGCGTTGTGCAGGTCGATGAACTCGTCGGTGGAGTGCAGATAGAAGTCCCACAGCGCCGGGTCGTCGACGTAACTCTGGTCGCCGGTCCACCGGTAGGCCTGTCCGGCCTTCTCGACGAGTTCGAAGACGGCCGGCACCTCACGCACGTAGTTGTCCGGGCTCTTGTAGTCGATGCTCAGATAGGTCTGGGCGTCGAAGTTGAGGGCCCACACCGGGAAGTACTTGTGCTCGGCGGTGGCCGAAGACGCGTACGAGCGGAGCATCGTCCTGTTCGCGACGTCGAGGCCGAGGATGTGGGCGCCGGCGAGCTGGTGGGTCATGTCGCGGGAGTAATAGGCGCTGCGGTTGGCGTATCCGGCCCAGTAGGTGGCCGCGTACTGCGCGGTGCCGGTGCCGCCGGTCTGGTACTCGTCGACGTTGATCGGGCCGGTCGTGCCGGGCAGTTGAGCCCAGCTGTTGGCCTTCTTCTTGGCCCAGCCGAACATCTCGACGACCTCGGGGTCGGACGAGGTGACCTTGGGGTCGGCGGGCGCGGCGGGGGAGATCATCAGATCGTCGGCGTTGACCCAGGCGCTGCCGGAGCCGAAGGCGATCTCCAGCCGGTCGCCGGTCTTCAGCTCGACGCGGCTGATGGTGTACCGGGCGTAGGCGCGACGCTGCGGCAGGGTGATCGTCTCGACGGTCTCGCCGTTGCGCCGGACCGTGTATGTGCCGCCGTCGCCGGCGCTCCCGATCCACGCGGAGAAGTCGTAACTGCCGTTCCGGGGCGCAACAAGGCTCAGTTGCGCGCTCTTGCCGGCTCCGGCGTCCAGGTAGAGGAAGCGGGCGCCGCCGTGGGAGTTGCCGGTGCCGACCCCGGTGCCCGCGCCGAAGGTCCAGCCGGTGCCGCCGTTCTCGAAACCCGGGTCGGGGAGGGCGAGTTGGGGCGGGGCGGCGGTGGTGTCCGGCGAGGGAGCCGCGCCGTCTCCCGGAGCTGCCGTGGCCGTCAGTGCGGGGGCCATCGGAGTGAGCAGGGCAACAGCGGTAAGCAGCATGAGCCTTGAGGGCTTCATCGGGTCTCCCGGTCTTCGGTGACGGCGGGTTGGGGGCCGAGTGGTGGCGGAAAGCTAGCAGGGGCCGAAGAGGAGATTCAACGGTCATGCGCAAGAAACATGCAAGACATGCAGTCTGAATGCTCTCTAAGAAGCGATGTCAGACAGAAAGCTTTCACCCGTCTATTGCAAGTCGGATCCATCGCTTGCTAGCTTCCAGCCGCGCCACAAGAGCCGCGCACCCGCCGGAACCCCGGAGCAGCCATGGATGCCTCGCCCGTGAATCAGCCACCGCCGGACGACCCTCCGCGAGGCGGTCTGGACCGACGGCGCCTGCTGGGGATCGGCGGTTCGCTCCTGGCCGCCGGGGCAGGGACCCCGCTGCTCGGCGCCTGCTCGGTGACCGGCGCAACCAAGGCCGGGAGGCTCGGCGATCCGGACCGGGCCGCGATCACCGTCTGGAGCTGGCAGGGCCCCGCAGCCGCCATGAAAGCGCTGGTCCCCGCCTTCCAAACGCAGCATCCCGGGATCGACGTCACCGTCCAGGACATCGGGAACCCGGCGATCTGGGACAAGATCACCACAGCGATGGCGGCCGGCGGACAGGGCCTCGCGGACGTCCTGCACATCGGCGTCGACTATCTCCCCGCCTACACCGAGAAGTTCCCCGACGGTCTCGCCGACCTCGGCCCGCTCGGCGCCAATCGCTACCGCGACGCCTTCGCCGACGGCATGTGGCAGTCCGTCACCCGCAAGGGCAAGGTCAACGCCCTTCCCTGGGAGGCCAATTCGGCGGGGTTCTACTATCGGGCCGACCTCTTCGAGGCCGCCGGTGTCGACGGCGAGGCGCTGGCGACATGGGACGACGCCATCGACGCCGGGAAGAAGATCAAGAAGGCGACTGGGGTCCATCTCCTGGGCATCGACAAGCCCGCCTCGCAGCCGGACGCCGCCAACTTCTTCCAGATGCTGCTCCAGCTCCAGGGCACGTTCTACTTCGACGCCGCGGGCCGGATCACCCTCGGTTCCCCCGAGGCCGTCACCGCGATGACCCTCATCAAGGAGATGAACGACGCCGGCCTGGTCAGCGATCTGGCGGGCGGCTGGACCGCGTTGGAGAACTCCATCAAGTCCGGCACCGCGGCTGTACTGCCCTGGCCGACCTGGTTCGGCAGCATCATCGAGGGCCTGGTGCCCAAGGAATCCGGCAAGTGGAAGGTCCGCCTGCCACCAGCGGTGAAGCCCGGCGGCACCACGGCCGCGACCGTCAACTCCACCCATCTCGCCGTCGCGGGCTCCAGCATGCACCAGGCCGCCGCCTGGGCCTTCGTCGAGTACATCCTGACCAGGCCGGAGTCGCAGGAGGCCATCTACCGCAGCAAGGGCATCGCCCCCGCCCTGCTCAAGGCGTACGAGGCCCCCGTCTTCCACGAGCCGTCGAAGTTCTTCAGCGGCCAGCACAAGGGCGAGATCTTCCTGAACGCCCTCAAGGCACGCTCGCCCGCGGTCAATTACTCAGCCGACTACGCCCGCGCACTCAAGACCGTCGCCGACGCGCAGACCCAGGTGCTGCTCAAAGGAGCCGACCCCGCCCGGGCCCTGCACAACGCCGCCGACCAGCTCGCCCGCCAGACCGGACGGGAGCTCGCCTCATGACCACGACCACCACTGACGGCGTCCTCACAGCCGCTGGCGTCTCCCGCCCGGCGACCGCGCCCCGCCCCACCGCGCGGATCCTGCGCCGACGAGCCGTCCCGTATCTCTTCATCCTCCCCGCGCTCGTCCTCTTCGCCGTCTTCAAGCTGTACCCGATCGGCTCGTCGTTCCTGATGAGCCTGTACGAGAACGTCAACGGCACCCAGGAGTTCGTGGGCGCAGGCAACTACACGCGAGCGCTTGACGATCCGCTGCTGTGGACCGCGCTGAAGAACACCGCCATCATCCTGGTCGTCCAGGTACCCGTCATGCTGGCGCTGGCCGTCGGTATCGCCGTCGCCCTCAACTCGACGGTCCTGCGCGGCCGGGCCTTCTTCCGGCTCGGCTTCTTCATGCCGACGGTGACCGGGCTCGTCGCGTACGGCATCATCTTCGCCGTCCTGCTCAACACCCAGTACGGGCTGGTCAACTGGCTGCTTGGCCTGGTGGGCATCGGCGAGGTCCCCTGGCTGACCGATCCGCTGTGGGCGAAGATCTCCCTCGGCCTCGCACTGACCTGGCACTACACCGGCTACAACGCGGTGATCTTCCTCGCCCGGCTCCAGTCGCTGCCCACCGAGCTGTACGACGCGGCGGCCGTCGACGGCGCCTCCGCCTGGCAGTCGTTCCGCCACGTCACCCTGCCGGGGCTGCGGCCCGCGCTCCTGCTGACGACGGTGCTGTCCACCATCGGCACCCTTCAGCTCTTCGACGAGCCGTACGTCCTGACCGGCGGCGGACCCGACAACGCCACCCTCACCATCGGCGTGTACCTCTACCAGAACGCCTTCAAATACTTCGACTTCGGCTACGCCTCGGCCGTCGCGTACATCCTCACCGTCCTGATCGGCATCCTGGGCATCGTGCAGTTCCGCCTGCTGGGAGAGAAGTCGTGACCCTCACCGCCACCCGGCCGCGGCCAGGCCGCACGCCCCGCTCGCTCCTGGTGACCTCCTCGCTGGGCATCGCCGTGGCGGCCGTCCTGCTGCCGTTCTACTGGCTGATCATCGCCGCCACCCACAGCTCCAAGGAGATCTTCGACAGCCCGCCGCCGCTGCTGCCCGGCGGGCACCTGATGGACAACCTCTCCACCCTTGAGTCCTCGGCGCAGTTCAGCCAGGTCATCGTCAACTCGCTGCTGATCACGGTCATTTACACCCTCGCAGCGGGCGCAATCTGCACACTGGCCGGATACGGCTTCGCCAAGTTCCGCTTCCGCGGCAGCGGCGCGCTGTTCGGGCTGCTGATGCTCGGGCTCGTCATCCCCACGCAGGTCACGCTGATCCCGCTGTTCAAGATGATGGTCGACCTGGAATGGCTGGGCACCTACCAGGCCGTCATCATGCCCAACCTCGCCCTGCCGTTCGGAATCTTCCTGATGCGGCAGTCGATGGCCGCGCTGCCCGACGAACTCATCGACTCCGCACGGATGGACGGCTGCGGAGAGTTCAGGCTCTTCCTCAAGGTCGTCCTGCCGCCGATGAAGCCGGCGCTCGCGGCCCTCGCCATCTTCCTGTTCCTCTTCCAGTGGAACGACTTCATCTGGCCTCTGGTCGTCCTGCGCGACGCAGGCGAGTTCACCATCCCCGTCGCGCTGGCCTCCCTCCAGGGCCTGGACCAGACCGACTACGGCGCACTGCTCACCGGCACGGCCCTCGCCGCGATCCCGATGGCCCTTGTCTTCCTCGCACTCCAGCGCCACTTCGTAGCCGGGCTCCTCGCCGGTGCCGTGAAGGATTGACTTCCTCCCCCGCCTAAAGGCGGGGGGTTCCAGCGGTCGCCCGCTGGGTTTCCTGTTTCACCGACGACTGCCCCGTCCGGGAGGACTCCCGTTGAGGTCTTACACCGCCTCCACAGGCCGAGACGGCCAGCCCGGCCGCCTTGATGTTGCGCGCCGCGTTCACGTCGCGGTCATGCACCGCGCCGCAGTCGCACGTCCATGCGCGGACGTTCAGCGGCAGCTTCGCCCGGATCGTGCCGCAGGCCCCGCACAGTTTCGAGCTGGGGAACCAGCGGTCGATCACCACCAGGTCGCGCCCGTACCAGGCGCACTTGTACTCCAGCATCGACCGCATCTCGGTCCACGACGCATCAGAGATCGCGCGGGCGAGGGTGTGGTTCTTGACCATGTTGCGGACGGTCAGGTCCTCGATCACGACCGTTTGGTTCTCACGGACGAGTCGGGTGGTCAGCTTGTGCAGGAAGTCCCGGCGCCGGTCAGCGATCCGCGCGTGGACCTTGGCCACCTTCCGGCGGGCCTTGGCCCGGTTCGCGCCGTCACCCTTGGCCTTGCGGGACAGCTCCCGCTGCGCCTTCGCCAGGTGCGCCCGGTCACGCCGCTCATGCTTCGGGTTGGCGATCTTCTCTCCGGTGGACAGGGTCACCAGGGAGGTAATGCCCGCGTCGATCCCGACCGCCGCTGGGCTGGCCGGTGCCGGGGTGATGGTGTCGTCACAGAGCAGCGACACGAACCAGCGCCCGGCCGCGTCCTGGGACACGGTCACCGTGGACGGCCGTGCGTTTTCAGGGAGCGGCCGGGACCACACGATGTTCAGGGGTTCGCGCATCTTGGCCAGCGTCAGGGTGCCGTCCCGGTAGCGGAATGCCGAGCTGGTGTATTCGGCGGAGCGGCGGGATTTCTTCCGGGACTTGAAGCGCGGGTACTTCGCCCGTCCCTCGAAGAAGTTGGTGAACGCGCCTTGCAGGTGCCGCAGGCACTGCTGCAGCGGGACCGAGGAGACCTCGGTCAGGTAGGTGAGTTCCTCTGTTTTCTTCCAGGCGGTGAGCATCGCCGAGGTGGCGTTGTAGTTGACCCTCTCCTGCCGCTGGTACCACGCGGTGGTACGGGCTTGGAGGGCCAGGTTGTAGACCTTCCGCACGCAGCCGAATGTGCGCGACAGCTCTGCCGCCTGCGCATCGTCCGGGTAGAAGCGGTACTTGAACGCCCGCTTCACGTGAGTGGCCATATCTCACAAACTAACATGCCAGCTTGTGAAAGCCTACCCGGTATCAACTGGGACCACGCCGATCCGCCCTGGCGGCGAATCGGCTTCTCCTGCCCTGCTCCGCAGGAGTCCGATTCCTCCCTTGCCCAAAGGCCGGGGTTTCCACGGAGGTTCCGTATGACCCTGAGCACCACCCGTCGTGTCACCCCCGGCACGACCATCCAGCCCGTCACCACGGCCGAACTGCCACCGGCACGCTACGAGCCACTCCTCGACGGCGTCCGCATCGCGGTCCTCGCCCACGCGCCCGGCGTCGGAGCGCACTGGACGCTGACCGAACTCGGCGACGGGCAGGCCCTGTTGGAGATCCGGACGGACGGTGGGCCGGCACCGACGGAGGTGAGGATGAGCGTGCCGCTCGGCGACGCGGCCGGCTACTGGCACCCCGGCGCCGGCTGGGAGCGCACCCTCGTCGCCGACTGGGCGGGCCGCTCACGGGTCAGCCTCGTCGACGGCACCGCCGCCGGCTGTCTCTACGACCACGACGGCCGCACCCGGCTCACTTTCGCCGTCGCCGACCCGGTCCCCGAGACCGATGTCGTCTTCGGGGTCTCCGAGGAGAACGACACCCACGTGGTGCACCTGCACCTGGCTCCCGCACCCGACGGCACCCCGCGCCGCATCCTGCTGGCCCGCTCCGCGCCCACGGTCGCGACGGCCATGCGAGGGCTGCGGAAGTGGTTCACCGCGCAACCGCAGTGCGCACCCATGCCGGTCCCCGACAGCGCCAAGTCGCCCGTCTACTCCACCTGGTACGCCTTCAACCAGCGTGTGGACGCCGCATCGGTCGAGGCCGAGGCCCGCCTCGCCGCCTCCCTCGGCTGCGAGGTGCTCATCCTCGACGACGGCTGGCAGGAGTACGGCAGCGGCCGCGGCTACGCCGGGTGCGGCGACTGGCGCCCCGACCCGGCGAAGTTCCCCGACTTCACCGCACACGTGTCCGCCGTACGCGCGCAGGGCCTGCGCTACCTGGCATGGATCGCCCCGCTGCTGCTCGGCCCCGGCGCCGACTGCGCCGGACAACTCACCCCCTACGCCCCCGCGCCCGCCGGTGTCCCCGGCGCCCACGTCCTCGACCCGCGCCGCCCCGAGGTCCGCGACCACGTCATCCGCCTGTGCACCCGACTGGTCGCCGACCACGGCCTCGACGGACTCAAGATCGACTTTCTGGACGAGGCCATGGCGTACCGCGGCGACGGCTCGTACGCCCACCACCCAGGCACCGACATCAGCGATGTCGGCCAGGCCATGACCGTCCTGCTCACCGACCTGCGCGCCGCACTCGAACAGCTGCGGCCCGACGGCGAGTTGCTGCTCGAACTGCGCCAGCCGTACGTCGGCCCCGGCATGGCCCCCTTCGGCAACATGCTGCGCTCCTTCGACTGCCCGGGCGACGCCACCGGCAACCGGGTGCGCACGCTCGACACCGCCCTGCTCGCCGTCGGCGGCGCGGTCCACGGCGACATGCTCCTGTGGGACAAGGAAGCGCCCACGCACGCGGTGGCACGGCAGTTGATCGGCTCCCTGCACTGCGTCCCGCAGATCTCCGTACGGCTGACCGACCTGTCCGGCGAGCACCGCGAGACGCTGGCGTTCTGGCTCGCCGAGTGGCGGCGACTGCGGCCGGTGCTGCTGCACGGAGACGTCGAACCCGGCCGGCCCGACGAGCTCTGCACCCTGGTCACCGCTGCACGCGGAACGGCCTGCGTCACCACCGTGCACAGCGACCGGATCGTGCCCGTCGACACCACCGCCTACGACGACATCACCCTGGTCAACGGCACGGCGTCGGACCGTCTTGTGGTGGAGATGACCGGCGGGCAACGCCCGTTGCGCATGACCGTCCGTGACGAACGTGGACGTATCATCGACGACTGCGAACGGTCGCCGGCACCGGGGCTGCACATCGTGCCCGTACCTCGCTCGGGGCTGGTGGCACTACGGGCGGCGGAGGGAACAGAATGAAGGTCGGCATCACCGAGGTCGCGGACCGGGCGCAGGTGAGCGAGGCCACGGTCAGCCGTGTCATCAACCGGCGTCAGGGTGTGTCACGCAAGACCCGCGAGGCGGTCGAGCAGGCGATGGCCGACCTGGGGTACGAGCGGCAGACGCGGGGTCAACTCATCGCGGTCATCACGGAGTTCGTCTCCAACCCGTTCTTCGCCGACGTCTGCGAACGCATCGAATCCACCCTCGCCCCGCACGGCCTCAAAACGATCCTCTGCCCGTGCTTCCCCGGCGGAGTGCAAGAGCTGGACTTCGTGACCTCGCTCGCCGACCGGGGCGTCGCCGCCGTCGTCTTCCTCTCGTCCAGCAACACGATCGAGGGCGCGGACCCGGAGGCGTACGAACTCCTGCGCTCCCGCCGGATCCCGTTCGTCGGGGTCAACGGCCAGTTCGAGGGCGTGAGCGAGGCGCCGGTGTTCTCCACGGACGACCTGCTGGCCGCCGAACTCGCCGTCGACCATCTGTACCGGCTCGGCCACCGCCGTATCGGCATGGCATCGGGCCCCGTCGGAAACCGCCCCGCCGACCGCCGGGTCAGCGGCTTCGTCTCCTCGCTCGCCAGACGCGGTGTCGAGGACCCGGAGCAGTGGGTGGTCCGGCAGTCCTACACCGTCGAAGGCGGCCAGTCCGCCGCGATCTCGCTGCTTGGCCGCGGCGCCACCGCCATCGTCGCCGCCAGCGACTACATGGCCCTGGGCGCGATCCGCGGCGCGCGCCGCCAGGGGTACGAGGTCCCGGGCGACGTGTCGGTCGTCGGCTACGACGGCGCCATGATCATGGACTTCGTCGACCCCCCGCTCACCACGGTCCGCCAGCCGGCCGACCGCCTGGCCTCGGAGGTGGCCCGCAGCATCCTCGCCCTGGTCGGCAACCGCGACGTCCCCGTCGGTGAACTCCTCTTCGACCCCGAGCTGGTGATCCGGGCGAGCACGGCGGCGCCGAAAGCGCGGTGAGGCACGTGGGAAGCCGGTAGTTCCGGGGGCGGGGGACTGTGGCCGGTCCGCTGTAGCATGAACCGGAAATTCACCGCCTTTCTGGGAGTCGAGCGATCGAGATGGCGTCGAGCCCCGGCACTGACCGGCCCCCGTTGCGCCGGGATGCCGAGGCCAACCGCCGTCGTGTCCTGGCCGCGGCCCGTGAGGTGTTCCGGGAGCGGGGGGTGGAGGCGAGCCTCAGTGACATCGCCGCTCATGCCGGGCTGGGCCTGGGGACCGTGTACCGACGCTTCTCGAGCAAGGAAGAGCTGGTGGACGCGCTCTTCGACGACATGGTCGACACCCTCGCGAGTGCGGCGGAGGAGGGTCTCGCCGACCCGGACGCGTGGCGTGGACTGGTGACGAGCATGGAGAAGGCCTGCGAGGTCCAGGCCTTCGACCGGGGACTGCGCGAGGTGATGCTCGGCGCCTCGGTCGGCCCGCGGCGACAGGCTCAGGTCCTCGCTCGGATCACGCCCGCGATGGATGCCTTGATCGGCCGCGCGAAGGAGCAGGGCGCGCTGCGTGCGGACGTGATGCCCGTGGACATCCCCATGATTCAGCTGATGGTGGCCGCGATCACCGACCGCACGGGGCAGCCCGATCTGTGGCGCCGGTATCTGCGGCTGATCCTGGACGGCCTTCGGGCGGAGCCCGGCGCGGCCTCCGACCTGCCCGAGATCGCCATCGGTGACACCGGGTTCATGGACTCGCTCGACGAGTCGAGCGAGCGCGAGGCCCGCGAACGGGCTCCTCGCTAGGTCCCCGTCGCGGTCGGAACGGGTCCGCGGGATCCGCCCGCCGCCCGGGCTCACCGGCCCCTTGTCTCCTCGTACTCAAGGCACCTCACTGCCTGCTGTGATCCCAGCCCACGCATGGCGCTGAACACTGCCCTGCCCGCACACAAGTGGGAATCGCATTCCCACTTAGTGCTATCGTGCCTCAGGAAGTGGGAATCGAGTTTCCACTTGTTGAGTTCGGGTGACCGGAGGAGAACGATGGCCAAGGAAGAGAACATGAAGGCGGCCGGGGGCAGGAAGTCCAGGAGGGCCGGTATGGGACTTGCGGCATCCGTGGTGCTCGGGCTGGCGCTGACGGCCTGCTCCTCGGACAGCGGGAGCACGACCGCCGACGCGTCGGCCTCGAAGTCGACGGAGTGCCCGGCCTCCCAGGCGGCGGGCGGACAGGCGGGTTCCGGAGCCCCGAGCGGAGCCCCGAGTGGGGCGGCCGGAGGTGCGTCCCTGTCCTTCGCGAAGACCGTCAAGGCGAGCGACACCAGCACCAGCACCGTCATCGACCCGACCGGTGCGCAGATCCAGTGCGGGACGGTCGAGGTCGCCACGCACAGCGACGTCGTCTACTCCACGCCGACGACGGCCGACGGCAAGAAGGCGGAACTGAAGCTGGATCTCCAGGTCCCCGAGACCGACGGCAAGAAGCCGCTCGTCGTCTACATGACCGGCGGCGGCTTCTCCATGGCTGACAAGACCGGCAACCTGAATCAGCGGACGTACGTCGCCGAGCAGGGCTACGCCGTCGCCAGCATCGAGTACCGGACTGTCACCAGTGGCGCCACCTACACGGAGACGCTGCAGGACGTGAAGTCCGCGATCCGTTACTTGCGGGCGCACGCCGACGAGTACGGCATCGACCCGGCGAACGTCGCGGTGTGGGGGCAGTCCGCCGGTGGCTATCTCGCCGCGATGGCAGGAACCACCAATGGCGTCGAGGAGTTCGAGGCCGGCGAGAACCTGGACCAGAGCAGCGACGTGCAGGCGGTCGTCGACGAGTTCGGTCCCGGCGACCTGTCCAAGACCGCCTCCGACTTCGACGCCGCGACCCAGAAGACGTACCTGGCCGCCGGTACCAGCTCTGCGCAGTTCGTCTTCGGTGCCGGCACCAAGAAGTCCCTCGACGACGACCCGAGTGCCATTGAGGCCGCGGATCCCAGCACGTACGCGGACTCCTCGGACCCCGCCTTCATGCTGCTGCACGGAAGCGACGACCGTCTCGTCTCACCGAGTCAGACCCTGACCCTGCACAACACGCTGCGCGCCAAGGGCGTCGACAGCACCCGCTACGTCCTCAAGGGCGCGGACCACGGTGACCTGTCGTTCATGGGCGGAGACTCCTCGGCCGGGCTCAAGTGGTCGACGGAGCAAGTGATGGGCGACATCGTGACGTTCCTCGGCAAGCACCTCGGCGGCTGACCGACCCGCCCTGGTCACCCGTAAATCCCACCCCGCCCCCGTCACCCGAAAATTCTTGGCCGCCGGTCACGAGTTTTCGGGTGAAGAGAACTTCATCAGGCGAACGAGTCTTCTACTCCCAGCAGTGCACCGCATTCCCACTCCGCTCACACCCCAAGGGGTCGACGATGACTCTTCCCGGCACTAAAGACGCACACCCCCGGCACACCTTCCGTTCCGTCTTCCCGGTACTGGCCCTGTGCTGGCTGGCGGTGTTCTTCGACGGCATGGACGTCAACATCTACGGGGCCGTCATGCCGCACATGCTCGAGGACGACGGCCTCGGCCTGACCCCTTCGACCGCCGGTACCATCGGCAGCTGGACCACCTTCGGCATGCTCATCGGCGCGCTCACCGCGGGCAACATCACGGACTGGCTCGGCCGCCGGCCCATCCTGGTGAGCAGCGTGACGCTCTTCTCCCTCGGCTCCGCGCTCTGCGCCATGGCCGGAACGACCACACTGTTCGGCGCCGGGCGGTTCATAGCCGGACTGGGGCTCGGCGGCCTGATGCCGCTGTGCCTCGCGATGGTCATGGAGTTCGCCCCGCCCCGCCGGGCCGCACTCACCACGGGGCTGCTGATGACCTCGTACCACGCGGGCGGTATGGCGGCGACGGTCCTCGGGCTGACCGTCGCCCCCTCGGCGGGCTGGCGCTGGGTGTTCTGGGCCGGCGTGCTGCCGGCCGTGATCGCCGTCCCCCTGCTGGCGAAACTCATGCCCGAGTCGCCCGCTGTCCTGCTCTCCCGCGGCCACCACGAGCAGGCCGACCGGGTCGCCGACCGCTACGGCCTGCCCCGGCCCACACCGGTCGCGAGCCCGGCCGCCGGAGCCCGGGGCCGACTGGACGCCGTCCTCGCACTGTTCCGCCCCGAATCCCGTTGGGCGACCCCGCTGTTGTGGCTGGCGTCCTTCTGCGGACTGCTCCTCGTCTACGGAGTCAGCACCTGGCTGCCCACCATGATGAAGGCCTCCGGCTACGGAATGACGTCCTCCGTGAGCTTCCTGCTGGTCATCAACGCGGGCGGAATCGTGGGCATGCTGATCGCCGGCCGGGCCGCCGACCACTTCGGACCGGTACGGGTATCGGCGATCTGGTTCACCCTGACCGCGGCAGGCGCGCTACTGCTCCAGTCGCACCTGCCGCTCGGCCTGACCTACGTCGTCGTGGCGCTGACCGGCGTCTGGCTGTTCAGCGCCCAGGTGATGGTGTACGCGACCTCGAACTCCCTCTACCGGGACAGCGAACGGGCCACCGGACTCGGCTGGGTCACCGGTGTGGGCCGCGCCGGCGCCGTCGTCGGACCGTCACTGGTCGGCACCCTCGCCTCCAACGGCAGCGAGAGCTGGGGCTTCACCGCCTTCGCACTGGCCGGAGTGACCGGGGCGATCGCCATAGCCCTGGTACCCGCCGCCGGCCGACTTGGCAGCCGTGCCCGTACCGGCCCGGTGCCGACGCCCGCCGCGTCGGACGCCTGAGAGGTTCTACGAGAACGACGTCAGGGTCAGACGGATCCCGGCGGGGGCGGTGTCCTGGATGTACGAGGCGAAGTCGGCCACGTCGTCGAAGGCGAAGCCGTAGGCCTTGCCGTCGGCCGTGGCCGCGTGCACGGCCTTGGCATAGTGATTGGTGAGCGAGGTCCGGTAGAACGACGCCGGGTCGGTGGTGGGCTGGGACGCGGTGCTCACCAGCGTCGTACGGTTGAACGCCGCGCCCAGAACAGCGGCGACCGGCCCGGTCGTACCATCGTTGGGGGCGGCGAGCGCACCGTCGCAGAAGAGGACGTCGCGGGTGGAAGGCTTGGCGAAGGCGGCGGTCGCCGGTCCGGTGAAGGAGAGGGTGCCGCCGCCGACCCGGCCGGTGAAGGCGCCCGCGTTCGTGGTGATCGTCAGGTCCTTGCCGGCGTAGGTGCTCCAGGCCTCGTCGATGTACGAGGCGAAGTAGTCCTTGGCGAAGAGCCCGGCGTCCAGGCCGTGTCCGGGTGCGATGACCCGCACATCGTCCACGACCAGCGGGGCGAACGCGTCGACGGCCCTCACCGCGGAGAAGACCTTGTCGCGCCCGCCCGGGACCAGGGTTCCGGTGGTCTGGTCGGCGGAACCGGTGAGCCGGATCGCCATCGGCACGCTGAACATGTCGACCATGGTCGTGTTGCAGAACATCCCGGCCGCGTTGTACGTGAACTCGGCGCAGTCGTGCAGCACGTCGTAGTTGGGGTCGGAGGTGACCCACCCCGCCGGGTACTGGAGCGCCGCGTTGCCCGCGCCGTCGGTCACGGCCTTGAACTTCAGCTTGCTGCCCAGCGCGACGTATATACGGCCCGACATGTACGGGATCGACAACGTTGTCTCGCCACTGGACGCCAACGGGATGGCGTAGTCGGTGAATCCGTCGGAGCCGTTGTCGGACAGCGCGATGGGCGCCAGGGCGCCATCGGCGGTGACCCGCACCTGTTGTCCACCCTGGTTGCCGACGATGTAGACATGGACCGAGGAATTGGCGTACGCGCCGGTGGAGTTGGAGACGGTCAGCGGGAGTGCTCCCGCGGCCTTCGTGCCGGAGCCGTCAGGTGCGACCGCTCCCAGCGCCCGAGGCGCGACCAGAGCGAGGCCGGGGCCCGCGACTGCGGCAGCGGCGAGCGAGGCGAACATCCTTCTGCGGGTGATCATGTCAGTCTCTGTTCCTGTCCGGTGTGGGGGGAGAGCCGAACGGGCCCGATGCTACGCAGAAAGATTGCTTTGGCCAATGGATTGCCGGGCTGCTGAAACACCCCTGAACTGCGGGTATTTCAGCATCCCGGCTCCATAAGGGTCTCTTAGGGCCTGCTTAAGCAAAGCCCTCGGGGTGTGAGGCCCTCACGAGTGTCGATCCGCAGGTGCTGAGGATCGACACCGTGGATTCAGTGGCGCCGGTCAGGAGGTGAGGTAGCAGGACTTCGCGACACCGGGGAGTGGATCGCTGCCGAAGGCCGCGCTCGTGCAAGGCGTGCCGCCGGAGAACGACTTGTAGATGAAGCGACCCCGCGCCCCGTACGCGACGGTCTGCGTTCCGCTGAAGCCGCACGTACCGTTCTCGGCGGCACACGAGCCGGCGTAGCCGGGCGGACCTCCGGTGGCGGTGTAACAGGACTTCGACTCACCGGGGATGGGGTCGCCGAAGACGGCATCGGTGCACGCGGTGTCACCGGTGGCCGTGACCTGCTTGAACGCGCCGAAGGCGCCGTACCTCACCGGCTGTCCCGCGGCGGCGGAGCAAGTGCCGTTCTGCGAGGCGCACTTCGTCCAGTTGCCGGCCGGACCGCCCTCGGGCGGCAGGTAACAGCCCTTGGCGACACCGTCGATGGGATCACCGAAGTGGGCATTGGTGCAGGCGACGGAACCGTTGGTGACCTGGTAGGAGAAGGCGCCGTTGGCTCCGTAGGCCACGTTGCGGTTGTAGCCGGGGACCGAACAGGTGCCGCCCTCGGCGGCGCAAGCCGTGTACCCGGGAGGGCCGCCCGCGTCTGCCAGATAGCAGGACTTGACGAGGTTCGCGGCAGGATCGATACCGAACGCGGCGTTCGTGCAGGCCGTACTGCCGGTCACCGTCCGGTAGGCGTACGACCCGGCCCCGTAGGCCATGACGCGTGTGCCGCTGAAGGAGCAGGTGCCGCCCTCGCCGGCGCACCGGGTGAAGCCGGCCCGCAGTTCACCGGTGCCTGGCACCTCGGGCGGCGCCGGGTTGCCCAGGCCGGTGGCGCTCACGCTGTAGCTGCCCGGCGCGACACCGGTGAGGTAGACGTAGGTGTCGTCCTGGCTAGCACCGGTGATGCCCGAAGTGGGCGTGAACGAGCCGTTGTTCCACACCACGGCTCCGTTCACGGACACCGAGACGTTGCCGCCTCCGAACTTGGGGACACCGATCCGGCCGGTGGTGCCGGACGGGCTGGTGAGCTGCGCCGAGTAGGTGCCGGCGCTCGCGTTGCGGGACCAGGACGCGTTCACGGCGCCCTGCGGCATCGTGATGCGGCCCTCGGCACTGGTCAGGTCACCGGGATGCGGGACGAACCGGTAGGCGCCGCTCGCCGACTCCGGTGCGATGCCAAGCACGTCCAAGGTCAGCGTGGAGGTCGGCGCGGACGACCAGCCGTGGGCCATGCTCATGAACGAACCGCCGTACGCCGGGCCGCCGTCGGCACTGATCCCCTCCCAGAACGTGCTGTTGGTACCGATGGGGCTGTCCAGCATGTGCCCCCAGGTACGGCGGATCTGCGCCAGGGCGCCGTAGTCGTCATTCGCGGTGAAGCGGGCGTTCAGCTCCATCCCGCCCGCGAAGGGAGACACATTGCCGCCCCACTCGGGGGTGGTCGGCCCGTACGCGCCCCAGCGGGCTCCCAGCCCGGTGACGATGCTCTTCGACTTCGCCACGGAGTCGGTCAACCCGTACCAGACCGCAAGGGAGTTGCCGTCCTGTGGGTACAGGGCGCTGGTGGGGTTGTCCTTGTACATGCCCTTCGAGACGTCCCACAGCAGGGAGTTCGCCGCGGTCTTGATGGCGGCCGCCTTGCTGTTCCAACTCGCGGCGAGCGCGCTGTCGCCCTCCACCGTGGCCAGCGTGGCCCCGGACCTGAGCGCGGCGTACAGGAGCGCGTTGGCCGAGATGTTCTCGCCGCCCTGCCCGACGCGCGCCCAGTCCTGCGTACGGGTCACATTGAGCAGGTTGCTGCTCCCGATCTTGTTCGTGATGAAGGTCATCCCGCGCTTGTAGTTGGCCCACTGCGAGTCCAGCCAGGCGCGGTCGGCGGAGTACGTGTAGTACGTGGCCGTACCCAGCAGCGTCCACGTGTGGTAGGTGTCGGACCCGGTGAGGTTGAACGGCGGGCCGGACCAGGGGATTTCACCCGCCGACGACTGCGCGTTGTACATCGTGGTGAGCGCGTTGCGCGTGGAGACCAGGTCGTTGGTGGACGCGTACTGGGTCGGTACGGCGATCCCGAGGTCGCCGGGCCACACCGTACGGTCGCGCTTCGCACCGTCCACCAGCACGCTGTCGCCGACACCGACCGTGGCGCTGTTGTCCCAGGCCGAGGACGGCGGCGGCCAGGCCCGTCCCTGGTTCGAGGCGATGGTGTTGAGCTGCACGGTGTACGCACCCGCGAACCAGATGCGGTTCAGCAGGTCGTCGCTGGAGTGGAAGTAGTTGGCGTAGTCGGCCGGGTTCGACTTCCCGGGAGCCGCCGTGAAGTTGAGGCTGACGCCCTTGAGGTCCACCCACCCCGAGGTGTCCAGAAAGACCGTCAGATAACGGAATCCGCCGCGCTGTTGGGCGGTGGGAACCGTGTAGGAGCCGTTGGCGGGCGCCGAACCGTACAGCGCCCCGTCCTCGCCGTCGCGGCCGCTGCTGCGGTCGCTGTTGTTCCCCACGTAGAGGGACGATTCGCTGAAGGCCAGGCCCACGCGCTGGCCGGAGTCGCTGGTGCTGCCGAACGACAACGTTGCCACCCCGCCGACCTCTTTGCCGAAGTCGAGGGTGATGGCCGACTGTGAGCCGGAGATCCGCGTCGACTGGCCGCTCAGGACGTTCGTCGGATTCGCGACGCTGCCCGAGGTGCGGTACACGGCGGTCGGCTTGACCGTACGGGAGGTCGGCGAATAGTTCAGGGCGGCAAGTGCCGTTGGGGACACGGCTGTTGGCGCCCCTTCGCTGGACCCGGTCGACGCGGCGGCCGTCGGGACGAGACCTGCGGTGAGCAGGGCCGTCAGGGCCGCGACGCGGCCGACGGTATGCCGGAAATCTATGTGTCTGGAGTGCGTGAAGCGGCGGCGACGCATGGTTGCCTCCCGGGTTGGTACTGCCAGGTGGGGGAGAGGGTTTTCGGTTGACGCTCGGTTGGTGCGAAGGCCGAAGTGGATCATAAATGAATCGATTCAATTCGATCGTCGCGGCGAGTGAAGCTCATTGCGCAAGGGATTGTGCGAGGCGGCTCGCCGAAGTTGCACCGATGATGGGGGGTCGTGAATGGGGTGTCAACCCGCTGCGTGTGTCACGTTTCAAGGCGGGAATGAATGCGCCTCACGTCATTGACAGGGACTTGCCAGGGCGGTTCACTGCCTCCGAGACAGGTATGGACCAGTGTTTGTCACGGCTGGCCGGCGAGGCCGTCAAGTGACCGACGCTGTGTGCTCGTTGGTGTCCCCATCCCACCCAGGAGTGAGGCGATTTCGATGACGGACCTGCAAGGAGACAACGTTGTCAGACGACGGCTGGTCGGACTGCTCCTCGCGACCGTGGTCGCCGCCGCGACACTGATCCCCCTGTCGACGCCGGCTTCCGCGGCCACCACGGTGTGCGCCCTGTACTGCGACACACGTGATCCCTCGCTGGCCCGGCAGGACACCTTCCCGGTGCCCACCAAGGACCTGAACGGCCGTCAGCTGAAACTCCATGTCTCCGACGCCGACGACATGGCGTGGGCCAGCATCGACGGCGGCACGGCCGGGGACTCGGTCTGGATCGACCGGTCCTGGGACGGCGGGACCACCTGGGACGGACTGCTGGGCAAGGCGAGCGTTCCCGGCACGTGGACCGGCACCAGAACGCTGATGTACAACATCACCGACCCCGGCAACCGCAAACGCGGTCTGGTCCGCGCCTGCGGCGACGCGAACACGGTGGGCTGCACGAACTGGGTGTACCCGACCGTCTGCGACACGCTCTGCGACGGAACCGACCCCGGCCAGGCGGCCGGTGACGACCAGCCGGTGCCGTCGACCACCATCTACGGGCGCACGGTCCGGCTGCACGTCGACCAGAAGAACTCCATGGCCTGGGGCAGCATCGAGGGCGGCGGCGCCGGCGACGAGATCTGGCTCGACCGTTCCTGGAACGGCGGGACGAGCTGGCCGGACGGGTCCTCGCTCGGCCGCACCGGCACACCGTCCGGTTCCACCGCGACCCGCACCAAGATGTTCGCCACCCGCGACCCGCGCGGTCTCCTGTACGGCGGCGCGGTCCGCGCCTGCGGGCGGGAAGCCGGCCACAACGAGGGCAGTTGCACAGCCTGGGTCCGCCCCGCTCCGACCAGGGGCCGTGCGGCTGCGGACGCGCTGATGGCGTCGTACGACCCGTACGAAGGCTGGTGGAAGAGCAGTTGGTGGAACTCCGCCGCGACCCTCACCGCCCTCATCGACTACGCCAAGACCTCCGGCACGCACGACTACGACTGGGTGATCGCGCGTACCTTCGACCAGAACAAGGGCATCTTCCCCGCGGGCGTGCGCAGTTCGGACGCGATCGAGGGCAACTTCACCAGCCGGGCCATCGACGACGCGGGCTGGTGGGCCATCGCCTGGCTGGACGCGTACGACTACACCGGCGACGCCCGCTATCTGAACATGGCGGTCACCATCGCCAACTACGTCCAGGGGTACTGGGACCCCAGCACCTGTGGCGGCGGCGTGTGGTGGGACCGCGAGCGCACGTACAAGAACGCGGTGACGAACGGGCAGTACCTCTGGCTGACCGCGGCTCTGCACCAGCGCATCTCCGGCGACACCGTCTGGCTCCAGCGCGCCAAGACAGCCGCCGCCTGGTACAAGTCCAGCGGCATGATCAACTCCGCGGGACTGGTGAACGACGGACTGACCTCGGCCTGCGCCAACAACGGCAGCACCGTGTGGAGTTACAACCAGGGACTGGCCATCGGCGGGTTCCTCGAGCTGTCGAAAGCGACCGGGGACACCTCGCTGCTCACCACCGCCCGAACCCTGGCCGACGCCGCGATGAGCAGCTCGCAGCTCACCAGGAACGGTGTGCTCACCGAATCCTGCGACGTCGGCTCAGCGGCCTGCGACGACAACCAGAAGCAGTTCAAGGGCATCTTCATGCGCCACTTCCGCGAACTCGCCAAGGCCACCGGATCCACCGCCTACACGTCGTACATCCAGAAGCAGTCGGACACGATCTGGGCGAACGACCGCACCTCCCTCAACGCACTCGGCGAACGCTGGGCCGGCACCAGCCCCAATCAGACCGACTGGCGCACGCAGGCCAGCGCTCTGGGCGCCATCACCGCGGCGGGTGGGTGACACGCCTCGACCGACGGCGGTGGAGCACCCGCGCTGTGCGCCGGCCGCTCCACCGTCCACCGGGGACTGCACCCCGTTGTCTACCGTGACGTCATGACGCGTCCGAGCCCCAGCCCGGTCCACGACCGATATGCCGCCCGAATCATCGACCAGACCGCCCGGCTGACCTCGGCCGTCGAAGGCGCGGACGCCACCGCGTCCGTACCCGGCTGCCCCGGCTGGACCCTCGCCCAGTTGCTGCGCCACGTCGGCGGCGCGCACCGCTGGGCCGAGACGGTCGTACGGACCCGGGCCACCGAGCCCGTCTCGGACGAGCAGGTCAACGACGTCACACCCGACGCGGACGACGACCTTGCCGCGCTGGCCGACTGGCTCACGGAGGGAGCCGCCCTGCTCGCGGACACACTGCGGGCGACGGGTTCGGAGGTCCCGGTGTGGACAGTGGCCCCGGGCGGCACCCCGCACTTCTGGGCGCGCCGCATGACGTACGAAACCGTCGTGCACCGTTTCGACGCGACCGCTGCGGTCGGCGGGACGTTCATCCTCGACGCGGACGTCGCGTTCGACGGCCTCGACGAGTGGGTCGAGTTCAGCACCTTGCCGCAGGCCTACGAGTCGGATTCAGCACGGCGCGATCTGCTCGGCCCCGACCGCACCCTCCACATCCATGCCACCGATGCCCCCGAGGGGACGGGGGAGTGGCTGATCGACCTCACGGGCGAACCCATCACATGGAGCCGCACGCACAAGCAGTCGACCGCCACGGTACGCGGCCCGCTTACGGATCTCCTGCTCCTCCTGTATCGGCGCCGCTCGCCGGCCCCCGCCGAGGCCGTCGAAGTCCTGGGCGAGAAGGGCCTGTTCACCGCTTGGCGGAACGGGGCCGGCTACTGGCTGCGCAAGTGACGTACGAAGCCGGTCGGTGAGCTGAGTGGCAGCCCGTCGGCACTCACGCCTTCTGAGGCCGACCGCTGGGCTTCCGAGGCTCATGTCGGAGCCTCACGCCAGTGTCTCCCAGGCGAATCCGTCCGGGTCGGTGAAGGGCCCGGCGTCGCTGCCGATTGCGAGCCGATGCGATCCAGTGCCCTCCGGCGGCACGCCGGCGACCTTGGCCAGGCCGCTACGCCCGTACAGGGAAAGCTTGACGGGGCTCGACGAGGAGTCGAACTCGACGTACTTGCTGCCGAAGCTCTTCGCCACGGTGAGACCACGGTCGACATAGAACCGCTTGCTCGCGGCCATGTCCGAGACGCCAAGCAGCAGAACGATCTCGTCGATCTGTCGGCTGTCCGGGCCGGAGTCCTTCTTCGAGGAGCTGGCGATCTGCCAGATCGTTCCGTCCGGGGCCTGTACGACGCCGCCGTAGCCCCAGAACGACTTCTTGGCGGGCTTCAGCGTGGTGGCGCCGGCGTCCAGGGCGGCGCCGACGAGGCCGTTGACGATCGACGGCTGGGACACCACGAGCGAGACCGTGAACCCGCGGAAGCCGGAGGTCGGTACCTCCGTGGCCCGCAGGCGCACCTGTTTGCCCAGGCCGAAGGCGTCCGAGTAGAAGTGCTCGGCGGCCACTGGGTCGGCCACTTCAAGGGTGATGCAGTCGATGGAGGTCATGGCATTCACGCTAGGGGAGCCCCGGCCGCGATTGCTTCTTGAATCCTGACCGGTGTTGTCGGCCGGTTCGCCGCGCTCGGCGGCATCACGCATTGCGAAAGGCGAGGACCTGGTCGGCGCCGATCAGGTCCGCAACCGGCTCCGGCGCGGCAACGGGGCGGGCCCGCCGGCCTACGGCGAGCGGCTCTACGAGCGTCGCAACGTGGTGGAAGGGTGCTTCAACCGCCTGAAGCAATGGCGCGGCATCGCCACCCGCTATGGCAAGTCCGCCAAGTCCTACCGAGCAGCCGTCACTCTCGCATCGCTCCTGATGTGCGCGTGACATTTGAAGACAACTCCTGGCGCTTTACGCTCTTCAGGCCGCGTACGGCCGGGATCGCCAGCAGCAGGGCGCAGGCGACGAGCGCCATGGACGTGGACACGTACAGCAGTGGCACGGCCCCGGTGACGAGCGCGAGCGGCCCGGCCACCGCCTGCCCGACGGGCTTCATCACCAGCGAGCCGGCCGCGTCGTACGCGTGTACCCGGCCGAGGACGTCCTGAGGGATGTGGGTCTGCACGCTCGTGTGGAACATGACGATCCAGAAGGCCATGCCCACGCCGCTCACTCCGTAGCACCCGGCGATGAGCGGTGCGGGAAGGTCGAGCGCGACACCCAACGGCATGAACGCCCAAAGGGGCATGGAGAGGGCGCCGGCGCGGAGCGGATACCGCGGACGGAGCCTGATCGCGATGAGCCCGCCCAGCACGCTTCCCGCTCCGAGGGACGACATGACCAGGCCGAACACGGATGCTCCGTGGTCGGTGACGAGCGTGCTGTTGCCGAGCGTCATAGCGGGGCCGGCACCGGCAAGCTGCCAGAGCATGAAGACGACGATGACGCTCCACAGCCAGGTCCTGGCCCGGAACTCCTGCCATCCCTCGACGAGATCGGCCCGGAACGACGATTCGCTGTGCCGCTCGGCCGGGCCCATCGGGACCGAGCGAATCAGGATCAGGCAGGCGCCGCTGGCCGCATAGGTCAAAGCGTCGAGGGCGACCACCGCCGCAGGTGAGGAGATCACCAGCAGGAGGCCGGCCAGCGACGGTCCGATGACGACGGTGACAGACTCCGAGATACGGAGGGTGGCGTTGGCCTTCTGTACGTCCTGGGCTATGAGCGGGGTGATGCTGGCGACTCCCGGCTGGAAGATTGCGCTGCCCGCCCCGATCAGGGCCAGCAGCACCAGGATCTGCCACAACTGCGGCGTACCCAGCAGGAACAGCAGCGCGAGCACTCCCTGAGAGCAGAACCGGGCTGCGTCCGAGACGACCATCAGCCGCCGAGCGCCGAAGCGGTCGGACATCACCCCGCCAAAGATGATCAATGCTGCGAATGGCGCTACGAGCGCGGCGAGGGCGTAGCCCACCCCACTCGCCCCGTATCCGGCGCGGATAACGGCGGCGGTGATCGCGACGGGGAGCATGGCGTCGCCGAGTAGAGAGGTGGTGCGGGCGGTGAAGAACAGCCGGAAGTCCGCTGTCCACAGCGGCGGATCGGACGAGTTCTCCTCCATTTGAAGGTCACGGGTCATGTCCGAGCCAGCCACCGCTCACCGTCCCACGTATGCCGTTGATTCCGACCGAGGCGACGGTCTCACACCGTGACCGTCCTCGGTCAACGCAATTCTTGGTCGGCAGGTTCAGCGCGTACGCGTGTTTGAAGGCATCACATGGCGCCCATGGCCGTCTGACGATCAGAGTCCCAGGCGCCCGTTGCCATCCGGTCCGCATGACCGGACGGGCAGGGCACCGGAATGAGCCCTGGCAGGTGCAGCGGATCAGCCGGGTGTCGCGGAACCGCGGTCGGCGTTCAAGCCGCAGGGGCGGCGAAGAAGGCGGCGAGTCTGTGCGCGACCCAGGCGGGGTTGTCGGCGGGGTAGGCGTGGCCGCTGTCGGGGACGAGGGCGGCCCGGACGTCGTCGGCGAACTGGCGGACGCCTTCGAGGAGCGGTGATTGCGGCAGGCCCAGAACGGCGTTGAGGACGAGGACGGGCATGGGCAGTCTGGTGGTGCTCGCCGCGCGGATGGCCCGGCCGTCCTCCAACAGGGTGGCGTAGTGCTGGAATCCGCCGCGCATGCCGCCGGGGGCGGCGTAGTGCCGGAGGAACTCGGCGCGGTCGGCGTCGGTGAGGCCGCCGGCGGGGGAGCCGATGGCCCAAGCGGGGGTGAGGTAGGCGGCTTCCTTGCCGGCGGTGAGCAGTTCGGCGATGTCGAGTTGCATGTGGAAGCCGAAATGCCAGTAGCCGCCGGTGGCCGGGTTCATGAGCTCTTCGAGTCCGAAGCCCGGCAGCACCGATTCGGAGAGTACGAGTCGGCGGACCTCGCGGGGGTGGGCGGTGGCGTAGGCGTGAGCGACCATGGCGCCGATGTCCATGCCGACCAGGTTGATGCCGGTGGGGTCGGCGTCGTACCGGCCGGTGCCACCGGTGCCTGCCGGGTCGAGCCTTCCCACGAGCTGCCGGACGTCCTCGGCGACCTCGCTCTTGGCATAGCCGCTGTCGGGCTTGCCGGAATCGCCGGTGCCGCGCAGGTCGGGGGCGACGACGGTGAAACCGGCTGCGGCGAGGAGCGGCATCAGACGGCGCCATACCGCCCAGGTGTACGGCCAGCCGTGCAGCAGCACGACCAGTGGTCCCTCGCCGCCGACAACGTAGTGCAGGCGTGTGCCATTGACGTCGGCGTACCGGTGGAAGAAGCCGTCCATGCCCGATACCGGGCCTTCGGCCGGCGGAGCGATGACCGGGGAGCTGTGTGCTGTCATCCTTCTGTCCTTCTGTCCTTGGCGAAAAAGGCGGCTTCTTCCACCGACGTTCAGGCTGCGGTCGCGTCGGCCGCCTGGAAGCGGGCGGCTGCCTCGGCGGGGGCGTTCAGGTTGCCTTCGGACCAGCCGATGCCCTGGACGAGGCGCTCGATGCGCCAGCCCTGCGCGGTACGGCGCATGTGGTTCGTGTACGTGCCGCGCATGAGGAAGAAGTCCCCGCCTTCGGCCCCCTCCAGGTAGTGCTGGGCGTACATGTACGAGTGGCAGACGGCCCGGTCGGGGTCGTGCTCGTCGAACTCGATGACGTGGTTCGGGCTCAGGTGCTGGCGGGCGGTGAATCCGGAGAGGCCGCCGCGGGCGAAGTGGACGAAGTCGTCGCGGGCGAAGTCGTTCGCAGGCATGCCCGCGGCAGAGAAGTCGATGTGCACCGGGTCCGTGAAGCAGGTGGCGTACAGGTCCCAGTCCGCGCGGTCGATCGCGACGGCGTAGCGGATGACGGTGTCACTGATCGCGGCGCGGTCTTCGAGCCGGCGGATACGGGATTCGAGGTCGGAAGTCATGGCTGTTCCTTGTGTGAGGGCGTACCTGGTGGGTGCCTTGAGCACCTTGGGCGCCAAACATACGACCTCGGATCATCCGAAGCAAGATGATCTGGACTAAGAAAATCCCGACCTGGATCATATTATGCTGGATGGACGCCCCAGAGAATCCAGGATGGTGACGCGTGGCCCCCAACGATCGGCGGACAGTGCCGGCAGAGATGTGTGCGCTCACCGGCGGCCCCTCGACCGCGGATCTCACCTGGCTCACGCACCGGGCCGCCGCCGCGCTCGGTGACGTCTTCGACGCGGTGTGCCGGGAGGCGGGCCTCGCAGATATGCGGGACTGGCTCGTCCTCGCGCTGGTGGGCGAAGGGGGGCAACTCACTCAGTCGGAGATCGGTGCGCAGCTCGGCATCGACAAGACGACGCTGGTCTCCCTGCTGGACCGACTGGAGCGGGAGGGGCTGATCGTCCGCACCTTCTCCGCACGTGATCGCCGGGTCCGCATCCCGGAGGCGACCGCCGAAGGGCTCACCCTGCACGACAAGGTGGCCGCGGCGCGCGATGAGGCGATCCATCAGCGGCTGGCGACCATCCCGGCCGCCCAGCAGGCGCTCCTGCGGTCGATGCTGTGGAGCATCGCCATGGGCTCCCCTCAATGAGGTGTTCTCGGCAACGTGACGGGTGTGGAGAGTCGCCGTTCGGTCCGTAGGTCGCCGCGCCCTCAACACCCAGCTCGGCTCGGTCGAGTCCACGCTCGGCATCATCGCCGAGTACATCGACACCTGACCGGATTGGGGCACGGCACGGCGGGCCCCCCAACCCCCGCCCTCGGGAGGGAGGTTGAGTTGTCCCGGCACCGTTGCTACCCCTCCGACACCTACGGCAACGAATGGCCCTCATCGAGCCCCTCCTCCCGCCGCCGGCCTGCGAGCCCCCCAAGGGGGGACGCCCGCCCCGAGAAGCACCCGCGCCGTGAGGTCGTCGGCGCGATCTGCTACGTCGTGGACAGCGGATGCCAGTGGGAGGGCCCCACCCCGCGATTTCCCGCCCTGGCAGACCTGTTACAACTTCATGGCCCGCTGGGCGCCGAGATCACCATCGTCTGGCCCGACTCCGGCTATGCCGGCCAGCTCGTGACCTGGGCAGAGAAACATCTGAATCTGACCCTCAAGACCATCAGCCGTCCAAATGACGCCGTCGGGTTCGTCATCCTGCCCCACCGCTGGGTCGTCGAACGCTCACTCGCCTGGATCATGCAAACCCGCCGTCATGCCCGCGACTACGAACGGCTCATCCAGCACTCGGAATCTCTGATCACCTGGGCTGCGATCACGCTGATGACCAGGCGCATCACCCGGCGGTCCTCCCGCAGGAGCGGACAGCCCGCCTCTCGCGCGCCCGTGTGCGCGGCGAGCACGTCGACGCTTTCCTCGACGAGCTGTCCAACCTGCCCAGGGTGATCGGCGCGCCGATAACCGTTGCGTGGAACGCCAAGGAAGACCTCCTGGACCTGCTTGCCACCGCCCTGACCCGCCCAGACCGGGAACAGGTCCGCGATCTGCTGTACCGGTTCTACCGCCGATGCGCCGACGCCGACCTTCCCGAACTGCAGCGCCTGGCCACAACCGTCGAGACATGGTGGCCAGAGATCCTTGCGTTCCTGCGCACTGGGATCACCAACGCCGGCTCCGTAGGCACCAACCGGGTCATCAAGACCATCGCCCGCGACGCCTACGGCTTCCGCAACCCCGGCAACCAGCGCTTACGCACCCGCTGCGCGACCACCCGTCGAGCCCGTGGGCACCTCGATGCCCGCTAATTTCGTTGAGCCCGCACCCTGCAATCGTGTTGGCTGGCGGCACCGAACTGTCAGTACCGCAGGTGTCCGCTTGGCTGTAGCAGGGAGTTGAACGTGCAGGACATTGTTGTCGACCCCGTTGCCCACAATCGGGCAGCCTGGGACAAGTATGTCCAAGAGGGCAACGAGTGGTCGAGGCCGGTGAGTTCTGAGGATGTCGAGCGCGCCCGCATGGGCGACTGGTCGATTGTTCTCATCGGGCGTGAGCCAGTCGACCGCTCCTGGCTGCCGACGGACCTGACCGGCAAGGACGTGTTGTGCCTGGCCTCCGGCGGTGGCCAGCAGGGTCCGATCCTCGCCGCCGCAGGGGCGCGGGTCACCGTATTCGACAACTCACCCCGCCAGCTCGGCCAGGACCAGATGGTGGCGGCGCGCGACGGACTCGAGCTGCGCACCGTCCTAGGCGACATGCGCGACCTCAACGCCTTCGGCGACGCAACATTCGACGTCGTATTCCATCCGGTCTCCAACCTATTCGCACCAGACTTGGCACCGGTGTGGCGTGAGTGCTTCCGAGTCCTGCGACCGGGCGGAACTCTGCTCGCGGGCTTCCTCAACCCTGATGTGTACTTGTTCGACCACGAGGCGCTCGACGAGCGCGGCGAGCTGAACGTCGTGCACAAGCTGCCCTACAGCGATGTCACGCAGTACTCCGCCGAGGAACGCGCCACGAAGTTCGGCGCGGATGCCGCTCTTGAATACAGCCACACCCTCACCGACCAGATCGGCGGGCAACTCGCCGCGGGGTTCGTCCTCACCGGCTTCGCAGAAGCACCGCACCAATCCAACGAGTCCGCCCAATACATGTCGCACTATTTTGCGACGCTGGCGGTCAAGCCGGGCTGACCCAGCCGTGGGGCCGGCCGAGACGACCGTGTCTCCGAAATGGCCAAGTGGAGCGCTGTGCCACCCCGGGCAGCCGTCAGTGTGACCGTGGGTGCAATAGCGCTGCGCCCACACCTGCGGTCGACCGGCTTGCCCCGCTGTGGTCGCCCAGATAGGCCCACTGGCAGCCGGTGCGGTCCACGTAGAGGATCGCGTTCATGATCTCGCGCAGATCGTGCTGGGTCGGCCGGCCGAAGTCCAGGGCCCAACTGCGGCGTTCGAAGCGCCATGCGGACAGCGCCGGCTCGATCAACTCCTAGCGGGCATCGGACAGATCACTCGGATTTCTGGGCCCAGCGTGCTGATCGGACTGGCGTCGGATGTTGCTGTTCCGCGTGGTCCGTTCGGCCGTCCGTCGGTGTTGTGCGTTTTCCGTCGGCTGGCGGCCGTCCACGGGCGGCCGCCAGTGCTGCGGGGTCAGGACACCACGACGTTGACCACTTGATCGACGATGTCTCCGGGGGTGGGCGGGGTGTTCCCCGGGTCGTAGAGCGCCGTGACCCGGTAGGTGCCGGAGGGTGCGGTGACCGTGAGCGGGCCTTCTTCGTTGACGACGCAGTTGTCCCCGGCTCCTCGGGTGGTGTAGAGCGGCTGGCCGCGGTAGAAGTTGATCTGCGCGCCGGTATCGACGTTCACGGCCTGGAATCGGATCGGCGTGCCGGGCAGAACGCCGTTCCCGCCCAGGCGGAAGGTGTCGCCGCGGAAGGTGTGGAAGGTCGGGACGCCGAGGCTTCCGTCCCCGTTGTAGCCGGAGAAGTAGATCCTGCCGGGCTTGGTCAGGTAGGCGTGGCCGGGGGTGTTGCAGCGGTCCGCGGCCTGCGCGGGCGTGGCCAGCCCCGTGGGGACGACAACTGTCAACGTGGCGCAGGCCATCAGGGTGAGTGTGAGCTTGAGCGGGCGTGGGTGGGCATGAAGAGTCACTGGCGAACCTCCTGTGCAGATGGCTCGGGCTGGTTCCGAACTGGGTTGCGGCAAACGTCGTTGCCCTGAGGTATTCGCCACCGGACGACGACCGGATGTGGCGGACACCCGACTGCATGCAGGACCTCATCGGTACTCGGCGCGCCACCGCTCAGGCGCTGTCCACGAGAACAGCCGGCCGGCGGCGAACCCGACGAGAGCCAACGGACTTTCCGCGCCGTCCGGAGGTCGCCTCGAAGGCGATGCCCGACGACACCGCCCGTGCGGATCGCCGCCCATCGACGCCGATCCGCACGGCAAGCAGCGGGTCAAGCTGCAGACTCACCCTCACGGCCTTCGTCTTGGTCACGTGCACCTTGGTCGGAGCACATGATCAGACGAAGGCCGCCCCCACATCCGGCGAATCCCCAGGTGAGCCAACCCGTTCGAGACGCTGTTCGATGACCTCTGATACGAGATCTTCACCGTTCGCCAAGTGATCTCGACGGCCAGCAGGTTTCTGCCACCGGCGATGGCCGTCCAACGGCGCCAGCCCCGCCGACGGTCGTCGCTAACCGCCTGAGGGGTGCGAGGCGGGACGGGTGAACAAGTGTGCGTGCCGTACCCCGGCCTTGCGTAGTTCGTCTGCCACGATGCGCAGCGCGGTGCGGGCCATGTGCGGAAACATCCCGCCCTTGCAGTCCATCCACACGCGGGGGACCGTGTCGTCGACGGCGACGTAGTTGGGGCTGTAGAGGTCGGTGTCGGCCATGGCATCGTCGGCCTCCTCCGGCGAGAGTTCGCGGCCGTCCTCGAGCACGCACCCCAGGCGGCGTTCCGCGGCGGTGAGCGCCGCGACCGCACGGGCCGGGTCGTTCGACTCGACGGCGATCTCCCAGTGCTGTTGAAACATATCGCCGTTGCCCCCCAGGATGCGCAGCGCGCCCGGGTCCACCGTGATGCCGCCCGGCTCGCTCTCCGAGACCACGGCCCGACGCATCAAGAATGCGCTTTGGTCGGTTTCCAGGCATGCCTCGGCCACGTGCCAGAGCATCTGCGGGCCGGAACCGCCAACCGCCTCCTCGAACAGGCTGTGTGCGCGTTCCCAGTCCCCCGAGTCCAGGGCCTGGCACCCGCGTCTGAAAGCGATCTCGGCAGGGTGATCGACAGATGGCAGGCGGGAGTCATTGGTATCCACAGTCGATACCTACCACCCAGTTCTGACATACGGTCACTGAGCTGCCGAATCAACCGGCAGCGCCGACACAGACCTGACCGGTCGAACTCGCCTGGCACATGGTCAAGTTCGGGCTGGCGTTGCTTGAGCTGCTGATGTGAGGTTCAGGAACAGGCACTCACGTGTGGACCGTGAGCGGCTCGGCACCTGGTCCCTGATGGCCGGCACCGAGCGGAGCACCGCGCACTCCGTGAACACCGTGAACACCGTGACCGACGTGACCGACAAGGGCAACGCGTTCGCCTGAGGGCGCACACGCGCCGTAGATGTGCATGAACATCGCACCAGCCTTTGACATCGCGACATGTGCAGACCCATCACCCAGGTCGGTCACCGCCTGCGGCGAGGTCGCGCCGGGGGTCGCCCGCCCGGCCTCGATGCTGAGGCGTACAAGCAGCGCAACACCGTCGAGCGATGCGTCAACCGTCTCAAACAGGGGCGCGGTCTGGCCATGCGAACGGACAAGCTCGCCACCGCCCACCAGGCCGCGCTGCGCCTCGCCGCCATCCTCATCTGGACCCGACGATGACCGACGATCCGGAACCTATGACAGTGGCTCACCGCCAAGGCCCGTCCGGCTGACGCCCCGTGGCGAGAACGTCATGGGCCCTATCCAGCCTTGGCGGACGAACGCGATCTGGGACGGCAACGGTGACACCGGATCGATTGCCCTCCCGCGTGACCAGTTCTCCAACAGTCCCTCCGTCGTCTCGACGGCGGACACCACCATGGTCACCTTCAACTCCCCGTCGCTCCAGGTGTTCCACAGCGCCCAGCCCGCAGACCTCGGCTCCACACCGATCCGAGCGCACACCTCTTCGTACCCTTCGTCCACCCCGGCCGGCATGGTCCCGGGCTTCAGCACTGAGGCTCCGACGAGTCGGACCAGAGGCCGATCCTCCTCCGTACAGCCATCGCCCTCGAAGTGGTACCTGCGCAGTGCCCGAGCAAGCGTGTTCACGCCGCGCTGGAGCGGTGTCGACTCTTCCGGGTCTGCCTCGAACGAGAGCCATCCTTCGTTGGATGCCTCCACGCTGACGCGGTTGGCGAGGCGCTCGATCTCCCGGAGATAGTCCAGTTCGCTGAGCTCGGGTGAGGTCATGGCCCGAAGTTTCGCACCAGGTCATTCTGGGCCGACACAGGTTATCCATACGGCGTGCATCACCATGCGCACCGCAGGTTCCAAGAGGCAGACCCTGGCTGTGGCGCGCCATGAGGTTGGTGCCACGAAGTCATCGATCGTGGGCTGCGCGGGCGGTCAGTGCACCAAGGGGAGGAAGATCGTGTCGACGATCTCCTCGAGGACGTGATCGGGCACCGGGGCGAAGGTCGAGAGAATCTCATGGCGCAGCAGGACAAAGGGGAGGGTCTTGATGCGCTCGGTCAGGAGCTCCGGCTTGATCTCGCCGCGATCGATGGCGCGGTCGAAGAGCGTGTCGAGCGCTGCCTTGCGGCCCGTCGCGACGGGATCGAAGAGGTCGCTGGGGCTTCTTCCGGTTTCCCGGTAGTAGCTGGCCAGGTGCGCGTACATCACGGTGACCAGCTGCACATGGGCGGTGGCGATTTCCCGCATGAGGGTGAGGACGTCCTCCCGCAGGCTTCCCGTGTCGGGAACGCCGGGGCGGGACTCCTTGAGGACGTGGACTATGGTCGCCCGGATGAGTTCGTCGCGGTCTGACCAGCGGCGGTAGAGCACGGGAGGGCTGGTGCCCGCGCGCTTGACGACGCCGTCCATGGTGAATCTGGCGTAGCCGTTGTCGGTGAGTTCGTCCCAGGCCGCATCGAGGAGTGCCGTCTCCAGTGCTGCTCCGTGGCGCCGCTGAGCCATCGCGCCCTTCCTGATGTAGATAGACTTGTCTTTCTTACTGTACCGGCTTACCTTGAACAGAGTAAGAAAGGCTTCTCTATCTTAAGGTGCCGACCGTGAGCACTTCCCACCAGGCCGGGCCCGCCCCCGCCGAAACCGGCCGCGTAGACCCTGCCGTGTGGCGCATGGCGATCACCCTGATCGTCGGCGCTCTCGGTGTCGTCTTCGACACCACCATCGTCAGCGTCGCTCTGAACGACCTGTCGAAAGACCTCGACGCCCCGCTGTCGACCATCCAATGGGTCAGCACCGGCTACATGCTGGCCGTCTTCATCACCATCCCGCTCGCCGGATGGGCCCAGTCACGGCTCGGCGGCAGGCACCTGTGGATCGTCGCCCTGGGCGGGTTCCTGGGCGGCTCAATCCTGAGCGCCCTGGCCTGGAACGCCACCAGCCTCATCGTCTTCCGCCTCGTCCAGGGCCTCGCAGGCGGCATCATGATGCCGCTGATGTACACCCTGCTCGTACAGGCCACCAAGGGCCGCAACATCGGCAAGGTCATGGCCGTCATCACCGTTCCCACGGCGCTCGGCCCGATTCTCGGCCCCGTCCTCGGCGGCCTCATCCTCTATCTGGCCGACTGGCGCTGGCTGTTCTTCATCAACATCCCCTTCTGCCTCGTCGGCATGTGGCTCGCCCGGCGCAATCTGCCCGACGACCGACCCGCACCCGACCACCCCCGCGCCCGCCTGGACGCCGTCGGCCTGCTCCTGCTCTGCCCGGGCTTCGCAACCCTCCTCTACGGCCTCTCCCAGGTTGACGGCCGCACGGGCTTCGCCAGTGCCCAGGTCCTCATTCCGCTGCTCGCCGGGCTCGCCCTGGTCGGGGGCTTCACCGCCTGGGCGCTCACCCGGGCCGCCGACTCCCTGGTCGACGTGCGCATGTTCCGGCACCGCTCGGTGGCCTCGTCCTCCACCCTGCTTTTCCTGGGCGGCATCTCCCTGTTCGGATCGATGCTGTTGCTGCCCCTGTACTTCCAGCAGGTCAGGGGCGCGACCCCGCTCGGCGCCGGACTGCTGCTCATCCCCCAGGGGGTCGGCGCCCTCGTCGCCCGCGGCCTGGCAGGTAGGTACATGGACCGCGTAGGCCCGCGCGCGGTGGCCCTCGTGGCCTTCGCCTTCGTCGCCGCGTCCACCGTGCCGTTCGCTTTCGTCACCGCCGACACCAGCGAAATCCTGCTCATGGCCGCGCTGTTCATCCGCGGCATCGCCCTGGGCGCGGCCATGATCGCGCCCATGGGCGCCGCCTACGTCGGGCTGGAGCACGAGGAGATACCTGACGCCAGCATCATCACCCGCGTCGCCCAGCAGATCGGCGGCGCAGTGGGCATCGCCATCCTCATCGTCATCCTCCAACAGAACATCGGCGACGCCCACACCCCCAATGCCCTGGCCAACGGCTTTGACCACGCGTTCTGGTGGTCCGTGGCCCTTACCGCCGCCGCTGTCCCGCTCTGCCTGCTCCTGCCCAGCCTTCCTCAGCCGGCGACCCCCGCCGACAACAAGGCAAGGAAGATCAGCAAGAGGGCGGATCCGACCGCACATTGAGTGGTGTGCATCGTGAAGTTGCTGGTCACGGATCTGATGTGAGGGTCGGGAGGGCTACTCACGCTGGTTGTCGGCCGGTGTCCACGGCGAAGATCGTCTGACATGTCGTTCGGAGCGGTCCTCGGTTTGTGCTGCGCCGACCGCTGTGCCGCTCTTACGATCCGTGGCCGGGCAGGGCCGGGTCGGTACGCCGGGAGAGCGTGGGAGGGTGGGGATGAGGGAGCTGGAGCGGATCACGGCTCGCCGCAGTGAACTGGACACGCTCGCTGCGCAGTTGGCCAAGCAGCTACAGGAGGTCCAGGCCGAGAGGGAGGAGCTCGTGATCGCCGGGTCCTGAACCGGCTGGCCGAGCAGGACCGGGCCGCGGCGGAGGCCGCCGCGGCCGTCACCCCGACACCCGCCCGGGAGGAGGCTGACCCGGACGAAGCACGCCCGCGGCTGAAGAAGCCGAGTTCCATCGGCCGAGTTGGCCTACGAGGAGGACTCGGGACCGTCGGCGCCGAACTGCCAGTGTCGGGTCATCGAGCGGTGAGGACGTGCGCCCACGGCTCATCGATGTCGGCCAGACCTAGCACGGCCACCACGTTGTCGAGCATTCCGGCGCCGAACCAGCGCCGCACGGCCTCGTCGTCGCCCAGCAACTGCCGAACGGTGTCAACCTGCTTGGCGTAGCACCGGCGCACGGCCTGCTCCACCATCGGCTCACCGACGGCACAGTTCGCGTGCATGAGGAAACGCAGGATGTTCCGGTCCGCGACGAGCGCGGCGTAGGCGCCGCGCGCCGCGTCCAACGCCGCCTCGGGCGCCGGCCCGGCCCCACCCGACGCCGGCGAGTGAGCGACCAGCGTGTCGGTCATGACGACAGACACGTGGTCGACCACCGCCGCGAACAGTGCTTCCTTGTTCGGGTACAGGCGATAGAGATACGGCTGAGAGACGCCGACCCAGTCTGCGATCTCGTGCGTCGTCGTACCGTAGAAACCCTTTTGCGCGAAGCAGTCGACCGCGGCGGCCACGATGGCCCGACGTCGTTCGTCACTCTTCGTGCTGGTACCGGCGGCAGGCATGGGCGTCAGTCAAACACGGCTCCCCTCAGCCTCCAAAAGCCACGCTGCGGTCGGAGCCGGACGGCACGTCGTGGGGCGTGAGCGCCTCGATCGCCACCAGCGGGTTCCAGTAGTCCAGGTAGTGGGTGATGCGCGCGTCGTCATCGGTCCGGACGACGGAGATGCACGTCTGCTCGTACGGCTTGCCGGTCGGCAGCGCCGTGCCCTTCGAGCGGAATTCGGCGATCACCAGACTCGGATCGACCGTCTCGTGGAACACCAGGCCGACGAACTCCACGTCAAAGGTCTCGGGAAAGTTGCTCATGTGCGCGCGCAGTGCGTCTCGCCCCGTTACCCGCTGGGGCACGCCGGTCGGCGCGTACGGGAACTCGAGCACCGCGTCCGGGGCGAACAACTTCACCCACTCCTCGGTGTGTCCGGCAGCGGTGAGGCGCAGGTGCTCGGCCACGGCGTGCTGGGCAGCGGCGCGGCGGGCGGCGTCGTCTTCCGTGACTGTCATTTTCACTCCTACATTAGTGGTCGACCTATAACCTACCATGCCGTGTGCCGTTGTGCGGGTAGTCGAGCAGGAGGCGACGCGAGGGGATCCCGGTCCGGTTCACGCAGAGGATGGCGTTCAGAAAACGCCCCCTCGGCGGCGGGCGGCGACCCGGCACCATCGGCGCCCGTCACGCTTCGGCGAAGATCGTCGGTCACCGGGAGACTTCGCGGTTCGTCAGGACCAGCAGAGCCCTCACCAGGGCGGTCGCCCACTTCGGGTCGGTGCGTAGCTTGCCGAGTACGCGCCAGTTCTTCAGGCGGGCGAAGCCGTGCTCGACCGGCGCCCGTACTGCGGCAAGGCTCCGGCCGCGTACCGGTGAGCGCGCACGACCGTGGAGGCCACCGAGACGGCCCAGTTCACGCGCCTACGAGTGCGGGTGCGAGCTCGCGCCACGCTTCGGTCGGTACGTCGAGGGGCGATTCCATCAGGGCCTGGACGCAGACGTGGTCGGCTCCGGCGGCAAGATGCTCGCGTACGCGGCTGAGGATCGCCGCTTCGTCGCCCCATGCGATGAGTGCTTCGGCCAGCCTGTCGGAGCCGCCGCGGACGAGGTCCGTTTCGTCGAAGCCGCCCCGCAGCCAGTTGTTGCGGTAGTTCGGCAGACCGGTGTAGATGTCCAGGTGGGCGTGCGCCCGACGCATCGCGGTCTCGCGGTCCGAGGTGAGCACGGCGCCCGTCTCGACGGCCACGAGCTTGTCCGGCCCAAGAGCCGCCCGTACCTCGGCGGTCTGGGCCGGTGTCACCAGATACGGGTGGCTGCCGTCCGCGAGTTCGCGGGTCACCTCCAGCATCCGGGGACCGAGGGCGGCGACCAAGACGGGCGGGCGTGGTTGTTCGGCCTCGGCGGCGTAGAAGGTCGCTTCCGCCATCGCCGTGAGGTACTCGCGCATGGCGGCGACCGGTTTGCCGTAACTGCCCCCGCGCACCCGCTCGACCAGTGGCCGGTGGCTGACTCCGAGCCCGAGCACGAACCGCCCGCCGTGGGCCGCGGCCAACGTGCGGGACGCCGCGTTGGCCGCGACCGCGTCGCGGGCCCAGATGTTGGCGATGCCGGTCGCCACGCGCATGCGCTCGGTGGCGGCGAGCAGCAGCCCTGCCTGGGTGAAGGCCTCCCGGCCGTAGGCTTCGCCGAACCACAGGGTGCCCCAGCCCTGGGCTTCGAGCTCGGCCGCGATCTGCCCTGCTGCCGCCGGAGGTACCGCGTCCAGGCTCGCAGTCCAGATCCCCACGCGCCCGAGCCCTGCTTCTTCAACCACCGTCATGCCGTAGCTCTCTCCAGACTCGATACGTGGCGGGTCGCCCGGTCGGCAACCCTCGCCGCGGTCGGCTTTCCGCGCGGGGTGGAAGCATTCGCCGTTGGCGTCGCCGACTGAGGTGAGGACGTCCTGGTCGAGGCTACGTACGGTCTCCATCGCCTCGATGAACAGCAGCCTGTCGTGGATGTCCTGCATGACAGACGGTACGAGCCCGGCCGGGCCGGTGCCGTGACCGTGCCGCTCAAGGTCATTGACCTGGGCGTACGCCAACGGCGAGTGGCTCAGCCGCCCGGCTGGTAGGAGCGGGGGGCAGAGCCGGTCCAGCGTTTGAAGGCGCGGTGGAAGGCGCTGGGTTCGGAGAACCCCAACTGCTGCGAGATGTCTTCGATGGAGACGGAGCCCGCGGCCAGCGCCGCGATAGCCACATCACGCCGCAGTTGGTCACGGATCCGCTGGAAGGAGGTGCCCTCCGCCGCGAGCCGACGGCGCAGGGTCTGCGCGCTCACCGCCAGCCGTGCCGCGACCTCCTGCGGATCGGGCATCCGGTCCGGCAGCGACTGCCCGAGCAGCCGGCGCACCTGAGCGGCGGCGGTGCTGCCGTAGTCCAGGCGGGCGAGAACATCGCCGGGAGCACGGCGCAGGAAGGCAAGCAGCGCTGCCTCGTCCTGGAGCACCGGTCGATCGAGGACCGCGCGGTCGAAGACGAGGGCGGTGCGGGGAGCTCGGAAAGAGCATGGGGCGCCGTACAGAAGGTCGTACTCCAGAGCGTGCTCCGGCGCCGGGTGGCTGAACTCCACCCGGGTGAGGTTGATCCTTTGGCGGATCAGCCAGCCGGCGAAGCGGTGCGCGACGACGGTGGCGGATTCGGCGAGGTAGTGATCGGGGTCGTCGAAGGCGCTCAGGTCGAAGACAACCCGCGCCTCGTCGTGCGCGTCGGTCTCTACCGCCGGCTTCTCCTCCAGATGGAACCGGGGTCCGCCGGGGAACAGCCGGTAGAAGGCGCCGCCACGGTCCAGCGCGGTGCGCAGATCGGGGCTGCAGTGCACCACGGCATGGCACATCATCGCGAAGGTGCCCACCTTCAGGGGTTGTGGCCCGAGGCCCTGCAACTCGTCGTCGAGTGCCTGCCACACCGCCTTGGTGAGCCGGGCGAACTGCTGGGGCGACACCCGGGCGAGCGGCACTTCAAGCAGACTCGGGGGGATGGCCGCCCGTTCGAGGAGCGCGGTGATGTCCGCGCCGTGCCGCTCGGCTCCGCGCAGCGAGGCCCGCACATGGTGGATGGCGACCGAGCGGGCCGGCGCGCCGTACGCGGGAGGCGCGTTGTCCTCGGGAGGTGCGGGCATGACCGCCGATCGTACGGGACTCAGCCGGACACGCAGGTCAATGACTGCGAGCGCTGCGGTCATGACGGCCCGATGTGCCGCCCGCCTACCGTCGGCCTGTGATCAGAGACGGATATTTCGACGATGCCCACGAGGCGTACCGGACCGCATGGCGTGACTTCGTCGAGCACGAGGTCATGCCGAGGCAAGCCGACTGGGAGCGTGAGGGAATCGTCGGCAAGGACATCTGGCGGCTCGCGGGGAAACAGAACCTGTTGTGTCCATGGGCCGAACCCGCGTACGGCGGCCTGGGCCTGGCCGACCTGCGGTACGAACAAATCATGATCGAGGAACTGGCGAACGCCGGCGAGTCCGGCTTCGCGGTCCCGCTGCACTCCGGCGTCGTCGCCCCGTACCTCGCCGAATTCGGTACCGAGGACCAGAAGACCCGGCACCTCACCCGCGCGGTCTCCGGCGAGACGCTGGTCGCCATCGCGATCACCGAGCCCGGTACCGGCTCGGACGTGGCCGCCATCCGCACTCACGCGGTGCCTGCCCCGCGAGGGGACGGCTGGCTGCTCAACGGGGCCAAGACCTTCATCTCCAGCGGCATCAACGCCGATCTCGTCGTCGTGGCCGCCCGCACCGGCGAGGACCACTCGATCGGCCTGTTCCTCGTGGCCGCCGACACCCCCGGCTTCACCCGGGGCCGCAAGCTCGACAAGCTCGGCCTGCGGACCTGGGACACCGCCGAGCTGTTCTTCGACGACGTCCACGTCCCGGCCGCCGACGTGCTCGGCGAGCCGGATCAGGGATTCGCCCTGCTGATGCGGCAGTTCGCCCTGGAGCGGCTGGTCCTCGCCATGGGTGCGGTGGCCGACGCCGGGGCGGCGCTGCGGGAGACGGTCGCCTACACCAAGCAGCGCTCCGCCTTCGGGCGTCCGCTGGCGAAGTTCCAGGACACCCGCTTCCGGCTGGCCGCGATGCGGGCACGGATCACCTCCGTGCAGGCCTTCGTCGACGCCTGCGTCCTCGCGCACAACCAGGGCACACTCACCGCGGACGAGGCCGCCGAGGCGAAACTCGTCACCACCGAACTACAAGGCCAGGTCGTCGACGACTGCCTGCAGATGTTCGGTGGATACGGCTACATGTGGGAGTCCCCGATCTGCCGCCGATACGCCGACGCCCGCGTCCAGCGGATCTACGGCGGCACCTCCGAAATCATGAAGGAGATCATCAGCCGCTCCATGGATTTGTAACCCCCGACCGGACTGCCCACGCAGCGGCTCCGGCAAATTGGCCGGCGGAGCGTGGCGCACCACCCGCTCCGCGTAGCGGATGGCGGTCGGCGGCAAAAACTGAAGGTCCCTCAGCCTGAACCCGCGGGTCCACCGGCCTGCTTCAGGTCGGTAGACCCGTGGGTTCGGTTGGAACACGAGGAGCTGTGCAAACCCGAAGAGCTTCGGCCGTGACATCGGCGTCGACCTGTTCCGGTGTTCTGTCGCCGTATTCGAGGACGTCGTAGTCGTCGTCCAGGTTGGCGAATTGTTCGGCCAGAGGCAGCTCGTGCCCGAAGCGCTGATGAATCCGGAAGGCCAGCTCGCGTGGCGTCAGCTCGCCGGCCAGCATCCGGGCGGCAAGTGCTCGTACGGCGGCTTCCTGCCCGGCAACGCTTCCCGCTGAGTGGAAGGTGAGGCCCAGTTCGTCGAGTGCCGGGGGAAGGAGGTCGGGGACGTCGTAATCCGCCTCCGCGCGCGTGCACGCGGCCAAGATCCGCAAGGCGGGACTGTCGAGGCCGGCAACGAGTGCATCACAGGCAGCAGTGACGACGTCGGTTGCGCGGATCTCGCCCATGGTCCAGAGAACGGCACGATCCTGAAGCCGGCGGGCTGCTGGTTCGGTCGGTGGCATCTGTTCATGATCTCGTCAGTGGGTTGAGCGGGTCGAGTGGGTCGGCGCCGTGGGTGAGCGACTCATGCGGATCCTGCGTGAGCACGACGAACAGACCACTGCGGCTTTGGCGTCACACGGTCATGTCGCACCATCGATCGCGCGTTGTCGGAACCGAGGACAGGACGGCCTCCGGCAGGAATGGCAGCGACCGACACCCGTACGACCTACGTACAAGTAATGGAATAGTGGTGCCTCGGTGCCTAGCGTCCCGGCACGCGGCCATGCGTGTGCGGATCGAAATCCGGGCGATCTGAAAGTCGCGACCGGAAGTCCCGTACCCCCGCGGCTCGTTGGGCGCGCGATCGGAGAGCGACGAATGCCGAGAGGACTCATCGCGCTGGCACTCGGCGGGTTCGGTATCGGTCTGACCGAGTTCCTGATCGCCGGGCTGCTGCCGCAGGTGGCGTCGAGTTTCGCGGTGTCCGAGGCGGCCGCAGGCCGGCTGATCTCCGGGTACGCATTGAGTGTCGCGATCGGGGCGATCGCGCTGACCGCGGCAACGGCACGGCTGCCCCGCAAGGGGATCCTGGTCGGCCTGGTGGCGTTGTTCGTCATCGGCAACCTGCTGTCCGCTCTCGCACAGAGCTATCCGGTGATGATGCTCGGGCGGATCGTCGCGGCGTTGTGCCACGGTTCGTTCTTCGGTATCGGCTCGCTGGTCGCTCGCAGTCTGGTCGTGCCGGAGAAGAAGTCCCGCGCGGTGGCCGTCATGTTCGCCGGGCTGACGCTTGCGAACGTCCTGGGCGTGCCGTTCGGTGCGCTGGTCGGCGAGCGCTGGGGCTGGCGAGCCGCCTTCTGGGCGGTCACCGCGATCGGTGTGCTCGCGCTGGCGGGAATCATCGCCCTCGTCCCCAATGGCGCCGGAGAGACGCGGCCGCCGACCGTGACGGGCCGCGCGGACCCGATGCCGCCCGACGGCTTGCGGGCCCAGTTCCGCGCTTTCCGGTCCTGGCAGGTCTGGCTGACCTTGACGGCCACCGCGCTCAGCTATGGCGGGATGTTCGGTGCGTTCAGCTACATCGCCTACACGTTCACCGAGGTCGGTGGCTTCTCCCCGGCGGATGTCGCCTGGTTGCTGATGGTGTACGGCGTCGGCCTGGTCGTCGGGAACCTGGTCGGCGGACGAGCGGCCGACCGCGACCGTGACCGCGCGCTGCTCCTCGCCCTCCTCGGACTCACCATCACCCTGGCCGTGTTCGGCCTGCTGGCCGACAGTGCCACCGCCTCGGTGATACTGGTGTTTCTGATGGGGGTGTTCGGGTTCGCCAGTGTGCCCGGCATGATCACTCGCGTCACCGACTACGCCCACGGGGCGGCACTGGCCGCCAGCGCCAATGTGTCCGCGTCCAACATCGGGAACGCGCTTGGCGCCTGGCTCGGGGGCGTGGCCATCACTGCGGGCTTTGGCTACACCTCACCGCTCTATGTCGGCGCCGGAATCGTCCTGCTCTCCGTCATCGTCATGGCAGTTGCCGCACGCCAAGCCAAGTCACCCGCGTTCACAGTGCAGCCGAACGCCCCGACGTCACTTGATCAAGGTCGGTAGCGGGCAACGCGGGCATGGGCGTGCCGCCCGGAGCAATGTTCTGGGCGGTACATCTTGGATCCGGCTGCGCGAGTTCACGGCCACAGTCCAGCTGTGCAGTCATGCAAAGCAGCAAACCTCGCAGCGGTCGAGCGCCTGCCCGACTGCCCCTTCCGTTTGTCATCGACGGAGCATCGCTTTCCTGGGCGGGGACGGATGGAGGACGTGACTGCCCGCTCCTACGCGGCAGTGTCCGAGCCTGAGTTGCCCAAGGCGGCGAACGCCAGCCCTGCGGCAGCCGGGGCGTTGAGGGGCGACAGTCAACGATTGCCTCAGTGATGCTGCCGGCTGGGCAAATTTCCATCCGTTCCACTCTCTTGACACCGGTTGCATGGCTGCCTTTACTTACCAATCACCAAACGACCAATCGTTCGGTCGGGAGACCGGGGCGACGATCGACCACCGCCCCGGAAGTCTCCGCCGACACGATGAAAGGCCTAGTCCACTCAGCTGCAGAGTCTCTGTCTCCGGCTGGCGGGAGCGGCCCGGGCGCCACCATGCCTCGGTCTTCCGCCGCCTGCTGCCGACGCTGTTGGTATCACTCACCCAGTGATTCCCGCGGAAGCCGGCTGTGCAGTGTTCCGCTCGAGTCGACCAGCTCAGTCCAACTGCGCGAGCCAGCCAGAAAGCTGGGCTCAGTGCACTAGCTGGCAGGGCACATCCAGCCGTAATCGAGGCAGTGACGGACCGCCTCGATTGGCCTGGCGACTGGGCGAGTTCATCCCTGACTTCGCCCTGGTATCTCCCTCTTAAGCCCCGATGAACAGCTGCGGCGGCACCATTCACCCTGTCAGGAGACAGCAGTGACCATCGACAGAAACCTCCCCGAGACAGTCGCGCCAAATAGGGTCCGCCCGCTGCGGGTGGCCACAGCGAGCTTCGTCGGAACCGCCATCGAGTGGTACGACTACTTCATCTACGGCATGGCTGCGGCAATTGCATTCGGTCCGCTGTTCTTCCCCGCCGTCTCCTCCGCAGCGGGAACCCTGGCTGCCTTCGCCACGTACTCGGTCGGATTCCTGGCCCGTCCGGTGGGCGGCATCATCATGGGCCACTTCGGCGACCGGGTCGGCCGGAAGTCCATGCTGGTGATCTCCCTCCTCACCATGGGAATTGCCACGGTGGGAATAGGACTGCTCCCCACCTACGCCACCGTCGGCGTCTGGGCCCCGATCCTGCTGGTAACCCTGCGCTTCATCCAGGGGATAGGGGTCGGTGGCGAGTGGGGCGGAGCAGTCCTCATGGCTGTCGAGCATGCCCCGGATCGCAAGAAGTCCTTCTACGGCAGCTTCCCGCAGATGGGCGTGCCAGGAGGGCTCATTATTGCCAACCTGGTGTTCCTCGGCCTCACGACCAATCTCAGCTCCGAAGCTTTCCTGGCTTGGGGATGGCGAGTCCCCTTCCTGGCGAGCGCCGTCATGGTCATTGCCGGTCTGGTGATTCGGCTCACCATCTCTGAAAGCCCGGACTTTGAGGCAGTCAAGCAGTCGAAGTCGGAGCAGCGCATGCCCATCGTGACGGTGCTGAGGGAGAACTGGCAGGAAGTGGCTCTGTCCGCCGGGGCCTTCATCGGAATCAATGCGGTCGGCTATATCTTCATGGCCTACCTGCTGTCCTATACGACCGCCGTGCTGGAGTTGAGCAGGAATCGCATCCTGGTCTTCACACTCATCGCATCCATGGTCTGGCTCGCGGTCATACCCTGGGCATCCGCTCTCTCGGACCGACATGGCCGGCGGAGGGTGCTCAGGGTCGGCTCCATAGGCCTTGTCGGGTGCGCACTCCTCCTGTTCCCGATGATCAACACCGCGAACTCCGCCCTGATTCTGTTGGCACTCCTGGTGACGGCGGTATTCATGGGCGTCGTTTATGGGCCCATTGCGGCACTGTTCTCGGAACTCTTCAAGGCCGAGATCCGCTACAGCGGGGCCTCTCTCGGCTACCAACTGGGATCGATACTGGGTGGCGGCCTTGCGCCGACCGTTGCCACGGCGCTCTATACGAGCTGGGCATCCACCACGCCGATCGCCCTCTACCTCACGGCGCTGACTCTGATCAGCCTGGGCTGTGTGTGGCTGGTTACCCGCAGAGCGGATTGAAGCTCGAGCCATCCGGAGACGGCCAGGCTGAAGCGCTTCAGAGGCAGGGCCGTCCCCGATCTCAAGGGCGAGAAGGAGGCGACGCGAGCGGCGGTCCGCGAGTTCCTCTACTGGGTGAGGAACTTTGGAGGGCGATCAGCAAGTTCGAGTGCGCGCTATACGACCCTGGGCTTTTCGAGCATGGAGCCGACGTTGTGGTAGAACACCCGATTCTCGACGATCTTGCCGTCCTTGAGGGTGAACTGCTCGATGAAGTGGGTCAGTTCTCCGGTCGTGACGTCCTTGATACCGACGCACGCCGCGACCCGGTCGCCGTCGGCGATGGTGTAGTACACCGTGATCGAGGAGACCTCGATGTAGTTCGGCAAGACCTGGGCGAGGCCGAGGAATTCGTCCTTGCCGTGGTAGGTCTTCCCGAAGGGCAGGAACACCGGCTCGATGACCGCGACGTCCTCGGACAGAAAGGAAAAGACTCCCTCGACGTCGCCGCGGTTCGCCGCCGCGAACATGCCTTCGACGATCGCGCGGTTCTGCTCGGTCAGTGATGTGGCTGCGGACATGGCGTTTCTCCTTTGAGGCGAAGACTCTCGTGCGTCGAGAACCCCGTTGGGGTCCGGTGTTCGGGCTGGTTGAGGCACACGCGCTGACGCTGGTTCAGCGGTCGATCGTGGACTCGTTGAAGTCGTCGTGTCGGGCGCCGGTGGCCGGCGTGAGGGTGTCGAGCCGCTGCAATTGGTCGGCGGTCAGGACGATGCCGTCGGAGGCGGTGTTCTCCTCGACGCGAGCGACGCGCCGGCTGCCGGGGATCGGGGCGATGTCCCCGCCCTGGGCCACCAGCCAGGCCAGCGCGATCTGGGCCGGGGTGCCACTGACCTCGGCCGCGATGTTCCGTACCTCCTCGACGAGCTGCAGGTTCTGGTAGAAGGCCTCGCCGATGAAGCGCGGATTGGTCTTGCGCCAGTCGCCGTCGGGGATCTCCTCCGGCGTACGGATCTGGCCGGTCAGGAACCCGTGCCCGAGTGGCGCGTAGGGAACGAGGCCGATGCCCAACTCGCGGAGCAGGGGCAGCAGTTCGGTCTCGACGTCGCGGGTCCACAGGGAGTATTCGGTCTGCAACGCGGAGATCGGGTGCACGGCGTGCGCGCGACGAATCGTGTCCGGAGAGGCCTCGGACAGGCCGATACTCAGAACCTTGCCTTCGGTGACCAGCTCGGCCACGGTGCCGATGGTCTCCTCGATGGGGGTGTTCTGGTCGACCCGGTGCTGGTAGTAGAGGTCGATCCGGTCGGTGCGCAGGCGCTTCAGGGAGCCTTCGACGGCGGTGCGGATGTTGGCCGGACTGCTGTCGAACAGGCCGGTTCCGTCCCCGGAATGGGACAGGATGCCGAACTTCGTGGCGAGGACGACCTGGTCGCGCCGACCCTCCAGCGCCTGACCGACGACCTCCTCGCTGTGGTACGGGCCGTAACTTTCAGCGGTGTCGATGTGGGTGACGCCGAGGTCGAGCGCGCGATGGACGGCGCGGATGGATTCGGCGTCGTCCAGGCCGCCCCCGGAGAGGAGGGTGCCGGCCATGGACATGGCACCCAGGCCGATCCGGGAAACCCGCAGGCTCCCCAGCATGGCGTGCTGCATCAGAGAACTCGTTTCTCGTCGAGAGTGTCGAAGGACGGTGCATCAGAGGGAAGCGGCGAGGGCTGACGTCCGAGGCATCCGGGCGTCGATCTCGATCTCGCCGACATCCAGCCAACATCGGTTCACCACATCCCGACAGGCACTGCGAAAAGGGGTACTCACAGGGACCCCTTCCGGGACGTGGGCCGGGCCTATCCTTGATCCCATGGACGAGAAGGAGGCCGCGCGGGCGGCGGTCCGCGAGTTCCTCACCACCCGCCGCGCCCGGGTCACCCCAACCGACGCCGGCCTTCCCCCGCAGGGCACCCGCCGTCGGGTGAAAGGCCTGCGCAGGGAGGAGGTCGCGTTGCTCGCCGGGGTCAGCCCGGAGTACTACGTGCGGCTCGAACGCGGCCAGGCGACCGGGCCCTCCGCCGGAGTCGTCGACGCCGTCGCCGGCGTCCTGCGTCTGGACGATGACGAGCGCGCTCACCTCGACCGGCTGCTCGCCGCTCTGACCCCCGCGGCCCGCAAGCGAAGCCGTGGCGCAGCGAAAGACCTGGTCACCCCCGGAATCCGGGTGCTGCTGGACTCTATGGACCACCTACCCGCAGTGGTCTTCAACGGCCGGTTCGACATCCTCGCGGTCAACACACTGGGGCGGGCACTCCTGGCGCCCATGTTCGACCTGCCGGGACGGACGAACAGCGCCCGTTTCCTGTTCCTCGACGAGCCCAGGGCCCGGGACTTGTTCCCCGAGTGGGACGGGATCGCAGCCGACACCGTGGCGATGCTGCGCATCGAGGCCGGCCGCCACCCAGACGACCCGGACCTGACCGGACTGATCGGAGAGCTCGCGACCCGCAGCACAGCATTCCGGACGCGCTGGGCGACCAACGACGTACGAACCGCCCGAGCCGGCGCGAAGACCGTCCGGCACCCGCTCATCGGCGAGGTCACACTGCCCTACGAGACCCTCCGTATAGACGCCGTCTCCAGCCAGATCCTCAGTGTCTACACCCCTCAACCCGGTACCCCCGAAGCCGATGCGATCCGCCTCCTGGCCAGCTGGAACGCCGACGACCAACGGAACAACAACCCGACGGCAGGAACACGCGGCCGGAACCCTGAGGACTGACTTGATCTTCAATTGCATTTCGCGCCGGGCCGCCGGGGGCTATTGTCCGGGCAGCGAGTGACCAACGAGGAGACAAGACATGCCCGGTCGTCAGAGCGCGCGTTGACGTTGTAGGCCTGATCGGCCCGTCATCGCGTGCTGCCCTTGATACGCGGCACAGCGAGCCTTCCCCGCCTGAACCGTAAGTGCGCCTTTCGTGCGCCAGGTGGCGGGCCTTGCCCTCGGCAACCCAAGGGATCCTCGTGTCGTCCGCTTCCTCTGCTTCCTCCGCTGTTTCCGATTCCGGCCGGCCTGCGTCGTCGAGCCTGTGGCGGGACGGAGACTTCCGCAAACTCTGGCTGGGGCAGACGGCCTCCCAACTCGGCGAACACGCAAGTCTGGTGGTTCTGCCGCTCTTCGCCGTCCTGACGCTCAACGCCGGTGCCGGCCAGGTGGGCGTTCTCCGCGCGGTGGGGCAGGCGCCGATCCTGTTGCTCTCGCTCTTCGTCGGCGCGTGGGTGGACAGGTGGCGGACCCGCACGGTGATGGTACTGACGGACATCGGCCGGACCCTGGCACTGGGCGCCGCCGCCGCGGCCGGCCTCTTCGGTTGGCTCGGCCTTCCCGCGCTGCTCGTGGTCGCCATCGCGGTCGGGACCCTGTCCGTGTTCTTCGACGTGGCCTACCAGGCGTCCCTCGTAAGGCTGGTGAAACGCGATCAGCTGGTGCGGGGCAACAGCGCGCTCGAGGGCAGCCGGTCCGTCGCGCAGATCGGCGGTCCCGCCCTCGGCGGTACGTTGGTGACGCTGCTGTCGGCGCCGATCGCGGCCGCTTCCAGTGCGCTGTTCTTCGCGCTGTCGTTCCTGTCGATCCGACGGATCCGCCGGACCGAATCGATTCCGGAGCGTTCGGAGCGTCCCCCTCGGGTGTGGCAGCGGATCCATGAAGGCCTGCGCTTCGTCGTCAGCGACACCTCGCTGCGGGCCGTGTGCCTGGCCTCGGCCGCCTTCCAGTTCTCCTTCGCGGCCATGATGACCGTCTATCTGCTCTTCCTGCCGCGGGAACTGCACCTGTCGGGTACCGCCGTCGGGCTGGCCCTTGCGGCGACGGGGCCGGGCGCGCTCGTGGGCTCGATGCTCGCCGCCCGCCTGCCGGGCCGGTTCGGTCATGGCGTGGTGCTCGTGTCCGCGGCGGCACTCGGCGACGGCGTGTTGCTGTGCGTCCCCGCTCTGCACGGCCCCTCCGCGGCGACAGTTGCCGCGCTCCTTGCGGTCAACTTCGTGTTCGGGACAGGCAGCCAGTTGGTGAATGTGACGGTCATGGCCGTCCGGCAGGCGGTCACTCCGGACGGGATGCAAGGCCGTACGGCCGCGACGATCACGTTTGTCGGCATGGGGCTGACTCCGCTCGGCTCGCTGCTCGGCGGATTTCTCGCGGGGGAGTGGGGGTTGCGTACCAGTCTCGTGGTGACGGCCACAGGCATGATGCTGTCCCCGGTGCTGATGGCTCTGTCCCCGCTCGCATGCCTGGGACGGGCGCTTCCGGCCTCGCAGGACGCGCCGACGACGGCCGCCCGGCTTCAAGTCCCCGAGAGGTCCCTCCGCGAGACCGGCGGCAGCTCACCAGGTGACGTCGGGTGACATCAAAACCCGGCTCTGGCACAGCTGTTGGGGGAGCGGCAGCGGATCGCCCCCCCGATGTTCGTGCCGGCCTACAGGCTCGCGAGTTTCCGCAGCGCCTGCTCGGATGCCGAGCCCGGTTCTGCGGCGAACAGGTCAAGGCCCCAGCACGCCGGATCGTCGGGCAGCGCGATGAGCTCGCCGTGCAGGGTCAGTTCGCCCACGACCGGATGGTGCAGAACGTAGGCCCGGTCCCGGACCTGCGCGACCGGGTGCTCCGCCCACATCCGAGCGAAGTCCGCGCTCAGATCCCGCATGTGGTCGATGTGCGCCGCGAGCTCGGCGTCCCCGCGATACCGCCCGAGCAGAACGCGCAGATGTGCCACGTGCTCGCGTGCCGCCCGTTCCCAACCGGTGCCGTGCAGTTGCAGGTAGGAGTCGGTGAACCACAGGTGTGAGATCGTGCGGCGGCTCTCCGGCAGTGCGGGAAAGTCGCCGAACACCGCTACCGCGAGCCCGTTCCAGCCGAGGATCTGGGTGTGCCGCCCGACCAGCAGCGCCGGCGTCATCACGAACGACTCCAGCAGGTAGCGCAGGCCCGGACGCACATCGTACGAGGCCACGCCCCCGACGCAGGGCCGGGGGCGCCGTGCGATCCGGTGCAGGTACGCCGATTCGTCAGCGTTCAGACGCAGCGCCGCGCCGACGGCGTCCAGAACCTCGTCCGAGACGGCCTCGCCCTTGCCCTGTTCCAGACGCGTGTAGTGGGCGATGCTCACGCCCGCCAGCCGGGCCAACTCCTCACGCCGCAGGCCCGCGACCCGGCGTACTCCGCCGTAGTCGCGCAACCCGACGTCCTCCGGGCGCAGGCGGGCACGGCGTGATTTGAGGAAGTCGCTCAGCTCGGTCCGATCGTCCACATGACGACTTTACGCCGGGACGTGCCGCGGGTGATCACGCCGTGAGTACGCAGAACACGAGCCTGGGTGAGCGGTCGCGGCCGTTCCATGCTGTGTGGCGGGCCACCCACGCGCGACCGGCGTGGGCCCTGCCACGCTCGCTCGCCGCCCGCCGGCTCCTGCCGTGGCATCCACACCAACGAACGGAGAGAAGCCATGCCCAAAACGCTCGGACTCATCGGCAGCGGAATGATCGGATCTTCCGTCGCCCGTCTGGCCGTTGCGGCAGGCCTCGAGGTTGTCCTCAGTAATTCGCGAGGCCCTGAGACACTCGCTGACCTTGTCGCCGACCTGGGCGGAAGTGCCCGAGCGGCCACACCGGCAGAAGCAGCACGCGCCGCGGACCTGGTGGTGGCGGCCATCCCACTCAATGCCTACAAAGACCTCCCCGCCGATGCCCTGGCCGGCAAGACGGTGCTGGACACGGCGAACTACTACCCGCAGCGGGACGGCCACCTGGCCGAACTGGACGCGGGTGAACTGACCTCCAGCGCTCTGATCCAGCGCCACCTCGCGGGCTCCCATGTCGTCAAGGCACTGAACAACATCACCCCGCACCAGTTGGTCTCCCTCGCCCGGCCCGCGGGCGCGCCGGACCGCAGTGCCCTGCCCATCGCCGCGGACGACGCGGAGGCCAACACAGAGGCCACCCGGCTGTTGGACATCCTCGGCTACGACACGGTGAACATCGGTGCGCTCGCCACCAGTTGGCGCAGTGAACCGAACACACCGGTGTACGTCCAGCCCTATCTCGGCGAAACACCCCCCATGAACGTCGAGGCCTTCTTCCGCTGGACCCTCCAGACACCCGGCATCGTCGTTCCCGCAGCGCAGGTCGACGAGCTCGTCAGGACCGCGGTACGCCTGCCGGCGGGCGAGACCTTGCTCCCGAGCGACGACTGACTCCGGAACCCGGCCGGGCCACCGACGACGTGTCTCACTCCCCGGGCACCCTGTCGCGCGGATCGGCCGTGCCGTCGGCCGGTGGTGAGGGCGGCCGGCCGGCGAAGGCACGCAGGGCCAGCTCGATCCTGATTTCCTCGCTGTCCAGGACCGACTGCAGCCGACGTAGGACGATGTCGTCGATGACGCGCTGGTCGCGCATGTGGATCAGGGCGCCGCGCTTGACGCCGACCAGCGTGCGGCGCAGTTCGAGCCCGGCCCGCACGCCGGGCCCGGTGTCGGACGGTCCCGCGTCCTCGGCCGCGTACTGGCGCAGTTCGCTCACAATGGCGTCGGTCGTCTTCGGCGGCGTATCGAGGCGGTCGGCGTGGTCGGGAAGGACTTTCAGCGCAGCATTGGCCATCTGGCGACGGGCGCGGCGTTCCTCGGTGGTCACGTCGGGATCGCCGCGAAGTCCGGACCAACGGATCACCGCGGGCATGGTCGTGCCCTGGACGACCAGCGTGACCAGGATGACGGCCACGGCGGTGAACACCAGCAGGCCGTGTCCCTCGATCGGTCGGCCCGCAGCAGTGGTGGTCGGCACTCCGAGGGCGGCCGCCAGCGACACGGCCCCGCGCACCCCGCTCCAGGCGACAGGGAACCGTTCCCGGGCGCCGGAGCGCAGCGTGCGCTGGACCGGGCGGCGGTCGACCACGCGGAGCAGGTAGGGCACCGAGTACAGCCACAGCAGGCGAGTGGCGATCACCACGCCGCCGACCAGCAACGCGGTGACCACGGCGTGTCCCAGAGAGACGGAACCGATCGCGCTCACGATGGCGGGTGTCTGGATGCCCACCAGGACGAACAGGGCACTGTTGAGGATGAAGGTGCTCACCTCCCAGAAGTCGGTGATCTGCACTCTTGCGCCCGCGCTGATCACCTTGGGTCCTGCCTGGCTGAGGATGAGACCGCAGGTGACCACCGCCAGCACGCCGGAGACGTCCAGGAGTTGAGCGGGCAGGTAGGTGGCGAACGGGGTGAGCACGGCCAGGGCGCTCTCCAACACGCGGTCGCGCAACCGCCTGCGCAGTGCCACCACGATGGTGGCGCAGGCGGCGCCGATCGCGACACCGCCCGCGTAGGAGAGCAGGAAGCGTGCGGCGGTGCCCGACCAGGTGACGGCCTGTCCCTGAACGGCGACCCCGACGACCACCGCGTAGAGGGCAAGCGCGGTGCCGTCGTTGATCAGGCTCTCCGCCCGCAGGATGGTCTGGATCCGACGCGGCAGGAGCCGGGCGACCGCCCCCACCGCGATGGCATCGGTGGGGGCGACGACGGCGCCCAGCACGAAGGCGAGCGGCCAGGAGAGGCCCAGCGCGTGCCCCACCCCGGCCACGGCGACAGCGGTGGCCAGCACCAGGCCGGTCGCGAGCAGCACGATGCCGCGCAGGTTCGTCCGGATCTCGCGCAGTGAGGTGGTCAGCGACTCCCAGTGGAGCAAGGGCGGCAGGAAGAGCAGCAGAACGACCGAGGGCGGCAGGACCAGTGTGCGGAACTCGGGGGTGAGACCGATCAGGCAGCCTCCTGCCACCAGCAGGACCGGCTCGTTCCAGCGCAGGCGGCGAGCCAGCCACGTCATGACCAGCACGGCCGCGAGAACGACCACGACGACTTCCAGTCCCCGCATTCGGCACCGCCTTCCTAGCAGTCACTCCTTTCCCTGGGTGGTTCAGCCCTGGGCGAGTTCGGCCAGGGCGTCGAGACGGGTGGGCGTCCAGCCGAGCTCGCGGCGCGCACGGGCGCCGCTGAACTGCTGGTCGAGGGCGAACGCCTCGGCGATCGGGCCCATCCGCTGTACGGCCTCCGCGAGGGTCAGCGACTCGATCCGGTCCGGGCATCCGGCGGCGTGGCTGAGGGCCCGGGTGATGTCGGACAGGGGAAGGTTCTGGCCGCCCACTCCCGCGTAGACGGAACCGGCCGGGGCGTTCAGGGCCAGGACGTACAGCTCGGCGATGTCGTCGACGTGGACCAGTGCCCAGTGGTTGGAGCCGTCCCCGATGCAGGGCACGGCACCCGCAGTGCGCCCCGGCTCGACGAAGAACGACTGCGCCAGCCCGCCGGAGCGGCCGTAGACCAGCCCCGGCATCACCACCACCGGGCGCTCTCCGGTGGCGGCCCGGGCGAGCACCCGCTTCTCGTTCTCCAGCCGCCAAGCGGTGATACGCGGCGGGCTCAGCGGGGCGCCCTCGTCGACGACCCCGTCGGTGTCGCCGTACACCCACACCCCGCCCGTGTGCACATACGGGCCACTTCCCACGCCGTCCTGCAGCGCCTCCGCCGCCGCACGGTCGACGTCCGCGGTGCCCTCGGCGTAGTCCACCCCGAGGTGGATGACCCCGTCGGCCGCGCGGGCCGCCTCACGGAGGACATCGGTGTCGGTGAGCGACCCCGCGACCGGGGTGGCACCAAGGTCCGACACGATGCGCGCCGCATGCTCGCTGCGCGCCAGCGCCGTCACGGCGATGCCGTGCCCGGTCAGTGCCCCGATGGTGGAGCGGCCGATGTAGCCGGAGCCGCCTGTGATGAAGATCTGCATCGCTCTCACGGTCCTTGTGGGTGGAGGAGCGGCGGGGGAATCCCGCCGCTCCTCCACCCTGGGGCCGTGCCTCGGCCGGCGTCCAAGACCTCTTCTGTCAGCGGTGATGCTCTCAGGGCATCAGTGCTGGGCAGCGGCGATGTCGGCGAACTCCGGGAGCAGAGGGGAGCGGCGGCCGGTGCTCCAGGCGAGGCAGACCTCGCCGGGGCCGATGTCGTCGATGGGCACATGCGCGACATCGGTGTGGGTGTAATACGCCGCGGTGGACAGCGGAAGGACGAGGACGCCCCCGGACGTCGCGACGTGCTCCAGCTTCTCCTCGACGGTGGCGAACGAGGGCCGCGGCCCGGCCTCCTCGCCGCCGGACCGCTCGGGGAGATCACGCCACTCGGGGACGGCGTCGGGGTCCTGCAGCAGCCGCTCGGACGCCAGATCCGCGATGACGATGGACTCCTTGCCCGCCAGCCGGTGGTCCGCCGGCAGTACGGCGACACGGGGCTCCCGGAAGAGCGGGCGCAGCTCCAGGCCGCGACGGTCGACGGGCAGCCGTACGAAGCTCACGTCGAGAACGCCCTCGTGCAACCCTTGGACCTGGTCACCCCAGGAAGTGCGCACCACCTGCACACTCAGCTCGGGATGCCTGGCGGAGAAGGCACGCACAGCGCCGGTCACGGTGATCCCGGGCATGAAGCCGACCGTGAACGCCGAAGACCCGTGGGCGGCCTGCTGGACCCGGCGGTGCAGAGCCTGCGAGGCGGCCAGCAGGGGGCGCGCGTCCTCCAGCAGTTGGCGGCCGGCGGCCGTCAACTCGGTGCTCTGCTTGTTCCTGCTGAACAACTGCGCGCGCAGCTCCTGCTCCAGCGCGCGGATCTGCCGGGACAGCACCGGTTGCGTGATGTGCAGCCGCTCGGCGGCCCTGCCGAAGTGCAACTCCTCGGCCACAACCACGAAGTAGCGCAACTTGCGCAGATCGACATCCACGACATCTCCCACCATGCAGACTCCACCTCCCAGACTAGATCTTCCGGACCGTGTCACCGGGGAGCCCGGCGAGGATACGGCCGGCGTGCGGATGCGCTGAGGCTGTAGCTCCCGTACCTCGCTAGGCTGAGCGCCGTATGTGATCGACAGGAGGCTGACGTGGCCGGGACGACGGTGGCCGACGTGATGGCCGAGTTGGCCGGGCTCGAGGACCCGAAGACGCGCGAGGTGAACGAGAAACACGGTGACGATCACGGTGTGAACCTCAGCAAACTGCGCGCGCTCGCGAAGCGGCTGAAGACGCAGCAGGAACTTGCGTGCCGGCTCTGGGAGACGGACGACACCGCGGCGAGACTGCTGGCGCTGCTGATCTGCCGCCCGAAGGCTTTCGAGCGCGACGAGTTGGACATCATGCTGCGCGAAACGCGCACGCCCAAGGTGCACGACTGGCTCGTGAACTACGTGGTGAAGAAGAACCCGCACTCCGAAGAACTGCGCCTGACCTGGTCCGCCGATCCGGATCCAGTGGTCGCGAGCGCCGGCTGGGCGCTGACCACCGAACGCGTGGCCAAGAAGCCCGAGGTCCTCGACCTGGCAGAACTGCTCGACGTCATCGAGGCGGAGATGAAAGACGCCCCGGATCGCCTGCAGTGGGCGATGAACCACTGCCTGGCTCAGATCGGTATCGAGCATGCCGAGCACCGCACCCGTGCAATGGACATCGGTGAGCGCCTGCAAGTGCTCAAGGACTACCCGACCTCCCCGGGCTGCACGTCTCCGTTCGCGCCGATCTGGATCACCGAGATGGTGCGCCGACAGCACGACAACGATAAGTAGGAAGCTGCGGCGGAGACACCGTCACTGGCGCTGTGAGGGCCCGGAAGCCTGTGTGGATGTGGCCAAGGCGGTCGTCGCGTCCACCACCGGAGCCGTGGCCCGGGGCCTGAGACGGAGGCTGAGGGCGATGCCCACGGCCGCGCAGGCACAGGTCATCCACCAAGTGGACTGCCAGCCGCCCGTACGGGTGGCCAGCCATGCGGCGATGGCGGGGCCCACGAAGCTGCCGGTGTTGAAGAGTTGCTGGATCAGGCCCATGGTGGCGGGGGCGGAGCCGCCTGCCGGTGTCAGTTCACCGATCATGCGCAGCAAGGCGGCCGGTATCGCGCCGCCGATCAGTGAGAAGGCCGCGACGCACAGGAACTGCCAGGTGGTGCCTGCGGGCACCGCACGCCAGTGGGGGACGAAGGCCAGCAGCGATGTGGTGGCCATGAGGGTGAAGGCGGGGATGAGGAGGGCCCGGGCGGGCAGGCCGCGTTTCATGAGTGCCGCGGTGGTGATCGAGCCGATGGCGTTCGCCGCACCGACCAAGGCACTCAGGACGCCTGGCCAGATGCCCGTCATCCCGCTGTCGCGGTAGATGGTGGGCAGGAACCCGACCACGGCCATCCACTGGAGGGTGTAGCAGGCGAAGACGAGCCCGGCCGTCCACGGAGCGGGGGCTCGGACAGTGCGGCCGATGCGGGCGAGGGCGGCCGACGCGGCACGGGCACCTCGTGCGCCGTCGTGGGGAACGCGGGCCAGGACGCAGGGCAGCGGCGCCAGTGCGAGCAGGGCCATGGCCCACCACCACACCCGCCATGGCACCACCTGCAGGACCAGTGCGCCGGTGATGAGCCCGGCGAAGGTGGAGATGCCCTGGTAGGCGCCCCAGAAGCCCATGGCTGTGGTGAAGCGGCCGGGTGGGGTGCTCCGGCGGATCAGCCCCGGGCCGGTCACCGCCACCAGGATGAAACCGGCGCCCTCGACCGCCCGGGAGGCCAGCAGCGGAGCCGCCGACCAGGCGAAGCCGCCGCCGGCAGACCCGAGGCACAACAGAACCAGCCCGATGCTCAGGCAGCGTCGCTCGCCGATCAGTTCGGCCAGGAGCGAGATGGCGAGTCCGCCGAGCATCCCGGCCAGCTGGACGATCCCCAGCAGGGTCCCGGCCTGGACGAGGGTCAGTGACAGGTCGTGCCGCAGGTACGGGAGCGCGGGCGGCAGCTTCCACACCTGCAGCCCGGCAGCAACCCCGGCGCACACGACGACGATCCAGGAACTGCCGGTGCCGGTGGGATGCGTCGTCGAGGCCATGGCGGCGGTCCTTCATCAGGGCGGGGGTGCGGAACGTCCCGCCACCTTGACCTCACGCCGGGGCATCCGCGCAATACAGACCCTATGGAGTGCGACAGATGCTCAGCATCAGGTCTCTCAGGTGGCAGAATGCGCACCATGACGCTGATGGACCCCTTGGATGCCCGGATCGCTCTGGCCCTGGACGACGACCCGGACGCCACGATTCTCGCTCTGGCTCAGACCCTGGGTGTGGCCCGGAACACCGTTCACGCCAGGCTGCGGAGGATGGCCGCCGACGGAGTGCTGAAGCCCTTCAGCCGGCGCGTCGATCCCGCCACCCTCGGGTACGGCCTGGTGGCGTTCATGTCGCTCACGATGAGTCAGGCCGAGCCCGAGAGCGTCCATGAGGGACTGCTCGCCCTCCCCGAAGTCATCGAGGTCCACTACACCACCGGCGACGCCGACCTCCTCGCGCACGTCGTCGCCAAGGACACCACGGACCTGCACCGCATCACCAAGGCGATCCTCGCCATCGACGGAGTCGACCGGACCAGCACTGCCATCTCGCTGGCCGAGGTCATCCCGTACCGCCCCCGGGCCCTCCTGCAGCGCCTGGCGAAGGGATGAACCCACGGCACGCCCTCAGTCGTCGAGCAGCCGCCAGGCGGTGAGTGCGAGCCCGGCGCGTACCAGTCCGGTGGGCTGGGTCAGTTCGAAACCCAGGGTCTTGCCGATCTGCTCGAGTCGGCGGGAGACGCTGCTGTGGTGCAGGTGGAGAAGGTCAGCGGCCCGGCGCAGGGAGCCGGTTGCACAGTAGGCGTCGAGAGTCTCCAGATCTTCTGGGTTGTCAGCCAGGCGAACGATCGCGGCCACGTCGGCATTTTCCCGCGCGGTGTCCTGGGGTATCTCGGCGAGGAGCGCCAGCGCGCCCAGGTCGGCGTAGCGGATGACGGGTTCGCGTGGGGTGGTGAAGCGGAGGGCGGTGCGCGCTTCCCGCCAGGACCGGTCGGGGCTCTCGGCGGCTCCGATGCCCGCGCGTACGCCTGCCGGAAACCTGGCCAGGTCCTCCCTGGTGGCCAGGATGACTCCCACGTCGGCGAGCGGTGCCGCCTTCACCGGGCGGCCCGGGCACACCAGGCAGCCGATCTTGTCGAGCGGAAGCTGCGACCGTAAGGCGATGACGCGGACCGGCAGGTCGGCGGCGAAACCCAGGAGCCGTAGCGCCCGGGCTCTCGCCGCCTCGTCGCTGTCGGAGCTGATGACCAGTTCGACGAGGGCGGGGTCGGCCATGGTGGTGCGGGCCGGGCCGTACCGCTCGACGACCGCCGCGGCGGCCAGGGCGAGCCGGTCCAGCATCAGTTCGTCGAGCGAGCCGGGCGTGCTGGAGCGTTCCAGCCACACGGTGCCGATCTCCTCCTCGTCGAGGGTGATCGACGCCGTGGTGGACGCGGGTGACGGCGGAGTCGACGCTTCCCTGCCGTCGGACGAGACGCGGATCGCCCGCCCCGTGCTGTGCAGCCGAATCCCGGTCACGCACTCGGCGAGAACCGCCGAGGCCCGGGCGAGCGCCGGGAGATCCACTCGCCGACGCATCAGCGTGTCGTAGAACATGACGACCCGGATCGCGCCTTCAGCTTGGGAGTCCAGGTGCGACAGCCGTACGGCCAGTGCCTCCATGGCTGGAGGATAGGGCCTCCCCGGCAGAAGGAGAGGCGCCAAACGCTGCGCGATCCGGGGGAGTTGACCGACGGACGGCGGATGAACTCGGGGGCGGCGACCGTGAGGATGGCCGACATGGATCCCGAACTCGAAGCATTCATACCGTTGTTCCCCCGCGCCGATCTGACCGACCCGGCCACCGACCGCAAGAGTTTCGCCGGTCTGGCCGCCGCGGTGCCGCCACCGGACACCGCCGGAATGGAGATCGAGGACCGCACGGTGCGCGCCGATCCGGACGTGCCGGTGCGGATCTATCGCCCGCACCGGGCACAGGGCGCCATCGTCTGGCTGCACGGCGGCGGATTCGTCATGGGTGACCTGGACACCGAGCATCCGTGGGCCACCCGGGTCGCGGACGTCTCCGGCGCAGTGGTGGTCTCGGTGGGCTACCGGCTGGCCCCCGAGCACCGGTTCCCTGCCGCCTTCGACGACGCCTACGCGGCGCTGCTCTGGACAGCCGAGTACGCGGCCGAGCTCGGCGTCGACCGGGGGCGGATCGCGGTGGGCGGTCACAGTGCCGGCGCCGGCATCGCGGCCGCGGTGGCGTTGCGGGCGCGTGATGAGCAAGGGCCGCCGATCCGCTTCCAGTTGCTCAACCAGCCCGAGCTCGACGACCGGCAGGAGACGTGGTCGGCGCGCAACTTCACCGACACGCCCTGGATGAATCGCGACAAGATCGCCGCGACCTGGCGGCACTACCTGGGCTCCACACCCGCCACGGCGTACGCCGCCCCGGCACGGGCCGCCGACCTGTCCGGCCTGCCACCCGCCTACATCGCCAGCGCGGAGTTCTGTCCGAACCGGGACGAGGACATCACGTACGCGCTGCGCCTGCTCCAGGCGGGCGTGCCGGTCGAACTGCACCAGTGGCCGGGTACGTTCCACGGTTCGCAGGCGATCGTGTCCGCCGAGGTCTCGCAGCGGCAGATGGCCGAACTGGGCGCCGCCCTGCGCCGCGCCCTGGCCGAGTGAACCGTCGATGTCGAAGAGCACGGGGAGTGTCCCCGTCGCACTCATTGATCATGATCATGAGAGGACGCTGTCATGAAGATCCGACTGGTCGTGTGTGGAAGCGTGGCCGCTCTGAGTGTGAGTGCGGGCATGGCGACGGGAGTTCCGGCGCCCAACGCGACAGACGCTGTACCGGCCGCCAGTACGAGCGCATCGGCCGGCTTGGATCCTGCGGAGCTGAAGTCCGCGCTGGACGGCGTCCACCGTGCGGGGATGCCGGGCGTGTACGCCGAGGTGCGCGACGCCGGCCAGGTGTGGCGCGGCGCTTCCGGGGTCGCCGATGTGAAGACCGGCCGCCCCATCACGCCCGACATGCGGCAGCGTGTCGGCAGCATCACCAAGACCTTCACCGCCGCCGCGGTCCTGCAGCAGGTCGAGAAGGGCCGGATCCAGCTCGACGCGCCGATCGGCGGCTACCTGCCGCGGTTGGTCCCGGGGGAGCGCGGCAAGAAGATCACGGTTCGGATGCTGCTCAACCACACCAGCGGCATCGCCGAGTACCTCCCCTATGCGTTCCCGTCGTTCAAGGAGTGGCCCTCTCTGCCGGACTTGTCCCCCAAGAGCCTGGACGACAACCGGTTCAGGCAGTTCCGCCCGGCTGAGCTGATCGAGATGGGGCTGACGGCGCCTGCCGTCGGCGAGCCGGGAAGCACTCCAGGGGTGTACTCCAACACCAATTACCTGCTTCTCGGCGAACTCCTGGAGCGGGTGACCGGCACGACGGCAGAGAACTACATCACCCGGAATGTCATTGAGCGCGCAGGACTCCAGCACACCGAGTTCCCGTCCGGGCCGCGTATCAACGGGCCGCACTCGCGGATGTACGAGGCGCTGTACGGCTTGATCGATCCGCCGCGCGACTACAGCGTCTACAACATGTCCTGGGCGATGACAGGGGCCGGTCTCGTCTCGACCACGGAAGATCTCAACCGCTTCTACGACCGGCTGCTCTCCGGCGAGATCGTCAACAAGTCATCGCTGGCGCAGATGCAGCGCACGGTCCCGGTCATCAGCCTCGAAGGGCAGCAGATCGACTACGGCCTCGGTCTGCAGAAGGTCACGATCCCGGGGTGTGGCACCTTCTGGGGCCACGACGGCACGGTATGGGGCGCCCTGACGATGTCCTGGACCCGGTCCGACGGCGAGCGGCAGGTGTCCCTCGCGATGAACCTCGCGAGGTGGAACAAGCTGGACGCTTCGGGGACCCCGCAGCACCACCCCATCGACGACGCGCTGTCGACCCTCTATCAGCAAGCGATGTGCGGGAGCTGGTAGGAGCGAAGGATGCCCCGGCCTGAAGGCCGGGGCATCCTCGGAGACTTCAGGTGGCATCCGCGAGCAGGAGCTCCAGGGGCCGTGGCACGCGGGCCGGGTCGAGGTGCTCCACGAGCGCGCGTGCGTACTGCGCCTTCCTGCCGCTGTGTGTACCCAGGAAGCGCCGGAGCTGCTGCTCCACGGTGCGCTCGCGCTGGGCGGGCTGCTTCTGGAAGGTACGGAACGAGCGCAGCTCGCCCTGCTCCTCGACGACCTGCTGCACCGAGTCGGCGCCGAGCGCACGGATCAGCTCGTCCTCGAGGTCCGCTTCACAGACGTAGAAGGCGCTGAACGTGAGCCCCGCCTGCTCCACGCTGCGCCGGAAATAGGGCTCCTCGCCGACATCGCACAGGCCCGCCAGCCGCAGTCCGAGGCCCTGCGGACCGAAGAGCTTCAGAAACCGTCCGATGCTCGTCGCACCCCCCAACGGCACGATCGCGATCCCCTCCGCATCGAGATCCCGGCCGCGGCGCGCAGCCAGCGCTTCGAGGGCGGCTTGGTCGCTGACGCCTTCGACGAGTACGACCATGCCCAGGCCGACGGCCAACTCCTGCGCCGCGGAGGCGGCATGGGCACTTCCGGCCGCCCATTGAACTGCCGCCCGACTGAAGCGTCTTGTGTCATCCATGGGCATGAGTGTCTCTCGCCGTCCGGCGCACCGCGGAGCGATTTTCCGGGGGCGATCTTCGACTGAACCCCCTCGCGGCCGAGATCACCGTGCTCGACTCACCCTTCGCGGGGCGTCGTCACGGCGTCGGCCCGTTGCTGCGTAGGGAACGCGGGCTGTCCTGGGTGTGCCGCACCTAGGGAAACGGCGACCTGGTTCCCGCTCGGGCACCGATCGAGTCTTGGGTCAGAAGCCGCTCGGCTCCGACTCAGCGCCTCCCGAAAGGGGCCTGCCATGAACACCGACGACACCAACAGCGCCAGCCTTCTCGAGCAACTGCGACGCCAGTCCGACGATCCGCGTCGGCGCATCCTGTTCACCGGCGCCACCATCGTCACGATGGACCCGGAACTGGGCATCCTGCACAACAGCGACCTGCTCGTCGAGGGCGACGCCATCGCCGCGATCGGACCGAACCTGACCGCGGACGGCGCGGTGGTCGTCGACGCCTCCGGCACCATTCTGGCCCCCGGCCTCGTCGACACCCACCGGCACGCCTGGGAGGCCCAGCTCCGCCGGATCATGCCCGACGTCGACGACTTCGGCGGCTATGTGATGGCCACCCTGGCCGGCTACGCCACGGTCTACCGGCCGCAGGACATGTACATCGGCACCAAGCTGGCGGCGCTGACCGCGATCGACAGCGGCATCACCACCATGCTCGACTTCTCCCACAACTCCCGTACCCGGGAGCACTCCGACGCGGCGATCGAGGCCCTCCGGGACACCGGCATCCGAGGCGTCCACGCCTCCATGGGACCGCACTTCGGGGAGTGGGACCGCCAGTGGCCGGCCGACCTGACCCGCCTCAAGGACGAGTACTTCAGCAGTGACGACCAGCTGCTCACGCTGCGCATGGCGACACTGGCCACCGACGAGATCGCCGGACCAGCCCTCGCCTACGGACCCGAACTCGCCCGCACCGCAGCCGACTTGGGCATCGGTGTCAGCGTCGACGCGGTCTTCGGCACTTCCTCGTCGGAGGCGGTGCTGTCCTGGGCCAAGCACGGCATCCTCGGCCCCGACGTCACGCTGATCCACGCCACCGGTCTGACCACCGAGGCATGGAAGGCGATGGGGGAGTCCGGCACCACGGTCGCCCTGGCGCCCACCTCGGATGCGCAGATCGGGCTGGAGACGGCGATCCCCGCGGTGGACGAGGCGCTCGCCGTCGGTATCCGCCCCGGACTGAGCATCGACGTCGAAGTCGCCCTCGCCAGCGACATGTTCACGCAGATGCGGGCCCTGCTCGCGATCCAGCGGATGCGCGCGGTCAACGCCGCCTACGGAACGGGCGGCGATCTCTCCCGCATCACCACACACGACGTCCTGGACTTCGCCACCATCCAGGGCGCACGCACCAACGGCCTCGGCGACGTCACCGGCTCCCTCACTCCCGGCAAGAAGGCCGACCTGCTGGTCGTCCAGGCCGAGGATCTCAACAACATGCCCCTCAACGACCCCATCGGCACCCTCGTACTGGGTTCCGACGCCCGCAACATCAGCGCCGTCCTCGTCAACGGCCGGCCCCGCAAGTGGAACGGTCAGGTCCTCGACGTCGACCTTCCCGCGCTGCGCACCGAGGTCAACGCCTCCCGCACGTACGTGCTCAACACGCCGGCCGCCTGACCGGAGTCCCGGGGCGCTCGCTGGGCCGAGCCCGGAGCGCCCCGTCGGACACAGCGCTGCACTGCCTGCGGTGACGTGGCACCTACAAATCTGCCGGGCGGGTAAACCCGTAGGCGCGCTCGACCTTGGCCACCTGGAGCGAGAACGAGGCGTACCAGTGCTCGCGTCCGTGCGCACGGGCCAGGGCGTGCTCTGCGTGATTCCGCCAGGCGGCAATTGAGTCCTCGTCTCTCCAGTACGACACCGTGATCCCGAGGCCATCCGCACCGCGAGCGGATTCGACACCGAGGAAGCCCGGCTGGTCGGCAGCCAGTTTCATCAACCGCTCGTCCGTCTCCCCGTAGCCGTTGTCGCTGGCGGTCCGCACGGCGGTGAACACCACGGCGTAGTAGGGCGGGGCGGGCAGCGACGCGGGCGCAGGATCGGTCACGGAGGTCCTCCAACAGACGGCACCGGCAATATCGCCTCAAACGATCTCGTGCACCGACCTGAACTCACAACCCTGCTGTCCGGCTACCGACCCACGCTCCGCCGGAGGCGCAGGCCGCCTCCGGCCGGGCGCATGTCTATGACAGGCAAGAGCTCCAGCCCTCCGCACGATTGGGGGGAGGGCTGGAGCTCACCGGGTGTGCTCAGGGCCTGCCCTTGATCCGCAATGACACAGTGAGCGTTTTCAGCGTTGCCTCTCCAGGGTGAGAATGGCTTTGGCGATGACGGTCATGCGGTTGGGGCTGATGCGGGATCTGCGGAAGATCTGCCAGGACTTCAGTCGCGCCATGCCGCGTTCGACGGGAGTTCGGGCCTGGGCGAGGACGCGGTTCACGGTGCGCTGGGTGGGGGTGAGTTCCCCGCCGGGCGGTCGTCTCTGGCCAGTGGTGACGACCTGGATGTTCACGCCGTGGTGGCGGTGCTTGGCGCAGTAATCGGCGCGGCTGCCGCCGACGCGGTCGCACTCGGCGAGGGTGCCGTCCAGAAGGGCGAACTCGGGATCGTGCTCGCGCAGCGTCTTCAGCAGGCCCGGGGCCCGGTCGGCGAGCAGGCCCGTGACGGTGGTGACATAGGCGTGGTCGGTGCCGACGGATATCCCGAAGCCGGCCGCGATCCGAGCGAGGGTGTCGTGGCGGTGCAGGTACACCAGCGCGACAGGTGCGTGCCGGTGCGGCGGGAGTTTGCAGCGCCTGTCACCCTCACGGGTTTCGCTGAGCGTCGTGACCCACTCGACCAGGGTGTGCGGGAGGTCGAGTGCGGCAGGACAGGGAACCAACAGGGCTCCTGTGCCGGTGGGTTGAGACTTCGAACACCTCCCTCAATAGCGGGCCCGACTATGGGAAGTGTGAAACCAAGCTTCATTGGCGAGTCCTGTCGGCGATCCGTCTACCGTTTGCTCAGACGGGAAGTTCGGTGATGCTGAGGGCGAAGTCCAAGTTCCCCACCCCGTGGTTGGCGAGGCCCACCGTGACCACGCCTGCTCCTTCCAGCCAGTGCGCCATTTTCAGGCCGCCGACGTCCAGCGGGCGCAGTCCGAGGCTCTCGACGAACGCCTCCACACTTGCCTTGGCCTGCGCATTGTCGCCCGCGAGGAAGACGTCGGGGCTCCCCTTCTCCAGGACATGACGGAAGACGGTGTTGAACGCCTTCACCACGCTGGCGCTTGCCGGGGCGGCCTTGGCGACTTCCTGCGCGATCGAGGTCTCCTCGCGGTGGGCCAGTCCGTCGAACGTGGAATTGAAGGGATTGCTGATGTCGACGATGACCTTGCCCGCGAGTGCGTCTCCGTACTGGGTGACGACCGGCACGACGCCGTCGTACAGCAGGGCCACGATGACGATGTCCCCGGCCGGGGCGGTGCCCCATTCTCCCGTCGTGGCGCCGCCGCCGAGAGCCTTGGCCAGGTCAGCGGCCTTGGACTGATCGCGGCCCATGACCTCGACGGCGTTGCCGCCCGCTATCGCCCGCGCGCCGATGGTGCGGGCCATGTTCCCGGTGCCGATGATGCTGATGCTGCTCATGAGATGTCCTGCCCTGGTTGTGGGTCGTCGGTTCAGATGGCGGTGGTGCCGCCGTCGGCGACCAGTTCCATGCCGTTGACGTAGCTGGAGTCGTCGGAGGCGAGGAAGAGGGCGGCGGTGGCGATTTCGTCGGGGCGGCCCATCTGGCCGCGGGGGATGAGGGACTCGAACTGGCGCTTGGTGGCCTCGTCGAAGAGTTCTGCCTGCTTGGCGGTGGCGACCTGGCCCGGGGTCAGGACGTTGACGCGGATGCGGCGGTCCTTGAGCTCGTTGAGCCAGACGCGGGCCCAGGCTGCTGGCCGGATATATCTGGTCCGCCATCGACTTTTTGTCCGGGCCGGACCGTGACAAACTGACCGCCTGCACCGTGCACCGCTGCGTGCGGTATTTCGTGAAGGTCCACGGCCGTGAGGAGTTCTGCCAGCCGTCGTGCGGCGACCGGGCCCGGGCCGCCCGTTTTGCGCGCAGACAGCGGGCGTTGATCGCCGCTACGCTGCGGCGCATGACCGCTTCCTCCTCGCTGGAGACGGATCCTGTCGCCGCGCGGCGTCCCCAGTATCTCGCCGACATCGCGGCCGGACTGGACCGCTTCTACGAGCCCCGTCGCACCGACTGCCCCTGGTGCGGCAGCGCCCGGCTGTCGACCCGGCTGCGCACCGTGGACCTGTTGCAGCACAAGCCGGGCCGGTTCGAACTGGCCGAATGCCTCGACTGCCGGCACATCTTCCAGAACCCTCGGCTGAGCCTGGCCGGGCTGGAGTTCTACTACCGGGACTGCTACGACGGTCTCGGCGAGCAGCAGATGGCCGTCATGTTCGAGGGCAACGCCGCCGGGCTCAAGGACCGGGCCTCGCTGCTCACCCAGCATCACCAGCCCAAGTGCTGGCTGGACGTCGGCACCGGGCACGGCCACTTCTGCAAGGCAGCCGCGGAGAGCTTGCCCGACACCGAGTTCCACGGCCTCGACATGAGCGCCGGCGTCGAGCTGGCCCAGGAGCATGGCTGGATCACGCGCGGATTCCGGGGCAACTTCCCGGAGATGACCGCAGAACTGACCGGGAACTACGATGTGCTCAGCATGTTCCACTACTTGGAGCACACCCTCGACCCGAAGGCTGAGCTGGCCGCCGCGGCCGCCGTACTGCCGCCCGGCGGGTACCTCGTCATCGAACTGCCCGATCCCGAGTGCAAGTGGGGCCGCATCCTCGGCCGCTACTGGATGCCCTGGCTCCAGCCCCAGCACCTGAACCTGATGCCCATCGCCAACCTGAAGAAGGCGGCCGAGGATGTCGGCTTCGCCGTGGTGGACGAGCAGCGGTCCGAGCCGAACGGCGGCATGGACATGGTCGCCGCCTTCGCGTTGTGGGCCAACTGGATCGTCGGCGGCAACGACGTGCCGTGGCACCCCAAGCCGCCGAGTCCGCTGCGCAAGTTCGCGCGCAAGGCCAGCATGGTCATCTCGGTGCCACTGATGGTGCTCGCGTTCCTCGGCGACAAGCTTTTCGCCCCGTACGGCCGAAAGCACGGCTACTCCAACGCCTACCGCGTGCTCCTGACCCGGAACTAGCGCCCGGGATCCGGGCGCTGCTGTTGTGCAGGGAAGGACGCCTTACCCGCGTTGAGTGCAGGTAAGGCCGACGCCGCGGGCGAGATCGACTGGGACATCTCGGTCGACTCCACCATCGTGCGGGCTCATCGGCACGCGGCCGGTGCCCGGACCGGACCGCCGCCGGCGCCCGCGTCAAAGGGGGCCGGAACGGCAGAACACCAGGGCGAAACACCGTGGCAGAGCCTGCTCACCCGGCTGGTGGAGGTGGTCCGGTGCCCGCGTCCACTACGACGAGAGCTGTCTGCCCGATGTGCGGCTGGCTCCAACCCAATTTGTCAGCGGCCGCCATCTGCTCTGCACCGAGAAGCAGCTCCAGCCCGGCGTCACCGGCTGACGAGGTGAGCCAGGGTTCCTGATCCACGCCGTACCGCCCATCCGCGGTAAGCGCGGACGATCCCGTCAGCGCCCCAAGGTCCTCTACGCCGACCGCGGTTACGACCACAACGTCTACCGCCGCCAGGTCCGTGAGCTGGGCATCCGCACGCTCATCGCCCGGCGCGGCACCGGGCACGGAAGCTGCCTGGGCAAGAACCGCTGGGTCGTCGAAGCGGCCTTCGCACTTCTGCGCTGGTTCCGCCGACTGCGTATCCGCTGGGAAATCTGCGCCGACATCCACCAGGCCTTCCTCACCCTCGGCTGCACAATCATCTGCTGGCGGCGCCTCAAAAAGCAGTGCTGATCCGTGCCCTCAGCCCGAACCGGCGACCAGTGCCTCGCCGAGCGGGGTGCGCCGGTAGAGCACCGACCGTCCGGACCGGGCGCGGACGAGCAGCCCCGCGCCTCGCAGGATGGCGAGGTGGTCTCCTACCGCGCCGGGTGCCATGGCGAGACTTCGGGCGAGGTGGCTGGTACTGGCCGGGGCGTCCAGCGCCAACAGCAGCCGGGCTCGGGCCCGGCCGACCAGAGCGGTCAGCGCGTCCGGTTGGGGGACGGTCTCCTGTTCGCCCCACAGGGCGGCGGTGCCGCGGGCTGGATAGACCAAGGTCCTGGGCCAGGGGTCTTCCAGGTGGGCGGCGATATTCCCGACGAAGACCGAAGGGATCAGCAGTAGCCCGTCGCCGGTGAGGCGGACTGTTCCGTCTCGGGGGAAGAAGCCGAGCTCGATACCGCCGGCGCGCCAGGCGATGCTCGGGTGCAGGCTCTCGATGGTCGTGGCCCATCCATGTTCGCCGATCACGCCCACCCGGTGCACGACATCGCGCTCACAGATCGCGCGCAGTTGCGGCCAGTCCGTGGCGAGCAGCTCGTGCCACGCCTGGTCCATCGCCTCGGCGATCCTGGAGACGGCGTCCGTCGAGTCCAGCACTGCGCGTACGCGGGGATCATGGGCGGACGGGCCGGTCGCGGTGGTGGCGAATTCGTGGCGGGCCGCTTCCAGCGGTGTGGCCCGGATCATGGCCAGGTCGTCTGCCCAGGTCTGGTTGAGGCCGCGCGGGGGCGGGGCGACGAAGTTCGGTCCGGATTGCGGGGTGTGCAGGGCGAGGGCGGCGTCCAGTTCGGTCTCGCGGCGAAGCCGTTCAAAGGTCGGCAGGAGCCGGGTGGCCCAGGCTCGCGGCAGCGGCCGGTTTTGGCCGGCGAGCGAGCGCAGCAGTAGGCAGAGGTCCATCGCGGGCGACAGTGCGAAGCGGCTGCGCAGCAGGTCCTCGACGGAGACTTCGAAGCGGAGCACCCTGGGATGCTACCGCCGGACGTCTGTTCCGATTCGTCCAGCGACGAATCATTGGTGAGTGGCGTGGGCACACGGCGAGGCTGGGCGTCATGATCCCAACCGCCGAACCCGCGCAGGGCAACCACCGTGCCACCTACCGGGAGGTGCTGGCCGAGCCGCGATTCCGGCTGCTCTTCTCGACCCGCGCCGTCGCGATCACTGCGGGCTCGCTGCGGATCACCACGTTCTCGGTGCTGGTCTTCGGGGCCACCGGCTCCGCGCTGTTGAGCGCACTCGCCTTCGGCATCGGCTTTCTCCCGCAGTTGTTCGGCTCCCTGCTGCTGGGCTCACTGGCCGACCAACTGCCGCCCCGTGCGCTCATCGCCGGCGGCTACGCCTTGGAGTGCGCCGCCGCCCTGCTGCTCGCCCTGGTGCGGATGCCGATCGCGGCAAGCCTCGGTGTCGTGGCGCTGGTCGCCCTCGCCACACCGGTGTTCGGCGGCGCGTCGAGTCGGCTGGTCGCGCAGTGGCTGGAGGGCGACGCCTATGTACTGGGCCGTTCACTGAACAACATCGCCTCCTCTGGCGCGCAATTGTTCGGTCTGGCGCTGGGAGGTGCGGTCGTCGCGGTACTCGGCCCGCACCGGGCGTTCGCGGTAAGCGCCGCCCTCTACCTCGGCTGCGCGCTCGCTGTCCGCATCCGGCTACCCCGGCTGAAGCTGGGGGAGTTCGGCGGCACACCCGGCAGCGCTCGGGGCGGTGGCGGGGCCGTCCGGGCAAGCCTGCACGGTGCCGGCCTGCTGCTGCGCGGGCACGCGGTACGACGACTGATGCTTGCCCAGTGGCTACCGCCCGCGTTCGTAGCGGGTGCGGAAGGCCTGATCGTCGCCTATGCGGGAGGACGCCACTTCGCGCCCGGCTGGTACGCGGTGCTGATGGGCTGTCTGCCGGTTGGCATGCTTGTCGGTGACCTGCTGGTGGGTCGACTCCTACGGCCATCCACCCGGGAGCGCCTGGTAGTCCCGTTGATTGCGCTGACGGGACTGCCGCTGCTCGGCTTCGCTGCCGAGCCCGGAGTGGGCGTCTCGTCCTGTCTGCTGCTGCTCTGCGGCTTCGGATTCGCCTACCTCCTCGGCCTGCAACGGCCGTTCCTGGACGCCCTGCCGCAGAATGGCCAGGGCCAGGCCTTCGGTCTGCTCGGCTCCGGCAGCATGACGCTTCAGGGCGTCGGGCCGGTCTGCTTCGGCTCGGTGGCCGCAGGCATCGGAACAGGCGGCGCAATCGCCCTGGCAGGCGGCGCGGGGGTGCTTACCGCCGGCTGGATTCTCACCTGGCACCCGCCCACCTCCCCGGTCCCCGTCCCGAACTACTCAACGGGATCAGAGAACAGCACCGAACAGCATGCGTGTAGTTCTCCTGCGCAGTAACCGTCGCAGGTCGGGTCGGCCGCGAGTCGTCCTAAGCCTCGGCTCTGCCAGCCGTTGCGGACCACGTACGGGATCTTGAGACCACGAGCAGCCCATGGAAGGGTCATGCCACATGATCGATGAATTCGCCAAAGACAACCTGCACGGGAGACTGCGGCGGGACCGCGAGGCGCTGCTCTGGAAAGTCGACGGCTTGTCCGAGTACGACACCCGTCGGCCTTTGACGGCGACCGGGACCAACCTCCTCGGCCTGGTCAAACACGTGGCCACCGTCGAGGCCAGGTACTTCGGCGAGGTCTTCGACCGCCCTTCCCCGGAACCGCTGCCCCGGTGGCAGGACTCCGACGGCAGCGATCTGTGGGCGACCGAGGACGAGACCCGCGATCAGATCGTCGGGTTCTACCGGCGCACGTGGGAACACTCGGACGCGACGATCAACGAGCTTCCCCTCGATGCCCCCGGCCACGTGCCGTGGTGGCCGGAGCCCCATGCCAACACGAACCTGTTCGCCGTCATGGTCCATGTTCTCGGAGAGTCCAACCGGCATGCCGGGCACGCCGACATCCTGCGCGAGGGCCTCGACGGCCGGACCGGGATGCGCCCCGAACACGAGCAGCAGATCGACGAGGAAGCCCGTGCAGCCCACTGCGCGAAGATCGAGCAGGCCGCCAGATCGGCCGCACCGATCAAGACTTAGTGGTCGGCTCCGTAAATCCTTCGGGGGTTGACGTGAGGTCAGGCGGAGGCGGCTTGGAGAAGGGCTTCGGCTGTGGCGGTGCGGGCGTAGAGGACGGAGCGTCCGGCGCGGTGGGCGCTGACCAGGCCCGCGTTGCGTAGCGCGGTGAGGTATTGGGATACACCTGCGGGGGAGAGCCCGGTGCGGTGGGCCAGCTGTGTGGTGGAGGCCGGGATCTCCAACTCGGTCAGCAGCAGGGTCCGCGAGCGGCCCAGTACGGAGGAGAGGGCGTCGGTCTGGGTGACGGGGCGCGGCTTCCACAGCGTGCCGATACCGCGCGCCGGATAGGCGAGTTGGGGCGGGTCCGGCGGCGCCGTTCGGGTGCGCAGCCCCGGTCCGGTGAAGGCTGAGGGGATCAGCAGCAATCCCGTGCCTGCCGTCGTGCGGGTCAGCGGCCGCTTTCGGCGGGCCATCCGTAGCGCGTTGCCATCCCAGCTCAGCGACGTGTGCAGGTCGTTGAAGAGTCGGCCCGCGCCGTGCTCGGCGACCATGCGGGCCCGGTAGAGGATGTCTGCATCCAGCACTTCCCGGATCCGTGCCCAGTAGGGGGCCAGCGCCAGCTCCCAGTACGTTTCGATCTCTTCTGTGACCTTGGCCAGGCGGGTCTGCGGGTCGGCGCGCAGGGTCCGCAGCCGGGGGCCGAGGCTCCCCTGGTGGCGGGCCAGGTGGTCGAGGTCCTGGCGTACCCGGTCGACGGGTGAGGCGAGGATCGCATCTCGCTCTGCCGCCGGCGTGGGGGCCGGTCCGGCGGGGGCCGGGTTGAGGAAGTCGGGGACGTAGCCGCCGGTGGGCGGGATCAGCTCGCAGAGCCAGCCCCGGTCCAGCCCGGCGGCCACCATCCGCGGGCGTACCTGGTCAGCCCAGGGCCGGTGGATTGGATGCGCGGCGGCGGACGTCAGCAGTCGGAAGCTGGGTGCGATCTCCCACATCGGTGAGACGGCGAACCGCACTTGCGCCAGATCGCTCGTCGAGAATGCCAGCTCTGCCAGGGCAACCACTCCTCAATGGATTCAGGCATATATGAATCAATGGCGGGCCAGCCTACCGTGCGGAGATCATCCCGCCATGACCTCACAGACGATCACCGTGGCGGCATCGGGCACCTGGAAGCTCGGCGACCTGACGGTCAACCGGGTCGGTTTCGGCGCGATGCGCCTGACGCAGCACGGCGAGGCGTTCGCGGACGATGCCGTCCCACGCGATCGCGACCAGGCGATCGGTGTGCTGCGCCGCGCGGTCGTGCTCGGCGTGAACCACATCGACACCGCCGCGTTCTATTTCTCTCCGCTGCGCTCGGCCAATGAGCTGATCAACCAGGCGCTGGCCCCCTACCCGGACGACCTCGTCATCACCACCAAGGTCGGCCCGAGCCGCGATCCCTCGGGCCAGTGGCTGCCACACGCCACCCCCGAGCAACTGCGCGGCCAGGTCGAGGAGAACCTGCGCCAGCTCGGCCGCGACCACCTCGACGTGGTGAACCTGCGCATCGTCGGCACCGACTCGATCGCCGAACGCTTCGGCGCACTCACCGACCTGCGCGAGGCCGGACTCATCCGTCACCTGGGCCTGTCCAACATCCGCCCCCACCAGCTCGCCGAGGCTCAGAGCATCGCGCCGGTGGTCTGCGTCCAGAACATGTACGGCGTTGGCGCATCGTCCGAGCAGAAGGAGTTCCTGGACAGCTGCGGTGAACAGCGCATCGCGTTCGTGCCGTTCTACTCGATTGCCGGCACCGGACGCACCGCCGGCGCAACCACCGACCACAGCCGGGAAGTTCGCGCCATCGCCCGCGCCCACGGAGTGAGTGCAGCCCAGATCCGGCTGGCATGGACCCTGCACCAGGGCCCCCACGTCCTGGCCATCCCCGGCACCGGCGACCCCGACCACCTCGCCCAGAACGTCGCCGTCGGCTCCCTGCGCCTGTCGCAGGAAGAACTCACCGCCCTGGACCCCCTCCACCACCAGACGGCATGAGCCAGACCCCCATGGCATTGTGATCCACTTCTGCTGATCGGCCTCTCTGCATTGCCTGTTCCCGCCGCCCGGCCCACAACCCTGACCGCCGCCGAGCGGCAACGGCTGAAGAAGGCGGCCTACGGTCACAAAACTCCGCACCAGACCAGGATCCGGTCACAGATCGTGCTCATGGCGACCCGGGGCAGGCCCAACGCGCGGATCGCTGTCGAGGTGGGAGTGCACGTGGACACCGTGCGCACCTGGCGCGGCCGGTTCGCCGACGGCGGCTTGCCGACCCTGGCCGACCGCAGGCGCAGCGGGCGCCCGGCCCGCTTCACCCCTGTGCAGACCGATACCGGGAATCAGGCGGCGATGAGCTCCTGCTCGCGGTCCGGCGTTTTGATCTTGGGCTTCTTGTTCGGCAGCGAGAGCCGGAAGACCTTGTGCCACGCGGAGAACACCTGCTTGGGCAGCGGGCCGGTGACGTACTCCAGTTCGTACTTTTCGAACAGGGCGCGCACCTTCACAGCCACCTCGGCGTACCGGTTGCTCGGCAGGTCCGGGAACAGGTGGTGCTCGATCTGGTGCGACAGGTTGCCGGTCATGAAGTGCATGGCCTTGCTGCCGCTGATGTTCGCCGAGCCCATCATCTGGCGCAGGTACCACTGGCCGCGGGTCTCGCCCTTGATCGACCGGCGCTCGAAGACCTGCACGCCCTCGGGGAAGTGCCCGCACATGATCACTGAGTGGGTCCAGATGTTGCGGACCAGGTTCGCGGTGAACGTGGCGGCGAGCGTGGGGAGGAACGACGGGCCCGACAGCAGCGGGTGGATCACGTAGTCCTTGAGCACCTGCTTGCGGATCTTGCGGCCCACGGCCTTGGCCCGGGCGCGGAACTCCGGGTTCTTGCGGCGACGCTTGTTCAGGTTCTTGCCGAGCTCCAGGTCGTACGCTGCGATGCCGTACTCGAAGAAGCAGGCGTTTATGAAGTTCCACAGCGGCTGGCCGAGGTGGAACGGGTGCCACCTCTGGTCCTCGTCGACGCGCATGATGCCGTATCCGAGGTCGTTGTCCTTGCCGATCACGTTGGTGTACGTGTGGTGCAGCTCGTTGTGCGAGTGCTTCCACTGCTCGGACGGCGAGACGTGATCCCACTCCCAGGTGGTGGAGTGGATCTTCGGGTCCCGCATCCAGTCCCACTGGCCGTGCAGGATGTTGTGGCCGATCTCCATGTTGTCCATGATCTTCGCCACGGACAGGCCGGCGGTGCCTAGCAGCCACGCGGGCGGGAATATCGAGAACAGCAGCACGCCCCTGCTGACCAGCTCTAGCTTGCGCTGCGCCGAGATGACCTTACGAATGTAGGCGGCGTCCTTCTCGCCGCGGTCGGCGATCACCTCGTCGCGGATCGCGTCCAGTTCGCGGCCTAGCTCCTCGATCTGCTCCGCGGTCAGGTGGGCGGTGGGGTCGGTGGCGGTCAAGGTGCTCCTACCGTTCGATGTCGCAGGGGCCCGCCGCGGCGGACACGCAGGTCTGGATGAGGACGCCCGGCTCGGCCTCGGTGATCTCGCCGGTGCGCAGGTCGCGGACGGCGCCGGCCTTGAGCGGCGTGACGCAGCCGAAGCAGATGCCCATGCGGCACCCGGAGGGCATGAGCACGCCGGCCTCCTCGCCGATGTCCAGCAACGGCGTGGCGCCGTCCGCGTCGACGGTCTTGCCGGTGGCGCTGAACGTGACCTCGCCGCCGTCGCCTGCGACGACGATGCTGGGGCGGAAGCGTTCGGTGTGCAGTCGCTCTGGTACGCCGTGCTCGCTCCAGTGCTCTTCGGCGGCGTCGAGCAGGCCCGCGGGCCCGCAGGCCCAGGTCTCGCGCTCGGCCCAGTCGGGCACGAGTTCGTCGAGACGGGCGATGTTGAGCTTGCCGTCCGTGTCGGTGTGCACCTCGGTGAGCCGCAGCTTCTTGTCCGCGACCAGGTCGTGCAGTTCGTTGCGGAAGATCACGTCTTGCGGCTGTGGCGCGCAGTGGACCATGACGACGTCGTCGAACTCGGTGTCGCGCAGCATGCCCATCACAGGCGTGATGCCGCTGCCGGCCGTCAGGTAGAGCACCTTGGTGGGCTTGGCCTGCGGCAGCACGAAGTCACCGGTCGGCTGGTCGAGCTGGATCAGCGTGCCCGGTTTGGCCCTGCGGACCAGGTGGTTGCTGACCTTGCCGTCCGGGATCGCCTTCACGGTGATCGTGACGCGGCCGTCCTGGCGGTCTGTCGGCGAGGTGAGGGAGTAGGCACGCCACAGGCGCACCCCGTCGACGTCGACGCCGATCCGCACGTACTGACCGGCTGTGTGGCCGCGCCAGCCCCGTCCCGGCCTGATCACGATGGTCGCGGCGTCACCCGTCTCGGGGTGCACGGCCTCGATGCGCCCACGCAGGTCAGCGCCCGCACGCAGCGGGCTGACCAGGTCGAGGTAGTCCGACGGCAGCAGCGGCGTCGTGACCATCTCCAGCAGTTTCCACGCCCTGCTGCGGAGGGCTGTACTCGTCATGACCCCAGCTTGCTGCGCCTCAAGGCGTAAAGTCCTGACCGCAGGACGTAAATCTGGCCGGCTGAATTGTTCGCAGGGAATAGAAACGTGAGCCATGCAATCCCCAGGGCCGGCGAACTGGCCCTGGATGAGACAACGGTCACCGCACTGCGGGCCGCGCTGACGACCACCGCCGACGAGGTCGTCCAGGCGATCATCGACGAGGTCCCTCCCTACGCCAACGCCCTTTCGGGCCACATGGGCGCCACCATCCGCCGAGCCGTCCGCACCGCCCTGGGGCACTACCTGGACCGCGCGAGCGGGAACGCCACAGGCGGCGACGCCGGTGACGCAGCCTACGAGCTGGGCCGCGGCGAGGTGCGCGACGGCCGTTCGATGGACGCCCTGCTCAGCGCCTACCGCGTCGGCGCCCGCGTGGCCTGGCGATGCCTGGCAGCGGGTGCCGTACCCGCAGGTCTGCCCGCCGCCGAGGTCGCCAAGTTCGCCGAGCTGACCTTCGCCTACATCGACGAGCTGTCCGCCGCGAGCGCCGCGGGCCACGCCGACGAACTGGCCGCCCGGGGCAGGGATCACGAGCGCCACCTGGAACACCTGGCCCGCGACCTCCTCGCCGGCGCGAGCCCGGACGTGCTGCTGGCCTCGGCTCAACGGGCCGGGTGGCAGCCTCCGGTTTCACTGACCACGGTCCTGCTGCCCGCCGCCCAGGCCCGGCCTGCCTACCGCGCGCTCGACCCCAGCACCCTCGTCCTGGACGATCTGCCGGACGCCACCGGTGTGCTGCTCGTCCCCGATGCCGACCGACCACATCTCCTGCGCCAGCTGACCGACCGCACCGCCGTGGTCGGCCCGGCCCGGCCATGGACGCGTGCGTCCGCCTCGTACGCACGAGCCGTACGCGCGCGCTCCCTCTCCTCTGATATCCGCGACACCGAGGACCACCTGCCCGAGCTGGTGCTGAGCGCCGACGCGGACGCGTTCGCAGACCTGCGTGCCAGGGCCCTCGCACCGTTGCGGACCTTGCCTGTCGCGACCGCACGGCGGCTGGAGGAGACGTTGCGGGAGTGGCTTCTGCACCAGGGCAGACGGGACGAGGTGGCGGCGGCGTTGTTCATCCATCCCCAGACAGTCCGGTACCGGATGTCGCAGCTGCGGGAGCTGTTTCCGGATCTCGCATCGCCACACCGGGTCCTTGAACTGACGCTGGCGGTCGGTCTAGGGGTCAGCTGACGCGTACATCGACCGTCCACGACCGCGTCCGCGAGCGGTCCAGGAATCGTGCCTCGTTCTCGGTGCCATCAGCTAGCTCGTGCGGCCCGGGGGAAGAGCGGTATGAGCCAGCTGAGACCGGGGGCTGATGCGAAGAGCAGACAAGGCCTTGGGAAGCCCGTCGGAGGCGCTGTCTCTGAGAAGCGCGGTGGCGGATACGGCTCGACTGGATCCGGTGGACGATGCGGACCGGCGGGGCAGCCAGGCCGGGTCACCAGGGGCGCGGGGCCGGGCCGCTCGCGCCGGGGGACCGCCGTGGTTCTGCGACGGCCCCGTGCCTCCCTTCCGGCAGGCCGGCCCGGACGAGCGACCGGGCCGGCTCGGCACACCGCGCGAGGGATGATGGGGATGGAATGACGGAACGTGAGGTCAGGAGCTTGAATGGCGCAGCGGGTTCACCGACCCCGTGAGGACGCGGAGTTCAATTTCATCCTCGGGATGAGCAAAGTTCCGGTCCTCGCCTACTTCACCGGGACATGGCCCAAGGCGATCGAGCCCTGCCGGGTGATGGACCTCGTCGTGGGTGGCATTGCCGACGACTACACGGGCCGCCTGACGGCCGTCCGCGCCGACATCACGCGTTGTCCGGCCGCAACCGAGCGATACGGGATCACCGGAGCCCCGTCCTACGTCCTGCTGAAGGAGGGAGAGGCGGTGGCGCACGGCACGGGGCCTATGACCACCGCCGAGGTACGGAAGTTCCTGGACGGCCACCTCTGAGCGGCCGCTGCGGCACGTGGCCGCGACGCCCGTCACGTCTCGTCCATGGGAGCTGCGCCGCCTGAGACACCTTGGGGCTGAGACACCCCCACAGGTCACATAACGCCGTCGAGCGCGGTGTCGTCGGGCAGATCGGCGGCAGCGGCAACGATCTCGGGTGCTCGTCAAGGCCGATCCAGCCGCCGACGACCGAGCCGGCCCCGAACAGTCCGGGGATGGGCCGGGACTGGGGGTCGAGCACCCGCAGGTACTGGTCGATCTGCAGCGGCCCGGCGGTGTCGATCATGAGTGGCCGGAACCGCAGTGCGTAGAACGGCGGCTTGCGCAGCGGGACCAAGTGCTCGGGGGCTTTTGCCCACAGCGCGTCACGCCCGGCGTCGCAATAGCCGCCGTTGTGTTCCTGCGCGGTGGCGCTCAGCACCTCCGGGTCGGCACCGATCCAGCGCGCGATCTCCGATCAGTCATCGGCCGAGACGCACCACTCCTTGTTACCCGGATCGGCCAGAGTGTCACGCAGCGTGGTGCGGTAGCCCCCGGCGATCCAGGTGCCCGGATCTTCCTCGCCGGGAGGCGCCTCGCCGGTCGCGTTCCATGGAGCCGAGTTCGCCGCTCGGGTAAGCCTCACGGGAAGCGGACGGACGAGAGCTCCAGCCCCCGCCCGATTGCTGGGAGGGACTGGAGCTCACTGGTGTGCTCAGGGCCGTATGGCGAACGGGTCAGCCCAGTCGCATCGCGTATCCCGCGTGGTGCAGTTCCTCGCCCTGGAACTCCCCGAAGGCCCAGAAGCCGAGGTCGTCCAGGTAGTCGATCCGGTCGCCGTCGATCCAGTACCGGCCCTGATAGGCGTGTGGCCGGCCGCCCCGGGTCTCGTCGTAGCGGCCGTCGGCGGTGAGTTCCTGGTGCAGGAAGTCGTTCTTGTCGATCCAGACGCCGACCCGTGGGCTGCCGGTCATGTCCTCGGCGGCCGGGATGCCTGCCACGGGCGCGGTGGGGCGGCCGGGGGCGTCGGCGCCGGCCCACAGGACGGGTTTGCCGGCCGCGACCAGGGCGCGGACCTGCTCCGGGTGGGCCAGGAGCGTGGCCTGCGCACTCGCCACGTCGGGAGCGAGTTCGTCGGGTACGACGAGCAGGTCGCCGGCGTTCCCCGGCGTCAGCGTCGCGACGTACTCCGAGCGGTGGCCACGTCCGCCGACCAGGGCGACGGTGTCCACGACGGCCGGCACGACGGTCATGCCTGTGCAGTCGACGACGATGGCGTTGTCGTCCTGTGCCGCCGTGATGATGCCGGGGCCGACGCCTACGATCAGGGCGCCCACGAGCAGGACGTCGGAGCCGGGCATGGTTCCGATCAGCGGGTCCGTCGTCAGGACCCGGGCGTTGGTGAACAGGACGGGGCGTCCCGTGTCGTTCGAGACGAGCTCGTCGAAGGCCTTGCTGTTCCAGCTCACGGTGTCCGTGTGGGTGGCGCTCATCGCCTGCTCCTCAGGTGAGTGGGTCCATCGGCCTGTGGAATGCGTCGAGCGCGCTCGCGCCGGCCGAACCGGGGTCGGCAGCTCCCTGCGGCTGCTTCACCGTCAGCCTGGTCGCGTCCGGGGAACGTAACCAGGTCGCCGTGTGCCCAGGAGTTCGGCACCCACCTTGCGCGGCGACCCAGCGTCGGGCGGTGCGCGGGGGCGCGAGCGCATCCTGCTGCCGGATTCAGCTGCCCGGCGTGAGCCCGAGCGTGTTGAGCACCCCGTACACCCCGAGGAAGAGGATCGCCGCGCTGCTCAGGACGAGGGCGCCGGTCAGCCAGGGGTTGGCGCGGAAGCGGGGCGGGACGCCGGTGTAGCGCAGGCGCCAGACCGCGACCACGACCGCGAGCAGGAAGATGCCGCCGCCGATGCCGCCGATCTGCACCATCAGGACCGGGGACTGGACCCACAGGAAGATGCACATCCACACCGGGGGCAGGCAGCAGGTGAGGATGCGGATGGTGCGTGTGCGCGAGCGCAGGTCGTGCCAGTCGATCACCCCGAGCAGACCGAGGGTGTTGGTCCACAGGCGGGGAACGCTGGCCGACGAGGCGACGGTGACCGAGAAGAGGACGGCGATCGCGCCGGCCAGGAACAGGTACTCGGCCCAGGGGCCCAGCGTGTCGGTGTAGCTGTGCGACAGCGTGGTGATCATGTCGTTGCCCTCGGGCACCAGGCCCTGCGGGTGGAGCACCGAGGCGCCGATCACGTAGAAGGACAGGGTGCAGACGGTGCACACGATCCAGGACACACCCACGTCGAGCCGCATGACCTTGAGCCAGCCCTCGGCCCGCCGGGCGCGCTGCTCGGTGCCGTCGTCGGGGCCGGTCCAGCGGGCGTAGCCCTTCTCCAGACACCAGTAGGTGTACGTCGTCATCTCGTCGGCGCCGACACCGGTGATGCCGAACATGGCGAGTGCGATGCCGACCGTGCCCGCGGGGATCTGGAAGCTCAGTCCGTCGGCGAGCTGCTCGGTGCCGTACCCGAAGGCGGTGAACGGGAGGGCGAGTGCCAGGCCGAAGGTGATGACCGTCTTGAGCGAGATGCCGATGACCTCGACCCGCTCGACTATGTGGTACTTGCCCGTCTGCAGGATGAGGATGGCGGCGCCGGTGACGATGAGGGCCCAGATGGTCAGGGACGAGGTGCTCAGCGCCGACCCGTGGATCGGCAGCAGGATCGAGCAGGCCGCCGCGGTGCCGCCGATGATGCCACCGCGCTGGAACATCTTGGCGAAGTCCATGCCGATCCAGAGCCAGTTGATCCAGCTCAGCGGGCCGATCCTCGGCCCGATCTGGCTGTAACCCTCCAGCGCGGGCTTGCCGTTGAGGATGGTCCAGCGGGCCAGCTCCATCTGCACCCACACCTTGACCGCGGTGGAGATGATCACCAGCCAGAGCAGCGCGAAGCCGGCCTTCGCGCCGAGCGAGGTGGTGGTTATCAGTTCACCGGAGCCGACGACGGCGGCGGACAGCACGAGCCCGGGGCCGAGTTGGCGCACGCGGCCGCGGAAGGTCTCGGGGGCCGGGCGGGCGTCTTCGGCGCGCAGGGCGTACGGGTCGGTCTGCGCGGGTGGCGGCGCCGCCGTGGCGCCGTCGGTCGTGGTGGCCATGTGAGGTCCTTAGGGATCTTCCGGCGTCGTCGCCGGTATCCGGAACGGGGACAGGGTGGTGCCGTATTACCTGTGCTGGGGCGTCTCAACGCGCCTGGTGGCGCGGCTCCTTGCCGGCCAGTACGCGGACGACGTCCTCGGCCACCATCGCGCCCATGGCCTGGTTGGCCTCGGGGGTGCAGGCGGCCATGTGCGAGGTGAGCAGGGTGCGGGGTGCCGTACGCAGGGGGTGGTCGGCGGGCAGCGGCTCGGTGCTGAACGCGTCGAGGGCCGCGGCTCCGAGGTGCCCGGAGTCGAGCAGGTCGGCGAGCGCGCGTTCGTCGATGAGGCCGCCGCGCGCGGCGTTGACCAGGATCGCGCCCGGCTTCATCGCCGCCAGTCGGGCGCGGTCGAGCAGCGGGGTGCCGGACGGGTCGGGCGGGGTGTGCAGGCTGACGGCGTCGGCGCGTGCCAACAGGGCGTCGAGTGCGGCCGGTTCGGCGCCGTGCGCGTGGACGTCGGCGTCGGAGACGTACGGGTCGTGGGCGAGCAGCTCCATCCCGAAGGCGTGGGCGTACCCGGCCAGCAGGCGGCCGATGCGGCCGAAGCCGACGATGCCCAGCGTCTTGCCGTGCAGTTCGGGGCCGAACAGCTTCGGCCAGCCGCCCGCCGCCACCGCGGTGTGCGAGGCGGCGAGGGAGCGGGTCGCGGACAGCAGCAGGCCGAAGGTGTACTCGGCCACGGCACGGGAGTTGCTGCCCGGCGCGCACACCACCGGCATCGAGCGCGCCCGGGCGGCGGCCACATCGATGGTGTCGACGCCGACGCCGTGCTTGGCGATCACCTTGAGTCGGGGTGCGGCGTCCATCACCTCGGCGGTGATCAGGTCCATGCCGACGATCAACGCGTCAGCTTCCGCTACGTACTTGAGGAGTTCGGCGGTGGGCAGCGCCGCGTCCTCGCGGGGGCGCAGGGGACCGGCTCCGGCCTCCTCCAGGATCTGCCAGGGACGCGCCGAGTGCCGGGCGAAGGTGGGCGTCGTGATGAGCGTGGTCGGCATCAGCGCGCCCCACCGCGTGCCGCCTCCAGGTGGGACGTCGCGATCTGCTGCAGATGTACGACGTCGGCCGCGACCGTCGCGAACGTGAAGCCCTCGGCGAGGCGACGGGCGGCGCTCGCGCCGTCGGCGTTGTGGATGCCGGCAGCGATGCCCGCCGCCTCTGCTGCCTTGCGTACGCGGGTGAGGGCCTGCTCGAACTCCTCCTGTACGGAAGGGTCGGTGGAGGTCGCGCCGCCGATGGCCAGGCGCAGATCGGACGGGCCGACGTAGATGCCGTCCAGGCCGGGAGTCGCGCAGATCTCCTCGACGTTGGCCAGGCCGTCGGCCGTCTCGATCATCGCGAGGACGGCGGTCTGTTCGTGCGCGTCGGCCGGGTTCGGGCCGATCCGCAGCTGGGAGCGCATCGGGCCGTACGAGCGACGGCCCAGCGGCGGATAGCGGACCGCGGAGACTGCGTCGGCGGCGTCCCGGGCGTTGTCGATCAGCGGGACGATCACGCCGGTCGCGCCCGCGTCGAGGGCCTTGCCGATGTAGGTGAGGTCGTTGGCCTCGACGCGCACCATGCCGACGGCGGTGGAGCCCTTGGTGTCGGTGGCGAGGAGGTTGTTCAGCATGCCCTGGTAGCCGAAGAGGCCGTGCTGGGCGTCGAAGGCCAGGTAGTCGTAGCCGACGCGGGCGAGGCGCTCGGCGGCGATCGGCGAGTCGAGCAACGACCAGTAGCCGATGATCTGTTCGCGGTTGCGCAGCGCGGCGGTGAACTGGGCGGAAGTGCGGCCTGCGGACATGTTCGTCTCCATTGCGAGGGCGGTGAGGTCAGCGGTTGTAGGCGGGCATCGGGCCGCGCAGACGGGCACCGACCTCGTCGCAGGCGGCCAGCACGTCCGAGGGCAGCGGACCGGCGGCCGCAGCGGTGATGTTGGCCTTGAGGTGGTCGACCTTGGAACCGCCCAGCAGCAGCGCGTCGGTGGAGGGCTGTGACAGGAGCCAGCGCAGGGCCAGTTCGGTCAGCGGCAGGCCCGCGTCGGAGGCGATGCGGGTGAGGTCGGTGACGGCTCGGAACAAGTCCTCGTTCCAGTACCGCTCGCGGTACATCACGGCCAGCTTCGAGTCGCCGAAGCGCCCGCCCTCCGGGGCCTGTTCGAAGCTGTGGCGGCCGGTGAGCAGGCCGCCACCGAGCGGGTTGTAGACCATGGTGCGCAGTCCGGTGACGGCGGCGTACTCGACGTACTCCTCCTCGATGCGGCGCGCGAGGAGATTGTGGAGCTGCTGGGCGACGACCGGGCGGGGGGCGCCGACCTCGTCGGCCACGCGGTTCAGCTCGGCGATCTGCCAGGCGGCGAAGTTGGAGACGCCGAGGGCGAGGACCTTGCCGTCCTGTACGAACTCGGCGACGGTCGCGAGGGTCTCCGCGAGCGGTGTGCTGCGATCGGGCTGGTGCAGGTAGAAGAGGTCGACGTGGTCGGTGCCCAGGCGCTTGAGGCTGCCCTCCAGCGCGGCACGCAGGCCCTCGGCGGAGAGCGGCGCGTACTCGCCCTGGTCGGGGTGCGGGATGCCGGCCTTGGTGGCGAGCACCACCCGGTCGCGGCGGCCGGGCAGCAGCTCGGCGAGGATGCGCTCGCTCTCGCCGCCCGCGTAGCCGTTGGCGGTGTCCACGCCGGTGATGCCCGCATCGAGCGCGGCGTCCAGCATCGCGGCGGCCGTCGCACGGTCGGCCGTGTCACCGAAGGTCATCGTGCCGAGAACGAGACGGGACAACGGGACGGGGACGTGCGGGAGTTCAAGGCCGACGGTCACTGCGGGTTCCTTCCGAGGCGGGTGGTGCGTTCTCATGCTCGTGCGCGGTCCCATGCGTGATGTGCGCATCGCGGTGGTGCCGTGCGGATGCCCGGTCCCAGCCGTGCGGCTACCCGGTCTCAGGCGGTCGCCGCGGTGGTTCCCGACGATGCGCCGCGCTGCGGCCAAGTGCGGTGCGATGTGCCGTGTAAGCCCGTACGCGTCGCATCCACGAGGGCGCCGAGGTCCGCGGTGACGGTCGTCGGCGCCATGGGAACGCTCGCATGGCTGCGTAAATCACGCAAGGGGTCTCGCGCACTTCACGCAACTTATGCCATGATCCGAACAGAGCCGCCCACCGCCGGGCACGCCCAAGGAGGTATCGACCCCGTGGCTTCCCCGTCCCCGCCCCCGCTTGCGTCCGTCTCGCCGCCCGTACCGTCGTACGTCGTCGCGCTCGCGGACGACCTCTCCGGCGCGGCCGAGACCGCCTGTGCGCTCGGTGGCCCGGTCCGGCTGTCGCTCAACGCTGTTGCCGTGGCCGAGATCGCTGCCGCGCACGATCTCGTCGTGGACCTGGACACGCGTCACCTGACGCGCGCCGAAGCGGTGTACGCCGTGCGGGCGGCGCTGCGCGCCGCGCGGACCGGCCCACCCCGCCTGCTGTACAAGAAGGTCGACTCACAGCTGCGCGGCCACCTCGCGGCGGAGGCGGCAGCGTACGCCGAGGGAGCCGAGGCCGTCGTCATCGCCCCCGCGCTGCCTGCGGCGGGGCGCACCGTGACCGGCGGCGTCGTGCACGTGAACGGAGTTCCGCTGCACCGCACGGACGGCTGGCGCGCGGAACGCGCGCCAGTGCCACGCTCGCTGCCCGAGGCGCTGTCCGGTCTGCCGGTCCGCACGATCCCCCTCGACGTCGTACGGTCCGAACCCGCCGCGCTGGAAGCGGAGTTCCGACGGATCGCCGCATCCGGTGCACACCCTGCGCCAGACACCGAGACCGACGCCGACCTGGACGCGGTGGCCGCGGCGGCGCTGCGGCTCGGCCCCGGATTCCGGCTCCTGGGAAGCGGTGGTCTGGCGGCCGGGCTCGGGCGCGCGCTGCTGCGGCCCGTGGCCGTCACACCCTCGCCCGTGCCCTCCCCGGAGGGCACCCCGCTGCTCTTCGTCGTGGGGACCGCCGAGCCCGGCGCGGTTGCGCAGATCGCGCACCTCGCCGCGCTCGGCGCGCACCATGTGCCGCTGGACCCGGCCGACTTGGCGGCGGGCACGGTCTGCCTGCCGCGTACCGGCGGCGCTCCTGCCCTGACCGTGTTGTCCATCGACGGATCGGGAGGCCCGCGTCCCGGTGCGGGCCGGGCCCTCAGCGCTGCTCTGGGTGCGCTCGCGGCCGCGTACCCGGGCCGCCCCGACCTCGTCCTGACCGGCGGCGAGACTGCCCGCACGACCCTGGACGCCCTGGACATAAGGGAGTTGGAACCGTTCGGCGAGATCCACCACGGCGCCGTCCACTCCCGTACCCCCGACGGCCGCCGCGTCGTCACCCGCCCCGGCAGCTACGGAGCCGAGGACTCACTGCTGCGCATCGCCGTCGCGCTACGGCCGCGCCTGGCCGCCGCCATCGCTGCCACCTGAAACCTGTCACCGTCCGCCTCCCGCCTAGGAGTTGTCCTCATGAGCACCCCCCTTCCTCTCATCGCCGTCACGATGGGCGACGGTGCCGGCATCGGCCCCGAGGTCGTCGTCGCGGCCCTGCTCGACGACGCCGTCCTGACCCGCTGCCGCCCCGTAGTCATCGGTGACGCGCAGCGGTTGCGCGAGGCCGCCCGGATCCTCGGCCTCGACTGCGAGATCGCCGCCGTCGACCACCCGCGCGACGCCGAGTTCACACCCGGCCGTGTCAACGTGATCGACCTCGGCCTGCTCCCCGCCGATCTGCCCTGGGGCAAGCTGTCGTCGGTCGCTGGCGACGCCGCGTACGCGTACATCAAGCGTGCCGCCGAACTCGCCGTGGCCGGCGAGGTGCACGCCATCTGCACCGCGCCCCTCAACAAGGAGGCCCTGCACGCCGCGGGCCACATCTACCCCGGCCACACCGAACTCCTCGCGCACCTGACCGGGACCGAGGAGGTCTCGATGATGCTCTCCACCGAGAAGGTGAAGGTCATCCACGTCACCACGCACATCGGCCTGATCGACGCCGTCAACCGCATCGAGCCGGGCCTCGTCGAGCGCACCGTGCGCCGCGGCCACGACGCGATGGTCCGCGCCGGCACCCCGAACCCGGTCATCGGCGTCTGCGGCATCAACCCGCACGCGGGAGAGAACGGCCTGTTCGGCTACGGAGAGGAAGAGGAGAAGATCGTCCCGGCTCTGGAGAAGCTGCGTGCCGAGGGCGTCGACGCCCGGGGTCCGCTCCCCGCCGACACCGCCTTTTTCCTCGCCGCACGCGGCGACTACGACCTGATCGTGGCGATGTACCACGACCAGGGCCACGGCCCGGTCAAGGTCCTGGGCATCGAGGCGGGTGTCAACCTCACCGTGGGCCTGCCCGTGATCCGCACCTCCGTCGACCACGGCACCGCGTTCGACATCGCCGGAACGGGCGTGGCCGAGGCCGGTAGCATGGTCGAGGCGCTGCGCCAGGCCACCGTGATGGCCACGGCGCCGACCGCCCCGGTCGCCTGAACCTCCGTCCCCTGCAACGCCGTTACCACCGCACCGTAGAGGACTCCGAACATGCCTCCGACCACCTCCCAGGCCCGACGCGACCGCATCGTCCACCTCGCCACGACCACCGGCCTCGCCAGCGTCGAGGAACTCTCGCAACTCCTCGATGTCACCCCCTCAACCATCCGCCGCGACCTCGCCCGTCTCACCTCGGAGGGCCGCCTAGCACGCACCTACGGCGGCGCGATGGCGCTGTCCGCGCACCCCGAGGCGTCGCTGCGGCAGCGCACGGGTGAGGCGTACGAGGAGAAGCGGGCCATCGCGCAGTGGGCGGCGCGGCAGGTCGAGCCGGGCGAAACGCTGCTCCTCGACGCCGGTACGACGGTGGGTGCGCTGGCCCACGAGCTGCGCGGTGCAAAGGAGTTGACGATCGCGACGACGGGCCTGACCGCCCTGCACGCCCTGGCGGATGCGGAGGGCGTGCACGTCGAGTGCCTCGGTGGCACGCTCCGCCCGCTCAGCCAGGGTTTCGTCGGCCCGCTCACGGAGGCCGCGCTCGAGCACATGTCCTTCGACCGGGTCTTCCTCGGCGCCGACGGCGTCACCGTCGACCGAGGCATCTGCGAGGCGGACCTGCGCCAGACCCGCCTCAAGGAACTGATGTCCCGCCGCGCCGACCGCGTCTACGTGCTGGCCCACGGCGCCAAGCTGGGACGCAAGCCGTTCCACGCGTGGGCGACACTCCAGGAAGGATGGACCCTGGTCACGGACACATCGGCGCCCGACGCGCAGATCCGCGCCTTCGAGGCCCGCGGAGTGCGTGTCGAGATCGCCCCGCCGGCGGGGACGTGACGGAACCGGCACGAGCCTGAGCGGCCCGGGGATATTCGCTGGTCGCCGCCGACGGGTGGTGTCCATACTGCCGCAATGGATCCGGTGACTCTTGAGACCGACCGTCTGGTGCTGCGGGCCTTCGAGCCCGGCGACGTGGACGCGGTGTATGACGCCTGCCAGGACGAGGACATCCAGTTCTATACGCCGGTTCCGGTGCCCTACCGGCGGGAGGACGCCGAGAAGAGCGTCCGTGTGGACCTGCCCGAGGGCTGGGTCACGGACAAGGACTACACGCTCGGGGCGTTCCGCAAGGGAAGCGGGGCGATCGTCGGCTCGTACTGCCTCACCAGGGTGAGCCGAGGTGTCTTCGAACTCGGCTACTGGGCAGTCAAGGAGCAGCGCGGCCACGGCTATTCGGTCGAGGCCGCGCAGGCCCTGTGCGACTGGGGGTGGGCCACGCTCGACGTCCACCGCATCGAGTGGTGGGCCATGGCCGGGAACACCGGCTCGCGTGCCGTCGCCGAGAAGCTGGGCTTCACCCTCGAAGGGACGTTGCGCAACCGCGGGATCGCCAACGACGGGAATCCGCACGACTGGTGGGTGGGCGGCCTGCTGAGGCCCTGAGGCCAGTCGCGTCAACCATGGCTTGAGACGGGCGCCTACCGGTCGTCGGCCTGTGCGGTCAGCGCGAAGGCCAGCAGTGCGGTCGTGGTGAAGTCCAGCGCGGGTTCCACGGTCTGCCAGGCGCCCACGTCGTCGACGTACCGCGCGCCCTTGCCGTCGAAGTCGGTCCAGGCTCCTGTCGGCGGGGCGGCCGTGCACTTCTTCATGGTCGGGAAGCCGTTCAACTCCTCTAGTTTTGAGGCCTCGTTGGGGCCGTTGACCACAGCGCCCCGCAGGATGGCGCCCTTCCCGTCGTGGCTGCCTGCCAGGTTGGCCAACTGGTGTTCCGGGCAGTGCGGGTAGACCTCACCCGCACCGATCATGAAGCTGGTTCCCCAGGGGTTGGCGCCCAGAGCCCAACCTCGCTGCCGCCCGGCGAAGGCCGCGTAGTCGGTGTCCCCGGTGGCCTTGGCGTAGAGGCGGGCGGTGGCCACCAGTCCGAAGGTGTGCGGTACGGCGTCGAAGTCGTCGTAGACGGCGCCGGCTCCGAACGGGTCGTGCCCGGCGCGGTCGACACCGTCGTCCAGTTGGCGGCGCAGGTCCTCGTGCAGTTCCTCGGCCCCGATCCCGTTCGTCCGCGTGTCGTCCAGGACGGTGGCCAGGTCGACATGGGCCAGGGCGCTGACGTCCGCGACGTTGAGCGTGCCCTTGACGTCGGAGTCCAGGTAGGCCCTGGCCCAGCCGGCCGCGGCGTCGGCCCAGTCGCTTTCCCGGTCGTCCCCGAGTTCCCGTGCGGCCAGGGCCAGTTCGGCGCCGCCGAACTCCATGTCGTCCTGCCAGGAGTCCTCGGGATAGAAGGCGCCCGGGAACGCGGTGGCGAGCGGCTCGTTGGGGTCGTGGCCGGTGTCGGCCAGGTCGTAGACGGCGGCGGCCTTGTCCAGCCAGGCCTGGGCCTCCTCCGGGTCCGTGTCGGCCGCGCGCTGGGCGGCGAGGGCGAAGACCGCGGCCACCCGGCCCGCCAGGTTGGGGCTGATCGGCTCACCCGGGCCGGCCGCGCGGAAGACCGGCCGGTGCTTGATCGTGTAGTCCGGATCGCCGGGGGATACGTCCAGTCGGTCGTCGGCCTCCGGGAGCCGCCACACGTCGTGATCCGACCGTGCGTCTTCGTTGCCCGCGCCGATGCCGACCTGGGCGTAGAGGGTCTCGCTGTCCTCGTCCCACATCCTGTCCAGCCAGTCCAGCCCGTGCGTGGCCTCGTCGGAGAGCTCCTCCATGACCGGCAAGTCGCGTTGTGCGAGCAGGAGTTCGGCGACCGAGTAGGAGGTGGTGGCGGTGAACTTGAGGAAGTCTCCCGCGTCGAACCAGCCGCCCGAGACGTCGACCTGGTCACCGGTCGGGGTCAGCTCGTCGAGCAGCTCGTTGCCCTCCTCGTCGTACTCCGGCTCGGCGTAGACGGTCGCGTCCTGGTCGGCCAGATGAGAAGGCCCGTGCTGCAGAGCACCGGGAAGCACGTCCGCTCCGTCGCGCTGGGCCTGCAGGAAGCGGACGTTGTCCCGGACGAGCGGGGTCATCAGCTCGTCGGCGTCGGCGATCCGGAAGGCGGGGGAGCGGCCGGCCGCGGTGCCGGTCAGGACGATGCGGTAGGTGCCGGGGGTGTCCAGCGCGGAGAGGTCGGCGGTGCGCACCGAGGGGTACTTGGCGTTCCAGCGGCCGGTGACGGCTCCGAGCCGCCCCGCCGTGACGACCTTGTTCTTGGCGTCGACGACCTGGAAGCGCGCTCCCGCGAGAGCCGCCGAGGGCCCCATGACGTAGGCCTGCTTCGCTTCGCCGCGCACATAGCCGACCTGGTCGACCCGGATGGCCACCTTGGCCGAGGCAGGCGTGGTGCCGCCGCCGAAGGGCAGACCGTGCAGGTTCACGGCGAGGAGCAGGGTGCCAAGTCCCGCGGCGGTGCCGACCAGCAGCCGAGGGTTGCGCAATGAGTTCATGCGCCCACGGTGCCGGGGCCTTCATGAGATGAAGATGAGGACGACGCGTGGGCCGTGTGCGTCGGCAGCCTGAGCTCGGCGATCAAACCGCCTCCGGGCGCGTCCGCGAGGTGAGCGGTGCCGTGATGCAGCTCGGCGACCCAGCGGACGATCGCGAGCCCCGCCCCCGTTCCCGAGGCGGCTCCGGAACCCCCGGTGACACCCCGGGCGAAGACTCGATCCCGGTCGGCGAGCGGCACGCCCGCCCCATGGTCGCGGACCGTGACCAGGCCCGGTGCGATGGTGACCTCCACCGGCGACCCGGCCGGGCCGCCATGCCTCTGGGCGTTCTCCACCAGGTTCCGTACCGCCTGGGCCAGCAGGTCGGGATCCCCGAGCACCACCACCGGCTCGGAGCTCACGGTGACGCTCTCATGGTCCGGCAGCTCATCGACCGTGGTCTCCACCAACTGGTCGAGACGCAGGGGTACCAGCTCGGCCCGGTGTGCACCGGCCTCCATACGGGCCCTGGCGAGCAGCCCGGTGACCAGTCGGCTCAGCCGGTCCACCAGCCGTAGCGCCTCGTCGGAAGAACCACCCCGCTCCACCACGAGCCGCAACGTGGCCAGCGGCGTCCGCAGCTCGTGTGCCGCTTCGGCCAGGAACTGCTCCTGCTGCCCCAGCCCGCGCAGAGCGGGCCGCATGGCCCGGCCCGACAGAAGATGGCCGACGGCCGCCGCGCAGCAGACCAGAGCCGTGCAGCCGAGCGCCAACCAGCGAACCAGTACCTCGTGATCGTGTTCGCTGCGCGCCAACTCCGTGCCCACCAGCACGGCCGCACCGATCCGGTCTCCGTCCCAGACCGGAGCCGCCGCCCACCTCAGCCGCCCGCCGTCTGCGGAAGGGGCGCTGACGAGGACGGTGTCCTGTTCCTCCAGGACGCTCTGCCAGACCTGGTCGAGCCGGTCCTGACCGGGCAGCGCGGAGCGCGCGGGAACGACGTTCCGAAGCGACGGCGATTCGCCCGGCGCCGCCTGCAGCACGGCCAACACCTGTGCGCCCTGGGCGAGTTCGTCCTCACTCAGCGGGTCCAGGTGCAGCGTCCCCGCGTCGAACCAGACCGCCCGCGACAGGCCGACGGCGCGGCTGCCGGCCTCGTGGTCGAGGCCGGAGCGGCGGGATCCGGCATCGATGCGGACGGCGACGGTGGCGAGTACGACGAGACAGGCGGCGGTCGTCGAGGCGAACAGGAGGGTCATCAACCGACGGGTGCGCCGCAGCCGGGCCACGGCGGGGGAGAGGGAGGACGCCTTGCCCCGGCGGATCACGCCTGCGCCTCGTCGCCCAGCCGGTAGCCGACGCCGCGCACCGTCCCGATCGGATCGGGCGGCCCGAGCCGCCGTCGCAGCTGGCCGATCAGGACGTCCACCACGTTGGACATCGGCTCACTCGCCTCGTCCCAGCAGCTCTCGATCAGCTCGGTGCGTGTCACCACCTCGCCCGCGCGCAGCATCAGCAGCTCAAGGACCGCGAACTCCTTGGCCGACAGGCTGAGCAGCACCCCGGCCCTGGACACACGGCGCCGTGGCAGATCGACCTCCAGATCACCCGCCCGCAGCACCGGCAGCCGCGCGGGCTGCTCCCTGCGGCACAACGCACGTACCCGTACGACCAGTTCGGCGAAGGCGAAGGGCTTGACCAGATAGTCGTCCGCCCCGTGTTCGAAGCCGGCCACCCGGTCGCTCACCGCGTCCAGCGCCGTCAGCAGCAGAAAGGGCAGCGCCGATCCGTTCCGCCGATGTGCCGCGAGGAGCGTGAGCGAGTCACCGTCCGGAACCGAGCGGTCGGCCACGACACAGTCGTAGCTGTTGACGGAGAGCTTGAGATCCGCTTCGGCCAGCGTCCGCGCGAGGTCCACCGCGAACCCCGCACCACGCAGCTGAGCAGCGACGACGGGCCCCAGGTCGGGGTCGTCCTCCAAGACCAATACGCGCATGGCCGGGAGCTTAGACGGCTCCTCGGCCAGCCACTCATCGGCCACCAGGCGGGGCTCCCAGCTGCTGCATCAGGGAGTACGTGGTGACGAGACCGCCGTCGGCCGCCCGCCAGTGGATCACCGCATGGAAATCGGGAGAGACGGCCCGCAACACTGTGTACAGCTCCAGGGCACCCGCCTTGTCGGGGGTACGGCCGGGCCGGGCCAGTACGACCACGGTGGCGCCGAGTTCGGCGAGGCGTTCGGCGGTGACAGCACCCATGCCGCTGGAGGCGCCGGAGACGACAGCGACACGTCCGGCAAGGGGAGTACCGGTGAGCAGAGCAGCAGACATCACAAAACCTCAATCTCTTTGCTGGGAACGGTTACTGGCGGTGCGTCAGGCGACGTCGCTGTGCGCGGTGGCGGCGGACTTCTCGCGCCACGGGGCGAGGTCGTCCTGCACCTGCTGGTACTTGACCTCGAGCCGCTCCAGGGTGTCGCGCCCGAGGTAGAGATGCGTGGGCAGCTTGTCGGTGGACGCCACCTCGACGATGAGGGCGGCGCCCTTGACGGGGTCGCCGAGCTGGGCGTGGTTGGCCCGGTCGATCCAGTCCAGCGTCACGTGGGCGGGGGTGTCGTCGTAGTCGGCGATGCGGTTCGCGGCGACCGACAGAGAGCTGGCGTCGAGGAAGTCGGTGCGGAAGACGCCCGGTTCGACCACCATCGACTGGACACCGAACGGCGCCATTTCGGCGGAGAGAGCTTCACTGATGCCGGCGACCGCGAACTTCGACGCGGAGTACAGGCTGACGCCGGGCTCGCCCTCGAAGCCCGAGCGGGAGCCGATGTGCACCAGCCTGCCGGACCCCTGCTTGCGCATGACGGGCAGTACGGCACGGGTGACGTTGATCAGGCCGAAGACATTGAGGTCGAACAGCGACCGGGCCTCCGCGTCGGTGATCTCCTCCAACGCGCCGAGCAAGCCGCGGCCGGCGTTGTTGACCAGGACGTCGATGCCGCCGAACCGGTCCACGGCGGCCTCGACCGCCTGCGGGGTGCTGTCGTTGTCCGTGACGTCCAGGGCGACCGCGAAGACCTTGCCGGAGTTCTTCAGATCGTCCGGCACGCGCTCCGGATTCCGTACGGCGACCACGACATTGTTACCGCCTGCCAGGGCGGCGTGGGCGATTTCCGCACCGATTCCGCGGGAGGCGCCGGTGACAAACCACGTAGCCATGGGAAACCTCTTTCGTCGCTTCCCCTTTTCGGGGATTTCCTGTTGACGTATTCGAGTGTGTCCGCCGGCTACAGCGCTATGAAGGCTGCGGTTTTCCTGGGAGTCCCGCACCCACGAAGAGGGGAGGCCCAGAAGATCAGTGACATGTCAACAAACTGGTACGGTGAGGGCATGTCCGAACCGCGATGGCTCACCCCGCACCAAGCCGATGTCTGGGCGAAGTACCGGAGGCTGCGCCGCGAGCTCCAGCGGGTCCAGGATCAGCAGTTGCATCAGGATTCCGGCCTTTCGGCGGCGGACTACGCCCTCCTGGCGCCGTTGTCCGAGTCCGCCGACGGCCTGCTGCGGGCGAGGGATCTCGGAGTCGAGGTCGGCTGGGAACGCAGCCGTCTGTCCCACCAGATCAGCCGCATGGAGAAGCGGGGACTCGTCACGCGCGAGGCCTGTGCCGATGATGCCCGCGGCTCCATGGTGCGGCTCACGGAAAAGGGCCGGGAAGCGATCGATGCCGCCGTACCCAAACACGCGGAATACGTGCGGAAACTTGTTTTCGATCCGCTGACAGCCGACGAGGCACATCTTTTCGGTGACCTTATGGACCGAATTCTGGATGCCGTCGAGAGAAATGCGCGGTAAACGGCGGCCGGTTGTTCTCCGCGCGCTCAGGCGCCGTGGGCGGGGTCCTGCTGGTGAGGTACTTCGGGTGCGCTGATGCAGCCCAGCAGCGCCAGGCCGTCCGCGGAGGGCGAGCCCGGCTCGGCCTGAAGGATCACGAGCTGCTGTCCCGGAGCGCTGCGGATGTTGAGGGCCTCATGCCGCAACTCCAGGTCTCCCACGCTGGAGTGGTACATCTGCTTGACGTCGTAGGGCGGGACCCGGGTGTACTCGCGTGCCCACAGGGAGCGGAACTCGCCGCTGCGCACCGACAGTTCGCCGACGAGCTGCAGGATGCGGGGATCCTCGGGGGTGCTCGCGGCGGTCTGCTGAAGGTCGGCGACCGCACGATGCTTGGCCCGCTCCGCGTTCCGGTAGAAGGTCTTCGCCGCGGGGTCCAGGAAGAGCATGCGCAGCACGTTGTCGTGCTGCGCGAAGTCACGGTAGAGGGCATCGGTCAACGCGTTGGTCGCCAGCAGGTCCTGGGCGTGCCCGATGATGAAGGCGGGCGTCCTGGTCCAGCTTTCGATCAGTTGCCGCAGGTGCGGGCGGACACGCTCGACCCGGAAGGGCGACTTCGTACGGCGTCCTGCGGGCTGGGCCAGCCGGAAGAGCTGCCGCCTCTCCTCATCCCCGAGTTGCAGCACACGGGCCATGCCCTCCAGCACCCGGAGTGAGGGGCTGAGTTCCCGGCCCTGCTCGAGCCGGCTGTAGTAGCTCAGGCTGACACCGGCGAGCGCCGCCACCTCGTCACGCCGCAAGCCGGGCACCCTTCGGCGGCCAGCGCTGGGCAGCCCGGCTGCCATGGGGCTGAGGCGTTCCCTGCGGGAGCGCAGGAACTGACCCAGCCCTTCAACCGAGTCAAGGCGCGTGTCATCGTCCATGCTGCCGAGGCTAGGCGGAAAACGCCCCGAAAAGTTCTGCCGACGGTGGGTGCATTGCACCCAGGATTACGGCTCCCTGGGTGGCGCAGGTGACCGGCTGGCGGCGACGGCGCATCACTCTGTGTGAAGCGAGTGGCACCTGGTGCATTTGTCCACGACCGGCCCTTCTCGTCGGCCGAAAAGCATCTAGTCTTGCCGCATGAGCAATGGGACCCCTTTGGGAGATTTCCTCCGGGCCCGCCGCGAGGCCCTCAAGCCCCAGGACGTCGGTCTGCCCGAATACGGCCGACGCCGCGTGCCCGGACTGCGCAGGGAAGAAGTCGCGATGCTCGCCGGAGTCAGCTCCGACTACTACATCAGGCTGGAGCAGGGGCGCGAGAACAGCCCGTCCTCCCAAGTGCTGGAGGCCGTGGCACAGGCGCTGAAGTTGGACGCGGAGGCCACCGACCACCTGAACCGCCTCTGCCTCACGCCCTCGCAGCGCCCGCACGACTGGGGTGAGGCGGAGGTCAGCCCGCAGTTGTTGCAGCTGATGGACGGCTGGGAGCACACCCCGGCCTTCGTCCTCGGCCCGGCCCTCGACATCCTGGCGGGCAACTCCCTTGCCACGGCGCTCCACAGCGGATTCGACGGGTTCGACAACCTCGCCCGCAACGTGTTCGTCGATCCGGCGGGGCGCGAGTTCTACCAGGAATGGGAGCGAGCGGCGCATTCCTGCGTCGCCGAACTCAGGGCCGCCTTCGGCCACGATCCCGAATCGGCCCGTATCGCCGCGGTGGTCGCCGAACTGTCCACGGACAGCGAGGAGTTCGTCGGGATCTGGCAGCTGCACGACGTCAAGAGCAAGTCCCAGGAAGGCAAGCACCTCAAGCATCCCGAAGTCGGCGACCTGCACATCGACTTCGCGGCCTTCACGGTCAATGGCGCCCCGCATCAGCAACTGGTGGTCTACCAAGCCGAACCGGCCAGCCCGACGGCGGCTGCCTTCGAGACGCTGAGGGCCATGGCCGCCGAGCCGAAGCAGGCCCAGGCGAACGCCGGCACGTAACTCAGGTCGAGACTGGTCCTCCCGCCACTCAGGAAAACCACGGCCTTCATGGCGGAGTGTCCGTCTGCCGACACTCGAGTCGACAGACAGAGCGCCGGCTGTTACGCCGACGCGCAGCTGCGTGGGCCGGTTCTCCGGGTTGGGCGCGGGTGCCAGGTAATTCGGTCGCGGGTGGCGATCTGCCTCTGCAGACTGTGGCTCGTGGATCGCCTCGTGGAGATCGCGAATCGGCTGGCCGATGTCAGCGGTGTCGTTGGTGTGTGCCTGGGAGGCAGCCGGGCAAGGGGAACGCACGGTCCCGATTCCGACTTCGATCTGGGCTTGTACTACCGGGCGCCGCTGGATACTGCTGCTCTGCGCCTGCTGGCAGCCGAGCTGACGGGCGGGCCGGTGGAAGTAACCGAGCCAGGCGGCTGGGGACCGTGGGTGGACGGTGGTGCCTGGTTGACCATCGATGGCCATCGCGTCGACTGGATCTACCGCGACCTGGACCGGGTGCACCGCATCTGGCAACAGTGCCAGGGCGGGCACTTCGAGGTCGGTGCCCAGCCCGGCCACCCTCTGGGGGTGTACTCCCACGCCTATGCCGGTGAGGTGGCACTTGGGCGCGTCCTCGCCGACCCCAGCGGCGAGCTTCAAACCCTGCAGGAGCAGACTCGTCTGTATCCGGCACGGCTGCGCGAAGCGCTCATCGGCAACGCGCAATGGGAGGCGCCGTTCATCCTGGCCGTCGCCCGCAAAGGGGCAGCCCGCGGTGATGCCTTCCATGTCGCCGGTTGTCTCTTCCGCGCGGTCGGACTCCTCGTACATGCCCTCCACGCTCATGAAAGGTGTTGGGTGCTTAACGAAAAGGGAGCGGTGCGAGCCGCGGGAGAACTCGCCGTCGCCCCTGCGGACTTTGTCGAACGGGCTCACACGCTGCTTTCCGCGCTCGGCACCACCCCGGCCACTCTCGCTGCGGCCCTCGATGACGCCGACAGGCTTGCCGCCGAGGTTTGCGATGAGCTCGCACGATGACGAAGACCACGATGGTGCCAGCTCGCGTTGAAGGCCACAGTTGAATGTCGCGGTGTCTTCTCCGGGTATGGCGGAGAGGAATGGCTCGGTGCCTGTTTCACATTTCAGGTGCAGGGTCTTGGTTGGCTGATGGCTGAGCGGTGGAGTCCGTAACGACCGTGCAGCAGAGCTGAGTTGGCGGTCGTTCAGTTGCACCGTGCCACCCAGCCAGGCGCCCTTGTGGGTCTCGTCGAGCCCAACGGGGACACGCTGCCCGTCGATGCGGAGGATCGTCAGACCAGCCGTGACTTCACTCGGAGATGAACCACCCAAGGGCACCAAGCAGGGTGCGGCGCTCTTCCAGCGCTGTCAGTGGGGCAGGGCATGATCCGGTGGATGCGCTACACGACGTGGACTTCAGATCGCATGTTCGTCTCCTATAAGCAGTACTACCTGCAGGGCGACGACTTCCTCGACGACTACGACGACACCGACACGGTCGGGCGGATCTTCGCGGGAAACAGTCTGGCAGCCGGGGGCCCAGAACACCTCACGGTGCTGGCGGGCACGCACACCGGCTGGATACGCCTGACCACTCAGCAGTGCGCGGATGAACCACTCCTGCCCCGGCAGGAGTGGGAGACCGTAGTGGACGTGAGCATCTGCAGCACGAGTGGCATCCTTCGGCTATTCCGATGGGGCGGGGATGTCGAAGAGAGTGCCGGGAACTTCGCCACGGCCGGGGAAGGCTGGTACCGCGTCCGCGTTCAGGCACGCGGACGCGATGAAGGCGAGACACACGAAGGCGACACCGCTGTCGAAGAGCACCTTCTGAGCGTCTGGCCGGCACCGCCGCAACCCGACACCGTCCACAGCGCAAACGACACCTTCGCCCGCACCCACTACGACCCCACCCGGCCTCCCGGTCAACCCATTCACCCCTGAGCACGTTCACTCGTACGCCGTGGAGCAACTGAAGGTGTACGCCGACAGCCGCAACATGCAACAGGTGGCTGGGGCGGCGCTATTTGGGCTCTGTCCCAGATCTTGGGGAGCGGTTGCGGAGCGTCAGCACCGGGGAACGGCTTCGGCCCGATTGGGCTGTACAGACGAGCGTTGCACTGGTCGCCGGGCATCGTCACGAGTACAGAAGACCAACATGGCAGCGAACCTTTTCGTCCCAGCGACTATCACCGCCGCAGCGACCCTTCTTGTCGGCATAGCGACCGCATGCGTGGCCGTCTACGGTGCCCGCCTGGCCAACAGCTACCGCCGCCAACTCGACTTGAAGACTTCCGAACGTCGCATCCAGGCGTACGCCGCTCTCTGGGCGCTACTCAGAGTCGCCTCTCCCACCCGGTCCGAGCCTATGAATGAGGCAGAACGGCATGACCTATTCGAGCGGGTTACCGACTGGTACTACACCGATGGCAACGGCATGGTTCTGACCGACAAAACCCGTCAGCTCTACCTCAAGGCGAAGGCGAACCTACGCTGCTCCGACGATGAACTCTTCCCAGCCAGCCTCTGTGCCCAAGCTCATCGACGCGAGTTCGGCGACCTCGAACGATGGAGAAGCGAACTCTCCCGACAGCAACTGTCGCTGCTGCGTACTCAGATGAAGGTGGACCTCGCCATCTACGGCAAGGTCTCCGCTGGCTCGCTGCACGGCCCGAGCACCGACCGGAGAGGGACTTCCTCGAAGCCTGTGGCATCAACCTACTGACCTTGAATGCGTGATGTCGTCATGGTGAGGCGGGTGCCAATCCGGTGCCGGTGAGGCAGCCGTCGAGGACGTCGTGGCGGTATTGGAGCTGGCGTAAGCCGCGCCGGACGGTGGTGATCAGGTCTTGCGGGTCGGCGAAGGCGCGGTTGGCTGTGGTGGTGCGCCGCAGTACCGACCAGATGCCTTCGACGGGGTTGAGGTCGGGTGAGTAGGGCGGGAGTTGGTAGACGGTGAGCCAGTCCCGCCCGGCGATGAACTGCCGCATCCCGGCGGCGAGATGGACGTTGAGGATGCCCCTATGTTGCGTCAAGCGACAGCAGACGAGACGCCCAGGGCTGGCGTCCGCTGGATCTGACCGTAGATCTCGCGAGCGACGTAGCGTTTCAGACAACGGATGATCTCGCGTTTCGACATGCCCTGCTTGGTGCGTCGTTCGAGGTAGAGACGGGTCCGTGTATCACGGCGAAGGCGAGTAACGACGATGCGGTAGAGGGCAGCGTTGGCCTGCCGGTTCCCTCCGCGGTTCAGCCTCCGTCGCTGCGTCTTTCCGGAGGACTGCTCGACCGGGCTGACGCCGCATAGAGCGGCGAACGATGCCTCGCTGTCCAGCCGTTCCGGATTGTCGCCAGCGGCGATCAACAAGGCAGCGGCGCTGTCGGGCCCACAGGGCTTCGGCGTAGTCGTGTGACGCCCGGTTCGTGATGGCCTGTCGGCTCTGTGGGGGGCGGGAAGCAGTGCAGGCACGGGCTTCCAAGATCATGGAGTTCTCTACGCCCCGTGATCCGAGTGGAAGACCGTGCCTGCCGACGCATCATCGCTGATCCCGCCTGCCCTTGACCAACTCCGGGAGCATCCCGAGGTCGCATCGCAGGAGGTTCCGGGCCTGCTGGAGCGGCTGGCCGAGGTGCCGGACCCGCGTGATTCGCGCGGGGTGCGTCATCGTCTGGCCGTCGTGCTCGCGCTCACCGCGTGTGCCGTACTGGCCGGAGCGACCTCGCTGCTGGCGGTTGGCGAGTGGATCGCCGATGCCCCGCCACTCGTGCTGGAACAGGTCGGCGCCCGTACCGACCCGCTCCTGCCCAGGCGGGTCCTGCCTTCCGAGACAACGGTCCGCCGGCTGCTGGGCCGCATCGACGCCGACGCGCTGGACCGGGCAGTCGGACACTGGCTCGCAGACCGCTGCCCCAAGCCGGCCGGGCTACGCGGCCTCGCGGTGGACGGCAAGACCCTGCGGGGCGCGGCCAGGGCGAAGGGCCGGAAGATCCACTTGCTCGCCGCGCTCGACCACACCACCGGCCTGGTCCTGGCTCAACTGGACGTCGGGGAGAAGACCAACGAGATCACCTGCTTCCAGCCCCTGCTGGACACCGTCGCCGACCTGGCCAAAACCGTGGTGACCAGCGACGCGATGCACACCCAGCACGAGCACGCCACATACCTCCTCGGCCGCCGGGCCCACTACATCGTGATCGTGAAGGGCAATCAGAAGAAGCTGCGCAGACAGCTCAAGTCCCTTCCGTGGAAGGACATCCCGCTTCAGGGCCGCACCCGGGGCATCGGCCACGGCCGTTCGGAGATCCGCCGCATCAAGGTCGCCACCGTGAACAGCCTCCCCTTCCCCGGAACCCGCCAGGCCGTCCAGATCAAGCGCCGCCGAACCAACCGCAAGACCGGCAGGACCACCATCAAGACGGTCTACGCCGTCACCAGCCTGACCGCCGAGCAGGCCACCCCTGCCGAACTCGCCCAACTCGTCCGCGACCACTGGAAGATCGAAGCCCTGCACCACGTCCGCGACACCACCTTCGCCGAGGACGCCTCACAAGTGCGCACCGGCAACGCACCCCGCGCCATGGCCACCTGGCGCAACCTCGCCATCGGAGCCCTCCGAACAGCCGGAGCGAAGAACATCGCCGCCGGCCTCCGCCACAACGCCCGCAACCCCCATCGCCCCCTCACACTCCTCGGCCTCGGATGATCGCGAACCGGGCGTCATGCGACTACGACGAAGCCCTGGGACCTGGACGAGGTGGCCGCTGCCCGCCGCGACCACGGCCCCCAAGCCGCCCTCGACCTGCTCGGTCGCACCGACCCGGCCCCCACCCAGGCCCAACCAGGAGCACCACAGCGCACCCTCGCCGATGGCACCGCGGGCGCCCTCCTCCACCCGTACGCTGACCGAATCCAACAGGTTCCGTGATTCTCGGAGGGCATGGTTCGCGAACCCGCCGTGGAAGATCTGAGCCCCGCGTGAGACTGCGACAGGTTCCGTCACGCTAGACGACCGGCCTGGCCGCATTTCCGGTGGCAAGGCGGTGCTCGATGACGAGGGCTCGGTGGCACTCGCCAATTGTGGTGGCTGGCATGACCGGATCAGGCTGCGGCAACGTCCCGCGTGAGTTTGGCTCGGCACGTATCTGATGGTCGGTAACGCGGGGTGCCCCGTACAGGCTGGGCGGCAGTACGGGGTGCGGGCGGGTGATCGTCTCCCGCCTCTCAGTTCTGGCCCCGCCGCACCCATCTGCTGGCCCGGGGAACAGTTCCGAGCGCCGCCACCCTGGCCGCCCACGCGCTCGCCGCCCACCTGCGCCGCGCAGCCCGCCTCACGCCGCCAGGCGGCCCGTCGGACTCGGATGGCGGCGGACGAAGCTGTAGCGGAGCGTGAGTGTGTCAGCCGCTCGGCGCACACAGGGGAGAACTCGGCAGCCCGGAGGCAGGCTGCGAGATCGATCCGGTGCACGCCGGCACTGGGCCCGACCTCGACACCGCCGAGAACTCCGCAATATTGCGCAACGTTGCGTATAATTTGAGCAATGAACGTTGATCTGACCGACCTGCTGGACCGCCACGGGCCTGCGCAGGCCGTCGTCTGGGATTTCGACGGCGTACTGTCGGAGACCGAATCTCTGCACCAGGCCAGCTACGCCCAGGTACTCACCGCGCACGGAGTACGACTGGTCGGCGACTGGTACACAGCGTTGATCGGGAACACCGCATGGCAGAACTGGCAGACCCTGATCCACAGGGGGCTGGATGCTGGCCCGCAGGACATCAGCCTGCTGGAGGAAGAGCGGGAGGCGGCCTTCGCTTCCCTTGCCGCCGCCGGTCTCAAGTTCAGCCAAGTCGGCGTCTCGCTCGTACCGGCCTTCGCGCGCGCTGGTGTGCGACAGGACATTGTCTCCAACGGCGACCTGGACCTCATAGGCCGTGCCGTGCGCGACTGGGGCATAAGTGACATGGTGACAGTCGTGCACCGTGCTCCGGACGGGGACAAGCTAGCTCTGCTGGAGGAGCGGGCGGCTCCGGGTGTCATCACCTTCGACGACACTGACCGCTATCTACTGGCGGCCGGCCGCAAGGGGGCGTTCACCGTCGGGGTGCGCCATCGGCACAACAGCCACGGAGCGCTCCCAGCTGACATCGTGCTGTCCATCACCGGGGAGCGCATTCTCGCTGCCTGCGCGTAGTGCCCTCTGGTGGTCATGACGGCGGCGTCTGTCGCGCAACGCTGTTGCGCGACGGTGCGCTTATATTGTTCGAGGGCGGAGACAAGCCGCGAGTGGAGCTGACAGGGGGCGGGATGGCACGGGTGTCCGGTTCTGACAGACGGGTGAGTCTGCATGATGTGGCCGCGCACGCTCAGGTCGCCGTTTCCACTGTCTCCCGCTATCTCAACGGGGCGCTGCAGTTGAGTCCGGAGACGGAAGCCCGGGTGCTGCGCGCGATGGAAGCCGTGGGCTACACGCGATCTGTCAGTACGCCTCGCGGCCCGGCCCGGCCGCGAGGTGTGCTGGGGCTGGTGGTGCCGCAGATCGGCAATGCCTACTTCGCGCGGATCGCGGAGCAGTTCGTGACTGCGGCCGAAGGCCACGGCTACCAGGCTCTGATTGCCTCGACGTCCAGCCATGCCCGCAAGCAGAACGACTATGTGGAACTGCTTCGCGACAAGAACCTCGACGGGCTCGTGTACGTCGGCAACTTCGGCTTCAACAAGGCCCTTTCCGCACTGATCGAAGACGGTCTGCCCGTCGTTCTGCTGGACGAAGCGCTTTCGGTGACGCCCGCAGCGGATGCGGTGCTCGTCGACGACTACTCCGGGGCTTACCAGGCCACAGCCCATCTGACCGCGCTGGGGCATCAGCGCATCGCCCTTCTCACTGGTCCGCCCGCGCTGCGGTCAGTGCAGGAACGCCGTCGTGGCTGGGCAGACGCCCTTGAGCGAGCCGGTATCGACCCGGCGGCACAGATTACGTTCAGCGGGTCGTTCACCGAGGAATTCGGGGCCGGCACCCTGACGCATCTTCTAGCCGCCGCCCCGGCCCCCACCGCGGTGTTCGCGGCCAGTGACGCCATTGCCATCGGGCTCATGACCGGTGCACGTGCGCTTAACGTCCGTATTCCGGCGGACCTGTCTGTCGTCGGCTTCGATGACGTCCCCGCAGCGTCCTACGTCCAGCCGCGGCTGACCACAGTGCACACACCGCTTGAGGTGATGGCTGCCAGGGCCGTCACGGCGCTGATCGACCGCATCGACCATCCCGACCGGCCGCCGGCGATGGAGAAAACGCCCGTCACGCTGGTCATCGGCGGCACGGCCGCAGCACCGGCGTAGCCTTTCGCGGGATCCGGTGCTGCCCTGGTGCCTGCCCGACCCTGGCTCCGTGCCGCTGCGGCACGCCGGGCACGGGCTGTCAGGTCATCCGTGCTGGCGGGTGCCTTTCCTGCCTGGTCAGATAAGGCCGGCGTCCTTGCATGCAGTCTTGTACTTCGCGGTGCAGATGTCGGAGATCTGATAGATGCCGTCAGCGACGACGGTGTTCTTGATGTTCTCCTTGGTCACCTGGGCCACGGACACGAAGTTTGCGGGGATGTCCTTGTCGGTGGGACTGTCCACGGTGTCGGGCTGAAGGGCATCGAACTCGATGCTGCGGCCCTGGATCTTGGTGACGGCTGCCTCGGCTGCGGTCTCCGCCTCGTCGGCGTAGGGCTTGTAAACCGTCATGTACTGCTCGCCAGTGAGGAGGCGCTGTATGGCGGCGAGTTCCGCGTCCTGGCCGGTGATCGGCGGAATGGCGGTGACTCCTGCGGCCCGGTACGCCGCGAGGACGCCTGCGGCCATGGCGTCGTTGGCCGCATAGACCGCCGCGACATCCGCCGCACCGTACTGCGTGAGGGCCTTCGTCATGCGGGTCTGGGCTATCTGCGGGCTCCAGTTCATGATGTCGTAGGAGGCGACGACGGTCACTCTGCCGTTCATCTCCGACACGGCACCCTGCTCGAACTGACGGGCGTTGGGATCCGACGGGGAGCCATTCAGCATGACAACCTTCGCCGACGGGTCGATGCCGGCCCCCAGGGCTTCCACGAGTGAGCGGCCCTGCACCTCGCCGACCATGGCGTTGTCGAAGGTGACGTGTCCGTCGACCGGCCCTTCGGCCAAGCGCTCGTAGGCGATGACGGGGATGCCTGCGGCCTTGGCCTTGCGGACGGTGCCGGCGATGGCGTGTGTGTCGACGGCGTCCAGGACGATGACGTCGACTCCGTCGGTGATCATCTTTTCCATCTGGCTTGTCTGCTTGCCTGCGTCGGAGGCGGCGTTTGCGTAAGCGACCTTGCCGTGGCCGTCGGTGAGGGAGGCGACCTTCTTCTTGATGATCGGTACGTCGAACTGGTCGTAGCGGGTGCTGGACTTATCCGGCATCAGCACTCCGACCGTGATGTTGTCGCCCTTGACCAGGGTGGTGTCATCGCTGCTTGACGTGGGGTTGAGCGTCCCGCAGGCGGCCAGCGACAACATGGCGGCACAGACGGTCAGACGTATGGCGCTACAGCGCATTTGCGAGGCTCACTTCGCTGTGAGGTGCTGGGAAAGGGCAAGGCAGGAACGAGGCGAGGCCGTGTCCTGCGGCGGTGCGCTCGCACCGGCGGGCAGAGACGCCGACGGGCCGTGGACGAGGGCGAGCGAGTGCGCGGGAGACAGGTCCGGGCCGCAGGTCTGGCCCGCACAAGGCAAGGCCGGCTTGGCCGACGACGCTCAACTGCGTGCGCCGTATGCCGAGGTGGCGGCATACGGCGGCAGTGCGGGTGAGTGCCGGATGAGTGTTCGGGGCCGCGCAGCCTTCTAGACGGTGGCGACGAGGACCGCGGAGAGCGAGAGCAGGGCGGGCGGAAGCACGGCCTGGCGGTCGGAGAGGGGCAGGACTTCCTCGGCGAGTGTGAGGCCGAGGACCTCGGTCATGAAGGTGCGCCGGGCAGTGACGCGCTGCCACATATGCGGGTAGCGCTCGGCGAGTTCCGCGCGCAGGTCCGCATCAGCGATCGCTACCGCGTCCTCGCAGTTGGCGGCCAGGTCAGGGGTTGCGCCGACGGGGATGATGTCGGCCTGCAGGGACATGCCCGAGTGGACGGTGCCGGCGGATCCGGCGGCGAACGGGCTGTCGAGCCACTCGTCGATGTGCTGCAGATGGCCGGGGTTGAGCAGCGGGCGGATCTGCGACTTCGCGAGTTCCTTGGTGGTCTGCTCGGCGATATCGGCGGTCGATGCTCCCAGGGTGAGGCCCTGGTACCAGACGGCGATTGCGGCGAAGTAGCCGGCCGCGAAGTCCAGCTGCCGCTGGTCGAGTTCATCGGCGCGCAGCACATAGCCAGCACGGGAGGTCAGGCCGCCCTGCAGGCCGACCGCGGTCGACAGCAGGTCGCCGTGGCCGATCACCCGGTCACTGGGGCTGCACAGGCCGACGACCTTGCCGCTGCCGGTGGTCAGCATCACGTGCGCACTCAGGGGCAGACCGTTGAGACCCATGTGGGCGGCGGTGCCCAGCTCCGAGCGGCCGGGCGTGAGGGCTTCCAGGGCCCGCCAGGCGTGGCCGGCGGCGCGGGTGGAGCGGTGCTCGTTGAGAGCGATCTGGTCGGCCTCATTGCGCGAGCGCAGGCCGTCGATGCCCATCAGCACGGTGGTGGCGTCCGTGAGGTGCTGGGTGACGTCCAGGATCTCACCGACCACGAAGGCCGGCACGGCGTAGGCGAACTGTGACAGGCGGGAGTCGTCGGCCGTGATGGGCCGCCATCCGACCAGTCCCACGCGGGAGTCGGCATCGACACCGGCCTGGCGCAGGGCGGTGGAGACACGCTGCTGGACACTGCGGTCCTGGCCCGGCAGGCTGAGCGACTGACACAGCACGGTGGTGGCGGTAACGGGCAGGCCGGGGACCATCGCGGCCGATTCGTTGCCGGCCAGGATGAAGGGCGCGTTGTCGAGGTCCAGCACGACCAGTGCTTCTTCGAAGCGGGGGTCGAAGCCGGTCAGGTAGAGGCTGTTGCCGGGGTGCTCGCGGTCGGCGTAGGCGATGAGGTGGGTGAGGCCGAGTTCGCGCATCTTGACACGGGCGCGGCTGATGCGGCCGGCGTACACCTCGGGTGACAGGGTCGGCTCAGGTCCGAGCTGGGACAGCGGGGGAAGCTCAACCTGGCGCAGGGTGATGTGGTCAGGCACGGGAGTCTCCCTTGGCGACGAGAGCGACCGCGCGGACCGGCGAGCCGGTGCCGCCTGCGATCTTCAGGGGCAGCGCGGCGAACAGGACGACCGGGGGCAGGCCATCGAGGTTGGTCAGGTTCTCCAGGACCAGGACGCCATTGGGCAGGAACTCGTAGTGCGCCTTCAGGTCGTCGCCGGAGACGTCACCGGGGTCGATGCTGATGCAGTCGATACCGACGGCCTTGATGTTCTTGCCGCGCAGATAGGAGGACGCCTCACCGCTCAGGCCCGGCCAGCCGCGCAGGTAGTCGAAGCCCTCGGGGATCGTCGTCCAGCGCTTGGCCCAGCCGGTGTTGATGATGACGATGTCACCGTCACAGACCGGCTCGTTGGCCTCCTCCCAGGCCTGCACGTCCTCAAGGCTGATGTGGTGGCTGGTGGCCTCGAACGGGCCGAACGTCATCACCACGGCGCGGCCGATCAGCTGGGACACGCTCAGGTCGGCGGTCGAGATCCGCCTGGGGTCCTCGGGATCGGGGACGAAGTGGGAGGGGGAGTCGATGTGCGTGCCGGAGTGGTCGCACATGATGAGCTGCTTGAATTCCGCGACGTCGTCCATCGACGTGTAGTCGGCGATGATGTACTTCGGATGCGTCGGGAAGGTGGGGATGCCGAGTTCGAGGGTGTGGCTCAGGTCGACGATGTTGAAGCCGTGCAGGGTGTCGGCGAGGCGGTCGACCTCACTGATGGCGTTTATCTGGGAAGTCATACAGGCAGCGAAACACGCTTGAACGAGGGGTTACAAAGACCACTTCTCACTTACCTAATAGGAAAGGGCTATAGGGCAAGCCTATGGGTCGCCGTTAGACTGGCCCTATGACAGTCACCTTGCGGCAGATCGAGTACGCACTCGCTGTCGATGAAGCAGGGGCCATCTGCGCCGCTGCGAAAGCACTGCATGTCGCCCAGCCGTCCTTGTCCCAGCAGATCTCCAGCCTGGAGCGCTCCCTGGGCGTCATGCTCTTCGAGCGCACGGCCATGGGTACCTCCACGACCCCGGCGGGCCGGGCTTTCCTGGCCGAGGCCCAGCAGGCGATGCAGGCGGTCGAGCGTGCGCGCGAGGTGGCGGTCCGGGCAGCGAGCAGTATGCGCAAGGACATCATCATCGGCGCGAACGAGATGACACCGGCTCTGTGGCTCGCGCAGTCGGTGGCGAGCCTGCGGGCGTCCGCTCCGAAGCTCTCGGCTCGCGTCGTGACCTTCTCCGACACCGAATCACTCATCGAAGCTGTCACATCCGGCGGTATCGACGTCGGTGTCGGCCCCGTACACGCGGCGTCGTGGCGGGAGCGAAAGCAGCGCGTCGGCTCCCTGGAACTCGCTATGGCCGTCTCGCACGACGCCTCTCCCCGCCTCGGGGGCCCGGTGCCGGCCGGGCAACTCGGTACGCAGGACTGGGTCACCTGCCCGTCGAACGCTCATGCCTTGAGCGAACTGCGCAAGTCGATCGGCGACACACGCATCGACAATCCGTCCGCCGCGAACCTCAGTGCCGCTGTCTCCTACGTGGACGCCGGCCTGGGCGCGACCCTGGTACCGAACCGACAGGCCCTGCCCGACTCACTCGACCTGGTCGCCATCAACCCCCCGCCAACGGTCGACGTCTACGCCTTCGCTCTGCGCAGCACCGACGTAGTGACGTTCAACCGCATCGCCCGCGAGATCACCGCACACAGCACCCGCTGAAAACCCGGCCGCCGGCAGGACATCGACTGGCTCAAGGAGCCGCGTCGGCCTGCCGGTCTGCCTTGCTGCCGTCGGCGCGCACCTGCAAGAGCGACTGCGCCGGCCGGCCCGACTGCCTGGAGGCGACCGCCGCAGCGCGGTCACGCGCGAGGATGGCTTCGGGCACGGGGCATCGTCGCCCGCCCGCCGTGGGGCTGTGTTTACGCAAATCTTGATTCTCACCACAGGTTGTCGCATTCACGATTGCCTGACTCACCGGATGTCGCCGCAGAGACTGAACGCTATGAGTGCACAGGCCGAGCGCTTCGTCATTCCTCGTCTTCGAGGTGCCGCATGCCTGATCTGTGCCTGCTCCGGCACACCTGCGGCAACAGGAAGTCTCAAAGGAAGCGAATTCTTTGGCGGACATGCCGGGTGCCGCCGCCCGTCGTCAGGTTCGGGCGGCGGCACGTATGCGGGGCCAGCGTGTCAGGCCCGACCTGCGGCTTTCTGGCTGCGGCGCGACACCGAGTCGATGACCACGGCGCCCAGGAGGACACCACCGGTGATCATGTACTGGATCGACGTGTTCATGTTGAGCAGGTCGAGGCCGGTCTGGATGGACTGGATGACCAGCATGCCCAGGAGGGCGGACCAGACGGAGCCACGGCCGCCGAACAGCGACGTACCACCGATGACGGCCGCGGCGATGGCGAGCATCAGGGTGTTGCCGCCACCGGCGTTCAGCGTCGCGGAGGCAGTCTGACCGGCGAAGAACATACCGCCGACCGCCGCGAAGCCACCGGCGATGGCGAACACCGTGATACGGATCAGCGGGACGTTGATACCGGCCCGACGGGCCGCCTCGATGCCGCCGCCGACCGCGAAGACCTTGCGGCCGAAGGTCGTACGGCGCAGGACGAAGTCGACGATGACGAGCGCCGCGAGGAAGATCACCAGGGCGTTGGAGACACCGGAGGCGTTGTTCAGCACGACCGCGGTGACGAAGGACGCCACGGCGAGCAGACCGACCCGGAGCAGGATTTCGCTGGTGGGCCGGAAGGGCACGCCCGCGGCCTTGCGGCGGCGCTGCTCACCGAAGTTGCCGACGAGGGAAAGGACGACGCCGAGGCCGGCCAACAGGTAGGCGCCGACGATGGCCTGGTCCATGAAGAAGGAGCTTTGGCCGAGCAGGTGGATCGGGCCGGCATCCGAGGGGATGTTGATGGTGCCGCTGGAGCCCAGCAGCCACAGCATCAGACCGTTCCAGCCGAGGAAACCGGCCAGGGTGACCACGAAGGCCGGTACGCCGATCTTGGCGAAGAACCAGCCGTGCAGGGCGCCGATCAAGGCACCCGTGACGATGGTCAGGACCAGACCGAGCCATGGGTTCATGCTGTGGTCGACCACGAACACCGCGAAGATCGTGGACGCGAGTCCGCTGACCGAGCCGACCGACAGGTCGATCTCACCGAGCAGCAGCACGAACACCAGGCCGATGGCGAGCATGCCGGTGGCCGAGAGGAAGTAGCTGATGTTGGAGAGGTTGTCGGCGCTCAGGAAGCGGTCGTTCTTCAGCTGGAAGATGGTCCAGATGATGATCAGGCCGACCACGACCGGTAGCGAGCCCAGCTCGCCGCCCTTCACCTTGCGGGTGAACTCGGTCCAGTAGCCCTTGAGGCCCTCCTCGCGGACCAGCAGCCGCGGGTCGACAATCGTGATCGGCGCGACCGTGGGGTCGCCGGCAGCATTCTCTTCTCCCGGCGCGGGGCCGGTGATGGGGTTGTTCAGGGTCTTCGACGTGTCGCTCACTTTGCCGCCTCCGCGGTGCGACGCCCCGCACGACGGGTCACGGCGTTGTCCGTGGCCCCGGTGATCGCGGCGATGATCTCTTCGTGGCTGGTGTCCTTCACGGGGAAGGAGCCGTTGTTCTTGCCCAGACGCAGGACGGCGACGGTGTCCGCGACCGCCTTGACGTCGGCCATGTTGTGGCTGATGAGGATGACGCCGAGGTTGCGCTCGCGCAGCCGCTCGACCAGGTCGAGGACCTGCGCGGTCTGCTCGACACCGAGGGCGGCGGTGGGCTCGTCGAGGATCACGACCTTGGGGTCGCCTATCAGCGCGCGGGCGATGGCGACGACCTGGCGCTGACCGCCGGACAGGCTCGCGATCGGGATGCGCACACTCGGAATGCGGATGGAGAGCGTGCTCAGCAGTTCACGCGCGTTCTTCTCCATCGACACCTCGTCGATGACACCGCGGCGGAGCAGCTCGCGGCCGAGGTAGAGGTTGCCGACCACGTCGAGGTTGTCGCACAGCGCGAGGTCCTGGTAGACGGTCGCGACGCCGAGTCCCTGGGCGTCGTGCGGCTTGTTGATGCTGACCGGGTTGCCGTCCCACTCGATGACGCCCTCATCGATGGGGTGGACGCCGGCGATCGTCTTGACCAGCGTCGACTTTCCTGCGCCGTTGTCGCCGACCAGGGCGACCACTTCTCCGGCGTGAACCTCCAGATCGACATCGGTGAGTGCCTGCACCGCACCGAATCGCTTGGAGACTCCGCGCAACGCCAGCACGGGCGTAGCAGACACGTGAACCATCTCCTTCGCCGCCTGACCGGCGGGAACGCCGCCTGTGCCCGAGGTGGGCGTGAGCGGTGGATGACAAAAGAACAAGCAGTGAAAGGACAGAGCGTCTTCCTGGGGCGCTCCACTGTGGTGTCGTCCGGCGCCGCCCCGCAGCGGGGAGTGAAAGGCGGGGCGGGCGCCGGACGAGTTCTGGGGAGGCAGCCCGGGCGCGGCCGCGGCGTGGATCTGCCGCAGTGCCGTGCCTTTCGGCACCGGGCCGAGGAGTACAGCCGCATTGCTGGCCGGCTGGAGGTGAGGGCCGTGCCTTGCCGTTGTGCCGGACGGATCTTGACCGTCTCGATCCGAGGAGGTCCGGCCGATGGGCTGGTGAGACCGCCCGGGCCGACGGGCGTCGTGTCGAGGGGTGGAGCGTGTCCTACTGAAGACCGGCCTTCTTGCAGGCGGCGGCGTACTCGGCGGTGCAGATGTCGGCGACCGTGTACAGGCCGTCCTTGACGACCGTGTCGTTGATGTTGTCGGCCGTCACCGACACGGGGGTCAGCAGCCGCGAGGGGACCTTGTCGCCGGAGCCGCTGGTCTCGGTCTGCGTGGCCAGGGAGGAGATGTCCTTGCCCTGCAGCAGGTTGACGGCCAGTTGGGCTGCAGCCTCCGCCTCAGGCTTGAACGCCTTGTAGATGGTGGCCGACTGGGTCCCGACGAGGATCCGCTGGATGGCAGCGAGCTCGGCGTCCTGGCCCGTCAGCGGAGTGCTGCTGATGCCGGCGCCCTTGAGGGTGGTCGCGATACCGCCGGCCATGCCGTCGTTGGCGGCGTAGACGCCCGCGATGTTGTTCTTGCCGAGCTGGGTGATGGCCGCGGACATCTTCTGCGCGGCGACCGAGTCCTTCCACAGGCCGGACTGCTCGTAGGCGATGTCGACCTTGCCGTCCAGAGCCTGGTGCGCGCCCTTCTTGAACAGCCCGGCGTTCGGGTCGGCGTCGTCACCGTTGATCATGACGACCTTGGACTTGGGGGTCGCCTTGGAGCCGAGGGCGTCGAGCAGTGCCTGGCCCTGCAGCTCGCCGACCTTGATCGGGTCGAAGGACACATACGCGGAGACCGGGCCCTGGGCGAGGCGGTCATACGCGATCACCTTGACCCCCTTGTCGACCGCGGCCTGGATGGAGGACTTGGTCGCGGCGGAGTCCTGCGGGTCGACCACGAGCACCTTCACGCCCTTGGTGACCATGGTGCTGATCTGCTGCGCCTGCTTGGCGGCGTCGGCACCGGCGTTGCTGTAGGAGACGGTGCAGTCGCCGCACAGCTCCTTGACCTTGGCCTCGAAGAACGGCTTGTCGAACTTCTCGTAACGCGTGGTGACGCTGTCCGGCAGCAGCAGCCCGATGGAGTTGCCGCCGGAGGAGCTGGCGCTGTCACTGCCGGAGTCGTCGCCTCCGGCCTTCCCACAAGCGGCCGCGGAAAGGGTCATCGAAAACGCGGCGGTACCTATGACGAATCTGCGCATCGTTGCGTTCATGCCGGAATCCCTCCGAGGAAGGGCCGCAATGTGCGGCCGGTGTGACTGGAAGTCGATGCGACCGTCATCGCGGCGTCAAGAATTCAATGCCTAACGGAATGACGACCGCCATCTTTTGTTCTGGTATCACGAAACAGTCATGGAGATTTGAAGCGAACCCCGGCCTAGATTTCGGTAAAACCGCTGGCCAGGGCAGCCGCAACGGCATTTCGGTGTATGCGTCACGGGTAAATTGGATGTGATGGTGTCACTGCATCAGATGGTGCTTCTTTTCATTTGTGATCGCGAGGTTTTGGTGCGTCTCGGGACTCATTCGCCGGCCCCTCGCGCATTCAGTGACTGAGTGAGCTGTGCGGGGTGCGCGGATCGCGCGCCGCCCCGGGATCGGTCGGACCGGCTGAGCGTGCCCGCAGGGTCCGCCGCACCGGGGCACCCCCCTGTCGCTCAAGACGCAGAACCGGGCCGACCCTTGCACCGCGTTGCCGTATGCCGTTAGCAATGCAGTCAAGCCGCATTCGCTCGCACGTTACAAAGACGGGTTTCCTCTTCGGCGATAGGGTCAGCCTCTTACCCCTCCCGCCACCGCGCACTGATCAGGCACCGGCTCGACGCCCGCCATCGAGGCAACCGGACGCCGCCACGTCGAGCAGAGCGTCGCATACGCCCAGGCCAGAGCCAGCATCGCCAGTGCAGCACTCCTCGGCCGCGGATGATCACGAACCGGACGTCATGCAACTACGCCGAAGCCCTGGTCGGGCCCAACCCCGATGATGCCCAGAAGCTCCGGCCGGCACCGACGAACGGCCTTGGTGACCCGGCGGGCGAGTTCCTTCACCTCGGCGGTCAGCTGCTGGATGCGCCGGGCCAGCAGCCGGAGAGTGAAGACGGCGGCATCGCCAGTGTCGGGAAGGTCGGCGCACGTGGCGATCAGGGCCGTATTGCTGAGGTCGGAAAGTGTCTCGCGCATCTCGGGATCGATTCCGAGGAGTACGGCCTTGAGCTGATTCTTCGCCTGCGTGCGGGCCTTGACGGCCGATTCCTTCGCCAGACGGAGCACGCGCATGTCGGCGGCCGGCCCCTGGCCGGTCTTGGGCGTGACGTCGGCGCGTCCGGACAGCACCGCGCGGGCCGCGGCCTCCGCATCGACGGCGTCGGTCTTGCCGTGCTTGCGGCGCAGGGCCCGGTCGGGCTGATTGACCTCGACAACGTGGATGCTCTCCCGGCTCAGGAAGCGTGTCAGGGCCGCTCCGTAGGAACCCGTGCACTCCACACCGGCTCGGCGCAGGACGCCGAAAGAGCGTGCCCAGACCAGGAGTTGACGGTATCCGGCAGCGGTGACCGGAAACTCCTGGTGGGCCAGGAGCACCCCGAGCACGGTGATCACGGCGGCAACATGCACGTCCTTGTGGGTGTCCACCCCCAGGATCACGTCCTCTGCCGGCGGTTCTTCAGACTGTGCGGGCAGAGTCGGCTGGGGCAGGCTGGTGATGGTCACGCGGCTCCTCGATCGGCACGGGGCTGATGGCCGACGTCGGGCCGGTGGGCGGTCAGAACTGTGACGGTGCCTGGTGCGGCAAGGCCCCTATCGAGACACGCCCGCCGGTCCGATGGCAGCAGCCGCCGCCCAGGACCGCGGGCCGACAGATCCTGAACAAGGCAACCTGGGCCAGTTGTCCCACGGGTCAGACCCTGGCCCCGGACGGCGCCCCATGAGTCTCACAGTTGTCCCAGACCAGCACGATCGGGCCGCCGAGCTGCTGGTGCGCGGTCTGGATCAGGTCGCGGTAGTCCTGCCAGGAGAAGCTTTTGCGTCCGTCGGGCCGGGCGTCCGGGCAGGGCCGGTAGATCAGCCGGGAGCGTTCGCCGGGTTTGTAGCAGGCCAGGGCAGCGACGGATAAGCGTCGGCGGGAGCGGCCCCGCACGCGCACGACGGGAGTGCGGCCGCGGCGGGACCAGGTGCGGGCGGTCGGCGGCGTCATCGAGAAGCCGGCCTCGTCCTCGAAGACGAGCCAGGCGTCGAGCGCCGCCGCGGTCATTCCACGTGCGGCCAGGTCTCCTTCACCCAGCCGGCCACCGCTGTCTCGTCGCGTTCCAGGGCCCGGCGGGCGGGGAGCTGACAGGTCCAGCCGTGCCGTTTGAGCAGGGCCGCGACGCCCTGGATCGTGTAGCTCCTGTGGAACCGGCGCCCGATCAGGGTCTTGATCCGTGCCAGAGTCCAGGTCTGGTCGGGCCAGCCGTGCGCGAGGGGGCCCTTGTCCAACTCCCGCTCCAGGACCGCGAACAGCTCATCGCTCAGCAGCGGCAGGGACGCCGGTCCCTTCGACGCAAGAGCCCGCGTCCCACCCTCGGCCCACGCTCTGCGCCAGCGCTGCACCGAGCGGACAGTGACCCGCAGGTCATGAGCGACAACGGCGGTGTCGTCACCGCGCGCGAATCGCTCGGCCGCCTCTGCCCGAAGCCGCTCCCGAAACGCCCGACGCTCAGCGGTCAGCCCGCCACCCTGCGCGTACCTCATGAAGACGGCATACCGCCGGGAACACCAGCTGTCAGCCCTCACGACACCACGCTTTGAAGGTCAGTAAGCGATGAGCCGTGGGTCCACTCCTGCCAAGGTGACCGGAAGAGATGAGGACCAAAGCCGACACGCCCGTGTGGCTATGGCGACATCTTCCGAGCTCTGTCCCAGAAGGGGAGCGGTCGCGGAGCGTCACTGAAGCAGGATCATCTTGCGAAGTAATGCGAATCCGGCTCGGCCGTAGAGCTGCCTCTTGATCTTTTTCACGCGTGTCACGGCGCCCTCGGTGCCTCCCGAGCTCCAGTGCAGGGTCAGTCCGGCGATCACGGCTTCGAGGTCGGAGGTCAGTCCGCGGGCGAAGCCGGTGATGCCGGGCAACTGCGCGGCGCGGGCGGTGTTGATCCAGTCCGGCAGGTCAGCGCCGGTGCGCTGGGTGAGCATCTGGGCGAAGTCCCGTACGAGTTCATGAGTTTGCTCCAGCTCCGGGCAGCCGTCGAGTACCGCCTTGAGCAGCCGGTTCTCGTCCTCGGTGAGGGTGTCGGGGTGTCGGGTGATCCAGCCGACGACGGCGCGGACGGACGGCGCCGCGGGGGCCGGTGCGGGTGCGTCGGGCCACTGCAGGCGGCTGCGGGCCCAGTCCCGCAGGCTGCTGTAGGGCACCGGATGACCGCGGTCGGCGAGTTCCTCGCCTAACTCGATGATGGTGATCGCGCCGTCGGTTTCGTCGATGCGCCGTTGCAGGTATGGCTGATAAACATCGAGGCGGCTGCTGCGGGAACTGCGGCCGGTGACTATGTCCTGCCAGCGGGCGGCGCGCGCATACCGCTGGACGGTGTGCCTTCCCCAGCCCAGGTGGCGGGCAATGGCACGGAGTCCCATCCCCTCGCTCAACAGGCCGTGAACCAGGGCATGATGGGCGCGCATCCGCTCGGCCCGCCGGCCAGTGGGCCAAGAGAGTGAGCGCGGCTCGACGGCGGAGCCTCCGTCGGCGTTTCCCTCGGTGGCCGCGTCCGGCTGCGGTGCGATGGAACGCAGGCAGTCACGGTGCGCGGCAACGCACTTCTCAACGGCCTGGCCGAGGTTCTGCAGCAAGTGATACCTGTCCGCGACCTGGAGTGCGTGCGGGGCTCCGAGTGCGGCGCCCTCGGCGTAGGCGCCTGCGCGGTCACGGCAGATCACCTCAACTCCCGGGTGGGCCGCCAGCCACGCTGCCAAGGGGGCCCTTTCGCGTCCCGGCAGGACATCGATGGGCCGGTGGCGTTCGCCATCCGTGATCACGGTGGCATACGAGTGGCCACGCCGGGTGGCGAAATCGTCCACCCCGAGTACACGCGGCGTGGTGAACTGCGGATCCGGCAGCGCCATGACGCGGCGCAGCAGGGTCATCCGCCCAGCGCCAAGGCCCAGTTGGGCTGCCAGCCGGGCGCCGGCCCGTCCGGCCAGCGCGAGCCCGATGCGCTCCAAGGTGTGGTTGAGCCGGGTGGTGAAGCGTGCATACGGGGCGGTCAGCTGCGCGAACGGCTCGGCGAACGTGCGGCGTGGACAGCCCACGACGTCGCAGATGAAGCGCCGGACCCGCAGCAGGATCACGACGCTCTGCCCGCCAAGCGGGAGATCCTTCAACCTGCGCTGGTAGGAGTCGTGCACCCGTTCCGAGAAGTGACCGCAGTCCGGACAAACGGCACCCGCAGCCCGGCCTCTCGCCACGACGTCGATCGTGCCGAAGACAGCGGTCACCGCCTCGACGTCCACATCGTCGATCCCGTCGAACACCAACAAGTCCCAGAACGCTGCATTGGCCTGCATGACCAGCACAGTCACCGGCCACAGTCGACAACTGCGGAGTCCCGTCGGGATCTGACGGAGCGTCACTACTTGCTGTCCGATGGCGAGGCGTACGCGGTCTCATACGAGACCGCCCTCTCGCAATCGAACACCGCGGCGACCCTCCGCGACCGCTCCCAAAGATCTGTGCCAGAGCCCCAAGCGCCGCCTAGCCAGACACGATCCGGTCACGTGCTGTCGCACCGTGATTTGCGCTACCCGGATGCAGTTTCGAGAGTGCAAGCCGCTGGTCCATAGGGAACGCGAGGTCGGCGGGTGTCCCTTGTCCCGGCCCTTGATCACTTCGACTTCCGGCCGCTGGCGCTCACGGGCCTACGTGCAGGTATGCCGCCCAAAGACTCGGCGTGGCGGGGTACCGGTCGCTCAGTTCTCGAATCGCCCCGTGGAGTGCGCGAGCCGCTTGCCCGATCTCCAGGCCTCCACCATGGCCCGTGCGCAGACCGGTGTACACGGCTTCGCACACCTCCGCCGCGATTGCGTCAGCCACCGGCCACAGTGTCCCGATCACCTGGGGAAACCCCGCGGACTGGAACGCCGCCGACAGATGGATCGCCTCGTCCACAAGCACGCCGCTGAACGATGCCGTGGAACATGCCGACAGGTAGGCCAGCCGGGCTCGGGGCAGGTGCAGCTGTGAGACCTCCCGTACGGTGAACGGATGAGTCTGGTGGTCGTACAGGAGCAGCCGGCTTTCCGCGGGGTGCGCCGGGTCGTAACGGCCGTGGCACGCGAAGTGAACGATCCCGTATGACGGCAATGCCGACCGAACAGCGTCATGGGTGGCGGCCGAACCGATCAATTCAGTCGCGTTGAACGTGCGGACCAATGAACGAGCCTCGTCGAGGGCGGCCGGCAGTGGCAACTCGCCCTGCGTCTCGGGCATGGCCACCACGAGCACACGGGCATCGTTGTCCGGCAGTTGAGGAAGCGCCTGCGCGCGACGCAGAGCGCGCGCTGTCGAGGTGTATGAGAAGACCGCACGGTCCAGCGCCCGTTCCCCGCTGTCCGACATCGCCGCGTGGAGAGGGAAGCAGGACAGTGGCCCGCTCGGCGAACACCATATGCGCGGCAGTAGGCGGGTCGGTGCCGCTCTGGTGAAGCCGAGCCGGTCGAGCACGGGAGCCACTACCACCGTCCAGAGCCAGGTCAGTGTTGCCCGAATGGTGTCCTGGGCGGTCTTTTGATCCCGTAGAGATACGTCGTGCTGATGAAGAACCTCCAGGGCGAGGAGGAATTCCGAGGCCTTCTTTGTCGTCGATCGATCCGTCAACAGAGGGAGAGGCAGCGGATCAACGCGACCGTCGGGGTGCAACAGGAGGGCGCAGCCGCCGTGTGCGCTTGCACTCAGCAAGGCAACGGGCCCGACCACACCGGGGTGGAGCGGCATGCCCTCAAGTTCTGGCGCGCTGAGGAAGTCGGTGAAGCCGGGGAGCGCACGGATTTCAGCAAGCAGGGTGCGCCAGTCGTCGGTCAGCCGCTGTCTTGCAGCCGCAGCGGCGCCGGGTGTCGGCGGATCGGAGACGGCCCGCCACCCGAAGGAGTCGGTCATCGCCGGACCGGGCGCCATGTCGGTGCCGGAATGACCGATTAGTTCGCGCAGCCGCTCGAAACGGTTCGCCAGGTCTGGAACTTGCTCTCGCAGCCGGGTCGATTCATCCCGCTCCTCCAGTTCCTGGGCCCACAGCACACCCCGGCCGGCCTCAAACAGCCTGACGGCATCGACCGGCCGCCCGGCTCGTACGGCACATGCGGCGGCGTCGGCTGCCAGACCGCTCACGTTACTCAGGCCGTGTTCCCGGTCGGCGTGGCGCAGCGATCGCGGTGCAAGCTGCGGTAGGAGATCAATGGCCAGCGCGTAGGCGTCGGTTGCGCCATCCCAGTCCTGGGTTGCGGCCAGTGCCAGCCCCCATCGCCGTGCCGCGCTGAGCCGGAGGTCCGGCGGTGTGGACTCGCTGAGGGCGGTCGTGCGGTAGTAGCTGGCGGCCTTGTCCTGCACTCGGCGGCTTCTCCGCAGCGTTCTGTGCAGCAGCACCAGCACGTCGCCCAATTCGGCTGCGCAAATGGGATAGTCATCGGGATCGCTCCGTACCGCCTCCTCCAGCAGTTCCTGCGCTTCCATGGCCAGCAGCCCAACCGAATAGCGCTTCTTCCATTCTCGCGGCCAGTCACGCAGGCGTCGTGGCCGCGCACTGGAACCGAGGGTTGAAGACGCCAATATGCGGTAGGCCTTGGTGGTGAGCATGTAGGCGAGCGAGCGCAGCAGCGCGGGAGAGGTGGCGCTGCCCTGCGGGGTCCGCTCCAGTGCCTGCCAGGCCACGGCGATTGCCTCGTCCGTGAGCGCCTCATCATCCTTGGCTCGTGTGAACAAGGCGAACGCCCGCGCTGTGAGGGCATCCACATTGTCCGGTGCCGACTCGACCGCCCTGAGGCTGAACTCGGACGCCTGGTCCAGATCCTCTTCCGCGTCACTGCGCTCATAACGCAGCAGGAAGTACATGGCGAGGTCTTCGCAGTAACGAGTGACCACTTGCAACCCAAGCGGTGCGGCCTCCACGGCGACCTTCAGCACGGTGATCGCCTCGTCGAGATCCGACAGGTCGCCACGGCTCCGATATCGGATTACGAGGGCATCGGCCAGGACGTCGCTCGGCTCTGCGATACGCATCCACTGATCAGGACGGGAACGAACGGCGTCCATGGCGTCGCGGGCACGTGCCACGGCCTCGTCGAGATCGGAGTCCTGGCGCAGCAATCCGTAACGCAGGAGCAGTCCGCTGGCCACATTCGCCAGGGCCGGGCTCCAGTCAGGGTGATCCTCAGGAAGTTGGTTCAGCCCCAGGAGCTGCATCTCGATCCCCTCGTCGAGATCCGCCTGAGTGCCTTCGCCGGAGCGGTAGCGAAGCTCGAGCGCGGTGCCGAGCCCTGCCAGCGCTCTGCCGTGTGCACCACTGTCGGGCTCCGCCGCCATGACGGCCGCACGCGCGGTGCTGATCGCGTTGTCCAGCGCGTCGGTCTCACCAGGACGGCACTGCGTCAATAGGAGGCTGGCTGTTTCGCTGAGAATGTCGGCACGGTCCTCGCAGTCCGGCGGAGTGAGGTTCGCGACCTGCTGGTAAGTGTCGACTGCCGTGCGGAGCGCGTCAAGATCGCCCGACACGCGGTACGAGGCAAGCAGGGCCCTCGCGAGTATCCGCAGGATCCGGAAATGGTCGGGATGCGTCGGCGGGGACGTGTCCACCGCGGCCCGGGCCGCCCGTATGCCGTCGTCCAGGTCTAGACGGCTAGCCACAGCCTCGAACCGGTCCAGATGCACCTCGGCCAGGGAACGGAGAAGACCCGCACGGATCGGGGGATCGGCTTCGGCCGCGGATTCCAGCTCTGCCCGGAGCAGGGCGATCTGCGTCTTGCGGAGGTTGACGTTCATCATCTCGATGGGTTCGTCGCCCTGATGGTTGGCCATGGCTATCAGCTGAAGCGCCTCCCATGCTTGATCGTAGAGGGCCTGGTGCAGATCTCTACGAGGATGGGCTTCCCCACCACGCGAAAGGGCGCTGGACGCGGCCCCCGCAGCTTCGAGGGCGTCCTCCGGGATCAGCTGCCCGGTGACGTCTGCCGTTGTCATGAACTTTGCGAACAGCATCTCACTGAGATCACTGTAGCGGTCCGGTAACCCGGCGTCCTCGGCCGGCGAAAGCTCCACCGCGCGCTGGGCGGCCGCCACGGCCTCCGAAAGGTGGGCGGACTCTCCGAGCACTACGAAGAGGCGATAGAGAGCATTCGCAAGGCTGCTTAGCATCGAAGGCACGGCAGGGTCACCGCTCTTCGCCAATGCCACAGCATGGCGGCGTACGGTGACGGATTCGCGAAGCAGGTCCGCATCCTGACGTTCCGTGAACCGCCGCACCAGGGCTGCGCCAAGACCGTCGAGCAGTTCCGGCCGGAGCCGGTTGTCTTCGCAGTGCGCGATGGCCAGTCGCTGGAGCGCGATGGCCAGCACGGTGTCCGGCTCCTCCGCGTTGAGCAGCTCGATGGCGGCCGCGGCGAGTCGCGATGCATCGAGAAGCGGGGTGTCGGGCTGCGCCGCCTCATATACCACTCGTAGCGGCGGCGGAAGGCGGTCAGGCGCGCTCGCGTACACCGGGGCGAGCAGTCGCAGGGCGTCCACCAGTTCCCGCACGTTGCGACGCTCGCCGAAAGCGAGATGCCGATACCAGGCGAGCCGTCCGGCGAGCAGATACTCCTCCACTCCGGGAGACCCGGCCAGCAGTTCCGCTGCCTCACGTCGCGCCTGGCCGCCGGTGACCAGTGTCGGATCCCCCGTCAGTTCGTACTGCCGCAACCGGTCACGTATGGCCTCTGCTGCTCGTGGAGTTTCGTCCGGTGCCATCAGATCCCCCGCTCCCGTCGGCACTCCCAGACGCCCATCTTCCGACATGTCGCATAGGCCGCATAGTCTCTGGTCGCGGAAGTGTGGTGCGAAGGGGAGGGGCCCGCTGTGAAGTGGCCGGCCGAAGAACTCGCGCGGATGTGTGCTCTGTTGGAGGCCGCAGGCCCGCCCCTGAGCGAGGGGGCAGCGCGGGCCAAGGCCGAGGAAACCGTCGCGGCTGTGCGCGGCGGTGCCGACGCGGAACAGGTGGTGCGGCTCTTGAGAGAGCTGGACGATGTCCTCAGAACCGCCGGCTATGCGGGCGGGCTCGGGCGTTACCGAACCGCTCCGCCCCCTCCTGTCTCCGCGGGAGGCCACGCATATCAACCACTGGGCGGACCCGACGAGCATCCGGTCGAGGAGGTACTTGCGTGCCCGGGCGAGAACCGGTGCATGCGAGCGGAGTTGCCCGAATGGGGCGCTCGGATCACTGATCCTTTGTGCACCGTCTACGACCGGCCGCTTGCCCGCGTCAGGACCGGACCTTGAATACCTTCCTGGCCGAGCTGGGCAAGAGAGTGGCCGAGCGCTGGTTGTCACTGCTCGTGCTGCCGGGGGCGCTCTATCTGGCCGTCGCCGCGGCAGGGTCGATGGTGCTGCGGCATAGCGGCTGGTACGACCTGGAGATTCTTGCCGACTACGTGAACCGGGTCGCTGCGCGTCGTCGCGGAATCGGGCAGGTGGTGCTGATCGGCGCAGCGCTGCTGCTCGGATCTGGGGGCGTGGGCTTGGTGGCGCAGTCAGTGAGCGGCGGCGTGACACGGTTGTGGCTTGCGGCAGGGCGCGGGCCTGTGGGGCGTCGACTGACCGGTCGACGCCGGAAGCGCTGGCAGAGGGTTCACGAGGCGTACCGGAACGCGCTGCTGCAGCGGTACCGCCGGCAGCAGGGGTGGGGGGAGGAGGACGACCCCGGCCCGCTGCCGGACTCCGCTCGGCTTCTCGTCGTACGTAACCGGATCTGCCTTGTCGAACCGGACCGGCCGACCTGGATGGCCGACCGGATGCGGGCGGCCGGTGAGCGTGTGCACCAGGCATACGATCTTGACCTGACGGCAGCGTGGCCGCGGCTGTGGCTGTGCATGCCGGAGATGTCGCGCGCCGAAATCGCGACCGTTCAAACCGCCTTCGCCTCGGCATCCCGGTTGGCCGGCTGGGGTCTGCTGTATCTGGTGCTCGCGGTGTGGTGGTGGCCCGCTGCCGTGATCGCGTGCGTGACCGTGGGCACGGCCTGGCAGCGCGGGAGGGCGGCGACGGCCGTCCTCGCCGAATTGGTGGAGTCGGCGGTGGACCTGTACGGGCGGGACTTGGCCCAGGCGTTGGGGCTGGTGTGTCCGGATGGGTTCACGCCCGACCATGGGGCGTCGTTGACCCGCATGCTACGCAAGGGCGTCTGACCTCACGACGCTCTGCAGTATTCTCCCTGTTCGCAGCATATAGCTTGACTGTGCTGTGGCCGCTGTTGACGGCGGCGACTGCCAACTGGTCAGCCGGGCAACCGCGCGGGCAGCGGAGTTGTGCGTCTCCTAGCCGGTCATTGCGCCCTTGGCGTAGCTGATGACGGGTCAGGTCATCACGAGTGCCCGGTCGACTGGTGCATGCGCGACCTGAGAATTCGCCGTGAACACGGCTACACCAGCGGCGGGACACCATCCTGGTATCGGACTGTTCGTCTACTCACCATCGTCCGTCCAGAGCCTGATGTCCCAGGGATCATCAGAGGTCTGCCGCGTGGCGATGTGGCCAGGCGGTACGGCTGCCAGCTGAGCCAATGACGGGTCGTGGGCGAGGTCGAGGTGGACGATGTGCGAGGCGCCGTCCTCGTTCGGATCGTGGATGTCGTCGCTGACAAGCCAGTCGCCTGCGTCGTCGTGGATCACAGCCAGTGCCGGGAAGTGCCCTTCCGAGACCGTGGCCGTTCCGCGAGCCAGGCTGGATGCCTTCCGGTCGGGCAGCAGGTCAATGGGGCGGCGGGCTTCGATGTCGACGAGGACGGTGCCGTAGTGGCGGACAGAGGACGAGACGTCATGCTCCTTCCTCGTCCCCTTGAGGAGATCCAGAATCGCTCACGCCAGGAGCAGGAGACCAGCGCCTGGCGTGAGTGATTCGCGATGCGGGCCGGCTGCGAAGCCACGGTCTCCGAGACCGTCCACGCCCACGGCCTGCGCAACTGCCGCTACCGGGGAATCGCCAAGACACATGTCCAACACCTCTTGACCGCCGCCGGGACCAACATCATCAGGCTCAGCGACTGCTTCCCACCCAGCGCTGCACCGTCACGACCACCTCGCCCCACGAGCTCATTCCAACTCCTCTGCCGAAAGCTGATGTTCAGCACCTCACGCGATCGGTGAAGATCGCCAACAGCATCGATCTTGGGGAACGGTCGTGGAGCGTCACTGAAGCCGGATCGCAACGCCCTGCTCGCAGATTGGGAAATCCTTCCGTCTGCGCCGGTAGGAGCCGTGTACCCGGTCTGAGAAGCGGCCGCAGTCCGGACATGCAGCGCCGGCCACCCAGCCTCTCGCCACGAGGTCGACCGTGACGAAGACGGCGGCCACCGCCTCGACGTCCACGTCGTCGATTCCGTCGAACACCAGCGAGTCCCAGAACGAAGAGTCAGCTTGCATGACCAGCACCGTCACCGGCCAGAGGCTACAAGCGCGGATGCAGTAACAGACCTGATGGAGCGTCACTATCGGCAGCCCGGCGGCCAGGCGTACGCGGTCTCACACGAGAGTGCCCCCTCGCAATCGAACACCGTGATAACCCTCCGCAACCGCTCCCCAAGATCTGTGCCAGAGCCGCTATTTGGCCCCACCCGAGACGACTCCAACTGGCCCCGGTTTGGGGACGATCCGCGAAGATCAGGCGTCGTGAAGTGGCCCCGGAGGGCGGCTTGTTCTGGGCGCAGGGGCTTCGTGGATGGACGCCGGTAAGTACGCGCACGCGTCTGGTCGGCTTCCATACCGACTTGGCCACCCCTGGGCTCGGTGGGCATTGGCAGCGCGCGCCACGATGTGAGTCACGGCGCTGATTGTGTCGGCGGGAAGCGGGATCAGGCACACCTTTCGTGAGGACGCCGGTCAAGGGGACGAGGGTTCGGAGTCGTCCCACTGCCATCCACTTTCGGGGAACTGTTCAAGCAGGGCAGACAGCGAAGCCGCCTGGTGGATGGCGGAGGACCAGTCCTGAGCGGATACGTCGATCAGGACCAGAGGCGGAGGGTCCTGCCGGAAGTCGTAGGTGAGCATTTCGCGGCTTCCGTCCCCGCCGATGACGAGGCTCGCGGGGAAGCGTTGTTGGAATTCTCCGGCCTCGTTGACATCGACAAGCACCGCAACGTCGTTGATCACCAGGAAGTCATCTGCGGGGGGAACAAACCGGCTCATGCTTCCCTGCGTGGCCAGGAAATGCCGGTAGTCCTGCGGAAAACGGACTCCGAAGTGACGCTCAGCCTGCGTGATCTCATCGTTGTTCGAGCTCATGAGGCCGTTCTATCAATGTTGGGTCATGCCGGATGGCGGTGGCCACCCTGAACTGCCGTGAGCAGGACTCGCTTCCGAAGGAGGGGGAGTTTGGCCGTCCGAACATCTGGCGCTTGAGCATCTTGATGTGGTTGACCCGGCCTTCCACCGGACCGGAGTTCCAGCAGCTGGTGAGGCCCTGGTCGCTGATCGTCTGGTAGCTGCTGCGGTAGCCGAGGTCCTCAAGCTCGGTGTGCAGATCCCTTCACGACCTTCATCCTCGTCACGTGCACCTTGGTTGGAGCACATGGTCAGACGAAGGCCCCCCCATGTCCGGCGAATCCTCAGTTGAGCGAATCAGTCCGAGACGTCGTTCGAGGTGAGCGACGTACTGTCTCACCGTGCCCACTCTCCTGGACCTGCTGCAGTCCCTCGACGAACAGCCTGCCGAAGCGGTGATCTACGCAGCCAAGCCCTGGACGGCCGCCTTGGACGCGGCCGTCGCAGCAGGCGACGCGCCGCGGCCCAACCTTCCCTATCTACTCGAAGTCGTGCTGGCGCAGGACGTCCTCGAAGTCTGGTCGTCCTGGCGGGACGGCGCCCGGCCCAACGCCTCAGAGAGATGTCAGGCGGTCATCCACTACGCCGAGTACGACGCGTACCTGGACGAACATCACTGAACATCGCCACGCAGCAACAAGGCTTCTGCCGTCGTTGACGAAGAACAAGCTCAGTCCGTGACGGCTACAAGGGCGATGGACACCAGGATCCCCGGCCGGTCGACACCCAGCTTGCTCACGCAGCGGGGTGGCCGCACGTCGGGGAAGAACTCGTCGAAGACCTCGATGACGCCGTCGGCGTCTTCGGGTCGCATGAGCAGGGTGTGGATCATGACGGCGTCGCCCAACTCGGCGCCCCCGGCGCGCAGGATTGCCTGGCAGTTGAGCAATGACTGGCGGGTCTGCTCCTGGATCGTGGGCCCTGCGAGTTCACCGGTTGCCACGTCGACACCGACTGTTCCGGCAACGTAGATCGTGTTGCCGACTTTGACCGCCTGGCTGTAGCTGGGGTACTCCGGCGCTTCGGGGGTGGAGATGACCTTTCGGGGCATTGAGTGGGCTCCTGTCCGGTAGGTATCTGCTCAACTTGACCGCACCCTCGGCCGTCGGCCGGTCGAAGTTCCGCTCGACGGTGTGGTGTTGCTTGCTCTGCGCATCCAGGTCCGCCCGTGGCATCGGGCCGATCAGTGGCTTGAACGGATCCATCCGTGTCCGGCGTGGCTCAGGCTTCTTCCTCGGTGCCGGCCACACCGCATCCATCGCGGTCCCACCCGCGCGGAAAGCCACCCCGTGCCCGCGCAACGACGCCCGATGGGACAACCCGCCCGGGCAACACGGCGTATCGCCGCGTACAGATCGACCGTGGACTTCGGTGGCACCATCGCCCCCTCACCGGGCCGTGCCCGTCGATGCTCCCACTGCGAGCCCTGAGGTGTTGTCAGAATCCGCAGACACCTGCCGTGGAATCCGACGCTTTCCACGCTGAGTTTGTTCTTTGATCCGGACACAACGATTGCAAGGTGTGCGCCCAGTTGGGCCGTGACGGCAATGCGACTCCCACGAGGGCGGGCAGGTGGGGCAATGGCGGCGCGCCGCTCGGTGAAGGCCACAACATGGCGTGAAAAGGTGGCCGAATCATGTCTGTCGCACTCTTCTTCGCGATCCTCGGCCTGATCGGGCTCATCGGATATGTGGGCATCTTCGTCGCTCTGCATGTGCTGCCGACGGGCTATCACCCCATCCGGCACGCCGTCAGTGACTATGCCGTGGGCCAGTACGGCTGGTTGTTCCGCGTCGGGCTGTTGGTGTCCTCGCTGGGTGTCTTGTTCCTGGCGATCGGGCTCACTCTCGACCCGGGCGCCCCGCCACTGGCAGTGAGCCAGCTCGTCTTCCTCTACCTGGTGCCGGCCATGCGTCTGGGCATGGCCATCTTCCGTACTGACCTTGAGGGCGAGAAGCTCACCCCCACCGGTCGCCTGCACTACCTTTTCGCCATCGCCGCCTTTGCGTTCACCTACGCGGCCATTTCCGGGATGACGCCCCGGCTGACATCAGTGTCGCCCTGGCAGTCCGCGGACGGGCTGCTGTCCACGCTCCAATGGATCGCTCTGGTGTCGCTCGTGCTCCTGGTCGTGACCCTGCTCCCGCGCCTGCGGACGATCTTTGGCCTGTTCGAGAGAGCCTTCCTCGTCAGCACCAACCTCTGGTTCATCACCATAGGAATCTGCCTCGCCGTCAAGGCCACCTGACAGGGTCTCCGGAGGGCAGGGAGGGTGTTCATCGGCGCGTACGACGGTGAGCAAGGTGTGCGCGAGCACCGCTCGGAGCACGCGCTCGCCTCAACTCTCAGGCCAGATGGACATGTTGTCGTTGTGCACTCCGTATTGACTCCGTACATTGAAAGGGCATGAGTCTTCATGGGTGCAGCGGCTCGCGTCGCTGCCCACCATGTCGATTCGTGATTGGCGACCCCCGCGAGAACCGTCTGCTGCTGGTGACCACGTACTGGCCCACGAACTTGACGCTAGGTCAGCTGACCCTGCTGTTCGGCATCACGAAGTCCGCGGTTGACCGCATGGGTCGACCATCTCGGGCCGCCGCTCGCTGTCCGCCCCCCCGCATGCGGATCCGCAAGGACACGGTGCTCGTCGTCGATGGCACCCTCGCAGAGCCGGGCAGGAAAGCAACCCAACCGCCCGAGTAAGCAGGGGCCCGACCGTGTCGAGGCACCCTCGCTGGACAGGCCGCCAAGTCACTTGCCGGACGGCCGTGTTCACCCACCCGGAGAACATTTGGGGGAGGGCGCTCACGGGGGTGTCTCCGGGAGTGATCACGCTGCGGTGTGGCCGAGTGAGGGGCTGCCAGAAAATGAGGACCGGACGGGCGTTGGGTTGCCTATATTCCTGTTCATGCCCGAGATGCAGCTGCTCCGTCCAGGCCACGCCCCCGCGCTACTCGCCTTCGAGCAGGAGAACCGGTCCTACTTCGCCGGGTCCATCTCTGACCGGGGCGACGACTACTTCGCTCGGTTCGATGAGCAACACCGTGCCCGGCTCGCCGAGCAGGAGGCCGGTGGCTGCTACTTCCACGTTCTGGTCGGAGCCGAAGGCGAGATACTGGGGCGGATCAATCTCGTGGACGTAGCGGATGGCAGCGCTGAACTCGGGTATCGGATCGCAGAGCGTGCCGCGGGCCGGGGGCTGGCCACCTGGGCGGTGCGGGAGCTGTGCGACCTTGCCGCCAACAGCTACGGGCTGACCAGCCTGCGCGCCGGGACCACACTCGACAATGCGGCATCGCGGGCCGTGCTGGCCCGCTCAGGGTTCACGGTCGTGGGCGAGAGGCAACTCTCCGGTCGCCCCGGTCTGTCGTATGTCCGCAGTCTTGCGGATTTCACCGCTCCGCCCGGTGCGCGAGCGCGACACGTCAGTGACGCCCGCGGGCGTTGAGCCGGGCCGCCTGGCGCGTCAGGTGGTCGCGCTCGGCGAGGTTGGGTGCCTTTTGGGCCGCTTCGGTGTACAGCCGTGCCGCCGTTTCCAGGTCGCCGTCGCGCTCGTGGAGGTACGCCGCCACCGCGGTGTGGCGGGGGAGTGAGGCGTCCAGAGTCGCGAGCGCCGCCAGGCCGGCGCGCGGTCCGTCGGCCTCGCCGACGGCGACCGCGCGGTTGAGCCGGACGACCGGGCTGTCGGTCAGTCGCGCGAGCTCGTCGTACCACTCGACGATCTGTACCCAGTCGGTCTCCTCGGCGGTGAGCGCGTCGGCGTGGAGTGCCGCGATGGCGGCCTGGGCCTGGAACTCGCCAAGCCGGTCACGGGCGAGGGCCGCCTGCAGGATCTCGACGCCCTCGGCAATCGACTTCGTGTCCCAACGGCCGCGGTCCTGCTCGGCGAGCGGCACCAGGCTGCCGTCGGGCGCGGTCCGGGCGGCGCGCCGGGCGTGGTGCAGCAGCATGAGGGCGAGCAGCCCCGCCACCTCCGGGTGGTCGATCGCGGCCGCGAGCTGGCGGGTGAGCCGGATGGCCTCGGCCGCGAGGTCGACGTCGCCGGAGTAGCCCTCGTTGAAGACCAGGTAGAGGACGCGCAGCACGGTGGCGACGTCGCCGGGCTGATCGAACCGCACACCGGAGACGGTGCGCTTGGCCCGGCTGATGCGCTGCGCCATGGTCGCCTCGGGTACCAGGTAGGCCTGGGCGATCTGGCGGGTGGTCAGCCCGCCGACGGCGCGCAGCGTGAGCGCGACCGCGGACGACGGCGTCAGCGAAGGGTTGGCGCACAGGAAGTAGAGCTGAAGCGTGTCGTCCACCGTCGGCGCGGGACCGGGCGCCGGTTCCTCGTCGACGAGGTCCTCACGCCGGCGGCGGGCGGTGTCCGCCCGGGTCGCGTCGAGGAACTTGCGCCAGGCGGCGGTGACCAGCCAGCCCTTCGCATCCCGCGGAGGGTCGGCCGGCCACACGCGGACCGCCTCGACCAGGGCGTCCTGTACGGCGTCCTCGGCCGCCGCGAAGTCGGCTCCGCGGCGGACGAGGATGCCGAGAACGCTCGGCGTGAGGCTCCGGAGCAGGAGGTCATTCACTGGAGAGGTCACTCCGTGATGGTGGGCGACACACCGTAGAACGGGCGCAGCTCCAGCCACTCATGGATCGGCTTCCCGCCCGCTCCGGGGGCGGCCGACAGCTCCCCGGCCAGCTCGACGGCGCGGTCGTAGTTGTCCACGTCGATCACCATCCAGCCGGCGATGAGGTCCTTCGTCTCGGCGAACGGGCCGTCAGTGACCGGCGGGCGGCCCTCGCCGTCGTACCGGACCCACGTCCCCTCGGGGGCGAGCGCCTGACCGTCGACGAACTCGCCGGTCTTCTCGAGCCGGTCCGCGAAGTCCTGCATGTACTGCATGTGGGCCGAGATCTCCTCCGGCGTCCACTGGTCCATGGGCACGTCGTTGGCCGGAGCCGGGGCGCCGCGGTAGTGCTTGAGAAGCAGGTACTTGGCCATGGTGTCTCTCCTCGGTACTGGTGCGACCCATTGTGGTCGCCTTCACTGCAGGGACGGAGCCGGCCACGGGTTCTCGACATCACCGTCCAAATATTTCTGTGCCTCTTGCGGATGAGCCTGGATGGGCCTGTGTGAGCCGTCCTGCGGCGTCCGGGCTCACGGCGTGGCGCGAAGGAGAGAGCGGAGCCTGCTGTCACCGGATGTGCCCGCTCCCGTACAGTCCGTGGTGCCAGCGCTCCGTTACGGCCAAGCCCAGCGGTTGACCAGGAGAAGAAACATGGACACCGAAGCCGGTCCCGGCTCTCTTCCGTACCTTCCGGGAACGGGTCGGCCGATTCCCGAAGCCGAACCCGGACTCGTGGAGCGATGGCATTCGGGGGGAGGCGAACTGGTCGAGCTGCTGACCCAGGTACGCGAGGGGCTCGGCGGCATCGCCGCATTCCGCCTCGGGCCGGCTCCCACCGTTCTCGTCACCGACCCGCAGGCGGTCCAGCACGTACTCGCCCAGCACCCGGAGCGGTACGTCAAGCGCTCCCACCGCGCCCGTGTGCTGCTCGGCGACGGCGTCCTCTCCGCCACCGGCGCGGCGTGGAAGCGGCAACGCCGCTTGTTGCAGGCCCAGTTCACCGGTACCGGGATGCGCCGCTACGAACAGCGGATCACCGGCGCTGCACGGACCACCGCCGGGCGCTGGGCCGAGTACGCCCGTACCGGCCAAACCCTCGATGTCGGGCAGGAGATGCGCCGTTTCGCCCTGGACGCCATCTGGCGCTCCCTCACCGGGTACCCCCTCGATGAGGGCACCGAGCGCGAACTGGCCGCAGTGGCAGCCGTGGCGACAGCCCTTCCGACTCTGCCCGCGGATGTCACCGACGCCCAGGACGCCGTTGCCGCCGATCTCGCCCGAATCGACACGGTCGCGCGGCACGCCATCGAGGCCGCTCGCAGCGGGGAGGCAGGCCCCGACGGCCCGGGCCTGCTGCACGTCCTGATCGACGCCGCCACCGAGCGTCCCGAGTACACCGACCGGCTGATCCGCGACGAGTTGGTCACCTTGCTCGTGGCCGGGCACGAGACCACCGCCACCACCCTGACCTGGCTCTACCTGCTCCTCGACCGGAACCCCGCAGCTCGCGAAGAAGCTCTCGCCGCGGACGTCGATGGCTCACCGCAACGCCGCCAGGCCATCCAGGCGTTGGTCCACGAGACGCTCCGGCTCTACCCGTCCGCCTGGATCCTGCCCCGCCACGCCACCGAGGACGACACCCTCGCCGGTTACGTCGTCGAGGCGGGCACCGACATCCTGGTCTGCCCGTACCTCACGCACCGCGATCCCGAACTGTGGCCGGACCCGGAGCACTTCGCCCCCCGGCGCTTCACCACCCCCGACGGCAGGCCTTCCCACCCGGGCGCCTACTTCCCCTTCGGCATCGGTCCCCGAGCTTGCCTCGGTGTGCAATTCGCGCTCCGCGAATCAACCGTTCTGCTCGAACACCTGCTGCCCGCCTACTCCCTGGCCTTCTCCTCCACTCCCACGAAGGCGGTGTACGGCATCACCGTCCGCCCCGACGGCCCCACCCCCGCGACCCTGCTACCGCAGCCCTGACCTGAAGCGGGCCGGCCGGGAACGGTACGGAGGACAGGCAGCGCATCAACTTCCGGGACGACACGGTCGCTGCCCGAGGCGGTGACTCGGCGTGCGGCCCGACAGGTGGGTCGCTTGCGCCACTTGGGGATGCACAACGACGTGAAAATGCCTCGCACGATCATGTGCAGAACGGGAAGAGTCACGTGCATGAGCTCCACGAATATGCCAACTTTCATACCGGGTCTCGAACTCTCCCGCCGTTTCTACACAGATGCCGTACGCCCTCTCCTTGAGGAGGCCGCCCCCGGAATCCCGCACTCCGCTGCCCGTCTGGGGAGTGGTTCGGAGGTCCTCGGCTTCGACACCGCGCGCTCGGCGGACCACGAATGGGGCCCGCGCGTGCAGCTCTTCCTCCGTCGCCGGGACGTCTCCCGGCACGGCGGACGCATCAGACACCTGCTCGCCGAACACCTCCCGAAGACCTTCGCGGGATACCCCACCCACTTCGCGCCCACCGGCGACGGGGACATCCGGGTCATGGAAGCCACCGACGGACCAGTCCACCACCGCATCGAAGTCACCCATCGTGCGGCCTGGTTCACCGACGTCCTGGGCTTCGACCCGTCGCAGGGCATCACCCCGTCGGACTGGCTGGCCACCCCCACCCAGCTTCTCGGCGAGGTCACCGGCGGCGCTGTCTTCCACGACGGCCTCCACGAACTCGGCCCCCTACGCCACACCCTCCGCTGGTATCCGCACGACGTCTTCCTCCACGTCTTGGCCTGCCAGTGGAAGCGCATCTCCCAGGAAGAGGCATTCGTCGGCCGCTGCGGGGAAGTGGGCGACGAGCTCGGCTCAGCCGTCGTCGCCGCCCGCCTCGTCCGCGACCTGATGCGGCTGTGCCTCCTGATGGACCGCCGCTACCCGCCGTACGGGAAATGGCTAGGCAGCGCCTTCGCCCGCACCCACGCGGCCCCTCGCCTCACATCCGTTCTCACCGCCGTCCTCGCGGCCCCGGACTGGCACACCCGCGAACGGCACCTCGCGCACAGCTACGAGATCGTCGCCGGCATCCACAACCAGCTCCACCTGACCGACCGCGTTGACCCGGCCACACGCCCCTACCACTCCAGACCGTTCCAGGTCCTATGCGCCGAACGCTTCACCAAGGCCCTGACCGCCCGCATCACCGACCCCGCCCTCCGCGACCTGCCGACGGTCGGGGCGGTGGACCAGTTCGTGGACAACACGGATGTGCTGACGAGGCCGGAAATCACGCGGGCGGTCAGCGACTTGATGAGGAAGCCGCTGCCGGAACGGCTGTGACGAAGGCCGGCCGGCCAGGCCCGGATACTGAGCCCAAGCCCGGTGGCGAGGCCGGTCTTGTTGTGGCGTGGACAGGGGCTTGAGATTTCCTGTCCACATACGCCAGAAACGCGCCACGGGATGATCTTGAAGTGCAGGCAGGTCGATGCGACTCGGTCGATGCCGGCGACGCTGGGGATCCGTCCCTTGCGTCTGCCCTTCGAGATGATCAGGTCGGGGTAGTGACAGGCAAGCCTGTGGGTCGCGCGATGGGGGCACGGCGCCTGCTGGCAGACCTTCACCGAGCCGTCCACCTCCAGCCGGGGCCAGAACCGCCCGGGCTGGGCGCAGATATACAACCACTACGCCGTTCAGCAAGCAGACCAGGGATCCGTCATCTGGCCCGCACTGGCCGCGGCCCGGGGCGGCGTGCAGCGGGTCAATCTGGGTTCGGCGGCAGCGCGCTGCTCGACCCGTTCACCGCTCGTGCGATGCGGGACACCCCCGCGGACCTGATCAGCTTCAAGATGGGCATCAATGTCGTGAACACCGACGCGATGCGCCTGCGCGCCTTCACCCCCGCGCTCCACGGCTTCCTCACCATCATCCGCGAGGCGGCGTTGTTGATGAGGAGTTCGACGGAGCAGAGCCGGGCTGTGACGCGACGGTGTCGAAGGCCGTCCGCCACCGTCTGGAGGTCCATAGCCACGGTCTGCCGGCAGATTCTTGACAACCCCGACCACTCGAAGTGACACCAGCCCTCCACGTTGCCGGTCTCAGGGGCGCAGTGCGTTCATGATGAAGTCGGCGACGGTGTCGGCGTATGCGTCGATGCCTTCGGGAGCCAGTGGTGCGGGGGTGAAGAGGCGTGCGGTCTGGGCGCGGCTGGCGTACATCGCGCCGCCGCCGGAGGTGATCATGTAGAAGATGACTTCGGCGGGGACGGGGCGGATCTCACCGTGGTGCACGAGATCGTCGCGGACCGGTAGGAAGCGGGCGACGACGGGGGCGACGTAGGTGTCGGTGATGTAGTCGATTCGCTCGCCGGGCTGTGCGCCTTCAACGTTCATCAGGCGCAGGAGTTCGGGGTGGTGGGCCGAGAAGCGGGCGAAGGTGCGGACGAAGGTGCGAAGGCGGGCCTTCGGTGGCGCCGACTCGTCGTCGGTGGCGAGGAGTTCGGCGACCAGGAGGCCGAAGCCCCAGTCGGCGGCAGCCTGCCACAGGGCTTGTTTGGAGCCGAACCTCTGGTGGAGCAGGTTGTGGCTGACGCCGAGTTCGCCGGTGAGGGTGCGTAGCGAGACTCCGTTGAAGCCGTGGGTGGCGAAGGCGCGCAGCGCCGCCCGGAGCACCTCCTCGGCAGGCGCGGGGTCGGTGTCCTTGGCCGGCCGGCCGCGGCGGCGGACGTTCTGGTCCATGGCTGGGTGCTGCTCCCTCTCGCTGCGGACGCCGCCTTCGCCTGCGGCTTCAGGACGGGTTCTTGCCGAAGTACATCAGTTCCCACAGGGCGGGTGCGTCCACGCGCTCGGTATCCGCGCCAGGGGTGAGATGTTCGACGCTGACCTGGCCGGTGAAGCGCAGGTAGGCACCGTCGAATCCGGCGACCGTGGCCAGCAGGCGCTTGGGGCCCTTGAGGGATTCGATCATGGGGTCCTGGACGATCGTGGACTGGCGGCGGAAGGTCACCCGGTAGCGGTCGCCGCCGGTAGCGCTGGCGTCGTAGTCGTAGACGACGGTGTTGGCGACGGGTTTGCCGGTGACCGGGTCGATCTGCTCGTCGCTCTTGGTGAAGTGCATCAGCGAGCCCTCGTCGGCGAGGATCTTGCCGTCCTTGGCGAGCACGAAGATCGGCACCTCGGCGAAGCCGAACCTCTTCTCCGCGGTGATGTAGGAGGCGATGACCGTGTAGCTGCCGGCTTCAGCGCGCATCCAGTACCAGTGGTGCATGAGACGGGCCATCTCGGCGTCGCCCCAGTTGTGGTCGTGGTAGCCGGTGCCGGTACGGGTCTCGGTGGCGCCGTCGACGGTCAGCGTCGCTTCCGCGGTGCCCTGGGGTACGGACGGCAGCCAGGCGAAGTACTTCTGCGCGTTCCCGTCACCGAAGAGGATGTGCCCGGTCTCCGGGCGCCAGGCGGGGACCTGCCCGGTGAGGGTGACATCCGCGGTGACACCGTCGAGGTCGACGTGGATGCGGTAGGTGTGCAGGTCGCCGACGAAGGTGTTCGTCGCGATCCGCAGCTCACACCGGTCGGTGGCGAACTCGAAGTCGTCGGGGTGCGGCTGCGAGGTGCGCTCGATGTGGGTGCCGTCGGGGCGGTCGAGTTCGAAGGTGACGACCGGGGCCGCGGGCTGGTTGGCGCCCTTGGCGCTGCGAAGGGACTTGGCCATGAAGTTGATCACTAGTGTGGAGCCGTCGTCGAGGACGAAGTCGGAGTACCACCACTCGAAGGTCCCGGGCCCTCCCGGGGCGGAGCGGAAGCCGTCCTCCCACTGCGCGATGTCGCCCTTGGCCAGGCCGAGGCGCTGGTAGTCACTGCTCTGGCCGGCCATACGGCACGGTTCGGTACGGGGCATGATCTGCGCCTCACGATCGGTCGACGTGCGTCGTGCCCGTCGAGTACGGGTCCTGGCCGCCTCCCCCTTCCATTAATGGGCAGCTGACCATTAAATGCAAGTCGGGGAGGCGACGCGCATCCCGGGCAGACCCGGGGGGCGAGGAACTCGCAGGCAGGCCACCGCGTCCGATCACGTCCGGGAAGGCAGCGGCATCCCCCGTTCCGGCTACGTGGTGATCAGAGTGAATTTCTCCCATGGGCCGATAGTCGTGCGGTCGGCGATCAGGGCGGAGTCTCCGGCGTCATCGGCGGTGACGTACTTGCCGGTGGCGGAGGCCAGCAGGCTGACCGTGCCGTCGCTGTTGTGGACGAGCTGGAAGCTCTGGGCACGGCCCGCCGAGGTGCTGTCGGCGATCAGCGGGGCGGAACCGGCCGTGACGAAGCGGTAGTTGGCGTGCGAGTAAAGCGCGACAGCGCCGCTGCCCGCGTCGATCATGTCGAACTTCTCCCAGTTGCCGACGGCCGTGCGATTGGCGATCAACGCGGACGTCCCGGTGTTCTCGGCGGTGACGTAGTTGGCGTTCACGCCGGCCTTGAAGCTGACCACCTGGCCGGTGACGGGCAGGGTGGGCCGGGTGGCGGTCAGTGCGAGTTCACCCTTGAGCATGCGGCCGCCGTCGCCGGTGAGGCGCAGGTAGTAGTCCGAGGAGCAGGCGGTGCCGTCCTCGTCGAGCGCCAGGATTCCGGAGTCGGTGGGGACGGTCGCCTGGGTCTCGGAGGTCTTGGCGATCTGGTTGCCCTCGTTGTACTCGTCGAACATCGAGATGTAGATGCCCTGCGCGCCGACGCGGACCATGTTGTAGAACTGCCGCCACATGAAGTCGCCGTGCGCGCGCTGGCGTTCGGCGACGTCGCCGGGCAGCACACAGGGCTGGTAGTCGATGCCCGAGGCGTCGCACTCGGCCTGGTCGCCCAGGTTGACGTTGGTGTAGTAGTGGTCCGAGTCGGCGGCGTTGCCGATGGCGCCGACCATCCACGGCGAGATCATGTTGAACGCGTGGTAGACGTCGCCGAAGCCGGGACGGGTGCCTGTGCCGCCGGTGCGCCACTCCTTGGGGATGCCTCCGATGACGTAACAGCCCTGGTCCTTGAACCAGTTGACGACGTCCAGGCAGGCCTCGGCGGTGAAGTCGCGTTTGTCGTCGGGGAAGCCGAAGCCCCAGATGCACACGACCGGCTTGCCGTTCTGCACGGCATAGGCGGATGACGCTGTGTACGCGCGCATCTTGTTGGTCCAGTCCGTCTTGATATCCGACTGCATGTTCGTCCAGCCGGAGACGTCGTACATGACGTAGAACTTCACGCCCTGGGACTCGGCGGAGCTGCGCACCTTGGCCGCCATGTCGTCGCGGGTGGGGCCCTCGCCGCCGGTCGGGTTGAAGCGCTGCAGGGCCGCGGTGTCGATGCCGTACTGCTTCATCCACTGGAAGTGGGTGTCGACGGTCTGGTCGTCGTACGAGGAGAACAGCGTGGCGGGCTGCCCGTTGCCGAGCGCCGCGTAGTCGGTCTGATAGGTCGCGGTGTACTCGCTCATGTCGGGCCAGCTCTTGATGCCGGTGTTCGACGGCGAAGGGGTCTTGCTCATGTCCTTGGCCCAGTGCCACCAGCCGTTGATCGGGGCACCGTCGCCCTTGGCGGCGAACCAGCCCTGGTAGCCGACGGTGATCTTCCCGACGACGTCCCCGGGGGCGCTGCCGGCCGTGGAGGACGTACTGGCGGCCCTCGCCACGCCGAAGGCTCCGAGTGCGGCGACCGCCGTACCGGCGGCGGTGGCGCCCAGAACCTTGCGGCGCGACCAAGACCGCCTGCGATGCGACAAAGACATGAGATTGCTCCAGAGGCGATAGAAACAAACGAGAGAAACGATGGGTACGGCGCTGCCGGACTCAGCAGCTGACCGCATGTGTGAACTGGGGAAAAGGGGGCGCGATTCAGCGCGGATGTGCGGCGAAGGCCTCGTGCAGGATGTCCATGTAGGCGCCGTGCCCGCTGGAGCTGGGCCAGTCCGTGGACGACTCGACGGACGTTCCCTCGCCCCACTCGTTGTAGGTCACGACGAGTTGGAAGGGTTCGCCCGAGGCAGCGACGGTGGCGGCGTCCCGCCGGAACTGGTCGAGGTCGCGCGGGACGGTCGGCTGCTCGGCATCGTTCTTCCAAAAGCCCGGGGACAGGATCGCCGAGTACCCCTTCTGGATGTCCAGGCCGGAGGCGTACTGGTGCCAGCCCTCAGGCTGGTCGGCGCAGTCCCGGTAGCCGCCGAACACCTTCAGCACGACGTAGTACCCCTGGGTCTCGTTGGCCTGCGTCCAGCGGGTGGCCATGTCGCAGGCGTCGCCGCCCGCGCCGTAGACGAAGATCACGGGTTTGCCGTCGATGTGCAGCCAAGTGTCGTGGTCGGAGTACTTGCGCAGGTACTCGAGGTCTTTCCTGATCGTCGCCGCGGACGGGTCGGTGTAGGCCTCGTTCTCGTAGTACACGGTCCAGGAGAAGTCGAGTCGGTCACCCTCGGACATCAGCAGGGGCAGGCGTACGTCCTCGCGCTTGCCAGCGCCCCACCAGGAGGAGATGCCAGCCTGGAGGCCGCCGTACTGCATGTCCTTGATCTGGCGCTCGACGGTGGCGGGGTCGTCGATGTCGTACTTGCCCGCCGACGGTGTGTATTGACTGCCGCCGGGCGTGAAGTTCTCGCTATACCAGGGGTAGTAAAAGGCGGCCCGCACCGGGAGTTCGGTGCTGGTGACGGTCGTCTTCTGCTCGGTGGACGGCTTCGGTGCCGGGGCTGCGGGGGTCGCCTTGGAGGTGGGTGTCGGGGTCGCTGAGTGTGTGGGCGTGGCCTCGGTGGCGGACGTGGGGAGTGCCGACGCGGAGGGGGCCGATACGGCGCGCGCCGGCCGCTGGTCCTGTCCGCCCGGTCCGAACAGGCCGAGGGTGTAGGCGATGGTGCCGGCGACGAGGACCAGAGCGGTGGTGGCGGAAAGGACCGCGGTCTTGCCGGCGGAGATGCTTGCCGTCCGCGCGGCCCGGCCCGCTGCCCTCCCGGTCCGGACGGTGTGATGCAGGCTCGCGGTGGCCAGGTCCTGGCCGGCCGTGCCCGCGCCTCCGCCCGCCGCGCCCATCGTCAACAGGCCCAGCAGCAGGGGCGGAACGGGCAGCAGCGCCAGGTCGGCCAGGAGCCGTTCCGCCGGCACGACATCCTCGGCTACGCCACCACACGCCTCGCAGGTGCGCACGTGCCGCGCGATCCGCTTGCGCCACAGGCCGTCGGGGCGCCCGTCCCACCCGTGCAGAGCCGTGCCCAGGTCCGGGCAGCGGGGTATGGCACCGAGCGCGCGGACCACAGCCCGTGCGACCTCAAGGCGGGCCTTCATCCGCTGCACCCGCACCGCGGCCTGCGGCAACGGCAGCTCCATCGCAGCGGCCAGCTCGGCCCGGGTGAGCCGGCCCGCGACCTCCAGCCACCACAGGGACACCAGCTGCCGGTCGTCGGCATCCAGCCAGCGGGTGGCCTGCGCCGTTTCCTGCCGCTGACCGGACAGGCTGAGCACGGTGATCGTCAGATCGACGAAGTCGGCTCCCGGATCCGAGAGCAGGGCCGTCTCCTCCAGGCCCTCGATCCCGTCGGTCGCCGGCGCACCGCGCCGCAACCGCCAGTGCCTGCGCACCTCTCGCATCGCGATGGCCACCAGCCAGGACCGGAAGGCCTCGGGGTCACGCAGCGTCCGCACGTCGCGGATCATCTGCAGCATGACCTCCTGCACGACATCGTCCGTATCGGCAGGGGCGTCCAGCGCGCGTCCCACGATGTTGTAGATCAGGGGGAGGTACCCGGCCACCAGGTCGTCGAGGGCCCGCTGGTTGCCGACCTGGGCAGCGCGTACGACCGCGGCCTCGTCCCGGCGGCCGTCGGGTCCTTCGTACCCGTGGTGTGAAATCTCGCTCATGACTGGAGGAGGGTCCCTCGTCGGTGTCGGCATAACAGAAATCGGCGCGCCATTTTCGAACTGCTGGAAGAGTGGTGGCGCGGTCGGTACCGCGGGATCGCGCGACGGCGGGTCGTCAGGGCGGAGTGACCCGTTGGGCCGGGAGCCACACCGAGGCCGGCGCAGGTGCCGGGCCGGCGTCGGAGAGCGCGTCGGGCTGGGCCCGGAGCCGCAGGACGAGTCCGATGTAGACGAGGTCGAGGACGCTGCACAGGATGCCGATGCCGAGAATAAACGGCTCGCCGTCGATTACGCCGATCAGGATGGTGGGGGCGAGGGTGCCGAGCCACTTCGCGACGGCGATCGTGAGGGTCTGTCCGCGCAGGCCACGGCGCGCGACGAGCATCGCGATGAACAGGGCCGACATCAGAAGGTTCTGCAGGAAGGCCGAGTAGCGGGTGGCATCGTGTTCGCCGAACTCCGCAAGGAACAGCCACTGCACCGCGTACGAGGCGCCGAAGACCAGAGTGCCCCAGAGGGCGAACATCGGCCGGGTCACGAAGTGCGGGAACTCGGCGCGCCCGAAGGCGAAGAAGGTGTACACGATGACGAAGTCGGCCAGTGCCCAGACGAGGTTCACGTAGCCCTGGAGCGACATCGTGCCCATGAGGTCGTGCACCGTGTACGTGGTCTCCCAGGCGAAGTTGAGGGCCAGCGCGGCCAGGGGTATCGCGTAGGTCCGTTGACGGAACCCGATCCGGATCGCGGCCATGTAGACGATCGTCCAGGCGAGGCCGCTCAGGGCGGAGAGGAAGGGTTCCATGGGGCTTCTCCTGCGGGGGGTGGGGCGACATGCGGGGGGACCGGCCCGCCGGGGGTGGCGCGGTAGCGGCGGATGAGATCGCTCACCGCGACCCGCAGTCGACCGGGTTCACGTGCCCGATCGGGCGAGAGGGCTGTGAGTACGAGGCCTTGCAGCGCGGCGGTCACGGTGAACGCGGCCTCGTCCGAGCCGACGTAAGGGGTCAGGAGGCGGGCGAGGCGCAGTTCGAGAAGTCGCTTGACCGGCCCGAGTTCGGGGTCGTGACCGGCCGCGAGGATCATCTCGAAAACGGCGATGGTGTCGATCCGCCGCTCGGTGACGAGACGCGCCGTGAAGTCGCCGCAGATGTCTGGAAGGGCGTCGGGCTCCTCGGCGGCGCGGGTGACGAGCCACAGGAACTCAAGGCCGATGCGCGAGCCGGCGTGCTCGAACGCTGCCCGGCGGAGGTCATCGGCCGACGGGTAGTGGTAGGTGACCGAAGCGAGCGACACGGCCGCGGCGGCGGCGACGGCACGGTGGGTGAGCGCGCCCAGGCCCTGCTCGCCGACGATGCTCACCGCCGCGTCGAGCAGCAGTTCCCTCCGGGCCTCGCCGCGCGCGAGGCGTCCGTCGGTCACCTTCTGCATTACCGCTCCCTCTGCCTATCCGTACAGATGTACCGCTAACTTACGGTACGTATGTACCGGTAATCAAGGTTCCACGGGTTCCGCCCGCTGCGGCTCGCGTACTGAGGGGCCGCCTCTCGACGTGCCCGCCATGCGAGCCCCATGTGAGATGCCGAAGGTTTCGCCTTCGCCTGAGCGCGGTCACCGTCGCGACGGCGCTGTGCATGGGCTTCGCCGGCGCGGCCGAGGTCGCTCCGGCAATGAGATCAACAACTTCCCCGGTCCGCCGCATCGTTCGGGATGATGCAGTTCTCGCCCGACACTCGGAACGGCTATGCCGGGTACTCAGTGCGAGCTCGCGGTGCACCAGGTGTGACGGGGGATCGGCGGCTCGCATGGGCAGGGCCAAGGTGACAGCCGTGGCGACGGCGAGCGGGAAGCGAAGAGCGCGTACTGCGGCACCGCCGGCCACAGTGCGTGCAGCCGCGGCTTGGGCGGGGGGCTTCTATCTGAACCAGGCGGCCTTCGGCCACCTCAAGGAGCGGGGTGGCCGGATCGTCAACTTCGCTTCCGCCGCCGGTGTTCAGGGGTACCCGGGCAAGGCCGCTTACGCCGCTGCCAAGGGGGCTGTTGTCGCCTGGACGCGGTCCGCCGCCGTGAAGTGGGGGCGGTACGGCATTACCGTCAATGCCATCGCGCCGGCCATCTGGACCCCCACGTACACAAGACCCGTGCGTCGATGAGCGCCGGACAACTCGCTGGGTATGACGCCAGATGGCCAAGGCCGTGCCGTTCGGCGGGAGGTGACGTTCCCACGAGTTCTGCGGGCCCGGGGGAGCGTGCGCCGTCTGGCCTCGTGTGACGGCGCTCCTCGCGTCGCCCCGCTGGGCGGCACGCACGGAGCCCGTGGCGTCGCATCAACTCGCTTCCGGTGAAGCCGAATCGCCCTGTCCCGACAGGATCGCCCGGATGCGCCGTGCCGCTTCGGTGTCGGCCGCCGGCGGTTGGGCCCCGTCGGCGGGCTCCGCCGGAATCAGGGCGTCGACGAGGCCGTCGGCGAGGGGCTCCACCGGCTCCTGCACCTGGGCGGCGCTCGACAGGGCGTGCTGGAGCGCGATGAAACCGTGCAGTCCCGCCCAGAGCGTCTGTGCCGCCTGTTCATCGGGCATCGCGAGTGGGTATCCGGCCGCTCGGCATCGGGCGAGACCCTCGCGCAAGGAGAGCGAGACATGCCGGGACGGGTGCCGGTGGAGACGGGCCGTCGGGACGGACGGCTGGCGCACCTCGTACATCAGCCGGTAATGACCGGGGAATTCGCTCGCGAACCGGCAGTAGGCGTGCGCCTGGGCGCGGAGCCCCTCACGTGCGTTCGCTCCGGTGTCGGCAGCGTTCGCGTCGGCCGCGCGCATGCGTGCCGCGAGATCCTCGTACTTGTCCTCCAGGGCTGCCCACACGAGCTCCGCCTTGTCGGAGAAGTGCAGGTAGATGCTCGGGGCAGCCACGCCCGCCTCGCGCGCCACAGCGCGCATGGTGAGCTTCTCCACTCCGCCCCACTCGTCGAGCAGCCGCCCCACCGCACGCAGGATCTCCCTGCGTAGCTGCTCGCCCTGTCCGCGAGGGCTTCGTGCCCGCCCCTTGCCTGCCGCCTGCGTGCTCATGCTGGTCCTCTCCCTTGCAGGTGAGCCTAGTGAAGAGCCTCATCCGCGGTTCGGGCGCGTGCCGTCCGGAGAGCCCTTTGCCCGTGCCCCGCATCCCATCGCTCTGGGTGCCTCCCTTGCCTCACCCTAATTTATGGCACACGGAGACGAAAATGGCGCACGGTGGCAAAAAGGCGTACGCTCGAAGCCTGGACAGTTGGTCGGCAGTGACTGAGCTGGCCTGATTGTCACGTTCCGCCTCATGTGCAGGTGTATCGCCGCACTGCGAAGGAGAGTCGATGGAAGCCGAAAAGGCGTCGGGGACGTCCGGTGCCGGTCCGGGGGCCGGGCATCAAGGAGGCGGCCCCATGCCGCTGCCGGGCGGCGCCAAGAAGTACGTCTTCATGGTGATGTTCCCGTTCCTGATAGTGATGCTCCTGGTGAGCGTCTACTCCGGCGCCATGCACTCGCCGAGCCCCCAGGACATGCCGGTGGCCGTCGTGGGGCAGAGCGCACAGGCCGAGCAGCTCGCGTCGAGCCTGGAGGCGACGGATGGGTCGCCGTTGGACGTCCGTGTGGTGTCCACGGTGGCCGAGGCCGAGCAGTTGCTGCACGACCGTGAGATCTCCGGCGCTTTCGCCCTGCCGACCAGCGCGGACGGCGACGCCGTCCTCTACACGGCTCAGGCGGCCGGCGCCGCCCAGGCGAGCATCGTCGAGTCGATCTTCCAGCCGGTCGCCGATGCGCAGCACCTCGACATGGACCACAAGGACGTAGCGCCACTGCCCGCTTCCGACGGCATGGGCATCACCGTCCTGTTCACCGCTATCGGCTGGATGCTCTCGGGCTATCTGGTGGTCACCGTGGTGAGTAGTGGTGCCCCCGAACTCGCCTCACTGCGCCGGATGGTGCCGCTGATGGCCGGCTGGGCCGCCGTGATGAGCACGGTGGTGTGGCTACTCGTCGGACCCGTCATCGGAGCCGTCGACGGTCATGCGTGGGCCCTCCTCGGCCTCGGCTGGCTGTCGGTCTTCTCCGTGGCGATGGCACAGACCCTGCTCGCGCGGCTCTTCGGACCGCTGGCCGTGCTCCCCGGCCTCGCCCTCTTCATGTTCCTCGGGGTGCCGTCCTCCAACATCATGATGTCGATCTACACGGTGCCCGGAATGTTCACGTTCCTGCACCAGGTGCTTCCGCTGCCGGCCGCGGGTGAGGCACTTCGCTCGGTCCTCTACTTCGGGGGTGACGGGGCCGGCGGACATCTCGTGGTGCTGGGCGTCTGGGCGGTGGCCGGGTTGCTGCTGACCGCGGGCATCGACCTGTTGCGCCACCGGAGGAAGAAGGGACGCGCCGCCGCGGAGGCGGAGCACATCACGGCCGACTCGGTCTCCTCCGAAGCCATGGCCTCCGCCTGAACCGCGTCCGTCCCCACCCGCCAGTATCTGGAGAGACTGTGATCACCACTGACACACCTGCCGCGGCGCCACCCGCGAAGCAGATATCGAACAAGACCAAATACACCATCCTGGCCTTGTTTCCCTTCCTCATGACCGCCCTGATGGTCGGCATCTTCACTTCGGCGATGCACGGGCCGACACCGAACAACCTGCCGGTCGCGTTGGTGAGCAGCAGCGCGCAGCAGGCCCAGGGAATGGCCCAGAACCTTGGGAAAGAGGCCGGTGACGCCCTGGATGTGCGGGTCGTCGACACCGTCGGCGAGGCCAGGCAGCTCCTGCTCGACCAGGAGATCGGTGGTGCCTACGTGATGCCGTCGGCGCAGAACCAGGACGCCACGCTCTACGTGGCAGGGGCTCAGGGAACCAGCCTCAAGCAGGTGGTGACACAGATATTCACCACGGTCGCCGAGCAGCAGAAGGTCGAACTGCAGACCACGGACGTCGCACCGCTGCCCACCCAGGACAGCATGGGTACCACGAGTCTCTACCTGACCATCGGCTGGATCATGGCGGGCTTCGTCTTCGTCGTCATCATGAGCGTCGCGGCCCCGGAGCTCCTCCAGGTGCGTCGACTCGTCCCGGTGCTCGTGGGCTGGGCCGCGTTGATGACCCTGTCCATCTGGCTGGTGGTGGGCCCGGTCATCGGGGCCTTCGACGGGCACGCCGCGCAGGTGCTCGGTGTGGGCTGGCTGACAGTCTTCGGCATCGGCCTCGGCACCGCCCTCTTCGCGCGTTTCCTGGGTCCGCTGGCTGTCATTCCGGCCGTCACGATCTTCATGTTCCTGGGAGTGCCCGCGTCCGGTGGCGCGCTGACGCCGTACATCGAGTCGGGCTTCTTCCAGTTCCTGCACGACGTCCTGCCTGCCCCCGCCGCTGTGGAATCGGTGCGCTCCATCCTCTACTTCGGCGGGGACGGAGTGGGCGGACATGTGGTGACCCTGCTCGTCTGGGCCGTGGCGGGCCTGGTGCTGAACATCGCGGCGCAGTTGTTGAGCGGCCGGGGCAAGAAGCGCGGCGGTGGGGTGCCGGAGGAGGACACATCGCTCGCCAGGGATGACAAGGCGATGGCCGGCGTCGTCGCGACCGGAAGCTGAACGTTCCGGAACACCGCTGCGTCCTGGAGCCTGTTCAGGTCCCCGGGACGCGGCGGTGTGCAGTTCACAGGACCGGAGGGTATTTCACGGGCCGGGCATACGCGGCTGCGGCTGCCGTCGGTACGACAGCGCAAACGGCCGCTGCGGATAGGCTGACCTTTGGTGACGCGGACGGGACCGTGCCCTGGGTGAGGACGGGAGAACCATGGATGCGGCGCAGCTGCAGCCACGGCGGAAGCCGGAAGGACTGGGTGGCGAGCCGCGCGTAGGACGCCCCCCACTGTCGGAACTGCGCAAGGCCGCCGCCCGGCTGGAGATCGCGAAGGCCGCGGTGGAGCTGTTCACCGCGCAAGGCGTCGAGGGAACCTCGGCGGCCGAGATCGCCGAGACGGTCGGCATTTCGACCAGAACACTGTGGCGCTACTTCCCGTCGAAGGAAGACTGCGTCACCCCGCTGCTGGCCTTCGGCGCGGAGCGGCTGAGCCGACGGCTGGGCGAGTGGCCCGTCGACCGTCCGCTGATCGAGGCGCTCGACGACGACCTCTGGCTGGGGGACACCGACCCCGTCACGCTGCGTGTTGTCCTGGACCTGATGCGGCTCACACGTACCGAACCGGGGCTGCAGTCGGTATGGATGCGCGAGAACTTCGCCGCGCTGCCGCCGGTGGCGGACGCCTTCGCAGCGCGTGCCGGAAAGCCGGCAGCCGACATGGAGGCACGTGTCCAGGCCGGCATGCTGGTCTCCGCGCTGCATCTGGCGCTGCGGGAGTACGCATGGCGTGAGCCGGGTGAGGATGGTCCCGAGCTCGACGAGATGCTGCGGGAGGCGGCACGGATCGTCATCCGAGGGCTGCCCTTCTGAATCTCAGACCGAGGGCTGCCCTTCTGATGGCCTGGCTGAGGACTGCCCTCCGATTGCTCGACAGGGGCGGGACCGCCGGGAACAGGGGCGGGTCGCCCGGGCGTCAACCGGCCGAGTGTTACCGCGTACCGTCGCGCAGAACCCGTTCCGTGTCGGCGCCGAGCGCGGCCGCCGGTCGCCTCGCGCCCCGCGCACGCGGATCGCGGACCGGGAACACCTGGTCCGCCGTCTCCACCAGCCAGCCGCCGCCGGGCTGCCGCCGCACCGCATGTGGTTCCACTGCCCCGTGTGCGACGAGTGCGGTGACGTCCCGCATGGAGACGTCGAGCAGATACGCCCGCTCGCCGCGCAGCGCCGCCGCCGCGAACGCCGCGGCATGCACCCCGGTCAGCGGGTCTGCCGGCGCGTCCGCGCAGGGCAGCACGGCGCCCTCGTCCCGGACGATCAGGCCCGCCGCGGCTGCGACGTCGTCGCCGAAACCGACCCGGTTGCTCCAGGGTCCCGTGCGGCCGTACGCCGTGATGCTCAGCCAGCTAGTGCCCGAGGCCACCACCTCCTCGGCGTCGATGCCGAGCTGTCGCAGAGCCCGCGGGCGCGACGACTCAAGGACGAGGTCCGCCCGTACGACGAGCCGTCGCAGCGCCTCGCGGCCCTCGGGCGACGAGAGGTCGAGGGCAACCGAGGCGTGTCCGGCATGGAGCAGGTCGTAGAAGGCGGGCGACCCGAAGCGCGCGCCGTCCGGACGTCCGGGAGTCTCGACCTTGATGACGTGAGCCCCGGCGAGGCCCAGCAGGGATGAGCAGAGAGGTCCTGCCCACAGAGAGGTCAGGTCGACGACCAGCGGATGCGTACGTCCGTGCCGTCGCGGTCCGCCGTGACGGGCCAGCAGCGGCGTCGGGATGGTAGGGGACAAGGGTTCGCCGCCCGGCCCGTGCGGGAGAGGCACGATGGGGGAGACCTCCGCTCTCAGCGCGGCCCGGCGGGCGGCCTGCTCGTCGTCGGCCGCACCGGGGCGGACGGGTACAGCGGCAGCCGGGATACCGAGCAGCTGGGCCCGCTCGGCGACCGTGGCGGCCGGCTGTCCGCGGACCCAGGAGGTAAGTGCCGCCCAGCAGTTCACCTCTTCGACGGTGTCCCCGACGAGAGCCGGCACCAGCTCACGGTCGGCCTGCCGTGCCAGGGACACCCCGGCCCAGCCGTCCCGCGCCCGCAGCACCCGGAACGCGCCGCCGGCCGACCACGGTCCCCGTCGTGTCAGCGCCATGAGAGCCGCGCGTTCCCCCAGAAGCCCGGCGTCGGGCAGCGCGTGAGCACCGCTCAGCGCGCCGAACACGGCGAGCGCGCCATGGACAGCGCTCGCCGCGTATCCGGGGGCGGCGAGCGGCGGTCCGTCGCACCGGCCGGTCAGTGCCATCGCTCCGGACGCGGCCCAGTCCGGCAGAGCCCCGCTCGGCGGAACGTCGGGTGCCGTGACGCTCGGGCATTCCGGAACGGTGATGTCCAGCATCGCGAGCAGCCAAGCCGCGTGCCGTGCCGCCGGATCGGCCGGTGGGAGGGCTGGAGGGTCTGGGACGTCAGTGATCGACACAGTCGACCAGCCCCCATCGCAGTGCGGTGGAGGCGTCGACCGGTGCACCACTCAGGACGAGATACGCGGTACGCCACCGGCCGATACGCCGGGTGACGCTGACCGTGCCACCTGCCCCGGGCACCAACCCCATGCGTAGTTCGGGGAGTTGGAAGTACGCGTCGTCCCGGGCCTCCACTCGGCCTGCGAACGCAGGGATCTCGATACCCGCGCCGATGCAGGCACCGTGCAGACGCACCCGGACGCGCTCGGCGCAGCGGTGCACGGCGTGGCCGGCGCTCTGCCGCAGCCGGATCAGATGCGCGACGGCCACATCCGGAGCCGTACCGAATTCGTTGAGGTCGCCGCCGCTGCAGTAAGAGGGGCCGCGGCCGGCCAGTTCGACATGAGCGATGGTTGGGTCCAGGTGCACCAGATCAAGCGCTTCGACGAGTCCGTCACGCACCTCCCGGCTGAAGGCGTTGTGCCGCCGCGGGCGGTTGAGCGTGATGCGCAGGACCGAGCCCTCCCGGGAGAGCAGGACCGGCTCCTCGCCGAGGTCGAGGTCAAGGCCGGCGTCGGCGCTTCCCGCGCCCGGCCTGCGAGTCCGCCAGTCCGCGAACTCCGGTCCGGCCAGCAGCATCGAGTACGCCAAGGACTCCGCGACCAGGCCATCAGGTACGGAAAGTTGCTCGGTCAGCCGGAGCAGGCCGACCAGTGTCACCGCCGCGCGAGGCGACGCCTGTGCGTACGCGGCGATGGCAGCGGCTGTTGTCGACGGATCGTCCACTGCGACCCGGTTCCTCGGCTTGCCCTCGTTCCGACGCGGCACCAAGGTGAACGTCAACGCGTCGAGCAGTGGGGACAGGGAGGCGGGCACCGATCCGTGGCTCACCCCGACGAGTACCCGTTGTGCCGCACTCGCCGCTGCGGCAACGGCCGCCACGGGGGTATCGGACCCGCCGCACTGGTCCAGGTCCACGAAGGCCAGCGGAGCCACTGGATGTCCTTCCGGGGACAGGTCCAGTGGATCTGTGGCGCTCTCGACGAGGTCCTTCGGGCTCAGCCATGGCAGCGCGGTGTCCATCGAGTTCCGTCGTTTCCGTTCCTGCGCGAGAGGTTCTGAAGGCGCGGGGATTTTAAAGTATCACTGATTTAACCTAGTCCAATAGATCAACGGACGGGGCTTCATGACTCTGATCCTTCGCGACGTGGAACTCGCAGGACGCCGCACCGACGTGGCGGTGTCCGGGGACGGACGCGTCTCGGCGACCGGCCGGCTGCGCCCTGGGCCCCGCGACACTCTCGTCGAGGGGCGCGGGGGAGCGCTGTTGCCAGGTCTCGCCGATCGGCATGTGCACCTCCTGGCTCTGGCCAAGTCCCTTGAGTCGGTGGACTGTGGGCCACCCCGGATCCGTACGGCCGAGGCGCTGGCCGACGCCCTGCGGGCCCGTGCCACGGCAACCGCACCCGATGCCTGGATCCGGGGGGTGGGCTACCACGAATCGGTTGCGGGCGCGCTGGACCGGGACCGATTGGACGCGATGGTTCGGCGGCCGGCGGTCCGTGTCCAGCACCGGAGCGGGGCACTGTGGACGGTGAACAGCGCGGGAGCCCGCGTGCTCGGACTGGATGAGCCGGGGCTGCCGCTCCCCGGCGGGGTGGAGCGGGACGCCGGGGGGCGTGCGACGGGTCGGCTCTGGCGGGTGGACTCCTGGTTGCGCCGGCGGATGGGCCCCTCGACCGCGCCGGACCTGGCGGCAGTTGGGCGCCTTTACGCCTCGTACGGTGTGACCGCGGTCCACGATGCCACTCCGGAACTGGAGGACGACACGGTCGCGGAACTCTCCCGGGCGCTCACGGACGGTCGACTGCTGCAGCGTGTGACCCTCCTCGGCGCCGGAAGGCCCCCACGACCGGGGGAGGAGCGGTGGGAGAGGGGCCCGTACAAGCTGCTGCCGCCGGACCATGACATGTGGACGTACGACGAACTCCTCTGCCGCGTCCGTGCCGCGCGGGGCAGTGTGGGCCGCCCGGTCGCGGTGCATGCCGTGACGCGCGAGGCGCTGGTCCTGACCCTGGTGGTGCTGCGTGAGGCAGGCCCGGTTCCCGGTGACCGTGTCGAGCACGCGGCCGTTGTACCCCCCGAACTGCTCTCACAGATAAGGGGGTTGGGGGTGCGTGTGGTCACCCAACCCGGATTCATCGCTGAGCGTGGTGATACCTACGCGGCCGAGGTGGAGCCTGACGACCTGCCGCACCTTTACCCGTACTCCTCGCTTCTGGCTGCCGGGATTCCGGTCTCGCCGTCCAGCGATGCGCCGTACAGCAGTCCGGACCCGTGGGCCGCGGTCCGTGCGGCACGCGACCGCCGTACGCCCGCCGGCCGGGTGCTCGGGCCGGGAGAGCGCGTCCGGGCGTCGGCAGCCCTGACCGGATTCCTCGCCCGCCCCGCCGTCGGGCCGGGCGACGACGCTGATCTCTGCCTGCTGCACGTGCCCTGGCGGGTGGCCTGCGAAGACCCGGATGCCGGTCTGGTCCGGATGACCGTGTGCCGGGGGCGGGTGGTGCACGGCGGGCTCTCGGATTGAGCCCGACCGGCAGAGCGGCGTCGCCCCTTCGCACGCCGTCTGTAAGGGCGCCCACCGGGCAGCGCGAGAAGGAGGCCCGCTCCGCGGATCCCGCCTGGACATCATGGGACGATGTTCCCGGTGAACGGCGAAGTCGGGAGGGTGTACGGGATGGCACAGACAGCCCGGCGAGGGCGTCCCGCAGGAGTGGACGGCGAGCAGACGCGGCGCCGCATCATGGCCGCGGCGACCGAGCACGTGGCCGAGGTGGGTTACGGCAACGCGACCATGAAGTCGATCGCCGAGCGCGCCGGTCTGACGAGTGCGGCCATCTACCGGTACTTCCCCACCAAGCAGGAGCTGGTGGGCGTCATTCTCGACGAGCTGGTCCAGGAGATCATGGGCCGCCTGGAGCGGGCGACGCAGGTTCCGGGAACCCTTCAGGAGCGTTTCGTATCCCTGCTGGAGGAGTCGCTTGCCTGCACCCGTGACCATCCGGCGGCGGCGGGGCTGAGCGAGGCCGTTCACTTGGAGTCGGCGCGGACCCCGGAGTTCCAGGCGGTCATCGACGGTCGGCTGCGTACCGAGGAGAAGATCTACACGCGGCTCGTCGACGACGCGATCCGGCGTGGCGAGCTTCCGGCCGACGCGGACCGGCAGGCGATCGCCGACACGCTCACCTCGCTGACCTGGGGGCTCACGCGCCTCGGGGCGACCGTGCCCCGAGCGCGCCATGCCGCGGCCATCCGCCAGGTGGAAGGCCTGCTCGCCAGCGGCACCCTGCTCCCTCGCCGCGGCTGACCGGTCCGGGAACCGCTCCGTCACCCCGTCCGTCGAGGACCGGGGAATTACCCGACGCACATCTCTTGACCAGAGGTGTCAGATTGCCTAAATTAAATAACTGATCAATTACTTACGTTGCGCCAAAGGAGGTAGCGACGTGTCACTCACACCTGACCTAGCAGCCCGGGCCTCGCATCCCCATGCGATCACCGACCCCAAGCGGGTCCCCGCCCAGCGCTACTACTCGGCCGACTTCGCCCAGCTGGAGAAGGAGAAGCTGTGGCAGCACGTCTGGCAGGTCGCCTGTCGGCTTGAGGATCTTCCCGAGACCGGGGACTACATCGAGTACGAGATCAACGACCAGTCCATCCTGGTCGTCCGGGAGTCCGACTCCCGCATCAAGGCCTACCACAACGCCTGCCGGCACCGCGCGACAGCCCTGGGGAACGGCGCCGGAACCTTCCATGGGCGTCAGATCGTCTGCCCGTATCACGGATGGCGTTGGGATCTCAACGGAGAGAACACCTACGTCTACGCCGCCCAGCGCGGGTTCACGCCGGCCTGTCTGGACAAGGACAACCTGCGCTTGCGCGAGGTCCAGGTCGACAGCTGGGGCGGCATGGTCTTCGTCAACATGGACGCCGAAGCGCCGCCGCTGGAGCAGTACCTCGAAGGCATCGCCAAGGTGCTGGACCCCATCGCCTTCGAGCGCATGCGGGTGCGCTGGTGGCGGCATGTGATCCTGCCCTGCAATTGGAAGATGGCGCAGGAGGCCTTCCTCGAGGCCTATCACGTCATGCAGGCCCACCCCTCACTCGCCATGGGGGCGGCAGACGACGACTACAACGTCGACTCGCTTGCCAGCAACTTCGAGTGCTTCGAGGGCGGCCACGCACACTCGCGGCCTCCCACCAGCAGCGAAGTCCCGGTCAAGGGCATGTCCTGGGCGGACTACTTCATCCAGTTCAACAACGCGCTGTACTTCGGCACCGACGCCTTCACGACCGAGCGGGAGATGTTCATCCAGCAGGGACTGCTGGAGAAGGACATCCCGGACGACGAGTTCCCCGCCAAGTTCTTCGAGGCGCTGTACACGTACGCGCAGGGGGCCGGTATTCCGCTGCCGCCGCCCGCGACGGAGACGACCGGGTACGGGCACATCTTCCCGAACCTCACCTTCCTGCCGGGCTACGGCAACAACATCATCTACCGGTCCCGTCCGAATGGTGACGACCCGGAGAGCTGCATCTTCGAGGTCTGGGCGGTGCAGATACCGGGTGCCGACGCGGGTGAGCCCGAGCGTCCCGTACTGGAGGGCCCCATCCCCGTCGAGGAATGGCCGCAGATCTTCCGCGAGGACTTCCAGAACGTCATCGGCCAGCAGAAGGGCGTGCGCGGCTCAGGCATCGACGACCTCATCATGTCCGAGCACTACGAGGCGATGATCATCAACAACCACCTCACCATCGACCGCTACCTCAGCGGGGACTGACGTGGTGGCGCGCGTACGGGTCGATCCCGCAGGCGTCGAACTCGCGCCGCGGGCCGGCGAGACCGTCTTCCAGGCGGCGCTACGGGAGGGCCTGACCTGGCCCACCATCTGCTACGGCCAGGCCCGTTGCACCGCCTGCGCACTCCGGGTGACCGACGGACACCTCGCGATCGACCCACCGGGGCCCGAGGAGGAGGCGGTGCTGCGGCAGTTGGGGCAGCGCCGCCGGGGCTCCGTCCGCGGCATCCGGCTGGCCTGCCGGTTGACCGTGACCGGCGAGGTCACGGTCGAGAAGAAGGGCGTCAAGCCGACGGGTGATGGGCCTCCGGAAGTCCAGTAGTCGACGGACGAAGGATCCCCGCATGTCCCGTGGCCGTTGGAGCCAAGTCCCGTAACCGGTGAACGAGAGCTCCCTGCAAGACCGTTGAGCGGCAGCTGCCGCCGAACCAGTAGCTAGGAACCACACCATGGCACATCAGCAAACCAGGGTGCCCGCGGACGAGACCTACGACGTGATCGTCGTCGGTTTCGGCGGCGCGGGCGCCAGCGCCGCCATCGCGGCCGCGGATGCGGGAGCGTCCGTACTCGTTCTGGAACGCTCGTACGGCGGCGGCTCCACCGCCCACTCCGGCGGCGTCGTCTACGCCGGTGGAGGCACCGACGTCCAGCAGTCCGCCGGGGTCTCCGACTCCCCCGAGGAGATGCTCGCGTATCTGAAGCAGGAGAGCGGGGGCGTCGTCTCGGACGAGACCCTGCGGACGTTCGCAGAGGGCAGCCCGAAGATGATCGACTGGTTGCGCGCGCAGGGCCTGGAGTTCGACGGCAGCCTCTGCGACTACAAGACGTCGTATCCCACCAACCGCCACTACCTCTACTACTCGGGCAACGAACTGACTGCGGCAGCGCGCGCGGTGGCCCGCCCCGCCGCGCGCGGCCACCGGGTCCATGCCAAGAACTTCACGGGCGCCGTCTTCTACGCCAAGCTGCGTGAATCGGCGCTCAGGAAGGGCGTCACCGTCCGCCCGCTGGCCGACGTGCGCGATCTGATCGTCGAGGACGGCACCGTCGTCGGAGTCGAGTTCGCGGCCCCCGCACCGGGCAAGGAGCCCGGGGGCTGGCACAAGAAGCTCGCCAAGACGGCCGGGAAGATGATGATCTACTACCGGCCCGTCGGCAGCCGGCTGAGCAAGCTCGCCGACTCGGCCCAGCGCCGCCGCAGCCAGGTCCACCGGGCCCGGGCCCGCGGCGGAGTCGTCCTCGCCACCGGCGGGTTCGGTTTCGACATGGAGATGGTGTCCGAGCACGCGCCGCAGTACGCGGGCCTGAACGCGCTCGGCCCGGGCGGTGAGAACGGCTCCGCGGTGAAGCTCGGAGCACAGGTCCAGGCGGCCACCGACCGGATGGACTCGATATCGGGCTGGCGCTTCATCTGCCCGCCGTCGGCCTTCATGGAAGGCATCGTGGTGGACGGGGCGGGACAGCGCTTCACCAACGAGCAGCTCTACGGCGCGACGATGACCAAGCCGCTGATCGAGGAGCACGGCGGTCGCGGTTTCGTCATCACCGACGCGGCCACCTGGCGCAAGGCGCGGGGCCAGATCCGGACCCAGTCCGCCTTCTTCCACTTGCCGCAACTCGGCTATGTCTTCAGCCCGTTCGGCCACCACAAGGCGAACACCCTGGAGAAGCTGGCCCGATCCTGCAAGATCGACCCCGCCGGGCTGATCAGGTCGGCCGCCGAGCACGACGCTGCCCTCGCCTCGGGCGAGCCCGACGCGTACGGCAAGAACGACGAGTTCCGGCACTCCCTCGGCCAGGGACCGTACTACGCAGTGAACATCGGCACGGACGCCTCACGGACCTTCTACCCGCTCCCCTTCATCACCCTCGGCGGACTCGTCGTGGACGAGGGAACCGGCGGAACCGTCCGCGAGAGCGGAGAGGTCATCGCGGGCCTGTACGCCGCCGGGCGCTCCGCGGTCGGGATCTGCAGCAACAGCTATGTGTCGGGCCTCTCCCTGGCCGACGCCGTCTTCTCCGGACGACGCGCAGGCGAGCACGCGGCGGGCGTGGCCCGCTCCGGGGCCGGGGCTGCGGCCGGGACACACAAGAAGGAGAGCACCGCATGACCGCGCAGGTTACCCAGCCGGCCGCCGAACCGGACGCGAATGTTCTGGTCGAACTCTTCGCCACCGCCACCCGCATCAAGCTCTTCGACGAGAAGTACCTCTCGCTGATGAAGGCGGGGCAGATCGGCGGGATGTACTACTCGCCGCGCGGCCAGGAATTCGCGGCCGTGTCCGTGGCCCAGCACCTGCGCCCCGACGACTACGTCGTCACCATCTACCGCGGCCTGCACGACCAGATCGCCAAGGGGGTGCCGCTGCGCGACCTGTGGGCCGAGTACCTGGGCAAGGCGGTCGGCAGCTGCAAGGGCAAGGGCGGCCCCATGCACGTCACCTCGCCCGAGCACGGGCTCATGGTCACCACCGGTGTGGTTGGCTCCGGCATCCCGATCGCCAACGGGCTTGCGCTGTCCGCCCAGATGCGCGGTACCGACCAGGTGGCCGTGACGAACTTCGGCGACGGCGCGTCCAACATCGGGGCCTTCCACGAGGCGCTCAACCTGGCCTCCGTGTGGAAGCTGCCCGTGATCTTCGTCTGTCAGAACAACGAGTTCGCCGAGTACACCCCGCTGAGCGAGGGCACCTCGGTGGCCCGCATCGCCGACCGTGCCGCCGCCTACGGCATGCCCGGCGAGAGCGTGGACGGCAACGACCCGGTCGCCATGTGGCAGGCGGCGGGCCGGGCGGTGGACCGGGCCCGGCGAGGGGAGGGCCCGACCCTTCTGGAGGCCAACACCTTCCGCTTCAACGGGCACCTGATGGGCGACCAGCAGGCGTACATGCCCAAGGAGCTCCTGAAGGAGAAGATGGCCGCAGACCCGGTGCCCCGCTTCCGGGCCCGGCTGATCGCCGACGAGGTGGCGACCGAGGCCGATCTGACCGCCATCGAGGAGCAGGCCGCCGAGGAGGTCGCGGACGCGGCCGCGTACGCGCTGGCCGCCGATTATCCGGACACCGCCGAACTCGACACGGACGTGTACGCCCCGGAGGTGGCGGTCTGATGACGGAGACTCAGCTCAAGGCGACAGCGACAGAGACAGCGACAAAGACCCGCAAGATGGGGCAGGTGCAGGCCCTCAACGAGGCGCTGGACATCGCGCTCGGCGTCGATCCTTCGGTGTTCCTCCTCGGCGAGGACATCCAGGAACCCAATGGTGGGGGGTTCGGGGTCCACAAGGGCCTGGGCAACAAGTACGGCACCACCCGGGTCCGCCACACTCCGATCTCCGAGCAGGCCATCATGGGCGCGGCGGTCGGCGCGGCGATCTCCGGGATGCGCCCGGTCGCCGAGATCATGCTGATGAACTTCGTGCACGTCTGCGCGGACCAACTCATCAACCACGCCGCCAAGTTGCGCTACATGTCCGGCGGACGCACCCCGGTGCCGCTCACCGTGCGCACCGCGACCGGGACGGGCGGCGGGTTCGGCGCCCAGCACTCGGACATGCTGGAGGCCCAACTGGTGCACGCCGCAGGCCTGAAGGTGGTCGTCCCCAGCAACCCGGCAGACGCGAAGGGCCTGTTGCTGTCGTGCATCTTCGACGACGACCCGTGCGTGTTCGTCGAGATGAGCCAGCTGTACTTCGCCGGCAAGGGCGAGGTCCCCGAGGGTGACTACCGCGTTCCGCTCGGCAAGGCCCGGATCGCGCGCGCCGGCTCGGACGTCACACTGCTCACCTACGGCCGGCAGGTCGGAGACTGTCTGACGGTCGCCGAGACACTCGCGGCCGACGGCATCGACGTCGAGGTCGTGGATCTGCGCACCCTCAACCCCCTGGACACCGACGCCGTACTCGGTTCGGTGGCAAAGACGAAGCGGGCCGTGGTGGTACACGAGGCGGTACGCCGCAACGGCTTCGGCGCCGAACTCGCGGCGACCATCCAGGAGGAGCTGTTCGGTGAACTGGCCGGACCGGTGCTCCGTGTCACCGCGCCGGACACGCCGGTTCCGTACGCCAAGTCGCTGGAGGACGCCTTCCTTCCCGGACCTGTGCGCATCGAGGCCGCGGTCCGGCGCCTGACCAAGTCTTAGTCAGGACCAGCCCAGGCAGGACCGGCGATGAGGCCCGGAGACCTGAGAACGAGAAAGCGGAGCACATGAGTCACGAACTGCAGATCCCCCAGCTCGGTGTGACGATGACGGAGGGCGAGATCACCGAGTGGCTGGTGGCCTCCGGCGACACCGTGGCGGAGGGGCAGGTGCTGTACGTCCTGGCCACCGACAAGACGGAGACCGAGATCGAGTCCCCGGCTTCCGGCACCCTCGAAATCATCGGCAAGCCCGAGGAGACGTACGCGGTCGGAACGCTGATCGGCCGGATCAGCAGCTGAGAAGGAAGGGGGAGGCCACTGTGGCCTCCCCCGCATCGCGCCGACGTCAGTGCCGTGCGCAAGACTGATCGCGGTGACGGACGTGGCGAGATAAGAGGGAACTCATGGCGGGCAAGGCGCTGGTACTCGGTGGCGGGGGCAGCAGCGGGATCGGCTGGTTGTCGGGAATCCTGTACGGGCTCGGCGAGGCCGGCGTGGATCTGAGCGATGCCGACGTGGTGATCGGTACGTCCGCCGGCTCGACCGTTGGAGCCCAGCTCGCCTCGGGCAGGCTGACGCTGAGGGAGCTGTACGAACGGCAGCTGGCCGAGCCCACGGGAGAGCTCACCGCACGCCTGGGCGCGGCTACGATGCTCCGTTACGCATGGTCCATGCTGACCTCGCGTGCACCCGAGGCGTACGGGCGGAAGATGGGTCGGCTGGCGCTGGCGGCCGACACCACGGACCAGGCGACGCGCCGTGCGTCGGTCAAGACCCGGCTGGTCTCACCGGAGTGGCCCGACCTGCCGCTGCGCATGCCTGCCGTGGACACCGCGACCGGCGAGCTGCGGATCTTCGACAAGGACAGTGGCGTGTCTCTCCTGGACGCCATGACCGCCAGCTGTGCGGTGCCGGGGGTCTGGCCGCCGGTCGCCATCGAGGGCCTGCGCTGGATGGACGGCGGGATCCACTCGTCCGCCAACGCCCACCTTGCCGCCGGGTACGAGCGCGTCGTCGTCCTGGCCCCCATGGCCGCGGGCGTCGGGCCCCTCGCCTCGGCCGCCGACCAGGGCCGCAAGCCCGTCGAGGACGGTGCCAGGGTCGTGGTCATCACGCCGGACCGCGCCGCGAAACGGTCCTTCGGCCGCAACCCCCTGGATCCGTCGGTGAGGGCTGCCGCCGCCCGCGCGGGGCGGTCGCAGGCGGCTGCGCACGCCGCCGAGGCCGCCGAGGTGTGGAAGGGCTGAGCCACCCGTGGCTGTACTCCGGGTGTGGTGGGAGAGGCAGCCTGAACACGCGGCTCTCGTGCCCCTGGGCGAGAGGGCGACCCGGGAACTGAGGGCTGCTGGCGCTCCGGTGCTCGGCGGTGCCGGAGGCCCTCTCGGCGCCGACGTGGCAGTGCTGTTGCTCAACGCCCTGCCCGTGGAAGTACCCGGGGCCCTCTCCGGCGAGGGCCCCGGCGGGAGCGACGACGAAGGGAGTTCATGCCCGTCCGGCCGACTCCAGGAACCGTTCACGCAAAGCGGTCTTGACCACCTTGCCCATGGCATTACGAGGCAGCTCGGCAAGGATCTCCAACTGCACCGGGAGCCTACGGGTGTTGAGTCCCCGGGCCCGCAGATGAGCGCAGATCTCGCCCAGTTCCGGCGGGGACGCGGGGTCCACCGGAACCACCACCGCACACACTCGCTCCCCGGTGTCCGGGTCGGGCAGGCCGATGACGGCGGCGTCGGCCACGCCGGGGACGGCCAGGAGGTGGTCCTCCACCTCGCGGGCGGAGACGTTCTCCATGTTCCTGATGATCACGTCCTTGAGGCGGCCGGTGATGGTCAGGTAACCCCGGCCGTCCAGGGACGCCAGATCCCCTGTACGGAAGAACCCCTCGGCATCGAAGGCGGCCTTGTCCAGGCCGGAATCGACGTAGCCCACCGTCAGTTGGGGTGCCCGCACCCACAGTTCGCCGATCTCCCCGGCATCAGCCCGCGTCCCGTCGGCCCTGACGATGCGCACCCGCGTCTCCGGTCCCGGCTGCCCGTCGGCCGTCGCGTGCTCGTGGTCGCCGTCGTCGGGGCGGCCCCAGCTGAGGAACGGGCACTCGGTGAGGCCGTAGCCGGACGAGATACCCGCTCCGCCGAGCCTGTCCCGCGTCTCGTAGTGCAGCGACTCCTGCCGGGGTGCCCCGCCGATGAGGAACGCGCGCATGCTCGGGAAGAGCCGCTCGCGCGGGCGGGCACGCTGCTCGCGCAGGAAACCCAGGAGGAACGGGACGCCCGAACCGCCGAGGGTCACCCCCTCGTCGCGCAGCAGTTCGGCGCTGGCCGCAGGTTCGAAGACGTCGTTGATGATCAGGGCGGACCCGGCCATGAGAGCGGCCAGGACATGCAGGACTCCGCCGACATGGGCGAGGGGCGCGAGAGCCGCAATCCGGTCGTCCGGGGTCGGCTCGATGGCCGTGCAGAACGTCCTGGCGGCGGCGAGGAGACCTTCGTCCGTGTGCTTGGCTCCCTTGGCGGCGGCCGTGGTCCCGGAGGTGTAGAACAGCCAGCGCGCTTCGGGTCCTTGAGGCTCTGGTGGCAGGGCGGCGGGGTCGGCCTCGGGCAGCCCCGCACCGGTGGTCAGCACCTCGAGGCCGGGTAGCCGTGCCGCGAGGGAATGGGCCATGGCGCCGTGCTCGAACCGTCGGAAGGACTCGGGGACGATCAGCAGCCGGGAGCCCGCCTGACGGCAGATGAACTCCACCTCCGGCTCCCGCAACATCATGATCAGCGGATTCTGTACGGCACCCAGCCGGGACAGCGCCGCGAACAGGACGATGGTCTCGATCCAGCTGGGCAACTGCCAGGAGACGACGGTTCCCCTGCCGACTCCCCGGGCTGCCAGACCGGCCGCCACCCGCTCCACCGAGTCCCGGAACTCGGCGAACGTCATCCGCCGGCGGCGCTCGTCGACGACGAGCAGCGCGCCGGGCGTGGCCGCGGCACGCCTGCACACCAACTCCCAGACGCTGTCGGCCTGGAGATGCGGGCGGAGCTCTGACATAGCGGGTGCCTCCAGAATTCGGCGGGGCGTAGGTGCCGGGTACGTCGACTGTCTGACGAACTATTCACGTTGTTCCTGGCTGGTCAAGCAGCCCGGATGTGGCTGTACGTAGGCAATTAGCTCCTACACCGTCCAGGGTAGACAGGGGGATGCTCTTGTTCCAGACTAAGATTCTGACATCAGCGTCTAGTGTAGGGCGGCCTTCCGTGACCCCACCCGGCGATGCCGACGTTCTAGTCGTCGGCGCGGGCCCGTGCGGTATGACCCTGGCGAACCTGCTGGGGGTGTACGGGGTCTCGTGCATCGTCATCGACCGCGATACGGAGGTGCTCAACTTCCCGCGCGCCGTCGGCATCGACGACGAGTCCCTGCGCAGCTACCAGGCGGCCGGCCTGGTGGATGACGTCCTTGAGGACGTCATCCAGAACACGGCGATCCGCTACTACACCTCGTGGGGACGGCTTCTCGCCCACGTCAGTCCGAGCGGCCGCCCGTTCGGCTGGCCCCGGCGGAACCTCTTCCTCCAGCCGCTCTTCGAGGCCGCGCTGCGCCGCGGCGTGCGGCGGTTCCCCCACGTCGATGTGCGCCTCGGTCATGAACTCGTCCACCTGGAGCAGGACGACGAGGGGGTGCGGGCCACCGTGAAGTCGGCTCAGGGCGAGCCCGCCACGCTGCGTGCGCGGTACCTGGTTGGCGCGGACGGCGGCAAAAGCACCGTGCGCCACGAGGTCGGCGTGCCGCTGACCGGCACCACGGCTCCCGTCAGGTGGCTTGTCGTCGACGTCGCCGAGGACCGGATGGAGGGCCTGTACTCGGCCGTCCACTGCGATCCGGTGCGGCCCGTCCTCACCATCCCGCTGCCGTACGGGCACCGGCGCTTCGAGTTCAAGCTCCGGGGAGACGAAGACGAGGGAGACGAGGACGCCGTGACCCGGCCGGAGAACATACGCGCACTCCTCGCCCCGCTCTACGGCTCGACGCCCCTGCCCACGATCCTGCGCGGCCGCGTCTACCTCCACCACTCACGGATCGCCGACACCTTCACCTCCGGCCGGGTGTTCCTGGCAGGCGACGCCGCGCACCTGCAGCCCCCGTTCTTCGGCCAGGGGATGAACTCGGGAATCCGCGACGCCACCAACCTGGCGTGGAAGCTCGCGGCCGTCGTCTCGGGCAGGGCCGGGGAGCGGCTGCTGGAGACGTACGACACCGAACGCCGCGGCCACGCCGCGCAGATGGTGGGCTTCGCCACCCGGATCGGCCGCATGTACAGCCCCTGGAGCAGGCTGACCGAACGGCTGCGCGCCCTCGTGTTCCGGGCCGTCAGCCGGGTGCCCGGCGGTCGCGACTACATCCTGCAGATGAAGTACAAGCCGATGCCCCGGTACGTCACCGGGGCACTGGCCGCCGACCCCGCACGACCCGGCAGCCACCCCGTCGGCAAGATGTTCATGCAGCCGTACGTCGAGACCGGCTCCGGCGCGAAGGCGAAGCTGGACGACGTGACCGGCCCCTGGTTCGCGCTCGTCGGCGTGCGGTTCGACCCGGCCGAGGTGCTCGAACCCGAGGAACTCGCCTGGTGGCAGGCGCTCGGCGGCACGGTGGTCCAAGTGGACTGGCCGCGCTCCGAGTCGCGCCCGCTGAACGGAGGCGCCCGCCCCGGACGGTCGCGGGGGGACACGGGCACGGCTCTGGTGGAGGACGTGGACGGAGCGTTCCGCGAATGGCAGGCCAACCGGCCCGGCGACGAGTTCTTCGTGCTGCGGCCGGACCGCTACCTCGCCGCGGTCAGCGACCGGCTCGGGGCCGGGGCGGCACTGCGGGACCTGCGCGACGTACTGGGCGGACCGGGCCTGGACCGGGCCCACTGACTCTCCGCGACGGCCGCCCCATCCAGTGCCGATCGGTCTCATTCGCTCGATTCGGAGGTACGAACCGTGGTGCAGCAATTCGACGTCATCGTGCTCGGCAGCGGCGCGGCGGGCCTGACCGCGGCGTTCACCGCGGCCGAAGGGGGTGCCTCGGTCGGCCTGTTCGAGAAGGCCGACCAGGTGGGGGGCACGACCGCCTGGTCGGGCGGGAACGTGTGGATCCCCAACAACCCGCTCATGGCGGACGTGGGTGTGCGGGACAGCGCCGACGACGCGTTCACGTACATCATGTCGCTCTCCCGGGGCCTGCTCGACGAGGACCTTGTGCGCGCCTATGTCGAGGCGGGCCCGGACATGGTCGGCTTCCTCGACGCCAAGGCCAGCACCGACTTCTACGTGGCCGAAGGTTTCCCGGACTACCACGCCGAGCATCCGGGAGGGAAGCCGCAGGGTGGCCGGTCGCTGGAGACGCCGCTGTTCCCGTTCGACGAACTGGGCGAGTGGCGCGAACGGGTCACCACCGGGCCGTACTTCACCAACCTCCACTTGGTGCAGCGTGAGACGCCGATCGGAGCCTCGGTGCCGCAGCCGCCGTCGGACGAGGAGCTGGAGCGCCGGAAGATACGTGATGAGCGTGGCCGGGGGCAGTCGCTGGTAGGCAGACTGCTCAAGGCCTGCCTGGCCGTCGGGGTCGAGGTCGTGACGGGGCATCGCGCCCGCGAACTGGTCGTCGACGCGGGCCGGGTGGTCGGTGTCGTGTTCGAGGACCCCGAGGCGAACCCTGAGGAGGACTTCGGGGAGGGCCGGGTCGAGGTGCGGGCCCGTCATGGCGTCGTCCTGGCGACCGGTGGCTTCGAATGGAACGAGGATTACAAACGGGCGTTCCTGCGGGGGCCGTTGACCCATCCCGTGACCATGCCGACGTCCGAGGGCGACGGCCTCTACATGGCGATGAAGGTGGGCGCGTCGCTGGGCAACATGCGGGAGGCGTGGTGGAGCCCGGTCGCCGTCCTGCCGCCCGGGGTCAACGACATGAACCGCGTCATGGTCAACGCCGATCGCACCCGCCCCCGGTCCGTCATGGTCAACCGGCGCGGGCGGCGTTTCACCAACGAGGCGGCGAACTACAACGCCTTCGGCGGTGCCTTCCACGCGGAGGACGTCGCCACCTTCAGCTACGCGAACCTGCCGTGCTGGTTGGTGTTCGACCAGGAGTACCTGCGCCGGTACGGGACCGTCGGACCGTTTCCGCCGGGGGAGGTGCCGCCGCCGTGGCTGATCCGCGGTGCGACGCTCGCTGAACTGGCCGGTGAACTCGGTATCCCGGCAGGGGAGTTCGAGGCGACCGTACGCCAGTGGAACGAGCACGCCGCCGCGGGCCGCGATCCGGACTTCCACCGGGGCGAGAGCGCACACGACCGGTGGTGGGGCGACCCGCACCTCAAGGGCAGGCCCGAGGCCACGCTCGGTCCGCTCGACGAGCCGCCGTACTACGCGATCGAGCTGGTGAGCGGCGCGCTCGGCACCAAGGGCGGCCCGCGCACCGACACAGACGCCCGCGTACTGGACCTCGACGGCCGTGTCATCGAGGGGCTCTACGCCGCGGGGAACGTGATGGCCTCGCCCTTCGGCATGACCTATGGCGGCGCGGGCGGCACCCTCGGGCCCGCGATGGTGTTCGGATACCTCGCGGGCCGCCACCTGGCCGGCGGTGCCCGGAACCGACCATGAGGGCCCGGGCGGTCACCCCCGACGAGCGGGACCGCGGGCGCGCCTTGCGAAGCGTGCCGCGCTGGCCGGGGGCGCCGGCACGCTCATCGAGTTCTTCGACTTCAGTGTCTACGGTTATCTGTCGATCACCATCGCACCGCTGTTCTTCCCGGCCGACAACGCGACCACCTCGCTGATGGCCACGCTCGCCGTCTACGGGGTGGCCTACGTCGCGCGTCCGCTCGGCGGCGTGGTGTTCGGGCACATCGGCGACCGCCGGGGGCGCCGCGGCGCGCTGATCGCCACCGTCGTGTCCATGGGCGGGACGAGCATGCTGGTCGGCCTGCTCCCCACGCACGCGCAGATCGGTGCCTGGGCCGGGGCCCTGCTGCTCGTCCTGAGGCTGGCGCAGGGGCTGTCGTCCGGCGGAGAGATCGGCGGAGCGGCCACGCTGATCTCCGAACTCGCCCCCGCGCGGCGCCGTGTGCTCTACGCATCGGCCCCGGGGATCGGCGGGACGCTGGGCCATCCCGTTCCTGCTCTCGGTGCCGTTGACGGCGCTCTCGCTGTGGGCATGGAGCCGGGTGCCGGAGGCGGTGGCCGAGGAGGCCCGGGACGATCGCGAACCGCGTGACCTGCCGATCGTCGACGTGGTGCGCAGGCAGCCGCGCGGGATCGTCCTCACCGCCTGTCTGAGCCTGGTCGCGAACGGCACGACCTACATCGGCCTGGCCTACCTCAGCATCCACCTGATCAGGGTCCACGGGTATCCGAGCACGCCCGTCTACTGGATCACCACGGTGGTGATCTTTCTGTCCGCGCCCCTCGCCCCGCTGTGCGGGATCTGGGCCGACCGCGTCGGGGTGAAGCGGGTCGGGTGGGTGAGTCTGCTCGGCTACCTGGTGCTCGCCTATCCGGTCCTGGCCGTGATGGCGTGGGGCAGTCTGACGGTCTCGGCCGTGGCTTTCCTGCTCTTCGTCGTCCTGAACGCGCCGATCCAGGTGGCCACGTTCGCGCTCATGCCGCGCTACTTCGACCGGGAGCTGCGGTACTCCGGTGTGGCGCTCGGCTACAACATCGGCGTCATGCTCGCCGGTGGGACCGCGCCGCTCATCGCCACCTGGCTCGTGGAGACCACCGGCAGCGCCAACGCGCCGGCCCTCTTCGTCGTCGCGACGGTTCTGGTCGGTGCGGTGGCGCTGTCGGCCACCCGGAAGCGTGACCTCCGTGACGACTCGGGGCCGGCCGAAGTCCCGGTCCTGCCGGACGGCGCGATCACTTGAGGCCGATCGCCGACTCGGGCGGCTAATCGGTTCCCAGCTTGGTCCTGGCCGCCGCGAGGCGCGTGGGGATGTGCTCGGAGGGCCAGGCGGAGTCGCTGGGCTTGTGTCCCTTCAGCACCTCGCGGGCGACGGTGACCTTGTGTACTTCGGTCGGCCCGTCCGCGAGTCCCAGCACAGGTGCCGTCACCCACCAGTCGGCGAGCGGCAGTTCGTTGGACACGCCGAGCGCGCCGTGCACCTGGATGGTCCGCTGCACGATGTCGTGGAGGACGGTCGGTGTGAGTGCCTTGATGGCCGCGATGTCCCTGCGCACCTTCTTGTAGTCCTGGTAACGGTCGATCTGCCAGGCGACGTTGAGCACGAACAGCCTGAACTGGGTCAGTTGGGCGTAGGAGTCGGCGACGTACTCCTGCACCTTCTGCTTGTCCGCCAGTACGGAACCCTTGGTGTGACGGCTCAGCGCGCGTTCGCACAGCATGTCGAGTGCGCGCTGGGCCACTCCGACCGTGCGCATCGCATGGTGCACCCGGCCCCCGCCGAGGCGTACCTGCGCGACGGTGAACGCCCCGCCCTCGGGGCCGAGCAGACTGCTCGCGGGAATGCGGACGTTGTCGTAATGGATGAGCGCGTGGGATCCGTCCTCGGCAGGCTCGCCCATGAGCCCGACGTTGCGCTCGATGCGCACGCCGGGGGTGTCGCGCGGCAGCAGGAACATGGACATCCCGCGATAGGGGCCGGCGTCCGGGTCCGTGATCGCCATGACGATCAGGAACTCGGCCCAGCGGGCGTTGGAGGAGAAGAACTTCCAGCCTTCGATGACCCAGTCGTCCCCGTCCCGTACCGCGCGGGTGGTGAACTCGCCAGGATCGGCGCCACCTTGGGGCTCGGTCATCGAGAAGCAGGAGAAGATCTCGCCGTTCAGGAGAGGGTCCAGGTAGCGCCGGCGCTGTTCGTCCGTGCCGAAGTGGGCGAGGATCTCCGCGTTCCCGGTGTCCGGGGCCTGCGTGCCGAAGATGACCGGAGCCCAGGAGGAGCGGCCCAGAATCTCGTTCAGCAGGGCCAGCTTGACCTGCCCGTACCCCTTGCCTCCGAGTTCCGGGCCGAGGTGGCAGGCCCACAGCCCGTGATCGCGTACGGTCTGCTTGAGCGGATCGACGACCTTGCGCCGCTCCGGGGTGAGGGGCTGGTAGTTGAGGGGCGAGGGCCATACGAGATCGAGGGGTTCGACCTCCTCGCGGACGAACGTCCCGGCCCAGTCGAGCTTGTCCTGGAACTCGGGCTCGGTGCTGAAGTCCCATGCCATGGGTGGGTCCTCCTTGATGCGGTCAGGAGATCGGTCGGCCATCGGGCGGCCATGGGTCGGGCCTCGGTCAGGGGATGCCGCCGTCGGCGCGCAGGATCGCGCCGGTGGTGTAGCTGGAGGCGTCGCTCGCGAGGAACAGTGCCGCGCCGACGATCTCCTCTGGCCGTCCGCCGCGCCGCAGGGCGTGCTGCTGAAGGCTCTGCTCCACGGCCGGCATGTCCCAGGCCTTGCTGATGTCGGTGAAGAACGGGCCCGCCATGAGGCAGTTGACGCGCACCGTCGGGCCGAACGCCCGGGCGAAGCCCTCGGTGAGCGCGTTGAGGCCGGACTTCGCTGCGGCGTACGGCAGGATGCCGGGCGTCGGACGGATGGAGCCGGTGCTGCTCACATTGATGACCGACCCGCCGCCCTGCTCGACCATCCGGCTGCCGATCAGTGAGGTCAGCCGGAACGGGCCCTTGAGATTCAGGCCCACGACGCTGTCCCACATCTTCTCGGTGACATCGATGGGCTGGTCGTACGGCACCGACATCCCGGCGTTGTTCACCAGGACGTCCACCCGGCCGAAGCGCTTGTACGCGGCCTCGACCAGCCCGTCGAGTTCGTCCCAGTGGGCCAGGTGACAGCCGTACGCGAGCGCGGCCCGGCCGGTCCGCTCGGTCACCTCACGGGCGAGTGCCTGGCAGGCGTCGAGGCGCCGGCTGGTGATGACGACTTCGGCGCCCGCCTCGGCGAAGGCCATCACCATCTCCCGGCCCAGGCCACGGCTGCCGCCCGTGACCAGCGCCACCTTGCCGGTGAGGCTGAAGAGATCGGACGACGTGCCCGAACTCCCGGGCTCCCTGGGTTCTGCGGACTCTCGTGTCATGTCTCCGCCGCTCATTTCAGGCTTGTGCTGTGGGAGAGTTCGGCCGCCTTGCGGAGCAGCTCCAGCACGATGCCCTCGAAGGCCGCGGCGTACGGGTCAGCGGTACCCGCGGTGCTCGCCTTGCCCCTGGCTACGGTCTTCTCGAGAACGATGGCGAGTTTGAAACGGGCCAGGACGACGTAGTAGTCGATGTCGTCGACGGGGCGTCCGCTCACCGTCGCGTAGTGCTCCAGGAGGTCGTCGCGGGGCGGCATACCGGCGTAGTCCAGGTAGCGGGAGCGGTGCATGTCGTCGCCCTCCGGCGGCCACGCGATCAGTGCCCATCCGAGATCGAGGAGGGGGTCGCCGACGGTGGCCATCTCCCAGTCCACGATGGCGGCCAGCCGGGCCGGTGTGCCGTGCGCGTACATGACGTTGGCGAACTGATAGTCCCCGTGCATGATGCCGGGCCGGTAGGTGCGAGGACGGTGCCCGCGCAGCCAGTCGGCCGCGGCATCCAGACCGGGCAGTTCCCGGAACCGGTATGCGGCCAGGAAGGAGAGCCACCGGTCGACCTGTCGGTCGTGAAATCCGTCCGGGCGGCCGAACCCCTGGAGGTTCCGGGCCTGCCAGTCTACGCGGGAGAGCCGGGCGATGCCGTCCACCAACTGCACGGCGAGGCCCGCGCGCGCCTCGGGTTCGGCGTCGAAGGGTGCTGCCCAGCCCTGGGTCGGCGACCATCCGTCGATGTGATCCATCACGTAGAACGGGCTGCCCAGCACCGACGCGTCGTCGGTCGCGGCGTGGACGCGGGCATGCGGTACATCGGTGTCGGCGAGCGCGCGCACCAGGCGGTACTCGCGCATCATGTTCTGCGCCTGCTCGGGTGTGGCGTGCCGGGGCGCGGCACGCAGGACGAGTCTCGTGTCACCGCTGCGGAGGCCGTACAGCAGGTTCTGTGAGCCACCGGAGATCAGCTCGATCTCCAGATCTCCATCCCCGCCAGGGAGGTTGTGGCGGTCGAGCCATTGACTGAGCCGAGGTATGTCAACGCTCGGCCGTGCGGCGATGCGTTTGTTGGCCATGGCTGGAGAATAGGATTCTCCAGTCAGAGACTTCAACGCTCCGGGTAGAAATATTTAACTGATTCAGCAGAATCGTTGGAGCCCACCGCCGTCTGCTGCCCAGTCAGAACGCCTCGACGACCAGCGCGGATCCCATGCCGCCGCCCGCGCACAGCGCGGCCACGCCGATCCCGCCGCCCCTGCGGCGCAGGTCGTTGAGGAGTGTGGTGACCATCCGGGCGCCGGTGGCCGCGACGGGGTGGCCCAGGCTGCATCCGCTGCCGCTGATGTTGACGATCGCCGGGTCGATCCCCAGAATCCGGGTCGTCGCCACGCACATGGCGGCGAAGGCTTCGTTGATCTCGAACAACTCGACGTCGCCAAGGCGTAGTCCGGCGCGCTCCAGGGCCTTGGGGATGGCCTTGGCCGGAGCCAGGCCGGTTTCCACGGGATCCACGCCGACCGACGCCCATGACCGTACGACGCCGATCGGCCGCAGGCTCTCCCGCTCGGCCAGCTCGCCGGAGGCCAGGACGAGCGCGGCGGCCGCGTCGTTGATCCCGGACGAGTTGCCGGCAGTGATGCTGAAGCCGGGGATCTCCGGGTGCAGGGGCTTGAGGGCGGCCAGTCGTTCCATGGAGGTGTTGCGGCGCGGGTGCTCGTCGGTGCTGAAGACGAAGCTGTCACCTGCGGCGTTGCGCACCGTGACCGGCACGATCTCCTCGGCGAACCTGCCTTCGTCGATCGCCCGGACCGCCCGCTGATGGGACCGCAGTGCCCAGGCGTCCATGTCCTGGCGCGAGACGTCCTTGAGCCTGGCCGTGTTCCAGCCGACCGTGATGGACATGTCGTCGGCGGGCGCCTCCGGCGTCGACGGATGGGACGGCGGCATCCACGGATCCTGCCAGTCCTGCGTGCCGGGGATCCGCTGTCGTAGAGCCGGTGCGGTGGAGACCGACTCCGCCCCACCGGCGATCACGGCACGGTCCATGCCGGCCCGGATGCCGGCCGCGGCGGTCTGGATCGCAGAGAGGCGCACTGGCGCTGGTGTGCCAGGCCGGGTACGGAGAGCAGCCCGGCCCGTATCGCCGCGTGCCGGGCGAGGTCGCCGCCGCCCTGCATCACCTCACCCAGGACGATGTCGTCGAGCAGGGCGGGGTCGATGGCCGCACGCCGGACCACTTCGGTGATCACCGTGTGGGCCAGTTCGTGGGCGGAGGTCTCGGCGAGGCTGCCTTTGAACGCCGTACCGATGGCGGTACGGCAGGCGGCGAGGATGACGGCTTCGGTCACGGTGGACTCCAGAGGTGCGTCGGTGGCAGGGGCGCTCGGCGGATACGTGTGCGTGGCGGAAGGGGTCAGACCCGTTCGCCGGAGATGGCGTTGAGTGCCGCAGCGACCAGCTCGGGCCGGCTGATCATCCCGTCGTGACCGGCGTCGAGGTCCACGACCTCGGCACCGCCCAGATTGTCGATCATGACCTGTGCCCGGTCCGGGGTGATGATCCGGTCCTGGGTGAACCGGATGTAGAAGACCGGGAGTTGCGGCGGGAGCGCCGGTCGGGGGAGAGGTTCGACAACGAGCTGGACCGCCTCGGGAACGAGCCGGTCCAAGGTGCGCCGGGCCGTCTTGGGAGACATGTCGTTGCAGAAGGCCCGGCGGGCGAGGAGCCGGGGCATGGACGGCGCGCGCACGCCCAGCCGGTGCTGCGCCAGGCTGAGCATCCGCACCGGCGCCGGGAGGAGATCCACGATCCGCCCGCCGGGCGGGGCGACGGCGGCGGCCACGAGGACGAGCGCCTTGATGCGCTTGGGGATCCGGGCGCAGACCGTTGGCACGATCACCCCGGCGAGCGAGTGCCCGACGAGTACGACGTCGTGCAGGTCGGCCCGTTCGATCTCGCCTGTCACCGCGTCCACGAAGTCGTCGACAGTCAACTCGCGCAGCCGCCGCCGGTCGGGACCCCGGCCCGGCAGGTCCACGGCCAGGGCCGGGCGGTTCAGATGACCCACCAAGTCCTCCCAGCACCAGGCCGCGTGCGAGCCTCCGTGTACCAGCACGAACGATGACATCCAGGCCTCCCTTGTCGACGAACCGTTCCGTAATATAGATTTATTAGTTAACTGTTTCAATCCTTTACGGTGGACTGCTCGGGCGTCTAGACTTCTGAATCATCTAACTCATTCAGTGATCCGTGGAAGAGGTGGGAGAGTCGGTGCGCCGAGGCATCTTCACCGAGGAGCACGAGCAGTTCCGGGAGACCGCTCGCGCCTTCTTCGACAAGGAATGCGCTCCTCACAGCGAGGAGTGGGAACGAGCGGGCAAGGTGAGCCGGGACGCCTGGCGCAAGGCGGGCAAGGCCGGGCTGCTGGGCTGGGAAGCCCCGGAGGAGTACGGCGGGCTCGGCATCCGGGACTACCGCTTCAACATGATCGTCAGCGAGGAGATGTTCCAGTCCGGCTCCGTGGGCATCGGACTCGGCGTGCAGAACGACATCATGGCCGCCTATCTCGTCGGGCTGTGCACCGAGGAGCAGAAGCGGCGCTGGCTGCCCGGCTTCACCAATGGCGACATCGTGACCTCGATCGCGATGTCCGAGCCCGCCGCCGGCTCCGACCTCGCGGGGATCAAGACGACGGCGAAGCGGGTGGGCGACCACTACGTGATCAACGGTCAGAAGACGTTCATCAGCAACGGTCTGCTCTCCGACCTCGTGCTCGTGGCCGCGAAGACCGATCCCGGGGCCGGGCGCAAGGGCATCAGCCTCATCGCCGTCGAGACCACCAGGCCGGGCTTCAGCCGGGGGCGCAAGCTCGACAAGATCGGCCAGTGGTCCGCCGACACCGCGGAGCTCTTCTTCGGCGACGTCGAAGTACCCGTGGAAAACCTGGTGGGTGAGGAGAACCGCGGCTTCTACCACCTGGTCGCCAACCTGCCCAGCGAGCGTCTCGGCATCGCCACCTACGCGGTCGCCGCCGCACGACGTGCTCTCGACCTGACCACGGAGTACGCCCGGGAACGACGGGCGTTCGGCCAGCCGATCGGAACCTTCCAGGTCAACCGCCACTTCCTGGCCGAGATGAAGACCAAGCTGGACGTCGCCACGGTCTATCTCGACCAGTGCGTCCTGGCAGCCAACGCGGGAGAACTCACCGCGCAGGAGGCCGCCGGACTCAAGTGGTGGACCTCCGAAATTCAGTGGGAGATCCTCGACCGCTGCCTCCAACTGCACGGTGGCTACGGCTACATGAACGAGTACGAGGTCGCGCGGCTCTGGCGGGACTCCCGCGTTCAGCGTCTCTACGGCGGCACCACGGAGATCATGAAGGATCTCGTCGGCCGCTCCATGGGCTTCTAGGAGGATTCCGTGGGACTGCCCCTCACCGAGGAGCACCGTCTGCTCGCCGAGTCGGTGCGTGACGTACTGGCGGACCGCGGCGCACTGGGCGCCGCACGAGCCACGCTGGACGACGACACGTCCGCCACCCCCGCGTTCTGGAAGGACGTCCTGGAACTCGGCTGGTTGGGTCTGCACATCGCGGAGCAGTACGGTGGCCAGGGCTTTGGACTGCCCGAACTCGCCGTGGTCACCGAGGAGTTCGGGCGGGTGGTGGCCCCCGGCCCCTTCCTGCCGACGACCCTGGCACTCGCGGTCGTCCAGGCGTCCGGCACCGCCGAACAGTGTGCGGCTGTGCTCCCGGAACTCTCCGCCGGCACGGCCACCGCAGCGGTCGGCCTGCACGGCAGCCTGACCCTGACCGCCGACGGCAGGCTCGAAGGCGACGCCGGATCCGTGCTCGGTGGGGCCGAGGCGAAGGTGCTGCTGTTGGCTGTGGGCGATGACCTCGCCCTCGTACGCACCGGCCCCCAGGTGACTGCGGTGCCCGCCACCGGCATCGACACCACCCGCCGAGCTGCCCGGGTGCTCTGCTCGGGAGCCGTACCGGACGCCGTCTTCCCCGGCGCGCGGCGTACGGCCCTCACGCTGGGCAGGGCGCTGGCCGCGGCCGAGGCGGCGGGAGGCGCGCGGGCCTGCACGGAGGCCGCGGTGGCGTACGCGAAGCAGCGGGAGCAGTTCGGCCGCCCGGTCGGCAGCTTCCAGGCCGTCAAGCACCACTGCGCGGACATGCTGGTCGCCGCCGAACTGGCCACCGCGGCGGCCTGGGACGCGGCCCGGGCCGGCAGCAGCGGACCGGAAGCGGAGTTCGCCGCCGCGGTCGCCGCACAGGTCGCGCTCGACGCCTTCGTACGGTGCGCCGAGCTGAACATCCAGGTGCACGGCGGCATCGGGTTCACCTGGGAGCACGACGCCCACCTCTACCTGCGGCGCGCACTGTCCCTGCGCGGGACGTTCGGCGGTCCGGGCGCGGCCCACGAGCTCACCGCTCTCGCCCTCGTGGGCACCGCGCGACAGCCGGCACTGGACCTCCCCCCGGAAGCCGAGACCTACCGGCAGCAGGCCCGAGCCTTCCTGACGGAGTATCAGGTCGCCCCCGAAGAGCAGCGGCGCTCGCTGCTGGTGCGCTCCGGCTACGCCTACCCGCACTGGCCCGAGCCGTACGGGCGGTCCGCGGGCCCGGTCGAGCAACTCGTGATCGAGCAGGAACTGCACGGCGTGCTTAAACCACAACTGGGCATCGGCACCTGGGTCCTGCCGACCCTGCTGAGCCACGGGAACGCGGAACAGGTCGGCCGCTGGCTCTGGCCCAGCCTGGAAGGCGAACTGACCTGGTGTCAGCTCTTCAGCGAGCCCGACGCCGGCTCCGATGCCGCCGCCATCACCAGCCGGGCCCGGCGCGTCGACGGCGGCTGGTCGGTGACCGGCCAGAAGGTGTGGACGAGCGGCGCCGAATCGTGCAACCGCGGCCTGGCCACCGTACGCACCGATCCGAAGGCGCCCAAGCACAAGGGCATCACCATGGTCGTCATCGACCTGACCGCGCCGGGCGTGACCGTGCGGCCGCTGCGCGAGATCACCGGCGAGTCACTGTTCAACGAGGTGTTCCTCGACGAGGTCTTCGTACCCGACGCCGACGTGGTCGGTGAGGTGAACGCGGGCTGGACGGTCGCCCGCGCCACCCTCGGCAACGAGCGCGTCAGCATCGGAACCGGCGAGCACGACTACGCTCCCGTCAGCCGCGCCGTGGAAGGCGTGCGGCACGATCCCATGCTGCGCGGCGAAGTCGGCGCCCTGGTGGCGCAGCGGCAGGCGATGCGGCTGCTCAGCCTGCGCAACGCCGCCCGCGCGGTCGCAGGCGGGGACCCCGGCCCGGAGGGCAATGTGACCAAGCTGCTCACCGGGGAGCATCAGCAGCGGGTCGCCGACGTCCTGCTCCGCACCGGGGGCGCCGAAGCGGTACTCGACGGTGACCCCGCGGTCCACTACAGCGCGCTGTTCACCAGGGCGCTGACCATCGCGGGCGGGACCTCCGAAGTCGTACGCAATCAGATCGCCGAGCGTGTGCTCGGCATGCCTCGTGACTGAGACCGCTCGACAGATTCTCCGAGGGAGTGTGGAAATGACCGTAGTGGTCGACCGGCATGACGCCGTGACCGTGGTGACGATCAACCGGCCCGAGGCTCGCAACGCCCTGGACGCCGAGACGATGGCGGGCATCGGCGAAGCGCTGGTCGAGGCCGAACGGGACGACGAGGTACGGGCCGTCGTGCTGACCGGCGCGGGCGACCGGGCGTTCTGCGCGGGCATGGACCTGCGCGCCTTCGCCGCGGGCGGCAAGATCATCGACGAGTCCCGGCCGGGTCTTGAGGTGTTCACCGAGCGGGTGTACCCGAAGCCGCTCATCGCCGCCGTCAACGGGACAGCCGTGGCGGGCGGCTTCGAGCTCGTGCTCGCCTGCGACCTTGCCGTGGCTGCCGACCACGCCAGGTTCGGTCTGCCGGAGGTCAAGCGGGGACTGGTCGCCGCGGGCGGCGGGACCAACCTGCCGGCCCGGATACCGCTGGCACTCGCGCTGGAACTGGGGCTCACCGGAGACACCTTCGACGCTCGGCGCGCACAAGAGCTGGGGCTGGTCAACCGCGTGGTCCCCGGGGACCGGGTGCTGCCCGAGGCACTCGCCCTCGCCGGCGCCATCGCACGCAACGGCCCACTGGCACTGCGGACCACGAAGGAACTGATGCTGGCTCAGGCCCGTGGGGCGAGCCGGGCCGAGATCGCCGCGGCCGTGGCCCCGGTGTTCGCGAGCGCGGACGCCAAGGAGGGCGCGACGGCGTTCGCGGAGAAGAGGGAGCCGCGATGGACCGGAGCGTGAGGCACGCCGATCAGGTCCACGTCGTAAGGCAGGTGCACGTTGTGGAGCAGGTGCATGCCGCAAGGCCCATGGGAAACCTGGATCTAGGAGAGAACGATGCGTGACGCGGTCGTCGTCGAAGCAGTACGGACCCCGGTCGGCAAGCGCAACAGCGCGTTGTCCGGAGTGCACCCCGTTGATCTGTCCGCTCGGGTGCTCCAGGCGCTCGCCGAGCGCTCGGGCATCGATCCGGGCCTCGTGGACGACGTGATCTGGGGGTGCGTCGGGCAAGGGGGCGAGCAGACCTTTGACATAGCGCGCAACGCGGTGCTTGCCGCCGGCTGGCCGCTGGGCGTACCGGGCACGACCGTCGACCGGCAGTGCGGTTCCTCGCAGCAGTCGGTGCACTTCGCGGCGGCGGGCCTGATCAGCGGACAGTACGACATGGTGGTGGCCGGCGGCGTGGAGTCGATGAGCCGGGTGCCGATGGGCGCAGTGCTCGGGGACGCCAATCCGTTCGGCTCCGCGCTGGAGACACGGTTCGGGGGAGTCGCGCCGAACCAGGGCATCGGCGCCGAGACGATGGCCGAACGCTGGGGACTCTCGCGTGCCCGGCTGGACGAGTTCTCGCTCGCCTCCCACGAGAAGGCCGCGGCAGCACAGGACGACGGCCGCTTCGCCGCGCAGATCGCACCGGTCACCCTGGACGACGGGATGGTCGTGGACACCGATGAGGGGGTCCGCCGCGGCAGCACGTTGGAGAAGCTGGCCGGTCTCAAGCCCGCCTTCAAGCCGGACGGGGTGATCCACGCCGGCAATAGTTCCCAGATCAGCGACGGCTCCGCGGGGCTCCTGATGACGACGAGCGAGAAGGCCAGGCAGCTCGGGCTCACCCCCCTCGCCCGTGTGCACACGGCGGTCGTGGCGGCCGACGATCCCGTCATCATGCTCACGGCGCCGATTCCCGCCACCCGCAAGGCACTTGAACGCAGCGGGCTGAGCCCTTCCGACATCGGCGCGTTCGAGGTGAACGAGGCCTTCGCCTCCGTGCCACTGGCTTGGCTGGCAGAGATCGGCGCCGACCCCAAGGCCCTGAATCCCAACGGCGGCGCGATCGCGATCGGGCATCCGCTCGGCGGCAGCGGGGCACGGCTGATGACCACCCTCGTGCACCACATGCGCGACAACGGCATCCGCTACGGCCTGCAGACCATGTGCGAGGGCGGCGGCCAGGCCAACGCGACGATCCTCGAACTGGTCGGCGCCGTATGACCACCGCGGACACAGCGGTGCTCGTGCTGCGGGCCGTCGCCGGGCTGACGATGGTGGCCCACGGTTACCACCATGTCCTCGGCGGTGGCGGCCTGGCCGGTACGAGCCGCTGGTTCGCCTCCATGGGCCTGCGTCCGCCGCGAGTCCACGCCCTCCTCAGCGGCGCCGGTGAACTCGCCTGCGGACTCGGCCTGTTGGCCGGTCTGCTCACACCGCTGTGCGCCGCCTTCGTGGTGGGAACGATGACGGTAGCGGGGGTCGCGGTCCACCGCCCCAACGGGTTCTTCGTCTTCAAGGACGGCTACGAGTACGTGCTGCTGCTGGCTGTCGTCTCGGTCGTGATCGGGCTGCTCGGGCCGGGCCGTGTCTCCGTGGACCACGCGCTCGGCATCGACGACGCGTTGGACGGCGGGGTCGGCGCGGCCCTGGCGGGGGGTGTCGGGATCCTCGGTGCGGCGCTGCTGCTGGCCCTCTGCTGGCGGCCGGGCACCACCCGGTCCGAAACGGAGACGGAGACGGAGACGGAGGAGACCGAGATGGAGACGACGTGATGCCCAGCACCATGATCGCCGGCCGACCGCACAGGAGGCGCCGCCATGCCACGGCCCAGCTTTGACCTCGACCCCGCGCACACCGCCTTCGTCGTCTCCGAATGCCAGAACGGCACAGTCGGTCCGAGCACGACGCTCCCTCAACTGGCCCTGGCCGCAGCCCCGGTGCTTCCGGTGATCGCCCGGCTCGCGCGTGCGGCGCGGAAGACGGGTGTGCCGGTGGTGCACCTGACCTATGTGCCGGCGTTGGGCAACAGGTCGTCCAACCGCAACGCTCCGCTGATGGCCAGGACCAGCACGCAGACGGACGCCTGGACGGCGGGACACGGCGCCGGCCAGGTCGTCGACGAGATCGGCGTCGAGTCCGGGGACCTCGTCCTGCCGCGCCACACCGGTATGTCACCCACCCACAACACGGAACTGTTCGCCCTGCTGCGCAACATCGGCGTCACCTCGGTTCTGCTGGCCGGAGTCTCGCTGAACGTCGCCATACCGGTCGCCACGACCGAGTTGGCGGACGAGGGGTTCCAGGTCGTCATCGCCCGTGACGCCGTCGCCGGTACCCCCGTGGAGCACGGCGAGAGCATGCTCCGCCACACCTTGCGTTACCTGGCGGCGATCACGACGGCGGACGAAGTGATCGCGACCTGGTCCTGAAATGAGGGCAAGGGGATGCGGGCCGGACTCCCGGCCCGCATCCCCTTTGTGTCCCCTGCCGCGGTCAGGCCAGCGACACCCAGCCCTCGCCCGCCGAACTCCGCCGCGCCGCGTCGATGACACGCTGCACCAGCCAGCCGTCGCGCAACGTCGGTACACCCGGCGCCCGGCCACCGCGCAGGGCCGGCAGCCAGTCCTCCAGCATGAGGGCGAGGGCACGGATCGGAGTGGCCCGCCGGCCACGCGGCGGGATCGCGTCCGGGTCGCCGTCACGGGGCATCCGGTCGCTGCCGGCCACCTCCCGCGGCCCGTCCTCGCCGACCGCGCCCGCGCGCACCCGCCCGTCGAAAAGCGTGCCCTCGATGTCTAGCGCCCCGTCGCTCCCGAAGGCCTCGAAGCGGTAGCGGGAGTCGGTCTGCAGGCCCATCACCGAGAGGCTGAGCGTGGCGTGCACCCCGGACCGCATGCGCAGCAGCAGGCTCACGGTGTCGTCCGCGTCGGCTTCGAAGGAGGTGCCGTCGGGACGGACTCGCGTCGGGATCGTGGCGCGTACGTCGGCGCACACTGCCTTCGGTTCCCCGAACAGGCAGCACAGGAAGTCGATGTCGTGCGCGGCCATGCCCAGCAGATAGCCACCGCCATGCTTCAGCCGGTACATCCACTCGGACTGGAGCGGATGGCTCGGATGCCAGTAGTCGGCGGCGATGGTGACCCGCGCGAAGTACGGGTCACCCAGCATCCCGCCCTCGACGAGTTCCCAGACGGGCAGCTTCTCCCGGTTCCAGCGGCTCTCGAAGCACACCGCCGTCGCCACCCCCGCCGCCTCCGCGGCTTCCGCCATCGCGCGGGCGTCGGGCTCGTGGACAGCCACCGGCTTCTCGCACAGCACGTGCTTGCCGGCCTTCAGCGCGGCCAGCACCTGGTCGTGGTGCAGATCGGTTGGCGTACAGACGGAGATGACGTCGAGGTCGGGCCGCTGGACGAAGGCCCGCCAGTCGGTGGACACGTCCGTGATGCCCCAGCGGCGGCCCGCCTCGGCCACGCGTTCCGCTCGTCGTGCGCACAGCGCGGCGACCTCGTAGCCGCCGGCCGCCCGGAAGGCCGGTACCTGGACCATGGAGCCCCAGCCGACCCCGACGATCCCCACCCGGATCGGATCACTCATGTGTCGTCCCCTGCCCTTCCCTGTCAGAGAATCGTGGACGATTCCTTGAGTGCCACGATCTGCTCCCACTGGTAGCCGAGTTCGAGCAGCAACTCCTCGGTGTGCTGGCCGTGTTCGGGCGCGGCGCGCAGCACCGGCGGTGTTTCGTCGAACTGCACCGGGCTGGCGGCGAGGGCGAAGGTGTTGCCGTTGCCGTCGGTGACCTGCGGCAGATAGCCGTTGGCCTTCACCTGCGGGTCGTCATGGAGTTCCAGCGAGGTCTGGAAGGTGTCCCACACGCCGCGGAATCCCTCCAGACTCTGCTGCCAGTGCTTCAGCGGCTTGGACTCGAAGGTGCGGCGCAACTCGGCGACGCACTCGCGGCGATTCGTGTACCGGGCGCGGGCATCGGCGAACCGCTCGTCCTCGACCAGATCCTGGCGGCCGACGCGCGCGCAGAACTCGGGCCAGAACCGGTCGGACTGCAACAGGACGAGGGCGATGAACCGGTTGTCCTCGGTCCGGTAGACGCTGGTCACCGGGTTGGGCGCCTCGGCCAGATCGATTTTCGGGATCGGAGCGCCGATGAGCTTGGACCCTACGATGTCCGGAGCGAGCTGCCAGACCGCGGCGCCCAGCAGCGAGACGTCGACGACCGACGGAGTGCCGGTCCGCTCGCGCCGGAACAGGGCCGCGGCGATACCGCCCGCGATCGCGAAACCGCCGAAGACATCGCCGAACGCGGGCCGTTGGACAGGCGGGTATCCAGCGTCCTCAGAGGTGAGATAGCCGTCGCCGAGCCCGCCGCGCGCCCAGTAGGCCGCGAGGTCGTAACCGCCGCGGTCGGCATCGTCGCCCTTGATGCCGTAGCCGCTGCCCCGGGCATAGATGATCTTGGGATTGAGTGCGCGGATCTGTTCCACGTCGATCCCGAGCCGCTGCCGCGAGCCGGGCAGCAGATTGGTGACGAAGACATCGGCCCACTCGACGAGTCGGTGCAGGACCTTCAGGCCCTCTGGAGTGGCCACGTCCAGACCGATGCTGCGCTTGCCGCGGTTGGGCTGCTCGATGAAGTGGTTCACACCGTCCGCGCCGGCGACGACACCGGAGCTGATCAGACCCCGCTGGGGGTCTCCGGTCTCCGGATGCTCGATCTTGACCACATCGGCACCCCAGTCGGCGAGGACCGCCCCGGACGACGGGACGAAACTCCACGAGGCGAGCTCGACGACCTTGACACCTTCGAGAATGGGCTCCATCGCCTGTTCCTTTCCTGGCTCGTTGACGCAGTGGTGCTCGTTGACGCAGCGGTGGTCGTGACTGACCCGGCTCATCGGTCCTGGCGCCTGCTCGTCAGCGGAAGCCGATCGTCTTGGTCTCCAGATAGCCGTCGAACCCCTCCAGGCCGTTCTGCCGGCCGAGTCCGCTCTGCTTGTAGCCGCCGAAGGGCGCGTCCGGCCCGTAGAACAGACCGCCGTTCACATTCATCGTTCCGCTGCGTACGGCACGGGCCACGTGGTCGGCCCGCCTCGCCGAGCCGGAGTGGACGCTGCCGGACAGGCCGTAAGGGCTGTCGTTGGCCAGCCGGACGGCGTCCTCGTCGTCGTCGAACGGGATGACCACGAGAACCGGGCCGAAGATCTCCTGCTGGGCGATGGCCATGCGGTTGTCGACATCCGCGAACACCGTGGGCTGGACGTAGAAGCCCCGCGGCAGGTGCTCGGGGCGGCCCCCGCCGACCGTGACCCTGGCGCCCTCCTGCGTGCCCTTCGCGATGTGCCCGAGGACCCGCTCGCGCTGCCTCGCGTTGATCAGCGGCCCGGCCAGGTTCGCCGGATCGGCCGGATCCCCGTACGGCACCTGCGCGTACGTCGCGGTCGCGATCTCGACGGCTTCGGCGTAGCGGGAGCGCGGCACGAGAAGCCGGGTCGTCAGTGCGCAGCCCTGTCCGGCGTGCATGCAGGCCACGGCCGAATGGGGGATGACCTGCGCGAAGTCCGCGTCGTCCAGGACGATCATCGCCGACTTGCCGCCCAGCTCCAGCATCGTGCGCTTCAGCGTGGCCGCGGACAGTTCGAGGATGCGCCGGCCGACCCCGGTCGAGCCGGTGAAGGAGACCAGGTCGACTCTGGGGTCGGTGACCAGCCGCTCGGCGACCCGGTTGTCCGATGTGGGTACGACGTTGAGGACGCCCGGCGGCATGTCGGTGCGCTCCGCGGCCAGTCGGCCGAGGCGGGTCGCGTTCCACGGAGTGTCCGGGGCCGGCTTGAGTACGACCGTGTTGCCTGCGGCCAGTGCGGGGCCGATCTTGTTGATCGCGACTTCCAGCGGGAAGTTCCACGGGATGATCGCGGCGACCACACCGACGGCTTCCTTGACGACCTTGCGGTGGCTGGTCCAGCCGACGGTCTCCGTGTCGGGGAGGCTGCGTTCCCAGGCGAAGTCACCGATCAGCCCGGCCGGGTAGCGCAGCCCGTCCGAGAGGGGCCACTCCACCTGTGCCATGTGCGTGGTGAGGACCGGCGCTCCCACCTCGGCGACGATCTCGGCGCGGATCGCCTCCTTCTCCTCCTGCAGCGCCTGGTGGAGCTGTTCTAGACAGTGCCTGCGCAGTGCGTGGTCGGTGGACCAGCCGGTCTCGTCGAAGGCCCGACGTGCCGCGGCGACGGCGCGGTCCATGTCCGCGGCCGACGCGTCCGCGGTCTCGCCGAGGACCTCTTCGGTGGCGGGATTGATGTTCTCGTACGTCGAGCCGTCGGCGGCGTCGACCAGAGCGCCGTCGACGAGCATGCGCGATTCGCCGTGAACGAGGGTGGTGCGCGGTGGGGTGGACGCCGTCATGGTGGGCTGGACTCCTTTGTCACGAGCCTGGGTCACATACAGATGAGGTACGGGTCAGGTACAGATCAGGTGCGGGTGAGCAGCAGGGCGCCGCCCAGGTCACCGCCGCCCGCGGCGACGACGCCGACTTCGGGGGTGTTGGGCACCTGGCGTGCCTCGGCGTCACCTCGCAGTTGGAGGCAGACCTCGTGGAGATGGCCGTACCCGTGCAGCCGTCCCGCCGAGAGCTGGCCGCCACCGGTGTTGAGCGGCAACTGCCCGTCCCGTGCGATGCGCTTCCCGCCCTCCAGGAACGGGCCGGCCTCGCCCCGCCCGCAGATGCCGAGCGCCTCCAGCCAGACCACCGTCAGGATGGTGAAACCGTCGTAGATCCCGGCCACGTCGATGTCGGCGGGCGTGAGATCGGTGTGCCGCCACAGCTGACGGGCCGCGTCGGCGCCGGACATCGAGGTGAGGTCCTCGTACTGGTCCCAGTAGGGCCTGCCGTGCAGCGCGGAACTGTGCGCGGCGATACGCAGCGGAGGCCGGCGCAGGCCGGGTGCGGCGTCGGCGCGGGAGACGATCACGGCCGTACTCCCGTCGACCGGGATGTCGCAGTCGAACAGGCAGAGCGGGTCCGAGATCATCCGCGCGCCGAGGTACTGCTCCTCGGTGAGCGGGTCGCGGAAGACCGCCTTGGGGTTGAGTGCGGCGTTGGCCCGGGTGTTCACCGCCAGTGCCCCGAGCTGCTCGCGGGTCGTGCCGTACTCGTGGAAGTGGCGCTGGGTGATGATGCCGCACCAGTTGGCGGCCGAGACCGCGCCGAAGGGCACCAGCCACTCGTGCGCGCCGCCCACCCGGCTCCCGCCGCCGCCCACTACGGACGCGCGGCGGTCCGCCGTCTGGGCGGTGCTCTCCCAGAGCGTCCGGAAGCACAGCACATGGTCCGCGAGACCGGCCTTGACGGCGGCGACGGCGTTGATGACCGAGCCGAGCTGGCCCGAGGACTCCATGCCCCCGGAGAACCAGTTCAGCTCCAGGCCGAGCGCGTCCTTGATGTCCCAGACGCCGACGCCGGAGAACCCGGGCGTGGCGGCGAACGCCCCCGGCCAGGTGGAGACGCCGTCGATGTCCGAGGGCCTGAGGCCCGCGTCGCCGATCGCTTCGAGAGCGGCGTCCACCGTGAGCGACAGAGGCGAGCGGCCGAGCCTGCGCCCGACGTCCGACTGTCCTATACCGCTGATCACCGCGTCCTTGGCGGGCTTCATCGGGCCTCCTCCTCCGAGGTCTTCGAGTGCGGGGTGAACAGCGGGAGCCAGATTTCCTCGACCTGTTCGAACACCACCCGCACCGGAAGCCCGATCCGGACGTCGGAGGGATCGACGCCCGTGAGCCGGGTGGTGAGCCGCAACCCGGGGTCCTCGGCGAGTTCGACAACCGCGAGGACGTACGGCACTTCCATGTCCGGCATCCACTGCTGGCGGTTGACGGTGTAGCTGTACACCGTGCCCTCGCCGGACACCGGCTGCGGGGTCACCGCGCGGGACATGCACCGCCGGCAGACCGGTTTCGGAGGATGCAGCCACAGCCCGCACTCGCCGCACCGGTGGATCAGCAACTCGCCGCGTTCGCCACCGGTCCAGAAGGCGAGGCTCTCGAACTGCGCGTCAGGAAGGGGGAGACCGGGCACCCGTGACACCACCAGATCCTTGGGAATAAAGATTTAACTCTTTATACTGCTTAAGGGTCGGCCGGGCAATGCATCTGCAAGGGGATACCGGGTTGTTGAGGGCTCAGGAGAGCACGTCAAGGACGATCTCTCCCGGGTCCGTGATCATGTAGTCGCTGACCCGGCTCAGGTGGTCGTGCCAGAAGCCCACAGCCGTCGCGTCGTCCTGCTGCCGCACCAGCTCCACGAGCCTGACGTGCGTGCGGTGGGCCGCGCGGACGAGTTTCTTCGAACTGCTGTCAGGGGGATGGGACTTCAGGAACGAGCGGTTGTGCAGCTCGATGATGGTGAACAGCGTGTCCAGCAGTACGAGCATGGTCTGATTGCCCGCCTGCTTCATGAGCAGCCGGTGGAACCGGAGGTCGTACTCCTCGGCGAACCCGGCGGGGTTTCCCAGCAGCGCCTCGCCCTCGGACAGCGCCTGGTCCAGTTCGCGCAGATCCGCTGCGGTTCGCTTCCTGGCGAGGATGCCCACCCCCGAGGCTTCCAGGTGCGAACGGGCCTCGTGTACGTCGGACAGGGTGGTGCGCCGGTACTGGAGCAGCGTCCCGGCGTAGCGGCCCGCCGCGGAGGCGTCCGGTACGAGGACGTGCGCCCCGCCCCGGGCGCCTCGCCTGACCTGGATGATCCCCTCGGACTCCAGGATGCGGAAGGCTTCGCGGAGGGTCGGCCGGGAGACGCCGAACTGTTCCATGAGGGCCGACTCCGTGGGGAGGCCGTCCCCCTCCTGGAGCGCGCCGGTCACGATCTGACGCCGAAGCTGCGCGGCGACCAGTTCACCGGCCTTCGGTACGCGTACGGCAGTTGACCTGGGTGGTGTGATCATGAAGCTCCCCGTGAGTCAGTCGCTGGCCGGCAGCGGCTTCGCCCGTTTGACTTCCAAGGGCGTGTCACCGATACCGAGCGAGCCGTTGCCCGGCCTGGTGACGAGCACTTCGAGCGTGCCGTCGGCATCGGAGTAGCGCTTGCCGAGCAGGGATCCCCCGTCCCAGCCTTCGGCGGGGCCGGAGTTCGATGCCGTCGGCTGCCCGTCCTCCAGGCGCACCATCGGGGTGCCTCCGCAGCGCAGGTCGGACTCGGCCGACGGGGCGCGGACCACGATCACCTCGGTGTCGCAGACCTGACTCCGGTAGCGGCCACCGGTCTTGAGCACTGTCATGCTTCGTTCCTTTCGAATGCCGCCACCCGGACCAGTTCGCGGCGCAGGAGCTTTCCGGTGGGCGTGTACGGGAGTTCGTCCCGGAAGACGATGAGGTCCGGCGTCTTGGAACCGCGTAGGCGTGCCCGGACCCAGTCGCGCAGCGTCTCGCCGTCGACCTCCGTCCCTTCGTGGACGACGACGAACGCGGCGATGCGCTCCCCCCATTCCTGGTCCGCCAGGCCCACGACGGCGGCCTCCCGCACCGCGTCGTGCCGCAGCAGGGCGTCCTCCACCTCGGCGGGGGCGATGTTCTCGCCGCCGCGGATGATGGTGTCGTCCGCGCGGCCCTCGATGAAGAGGTAGCCGTCGCTGTCGAAGTGCGCGAGGTCCCGGGTGCGGAACCAGCCGTCCTCGTCGAGCGGTGATTCGGCTCCCTTGTACTCGCCGGACACCTGCGGTCCCCGTACCCACAGTTCGCCACTGTGCCCGGGGGACAGGGCGGTACCGTCGAAGGAGGCGATCCGAGCCTCCACGCCCGGGACCATGAGCCCGGCCGAGTGCAGCCGGGCACGCACCGCGGGGTCGTCGGACGAGAGGGCGGCCCGGTGGTCGTGGGGGCCGAGCAGAGCGATGGTCGAGCTGGTCTCGGTGAGGCCGTAGGCGTTGGTGAAACCGGTGTCCGGGAAGGCGCGCAGCGCCGCCTCCAGCACGGTGGGCGGCATCCGAGCCCCGCCGTACGCCAGTGAGCGCAGGCTCGGCACCTCGGCGGACCTGCCGTCCAGATGCTCCGTGAGCCGGGCCAGCATGGTCGGCACGACCATGGCCGAAGTGATCCGCTCCTCGCGGACCAGCCGCAGCCAGGACTGTGGGGTGAAGCTGCTCAGATGGACGATCCGGCGCCCGGCGTAGAGGTTGCTGAGCAAGGACCCGACGCCTGCGACGTGGTACGGCGGAACGCTGACCAGGGTGGCGTCGTGCGGGTCCGCCGCGCCGAACTCCACCGTCTGCAGGATGTAGTTGACGAGGTGGCGGTGGCGCAGCACGGCCGCCTTGGGCTCGGCGGTGGTTCCGCTGGTGAACAGCAGCACGGCGGGGTCGTCCTCGGATGCCCCCGGCCCGCCGCCGGGCCCCGCCGTCCGCGCCTTGTGCAACATGTCCGCGGTCGTGATGACGTCGTGGCCGCTGCCGGCGAACACACCGGCGAAATCCTCGTCCGCGACCACCAGGGGGCGCTCGGTGCGGTCGAGCAGGCCGGCGAGGGCCTGTGCGGAGAGCCGGTAGTTCACCGGTACCAGCGGCACACCGGCCAGTGCGGCCCCGAAGAGCAGCACAGGGAAGGCGGGCCCGTTCAGCCCGGCGAAGACCAACTCCTCGGCCCCGACGGCGCGGACGAGGTTCGCGACACCGGCCGCGGCATCCCGCAGCTCGGCACGGGTCGTTCCCGCGTTCAGCGGGCCCGTCGCCACCCGGTCGGGGTCGTCTGCCGCTGCCATGTCGAGCAGCATCGCGATGTTCAACGGGGTCCCTCCGCAGTGCTTCACGGTAACCGATTAATCAGTTAGATTTTTACACGACTACCGAGAAGTGGCCAAGAGGGCTGCGCACACGGACGGGACCGGACCGGTGGCACAGGAGTCGGCCGAGCGAAGAAATGACGAAGAAGTCAGGGGCAGGACGCCCGAAGGTGTCCTGCCCCTGGTGGATCTGAAGTGGCTGTGGTCACCCGAGAAGGTCGAGGACCGTCTTGGTGCCCTTCGCGTTGACGGCGTCATCGGCGGCCGTGAGGTGACGGGCCCAGAGCTTCTCGGCTTCGTCCGCCTGGCCGGCTTCGATGAGGGCGAGGAGCTTGACGTGCGTCCGGTGTCCCTTGCGCGCCTGCGAGCGGCGGGCGGGGGAGTCGGGATCGGCGGCGACCTCCGAGGCGTTGGCCTCCCGGATGATGCGGCGCAGGATCGTGCTGAGCAGGACGAGGGTGTTGTTGCGGGAGAGCTCGACAAGGAGCGCGTGGAACTTCTCCTGAGCGTCGAGCAGAGCCGCGGTGTCGTCGAGGGTGGCCTGCTCGGCGGCGAGAGCCCTGCGGAGTTTGGCCAGGTCGGCGGCGGTGTGCTTGGTGGCGACGATACGGGCGCAGGCGGGCTCGATGACCGTGGCGGCGCGATAGACGTCGGCGAGCGTGGTGTCCTGGTACTCGAGGATGAGGCCGGCGTACCGTGCGGCCACATCCGGGTCGGGCGCGCTGACGCGGGCGCCGCCGTGGGCGCCGCGGCGGATGGTGATGAGGCCTTCGGACTCCAGGACGCGGTAGGCCTCGCGCAGCGTGGGGCGGGAGACGCCGAACTGCTCCATGAGGGAGGACTCGGGCGGCAATGCGTCATCGGGGGAGAGCTCGCCGCGGATGATCTGGCGGCGCAGGGAGCCGGCGATGATCTCGGCGGTCTTGGGAATTCGGACCTGGCTTCCGACCAACAGCCGCTTGGTGGCCGGGGTGGGGGTACGCGCCGGTGCCGCGGCTGACCGGGCTGCCTCACTCATCGAAATACTCCTCAGCGGCCTGCGGGTGGTGCACGCTCATTAGTAAAAATAGTTTACTTCATCTGCTCTTCCGTCCGCACGGACTCCACCATGTTCGTGCTCTCGGTCGCCCGCGGTGCCATGGGCCCGTGAACATTCATTACGCGGTTACCTGGCAGAAATATTGTGCCGCCGCTACTCGGGTGTTAGCGTCCGAGCGATCGGCGCGAACCTGGTCTGACAGTCAGGTTCGCTTTGCTGGCTGTGTGATCTCGGGCGGTGCGCATGAGCGGCTCCGAAGTTCCTCACCTGATGCGCGACCTGGACTGGGGGATGGCCACGGCGCAGACCCTGGCCGAGTATCCCGCCGCGGACGGCCTCGGTCTCAACCTCTCACCGCAGGCCCAGCATTGGGCTGATGATGTGACGCACGTCGTCGGCGCCACAGCGGTCTCCCTGCGCACGGTCCTCGGATGGTCCCGGCTGCAGCCGGAGCCGGGTCGCTGGGACCGAGCCGCGCTGGATCGCTGCGACCGCGCGCTCGATGCCGTACTGGAGGCCGAACTGCGGCCGGATCTGACACTGATGCACCTGGATCTCCCCGACTGGCTGGAGAGCCGGGGCGGTTGGCTCGCGCGGGAGACGGCGCTCAGATTCGGCGAGTACGCGGCCGAGGTCGGGCGCCGGTTCGGCGACCGGGTGGACCGCTGGGTCACCACGCCGTCCGTGGGCGGAATCCTCGCCGACCGCGTCGCCGGCATGCGGCCACCCGGCCGGGGCGCGAGCGGTGCCGCAGGGCTGGCCGCCGTACATCACGCGCTGCTCGCCCACGGCCTCGCCGTCCAGGCCCTCCGGGATGCGGGGGTGCTGGGCAGGATCGGCGGCTCACTTCCGCTCATCGGCGCCTATCCCGCGACCGACGACCCCTTCGACCGCCTCGCGCTGGAGCGTTTTGAGTCCTGGGCCATGGGACTCCTCTTTGAGCCGATGCTGTTGGGGCGGCACATGGTGCCGGACGAGCCGGGCCCGTCGGTCGAGGCGACCGGCTGCGTACGACCCGGCGACATGGAGATCATCGCCGTACCCCAGGATTTCCTCAACCTGCTGTGGCACGCACCCTGCCGGATAGCGGCACCCGAGAACCTCCCCCTGGTGCTGCCGGCCCTCGGATGTTTCGAGCCTCTCAACGAGGTCAACGGCCTGCTCGCCAGGCTGGGTTTCACGATCATCCCCTTCGACGAGGTGGCCACGACCTCCCTGGGCCTGCCGATACTTCCCGAAGCTCTCGCCGACGCGGTACAGGTCGTGCACGACCTGTACCGCGACGCCCTCCCCCCGCTGCACATCACGGACAGCGGCAAGGGGGACCGCGGTGACGTACTGGGGCCGGCCACCGAAGCGCCGGCCAGGCGCCGGCGTCTCCTGGAGTCGAGGCTGTTCTGGCTCGCCAGCGTCGTGGCGGACGGTGTCGACGTACAGGGGTACGAGTACTGGTCCGTCATGGACAACGTCGGCTGGTTGCTGGACTACGCCCTGGCGTACGGCCGGGCCGTACCCGAGACGGACCCGGGGTCGGGACCCTCTCTGCCGTGCGCGTGGGTGTCGGCCGGTACCTTCCGGGCGAACGCGGCCGACGCTCCGGAACCGGTCGCAAGGGCTTCGGCGTTGGGGAACGGGGCACGGGTCCTCGCCCTCCACCGACGCTGAAGGGTGGCTGCGCTACGGGTGAACCAGGATCTTGACGTGTCCGCCGGCGTTGTCGGCCAGCTCTGCGTAGCCCTTCTCCGGAGCGTCCTCCAGAGTGATGCGATCGGAGATGAGCCCGTCGGGGTTGATGCGTCCGTCGTGGATCGCGGCGATGACGGCGGGGAAGTCGGGCCCGTTGTAGCCGAAGCTTCCGGTGTAGTTGATCTCGGTGAGCATCAGCTGGTTCGGGTCGAACTCGGTCGGGCGCCCGGCCGCGACGGTGACGGCGTGGCCGCCCTTGCGCAGGGAACCGATCAGCGCGTCGACCGCGGGCTTTCCGGCGCCGGAAGCCTCGTAGGAAGCGTCCACGCCACCGGGGACCTCGTCGCGGATTCGGGCGACGACGTCCTCCCGGGTGGGGTCCAGCACCAGGTCGGCGCCGAGGTCACGGGCGAGCTGCTTGCGGGCCTCGCTCACCTCACTGACGGCGACGAAGCGTGCCCCGTGGGCCTTCGCCGCCAGCAGCAGGCCGAGGCCGATGGGGCCACCGCCGACGACGAGTGCCGTGCCGCCGTCGGCGAGGCCGCTGCGGCGTACGGCGTGCCAGGCGACGGTCAGCGGCTCGACCAGCGCGGCGGTCTCCGCGGAGCTGCCGTCGGGCATCACATGGGCGTTGCCGGCGGGCACGACGACGTACTCGGACATGCCGCCGCCACCGCCCATGAGGCCGATGAAGCCGAAGTTGTCGCAGAGGTTGTACTCGCCCCGCAGACAGGCCGGGCAGGTGCCGTCGGAGACCAGGGGCTCCACCGCCACCAGCGCTCCGACCTCGATGCCGTCGACGTCGTCCGCGACCTCCGTCACACGGCCGGAGAACTCGTGTCCGAGGACGAAGGGACCCTGCTCGCCGAGCACGGGGTGGACGTAGTCCGGGGGGAACGCGGGGTGGATGTACTGATGCAGGTCCGAGCCGCAGATACCGGCCCACTCGACCCTGATCTTCACAGTGCCGGGGCGGAGCGGCGGCTCAGGAACGTCGTCGAGCCGTACGTCCCTGGGGCCGTGGAGGCGGAGTGCGCGCATGGGATGTCCTTCGGGTAGATCCGATCTGCCGTGCGGGCAGAAATTACTGGCACACTGCGACAGTAACTCGTCGCTTCAGTGGATGCGATCGGGGCCACGGTGCTGGAGAATATTGTTCTCCCGTCATGGAACATCGGCCTCTCGGAGGAGAACCGTGAAATCCCGTGCGGATGCGGCCGTGGAGCGTGCCCTGGACGCGCGCCAGCGCGAGGCCGCCGAGGATGTCGAGCGGATTCTGGCGGCCGCGGTCGCGGTGATGGAGCGGGCGGCCCCCGCGGAGCCGCGGGTCAGTGACATCGTGGTCGAGGCCGGAATCTCGAACAAGGCGTTCTATCGCTACTTCGGCGGGAAGGACGACCTCGTCCTGGCCGTCATGGAGCGCGGCATCGGGATCGTACGGTCCTATCTGGAACACCAGATGGCGAAGGAAGAGGATCCGGCGGGCAAGGTGGCCAGGTGGATCCGGGGCTCGCTGGCGCAGTTGAGCGATGCGCGGCTGGCCAGGGTGAGCCGGGCCGTCTCGGCGGAGCTCATCGCCTCGGCCGACCTCCGGGTGGCCGAGGAGGAGATCACACGTCCGCTGCGGGACCTTCTCCTCGACCCGGTCGCGGAGTTGGGGAGCGCCGACCCGCGGCGGGACGCCGATGCCGTCTTCGCCGCGGTCTTCGGGACGATGCGCCGCCTCCAGGCGCTGGACGTCCGGCCGGGGCATGACGATGCCGAGCATCTCGTCGGGTTCTGTCTCAACGCCCTGGGCCCGGGTGTCGGACGGCGGTCCGACCGGTGACCGGTATGCGCGCCGTGGTGTGCCGCAGATACGGGCCTCCTCAAGGACTGCTGATCGAGGAACTGCCCGTGCCGAGGCCGGGCGCCGGGGAGCTGCTGGTGGATGTGCACACCGCCGCCGTCAACTTCCCCGACGTACTTCTCGTCGCGAACGCCTACCAGGTGCCGGCGCCCCTGCCCTTCGTTCCGGGCAGTGAACTCGCCGGCCAGATACTCGCGGTGGGGGAGGAAGTGTCCGAATTCGCCCCTGGGGACCGGGTGTTCGGCACCGTGCCGACGGGAGCCTTCGCCGAACGTGTGATCGTTCCGGCCGGTCAACTGACACGGATTCCGGAAGGTGTGGGCTTCGCCGAAGCCGCCGCGTTCGGAGTGACGTACCGCACCGCCCACCACGCCCTGCGTTCCGTCGCCGAGGTCCGTCCAGGGGACTGGGTGGCGGTGCTCGGCGCGGCGGGCGGCGTCGGGCTCGCGGCACTCGACCTGGCCCGGCAGTTGGGCGCGCGGGTGGTGGCCGCGGCGTCCGGACCCGAGAAGCTCGCCCTGTGCCGCGCGCGAGGGGCGACGCACGTCATCGACTACACGACCGAGGACCTGCGCCTGCGGCTGCGCGAACTGACGGACGGCGGCGCGCACGTGGTGATCGACCCGGTCGGCGGGCCGGCGTCCGAACAGGCGCTGCGCAGTACGCGGCGCGGCGGCACCTTCGTCACGCTGGGGTTCGCCTCCGGAACCATCCCCGCGATTCCGCTGAATCTGGTGCTCCTCAAGGGAGTCACTGTGAAGGGGATGGAACTGCGCACCTTCGGCGAGCAGTTCCGCGAGCTGGAGCGGCGGGACCGCGACGAACTCCTGGGGCTGCTGGCGGCGGGCGCCGTCCGACCCCATATCGGCGCACGGTTCCCGCTGGAAGAGAGCGCCGCGGCCCTCGCGCTTGTCGCGGACCGGCGGGCACTGGGCAAGGTGGTCATCGACGTGGGCCTGTGACCCCGCGGGGTCAGGTTCGGTGACTCCCGCGACGTCAGGTGGTCATCGACGTGGCCTTGTCGACGTCCGCGGTGAGCATGTCCCGCAGGGCCGACTTGTCCACCTTGCCCAGCCCCCGTACGGGCAACTCGCTCACTATCTCCAGCTGTTCGGGGATCTTCTGCTCCATCAGACCGGCCTTGCGGAAGTGGTCCGCGATATCGGCGAGCAAGGGCGCGGGGGCACCCGCGCGCAGGACGAGCACCGCACAGACTCGCTCGCCCCGCTGGGCGTCGGGCAGCCCGATGACGGCCGCCTGGTCGACCGACGGATGATCCGACAGGAGCTGTTCGAGCTCCTGGGGCGCGATCTTCTCGCCCTTGCGGATGATCAGATCCTTGACCCGTCCGGTGAGTTCGACGTGGCCGTCCGGCCGGAGGTGGCCGCGGTCCCCGGTCCTGAACCAGCCTTCCTTCGTGAACGACTCGGCCGTCTGCCGGCTGTCGGTGTATCCGAGGCAGACCGTCGCGCCCCGGATCTGGATCTCACCGTCGACGCCCACCGGAACGCTCTCCTCGCCGTCCATGACCCTGAGTTCGAGGCCCGGGGCGGGCCTGCCCTCGGTCTCCCGCAGCTGCTCGTCCCCGTCGTGGAGCGCCGCCACGCAGACCATGGGGGACTCCGTCATCCCGTAGCAGTGCAGGAGCCGGGCCCCCAGCTCGTCGCGGACCTCGTCGAAGAGGTGCGGAGGACAGGGAGCGCCGCCTCCGGTGACCGTCCTCAGGGTGGGAAGAACCGGGGTCGCTGGCCGTTTGCGCTGCTCGGTGAGCAGTGCCTGGTAGAAGACCGGTCCGCCCCCGACCAGCGTGGCCCGGTGCCGTCGCAGCACCTCAAGCCCTTCCGTGGGGGTGAACGCCTCCAGGAGGACACACGCGCTGCCGCTCGACAACGCGGAGGCCAGCTGGAGCGGTCCGCCCACGTGCGCGACCGGAAAGGGTACGCAGCAGACCTCGTCGGCCGACTCGCCGGTCCGGGTGCGGACGGCGTGCGCGTACGCGGCGGTCAGCAGCGAACCGTCCGTGTGCAGGGCCCCCTTCGGCAGCCCGCTGGATCCGGAGGTGAAGAAGATCCACCGGATCTGGTCACCCTCCGTCGGGGCGGGTGGCAGGGTGGACACATCGTCGAGTTCGGGGGCGAGTGGCCCGACCGTGAGGACACGCGGCGCGGACGGGACGCCGCGAGCCATCTCCTCGTAGTCCGTGCCGTGCCAGGTGCCGGGCACCAGGAGCCACTCCGCTCCGCTCCCCTCGACCGCCGCGCCGACCTCGCGCAGACGGTATTGGGCGATCACCGGGGCCTGGACGGCTCCCAGCCGTGACAGGGCGGCCATCACCAGCACGGTGCTCGTGCGGGTGGGGAGCTGCCAGGCCACTCGGCTGCCGGGACCTATGCCGTGTGCCCCGAGGGCTGCCGCGACCCGATCGGTCCGGTCGCGGAAGTCGGCGAACGAGAGCCGGGTGTCGTGCTCGTCGAGAAGGAATGTCCTGCCGCCCGTGAGGTCCGCCCGGCGGCGTATGAGTTCGGTGAGCGAGGTGGGACGCAGCAGCCCCGCCTCGTAAGCGTCTCTGTTCCGTTCCGGACCACTCGTCGTCAACGTCGTTCAGCTCCCGTCCGTGACGTCCGCTCGCTGCCAGAAAGTGACAGTAACGTCTGACCGGAGTTTGTCCAGAGCGGCGGCAGCCGTAGCTGTAATGAACTACACAGTGCTTGTTGCGATGCTTTCGTCTGAAGCTGGACCTCTATATCGTGCAAGGGAGTGACTGAACTGTCAGATTTGCTTGTGAGTGTGAGCGTCACGAGAAGGAGCACCGATGAGTCTGGATCTTGAATCGGCCAACCGCACCCTGGGTGGTCTGCGCCCCTACCCGGTCGCGGTGACCACGTTCGCGGACGGCCGTGCGGGCGGTCTGATGTCGCTGTCGGCGGGTGCGGCCGCCATCGTCCCGGAGGCGCCCCGGGTGACGATCAGCCTGACGAAGTACAACCTGACCCACGACATGGTGCTGAGCTCCGGCGTCTTCGCGATGCATCTGCTGGCCAACGACCCGGAGATCATTGATGCCTCGCTCGCCATCCTCATGGGGCTCGGCGGCAGTTCGGGGCGGGACGGGGACAAGATCGCGCCGTTCGCCACCAAACCGGGGGTCACCGGCGCGCCGATCCTGCTCGATGCCCTGAGCTATGTGGAGGGCCGCGTGGTGCACACGCTGGACGTGGAGGAGAGCACCATCTTCGTGGCCGACGTCGTCGGAGCCGAGACCCTCCGTGAGGGGCATCGGCTGAACGTGGGCGAGGCCTGGTCCCAACTTCCCCCGGCGTGGATCGAGCAGTACGAGACGAACCATGTGCCGCAGGTGGACAGTGCGCGGCGCAATCGCGGTCTGCTCGCCTGATCGGTGGACCGTCCGGTGTCCGCCCCGGTGGGGGGAGGGGGGCGGACACCGGACGCTCAGCTGCCCGCTCGCACCAGCAGTTCGCCGAGCCTGCCGATGTCGTGACGGAAGTCGTCCAGGCTCCTGCTCGTCGGTTCGATGGTGATCCAGGTGACGCCCGCGGCCGCGTACGCGGCCAGCCGGTCGCCGACGGCCGTGGCGAACTCGTCGACGTCGCCCGAGCGCAGCAGATGGCTCTCGAAGGGCGCGAACGCCACGTCCAGCGGGGCGAGTCCGGCCGTCGACCGCTCGGTCTGCGCCGCGGAGACGAGGGTGCGCAGCTCGTCGATGCTCTCCAGAGCCGGTGTCCTGGTGATCGCGGCCGTCTCGGCCGACTGGGCCATCGGCAGCCAGCCGTCCCCGAGAGTGACGGCGCGCCTGCGGGCCGCCGCGCTGTTCCCGCCGATCCAGATCGGCGGGCCGCCCTTCTGGACCGGTGCCGGCAGCATCGTGTGGCCGCGCGTGGGGAATGCGGGATCGTCGTGGTCCGTGCCCGCCCAGGCCGCCCGCATCGCCGGGATGGCGGCGTTCAGCAGCGCCCCCCGCCGGGTGAAGTCGGCGTCCAGGACCTCGAATTCGGAGCGCAGGTACCCGGCGGCCATGCCCACGATCAGCCGGCCCTGAGAGACGGTGTCGAGGCTCGATATCGCCTTCGCGGAGAGATACGGGTGGCGGTATCCGGGCACCATGACGTACGTGATCAGCTTGACGCGGCTGGTGTGCGCGGCCATGAACGTCAGTGACACGAACGGGTCGAAGGCGTGGTGGCCCCCGTTGCCCAGCCAGGCGTCGTCCGGATAGGGGTGCTCGCTCATCGAAAGACCGTCGAAGCCGGCCTCTTCGACGATGCGGGCCACTTCACCCAGGTCCGAGCCCTGGATCCAGCGGTCGTAGTGCTTGACGGCGCGCATGGGGAACATCAGGTTGAATCGCATCGGTACGGCAACCTCCTTGTCGAGAAGGACAGTTGGGGATGGTCGTACGGCAGTTCATCCGGCGGAAGCCGGTCGCGCCCGGCCCAGCAGATGGCGGGCCACGACCATGCGCTGGACCTCTGACGCGCCCTCGCCCAGCCGCTTGACCCGCAGATCGCGGAACCACCGCTCCAGCGGCAGCTCCTGGGACAGACCGAGCGCGCCGAACATCTGCACGCACCGGTCGACGACGCGGAACGCCGTCTCCGTCGCGAACACCTTGCACACGGAGGCATCGACTTTCACGTCCTTGCCCAGGTCGGCGTTCCAGGCCGCCTGGTACATCAGCAGGCGGGCCGCGCGGATCTCGATTTCGCTGTCCGCCAGCATCCACTGGATCGCCTGTTTGTCGGCGAGACGTGAGCCGAATACCTGACGCTCCTTCACCCACTCCACCGCCGAGTCGAGCGCCGCCTGCGCGATCCCGATCGGCCCCGCCGCGTACGCGATGCGACCGCGCACCAGGAAGTCGCCGGCCAGTGCGAAGCCCTCGCCCTCCGCGCCGATGCGGTTGGCGGCCGGGATACGGGCGTCCGCGAAGTGCAGCTCGTAGGGCGAGTAGGAGGCCATGACCCTGATGGGCGTCCGGGCCAGGCCGGGTGTCGAGGTCTCCACGATGAAGCAGCTGATGCCGTCGCGGCGGCCGGGTTCACCGGTCCTGGCGTAGACGATGCCCCAGTCGGCCGTCCCGGCATGGCTGGTCCACAGCTTCGTACCGTTGAGGACGTAGTGGTCCCCGTCGCGTTCCGCGCGGCACTGGATGGCGCGGGCCGGGTCGGAGCCGCCGGATGCCTCGCTGATGGCCGTGAACGCGCGACCCGAGGACCCCTCGACGATGGGCCGGGCGTAGCGCTCGAACTGCTCCTGGGTGGCCCGGAACAACACACTCGGCGGGTTGCCGCCGAAGGCCCCGGCGGCCGGGAAGAACGCGCCCATCCGGCACTTGGCCGCCTCCTCCCCGACCACTACCTGGCCGAGCACACTCAGCCCCGCGCCCCCGTACTCCGCCGGCGTCTGCAGGGCCCACAGGCCCAGCGACCGCGCCTTCTCCTGGAGGGGCTTCAGCAGTTCGGAGGGCGCGCCCTCGGCGTCGTGTTCGAGTTTGTCCTCCAGTGGACGTACGTCGGACTCCATGAACCGTCGCACGGTGTCCCGCAGCATGCGGAACTCCTCCGGCAGCTCCCACGCGCCGGTGGGGAGGAGGCCCGGGTCACCGGTCGTGTCCTCGGCCATGTTTGTGGTCATGCGGTTGCTCCTGGCGGGTCAGGTCCATACGGCGAGGACGGCGGCGGCATCCACCGGCTCGCGCGGCGGGACGCGGGGTACAGCGGGGGCGGTACGGGAGAAGCGGGGGGCCGGGGCTGCCTGTTGGACGCCGTCGAGCTCGACGATTGCGTCGCGGGCGGCCATGTGCGGATGGCCCGCCACCTCGCCGAAGGAGAGCACCGGGGTCGTACAGGCGTCGCTGCCTGCGAAGACCTCGGTCCACTCGTCCCGGGTCCGGGAGGCGAAGGTCTCGGTGAAGAGCTTGCGCAGGGCGGGCCAGCAGGAGCGGTCCTGGCGGTCGGGGAGCGCCGCCGGGTCGAGGCCGAGGCGGAGTACCAACTCGTCGTAGAAGCGGGGTTCCAGGGCGCCGACGGCCATGTGGCGGCCGTCCGAGGTCTCGTAGACGTCGTAGAAGGGTGCGCCGGTGTCGAGGCGGTTGGTGCCGCGCTCGTCGCTCCACCGGCCGCGTCCGCGCTGGGACCAGATCATCTGGGCGAGGCCGCTCGCGCCGTCGACGATGGCCGCGTCGACCACCTGGCCGAGTCCGGAGCGTTGCCGTTCCACCAGCGCGGCGAGCACGCCGAGGACGAGGTAGAGGGATCCGCCGCCGAAGTCGCCGACCAGGTTGAGGGGGACGACGGGGCGCTCGCCCGCCCGGCCGATGGAGTGCAGGACGCCGGTGAGCGCGATGTAGTTGATGTCGTGCCCCGCGGTGGCGGAAAGCGGGCCGTTCTGGCCCCACCCGGTCATCCGGGCGTAGACGAGCCCCGGATTGCGGGCGGAGCAGTCGGCGGGCCCGAGGCCGAGCCGCTCGGTGACACCCGGCCGGAACCCCTCGATCAGCACGTCCGCGCGGGCTGCCAGGCCGAGCACGGTCTCCCGGCCCGCGGGCGACTTGAGGTCGGCCTCGATGTAGCGACGCCCGCGCAGCAGTTGGTCTCCGGGCGGATCCTCGGGCGTGCCGGGTCGCTGCACGCGTACGACGTCCGCGCCGAGATCGGCCAGAAGCATCGCGGCGTGCGGTCCGGGCCCCATGCCCGCCAGCTCCAGGACCCGTGTCCCGGCGAGCGGTCCTGCCATGTGGCCTCCCTCTCTATGGTCTGTATCTGACGTTGGTATCACACAATGAAGTGCCTGATCTGTCGATGGTTACGACAGATTACGTCTCGTACATCTCTAGAATCTGACGGCATGTGTACGGTAGAAACTGAAGCTGCGACCCATCGACTGGAGGTCCCATGCTGGTCGGCGACATTCCCCGCCGTAACGCCCGGCGCTACCCGACGAAGACCGCGCTGGCGTACGGCGACACCCGGCTGAGCTGGGCGGCGGTGGACGAGCGTGCCAACCGGCTGGCCACCCATCTGCTCTCGCGCGGCCTGGGCATGGGGGACCGCGTCCTCGTCATGGCCCGCAACTGCCTGGAGTGGCCCGAGATCGCCTTCGGCCTCGCCAAGGCGGGACTCGTCCTCGTGCCGGTGAACATACGGCTCGCGCCGGACGAGGTCGCCTACGTCATGGCCGACTCGGGAGCGCGCGCCGGCATCCTCCACACCGACCAGGCGGAGACCTTCGGCGAGGTGATGTCCGGCCTGGAATTCCTGCTGGAGATCGGCGGTAGCGAGGCGGGCGACGACTACGAGACCGCGCTGTCCAAGGGGCGCGCGGTGGATCCCACCCCGGGCGCGCTGACCGCCTCGGACATCCAGTTCATCCTCTACACCAGTGGAACGACCGGTCGCGCCAAGGGAGTTGTCCACGAGCACCGCGGCATGCTCGCGCAGGTCCTGGACACCACGATCTCCACGGACGCCCGGCACTCCGACGTGATGCTCGCGACCACGCCCTTCTTCACCGCCGGCGGCATGGTCCGTACGCTCTCCTGGCTCTATCTCGGCCAGACGATGGTCATCCACCCGCGTTTCGATGCCGAGTCCGTCCTCGACGAGATCGAGCGAAGCCGGGTGACCTTCACGACCTTCATCCCGACGATGCTCCAGCGCACGCTGCGGCTGCTGGAGGAGGGGTCGTCGCGGGACGTGTCGAGCCTGCGCAGGATCAGCTACGGATCGGCGCCGGTGCCGGTGGGCCTGGCGGCCAGGGCCATGGATCTGCTGGGCTGCGACCTCCAGCAGCGGTACGGGCTGACCGAGGCGGGCGGCCAGGTGACGATCCTCGGCCCGCGGGAGCACCGGGCGGCGGTCGCCGGGCAGGAGTCGTTGCTGACCTCCTGCGGCCGTGAGACCCCGCACGCCGAGATCAGCGTCGTCGGCGAGGACGGCGAGGAACTCCCGCCGGGCGAAGTGGGGGAGATCGTCATCCGGTGCGATTCGGCGGCCCGCGGCTACTGGAACAACCCGGAGCAGACCGCCCAGGTGTTCCGGCCCGGGGGACTGTGGTCCGGCGACCTGGGGCGCCTCGACGAGGACGGCTATCTGCACATCGAGGGCCGTCGCACCGACATGATCATCTCCGGCGGGTTCAACGTCTACCCGGCCGAACTGGAGCGCGTGATCGGCGGCCATCGGGGCGTCGACGTGGTCGCTGTCGTCGGCGTGCCGCACCAGGAGTGGGGCGAGACGCCGGTCGCGGTCGTGGTGCCCAAGGGCCCCGCCCCCGCCGACACGGGGGCGCTCCAGGAGGAGCTGCGGGCACTGTGCCGGGAGCGTCTCGCGGGGTACAAGCAGCCCCGCTCGTTCGTCTTCCGTACCTGGGACTCACTGCCGCTGGGTCCGGCCGGCAAGGTCCTCAAGCGCGAACTGCGCGCACAACTCGTGTGACGCGCGGGAACCGACAACGCAGAGCGGAGTGGCCATGGCAAGCGCCAAGACCTTCGAACGGGACGAAGTCGAGAGCGCGTTCCGGCACTACTTCCTGACCGGCCCGGTCCACGAGGACTGGGTCGCCTGGGGGAAGCTCTTCCTGGACGACGCCCCCTACAACGACCACTACTACGGCACCTTCCACGGGCCCGAGGAGATCGCGTACTTCCTGGACGGCACCATGTCGTTCGCGGCGCACGTCTACTCGCCCCTGGTCTGGTACAACATCGACGGCAACCAGGTCGTCTACAAGGTCACCAACCGCGCGGACAACCCCGAACCCGGCGGCCCGCCCATCGAGTTCCCCTCCCTCCAGGTCATCCAGTACGCGGGCGGTGGCAAGTGGGCCTCGGAGGAGGACTGGTGGACGCCCCAGGAGATGAAGCTCTTCAACCAGCACTACACCGAGGCTCGCGAGCGCGCGGGGCAGAGCGGCCCGTTCCCGCTGAGCCGCAAGGACTGGGGGGAGTGGGTGGACTGGGCCCGGCTGCCGGAGGGTGCCGATCCGAAGCCGTCGTGGCTCGGCCGTGACGTCAAGCCGATCACGCACATCAAGGAGATGACCAAGGGCGTACGGCATCCGCGTCCCGGTTCCGCCCGGCGTTCCTGACCGCGTACGGGTGCGGCGATGCTCAGGCGCTCAGCGCACGCCCCTGCGCAGCCGCACCCGGTACGTGTACTGCTCGGGCAGGAAGTAACTGGTGGACTGCTCAAGCGGCTCGGACCCGGTGGTGCAGTACAGCCGGTCGATGCGCAGCAGCGGATCGCCCGGCCGGCAGCCGAGCAGCTCCGCGGTCGACGCATCCGCCGCCGTGGCGGTGATGGACTGGTCGGCCTCCAGGACGGGGATCCGCAGCCGCGCCTCGATCAGCCCGATGATGGTGAACGAGCTTTTCGCCCCGGCCGCGGACAATTCCTCGGCGTCCCCCAGGGCCTGCCCGACGTCGGGGCGCAGGCGCACGGTCGTCACACAGAACGGCGCGCCGCCGTGCAGCCGCCGAAACACCACCTCGTACACCGCGTCGGAGTCGAGCTGAAGCCGCCCCGCCGCCTCGATGTCGACGCGGCGCCGCAGCGGGCTCAGGACCTCCATGTCGGTGTCCAGAGACAGGCTCATCAGGTCTTCCACGCTGCCGAACTGCCGCAGATACCGGCTGCCGTGCTCGGTGGCGAAGGTGCCCCGGCCCGGGACGCGATGCACCATGCCTTCGGCGACCAGCTCCTGGAAGGCCCGCCGCACGGTCTGCCGGCTGACCGCGTACTGGACGGACAGCTCCGCCTCCGTCGGCAGCCGGCTTCCGTCGGCGTACCGCTGCCCGAGGAGCGCCTCGCGCAGTTCCCTCGCCACGGTCTGGTACGCCGCTTCCCGCTCGCGCTCCTTGGCGGCCATCTGCTCCGGCTCTCCTCGCTGTTGTTCCCGGCGGCTGCTGACCGGACAAGCATGCACCACAGGTCAGACCGCTCCGGCCGCGCGCAGCTCCTTGATCTGGGCGTCGGTGCGGCCGAGCTCCGAAAGGATCGCCGCCGTGTGTTCCCCGGCCTCCGGCACGGGATCCATGCGGGGCTCCACTCCGCCCAGCGTGGCCGGCGGGAGGAGGGCGTCGACGGGGCCGCCGGGCGTGCCGACTTGGCGCCAGCGGTCGCGGCCGGTGAGGACCGGGTGGTCCAGCAGGTCGGAGACGGAGTTCAGCCGCGCGTTCGCCACGCCGGCCCGGTCCAGGAGCTTCACCGCCTCGCCGGTGCCCAGTTCGGCGAACCGACGCGCGACGACGGCCTCCAGGACATCGCGGTGGGCCACGCGCGCGGAGTTGCGGGCGAACCGCTCGTCGGTCGCGAGCCCCGGATCCTCGAGTACGACCTCGCACAGCGCGGCCCATTCGCGTTCGTTCTGCACCGCGAGCAGCACCGTGCCGCCGTCGCCGGTGGTGAAGGGCCCGTACGGTGCGATCGTGGCATGCCGGGCCCCGGTGCGCGGTGGCTGAGTGCCGCCGTACCGGGTGTAGTAGGCGGGCTGGCCCATCCACTCGGCCAGCGCCTCGAAGAGCGACACCTCCACCGGGGCAGCGTGACCCGTGGTCGCGCGCTGGTAGAGCGAGGTGAGGATCCCGGAGTAGGCGTACATCCCGGCGGCGATGTCGGCCACCGAGATCCCCGCCTTCGCCGCCTCCTCGGGGCTGCCGGTGACCGAGACAAGACCCGTCTCGCACTGGACCAGCAGGTCGTACGCCTTCCGGTCCGCCCAGGGTCCCGAGCCGCCGTACCCGGAGATGTCGCAGGTGATCAGTCGGGGGTGGCGCCGGGCCAGGTCGGCGCTGCCGAAGCCGAGGCGCGTGGTGGCCCCGGGGGCCAGGTTCTGCACGAAGACATCGGCCCGGCCCAGGAGTTCGTGGAGCACCGCGCGGGCGGCGGGTGTCTTGAGGTCGAGGGTCAGGGATTCCTTGGAGCGGTTGATCCAGACGAAATAGCTCGACTGACCGTGGACGGACTCGTCGTAACGCCGGGCGAAGTCCCCGCCCCCAAGGCGCTCCACCTTGATGACTCTCGCGCCCAGATCGGCGAGCTGGCGCGTGGCGTACGGAGCTGCCACCGCCTGCTCCAGGCTGACCACCGTGACACCGGACAGGGGAAGCATGCGGCCACCTTTCCATAATTTGTACGGCCATTTTCGCCGGGCCCCACGTGGCTGTCAATGACTATGGCATTGACATGGATGGATCTCGAGGCAAGACTTGACGTCGATATGGCCGTACAAATCGAGCGGCTACCGACTGAGCAGCGGAGGGGCCGGGCACCGATGGCTGGACTGGAGGACTACTTCGCGGACTGGAAGCCGGCACCGGACATCACCGAGGACGTGATCACCGAGGCGCCGGCCGCGGCGCTGGCCGCAGTCCTCGACGTCCCGGAGACGGCGCCCGGCTCGGGAGAGCCGCTGCCGCCGCTGTGGCACTGGCTGTACTTCCTCGACGCGCCGCCACAGCGGGAGTTGGGGGCCGACGGGCATCCCGCGCACGGCCGTTTCCTCCCCCCGGTGCCCGACCGCACCCGGATGTTCGCGGGCGGCAGACTGCGGGTCGAGCACCCCCTCGTGGTCGGCCGGCCCGCCGAGCGCCGATCCGAACTCGCGGATGTCGCCGTCAAACGGGGACGCAGCGGCGAGCTGGCCTTCGTGACCGTCCGCCACGAGGTATGGCAGCAGGGGCGTACCTGCCTGGTGGAGGAGCAGGACCTGGTGTACCGATCGGGCCGGGGCACTCGCGCCGCACGTACGACATCGGCCCAGCCGCCGGAAGTCCCTTCCGGTGGCTGGCAGTTGACCCTCGAACCCGACCCCGTCCTGCTCTTCCGGTTCAGCGCGCTGACCGGCAACGCCCACCGCATCCACTACGACGAGCCCTACGCCAGGGACGTCGAGGGATACCCCGGTCTGGTCGTGCACGGCCCGCTGCTCGCCGTCGCGATGCTGGAGACGGTCCGCCGCCATGCGCCGCAGCGCCGGGTCGAGTCCCTGTCGTACCGCCTGCGCGCTCCGGCCTTCGCCGGGGAGCGGCTGCGGATCGACGCCGAACCGACCGGAGCCGACGGCGATTGCGCGGTCCTCACCACCCGCGTCGCCGACACCCTGGCCGCCAGCGCCGTGGCGGAGCTGCGATGACCCACGCCCCCGAAGGGATCGAGCGGACCGTGGCCGCCGCGCGGAGCCTGCTGTTCGTGCCCGGAGACCGGCCCGACCGGTTCGACAAGGCCGTCGCCAGTGGCGCCGACCTCGTCGTGCTGGACCTGGAGGACGCGGTCGCCCCGGAACGGAAGGCCGCGGCCCGGGAGTTCGTCCGGGACTGGCTGACGGGCGGCCACCCCGCGCTCGTACGGGTCAACGCCCACGGCACCCCCTGGTCCGCGGACGACCTGGCGATGGTCCATGCCACGGGCGCCGCGCTGATGGTGCCCAAGGCCGAGGACCCGGCCCGGCTCGCCGTCCGCCGTACGGTGCAGGTCCCGCTGATCGAGACCGCGCTGGGCGTGCTGCGGGCCGGGGAGCTGTGCGTGGTGCCCGGCGTCGTACGACCGGCCTTCGGCAGTATCGACCTCGCCGCCCAGCTCGGCGTCGACCCGGACGACCGCGAGGCGTTGCGTCACGCACGCGCCACGTTGGTCCTCGCCGCCGCGGCAGCCTCGGTCGCGCCGCCCGTCGACGGTGTCACCACGGCGGTGAACGACACCGGGGCCGTGCGCGACGACACCGCGTACGCGGCCCGCCTGGGCTTCTCCGGGAAGCTGTGCGTCCACCCCCGGCAGGTGACCGCGGTGCACGAGGCACTGGCCCCGACGCCCGGGCAGGTGCGCTGGGCACGAGAAGTCGTCGAGGCCGCCGCAGGCAACGCGGTCGTCGTACTCGACGGAAACATGATCGACAAGCCAGTGGTCGACCGAGCCCGGCGGCTGCTCGTACGCGCCGGGGACCGGGGCCGGACCGAACCGGCCGCCCCGACCACCCCCTGAGGAGGCAGCAAGGTGTTGTACGGACTCGACGCCGAGGAGCGTGCCGTCGTGGCCACCGTCCGCGACTTCGTGGACAACGAAGTGCGACCGGTCGCCAGAGAGCTGGAACACGCCAACACATATCCCGAAGAACTCATCGACCAGATGAAGGAGTTGGGCGTCTTCGGCCTCGCCGTCCCCGAGCCGTACGGGGAGGTCCTGGTGTCCGCCGTCTGCTACGCCCAGGTCACCGAGGAACTCGCGCGCGGCTGGATGAGCCTCGCCGGCGCCATGGGCGGGCACACGGTGGTGTGCAAGCTCATCGACACCTTCGGCACCGCCGAGCAGAAGAAGACATACCTGCCCCGGCTGGCCACCGGCGAACTGCGGGCCACCATGGCACTGACCGAACCGGGCGGCGGCTCGGACCTGCAGGCGATGCGCACGCACGCCCTCCGCGACGGCGGCGACTACGTGATCAACGGCTCCAAGACCTGGATCACCAACGCCCGCCGCTCCGGCCTGGTCGCCCTGCTCTGCAAGACCGACCCGACGGCCACCCCCGCCCACCGGGGCATGAGCATCCTGCTGGTGGAGAAGGTTCCCGGCTTCACCGTCTCCAAGGACCTGCCCAAGCTCGGCTACAAGGGAGTGGAGAGCTGTGAACTCTCCTTCGACGACGCCCGCGTACCCGGCGACGCACTGCTCGGCGGTGAGGAGGGGCACGGCTTCGCACAGATGATGAAGGGCCTGGAGACCGGCCGCATCCAGGTCGCCGCCCGCGCCACCGGCGTGGCCCGCGCCGCCCTCGACGACGCGCTGCGGTATGCCCAGGAGCGGGAGAGCTTCGGCAAGCCCATCTGGCAGCACCAGTCGATCGGCAACCACCTCGCGGACATGGCGACCCGGCTGACCGCCGCCCGGCAACTGGTCCTGCACGCGGCAGCCCGGCTGGACGCGGGCGAGCGCTGCGACATGGAGGCGGGTATGGCCAAGCTCTTCGCCTCGGAGACGGCGATGGAGATCGCCCTCAACGCCCTGCGCATCCACGGAGGTTACGGCTACTCGACGGAGTTCGACGTCGAGCGGTACTTCCGGGACGCGCCGCTGATGATCGTCGGCGAGGGCACCAACGAGATCCAGCGGAACGTGATCGTCCGCCAGCTCGTGGCCCGAGGCGGCCTCCAGTGAGCACCCGTTCCGTACCGAACTGAGTGGACGGACAGGACCGTACTGAGTGGAAGGACACGACAGTTGGACCAGCAGCCCCCGGGTGCCCCGGGCCCCGAGTTCACCGTGCCGGTCGAGCGCGGGAAGATCCGCGAGTTCGCCACCGCCATGCAGTCACAGCACCCCGCGTATCAGGAGCCGGACGCCGTCGTCCCGCCCACGTTCCTCGTCTCCTCCGCCTTCTGGGCGCCGGACGGCGCACGCCCCGACACCGGATTCGACCGCCGCCGGTTGCTCCACGGCGAACAGGAGTACGTCTTCCACGGTCCTCCACCCCGGGCAGGCCAGGTACTGACCGCCCGTGTCCGCCTCGCCGAGCGTTACGAGAAACCCGGCAAGCGGGGCGGGACCATGAGGTTCGCCGTGATCGTCACCGAATTCCGTGACGAGAAGGGCGAGTTGGTCGCCGAACAGCGCTCGACGCTCATCGAGACGGCCAAGGCCCCCAAGCCGCAGCAGGCGAAGGAGGACGGCCAGTGACCACCACTCCCGTACCGGAACTCATGGTCGGGACGACCGGCGAGCCGCGTGCCTTCGGCCCGCTGACCCGCGCCATGTTCGTGCGCTACGCGGGCGCCTCCGGAGACTTCAACCCCATCCACTACGACGAGGAGTACGCGCAGGGAGCAGGCTTCCCCTCGGTCTTCTCCCAGGGCATGCACCAGGCCGCACTGCTCTCGACGTACGCCACCGACTGGCTGGGCGCCGAGAACGTCCGCCGCTTCCACGTCCGGTTCCGCGAACAGGTGTGGCCGGGCGACGTGCTGACCTGCGCGGGGCGGGTCATCGGTGTCCAACCGCAGACAGCGGGCGGGGCCTTGGTGACGGTCGAGCTGACCTGCACCCGGCAGACCGGCGGGGTGGCGATCGCGGGATCGGCGGACTTCCTGGTCGGCGGCTGAGGGGCGCTTGGCGGTCGCACGCAGCAAGGAGCGGGCCCGAACCGCGAGGTTCGGGCCCGCTGCTTACTGCGTGTCGTCAGCCGCCGAGTCGCAGCCCCGCCGCCTGCGTACCGAAAAGGTCGCGGCTGAAGACCTGGCCGAGTTGGGTCGCGTCCCAGCGCTTGCCCTCGCCGGAGACGGTGCGGGATTCGGTCCAGCCCTGCATGAGCTGGATGTTCCCGCCCACCGCACGGATGACCTGACCGCTGACATGGCCGGCCTCCCCGCTCGCGAGCCAGGCCACGACCGGGCTGCACAGCGAGGGGTCCTTGGGGTCGTACTCGCCCTCGGGGCGCTCGTCGGGTTCCAGCGGTGCGGGCGCCCCCGGCATGGTGGACGAAATGCGGGTGATGCCGCCCGGACCGATGGCGTTGACCGTGACGCCGATGGAGGCCAGCTCCAGACTGAGCGTCAGGGTGAGGCCGACGATCGCGGCCTTGGCCGCGGCGTAGTTGGTCTGGCCGAAGTTTCCGAGCAGCCCGGCACCCGAGGTGGTGTTGACGATGCGTCCGTACACCTTGCCGCTGTCACCGGCCTTGGCCAGCTCGCGCCACCGCTGCGCCGCCGCGTGACACGTGAGCCAGGTGCCCCGGACATGCACCCGCATCACCAGGTCGAAGTCCTCGGCCGACATGTTCCAGACCGCCCGGTCACGGACGATCCCGGCGTTGTTGACGAGGATGTCGAGCCGGCCGAACTGCTCGTACGCCTGGTCGACCAGCGCGGTGGCCTGGGCCTCGTCACCGACGTCGGCGAAGTTCGGCGCGGCCTTGCCGCCGCGTTCGGTGATGATGCCGGACACCTTCTCGGCGTCCCGGCCGCTGCCCTCGCCGCGCACCGAGCTGCCGAGGTCGTTGACGATCACGGTCGCACCGTGCCGGGCGAGCTCCAGGGCGTGGCCCCGCCCGATGCCGTGACCGGCGCCGGTCACGATGGCTACCTTGCCTTCGAGGAGGCGGGACATATCACTGCTCCTTGCTGTCGGAGGTGTTCGGGTGTTCGCGGGCGGGGCGGAAGACCGGTGCGGTCACCTCGTCACTGAGGACGCGATAAGTGACCTCCAACCGCATCCCGATCGCGAGGTCTTCAGGTGCGCAGTCGACGATGTTCGTCATCACCTTGGGGCCCTCGGCCAGTTCGACCAGGGCGGCCACATACGGGACCCGCTCCTTGAAGGGCGGCAGGTCGTTCACGAAGACCGTCGAGTACGTGTAGAGGGTCGCCCTGCCGCTCGCCTCCACCCACTCGACGTCCTCGCTCCAGCAGGAGGGGCAGAACGGCCTCGGGTAGTGGTGGACCGCACCGCAGGCGACACAGCGCACGACGAGGAACCGGCCCTCCCGCGCCGCGTCCCAGAACGGGCGGCTCTCCTCCTCGATGACGGGCAGCGCGCTCATCCTCACCACCCCAGGTAACGGGGCGTGCGGCGTTCCTTGAACGCGGCGATCCCCTCGGCCGAGTCATGGGCGTACGACTGCAGGTCCTGCAGGGCGCCCTCCAGCAGGAAGGACTCCTCGCGGTCACCGTCCAACGAACGGTTGAACAGCTTCTTGGTCAGCGCGATGGCGCCGGTGGGCGCGGCGGTGAGGCGTTCGCTCAACTCCGCCACGGCCTTCTCCAACTCCTCGGGCGGCACCACCCGGTTGACCAGACCGAGGTCGTGGGCGTCCTGGGCGGTGAGTTTGTCACCGAGGAAGGCGAGCTCCTTGGCCTTCTGCAGGCCGATGCGCCGCGGCAGCAGATACGCGCCGGCGGCATCCACCACCAGGCCGCGCAGCACGAACGACTCGATGAAGGTGGCCGTGTCGGCGGCCACCACCAGATCGGCGGCGAAGGCCAGATGGGCGCCCATCCCGGCGGCGGGGCCCTGGACGGCCGCGATCACCGGCTTGCCGCAGTCGAGCACGGCGGCGATCAGCCGCTGCGCGCCGCCCATGATCCGCCGCATGCCGTCGCCGACTCGTTTGGGCTCCGAGGAGTCGGCGTGGATACGGGTGACATCGGCGCCGGCGCAGAAGTGCCGGCCGTTCGCGGCCAGCACGACGACCCGCACCTCGGGGTCGGCGTCGGCCTGTTGGAGCAGCGCGATGATCCGGTCCCGGGCCTCGGGGGCGATCGCGTTGGCCGCCTCGGGCCTGTTCAGGGTGATTCGGGCGACCCCGTCGCCGAACTCGTGCAGTACATCAACGTCGTCGGTGCTCATCGGCGCTCTCCCTCGACGGCGACGGGGCTGAACTCGGCGTCCAGGTGCTTCAGCCCGCGCACGAAGTTGGAGCGCAGGGGCTGGGGTTCGCCGACCGCCCGGATGTCGGGAAGCAGCCGGAAGAGTTCACGGAAGGCGATGGTGATCTCCAGCCGTGCGAGGTGCGCGCCCAGGCAGAAGTGCGGTCCTGGCCCGCCGAAACCGATGTGGGGATTGGGGGAGCGGGTCACGTCGAAGCGGTCCGGGTCGTCGAAGACGTCCTCGTCCCGGTTGGCGGAGCAGTGCCACATGACGACCTTGTCGCCCTTCTTGAACTCCAGCTCGCCGAGGCGGACTCCGTCGGCGGCCACCGTGCGCCGCATGTGCACGACCGGGGACGAGTGGCGCACGATCTCTTCGACGGCGCTCGGCGCCACTGCCTCGAAGTCGGCCTGCCAGCGGGCACGTTCGGCGGGGTGCTCGGTGAGCAGCCGCAGGCCGTGGGCGATCGCGTTGCGCGTGGTCTCGTTGCCCGCGCCGACCAGCAGAATGAAGAAGGAGGCCAGTTCCTGCGGGGTGAGGACCTCTTCCCGGGTGCCGCCCGTGACCAGCGAGGTGATCAGGTCGTCGCGGGGTTCGGTGATCCTGGCCTCGGCCAACTCCCGGAGCAGCTCGGCGAGTTCGTTGGCCTTCGTGGCCAGGGCGGTGGCCACTCCGCGGGGGGACTGGTCGGCCACGTACTCGGGATCGCTGGCGCCAAGGACCACGTTGGTGGCCTCGAAGATGAACTGCTCCTCGCTGCGCGGGATCCCCATCAGGTCGTTGACGATCCGCAGCGGCAGCAGAGCGGCGACCTCGGTCACGAAGTCGATCCGCCCGCGCCCGGCGACCGAGGCGACGATCTCCCGGGTGGTCTCCTCGATGTGCGGAGCCAGTCCGGAGAGCATGCGCGGCGAGAACCCCCGCGAGACGATCCGACGCAGCCGGGTGTGCCGGGGGTCGTCCATGCTGATGATGGACCCGTAGAACTCCCGCAGATCGGGCGGGTTGTCGAAGATGTTGACGCCCTCGCCCGAGACGAACTCGTCGGGGCGACGGCTGACGTCGACGACGTCGGCGAACCGGGTGAGGGCGTAGAACCCCTCCTCCCGGCGGTTGCCCCGCAGATCGTGCTCGTGGAAGAACCGCCGCGGGTCGCTTGCGCGCAGGGTGCGAAAGGCGGCGTCCACCTCGGCCGCCGGGCGGGTCCAGAAGTCCAGGTCGTCCAGCTCTATGTCGTCGGTGAAGGGCAGGGGCACGGTCTCTCCCGTGGGCGGTTGGGCATGAAGGGCATGGCGGAAAGCGCGGCCTTCCGGCACGGCGACTCAGCCAGGGGCGGTGGGACTCAGCGATAGACCAGAACACCGCGCAGGTTCTTGCCGGCGCGCAGATCGTCGTAGCCCTCGTTGACGGCTTCCAGCGGGTAATGGCGGGTGACCATCGAGTCGAGGTCCACCTGACCCCGGCCCCAGAGTTCGAGGATCTTGGGGATGTCCGCGCGCGGGTTGCCGGATCCGTACAGCGAGCCCACCAACTGCTTCTCCGTGAGCGTGAGTTGCATCAGGCTGATGTCGATCGACGTCTCGGCGGCAGCGTGGACATTGGTGACGACGATCCGGCCGCGCTTCGCCGTCATGGCCATGGCCTGCTGGATCAGGGCGCCCCGGCCCACGCCCATCGTGCAGATGAACTTGTCGGCGCCGCGGTTCCAGGTGGCCTCGGAGACCAGCGACTCCGCCTCCTCCCACGAGGCGGCGACATGGGTGGCACCGAGCTGCAGCGCGGTTTCCTTCTTCTCCGGGACGGGTTCGATGGCCACGATCACCTTGGCGCCCGCCAGTCGGGCGCCCTGGATCGCGGCGCCGCCGATGCCGCCGACGCCGGCGACCACGACCGCGTCGCCGGGACGTACGTCGGCCGCGTAGACCGCGGAACCCCAGCCGGTGACGAAGCCGCAGCCCAGCAGACATGCTTTGTCCAGCGGGTAACCGGGGTCGATCTTGATGCAGCTCGCCTCGTTCACGACGGTGTGATGGGCGAAGGTGCCCAGCAGGCAGGCCGTCGAGAGGTCCTCGCCGTCCGCGCTGTGGTGGCGTGCGGTGCCGTCGGCGATCTGCCGTCCCTTGTACGTGTAGGCGCCGAGGTCGCACAGGCTCTGGTGGCCGGTGGAGCACGACGGGCAGCGGCCGCACGAGGGGATGAACCCGAAGACCACGTTGTCGCCGGGCTTGAGCCAGGACACGTGCTTTCCGGTCTCCAGGACGACGCCCGCGCCTTCGTGGCCGCCGATGCAGGGCAGCCGGAAGGGCATGTCGCCGGTGACGATGTGCTCGTCGGAATGGCACATCCCCGAGGCGTGCAGTTCGACCAGTACCTCGGTTTCCTTGGGCGGGTCGAGCGTGATCGGTTCGACCGACCAGGGGGTGTTGCGCTCCCGCAGCACCGCTGCAAGCGTCTCCATGGAACGGCTCTCTTTCTCTCCCGCGTCGCGGACGTGTGCCGTCAGCTCGCGGGAAGCACGATGGTCTGGAACTCGGTGTACGCGGAGATGCCCTCGGGCCCGGACTCCCGGCCGATCCCCGACCGCTTGAAGCCCCCGAACGGAGCGCACATGTCCAGCGGAGCCGAGGAGTTGACGGCGACGACGCCGGTGCGGATGCGGGTGGCGACCGCCTCGCCGCGGGCCGGGTCGGCGGTCCACACGGCACCGGCCAGGCCGTAGTCGGAGTCGTTGGCGAGGTCGACGGCGTCCTGCTCGCCCTCGTACGGCGTGACGGTGAGGACCGGCCCGAAGATCTCCTCGCGCGCGATGGCCATCTTGGGGTCGACATCGGCGAAGAGGGTCGGCTCGACGTACCAGCCGCGGTCCAGGTCCTTCGGGCGGCCACCGCCCACCACCAGGCGGGCGCCCTCGTCACGACCGGCTGCCAAGTATCCCTCGACCCGCGCACGCTGACGTTCCGTCACCAGCGGTCCCAGATCGGTGGCCTGGTCGTACGGATCGCCGACCCGCAGGGCGCCCACCGCCTCGGCGAGGGCGCCGACCACGTCGTCGTACCGTTCGCGCGGCACCAGCAGACGGGAAAGCGACGTGCAGACCTGGCCGCTGTTCGTCATCGCGCCGCCGACGAGTTGTCCGACGACGGCCGGCGTCAGGTCGACGTCGTCGAGCAGTATCGCGGCGGATTTGCCGCCCAGTTCGAGAGTGCAGCGGCGTACGTCGTTGCCGCACAGCTCGCCGATGCGGCGGCCGACCGCGGTGGAACCGGTGAAGCTCACCTTGTCCACGCCGGGGTGGCGCACCAGATGCTCACCGCCCTGCGCACCCGAAGGGACGATGCTCAGGACCCCTTCTGGTATCCCGGCCTCCTGCGCGGCCTCGGCCAGCAGAAAGGAGTGCAGGGGCGTCTCGACCGGCGGCTTCAGGACCACCGTCGCGCCCGCCACCAGGGCCGGGGCGAGCTTGAGTGCGGACACGAAGAGCGGCGTGTTCCACGGCACGATCGCCGCGACCACGCCCACCGGGACCTGCCGCACTCGTACGGTCGCACCCCGCGCTCCCTTCCGGGTCTCGGACCACGGGTAGTCGGCGGCGAATCGCGCGTACGCGTCGAAGACGCCCCGTGCGGTGCCGACCTGGACGAACGGCGACAGTTTGCGTGGCGTGCCGACCTCGCCGGTGAGAATGTCGGCGAACTCGTCGGCCCGGGCCCGAATCGCCGCGGCGAGCCGGGCCACCGCCTCCGCGCGCTCCACGGGGGGCAGCGCGGGCCAGGGACCGGAGTCGAAGGCGGTCCGGGCCGCTGTGACGGCCCGGTCCAGATCGGTGGCCGAGCCGAGAGGAACCCGCCCGATGGGTGTTTCGGTGGCGGGCGAGACCACTTCGATCGTCTCGTCACTGTCCGGGGCGGTCCAGCGGCCCCCGACAAAGAGAAGTTCGTGGGTGAGCAAGGCAAACCTTTCGGCCGGCGCCGGGACGGCCCACAGCCGTGCGGCGGCGCGTGAAGGCGGCCGGTACCGGGAGCTCGAAAGCAACCGTCTGCCGTCCCCTCGTTCATCGATTCTGGCAGTCGTGTCACTAAAAGGCAATTGTCGGTGGCGGCGGCCTCGGACCGCTCTCGGACCGCACTCGTGCCGTGCTCAAGCTCCACTCATGCCGCTCTCAGGCCGCTGAGGTGAAGTGCTGGACCAGCGGACCGAGCAAGTCCGGAGTGCTCCCGTGCAGAATCAACTCGTCCGCCCCGGCGTCGAGGTAGGCGCGCAGCCGGTCCGCGCAGGCCGCGGCCGGGCCGGCCGCGGATGCCGTGGCCAGCCACTCGGGCGGCAACGACCCGACCACATCGAGCAGTTCATGCCGGGTGAAGCGGTTGTCCGCGGCCCCGCGCAGACCCGCGAGCTTCGGGTGGGTGCGGAGTTTCTCCAGCTCGGCGGTGTCCCAGCCGTTCGCCCCGGCGAGCGTCTCGCCGAAGAAGGGGATCTGGAAGTATGTGACCGCCCGCGCCCCCACGACCGCGTTCTCCTCGTCCTCGGTGAGGTCGGGGGCCGTCACGACCTCGGCGTGGATCCGTACGGCCGCCGGATCCCGGCCCGCCTCCTCGGCCGCCTTCCGGACCAGGGCCGCCGACCTCGCGACGGCCTCCGGAGTGAGGAACGGATGCAGTATCGCCCCGTCGAAATGGCGCCCCGCGAGGGCGAGCGTCTTCGGTCCGATGGCGGCAAGCAGTACCGGCGGCACGGGCACGTCGGAGGGGAGATCGCCCAGCCGCAGATGGGGGAACCGCCCGGCCGGACCGTCGTACGACACCCGCTCGCCTCGGCACAGTCGGCGGAAGATGTCGGCCGAGTCGGTCAGTACGGCATTGCTCATCCGGGGTAGCCCCGCCGCCTTCCACAGCGCGTCGGTGGAGCGCCCGACGCCGAGCGTGAAGCGGCCCCCGGTGAGCGCTTGCAGGGTCATGGCGGTGGAGGCCAGCACCGCGGGGTGGCGGACGAGGAAGTGGGTGATTCCCGAGGCGATCCGGATCGTGTCGGTGGCCTGCCCGATGGCGCCGGCCAGTACCGCCAGGTCCTTGGTGCCCCAGCGTTCGCTGATCCAGACGCTGCCGAGCCCGAGGTGCTCGGCGGTGCGGGCCTCACCGACGGCCGGGCGGGGGTCCTGGACTCGGCCGGGCAGCACATAGGCGCCGAGGCGGGCCGGATCAGTTGTGTCAGTGGTCTTCATGGGGAGCGAGTCTGGCATTAGTGTCACTATTTTGGGAGCCCTCCCGGGAGCAGTCCGGGGGGAGTGGCTGAGGAGGAGCGGATGGCGGTCACGACACGGCGGGACCTGGAGGCCACTAGGCGGACACTGGCCGGCTGGCTGTCGATGCGGCTCGGGGCCAAGGCCGTGGACGTCAGGGAACTGGTGTTGCCGAAGGCGGGCTACTCCAACGAGACGGCGTATTTCGACGCGGTCTGGACCGGCCCGGACGGTGCGCGGCGCGAACACGGCTTCGTCCTGCGCGTTGAACCCACCGGTCATCAGCTCTTCGTGAAACCCGACGCCCTCCTCCAGGCCCGGACGATGCGGGCGCTGGCCCGTCACTCGTCCGTGCCGGTGCCGCACGTGTGGTTCACGGAGCAGGACGTCTCGCTCCTCGGCGCCCCGTTCTATGTGATGGACCGAGTGGCCGGCCGCATCCCCTCCGACGTTCCCAGCTGGCACAAACGCGGCTGGACGGTGGACCTGACCCCACAGGAACGCGGACGGCTCTACGACGAGGGGCTGACCCAGGTGGCCGCGCTGCACCGGATCGACTGGCGCGAGGGCTTCACCTTCCTCGCCCCCTCCGGCTCGCCCTCCGGTACCGCCCTGGAGGCCTACCTCGTACGCCTCGGCCAGTGGTACGAGTGGTGCGCCGACAGTCGTCACCGCGACGCCGAGGTGATCGACAGGGCGTGGGAGTACGTGCGGCGCCACCGGCCGAGGGACGCGGCCACCTCCGTGGTGTGGGGAGACGCCCGCGTCGGCAACATGATCTTCGAGGAGGATCTGTCGGTGGCGTCGCTGCTGGACTGGGAGACCGCCACCGTCGGGCCGCCCGGAATCGACCTGGGGTGGTGGCTGGTGTTCGACGAGTTCCTGTGTGAAGCGCAGGGGCTGACCCGGCTCGACGGGGTCCCGGACCGGGACGCGACCGTGGCGCGTTACGAGGAGCTGAGCGGCCGTCGCGCCCCCCATGTCGCGTACTACGAGATCGTCGCCGGGCTGGTGCTCGCCCTGATCAACAGCCGTCTGGCGGATCTCCTCGTCGCGAGCGGCAAGGTCGGCGAGGACGTGGCGGGCGAGTATGTCACCAGGGTCACGGGCATGCTGGCCAGGCGACTGGGGTGAAGAACGGGTCCGTCGACTCAGGGTCGTCTGACTGTCGCGTCACGGTAGTCTGGTGCGGCGGCACTCAGTGAACCCGTAGTGAGAGCGAGGGAGTCCACCATGACCGGTGACGCAGTCACCCGGCGCGCGAGCTACGGACCGAAGAGCCCCGTGGTCGGTGAACGGGGATCGCGCACCCGTAGGCAGATCGTGGACGTCACCCTCGACCTGTTCGCCACCTGGGGGTTCCACGCGACGTCGGTGGACGACATCGCCCGCGCCGCGGGGATCTCGCGGGCGACGCTCTACCAGTACTTCGAGAGCAAGGACCAGATCTTCGTCGAGCTGATGGAGGAGTGCGGTTCGGCGCTGCTTCGGGTGGTCCGGCGGCTCGGGCCGCTGGGTCCGACGACCGAGGGCTTCGACAACCTCCACTGGTGGCTGGGGGAGTGGGCCTGGGTCTACGACAAATACGCCACCATGTTCGTCCAGTGGGCCCACATCGACTCCTCCGAGGCGGCCGTCGGCGAGATGGTCACCGGCTTCTCCGACGCCTACGCCGATCGGATCTCGGTCCGGCTGGAGTCCTCCGGCGTCCGAACCGCCGACGTGCGCAACACCTCGATGGCACTGGCGGCCCTCGTCCACCGGGTGAACTACCTCCGGCACGTGGGGGAGAACCGCGGCCTCACCGACGAGATGGTCGTGGACAGCCTGGCGGTCGTCGTCCAGCTGGCGCTCTTCCCCGAGACTCCGGCCGAGATCCTGACCGCCCACGGACTGCAGGCCTCCGGCACGGATCTGCGCTCGCTGGGGCGCCCGCCGAAGCACCCGGCGCCCACCTCCGGCCGCTTCGACCACCTCAGCGTCCGCGCCCGCCGCACCGTCGACCATCTGCTGGACGCGGCCTCGCGTGCCTTCGCCGCCCGCGGCTACAACAGCGCGAACGTCGATGTCGTCGTCACCGAGGCCGGCGTCGCTCGCGGCACCTTCTACAAGTACTTCCAGGACAAGCTGGACCTGCTCACGGCACTGTCCGAGGAAGCCACCGGCCAGCTGTGCGAGTCGGCCGAGCGCTTCGCCGACATCCGTCCCGGAGACGGCGCGGCAGAGCAACTCCGCTCCTGGCTGGCGGAGTTCCTGCCGATCGAACAGCGCTACGCGGGTGTGCTCCGCGCCTGGGTCGAGCGGCAGCCGGACGACCCCACCGTACGGGCGCTCGGCTATCAGGTCGGCGCGAGCCTGGTTGACGCCCTGGGAGGGGTGCTGGCCCAGGTGAAACGCGCGTACCCGCTCAGCCCCGAGGTCGCCGCACTCGTCCTGATCGCGTTGCTGGAGCGGGTCCCCGACGAGCTGGCGGCCGGGAGCCGTCCGGCGAGCGGCGAGGCGATCATCGAGACCCTCGCGGAGTTCATCGAGCGGGGCCTGCTGGCCGGGGAGCCGGTGGCTTAGTCTGCCCGGCCTGCGGCCTGCCATTCGTCGTGGAGTTCGGCTGGGACCGCGGCGGCGAGCCGGTCGAGGGCGGCGTGGTTGGGGAAGAGCTGGACGACGTCGGCCCGGCGTTTGACCTCCCGGTTCAGCCGCTCCAGCGGGTTCGTGGACCAGATCTTCTTCCAGTGCGCCGGCGGTAAGTCCGCGAGCGCGGTGATAGCCGATGCGGCGTCCAGCAGCATGGTCTTGGCCTGGGGGAACTGCCGTCCGAGCATGTCGGCCACCACGTCCAGCTGGGTGCGGACGGCCTCGCCGGTGGTCTGCGCGAAGGTGGTATCGAAGCTCAGCTGAGCCCTCCGGCCCGAGCGGTTAGCGCGGGCGGCGCGCAGATAAGGGGGTTTCTCATCCGAATCCTGGACTGTTCCCAGACAAGGTTGTGAGCATCAGGCCCATTAACCGCTCGCATCTGTCCGCCAACGGCCCGGGAGCTCTCATGTCCATTCGCCTTCGCCGCTGTCGCCGCTCCCTCCTGCTGAGTTCGGTCGTGCTCGCCGGACTGGCCGTCGGCACACAAACCATGGGCACCGCCTTCGGTGCCACCGCGCCGCTGAGCGATGCGCGCGAGGTCGTCCATTTCGACATCGCCGCCCTGCAGCAGCCGGAGAACATCACGCTGGAGCCGGGCGGGGCCGCCGATGTGACGTTCCAGAAGTCCCGGCAGGTGGCCCAGGTGACCACGAGCGGGACGATCACCGTACTGGCGACCCTTCCCGCGCCGACCACCGGCAGCGCGACGGCGTCCGGCATCGTACGCACCGCCGACGGCACGCTCTACGTCAACTACAACGCGGGCGCCAATTCCGGCATCTACCGGATCCCGGCGGGCGGCGGCACTCCCGTGCTGGTGGTGGCGATGCCCGATGTGAAGGTGCTGAACGGCCTGGCGATCGACGCGAGCCGTGACACCTTGTACGCGACCGACTCCTCGTCCGGCGCCGTGTGGAAGGTGTCGCTGAAGACGAAGACCGCCTCCCTGTGGACACAGGGAGCCGACTTCCAGCCCGGTTCGACCTCGACGTCCTCGTTGGGGGCCAACGGTGTCAAGGTGCACGACGGTGCAGTGTGGGTGAGCAACACCGGCAACGGCACGTTGCTTCGGGTACCGATCAACAAGGACGGCACGGCAGGCACGGACACCGTCAAGGCGACCGGCTTGCCCGGGATCGACGACTTCACCTTCACCGGCCGCGGCGACCAGGTACTGGCCGCCCAGAACGGCACCAACCAGGCCAGCATCGTCAGCTCGGACGGCACGGTTCAGACGGTGCTGACGGTGGCGGATGGGATCGAGAACCCGACGTCGGTGGCGGTCAGGGGCTCGACCGTGTACGTGGCGAGCGGGGCGTACCTCACGCGCACGGATCCGAATCTGTTGCTCGCGCGGCTGCGCTGAATGCGGGCGGGCCGGGGACGGTGAGATGAGGGAAGTGGGTCCAGAGGTAGTGCTCCAGTGCTCCGAGAGGCAGTGCCCCAAGCGCTGTGAAGCGCTCTGAGCAAGGAAGCCGGGCGGCGTGGCGGCCCGGCTTCCTTGCTGCCCGCGGCACTTTTGCTGTGGTCTTGCGGCGGCTCTTTCTACGGCCTTTTCGATCCTGGTTCAGTCCCAGCTCAGTCTCCGGTCAGCCGCGATCAGTCCCAGAAGAAGCTCTGGGCGGGGGCGGCTATTAGCTTTTCGGCGTAGGTGCGCGGGGTGTTGCCGTCCTGGTCGATGGTGTCAGGAGAGAAGGCGTAGTGATCGGCGGCGATGGCCTCGCGGCTACGGCGCCAGCTCGCCCGAGCCCTCGGCGACGAACGAGCTGCGGCCCGAACCCGTCACGCTCCGTATCGATCGGTCCCCGCTGAAGCTCGCCCTGGAGGTTCACGCGGCTACACCACTTCGCGGGACACGATCCCGATGTGCCTCACATGCTGCCGATGTTGGCCTCCAGCGCCGCGGTGCTGGAGGTGGACGCCGAAGCGCGGCGTCACTTCTCGGACTCATGCTTGACGCGTTGCGTCCGCAACGCGCGTGACGGGTCTGCCGTGGGAGTAACGGATCAACGGATTGAGCGTGTCCGCGACACGGCGCTGGCCTGTGCCAGAGTGTGCCGGATGACGACGACGAGCGGACGGGGGCGTGGCCGGCCACCCGTTTCTTCGCGGGAGGCGATCGAGCGACAGGCGATGCGCCTGTTCCGTGAGCATGGCTACGCCGCGACCACGATTCCGATGATCGCTCGCGCCAGCGGCGTGAGCCGTACGAGCGTGTTCCGGTACTGGGGTTCGAAGGCGGAGATCATCTGGGCGGAGTTCGAGACCCATACACATCGGCTCTCCCAACTGCTTCGGGAAGCGGACCAGGGCGCGGCGACGATGACGATCGTCCGCGAGCAGGTGGTCGCGAACCTCGCCCGCTCCATCGATGACACACCTCTTTGGATGGAGAGGTTCGCCATCCTCGACTCGTCCCCCGACCTGCAGGGGGAGGCGGCGGCGCACTGGCTCGTCTGGGCTGCGGTCATCGCGGAATACGTGGCGCAGCGACATGGCGTGGAGCCCGCGGAGGTCCTGCCGCAGTCCACGGGCGCGGCTGTCCAGGGGGCTTTTTCGGCGATGCTTCGCCGCTGGTTGCGGGTCGACGAGCCGTCGTCAGCACTCCTGCCTGAACTCGACGCAGCTCTGCGACCTCTGTGCGAAGTGTTGCAGCGGTGGATCGACGGTCAGGTCACAACGGCCGAGGAGGACTGAGGTCCCGCTCGGAAACACGCCACCGCTGTGTCTTTTTTTTGGTACCGAGTACCAGTATTCTGGATGGCGCCGAAGGTGTCTCGACGTCGAGACACCGACGACCCTGAACCGTGAGTGCGGTCCATGGCGAACGAGAAGAATGGACCCGAGATGGGAAAGCTCGATGGCAAGGTCGCCATCATCACCGGAGCAGCACAGGGCATGGGTGAGGCACATGCCCGACGTTTCGTCAGCGAGGGCGCGAAGGTCGTCCTCACTGACGTGAACCAGGACCGTGGCGCGAAGATCGCCGCCGAACTCAGCCCGAACGCGCTGTTCATCCGTCACGACGTCAGTTCGCTGGATGGGTGGCGCGCGGTAGTCGAGCGAGCCGAGGAAGCGTTCGGCCCGGTGGACATCCTTGTCAACAACGCCGGCATCCTCGGCCCGATCGCCGACGTGGTGGAAATCGAGCCGGACGACTACCTGAAGGTCATCGCGATCAACCAGCACTCCCAGGTCTGGGGCATGAAGACCGTCATCCCCTCCATGAAGAGGGCGGGCGGCGGGGCGATCGTCAACATCAGCTCGACGGCCGGCATGGTCTCCGTCGTCGGTGCCCCCAGCCTCGCCTACGTCGCGAGCAAGTTCGCCTCCCGTGGCATGACCAAGCAGGTGGCGGTGCAGTTCGGCCCGGACCGGATCCGGGTGAACTCCGTCCACCCCGGATATATCAAGACGCCCATGATGGTCGAGGCCAGCGACGAGAACGGCGGTGGCGTCGGCGAAACCGTCCCACTCCGGCGTCTGGCCGATCCTGACGAGGTGGCGAGCCTGGTTCTCTTCCTCGCCTCCGACGATTCGTCCTACATCAGCGGGATGGAGCACGTCATCGACGGCGGCCTCACCGCTTCCTGACGGCGAAGCCACGGCCCGGAGCAGCGCCTCGCGCCATCGCGGACGCCCGGACCTCGGATCGAGGGTCCGGGCGCCGTTCCGGTTTCGGTTCCCGCCAGACCGGCCGGTCCTCGTCCGCGAACCATTGGACGACGCTGGAGTCCTTGGCCCGGAGCGGTCGTGCCCTTCGGCCAGCCGGCGGGCTGGGACGGGTGGGCCGGGTGGACGTTCACCTCGCCGGGGTTGTTGCTGCCGAGCAGGGGCTCAAGCGGGTCGACGCTGACGACATCGGCGGGCCGGGGAACGACGACGTCGGCCAGTTCCCGCGCGGTTGTCATCAGGTCCAGAGCGTTCCCGATGCGTACGCGTGCCTCATTCAGGATGTTCGGCCCTTACCGTAGTGGTGCCGCTCAGTGACGGAGCGCCTGGGCTCCGACCAGCTGCTCTCGGGTGATCGCGTGAGTGTGCAGGTCGTGACGGTATGACGATGCGTGGTAGGCCCGGTCCGGACGCAACGAAGCTCCGGTTGATGCCGGTGACCGATCAAGTCGCCTGCACCGCCCGGAGCTTCGATGTGTCGTGAGCCTGCCACCGTATGTCTGATCAAGTCGCCGACCCGTCAGCACCGGTTGATCGGACCGCTGACCCTGCGACTGCGGACCTTGGCCGACGCCCGGTATCGGCGCGGGAAGCGTCACTCGTTCGTGAGCCCGCAGGACACGCTCGCCCGGCGCGGCGCCCGCGCCACGACGAACGTCAGGACCCTGCCTGGTTGTCAGGCCTCAGACGTAGCTTCTGAGAGCAGCTGTGTGGTGCCGGGGTCAGATCAGGAACGCCAGCGTCGGCACGGCGCCGTGCCCGTTCACCAGGTGCACGGTCTTCTCCACCAGGCGTGGCCCGCCCGGGCCCGTGCGGATGCGGTGGACGTAGCGGCCGGCCCAGACCGTCAGCTCGTAGCGGTACTCGTGGAGTGCGAAGTTGGAGGCGATGGTCACCGTGTCGCCGTCCTGGGCGAGCACCTCCAGGTTGGACACCGTGCGCCGCATCCGTGAGGGCGGGGTCTGCGCGTGCCGGGAGCCGGTGTTGAGCTGGGCGATCCGGCTGCGCAGCCGGCGCCGGTTGTCGTAGATGTAGGACAGGTTCCGTTGGGGGTCGTCGCCCTCGCGCATGGGGACCCAGTAGCAGGCGTCGTCGTCCCACAGGGCCTCCCACTCCGAGTAACGCGACTCGTCGGCGAGGCGGGCCTCCAGGTAGATGAAAGCGGCCAGTTCGGGGTCGACGGGTGTGAAGACGGGCCGGGTCGCCTCGCTCGTCCCGGCGTCGGTGTTCGCCACCGTGGTCATGCGGACGCTCCCATCACTCGGGCCCACTCGCGCCAGAAGCCGCGCTGCGGGGTCTCGGAGCTCTTGTCGTAGTTGACGGTTCCGGTCTCGTTGTCGAGGTCGCTCTCGAGGCCGCGACTGAGCTGCAGCCACTCGGATCCGCGCGCCGCGAGCCCGCGCTGGTTGCGGAAGCCGATCTCACCGTCGTCCGCGATCAGGAAGCCGGCCGGGCCCATCGCGCCCTCGGTGCGGCGCAGCATCTTGCCGTTGAGCTCCGGGGCGCCCTTGAGGAGAGCCGGGGTGGTGTAGGCGACGGTGCGGTCGGCGGCCAGCAGATCCACCGTCATGATGTTCATCTCGGCCAGGAAGAGATTGGGGAAGATCAGCGTGTGCGGCGGGCCGACCACCAGGGAGTGATGGGTGCGCTCGGGGCCGTACGCCGCCTCCATCGCGGACACGTAGGCGGGCAGCTTCTCGCGCGGGCTGCGGCCGAACCAGACGAACTCCTCGTCCAGCTTCTCGTACTCCTCGCTGTAGTCGATCTCGGAGTGGCCGCCGCCGAGGTCGCGTACCAGGACCTTCACCTTCGCGGGCTGGTGCGAGACCTTGGCCGGACGTACGGCGTCGTAGACCGACTTGTGGGTGAACAGCGCGTGGTAGCCGTCCACGTTGTTCTCCATCACCATCTTCCAGTTGCAGTTCTGGAAGTGCTTCATGTGCCCGGCGCCCAGCTGGAGTTCACCGGCGGGGGACAGCGCGAGGAGCCGGTCGATGGCGTCGGTGGAGCGCCCCAGGTGCTCCAGCAGGGAGATGCCGGTGGGAGCGAGGGAGGCGAAGACGAAGCCCCGGTAGGTGTCCACACGGGCGGCCGGGGTGAGGCCGAGTTCGCCGCGCAGCGAGTCGTAGCGGTCCGCGTAGCCGTTCCTCATCGGTACGGCGACCAGCGGGCCCTCGTTGCTGAACGTCCAGCCGTGGTACGGGCACCGGAAGGAGGTGGCGTTGCCCTGCTCGGCGTTGCAGAGCCGGTTGCCGCGGTGGGCACAGCGGTTCGCCAGGACACGGACCTGGCCGTCCTTGCCGCGGGCCACGATGACCGGCTCCTGGCCCATCATGCGGGTGATGTAGTCGCCGGGTTCGGGGACCTCGCTGTCGTGGGCCACATAGACCCACCCCTTGCGGAAGATCTGCTCCAGCTCGCGGCGGAAGATCTCCGGTGAGGTGTAGACGGAGCCGTGGACGCGGTCGGGGCGCACCAGGGCCTCCACGTCGAAGGTGTTGGTGGGGTTGGCGGCCTCGGTGGTTTCGGCAGGCGGGTTGTCGAGGGTGGTCATCAGGCGGTCTCCGGGTTGTCGGGCTCGGCGGGCACACCTGCGTCGGGTGCGCCGCGTACGGCGGTCAGGGACACCGCCGGGAGGACGGTGCCGCCCACGGTGCGGAAGCCGATAGGGACGGGGTCCGCGATCGCGGGTGGTGTGTCCGCCGGTCTGTCGGTGGTCAGCACGAGGCGGTGCCCGCTGGCCAGTTCGGTATCGATCACGTGGTACGGGCGGTCGGACGGCCGGGTCAGCCGCGGCTCACGCCGGTGCACGGTGGTCACCGCGTGGACCACGCCCACCGGCTCGACCCGCCGCCAGACGACGGAGCCGGACGCGCACCGGTCGCAGAGATCCTGGTCGAGTTCGAGGGTCGCGCCGCAGTCGCCGCAGAACGGCAGGGCCAGCACCCCGGTGGCGGCAGCCTCGTACAGCGGGGCGAGCGTGCCTGTCACGGCCGGGGCGAGCTCGTCGGCGACCAGCCAGTCCGGCGCCACCGCGTCGGATGTCGAGGTCATGGGGTCGGAGGTCACAGCGGCTCCCGGTCGAGTACGAGGAAGGCGTGGTGGTCGACGCGGCCGCCGATGCCCGCCACGAAGGCGGTGGCCGCCCGGGGGACCTGCCGGGCGCCTCCCGTGCCGCGCAGCTGGACGACGGCCTCGGCGAGCGGCGTCATGCCCTGGAGGTAGAAGCCCGCCAGCTGTCCGCCGCCCGTGTTGACCGGCAGCTCGCCCCCGGGCCCGAGAGCGCCGGCGCGGGCCAGCTTCCCGGCGTGCCCCGGCTCGCAGAACCCGTACCCCTCCAGTAGGCACAACGTGACGACGCTGAACGGGTCGTACAGCTCCAGGACGTCGACGTCCCAGCGCCGTCGGCGTGCCATGACGAGGGCGCGGTCGGCAGCCGCCCGCAGGGCCGAGGAATCCTGGTCGAACCAGGACTCCGCCCCGGCGCGCCGGCGCCGCATGGAGTGGTGCTGCGCCATACCGCGCACATGGACGGGCGGTGGCCCGCCGCTGTCCCGGCCGGGTGCGCCGACGACCAGGGCCACGGCGCCGTTCACCGGGCGCGCGCAGTCGTACAGCCGCAGGGGGGTGGAGATCATCCGGCCCGCGAAGTAGTCGTCGGCGCTCAGCGGGGTGCGGGCGACGGCGTGCGGATTGCCCGCCGCCCAGGCGCGTGCGGTGCGGGCCACCGCGCACAGGTCCTCCTCCGAACCGCCGGTGAGTGCCAGATAGCGGGAGGCCAGCAGGGCGTACGTGGGGACGGAACCGAGCACCCCCGAGGCGCGTTCGAGGCCGCGCGCTCCCTCGGTGCCGCCGCTGTGCGCGTACGTGGAACCGGAGCCGCCGCCGGCTTGGAGCGGCGCGTCCGCGAAGACGCACACGACGGTGCGGGCGAGCCCGGCCCGTACCGCGAGCACGGCGCGCTGGATCATCGCGGCGGCCGTGGCCCCTTTGATCTCGACGTGTTCCAGCAGCGCGAGGTCGCCGAAGCCGCCCTGCCGGGCCAGGGACACGCCCACCCGGTCCGGGCGGACGCCCTGGCTGGAGCCGACCAGCAGTCCGTCCACGTCCGCGCGGGTCAGTCCGGCGTCGGCCAGGGCGGCGGACACGGCCCGGTGCGCCAGTTCGCGGGCGGTCCCGCCGGGCCGCAGGGACATCTCGGTCATGCCAAGTCCGATGATGGCCGGGTACGTCATGCGTCCTCCCTCAGGCCGCTACTCGCGCGCGTTCGTGACCTCAGTCGTGCCCTCATACGACGGCGTCCGACCGGTACTGGCCCACGCGCAGCCAGTCGGCCCGGTCCGGCTCGGTCACCTGGCAGAAGCTGGCGAGCTCCAGCGGATCGATGTGGATCGCGTCCCCGGTCTCCAGGTCCTCGACACGGAGCCGGGGGGTGTGACCGCAGAGGTCCACCGACAGCCGGACCGATGCGAACTCATTCGTCAGAACTGCATTGAATTGCGGGAAGCCTTCCCGGTGTCCATCACTGCTCGGCATGGGACTCCATCTGTACGGCGACCGGGAACATATCTCGGTGATCCTGCGCATCTTCCGGGTTTTCAGCAGGATAAGACGGGTGTGCTCACGGGTGCTAGATCTAGACGACATTGATGTCAGATACTATCGTCCTGAGCACCCAACTGGGGCCCGTGCGGGAGCCACCCCGCCGCATCGCTCCCCAGGTCATCGAGGGAGGACCATGAACACTCCGCCACCTGCACAGCTCACCCACTTGGGGCTCTATGTCGACGACATGGACGCCATGGTCGGCTTCTACACCGAGCTCATGGGGATGGCGGTGAGCGACAGCGGGGAGTTCCTCGGCCGCCGCCTCACCTTCCTGAGCCGCAAGGCCGACGAACACCACCAACTGGTCCTGGTGACCGGCCGCGAGGCACCGCGCGGGACGGTGCTGCTCAGCCAGCTCTCCTTCCGGCTGAACGACGACGACCTCGGCTCGCTGCGCTGGTTCCACCGGCGGGCGCTCGAACTCGGCGCGGCCGGCATGGAAGGCCGCAACCACGGCAACAGCTGGAGCATCTACTTCGAGGACCCGGAGGGGAACCGGCTGGAGCTGTACACCCCCACGCCCTGGTACGTCAGCCAGCCCTGGCGGGTCACGCTCGACTTCGACCGGAGTGACGAGGAAATCCGCGCGGAGACCGAGAAGCTCATCGGGGAGACCGGCACCGCCAAACCCGTCGAGGTCTGGCAGCAGGAGCTGGCCGCCCGGCTGGCCGCACAGTGACCACGGGAGACACGGGAGAGGGCGGCGCGATGAGCGAAGTCGAGACCGGCTTGCACGAGGAGCCCGACCGGTACGCCGACTACCGGAGTATCTGGACCGAACTGCGCGAGGTGCCGTTCCGGCAGGCATGGACGGATGTCGACGGCGTCTCCACGCGCTACGTCGAGGCGGGAGACCCGGAGGCCCCCGCCCTGGTCATGCTGCACGGCACCGGCGGCCACTGGGAGACCTGGGCCTCGAACCTCGGCCCGCTCTCCCGGCACTTCCGCTGCGTGGCGCTCGACATGGTGGGCAACGGCTTCTCCGACAAACCCGACTACGACTACGACATCGACGTGTACGCCCGCCACGTCACCGGCTTGATGGACCGACTGGGCATCGAGAAGGCATCCTTCGCGGGCACCTCCCTCGGCTCCTGGGTCGCCGCACGCCTCGCGCTCACCCACCCGCAGCGCGTCGACGGGCTCATCCTGTGCTCCCCGGCCGGCCTCGTCGGCACCGCGAGCAACATGGCACGCATCCGGGCCGAGCGCACCCGCGCCGTGGACGACCCCACCTGGGAGTCCATCAGGGCCATGTTTCTCAACCTCATGGCCGAGGAACGCAACCGCATCCCGGACGTGATCGCCCTGCGCCAGGCCATCTACCGGCTCCCGGAGACGAAGGCCGTCATCGACCACGTACTCATCCTTCAAGATCCGGACGTACGGCAGCGCAATCTGCTCACCGAGGAGGAGTGGTCCTCCATCAAGGCACCGGCCCTGGTCGTGGCCTCCGGCGAACGCAACGAGTACCGCAGCACGGCATACCGCGTGGCCGAACTCATCCCCGGCGCCCGTCTGTTGGAGATGCCGCACGTCCGCCACTGGCCGCACTTCGAGGACCCGGCGACCTTCAACACGGTCGCCCTCGACTTCCTGCTGAGCCGATGACGGCGCCGACGATGACGACGGCCGACGACCGCCCGACCGCTGCCCGCCCGAACGCCGACAACCTGCGCGACGCGGCCGACCGGCTGCACGACGCCGAACGCACCCGGATCCCGATCCGCCAACTCTCCCTCCAGTACCCGGAGATGACGATCGAGGACGCGTACGAGGTCCAGCGCACGCTCGTCGACCGCAAGCTCGCCGAGGGCCGCCGCCTCATCGGGCGCAAGATCGGACTGACCTCGCGGGCCATGCAGCAGGCCGTCTCGATCACCGAACCCGACTACGGCGCCCTCTTCGACGACATGCTCTTCGATGACGGTTCCGACGTGCCCGTCGACCGGTTCATCCGGCCCCGGGTCGAGGTCGAGCTGGCCTTCGTCCTGGGAGAGAGCCTGCGCGGCCCCGGCTGCACCCTCTTCGACGTGCTGCGGGCGACGGAGTTCGTCACCCCGGCCCTCGAAATCCTCGACGCCCGCGTCCAGATGAGCGATCCGGACACCGGCCATCTGCGCACCATCGTGGACACCATCGCCGACAACGCCGCCGACGCCGGCCTGGTGCTCGGCGGCCGGGCGGTGCGACCGCTCGACGTCGACCTGCGCTGGGCCTCTGCCCTGCTGTATCGCAACGGCTCCATCGAGGAGTCCGGGGTCGCCGCTGCCGTACTGAACAACCCCGCCAACGGAGTGGCCTGGCTGGCCAACAAGCTCGCCCCGCACGACGTGGAGCTGGAAGCGGGCCAGATCATCCTCGCCGGTTCCTTCACCCGGCCGGTGCACGCCCACGACGGCGACACCTTCCAGGCCGACTACGGGCCACTCGGCACGATCACCTGCCGGTTCCTCGGCGAGAAGGGCAAGGGGAGCACGGAGATTGGGAAGACCAGGGAGATCAGGGAGACCAGGGAGACCAGGGAGAGCGGGGAGAGCCATGCCGGCACTTGACAGCGGCGGCTTCGGGCGCCAACTCGGCTCCGGGCGCCCGCAGATCGGGATGTGGGTCGCCTCCGGCAGCCCCTACATCGCCGAGATCTGCGCGGGCGGCGGCCTCGACTGGCTGCTCATCGACATGGAACACGCGCCGAACGACCCGCAGTCGGTGCTCGCCCAGCTCCAGGCCGTGGCCCCCTATCCGGTCGAACCGGTCGTGCGTCCCACGTCCGCCGACCCCGTACTGATCAAACGGCTCCTCGACATCGGCGTACGCAACCTCCTGGTCCCCATGGTGGATTCGGCGCAGGAGGCAGAGGCGGTGGTGCGGGCGACCCGCTATCCGCCCGACGGGATCCGCGGCGTGGGCAGCGCCTTCGCCCGCGCCTCGCGCTGGAACCGGGTGCCCGGATACCTCCAGCAGGCGGGCGACGGCATCACCGTCCTGGTTCAGGCCGAATCCGCCCACGCGATTGACCACTTGGAGAAGATCGCGGCGGTCGACGGCGTGGACGGCGTCTTCATCGGCCCCGCCGACCTCGCCGCGTCACTCGGCCACCTCGGCAACCCCGACCACCCGGACGTGCTGAGCCGCATCGAACAGGGCATCGGCGCCATCCTCGGGCAGGGCAAGGCCGCCGGAATCAACGCCTTCGCCGAGCCCGCCGCCCGCCGGTATCTGCGGCTCGGCTGCACCTTCGTCCTCGTCGGGGCCGACGTGACCCTGCTCGCCCGGGGCAGCGAGGAACTCGCCGCCCGCTACCGCACCGATACCTGAAGCCTGCTGGGGAGAGACATGGAAGCCATCGCCATGACCATCGGCGCCGAGCGGCGCCCGGGCCGTACGACGTTCGACTCCCTGGACCCCTACCGGGGCGGTCCATGGGCCCAGGTCGCCGAGGCGACCGCACGGGACGTCGACGACGCGGTGGCCGCGGCCCGCGCCGCCTTCGACGGGCCCTGGGGCGCCCTGTCCGGCGCCGAACGCGCGCGGCTGCTGCGCCGCCTGGGCCAGGAGATCGAGGCGGCGGCCGACGAACTCGCCCTGGCCGAGACCCGCGACAACGGCAAGCTGCTGCGCGAGATGGGCGGCCAGGTGCGCTCGCTGCCCGCCTGGTACGAGTACTACGCCGGATTCGCCGACAAGATCGAGGGTCGGGTGGTCGACACCGGTCGCCCCGACTTCTTCGGCTACGTAAGCCGGGAACCCGTGGGCGTCGTGGCCGCGGTACTCCCCTGGAACTCGCCCCTGCTGCTGCTCACCTTCAAGCTCGCGCCCGCGCTGGCGGCCGGCTGCACCGTGGTGGCCAAGCCGTCCGAGCACGCCCCCGTCTCCATCCTGAAGTTCGCCGAGCTGTTCGAACGCGCGGGCTTCCCGCCGGGAGTGTTCAACACCGTCAGCGGCGCTTCCCGGGAGGTGGGGGAGTGGCTGGTCAGGCACCCCGGAGTCGACCGGGTCTCCTTCACCGGCTCCGAGACCACCGGCGCCGCCGTGGCCGCGGCCGCCGCCTCCCATCTCGCCCCCGCCACCCTGGAGTTGGGCGGCAAGTCGGCGAACATCGTCTTCCCGGACGCCGACATGGAAGCCGCCGCCAACGGACTGATCGCCGGGATCTTCGCCGCGGCCGGGCAGACCTGCATCGCCGGCTCCCGGGCACTGATCCACGCGGACGTCTTCGACGAGGTGGTCGACCGGGTCGCCGAACGCGCCGACTCCATCGTCATGGGAGACCCCACCGGGAGCGCCACCGAGATGGGCCCCATCTGCTTCCCCGGCCAGCTGGAGAAGATCCAGCACTACGTCGACACTGCGCGCAAGGAAGGCGCCGTCATCCGCGTCGGCGGCGGCGACGGCGGGCACGGCGGCCTGTTCTTCCAGCCCACCCTCATCACCGGCCTGCCCAACGACTCGGTCGTGTGCCGCGAGGAGATCTTCGGCCCCGTGCTCGCCGCTGTGCCCTTCGGCGACGAGGACGAGGCGGTACGGCTGGCGAACGACTCCCGCTACGGACTGGCCGCGGGGATCTGGACCGCCGACGTACGCCGGGTCTTCCGGATGACCCGCGCGCTGAAGGTCGGCACGGTCTGGGTCAACGCGTACCGCACGCTCAACTACGCGATGCCCTTCGGCGGTGTCAAGAACAGCGGATTCGGGCGCGAGAACGGTACCGAGGGACTGGGCGAGTACCTCGAGGAGAAGGCCGTCTGGATCGAGACCACCGGCCGCACCCGCGATCCCTTCGTGCTCGGCTGAGGAGGCAGGAGATGACCACGGACCGACGCCCCGCGCACCCGCGACACGGCCCGCACCACCCGACCACCCACACCCCGCCGCGCCGCCCCGGCTCACTGCGGCGCACCAGCAGCATCGACATGCTGCGCCCGGGGGGCGTCGACGGGGAGCTGATCCTCTCCGGGCGGGCCCGTGACCTGCTCACCGGCCCGGACGGCCGGGCGACCGTCGTCGCGGAGGCCGCCGTGCACGCCCGGGTCGACTACGCCGGGCACTTCGCGCTCACCGAGATCCGGACCACTCCCGAACTCCCCGGCGCGCAGGACCTGTTGGGGGCCTCCGTCTCCGCCGGATTCCGCTCCCGGGTGGGCCGGGCGCTCCCCGAGGAGCGCGAGCGGGCCACCTTGACGCACCTGCTGCTCGACGACCTGCCGGGCGCCGCCCTGGTCAGCGGGTACGCGGTCGGCGCCGGGAACGAGCGGATCAGCAAACGGGACACCGGCCCGTACGCGTTGCAGCAGGCGGACATCTGCTCCGGCTGGCGCTCGGACGGGACCATGCTCCTTGAGATCGGCCGCACCGGGACCATGCCGACGGTCCAGGGACCCCTGGCACCCGTCTTGGAACCGGACGACGACCCCTGGTCCTGGCACCACACCGGACCACTGCCGGCCTACGGCATGCGGCGACGACGGCGCCTGGACCTGATCGACGGCCGGCCGCTCGCCCTCGACGTGTTCTACCGGGACACCCACATGAGCCCGGACGGCGTGGAGACGGTCATCCACGATTACGCGGTGGACGGCCGGATCGACCCCGCCACGCTGGAGATCCTCGCGCTGAAGGCCGAGCCCCGTGCCCTGCCGTGGACCGAATGCCCGGCCGCGGCGGCGGGCGCCGGCCGGCTCGTCGGCCGCACCGTCGACGGCCTGCGCCGCTGGGTACGCGCCGAACTCACCGGCACGAGCACCTGCACCCATCTGAACGATGCCTTGCGGTCGGTCGAGGACGTGGACACGCTGGCCCGGATCCTGGCCAGTTCCACTTCCACTTCGACTGCCACGGCCGCCGGTACCGACACCTGAGAGGACGAACATGGACCTCCTTCCCACCGCCGACCAAGAGGCCGTCATCGCCTCCGCGGCCGAGTTCCTGGCCAAGGAGATGCCGATCTCCTCCCTGCGTGAACGCGCCGGTGAGGCCGAGGCGTTCGACCGGGCCTCGTGGCAGCAGGCCGCCCGCCTGGGCTGGTTCGGGCTCGGACTCCCGGAGGAACAGGGCGGAGTCGGGTACACGGCGGCCGAGGAAGCCCTGCTCTTCCGGGAGATCGGACGCCACCTCGCACCCGGCCCCTTCGTCGCCACGGTGCTCGGCGCCCACATCGCCGCCGCGGCGGGGCGTGACGATCTCGTCGAGGCCATCACCGCCGGCGAGATCGTGGTCGGAACCGCCCAGCGCCGGGTCGGGGCGCGCGCCGCCACAGGCCCCGAGGCATCGGGCGGCCTGGAGGTCGTGTCCGGCGACTTCGATCTGATCGACACGACGGGGGCCGCGCTGGTCGCCGTCGTCGAGCCGCAGGGCGCCGTGCTGCTGGAGACGGCTGCCTTCGGCATCCCCCGGCAGCTGCCGCCGATCGACCCCGGCATACGGCTGGCCACGGCCTCCGTGCACCGGCAGCCCGCGCTCGTCTCGGTCGGCCCCGACTTGGAACCTGCCTTCCTGCGCGGTTCCGTTCTCGTCGCCGCGCTGCAGACCGGCATCGCGGAAGCCGCCCGTGACCTTGCCGTCGAACACGCCAAGAACCGCGTCCAGTTCGGCCGACCCATCGGCGTGAACCAGGCCGTCAAACACCGCTGCGCCGACATGGCCGTACGCGCCGAGGCAGCCAGGGCCCAACTCCTCTTCGCGGCCCTCGCACTGGCCGAGGACCGCCCGGACGCCGAGTTCCACGCCGCCGCCGCGCGCACCGTGAGCGCGGACGCCGCCCTCAGGAACACCTCCGAGAACATCCAGATCCACGGCGGCATGGGCTACACCCACGAACACGACGCCCAGTTGTACGCGAAGCGCGCCCGGGTCCTGGACCAGTTGCTGGTCTCGTCCCGCGAGACCCTCCAGCTGATCAGCAGCCTGACGGCCTCGGCCGTACGGGCAGAAGCCACCGAGCCGACTGCCTCGACTCCGAGCGCCGAGCCGTCCGCGCAGACCCCCGCCGGAGCCGGCCGATGAGCCGTCGTGCCGTCATCGCGGGCGTCGCCCTGTCCGACGTCGGCCGGGTCGGCCACGCGACGCCGTACGCCCTGGCCGCGCAGGCAGCCCGCCGCGCCCTCGCCGACGCCGGTCTGCGCCCCTCTGACGTGGACGGTCTGGGCTCCACCTCGCTCGGCACCCTGCCCCCCGTCGACATGGCGGAGTACCTCGGCCTGCGCCCGCGCTGGATCGACTCCACCTCGGTGGGCGGCGCCTCCTGGGAGGTCATGGCCGCCCACGCCGCCGACGCCATCGCCGCCGGACACGCCGACGTGGTCCTGCTGACCTACGGCTCGACGGCCCGATCCGACCTGCGGAGGGGACTGCGCACCGCCAGCCTCGACTGGGGCTCGCGCGGGCCCCAGCAGTGGGAGGCCCCGTACGGGCACACGCTCATCTCCAAGTACGCCATGGCCGCGCGCCGCCATATGCACGAATACGGCACCACCATCGAGCAGTTGGCCGAGATCGCGGTCTCCGCGCGGGCCAACGCGGCCACCAACCCCGAGGCGTCCTTCCGCGATCCCATCACCGTGGACGACGTGCTGTCGGGGCCGGTGATCGCCGACCCGTTCACCAAGCTCCAGTGCTGCATCCGCTCCGACGGCGGTGCGGCGGCAGTGATCGTCGCCGAGGACCGGGCTGCCGATCTGCCCAAGGCACCCGTCCACATCCTCGGCACCGGCGAGTACGTCAGCCACATGGCGACCAGCCAGTGGCCCGACTTCACCACCGGACCGGCCGCCGTGTCCGGGCCGCTCGCCTTCGAACGCGCCGGAGTGCGGCCCCAGGACATCGACGTGTGCGAACTGTACGACGCGTTCACGTACATGCTCCTCATCACCCTGGAGGACCTCGGCTTCTGCCCCAAGGGCGAGGCGGGGGCCTTCGTCGAGAAGGGGCGGCTGAGGAACGGCGGCGAGTTGCCCACCAACACCGACGGCGGTGGACTGTCCGCCTGCCACCCCGGGCAGCGCGGCCTGTTCCTCATCGTCGAGGCGGTACGCCAGTTGCGCGGGGAGTGCGGTGAACGGCAGGTGCCCGACGCCGAGTTGGCCTGCGTGAGCGGTACCGGCGGCTGGTTCTGCTCCAGCGGCACCCTGATCCTGGGGCGTACGTGAGCGTCGAGACCCTGGCCGACGCACTGGACGTGGCGGTGCGCGAACACGGCGACCACGAGGCCTATGTCGAGGGCCCGCGCCGCCTCACCTTCGCCGAGTGGGCGCGGGCCGCCGACGGCCTGGCCGCCGTACTCGCCGACCGCGGGGTGAGACAGGGCGACGTGGTCGCCCTCATGCTCCCCTCGTCCGTCGACTACGCGGTCTGCTACGCCGCCACCGCCCTGCTCGGCGCCGTGACCACCGGACTGAACACCCGTCTCGGACCGGACGAGACAGACTCGGTCATCGCCCAGTGCCGGCCCGCCCTGGTCATCCGCGACACGGACCTGGACCTGCCGCCGCTGCCGTACGGCACCCCGGTCCTGGCCCGCCGTGAACTCGCCGCCTGCTACCGGCAACCCGGCCTCGGCCGGCGCCGCCCGCGCGGCGCCGCCACCGACCCCGCCGCGATCATCTGGACCAGCGGGACCACCGGAGTCCCCAAAGGCGCCTGGTTCGACCACCGCGGACTCGCCGCCGCGCTGATCACCGGCGGCGTCCTGACGGCTCGTCACGACCGGCGGCTGACCGGCACCCCGTTCCCGCACGCCGGATACATGGCCAAGCTCTGGGACCAGCTAGCCACCGGCTCCACCATCGTGGTCAGCCCCACCCCGTGGCGGGCGTACGACATGCTCCGGCAACTGATCGACGAGGACATCACCGTCGCGGGCGGCGTCCCCACCCAGTGGGCCAAGCTGCTCGAAGTACCCGGGATCGACCGCGTACGGCTGCCCCGGCTACGCCTCGGGGTGTCCGCCACAGCCCCCGCCCCGCCGGAGCTCGTCGAGCGGGTCGCCCGTGTCCTGGGCTGCCCGCTCGTCGTCCGGTACGCGATGACGGAGTCGCCGAGCATCACGGGCACCGACCCGGCCGACCCGCCCGAGGTGCAGTACCGCACCGTGGGGCGACCGCAGAGCGGCGTCGAGATCGCGATCCGTGACGAGGAGGGCAAGCCCCTGCCGGACGGTGAGGTTGGGCGCATCCACCTCAAGAGCCCCTGCGCCATGCGCGGTTACTGGAACGCGCCCGAACTCACCGCCGCCGTCCTGGACTCCGACGGCTGGCTGACCACCGGCGACCTCGGCCACCTCACCCCCGACGGGAACGTGACGCTGGCCGGCCGCGCCGACGACCTCTACATCCGCGGCGGCTACAACGTCTACCCGATGGAGGTCGAGCACGTGCTCGCCGACCATCCGGCGGTCGACAGGGTCGCTGTCGTGGGCGCCCCCGCACCGGTCATCGGCGAGATCGGGGTCGCCTTCGTCGTGCCGGCGGACCCCGGCCGCCCGCCGACGCTCGACGACCTGCGGGCCCTGGTCCGGGGCAGGCTGGCCGACTACAAGGCACCCGACCGGCTGGAGGTCGTGCCGGAACTGCCGCTCACACCCCTGCTGAAGACCGACAAGAGGGCGCTGCGGGCCCTGGCCGAGGGGCGCCGGTCGTGAAGAGCGAGCCGTTGCCGGGTGTCACTGCTTCCAGGGCTGGACCTTGATGACGGCTCCAGCGTCGACCCGCAGCTGGAGACCGGTGACATAGCGGGACTCGTCCGAGGCGAGGAAGAGCACCGCGTGGCTGACGTCGAGCGGCTCGACGTACGGGATCGGCATGGCCTGCATGGCGTGGAACGCGGGCTCGGCGTCCTCGCGGGTGGGTTGGTCGAGGTCCGGCCGGAACATGCGGTACATCGGGTCGCTCTGCAGCATGTCCGTGTTGCAGTTGGCCGGGTGCACGGCATTGGCTCGGATGGACTGGGGGGCGAGTTGCACGGCGAGATCGTTGATGTACTGGGCGACCACACGCTTGGCCAGGCCGTAGCCCGCGCCGCCGGGGCCGCCGGCGTCCGTGCCGGTGGTGCCCGGCAGGAACGCGGCCACGGAACCGGTGGCGATGACCGAGGCGCCGGCCTTGAGGTACGGCAGGGCGGCATGCACCGTGTTGACGGTGCCGCCGAGGTTGATGTCCACCACGTCGGCGAACGCCTGCACCGGGCCAGGACCGAGCGGTGCGATCCCGGCGTTGGCGACCACGATGTGCAGGCCGCCGAGTTCGGACACGGCCTCGGCCACCAGCGCGCGCAGCCCCGCGGCGTCCCGTACGTCGGCCTGACGGGCGATCACGCGCCGTCCCGCCTTCTCCACCTGGCGGGCCGTCTCCGCCAGGTCCTCGGGCGTGGCCAGCGGATATCCGTTGCTCGCCACGTCCACACAGGCGTCCACGGCGATGATGTCGGCACCCTCCTCGGCGAGGCGCACCGCGTGGCTGCGGCCCTGCCCGCGTGCGGCACCGGTGATGAGCGCGATTTTTCCCTCGACCCTGCCCATGTTCTCTTCCTCCCACGAGGCTCGGCCATGCGGAGTGCGTACGTACCATCGCGCTGGTCTGACGTCTTCGTCAATAATCTGTACCGCATTCATCCTTGACTAGGCGATGTCGATTCAGCGAGCCTCAGGAGATCTGACGACCGTGTAACTTATGGGAGGTGACCCGAGTGATCGACGTGGATCATTTGTGGGAGCTGGTGTCACGTCGGGCCGAGGCCACGCCGGACAAGGTGTTCGCGGTGGACGAGTACGGTGGCTCGCTCACCTTCGACGGGCTCCGCGGCGAGGCCGAGCGGGTGGCCGCGGGGCTGGCCGCCCGAGGTGTGACGGAAGGCACCGTCGTCTCCTGGCAGTTGCCCACCAGGCTGTCCGCGTTCGTCCTCATGGTGGCGCTGAGCCGGCTCGGGGCGGTCCAGAACCCGCTCGTGTCCATTCTGCGCAGGCGTGAGGTCGAGTTCGTCTGCCGCCAGGCGCGGCCCTCGCTGCTGATCGTGCCCCGGGTGTTCCGCGGTTTCGACCACGAGGCGATGGCCCGTGACATCGCTGCCGGGCAGCCGGGACTCGACGTACTCGTCGCGGACGACGGTCTCCCGACAGACGACCCGGCCCTGTTGCCACCTTTTTCCGGGGCCGCGCCGGGCGGGGCGGCCGGACCGGCGCGCTGGTACTTCTACACGTCCGGCACCACCGCCGACCCCAAGGGTGTCAAGCACCGCGACGCCACGATCATGGCGGCGACCCGCACGATGGACAGCGCGCTGCGCCTGGACTCCGCCGACGTGGTCAGCTTCCTCATTCCCGCCGCCCACATAGCAGGCCCCGTGCACCTCATGTCCGCGCTGCGCACGGGCCACGAGCTGGTCATCGCGGAGACCTTCGAGCCCGCCCGGGAGATCGAGCGCCAGCGTGCCCGCGGGGTGACCCACGTCGGCTCGGGAGTCCCCTTCATCCGGGCCTACCTGGCGTATCAGCGGGCCCATCCGGAGCAGGCGCCCCTGTTTCCCGACGCCAAGTCGTTCCTGAGCGGCGGGGCCGCCAAGTCCGCGGCGCTGCACGAGGAGGTGAGGCGCGAGCTGGGCGGGATCGGCATCCTCGCCGGCTACGGGCTGACCGAGTGCCCCATGCTCGCCTGGGGCTCCCTGGCCGACGACGACGAGCATCTCGCCCACTCCGAGGGGCGTGGCGGGGAGGGCATGGAGGTGGTGATCGTCACGGCCGACGAGCGCCGCGCGGAACCCGGCGAGGAGGGCGAAGTACGTGTGCGCGGCCCGCAGTTGATGGACGGCTACGTCGATCCGGCGCTGGAGACCGGTGCCTTCGACGCCGACGGCCTGTTGCGCACCGGCGATCTGGGCCGGGTCGACAAGCAGGGGCACCTCACCATCACGGGACGCCTCAAGGACGTCATCATCCGCAACATGGAGAACATCTCGGCGCAGGAGATCGAGAACGCCCTCGCCACCGACCGCCGCGTGGCCGATGTGGCGGTCCTGGGCATGCCCGACGTGCGGACGGGTGAGCGGGTGTGCGCGGTCGTCGTACCCGCGGATCCGGGCCTGCCGCCCACGCTGGCCGAGCTGTGCGAGCGTCTCCTGGCGAGCGGCCTGTCCCGGCGGAAACTACCTGAGCAGCTGGAGATCGTCGCGGAGGTGCCGCGCAACGCACTGGGCAAGGTGATCAGGGCCGAGCTGCGGAAGAGCCTGGTGTCCCAGTCGGACTGACCACCTGTCTTGGTCGTCAGATTGATACTCAGAAGTTGCTCAGGTGCGCGATTCCACTCGGCATTTTGAGTGACACTATCGTCAGATAGAGTTAGAGTGGGGCTGCCGCGACACTGCGGCACCACCGCTGTCCCTGTGGAGTCGCATGACCAGCCCCGGACCGTACGAGACCATCCTTTTCGACCTGAGGGATCACGTCGCGACGGTGACCTTGAACCGGCCGGAGAGCCTCAACGCGTTCAACCAGCGCATGACCATCGAGGTGGCCGACGTCTGGCGTCGGATCAGGGAGGACGACGCCGTGCACGCCGTCGTCCTGCGGGCGGCGGGCGACCGCGCCTTCTGCACCGGGATGGATGTGCGCGAAGGCCCTTGGTGGACCGACCGCGGCTTCTGGTCGCAGGAGGACCCCGGCGCCCGCCTCGGGCCCAAGCAGCAGAAGGTGTGGAAGCCCATCGTCGCGGCGGTCCACGGCATGGCCGCGGGCGGCGCCATGTACTTCCTCAACGAGGCCGACATCGTCATCTGCTCCGACGACGCCACCTTTTTCGACCCGCACGCGAGCGGGGGCATCGTCTCCGCCCTCGAACCGATCGGGATGCTGCAACGCGGTGTGCCCCTGGGCGACGTACTGCGCTGGGCCCTTACCGGCAATGAGGAACGGCTGACCGCCGACACGGCCCTGCGGCTCGGCCTGGTCACCGAGATCGTCCCCCGCGAGGACCTCTGGGATCACGCCGCGCGGCTCGCGGGCGAGATAGCCGGGCGCCGCCCCGAAGCCATCCAGGGCACCGTCCGCGCCATCTGGGAATCCCTCGACCAGCCGACCTCGGTGGCCCTGCGCAACGGGCTCGTCTATCCGCGCATCGGCAATCCCGGGGGCGGGCCACGCCACAACGGCCGCAAGACCGAGCCCCGGCTGCGCTGAGCGCCGCCGAGGGCCGCTGCGAGCCAGGCTTCCTCGGGACGGCGACGCGGCCATCCCCCCCAGACGACCATCAGACGAAAAGGAGAGCGCCGATGGATCTCGGCTTTTCGCCCCAGGAGACCGAGTTCCGGGACGAGGTGAGGACCTGGCTGCGGGAGAACGCCCCGCGCGGGACCAGGCCGTCCGACGGCAGTGCCATGCGCGAGCACGACCTCGCCTGGCAGCGACGCCAGTGGGACGGCGGCTGGGCCGGCATCTCCTGGCCCGAGGAGTACGGGGGCCGTGGTCTCTCCCTGATCCAGCAGCTCATCTGGTACGAGGAGTACGCACTGGCAGGACAGCCCGGCATCGACAGCTGTTTCGTGGGGCTGAACCACGCGGGACCGACGCTGATGGCACGGGCCTCCGAACAGCACAAGGCCGCCCATCTGCGCCCCATCCTGCGCGGCGACGTCGTCTGGTGCCAGGGCTTCTCCGAGCCCGACGCCGGCTCCGACCTGGGCTCGCTCAGCACCCGGGCCGAGATCGACGGCGACGAGCTGGTCGTCACCGGCCAGAAGATCTGGACCAGCTTCGCCCATGTCGCCGACTGGCAGGAGCTCCTGGTGCGCACGGGCCGGAGCGACCGCAAGCACGACGGCATCACCTGGGTCATCTGCGACATGCACAGTCCCGGCATCGAGGTACGGCCCATCCGCACCATGGACGACGGTGAGGAATTCTGCGAGGTCTACTACGACGAGGTGCGCATCCCCCTCGCCAACGTGGTGGGTGAGCTCGGCGGCGGCTGGAGCGTGGCCATGTCCACCCTCGGCTTCGAGCGGGGTACGTCCTTCACCGCGAACCAGGTCCGGCTGGCCCGCACCGTGGAGGAGCTGTACGAACTGGCCGGGCAGCGCACCGGCCCCGACGGCCGCCGACCCGCCCTCGCGGACGACGAGTTCGCCCGGCGTCTGGCCACGTCACGGGCCGAGGTCTCCGCACTGCGCGCCATGACGTACGCGGGCATCTCCCGCAACGCCAGGACGGCGACACCCGGCCCGGAGGGATCGCTGATCAAGCTGTACTACGCGGAAGTCGCCCGCCGGGTCTACGAGTTGGCCTTCGACCTGCTCGGCGCCGACGCGCTGCGCTTCCGCAGCCGCTGGGAGCCGGACGGGTGGAGTGGCAAGTACCTCTACTCCTTCTCCCTCTCGATCGGCGGCGGCACCTCCGAGGTCATGCGCAACATCATCGGCGACCGAGTATTGGGGCTGCCGCGATGACCACCGAGACGACTGAGCCCGCAGAGACGACTGAGCCCACTGGGGCCGCTGAGATGACTGAGACCACCGAGGCCGCCGACCCGCAGCCCCTGCACCGGGCCGTGATCCGCTTCGCGGGCGACTCCGGCGACGGCATGCAGCTGACGGGCGACCGGTTCACCTCCGACGCGGCGGCCCTGGGCAACGACCTGGCGACCCTGCCGAACTTCCCCGCCGAGATCCGCGCCCCCCAGGGCACCATCCCCGGCGTCTCCAGCTTCCAGGTCCACTTCGCCGACTTCGACATCCTCACCCCCGGCGACCGGCCGGACGTCCTGGTCGCGATGAACCCCGCCGCGCTGAAGGCCAACCTGGCGGACCTGCCCGCAGGCGGCACCCTGATCGTCAACACCGACGCCTTCACCACCCGCAACCTGAGCAAGGTCGGATACGACGCCTCGCCGCTGGACGACGACACCCTGGCCGGCTACCAGGTGCACGCGGTCGCCATGACCTCGCTCACGCTCGGCGCCCTGTCCGAGACCGAGGTCGGGAAGAAGGACGGCGAGCGGGCGAAGAACATGTTCGCGCTGGGCCTGGTGTCCTGGATGTACGGCCGCGCCACGTACGGCACCGAACAGTTCCTGCGGGAGAAGTTCGCCAAGAGGCCGGATCTCGCGGACGCCAACATCCTTGCCTTCAAAGCGGGTTGGAACTACGGCGAGACCACCGAGGCCTTCGCCGTCTCCTACGAGATCGCTCCCGCCGGTCTGCCGGAGGGCACCTACCGGCAGATCACCGGCAACACCGCGCTCGCGTACGGGATCGTCGCGGCCGGTCAGTGTTCCGGACTGCCGGTCCTGCTCGGCACGTACCCCATCACCCCGGCCAGCGACATCCTGCACGAGCTGTCCAAGCACAAGAACTTCGGGGTGACGACCTTCCAGGCCGAGGACGAGATCGCCGGCATCGGCGCGGCGCTCGGCGCCTCCTACGGCGGGGCGCTGGGGGTGACCACGACATCCGGGCCGGGTATCGCGCTCAAGTCCGAGACGATCGGGCTCGCGGTGATGACCGAACTCCCGCTGCTCGTCATCGACGTACAGCGCGGCGGCCCCTCCACCGGCCTGCCCACCAAGACCGAGCAGGCCGACCTCCTCCAGGCCATGCACGGCCGCAACGGCGAGTCCCCGGTGGCCGTGCTCGCCCCGCGCTCGCCCGCGGACTGCTTCGACACCGCGCTGGAGGCCGCCCGCATCGCACTGACCTACCGCACCCCCGTACTGCTCCTCTCGGACGGCGCGATCGCCAACGGCTCCGAGCCCTGGCGCATCCCGGACGCGGCCGACCTGCCCGACCTGACACCCGAGTTCGCCGACGGCCCCAACGCCCCCGACGGATCAGGGGAGTTCTGGCCCTACCTGCGCGACCCCGAGACCCTCGCCCGCCCCTGGGCGGTACCCGGCACACCCGGGATCGCCCACCGCATCGGCGGCCTTGAGAAGTCCGACGGCAGGGGCGACATCTCGTACGACCCCGACAACCACGACCGGATGGTACGGCTGCGGCAGGCCAAGATCGACGGAATCCGCGTACCGGACACGGAGCTTGACGATCCGTCAGGCCGCGCCGAGGTCCTGGTGGTCGGCTGGGGGTCCACCTACGGACCGATCGGCGCCGCCGCACGCCGCGTCCGCCGGGCCGGCCTGGAGGTCGCCCATGCTCACCTGCGTCACCTCAACCCGTTCCCGGCGGACCTCGGCGAAGTCCTCGGCCGCTACCGGCACGTGGTCGTGCCGGAGATGAACCTCGGCCAGCTCGCGTCGCTGCTGCGGGCCAAGTACCTGGTCGACGTGGAGAGTTGTTCGAAGGTCGCCGGGCTGCCCTTCCTGGCCGAGGAACTGGAAAGCGTGCTGACCCGCATCATCAAGGAGGGGTCCTCGTGACCTTGACCGACCTCGGCCTGCCCACCGCAGGCGGACTGGATGGCGTACCCACCGACAGCGCGAAGCAGTCGGCCAAGGACTACAAGTCCGACCAGGAAGTGCGCTGGTGCCCCGGCTGCGGCGACTACGCGGTCCTCGCGGCCGTGCAGGCCTTCCTGCCCAAGCTCGGACTCAAGCGCGAGAACATCGCGTTCGTCTCCGGCATCGGCTGCTCGTCCCGCTTCCCGTACTACCTGGACACCTATGGCTTCCACTCCATCCACGGGCGCGCCCCCGCGATCGCCTCCGGTCTCGCCGTGGCCCGGCCCGATCTGAGCGTCTGGGTGGTGACCGGCGACGGCGACGCGCTGTCCATCGGCGGCAACCACCTCATCCACACCCTGCGCCGCAACGTCAACCTCAAGATCCTGCTCTTCAACAATCAGATCTACGGCCTCACCAAGGGCCAGTACAGCCCGACCTCGGAAGTCGGCAAGGTCACCAAATCGACGCCGATGGGCTCGATCGACGCACCCTTCAATCCGGTCTCGCTCGCCCTGGGCGCCGAGGCCACCTTCGTCGCCAGAGCGCTGGACTCGGACCGCAAGCAGCTCACCGAGGTGCTCGCCGCCGCGGCGGCCCATCGCGGCAGCGCCCTGGTGGAGATCTACCAGAACTGCCCGATCTTCAACGACGGCGCCTTCGACCTGCTCAAGGAACCCGGGGAGCGCGAGCAGCACCTCATCGGACTGCGGCACGGGGAGCCGATCCGCTTCGGCCGTGACAACGAATGGGCCGTGGTCCGGGGCCGGTACGCCGGTCTGCGCGTGGCCCGCGCGGACGAGGTGAACGAGGACGACATCGTCGTGCACGACGCCACCGTGGACGACCCCTCGTACGCCTTCGCCCTCTCCCGGCTGACCGGCTCCGACCTCAACCACACCGTCACCGGTATCTTCCACTCCGTGGCCCGGCCGACCTACGACGACCAGGCCCGGCAGCAGGTCGCCGAGGAGCGGAAGGCGCGCCCGGCCGGCCTCCAGTCGCTCCTCGACGGCAAGGACACCTGGACCGTGGGCGCGGCGACGCCATGACCGAACTGCGTATCGACCCTGATCTGTGCGCCGGTCACGGCCGCTGCTTCGATGTCGCACCGGATCTGTTCGCCGAGGACGAGGAGGGCTACGGGACGGTGACCGTCCCCCGGCCCGAGAACCGCCAGCTCGCCGACGCCCGGCTCGCGGGACGGTCCTGCCCCGAACAGGCCGTGCTGCTCACCTGACACCGGGAGACAGACGCCGAGAAGCAGATACCGAGAGAGACTGACCTGAGAGAAGACCTGATGACTCTGTACGACATTCCCCTGCGCACCCTGTCCGGTGACCCGACCACGCTCGACTCCTACAAAGGCACTGCGGTCCTGGTGGTGAACGTCGCCTCCAAGTGCGGCCTCACACCGCAGTACGCCGCCCTCGAGCGCCTGCAACAGCAGTACGGAGACCGGGGGTTCACCGTCCTCGGCGTACCGTGCAACCAGTTCCACGGGCAGGAGCCCGGCAGCGCCGAGGACATCCAAACCTTCTGCTCGGCGACCTACGGCGTCACCTTCCCACTGCTGGAGAAGACCGACGTCAACGGCGAGAACCGGCACCCGCTGTACACCGAGCTGACGAAGCTCGCCGACACCGACGGCGAGGCCGGTGACATCAAGTGGAACTTCGAGAAGTTCCTGATCTCCCCGCAGGGCGAGCCCGTGGCCCGCTTCAGGCCGCTGGTCGACCCGGAAGCGGCGGAGGTCGTCGCGGCCATCGAGGGTCAGCTCCAGGCCTGAACACGTCTTGGCTCCCTGCTGCACGGGCAGGGAGCCTGCAGTCATCCCCCGGCCCTCCATGCGCCGACCATGGCCGCAAGAGCCTCAACGGCATCGACGAACGGGGGCGGACCTCGGAGATCTGGCACGACATCATCGGGGACCGGGTGCTGGGCCTACCGCGTTGAGGCGGCGCACGAGGAGAACCGTGAAGCTCCTGATCCCCGTGCCGCCCGCCCCTGAGCCGGGGCCTGGCAGCACGGGGAGATCAGGCGGTCATCGGCGACAGAACCAGTTCGCCGCGTCGAGCGGGTCCAGGCGCGCGGGGTTGCGCACCCCGCCGAGGAACGTGGGTGTGCCGGGGTAGGGGCACAGCCGGAAGCCGGCCTTGGGCTGGCCCGGTCCGGAGTTCACCACGATCGTCTGCGGCGGTTGGCCCTGCTCGACCCACTTCGCCAGCGCGGCAAGGCCCTGGACCGGGGTGTCCTGGGGGCCGGGGCCGCCGAAGCAGTGCAGCAGGCCCGGGGTGGTGAACAGCCGGATCGACTTCTGCGTAACGGCGTATCCGCCGTCGTGGCCGGCGATCTGCCGGTAGAGCTTGGTGGTGTCGAACACCGAGATGCCGTTGTCGCTCACCCCATGCCAGATCAGCATCTTGCCGCCGCGGGCCTGGAAGGCGTCGAAGCTGGCCGGGCCGGGGTTCTGCGCGGGGAAGACCTCGTCGAAGGCGGTCGTCCAGCGTTGGAGGTCGGCCGGGTCGTCGAAGTCGAACTGGGTCCGGAAGTCGTAGTCAAGACCGAACATCGCCCTGGTGTTGGTGTCGAACAGTCTCAGCGAGGGCGGTGTCTGGGTGGCGCCCCAGTCCGAGGGCGGCACGAATCCGGTCAGGAACTGCGCCCAGCCCGTCGGGTTGGACGCCGAGTATCCCTTGTAGACACGGTCGCCGACCTTCAGCTCACCCGTGATGACCTCGAGGAGGCCGAGCTGCGCCGGCGTGAAGATGCCCAGGGAGCCGAACCACTTGGGGTCGATCTTGCTCGGGTCCCGGACGAAGCCGTCCACGGCTCCGTCGCTCGCGTCGTACTTCGCGACCACCGCGGTCTCCAGCTGCTGGAGCTGGGCGGGGGAGACCCACGAGTCGGAGTGGCGCAGCAGGTGGTCGACGATCTGCCCGAACTTGAGGATGTTCAGGCTGTTGCTGCCTGGCGCCCCGGCGAGCACGCCGTCGTACTCGGACGGGTACTGCGACGCCTCGACCAGTCCCATCCGGCCGCCGCCGGAGCAGCCGTCGATATACCTGTACAGCTGTCCCCGCCGGTTGGTCAGGCCGTAGTACGCGCGAGTGATGGCCTGCGTCTCGACGGTGGACAGGTGCACGCCGCGGGTGGCCCAATCCAGCGCCTTGGTGCGGTCGGCCGCGAACGTGTAGTCCAGGATCTGCCCGGGCCCGCGGGCGTCGGTGCCCGCCTGGGCCCAGCCCTGCTGGAGCTGTACCTCGGTGGGGTCCGGGACGGACCCGGCGGCGCCGCCGACACCGATGAGCACGTAGCGGCTCGCGAAGGTGTCCGGCAACGACACCTGGAAGTTCACCTGGTCGGTGCCGGCCGGTCCGGAGGTGGTGAGGTATCCGTCGACGCGGCAGTACGCGGTGTGGGTGGTCGGCGTGGTCACGGACCGTGCGGACACGATCGTCGCGTCACCGGACACGACACCCTGCATGTCCGTGACCGCGCAAGTGGGCCGGTCGGGCGCGTGGTGCGGGCCGGCCGCGAGGGCCAGGGGCTGGCCTCCCGCGACGAGCATGGCCCCGACAGCGCTCGCGACCACCAGCTTCCTCAGTGGTCGGCCCGTCGTCCAGGAGGCTTTGCCGGTGTGGATCGGTCTGCGCACGTCCATGTCGCACTCCATTCACGCCGTGCCGCGCGCGTCCCGTCGACGCCATCGGCCCGCCGCTCACCGTTCCATAAAGTAGTTGAATCAACTAGCCTTTTGTTCGGAATGAGTGTCAGACGAAGCTGCCGCTGGGACCGTCCGCCGGGAGCGTGGCGGCGCGCACGACGACCTTCGCTCCCTCCGAGGGGCGCTGCGTTCCGGGGTTGCTGTTCATATCGGTGGCGTTGGACCCCGGGCACACTGAGTTGATTTTGACCGGCGTGTCCTGGAGTTCGACGGCGAACCATCCGGTGAGCGCGTTGACGAAGGTCTTCGACGAGCAGTAGGCGAAGGCCGGGATCTGCTCTGTAGGGCTGCCCGGAGATAGGAGCGTGGTGATCGAGCCCAACGTGCTGCTCACATTTACGACGCGCCCGGCCTGAGCCTTCTGCACGAGCGGCAAGAACGCCTGCGCGACGCGCAGCGTCTCCGTCATGGGTGAGTTGAGAACTCTCCGGTATCAGCCGCATGTCACGCTCGGCGTTCGCTGCATCTTTCAAGAACCAGGTCGGAACTGCGCCACTGGAGTGCTTGATCGCGTGGCGAATGAGCCTGGCCCGTGATGCCCTGCGTCGCGGCACGCGATCGATCTCCGAATTCGCATTCGCGACCGGCTATGAATCCGAGAGCGCCTTTAGCACCGCATTCCGCCGCGTGGTCGGCTCCTCACCCAGACAGTTCCGAGATACAGCACATCGCGCCGCGAAACTGCCCGGAACGGCATGCCGACGCCGAGCAGAATCGCGCACACCGTAAGGCCTGCCTCGTCTCGCGCGCGATGGTCACGAGGTGGTGGGCCGGGGGCGGGCGAGTCGGATCATGGCGCGGTAGAGGGCGGTTGGCGCGGGGGTCGGGGCCAGGGGTGGGATCTCTGTACCGGGGGCGGCATAGGCGCGGAGCATGTGGCCGACCAGGCGGCGCCAGGTGTCGGGGGCGTCGTCGCCGGTGGCGGCGACGACGCCGGCGTTGGCCATCAGCAGGATGACGAGGTCCTGTGCGGTGAAGTCGTCGCGGAGCCGGCCGGTGGCCTGGGTGCGTGAGATGAGTTCGAGGAAGCTATTGTACGCCTCGGCCCGGCGGGCTTCCAGCGCCTTGGCGGCGGGGAAGGTCATGGTCAGAACGTCGGCGAAGCCGCGGTCTGCGGCCTGCATGGCGCAGACGGCCTCGATGTAACGGGTGAAGCCGTGCCAGGGGTCGGGGTCGGCGAGGGCTTCGGCCACGGCGGCGGCGTAAGCGTCCATGCGGTCGGCGAAGACGGCGGTGATGAGCTCTTCGCGGGTGGCGAAGCGGCGGGAGAGCGTGGCCTTGCCGACGCCTGCCTCGCGGGCGACGGAGGCCATGGAGACGCCGAGGCCCTCGGTCGCGTAGAGGTGGCGGGCGGCGGCCAGGATGCGGTCGCGGTTGCGTTCGGCGTCGGCGCGCAGTCCCGGCTCGGGCTTGCGGCCTGGGGTTTCGGCGGGGGCTGCGGAGGTCGGCATGCCCCCAGACTACCTAACTGGAACAGGGTGCCCACTTGTGTTGTTACGCTGGCATCATGGAAGCGGGAAGGCCGTTCCATTTTCTTGGACTCCCAAAGGTGATGATCATGCGGGCTGTAATCCTGGACTCCGTCCCCGCCGACCCTGCCGTGGCCGAGGTCGACACTCCGCGCCCGGAGGCCGGTGAGCTGCTGGTGAAGGTGGCCGCCTCCTCCGTGAACGGCTTCGACGCCGCGACGGCGGCCGGCCATCTCCAGGGGATGATGGAGCACCGCTTCCCGCTGGTGATCGGCAAGGACTTCGCAGGCACCGTCGAGGCCCTCGGCGAGGGCGTGGAGGGCTTCGCGGTCGGTGACGCGGTCTTCGGCGTCGTGATGAAGCCCTTCCTGGGCACCGGTTCGCTGGCCCAGTACGTCACCGTGTCCGCCGGATACGGCGTCGGCTCGATCCCCGCGGGCCTGGGTGTGCTGGACGCGGGTGCCCTGGGGCTGGCCGGCACCGCGGCGCTGGACAGCGTGAACGCGGTGGACCCGGGCAAGGACGAGACCCTGCTGATCTCCGGCGCCACCGGCGGTGTGGGCGCGCTGGCCGTGCAGATCGCCGCCGCCCGGGGCGCGATGGTGATCGCCACCGCACGGCCCGGGGCACAAGCCGACTTCGTCACCGCACTGACCACGGCGGATCTCCACCTGGTCGACTTCAACGGTGACCTTCAGGCCCAGGTGCGCCAGATCGCCCCGGACGGTGTGGACGCGGTGCTGCACCTGGCGGGCGACGGAGCCCAGCTCGCGGGGCTGCTGCGGCCGGGCGGTCGGATCGCCTCCACTCTCGGTTTCGGCCCGGACGCTGTCGCGGGTCAGGACATCACGGCCTACTCGGTGATGGCTGACGCGAACGCGCAGACTCTCGCCACCCTGGCCGCGGACGCCGCCTCCGGCGCGCTGCGCGTGCCGGTCACCGCCACCTACCCCTTGGAGCAGGCCGCGGACGCGTTCACCGCCTTCGGCGCCGGCGCACTCGGCAAGCTCGCCGTCACCTGCTCCTGACCCCGTCCCGCCAGCACCGCGCACCACCGGAAGAGAGAACTGATCGTGGACACACTCGCCATCGTCGGCGCCGGCCCCGGCATGGGCCTGGCCATCGCCCGCACCTTCGGCCGCCGCGGCTTCGACGTCGCGCTGATCGCCCGTACCAAGGAGAAGCTGGACGCCCTCGTCGACCAGCTCGGCCAGGAGGGCATCACGGCGGCTGCGTTCCCCGCCGACGTGATGGACCGCCCCTCGCTCACCGCCGCTCTGGAAGCGGCCAGGACCCGGTTCGGCGGCCTCGACGTACTGGAGTACTCCCCGGCGCCGCACTCACCGGTGCCCGGCTTCACCATGGCCACCCCCAGCGAGGTCACGGTGGACAACCTGCAGCCGCAGATCGAGTACACCTTCTACGGCGCCGTCACCGCCGCCCGTACGGTTCTGCCCGCCATGCGGGAGGCCGGCGCCGGAACCCTGCTGTTCACTACCGGCGGCGGCTCCGTCCACCCGATCCCCATGCTCGGCAACGTCAACGCCGCGGCCGGAGCCCTGCGCAACTGGGTGCTCAACCTGCACAACGAACTGGCGGGCAGCGGCGTGTACGCCGCGCACGTGGCGATCAACACCTGGATCGGCGACGGCGGCCCCGAGGGCATCCCCGCGGCCACGCCCGAGCAGATCGCCCCGCTGTACTGGGATCTGTACGAATGCCGCGACCGGCCTGAACTCGTCTTCAACGGCTGACTCCGCACCGGTCCAGTGGCCCGACGGTCCGCCGCCGCTTCCCATTTCCCTTCACGACCCGCACGGACATCGCGGCCTTCCTCGTCTCCCAGCTCACCGACACCCGCTACCGCCGGGCCATGTCGCCGGGCGGCAGGTCAGCGAGAGGGGCGCGTCCTCACATCGGGCGTGGGGCCGACGGGCGGGGCGGCGGGTCACCGGGCCGTCTGGAAATCCTGTGTTCCGACCGTCCGCAGCAGTTCGAGCTTCTCGCGTGCGTCGGCGCCCTCGGTCGGAAAGAAGGCCACAATCTTGCGGAGGTCGCCCGCAGATCGCTGACGTGTGCGAGGGAATGCCGTGGCCAGTCCTCCTCCGGGAAGCAGGTGCGCAGGGCCGGCTCGGTGAACCACCGCCACACGATGTTCGCCGCGCGGTCGGCTCGGCGCCCCGCAGTCCACGCCAGGGTGATCGCGGCGAGGGTGTTCTGCCACAGCACTTGACCCAGGTCGCTGACGACACACGCCGGGATGTCGCGGAGTCGGTCCAGCAGACTCATCAACCCAGGCCGTACGTACCCACCCGAGTAGCGGGCCGGGGGCGAGAACCCGGCCAAGTGGTACAGGTGGTCGCGCTCGTTGGGATCGCAGCGCAGCGTGAGACTGAAAACGCGGCCGTGGTGCCCCGGTGGCCGGGGCACTACGGAACACGGGCGATGCCGTCTCTTCCTTCTTTCGAGCCTGCCTCCCGCCCCGTCGAACACGCGGTGCGGGCATGCGGGCCTCTCACTCCGCCGGGTCGGCGGTCTCCTGCCGACTCCCGTCATCAAGAACATCGCAATCCAGGAGGAACGGCCATGACTTCGATCCTGATCACCGGCGGCCACTCGGGCATCGGTCTTGCCGCGGTGCGGAAACTCAACCGCGCAGCACATCGACCTCGTCCTCGTTACGACGAGCCGCGCGCGGCACAACTGTGGGACGACTCCAAGCGCCTCGTCCACCTGACCGACGAGGAGGAGCCGACGCAGCTCCGGTAGGACGGCTTCGACCGGTCTTCGCCGACCGGCCGTTGCCTCCGTCGTCCAGAGCGATGCCTTGCCCAACTGCGCCGAAACCGCAATGCAACGGGCATCCGTAGCGTCGGGCAACGTGCTGGAGCGGGTGGACACTCACGGCTGGGACAGCTTGACAGCCGGCGGCCAAGCCACGGCCAACGCCACGAGATCCTCCACGGCCTCGGACAGCAGGGCCCGGCCCACCGCGGCCGAGGCACCGCCCGGATCGCCGAGCACGCCGTTGGCGCTCACCGCGCGCACGCCGGACTCGCGCAGGGCGGGCAGCAGTTCCGCCAGCGGGCCTACGGCTCCGGCCTCGGCCAGGTCCTGCCGTACCCGGCCGGGCGTCAGCGCGAGCTGTACGGAGGTCTCGGTGTGCCCGGCGTGCGCGTCCCCGCGCCACCGCGGGGACCAGGTCCGTACGTCGCGTCCCTCCTGCCGGAGCCGGCGCACGGCCTGGCGCAGCGGTTCGACATTGCCGCCATGGCCGTTCACGAACAGCAGCCGGCCGAACGACGCCGAGGCCGAACGGCCGAGTTCCACCAGCACCAGCTCCAGCGCCTGTTGGCCGATGGACAGAGTTCCGGGGAAGTCCGCGTGCTCACCGCTCGACCCGTACGGGACGGCGGGCCCGACCAGGACATCGTCGCGCCGCCGGGCCAGTTCACCGGCCAGCGCAACCGCGACATCGGTGTCCGTCGACAGCGGCAGGTGCGGTCCGTGCTGCTCGGTCGCCCCCAGGGGCACGGCGAGGATCGCCGAGCGAAGGCGCCCGGCGTCCTGCCAGGTCAGGTCGGACAGTGCGGTCATCGGGGCGTGTCCCGTGGGGTGTCTGCCCGGGCCGGCGCGTTCAGGTAACCGCGCTCCTGGAGGAATTCCAGGAGCGCGTCGGCGGCCTTGACCGCGTCCACAGGACCGATGAGCTCCGGGGCGTGGTGCGGGGTCTGTACGCCGGTCAGTGCCCGTAGCCGGTCACGCGGCGCGGTTCCGTCCGGGGGTGCCACAACGCGGGTACGGGGGCGGCCGGGCCGCGGCGGCCCGGCCGACACGGCTCCCACCGACGAGGCCTGGCCGTCTGTCGGCACGATGGACTCCACCGGAGCCCGCGCCGCGCGGAGCACCGCGGGCAGCGCGGACCTGCGCAGGCGTAGGCCGGCGGCCTCGACCGAGCACACCGCCCCGGGCGGCACGCGCAGCAGTTCCCGCCGCCCACCGTCCAGACGGCGCTCCCCGACCAGCGCCCCGTCACCCTCCCGCACCTCCAGACGGGTCAGGCCCAACGCCTGCGCCGCGCCCAGTTCGTGGGCGAGGAACGCGGGCAGCGCACCCGTGCCGCCGTCGGCCGACCCGTCCCCGCACAGCACCAGGCGGACGTACGGCAGCCGCCCGACGGCCGAGGCGATCACCCGGGCGAGGGCACGGTCGTCCGCCATCAGGTCCGCTGCCTCCGGTGCGTCGACACGCAGGGTCCCGGCCCCGAGCGCCGCCGCGATCCGCAAGGCCTCCTCGGACTCCGGGCCGCCGATGCCAATTACGTGTACCCGGGCCGACCAGGCGTCCGCGAGCCGCAAGCCGTACTCCAGCGCCGCCGCGTCCGCGTCGGTCAAAGCTGGGCTCCCGCTGCGGTGGGATACAGCTCCGCTCAACGGGTCGACATCAGCGGCCGGTTCGGCAGGGCGCACACACACCAGGACGGTTTCCACCGGCATCGCTCCTCCTCACTCCTGTCGTCATCCGGTCATCTCGTCACCGCTGTCGTCATCCGTGCCGGAAGACGACGCCGTGACCGCCGTCCGGATACGTCCACGTGATTGCGCCCTCGGCGTCGCACACCTGGTAGCAGGTGCCGCATTCGAAGCACTGTTCGTAGTTGAAGAGGATTCCGCCGTCGGCGGTGGGCGCGAACAGGTCGGCGGGGCAGGCCGTGACGCACGCGCGCGTGGTGCACGACCGGCACACCTCGGAGTCGACGCTGATGTGGGCCCGCTCGCCGACCCGGAACTCGACGGTCGACATACGGTCCTCGAAGGCGATGTCCGCCCACCGGGCGGGGTCGGGGGCGCTCATCGGAACACCCGCGCGGCGCGGACCGCATCGGCGGCCAGGTCGCGAAGCCGTATGTCGTGACGGCGGGCGGCCTGCCGCAGGAGGGAGACCAGACCGGGTTTGGGGCGGGGGTTGTCCACGGCGAAAACTCCTTCGGCGAGCTCGGTCATGAGGCCGGGGTAGCGGTGCTGGACTCGCTCGGAGAGGACGAGCGCCGGGGCGCGGCGCAGCCGTTTGTGGTCGGCGAGCACGAAGGAGTCCTCCAGGCGGCTGCGATAACCCGAGAGGCCGCGCGCGCTGGTGTCGCCCGCGTCGAGCGCACCCGCGGCTGCCTGCCCGGCAGCCAGGCCCGAGCCGATGGCGAAGTTGACCCCTTCGAGCCAGATGCCCGCGGCCAGACACATCCCGGCGGCGTCCCCGGCGACGAGCAGCCCGTCGGCGGCGAGTCGCGGCATGTGGTCGTAACCGCCCTCCGGGATGAGGTGCGCGCCGTACTCCTTCAGCGTCGCGCCCTCGATGTACGGGGCGATCGACGGGTGTGCCTTGAGGCCGGCGATGATCTCCTCGGGCCGGAGCTTCGCCTCGGCCAGCTGCGGCAGGGACAGCACGACGCCGAGCGCGACGGTCTCGGCGTTGGTGTAGAGGAACCCACCGCCCGGAATGCCGCGCGTGCAGCCCAGGATCTCGATGTCGACGCCTTCGTCACCGCGAACCCCGAAGCGCTGGTCGATGACCTCGCGGGGCAACGCGAGCACTTCCTTTACGCCCAGCGTCAGGTGGGAGGCGTCGGTGCGGGGCAGCAGTCCGGCGTCCTTGGCGAGGAAGGAGTTCACCCCGTCGCAGGCGATCACGACACCGGCCCGCAGGTCGCCGTCGGGCCGGTCGGTCCGTACGCCGATGACTCGGCCCGAGGGGTCGCGCAGCAGACCGGTCGCGGTCGTCGAAGTGACGAGCACGGTGCCCGCGTCGACGGCCTTTCCTGCCAGCCAGCGGTCGAACTCCGCGCGGTGGGTGGTCATTCCGTTGTACGGGGGCGCAGCCCAGGCCGGGTTGCGGTAGTCGACGCTGACGGCCCGGTCGCCGGAGGTGACCATGGTGGACCGGCGTACCACCCACCGCTCGACCGGTACTTCCTCCCACCAGCCGGGGACGACGTCGTCGAGCACCCGCCCGTACACGACCCCGCCGTAGACGTTCTTCGCCCCGGGGAACGGCCCTCGCTCCAGGAGCACCACCGACCTGCCGGCGCGGGCGAGTTCCAGCGCGGCCGAGGCCCCCGCCGGACCGGCGCCGACGACGATCGCGTCCACGTCTCCGTCCACGGCCATGTGTTCAGTCATCGGCGCTCTCCTGTGCGGTGTCGGCCGGGGTGTCGCCGCCGAGCCGTCGTGCCAGTTCCAGCAGGAGCTCACGGGCGTCGGTGACCAGGCCGAGATCGGCCATGGTGGTCATCGGGCAGGAGGGGTCGGTGTTGACGCTGACCACGTGCCGCGGCGACCCGAGACCGCCGGTGTGCTGACTCGCCCCGGAGACCCCGAAGGCCAGATACAGCTCGGGGTCGACGGCGACCCCGGTCGTGCCGATCTGCCGCTCGTGGCCGAGCCTGCCCGTGTCGGTGACCACCCGGGTCGCCCCCATGGAGGCTCCGAGCTCTCCGCCCACCGTGCCCAACAGGTCGAGAAGGTCCCGAGCTTCATGGTCGGGCATACCGGGCGGGACGAGTCCGGCCCCGGCGCCGACGACCCGCGGCGCCTCGGCGAGGTCCATGGTGTCCGGCAGTGGTTCGAGGATCTCGATCAGCTCGGTGTCGGTCCCGGTCCTGGGGAGAACCAGGGGGATTGTCACCGGAGTTGCCAGCTCGGGCGTCGGCTCCACGGAACGTACGCCGGGCAGCAGAGTCGCCACCACCGGGCCAGGACCGGTCACCGGAACGACGACCCGGCCGTCGAGGCGGGAGAGTTCGGCGCGAACGCCAGGGCCGTCCGGCGGGGTCAGGTAGGAGAGCCGGACGCACTCCGCCAGCAGCGGACGGTTCAGTTCGGCGGCCAGCCGGGGTGCCAGGTCCCGGCCGTCGGGTGAGGCGGGCAGGAGTACGAGAGAGGTGTCGGTCAGGAGGGGGGCGAGGGCGTGGGCCAGTGCTCCCGGCCGAAAGCCCTCGCCGGTCTCACAGGTCCAGGCCCGGTACGCGGGCAGGGCGGCCGCGGCGCGTTCGGTGCCCGACCCGGTCACCAGCACGGCGCCGCCCGCCTCGGCGACGGCCTCGTCCGCCCCGAGCGGCAGCACACCGCCGCGCGCCACAACTAGGGCCAGTACAGGGGGCAGGGCCGACACGTCCGGCAAGGCCGAGGCCCCGGTCGGCGTCACAGTGCCACCGCCACGCGGTGACCCTCGATCACGGCGGCATGCGCGCGACGCGGGGCGAGACAGTCGCCCACGCGGTGCACGGGGAAGGGCGCGTCGCGCAGCGCCTGCCACAGACCGCTCTCGGGCTGCTGATGCACCGCGCAGACGACCCAGTCCGCCACGCGGCGCCGGGTGCCACCGGTGGGATGGTGCTGGAGGGTGAGCACCACACCGCCGGTGTCCGTCACGGCGGCGTCCATCGGCACCAGGTCGGTGCTCTGCCGGACGCCTTTCCCGTCCGCTTTCACGTTCCACGTCTCCAGGTCGAGCGTGATGCCGAGATCCTGTCCGACCACCATGCCGGGGGTGACGATCTCCACCGAGCAGCCCCGGTCGGCCAGCAGTTCGGCGACCGAGGTGGCCTGGTGGAAGCCGAGTTCGTCGACCAGCACGACCCGCCCGTCGGGCCGCGCCCGCCCCTCCAGCACATCGCGGATGTCGACGACCCGTTCATGACCGCCCGCCCACCACGGGACGGCGGGCCGCGCGCCGGTCGCCAGAACCACGGCGTCCGGCTCGTGTGCCCGCACTGTGTCGGCGTCGGCCTCGGCCGAGGTGCGCAGGTCCACGCCGAGCAGCCGGGCGCGGGCGGCGAGGTTGCGGGTCAGGTCCAGGAACTCGGCCCTGCTCGGTACGGAGGCGGCGAGGGCCACCTGCCCGCCCAGGCTCGCTTCCCGTTCGTACAGCAGCACTTGGTGACCCTGCTCGGCCGCCGTCACCGCGGCCTGCAACCCGCCCGGGCCGCCCCCCACTACGACGATCCGTTGGCCGCGACGCCGGGGGGTCGGCAGGCCGACCGCCTCCCGCCCGGCGCGCGGGTTCTCGATGCAGCCCAGCCAGCGGTTGAGGCCCATCCGGCCCACGCACTCCTGGTTGCACGACAGACAGGTGCGGATCTGGTCGGCGTTGCCCGAACGGGCCTTGGCCGCGAAATCGGGGTCGGCGATCTGGCCGCGTACGACACCGATCAGGTCGGCCTGCCCGTCGCGCAAGGCGCGGTCGGCCTGCAACGGGTCCTTGAACCGGCCGACGCCGACAACGGGAACGCGCACCGCCTCACGTATCGCGCTGGAGATGTACATGGCGTACCCGGGCGGAACCTGCATGCTGGCCTCGATCATGTACAGCGTCGAAGTGGCCACGCCGATCGAGGTGTTGATGTAGTCCACCCGCCCGTCGGCGTCGACCATCTTCGCCACCTCGACCGCCTCGGCGATGGTCGTCCCGCCTTCGATCAGCTCGTCGCCGCATAGCCGCACCCCCAGCGCGCGGTCGGGCCCGATCGCCTCGCGCACCGCGGCGACGATCTCCAGGAGCAGCCGGGCCCGGTTGGCGAGTGGGCCTCCGTAGGCGTCGGTGCGCAGGTTGGTGGCGGGGGAGAGGAAGCCGCGCACGATCGAGGAGTGCGAGCACTGCAACTCCACTCCGTCGAAGCCGCCCGCCGCGCAGTGCTCGGCCACGCGCGCGTACCCGGCCACGATCTCGCGGATCTCGTGTGTCTCGACCGCCTTTGGTACCTCACGGAACAGCGGGTCCGGCACCGGGCTCGGCGCCCACACCGGCAGCCGCGTGTACATCCCCGACGCCTGGCCGCCGTTGTGGTTGAGCTGGGCGAGGATCGGCACCCCGTGGGCGTGCACGGCGTCCGTGATCCGCCGGTAGCCGGGAATCACCGCGGGGTTGAAGCCGTGGATGAGTTTCTCGTACGGCCAGTCCGTGGGGTGGGTCGAGTGCTCCTCGGTGATGATGAGCCCGGCGCCGCCGGCCGCGCGGGCGGCGTAGTAGGCGGCGTGCTGCTCACTGGGGAGGCCGTCCGCCGCGTAGTTGGTCAGGTGCGCGGAGAACACGATGCGGTTGCGCACGGTCAGCGGGCCCATGCGCAGCGGGCTGAACAGGTGGCGGTAGCGGGTGGGTTGCCGGCTCATCGGCGCTGACTCCTGACGGGGGACACCGGAGTTGTGGACGCCTTCGACGCGGCCGCACCGGCGGGTACGGGCACGCGCTCGGCGTCCGAGGCGAACCGCAGCGCGAGGCGGCGGCCTTCGAGCACCGCTTCCAGTACGGTGCGCGGCGCCACGCAGTCCCCGGACCGTGGTGTTCCCGGCGTGGCCAGGTACAGCGTCTCCTCGGGCAGCCGGTGCCCGCAGTCGACGACCGCGACGCACGGCACCTCCCGGGTGGCGCCTGTCCAGATGTCCTCAAGGAGCACGTGGTCGGAGCGCAGCTCACGCAGTCGGGCACGCAACTCCCGTCGTACCTGCGCGCGTTGCAGGCGTACGTTGGCATCGGAGAGGTCCCCGGTCCGCGCCAGCTGCACCCCTGCGACCTGGTCCTGGGTGACCAGATGCACCTGCCGCCCCGCGGCGGCGAGCCACTCGGCCACCGCCACCCCGATCGGTCCGCCCACCGGGTCGTCCACAACCACCGGGCCGTCGGGCGGCAGGGCTCCCGGTCCGCCCGAGAGCAGGACGGGCACGTCCAGCACAAAGACGGGCTCCGGCGTCCCGGCAGCGGCCCAGGCACGTGGTGCGGGGCGCGAGCCGGTGGCGAGCACGACCCGCTCACCCCGGTCCTCGGCATCCGCCAGCTCGGTCGATCCGATCTCCGTACCGGTGAGGATCCGCACTCCCAGCCGTCCGCACTCCTCCTCCAACCAGTCGGCCAGAAGGGCAAGCCGCTCCCGAGCCGCGCCGCCCGCCGCGGCGGTCCGCAGCATGCCGCCCGCGCGCTCGGCCCGCTCGGCGACGCGGACCCGGTGTCCCAGGGACGCGAGCACCCGGGCGCACTCCAGCCCGGCCGGGCCGCCACCGACGACCAGTACGGGCTGAACGCCTGCCCCTCCGGCGGGCCTTGGGGCGTGTTCCGGCTCCGTCTCGTGTCCGCTGCCCGGCTCACCGATGCACGAGACGACCGGGTTGCGGTTGTCCCGGACCTGGCACGCCTGGTTGCACAGCACACACGGCCGGACGCGCTCCGGCGTACCCGCCCGGACCAGTTCGACCAGGCGCGGCTCGGCGATCTGCGCCCGGGTCATCTCGACCAGGTCCGCCGCGCCGCTCTCCAGGGCCGCCCGGGCGGCCGGCACCTCGGTCACACTGCCCTGCAGCACCACCGGAACCCGCCCGCCCGCGGCCTCCCGCATCGCCCGGCACAGCTCCAGGTTGAACTGGGGCTCGGTATGGGCGTCCGGCCGGTACGCCGAGGTCGCGAACGGGCCACCGCGGACGACCACCAGCAGGTCCGTCACGTCCGCCAGCTCCGCCACCTGCCCGGCGGCCTGCTCCGGCGTCACCCCAGCCCAGGGTGCCAGCTCGTCGCAGGACAGCCGCAGTGCCAGCACCCGGTCGGCACCGATCACCTCCCGTACGGCGGCGACGACCTCACGCGTGAGGCGCAGCCGGTCCGTTCCGTAGCCGTCCTGGCGCTGATTGGTGAGGCCGGAGTGGAACTGCCGCAGCAGCGCGAACACCCCGGCGTCCAGCTCGACACCGTCGAGCCCGGCACGGAGCGTGCGGCGAGCGGCCTCGGCGAACCCGGCCACCACGGCGTCGATCTGCTCCTGCTCCATCTCGGCGGGCAGCTCACGGCTCGCCGCGTCGGCGAAGGGGGAGGGCGCCCACAGCACGGACTGCGAGTAGGCGCTGGACCCCTGCCCGCCCGCGTGCCCGAGCGAGGCGAGGACGAGCGCGCCGTGCCGGTGGCAGGCCTCTCCGACCTCCGTCCAGCCCTGCTCGCAGCGGGCGGCCAGCGGTGCCCTCTCGTAGGGGTGGTCGTCGTCGGTGACCGACGCGGTCTCGGTCACCACGATGCCCGCGCCGCCGGCCGCCCGCCGCTCGTAGTAGGCGGTATGACGCTCTGTCAGCTCGCGGTCCGCGGTGCCGAGGTTGGTGGGGTGCGGGCCGAAGAGCACTCGGGACGGCGCCCGGCGTCCGGCCAGGGTGATCCCGTCGGTCAGGAGTGTCACCGTCGGCTCCGCGTGACGTCGGGCACGCCGACGGAGATCCCAGCGAGCGGGCTGTCGTCGCAGGGCTTGGCGGGCGGTCGGTCGGTCCCGGCAGGCGGTCGGCGGCCGATGCTCACCGGAACGGGTCGTGCAGGCCGGGACGCCCGCGAGTGGTCCTGCGACGGCCGGGGCGTCTGCCCGGCCCCGACTCCGGCCAGAGCGGTCTCCCCGAACCCTCGTACGCACTCGGGGTCGGGCCCGTCCAGCGGCAGGCCGGTGAAGAACTTCGCCGCCATGCAGCCGCCCTGGCAGGCGTCGAAGTGCCCGCAGGACGCGCACGCTCCGGCCGACTGCGGCTCCCGCAGCGAGGCGAACAGCTCCGACTCCCGCCACACCGAGGTGAATCCGCCCGGTTCACGGACATTGCCGGCCTTGAAGGTGTCGTGGATGGCGAACGGGCAGGCGTACACATCTCCGACGGGGTCGATGAGGCACACCACCCGGCCCGCGCCGCAGAGGTTCAGGCCCGGCAAGGTCTCGCCGTAGGCGGACAGGTGGAAGAAGGAGTCGCCCGTGAGTACCTGCTCGCCGTGCGCCACCAGCCAGTCGTACAGCTGCCGTTGCTGATCCGGCAGTGGATGCAGTTCGTCCCAGGTGTCGGCGCCGCGTCCCGAGGGGCGCAGCCGGGTGAGCCTCAGCTGCGCGCCGAAGCGGTCGGCGAGCGCCTTGAACGCGTCGAGCTGGCCGATGTTGTGACGGGTCGCCACCACGGAGAGCTTGAAGCCGCGGAACTCCGCGGCGGCCAGATTCTCCATGGCGCGGATCGCGGTGTCGTACGAACCGGCCCCGCGCACCGCGTCATTGACCTCGGCGGTGGCGCCGTCGAGGGAGATCTGCACGTCGACGTAGTCGCTCGCGGCCAGCCGCCGGGCGACCTCGGGGGAGATCCGCACGCCGTTGGTGGAGAACTTCACCCCGACGCGGTGCGCGGTGGCGTAGTCGACGAGCTCCCAGAAGTCCGGCCGCACGGTCGGCTCTCCGCCGCCGATGTTGACGTAGAAGACCTGCATGCGCTCCAGCTCGTCGATCACCGCACGGCACTCGGCGGTGGTCAGTTCGCGTGGATCGCGGCGGCCGGAGCTGGACAAGCAGTGCACGCAGGCGAGGTTGCAGGCGTACGTCAGCTCCCAGGTCAGGCAGATGGGGGCGTCGAGGCCCTCACGGAAGTGCTCCACCAGACGGGTCACGGGGCTTTCCCTCCCTCCAACTCGGGCTCGGGTGCGGCGAGTTCGGGCTCGTCGCGCGGGACGATCATGTGGGTGCGGGCGAGCGTCGCCAGGGCCTGGCCGAACGCGGGGAGGCGGGCCCGGTCGATGCCGACCTCGGCGCAGGCGGCGCGGGCGCTGGGCTGTTCGCCCAGGGTTCGGACCACCCGCAGCAGATCGGGGTCCTTGAGGAAGGACAGGCGGCGAGTGCCGAAGTGGTACAGCAGGGCCCCGAAGGGCTCGGGGCGCACTGCCACTTGCGGGTGCAGCGACCAGGGTCGCCGCAGGTCGAAATCGGCGGGTTCGGTCATGACGACGGCCGTGGCGTTCAGTAGACGCCGCACATGCCGTCGATGGATATGTCTTCCACCAACAGGTCCTCCTCGACGAGCCCGTCGAGTTCGTCGACTCCATCGAGTCCATCGAGTTCGGCTTTGGCGGGTGTGTCGGGGGTGGTTGCGTCGGTACTCATCGAAGTTCCTTCCGACGGACGACTTTTGGCACCGGATGCCGTAAACAGTAAGTGATACTAGTGTCAGATGAGAAGGGGTCGACGTGCATCCACGGAAATCGGCACCGCTGGGGCGCCCCTCGGCCACCTCGCGCGCGGAGCTGGAGCGGCATGCCTTCGCACTGTTCGCCCGCAAGGGCTTCGCGCGGACCACGGTCGATGACATCGCTGCCGCCGCCGGTATCTCCCGCCGCACTTTCTTCCGCTACCACGCGTCCAAGAAGGACCTGGTGTGGGGCGACTTCGACGACCATCTGGAAGGGCTGCGCGACCAGTTCGCGGGCGGGCCGGCGACGGTTCCCACGATGGACGCGGTGCGCGCGGCGGTGGTCTCCTTCAACCGCTTCGACCCGCGCGAAGAACCCGGGCACCGCAGACGAATGCAGCTGATCCTGCGTGTCCCGGAGCTGCAGGCCGACGCCACCCTGAGGTATGCGGCGTGGCGGTCCGTCGTCGCCGAGTTCGTCGCCACGCGCACCGGCCGACCCGCCGACGCGCTGCTGCCGCGGCTCGTCGGCCACGTGGTGCTGGGCGCCGCCCTCGCAGCGTACGAGGAGTGGCTGGACCACGAAGGGGCGGACCTCTCGGCCCTGCTGGAGACCGCCATCAGGGAACTGTGCAACGGCTTTGCCGATGGTGCTCAGGGGTGAGCGGGCCGACCGGCGTCCCCCTTCGTGTCACCGCCGCGGCGGAGCCTCGGGCCACGGCCTCTTGCGGAGACGCCATCGTCAGATATCCACCACAGGCGACCTCGCAGTGGTGCCGCGGTGCGCTCGCGCAGACAGCCTCGCCAGACCCCGAGGCCGTACGCCGCGTCGTCGAGCAGCTTGAGCGTCACCCACGGCACCGCGCCCAGCCCGCTGCCGCTGCGACGGTAGGCAAGCACCGCCGGAGCGACCGCGGCCGCCGCGAGCGGCAGCCTCAACTTCGGCACCGCCACGGCGACGGGCAGCGCGAGCGGCAGCCACGCCCGCAGCAGGGTGCGGCCGAGCAGCTCGCCCGCCATCAGGGTTCCGCCGCCGGCCAGTCGCGTGGCCAGCGGCCAGGGCCGGTCGTTCCAGGCGGAGAGTTTGTGGGCGAGCGCCGCGGTGCTTCCGGCGGCCACCGCCGCCCCCGCCACCGGATGCCGCGCCAGAGTCAGCCCCCAGGCCAGCGCGCTCCAGCCGGACATCGACACCGCAGGCAGCCGCCCGGGGTGTCGCAGGGCCAGCGGGGCGGCCGAACTGCCGTAGTCCATCCGCCGGGAGAACCAGTCGCCCGGCCGCGTCCGGTGCTCGTGCCGCACGGTCGCCGCCGGCTCGTAACGGACCCGGTGTCCGCCGGCCGCGAGCCGCCAGACCAGGTCCACATCCTCGCCGACGCGCATGTCCGCGTCGAACCCCGCACCGACAGCGGCCCGCCGCACCACCAAGGCTGCACTCGGCACGTACGGCACCGCTGTTTGCGGCCGTACGACGCTTTCCTGTGGTCCCATGTCCAAGGGCGAGTGCTCCGCCTCGTAGGCCGCGATGGACGAGGCGACACCGGTGGTGCGGATGGTGCGGGCGCCGTCCGCGGCTCCCGCGGCGGAGGAGCCCGGGTCGAGCGCGACGATGCGTGGCGCGACCACCGCTACCGCCGGGTCCGAGAAGTGCGGCAACAGTGGCGCCAGCCAGTCGAGGCCGGGCACGCAGTCCGAGTCGACGAAGGCGACCAACTCGGTGGACGCCCGCTCAAGGCCGGTATTGCGTGCGGCCGCAGGCCCCCGGTTGGTCCGGTGCCGGATCAGTTCGGCTCCCGCGGCGGACGCCACCCGCGCGACCGCCGCCGGCTCCAGCGACCCGTCGTCGACCACGAGTACCCGCGTGCAGCCGTCCTGCGCCGCCAACCCCGCCAGACACCGGGCGAGTTGGACGGGTCGATCCCGTACGGGGATCACGACCGTCACCTCGGGCACGGGGCCGACGACCGGATCCGGCACGGGGTGCAGCATCCCGGCGTCGACCAACCGCCGGGCCAGCAGCCCCGGAGCCCGCCCGCCGCCCACCGGCTTCCCGGAGAGCCACCCGTCGACCAGCGGGGCCGCGCGTTCGGAGAGCCGGATCAGACGATAGGGGGCACCGCCCAGGAGAACTCGGCCGTCCTGGAGGACCGCGAGGCCGGGGTCGGCGCGTAGCCGGAAGCCGGAAGGCAGCGGAGGAACATCGTCGTTCGTCAAGGATTCTCCTGATCGCCGAGAGCTCGATGGATGTCGATGAAACTCGATGGCCTATCAATCAGTTTAATTCTTCATCTATCATCGCGGGAAGCGCCCGGCAGGTGTCCAGCATCTGGCGCCCACCGGAGGAGGCCGTATGAGCGAGACGGGAACGGACGGACCGAAGGAAGCGGAAGGGCGGACGGGAATCGTCACCGGAGCGGCGCGTGGCATCGGCGCCGAGACCGCGCGCGTCCTGGCGCGGAGCGGCTGGTCGCTGGTCCTGGTGGACGCATGCCGTGACGATCCCTCCCTCACCTACCCCATGCCGAACGAGAAGGACCTCGATGCCGTGGCGGACGAGTGCCGTGCCGCCGGAGCACCCGACGTCCGGGTGTGCGTGGCCGACGCGGCCGACCGCGGGTTCCCCGCCCGGCTCGCCGACGCACTCGACGGCCGAACACCCACCGCCGCCGCGGCGGTCGCCGGAGCCATCCACGGAGCCCCCGCCTGGCAGACACCCGACGAGGTGTGGGACAGCATGCTGAGCGCCAACCTGCACTCCGTGCGACGGCTCGCGGAGGCAACCGTCCCGGCCATGACGAGGGCCGGGTACGGACGCTTCGTCGCCGTCTCCTCCGCCGCCGGACTGCGCGCGATGCTGCACCTGGGGGCGTACTCCGCCGCCAAGGCCGCCGTGATCGGGTACGTCCGCTCCCTGGCCGCCGACCTCGCCGGTACCGGAGTCACCGCCAACGCCGTGTGCCCCGGATCCACCCGGGGCGAGATGCTGCGCGCCAGCGCCGCCGTCTACGACCTCGACGACCCCGAGGAGTTCGCGGGCCAGCAACTCGTCCGGCGTCTCCTCGAACCGCGGGAAGTGGCGGAGGCCATCGCCTGGCTCTGCGGGCCCGGGGCGTCGGCCATGACCGGGGCGATCGTGCCGGTCGACGGCGGCCTCACCAGCTGACCGGAAGCCGCTCCGACGCCCGACGCCAACCCCAGATGACCGAAGGAAGCCCTTCGCATGGCGAGCCCTGCCGCACAGCCTCCCGTATCTCCTGCATCTCCCTTGTCTCCCATATCTCCTGGGGCGGGCGCCGCCGCGCGCCCGCAGCGACCCCTGCCCCCGGTCGAACTCGTCCGCCCCGGGCTGTGGAGCATTCCTGTGCCGCTCCCCAACACCTCGCTGCGCTACGTCCTCGTCTACGTCTTCGAGACGCCCGCCGGGCCCTACCTCGTCGACGCGGGGTGGGACAACGACGAGGCGTACGACGTCCTGTCCGCCGGACTCGTCACCGTCGGCAGCCGTATCGAGGACGTACGCGGTGTCCTGGTGACCCATGTCCACCCCGACCACTACGGGCTCGCCCACCGGGTCCGTGAGGCGTCCGGTGCCTGGGTGTCGCTGCACCCGGCCGACGCCGCGGTGATCCCGCAGTTCGAGGGCAGCGAACCGTCCCCCGCGTTCTACGGAATGCTGCGCCGCGCGGGTGCGCCGACGTCGGCGATCGACGAACAGCGCACCGCCCTGCGGATGCTGGCCTCCCGCGAGATCCCCAGGCCCGACCTGCTGATCGAGGACGGCGAAGAGCCGGACGTTCCGGGATGGGCCCTCACATCCATCTGGACCCCTGGGCACACCCCCGGGCACCTGTGCTTCTGGGAACCGCGCTACCGGCTGCTGCTCTCCGGCGACCACGTGCTGCCGCGCATCACCCCCAACGTCCCGCCGCCGGCGGACGACGACGGCGATACGCTCGGCGACTTCCTGGAGTCCCTGGGCCGTCTCGCCGAACGCGACGCCGCGGAGGTACTCCCCGCGCACGAACACCGGTTCACCGATCTCGGCGGCCGTCTCGCACAGCTGGTGGGGCACCACGAACGGCGTTTCGCGGAGGTGCTGACCGCGCTCGCGGAGGGCTGCGAAGTGGCCTGGGACGTCGCGGAGCGGATGAGCTGGTCCCGGCCCTGGCAGCAGATGGACCTGCTCGCCCGACGGGCGGCGGTGGGCGAGGCGTTCGCTCACCTGCGCGCGCTGGCCCGACGCGGCCTCGTCATCGAGAAGTCCGGGGAAACCGTCCGCTGGAGTCCGGCGGACGGTGTCGGGTCCCGGGAGTAGGACTCTCCGTCAGGAGGGCCGGCCGTTCTTCTCGGAGACTTCCTTCATACGGTCGAGACCGGCCATGGCGGGGTAGCCCACGGCGCTGTACCAGTGCCCGTGGCCGGTCTGATGCACGTCGAACACCGCCTGCAGAGCCGTCTGGAACCCCTGGATGTCCAGTGTCTGGTTGACGGCCCGCTTGGCCTGGGCCAGGGCGAACGGATGCTGCCTCGCGATCTGCTGGGCCAGTTCCAGCGTTTCGTCCTGGAGGGCGTCGAGCGGGACGACGCGATTGACCATCCCCAGCCGCTCTGCTTCCGCGGCCGCGATACGCCCGCCGGTGAACAGCATCTCCTTCGCCTTGCGGGCACCCAACTCCCAGGTGTGACCGTGGTATTCGACCCCTCCGATACCCATCGCCACCACGGGGTCCGAGAAGTAGGCGTTGTCGGCAGCGATGATCAGGTCGCAGGGCCAGCACAGCATGAGCCCCGCGGCGATGCATGCCCCCTGCACGGCGGCGATGGTCGGCTTGGGGACGTTGCGCCACTTCAGGGAGTAGCCGAGGTACTTGCGGGCCTCCTGCCGGTACATCTCCGCGAGTGTCTCCGGCGCGGTGTCCGTGCCCGACAGGTCATGCCCTGCCGAGAAGTGTTTGCCGTTGGCGTTGACCACGATGACCCGCACCTCGTCGTCGTACTCGGCGCGGCTCCAGGCGGCGTCGAGTGCGTCGAGGAACGCGAGCGACTGGGCGTTGGCCGCCTCGGGCCGGTTGAGGGTGATGACCGCGACGGGGCCCGAGGTGCGGTAGAGGATCGGATCGGTCGTCATGGGGTGCGCCTTCCAGGAGCTGGTACGGATTCCTCGTTCACGAGGACGAGAGGGCGGGGGTGGTGAGGGTGAGGAGCGGGACGTCAGCTGCGGTGGGCCAAGGCGGTGGCCGGCCGTTCCACCAGCTCGACGACCACCTCGTCGGGGCCCGTCATGAACAGCACGGTCAGACCGGGCAGGGGCGAGCCGGGCATCGGCACCCAGAGCGGCTCGCCGACCTGCCAGCCGGGGGTGTCCAGCAGTGCGGAGTGTGCTTCCTTCACGTCCTCGCAGCCCAGCGCGATCCGGTACAGCCCCTGGGCGTTGCCCGCTTCGGCGGATGGCTGGGTCACCTTCACCGGCCGTCGCCACTCGACGAGTTCGAGGGTGAACGTCGGGTCCTGGGAGAGCCCCAGCGAGACGGTGGACACCTCGGCCTCCGGGGTCTCCACATGGGACGGGCCGGCGACCTCCTGGAACCCCAGCGCGGCGTAGCAGACCGAGGACCGGGCGAGGTCGTGGCAGCCGATCCGCAGATGGGAGAGGACGGTCGCGCCCTCCGCGTGCTGCACCAACTCCACCGGAACTCCGTCCGGGTCGGTGACCCGCATACCGCGGTGCCGTTCGCCCCGGTACGGCAGTACGCACCGCTCCGCCGAAGCGCTCGCGCCGTCCGGCCCGAGCCCCCTCAACCGGATCCCTTCGAGGGACGGGACCCGGAAGCCGACGGCGAGCAGACCGGTGTGGCCCGGGACGGGCGCCGAACGGCGCGCCACCGCAGGGGAGTTCCACTGCACCAGTTCGAGTGCCGGCGCCACGCGGGGTCCGCGCTCGTCGTAGAGGAACCAGGTCTCGGAGTCGGTGTCGCCGTCGATTCCCAGCATCGCGCCGTCGCCCGCCGGAGTGAGCGTGCGCATCCTCCGGGTGAGGCCGAGCAGACCCGCGTAGAAGTCATGTGCGGCGGAGACGCCAACGGTGTTGATGTTGCAGTGGAGGATGCCGTGCGCGAGCCCGGAGCGCTCCGTCGTCATCTGAGGTTTCTCCATTCGGGCGGGGGAGGGGCGGGGGAACGGGAAGGGGTGGAGCTGGATCGGGAGACAGATACAGATGACTGAGTTGAATGTTTCGTCGCTCCGGATCCAGGAGCCGGGCCCCGGCCTCCCTGGGCTAATCTCGGGGCGAAGGAGGCCGAGTGGTGGCAGAACAGCGGAGTGCGGATGCCCCGAGCGCGCCGGGGCGGCGGCCTCACGGATCCCTGGACCGTGAGCAGATCCTGTCCGCCGCCCAGCGGATCATCGAGCGCGAGGGCCTGGACGGATTCAGCATGCCCGTCCTCGCCCGGGAGCTCGGCGCCGGAGTGACCAGCACCTACTGGTACTTCCGCACCAAGGAGGACCTGCTCGCCGCGCTGCTCGACCGGGTCACCCGGCAGATGTACCTGCAGATGCCCCCGGTCGGCGACGGCCCCTGGGACCAGGAGGCGGCCGCGTACTTCACCGCCTTCCGCGAACTGCTGCGGGCCACGCCGGTGTACCGCGACGTCATGGCCTTCGACGCGGAACCGATGTTCGTACGGTCGAGCATGGCTCCGACCATCCTCAGCCGGCTGGAGGAGGGTGTGGGCCTCTTCGTGCGGGCCGGACTGAGCCCCGAAGAGGCCGTGTACGCGTTCAACGCATGCGCCCATTACACCCAGGGCCATGTACTCGGCGAGCCCCTCGGACACGGCGACAACGACAGTGACAGTGACGAGGACTTCAGGTTCGGCCTGAACCTGCTCGTGGACGGGATCCGCCGATGAACGACACGGCAGGGGAGGGCGAGGTCGGTAAAGGTGAGGCGGCGAACGGCGAGGCCGGTAACGACAAGGCCGGTAACGGCGAAGCGAGAAAGCGCCGTGCACGAGGGTCCCTGAGCCGTGCGGAGATCCTCCGCGCGGCCGACTCGCTGCTGTCGGAGGGCGGGCCGCGCGCCCTGACCATGCCCGCCCTGGCGCGGGAGCTCGGCGCCGGAGTGGCCAGCATCTACTGGTACTTCCGCAACAAGGAGGAACTGCTGATCGCGCTGGCCGACGAGGCCACCGAGGAGATGTACCGGCGTCTTCCGCCGCCGGGTGCCGGACCCTGGCAGGAGGAACTGGCCCGGTACTTCACCGCCCTGCGCCACGCGTACCGGACCCTGGCCGAACGCCTGGAACTGCTGCGGGCCCGCCCCGGCGCGCAGGGCACCGCCGCGACGCCCGAGCACGGGTCGGCGGCGGACGGACGTGCCGAGGCGTATCTGCTGCTGCTCACCGGCGCCGGCATGCCGCCCGCCGACGCGCGGCGCGTCTACCGTGCCTGCTGGACGTACACGCGCGGCTACGCGCTCATCGAGCTCGGGCGCACCCGGCAGACGGGCGACGGCGGCCGGCGGGACGGTGACGAACTGCGCGCCGCGGTGGCCCGGTTGGACCCCGCCGGGCATCCGCTGCTGACCGGGCTGCCGGACGTCGCACGGCTGATGAGCACCGACGACGAACACTTCGCCAGAGGTCTGCGACTGCTGCTCGACGGAGCCGCGAAGCGCCTGCCGGTCAGGCGGCGACACCGATCAGCTCCCTGAGGTTGTCACCCATGATCCGGCGCTGGCTCTCCACCTTGATGCCGGCCAGGTCCTTGACGTAGTCCATGGGTTCCACCAGCCCTTCGGGGTGCGGCCAGTCGGAACCGAACAGGATGCGCTCCGGCCGCATGAGGTCGAGCAGGGGGGCCAGATTGTCCTCCTGGAACGGGGCGACCCAGATGTGCTCGTGGAATGCCTCGATCGGATCCTTGCCGAAGGTCTGCGGGATCCTGCCGTAGGCGATCCTGAACCGGCGCAGCAGATCGGGGATCCACCCCGAGCCGAGTTCGACAGTGGCGACCCGCAGTGCCGGATGGCGGTCGAACACGCCGTGGCAGATCAGCGCGGCGATGGTGTCGGAGACCGGCCGGTCGACGTGCAGGGCGAGCGTCTCGGTCAGCGGCGACTGGCTGAAGGTCGAGAAGGTGATGCTCTCGCCCCACTCCTTCGCGTGCTTGGCGTACCCCGAGTCGGCGGCGTGGAAGGCCACGACGACCCCGGCCTCAGCGGCCATCGCCCAGAACCTGTCGTGGGCGGGGTCGCCGAGCGACCGGGGAGCCCCCGGGCTGACGACCGGTGCCGGGCGCAGCACGATCATCCGCGTACCGGCCTCGATCACCCGCCGCAACTCGCGCTCCGCGGCGCCGGGATCGACCAGGCTGAACACGGGCGGGGCGATGATGCGGCCGTCGCGGTTGTAGCCCCACTCGTCGTCGATCCAGCGGTTGAAGGAGTCGAGTACGGCGTGCAGGGCCGGCGGGTCGTCGTGGAGCAGTTCCTCGATGCCGAGCGCGAGGGTGGGCAGGATGCAGACCTGGGCAACCGACTGACGCTCCAGCACATCGAGGCGCAGCGCGCGGTCGCGGTACTCGGGTCGGATCGGCTCCAGTGTGCCGATCAGCTTGCGGCCGTCGGAGCCGGCACTGTTCTCGGCCCGGAAGTACTCGATGAGCGCTCCGGGCCTGGCGACCGGATCGAAGGTCGGGTTGCTGATCATCGTGAAGAGCCGGTCACCGATCAGCAACCGGGTACGCCCGTCCTCGGTCTTCGCCCAGCGGAAGGCCTGGCTGAACCGCTTGTCGAGATGCCGGGTGAATGAGTCGGCGGACTCGTAGAAGTGCTGGTCGACGTCGGCGAGGGCGAAGTCCGGCCCCAGGAGTGAGCTGTCCATGAGAAACCTCTCTGTCCCGTACCCCGACGGGACGGCGGATGAGGCGGATCGAGCATCTCTCAGGGAACGTATCGTAAGCCTTTCGATATGGGAACGGGATGGAGACAGACTGTCAGATACAGTGAGGTGTGAGCGATTGAATCCTGTCTCTACACTGCCGCACTATGTGGGGCCAGTGTCAGAATCGCCGGGTCGACCAGGTGCCGCTCGCGCCCGGTCGACTGCCCGCGGGAAGAGGAGAACCGATGTCGATGCTGCCCGAGGCCGGAGCGTGGGGAACCCAGGCGCCGGTCCCGCGGGATGTGGCTTCGCCGTCCCAGCCGGATGTGGCGTCGCCGACCCCACCCGATGTGGCTTCACCGGCCCCTGCCGTCCACACCGTGCTGGATCTCCTCGAACTGGCGGAGACCGAACCGGACGTCTACCAGGCCTCGTTGGTCTACGACGACGACCAATACGTGCTGTACGGAGGGCAGGTGGCGGCGCAGGCCCTGCTGGCGGCAGGCCGCACCGTGCCGCAGGAACGGCTACCGCACTCCCTGCACGGCTACTTCCTGCGCGGTGGATCCTCGGCCCGGCCGACGGTGTTCCGCGTCGAGCGGGACCGTGACGGTCGGTCCTTCTCCGCCCGTCGCGTGGTCGCGCTTCAGGACGGAGCGGTCATCTTCACCATGTCGGCGTCGTTCTCGGTGGCCGAGGCGGGCGTCGACGTCGAAGCCGGCCCGGACCCCGAACTCCCGCCGCCCGCACGCCTACCCGACCTGCCGCTGCACCGGCTGCTGTCGTTCGAGGGAAGGCTCCCGCCACAGGTACGCCCCGGTCCGGACGATCTGCCCACCCGCCTCTGGGCCCGCTGCACCGCCAGCCTGCCGGACTCGCCGCTCCTGCACGCCTGCGTACTGACCTACCTGTCGGACTTCTCCACCGGCCTCGCCCTGCTGGAGGACGACACGTCCGCCACCGGGGCGAGCCTGGACCACGCGGTGTGGTTCCACCGCGACATCCGGATGGACGACTGGGTGCTGATGGAGCTCGCACCGCACACCGCCGCCGGCGCGCGCGGGTGGTACACCGGCTCCGTACACCGCTCCGACGGCGTGCGGGTGGCGAGCCTGGCCCAGGAGGCACTCTTCCGCAAGCGCCGATGACGCGCCGCGAGCCCGGCTCGACCCCAAGTCCACCGATCCTCAAGGATTTTCAGTCGAGGCAGATCGCTTTGGTTCCGTGCGGTGCGGTGAGCTCCCCTCCCTTGATCTGGGCGTACCAGCCGCAGGCGGCGACCGTGGCGGGCTTCCCCTCGTGGTAGGTGGTCGGCGGGATCATCCCGTCGAGAGTGTCGTTCGCCGGCCGGGCCAGGAGGCCCTCGATGACGTCCGCGGAGGTGGGCGGCGCGGAGGTCGCCTTGGCCAGTGCCTTGCCGAACATCACCGCGGACGCCCAGCCCGCCGTCGCGCTGGTGTTGAGCGGGGAATCGGGGGAGTAGACGCTCATCGTCTCCCGGAACTGCTTCGCCGCCGCGTCGTCGGCGAACCAGTCGAACGAGTCGTTGGCCAGGTACGCACCCTCGTGGACCGGGTTCTTGGCCACGTCCGCCCGGTAGCTCTGGCCGGGAATCATGAACAGCGGTTTGTAGCCCTGCTTGGCGCAGTCCGAGATGAAGCGGGTCGTCACCTCCTGCGAGGTACCGGTGATGACCGCCTCGACACCCTTGCCGCGCATGCTCAGGCACTGGGAGGTGTAGCTCGGTGTGGAGGCGGAGACGGCGAGGCCCGAGGCGAACGTCACCCCGACCTCCGGCGCGGCACGCTTCACCAGGGAGAACATGTTCTGGCACGCGGGAACCTCGGCGCAGGCGATCGCGCCGACCTTGCCGTGGCCGGCGAGTTTCGCCGCGTTCACCCACAGGGCGATGTAGTTGGCCCCGGTCTGGGCCGTCGGGAAGAACAGAGGGTTCGTCTCGTAGACGGTGGCGTTGGAGGAACCGCCCAGCACGGGAATCCCCTTTTCGGCCGCGTACTTCTCCCACACCGCCTCAAGACCGGCCTCGTGGCTGCCGACGAGCGCGATCACCTTGTCCTGCTCGACCAGGCTCTTGACGGCGGCCAGGGCTTTGGCCGGGTCCGCCTGGTCGTCCTTGACGACGACCTTGACCGGATGACCGTTGATCCCGCCGTTGTCGTTCGTCCACTGCGCCCACGCCGACACCGCGTCCGGCGATGACTTGGACGTGGCGCCGGCGAACCCGCTGAAGTGGCCGACGCTCCCGATGACGATCGGCGTTCCCGTCGGATCCGCCACGTTCGGCCGCGCTTTGGCGCTCGTTCCCTCGCCGTCACCGCTTCCGCAGGCGGACGCGAGCAGCATCACCGCGACCGCCGCGCCGCTCATCCGCAGCGCACGCCTTCCTCGTATTCCTGGCATAACCCTCTCCTGTTCTGCGCCGGACCGTGGCGCGACCCGAATGCGGGCACGCCTGATGGACCCCCTGATGAACCCCATGTGCTGGTAAGCGTGTTGGCCGGCCGGTCAGTGGGAGACCGACGCCGAGCCGAGGTAGTGCTCGAAGATGTCCTCGCGGATGCCGGCGGGCTCGCCGTCGTACGCGATGCGCCCCTTCGCGAGGACGCAGACCCGGTCGGCAGCGGCCAGTGCCCTGTTGACGTACTGCTCGACGAGGAGGAGTGAGGCGCCTTCCTGGATGATCTTCGCGAGGAACTCGTAGATCTGGTCGATGACGACGGGCGCGAGACCCATGGACACCTCGTCGACGAGGACCAGACGCGGTTCGTCGAGGTAGCTGCGGACTACGGACAGCATCTGCTGCTGGCCACCGGAGAGTTCGCCCGCCCGCTGGTTCAACTTCCCTCCGAGCACGGGAAAGTGCTCCACGGCCCGCTCGACCGCGGCCTTGTCCTGCCGCTTCCAGGTGTGCAGGACCAGGTTCTCCCGGACGGTGAGGGACGGATACACGCCACGGCCCTCCGGGATGTGGCACAGCCCCTGCCTGGCGCGTCGGTGCGGTCGGGTGCCGGTGAGCTCCTTGCCGTCGAACCGGATGTGTCCCGCGGTCGGCCGCAGCAGCCCGGAGATCACGCGCAGCAGCGTCGTCTTGCCCGCGCCGTTGGGTCCCAGGAGCGCCACGACACTGCTCCGCGGCACGGTGAGGGACACCTCCCGCAGGACGCCGAGTCCGCCGTACCCGGCCTCGATCCCGCGCACTTCGAGCAGCGGCGGGTCTTCCGTAGCCGGTCCCTCCGTCGCCGGTTCGTCTGTCGTTGGTTCGTCTGTCGCCGGTTCTTCGCCGCGGCCGTCCTGGCCGGTGACACCCGTATGGACCGTCACAGTCCCACCTCCTCGGTGCCTGCACGCTGGGGCAGTTCGGTGGATGAGCCCAGAGCGGACGAGCCCAGATAGGCCGCCCGCACGGCGTCGCTGGCGGCGACCTCGGCCGGAGTGCCCTCGAAGATCGGCACCCCGAAGTCGAGGACGTACAGGTAGTCGCACACATCCATCACCAGCGCCATGTCGTGCTCGATGATCAGGACGCCGATGTCCCGCTCACGCACCGTCTCCCGCAGCACCTCGCCGAAGCGCGCGGTCTCGATCCGGTTCAGCCCCGAGGACGGCTCGTCGAGGAGCAGGGCGTCGAAGGGGCCCGCCAGGCAGCGGGCCAGTTCGACCAGGCGGCGCTGGCCGGTGGAGAGCCCGCCGACCGGATGGTCGAGGAGGTCGGTCAGTCCGCAGGTCCGTGCCGCCGTGGCGACCGCCTCTGCGATGGCCACCCGGTCGGCGGGGCTGCCGGCGATGTGCCGCCACGGCCACGCGCCGGCCAGCGACGCCTCGCGGCCGAGGGCGATGTTCTCCCGCACCGTCATCGAGTCGAAGAGCTCCATGCGCTGGAAGGTGCGGCCCAGACCGCGGCGGGCGCGGGTCGCGGGGCTGAGGCGGGCGAGGTCGCGCCCGTGCAGGTGCACGGAGCCGCTCGACGGCCGGACCAGTCCGCTGCACACGTTGAACGTGGTCGTCTTTCCCGCGCCGTTGGGCCCGATGAGGCCGGTGATGCGGCCCTTGGGAGCCGACAGGGAGAAGTCGTTGACGGCCACGCTGCCACCGAACCGGACGGTCAGCGCCTCGATTCGTACGCCCTTGGACGGCAGCGCCTCGCTCGGCGGGCGGCCCCCCTCGGACGCACCCAACTGCTTGACCGGTACTGTCAGATCTGGATCCCTTTTGGTGCTCGTCAACGCTTCCACGGATTCCGTCGGGGGGCCGGTCACCCCGGGGCGCGCACGACCGCCGATCCGGTCCAGGAAGCGGCGCAGTGCCGGAATCGGTTGCGGGCCGCCCGTCAGTGACACCAGCACCGCCGACGCTCCGAACACGAGGTTCAGCCAGTACGTGGTGTTCTCGTCGCTGATGTAGGCGCCCGGGAGTGTCATCGCCGCGGCCGCGAAGAACGCGTACCAGGGTTCGCCACCGAGTGCGAGCACGAGGACGGCCACCAGGACCAGCGAGGAGAACGAGGTGAAGGAAGCGCCGTTCACCGCTGAGATCGCGCCACCGTACAGGCCTCCGTAGACGGCGGCCATGAACGCGGAGACACAGAAGACCAGCACCCGCGTCGTGTTGACGCTCGTACCGTGGGTCGCGAGGGCCGTGGGGGAGTCGTCGAGCCCGCGCAGCAGCCGGCCGAGCCGGCTGTGGTGGATGAGGACGACCGCGACCGACGCGAGCAGTACGAAGACGAGGACGAGGTAGTAGTAACCGCGGTCGCCGCCGAAGAGATCCCCTCCTGGCCGTGGCACGGTACGACCGTCCGGACTGGAACCGAACAGCACGTTCAGCGGATAGCCCATCTGCTCCAGCGCGATACCGAACCCGAAGGTCGCAAGCGCCAGGAAGACCCCGGACATCCTGATGGCCGGGATCGCGATGAAGGCGCCCACGGGTACGGCGACCAGGCCGGCGAGCAGCAGAGCGACCAGCCACGGCAGCCCGAGTCCGCCCGAGAAGTGGGCCATCGACGCCGCTCCGACCGCGGCGAACGCCATGTGGGAGAGCGAGATCAGGCCGGCTGTCCGGATCAGCAGCCCGAGCGAAAGGAAGAGGACGACCTTCGTGAGGGCGTCCGTATAGGTGGGCAGGCGGGCGCTGCTCACCAGGATCGGGACCAGGACGAGGGCGACGACGAGTACCGCGCCGCCGCCGAACTGGACGCGGGCCGGCGCCCGCCACTGGCTGGTGACCAGGGGGCGGGTGGTGATGCGCCGGTCGGTCAGGCGTCGTCGCGGCGCCAGCACCAATACGGCGAACAGCACAAGGAAGGGCACACTGGGCGGCAACCCGGTGAGCAGGGCGTTCGGATGGGTCACCGATCCGTACCGGGTGAGGACCGAGGCGAGGACACCGACGACGATTCCGCCGGCGTACGCGAGCGGCAGACTGGAGAACAGGCCGAACGCGGCGGCGCCGAACGCCTGCACGACGAGCAGGGTCAGCAGGAGTGCGTCCAGGCTGAGACTCGGTGCGAGGAGCACCCCGGCCATGCACGCGAAGGTCGAGCCGATGATCCACGCCCATCGCCGGACCGCGACCGGGTTCGTGCCCGCGGTGTCCAGCAGCTCGGGATTGTCCACGACCCCTCGCATCGCGAGACCCAGTCTGGCGAACCGGAAGAAGAGGGAGAGCGCGGCGGTCGAGACGAGCGCGATCAAGGCGATGATGACGCGGTCCCAGCTGACGGCGGCATCCGCGAGGGTGAACGCGTTCGACGTAGGCAGGTAGTTGGGGAATGTCTGGCTCTGGGATCCGAACTTCGCGGTGAAGAACCCCTGGACCGCGAGAATCAGGCCGACCGTGGCGACGACCTTGTGGACGGTCCGCGCATCGGCGAGGCGGCGCGCCATCAGCTCCAGGAGCAGCCCGAGTGCCGGCCCCAGGACGCCCACGGAGACGAACGCCGCCCAGCCCCACGGCACGCCGTGGTTCACATGGAGTGTGTAGAAGGCGTACGCGGCTGTCGTCGCGACCGCTCCATGGCCGAAGTTGAGAATCCCGGACGTCTTGTAGGTCAGGACCAGGCCCGTCGCGGCAAGGCCGTAGACCGATCCTGAGGCGATGCCGATGATGACGAACGGCAGAAGATCGTTCATCGCGACACCCCGCTGTCGGCGGGGCTCTGGGCGGTGAGCGGGCACGTCGGTGTGACCATCTCAGACTCCTTCGTCCGAAGGCGTGAGGGGACGGTGCCGAGGTCGTGGCTGTGTGTCGGTGGACGCTACTAAGTACATGGCCGGAAGGGAACCCTCGGTCGACACATCTGTCAGAACTGGGGTCCATCGGGCAGTCTCGCCGTAGGCGGCGGGGAGAAATGTCGTCCCGACTTCCTCCGTCACGGGCCTAGGCAGCGCTCGTCTATATAGTGCAATAATAAATCTAGAAGATCTGAATGTGCCTTCGAGAGGCCGGGGAGACCCGGACGGATCCTGGAGGGGTCGTGAATCTGGCAGGCAGCGTTGTTCTGGTGACCGGTGGTGCCGGTGGGCTGGGGGAGGCCACGGTGCGCAGGGTCGCCGCCGCGGGCGCCTCCGTGGTGATCGCCGACCTCGCCGACGACCGGGCCGAGAAGTTGGCGGCCGAGCTGGGACCCGGCGCTCGCTATGTACGGACCGATGTGACCGACGAGGCCGGCGTCGCCCAAGCGGTGGAAGAGGCAAAGAAGTTGGGCACCTTCCGCTACGCGGTGGTCGCCCATGGCGGCTTCGGTGTCGCGGAGAAGGTCGTGGGCCGGGACGGCAGTCCCGCCGGGCTCGCGGGCTTCACGAAGACCGTCGACCTGTACCTGACGGGGACCTTCAACGTGCTGCGGATCGCGGCGGCGGCGATCGCCGAGAGCGAGCCGGACGCGGACGGACAGCGCGGAGCGATCGTGGCCACCGCCAGCATCGCCGCGTTCGAGGGGCAGATCGGCCAGATCGCCTACGCGGCGGCCAAGGCGGGGGTGGTCGGCATGACCCTCGTCGCCGCACGGGACCTCGGCTCGCTCGGGATCCGGGCCGTCACGGTCGCGCCGGGGACCATGCGGACTCCGATCATGGAGTCCGTGGGGGACGAGGCGCTGGCCAGGTTCGCCGCCAACATCCCCAATCCGCGACGGCTCGGCAGGCCCGAGGAGTACGCCGCGCTCGTGCAGCACATCCTCGAGAACCCCTACCTGAACGGCGAGACCATCCGCCTCGACGGAGCCCAGCGCTTCGGTCCGAGGTAGCGAGGCCACCGCAAGGTGGTGAGGCAACTCGCCCAGCCAGTCAGATGTTTGTACTCAATCGGACGGACGGCCGGTCACCAGAGAACAACGCTTGAAGGAGTCAGCAATGCCGCTGCAACCCTGGATGAAGCTCATCTCCGTCGACGACCACCTGATCGAGCACCCGATGGTCTGGCAGGACCGCCTGTCGGCCAAACACCGGGAACGCGCGCCGCGCATCGTGGAGACACCGCGCGAAGGCCTCCCGGCGGTCCAGTCCTGGCTCTACGAGGACAGGCCCTACCCCTACATAGGCCTCAACGCGGTGGCGGGCAAGAAGCCCGAGGAGTACGGCATCGACCCGGTCCGCTACGACGAGATGATCCCTGGGTGCTACGACCCCAAGGCACGCGTCGCCGACATGGACATCGACGGAGTGGAGGCCATGATGTGCTTCCCCTCCTTCCCGGGGTTCTGCGGCACGGTGTTCATGAAGGGAGACGACAAGGAACTGTCGCTGCGGTGCGTCCAGGCGTACAACGACTTCGTTCTCGACGAGTGGAGTGCCGCCGCACCCGGCCGGCTCATCCCCGTCGTGATCCTTCCGCTGTGGGACGCGCAGTTGTCGGTGCAGGAGATCCACCGCACCGCGGCGAAGGGCGCCAAGGCGATCTCGTTCCCCGACCTGCCGCATGCACTCGGACTCCCGTCCATGCACACCGACTACTGGGACCCGGTCCTCTCGGCGGCCGAGGAGACGGGCCTGCCCCTGTGCCAGCACTTCGGCAGCGGCGGCGCCATGTCGATTCCCCAGGTCGCGACGGACGCGCCGTTCGCCGTGATGATCAACCTGATGGGCACCAACAGCATGCACGCCACCGCCGACTGGCTGTTCTCCCCGGCGCTGCACAAGCACCCGAAGCTCAAGATCGGCCTCTCCGAGGGCGGCATCGGCTGGATTCCGTACATCGTCCAGCGGGCCGACTATGTATGGCGCAAGCACCGCGCCTACCAGAACATCAACCAGGACGTGATGCCCTCGGAGCTGTTCCGGAAGCACTTCCACGGGTGCTTCATCGAGGACGACTTCGGGGTCGACAACCGTCATGCCATCGGGGTCGACCGGATCACCTGGGAGTGCGACTACCCGCACTCGGACTCGTTCTGGCCCGCGAGCCGCAAGCGCGCGGCCGACGCGTTCGCGGACGTACCGGACGACGAGGTCCACAAGATGGTGGAGCTGAACGCCCGGCGGTTCTACAACCTGCCCGACGCCGTGCCCGCGGAGCGCGCCGCGGCAGTGAGCTGAGGGCCCGTCATGGACCGGATCGAGCAACTGCCGCTGGACGACTGGAACGACCAGGACCTCCTGACCCGTGACGAGGCGGGTGAGCGCCTTCAGCAGGAGATCCAGGTGGTCACCGGCGAGCTGGCGCAGCTGCGCCGGGGCACACCGGACCGGACCACCACGGCCGGCGTCGAACTCCTCGACAAACGGCTGACGGCGATGAAGGCGGCGCTCTCGGAGCTGACCGGCGGCTGAGGGGAACGGCGGCGGCGCCGTTGAGGGAAGTTGAAGAAAAGGGTGGTGGCGCCGACGCCGTTGCAGGAAACGGTGGTGGCGCCGACCGCTCGCTCATGCAACTGATGCGTTGCGTGCGCCTGGCCCACGGCGCGGGAGGCGACCGCAATCCGTCCCCTCTCCACCGCCGCCATCGCCACGTAGAACCCCTGCCCCTCCTTGCCGAGCAGATGGTCAGCGGGCAGCCGGGCCTCGTCCAGGAAGACGTCACCGGTGGAGATCGACCGGAACCCCAGCTTGTTGACGCGGCCGCGCGCCGATCAGGCTGGAGGGCAAGCTCATATGGACGGCCGCGATGTGGTCCACCCGGGCCATCTCCTCGATCACCACCGAGTAGGTGAGGTGGTCGAGACCGAGGCCGCCGGGCCTGCACCGGCAGGCTGCGGGTGACCCGACCGACCGGCCGCAGGGCCGGCCCGCCTGCCGTGATCAGGACCGCCCCCGCCCGGGTCCAGGTCCGCGGCGAGCACCAGGGTGCGGGGCCGGGCGGACAGTACGGCGTCCAGCGCGGCCGGAGCGCCGCCCCCCACCCGCTCGGCCACCTAGGTGTCCGGCGGCAGACCGAGGCCTGCCAGCAGGGCTGCCGAGTTGCCGCCCTCCAGCAGGGGCAGATCGCGGGTGACCAGCACCACGTGCGCCACCCCCGCAGCCCCTGCCGCCGCCAGCGCGGCGCGTCCGGCCTCGACGGCCATGGTGACGGCGTCCTCGTCACCGCCGGGGAGCCGTCTTTAGGGGAGCCCGTATCCAAGGGTGCGACCACCCCGCCAGGTGGCGGCATCCGGACCAGCCAAAACCCGCCGTCTGGCGATGGCCGCCGTACGGGCGCGCGTACCAGCATGAAGAGGTGGAACCCCCCACCCATCCGCCTCGGATCCATCAGTCCTTTTGATCCTTTTGATCAGCGAGGCGTCACGGGAAAGAGAAAGACAAGATGCTCGTAGAAGTCGATGTGCCGAAGTGTGTGGCCTCGGGGCAGTGCGTTCTGATCGCTCCAGAGGTCTTCGACCAGCGGGATGACGACGGCATGGTCGTGCTCCTCGATGAGCGGCCGGCAGCCGAACTGCACGAAGGGGTACGGGAGTCGGCCATGGTCTGCCCGGCCGCCGCGATCCGGCTGGTGGACGCGTGAGGCGCGTTGCCGTCGTCGGGGCCTCGGCGGCCGGTCTCGCCGCGGCGGAGACGCTGCGCAGGGAGAACTTCGGCGGCACCATCACCCTGATCGGCGACGAGCCCCATCTGCCGTACGACCGCCCTCCGTTGTCCAAGCAGATCCTCTCCGGGGAGTGGGGCGCGGACCGGCTGCCGCTGCGGGCCCCGGCCGACGTCGACGCGCTGAAACTGGAACTGCGCCTCGGTTCTGCGGCGACGGGCCTGGACCTGGCGGGCCGGAGCGTCGCACTGTCCGACGGCGACCAGGTGCCGTACGACGGCCTGGTCATCGCGACCGGGGTGCGCCCGCGGAGGCTGCCCGGCCATGCGCGGGCCCACGTGCTGCGGACCCTCGAAGACGCGCTGGCCCTGAAGGGGCGACTGGAAGCCGGGTGCCGCCTGGTCGTGGTGGGCGCCGGGTTCCTGGGCGCCGAGGCGGCCGCTGTGGCCCGTGGTCTGGGCGCGGAGGTGACCCTGTTGGAGCCGGCGCCGGTTCCCCTCGCCCATGCCGTGGGCGAGGAGGTCGGCCGGGTGCTGTCGGGGGCCCATGCCGAGCACGGGGTGGACCTGCGGACCGGCGTGCTGGTCCAGGAGGTCACCGCGGACGGCGTACGGCTGGCGGACGGCACGCTGATCGAGGCCGACGAGGTACTGGTGGCGATCGGATCGCTGCCCAACACCGAGTGGCTGGAGGGCAGCGGGCTGCGTCTGGACAACGGACTGGTCTGCGACGAGTACGGCCAGGCCGCGCCCGGCGTGTACGGGGCCGGGGATGTGGCCCACTGGTACAACCCGTTGTTCGGTACGTCGATGCGGATCGAGCACCGCACCCACGCCAGTGAGCAGGGCATGGCGGTCACCCGCAACCTGCTGTGCGACGACTCGGGCGCGCAGCGGGCGTTCGCCCCGGTGCCGTACTTCTGGTCCGACCAGTACGACATGAAGATCCAGGCGTACGGCTATCTGCGGGCCCACGAGGAGATGGCCGTCGTCGAGGGCTCGCTGGCCGAGCGCCGTTTCGTGGCCGCGTACCGGAGGGGAACGCGGTTGGTGGGGGTGCTCGGGGTGGGTGTTCCGCCCAAGGCGATCCGCTCCTGGCGTGCGGCGATCGCCGCCGGTGCCGAGTGGCGCGACACCGTGCGTGGTGTGCCGGCCGCGTAGTGTGCCGGACCTCACCAAGGGTGGCAGAAACTGCCACCAAGGTGTGGCAGTTTCTGCCACCCCCTGTTAGCGTCGGGCTCGGCGCCCCTCCGGATGTCGCACGGATGCCGTGTTCAGACGCCCACCGTCGACGCCCACCATCCGGATCCCGTTCCGATCCGCCCCATCCCGTTTCCGTCCTCCGATCTTCCTGAAGGAGCACTGGTCATGAGCCGCACATCCGTCACCAGCCCCGTCGTCATCGAGGCTGCCATCACTCCGCTGCGCAAGGGGGAGCCGCTCCAGACGAGCGAGGAGCTCATCCACGAGGCCACCGAGTCGCTGGCCGGCGGCGCCGCGATCGTCCACCACCACCACGACTTCCGGCAGACCCGCGAGGGCGCGATCGCGCAGATCGTCCACGTCGAGAGCGAGATCCTCAAGGCCTACCCGGAGGTGTTCGTCTACAACGACTACCTCCGCGGCGAGAAGATCATGGAGGAGAAGAACGCCCACCTGCCGGCGCTCGCCCAAGCGGGTGTCCTCACGATGGCCGCGCTCGACCCGGGTCTGACGCAGTTCGGCATGCTCGGCGAGAACGGTCTGCCCTCCATCCACGTGCAGGGCGGCGCCGACTACGCCTCCGCGCACGAGGTCGTCGAGTTCGCCGACAGGACGGGTACTCCGCTCAGCCTCGGTGTGTACGACCCGAGCAACCTGCGCTGGATCCTCGCCTACGCGGCCAAGGGCCTGTTCCCGGCCGGCTCGATGATCAAGCTGTACTTCGGCGGCGAGTACCAGCTCGGCGGCGTCAAGTGGCCGACCGCCGGATTCGGTCTGCCCCCGACCAACCAGTCCCTCGACATGTACCTCTCGTTGATGGAGGGCTGCGACCTCCCCTGGATCGTCAGCATCCAGGGCGGTGTCCTGCTCGACTCCGAGATCGCTCAGCGCACCCTGGAACTCGGCGGCCACCTGCGGGTCGGCGTCGAGGACACCGCGGGCGCCACCGCGATGTCCAACCGCGAGACCGTCGAGGCCGCCGTCGCGCTCGCCGAGAAGGTCGGCCGCCCGGTGGCGACCGGCGCCCAGGCGCACGCCGTACTCAAGGGCGGTGCGGCATGACGGCGCTGCCCGAGGTCCGCCTCTGGGTGGGCGAGAAGAAGCTGCCGACCGGCTCCGGAGGCGTGTTCGACCACGTCAACCCGGCGACCGGACAGGTGCAGGCGCAGATCCCGCTGGCCGGATCCGCCGAGGTCGCGGACGCCGTCGAAGCGGCGGCCGAGGCATTCAAGGTCTGGCGCGGAATGCGCCCCGACCAGCGCCGCGATCTCCTGCTGCGCCTGGGCGAGCTGATCCGCGAGAAACAGCCCGAGCTCACCCGGATCGCCGCCCTGGAAAACGGCACCCCCGTGATCGGCGGCCCGCACTATGTGAAGCTGGCCGTCAACTGGCTGACCTACTACGCGGGTTGGGCCGACAAACTGCAGGGCACGGTCACCGGATCGTTCGTCCAGGGAACCGACTTCACCTACAGCCAGCCCGAGCCGTACGGCGTGATCGGCGCGATCATCACCTGGAACGTGCCGCTCGCCTCGCTGTGCATGAAGGTCGTCCCGGCGCTCGCCGCGGGCAACACCGTCGTCATCAAGCCGTCCGAACTCACCCCGTTCACCGCGGAGATGTTCGCGCGCCTCGCCGAGGAGGCGGGCATACCCGCCGGTGTGATCACCGTCGTGCCGGGCACCGCCGATGCCGGTCAGGCCCTGGTCGCGCACCCCAAGGTGCAGAAGATCTCCTTCACCGGAGGCCCGGCCACCGCCCGCAAGATCCTCGCGACCTGCGCCGAGCATCTCAAGCCGTCCGTCATGGAGTTGGGCGGCAAGTCGGCCAACATCATCTTCGCCGACGCCGATCTGGACAAGGCGTCCGCCGAGGCCATCAGGATGGGGCTGTCCGCGCTGAGCGGCCAGGCCTGCATCCTCGGCTCGCGCGTCCTGGTCCAGGACAGCGTGTACGACGAGGTGGTGGCCAAGCTCGTGGCGGCAGCCGAGTCGCTGCCGATCGGCGACCCGTCGAACCCGGGTGTGCTGTTCGGGCCGGTCATCAACACCGCCGCCCGCGACCGGATTCTCTCCCTGGTCGACGAGGCCCGCGCCGACGGCTCCGGCCGGTTGGTCACGGGTGGCAACCCGATCCGCGGTGAACTCGCGGCGGGCAGCTTCGTCGAGCCGACCATCTTCGCCGATGTCGACCCGGGCAGCAGCCTGGCCCAGAACGAGGTGTTCGGTCCGGTCATCTCCGTCAGCAGGTTCTCGACCGACGAGGAGGCGGTGGAGATCGCCAACAGCACGGACTTCGGTCTTGCCGCGTACATCCACTCCCGCGACGTCACCCGCGTGCACGCCGTCGCCGACCGGCTGGAGGCGGGCACGGTCTACGTCAACGGCGCCGCCGTCGTCCAGCCCTGGAGCCCCTTCGGCGGGCAGGGCGAGAGCGGGTTCGGCCGCGAGGGCGGCTACCAGGGCATCGCCGAGTTCATCCGCCCCAAGACGGTCGCCATCGCGCCCCTGCGCTGACCCCGCGCAGGTACCCCGGTCTCCGACTGCACACGGAGGCCGGGGCGGGCCCTGGGACCCCGGACCGCACCCGGGGCCCCAGGGCCGACAGCAGCCACGAGTACAACGGAGTACACCACCATGAGCCTCACCACCTCCCTCGCGGGCCGCAGCGCGGTCGTGACCGGCGCCGGTTCCGGCATCGGCCGCGCCACCGCTCTCCTTCTCGCCCGCCAAGGCGTCCAAGTGGTCGTCGCCGACCTCGACGCCCAGCGTGCCGAGACCGTCGCCAAGGAGATCCAGCAGATCGAGGACGGCGGCGCCACCGCGCTCACCTGCGTGGGCGACCTGAGCGACCAGGCCGTCGTCGACCGGGCGGTCGCCACCGCCGTCGACGGCTTTGGCGGGATCGACATCCTGATCAACAACGCCGGGGTCTACGACACGATGTCCGCGGCCGGCGACGTCAGCGACGCCGAGTGGGAGCGGATCATCCGGATCAACCTCACCGCGCCGTTCCTGATGACCCGCGCCGCCCTTCCGCACCTCCTTGCCGGCAACGGGGGTGTCATCGTCAACACCACCTCCGAGGCGGGCCTGCGCGGCAGCGCGGCCGGCGCCGCCTACACCGTCTCCAAGCACGGTCTGGTCGGCCTCACCCGGTCCACCGCCGTCATGTACCGGGACAAGGGGCTGCGGGTCAACGCCGTCGCACCCGGTGGCGTCGCCACCAACCTGGTCACCGAGATGAAGGTCGACCCGGCCGCCCTCGGCCCCGGCACCGTCAGCGGCTACGCCAGGCTCAACGCCGGCCGGCTGGGCGAGGCCGACGAGGTTGCCGCCGCGATCGTCTTCCTGGCCTCCGACGCCGCGAGCAACATCAACGGAGTGATCCTGCCGGTCGACAACGGCTGGGCCGCGGTCTGAGCCACACCCCCAGACGAGTCGAGCCCGGCGTTCCTGCCACGCCGGGCTCGACTCGTTGCGTTGCATGCGCCTGACTGCAATGCGTCGCGTTGCAGTCAGGCCTCCGGTTCCGCCGGTGCGAAGAGGGAGGGGCCCACCAGCTCCAGGGCGGTGGCGAACATCGTCGTGGGGTCTTCGGCGCCATCCGTGTCGTCGTACGCCTGAGTCGACAGCCGGATCGCGGCGGCGACCACCGCGCCGGCCAGCGCGGCCCGGTAGGAGCGCGGGCCGATACCCAGCCGCTCGGCGATGACCCGCGACCACAGCAGCTCGCTGTCGGTGATGACTTGAAGCCATTGGGCGCGGAACGCCTCCGACTCCCGCAGGATCCCGTGCAGAGCGCGCAGTTGCCCGACGTGGGTGGCGGCCCAGGATCCGGACCAGGCATGCACCAGAGAGGTGGACAGCGGCTCGTCGGACGGGCGTCCGGCCACCTCCGCGGCGATCCGCTCGGAGCCCGCCGCGAGGAAGGGCCGTACGACGTCCTCCTTGCGCGGGAAATAGCGGTAGAAGGAGCGCTCCGAGATGCCGGCGTGCGCGGCGAGTTCCTTGATGGTGAAGGAGCTGGTGCCGTGGTCGATGAAGAGCTGGACCGCGGCCCTGGAAGCGTCCAGCATCGTCCGCTCCTTCTCCTCCTTCACCTCCCGTGCCGTACGCGTCTGCACGCCCACTCTCCTTCCGCCGTTTCCTGGCCCGACGCTAACAGGCGCATGGCAGTATCTGCCATGCGCCTGAACGCTGCGGTGCTGCCCGCTGGTCCTGCTCCTACCAGGCCACCGGGAGCCGGTCGAGGCCGTAGACGAGCGCGTCCTTGCGGAACGGAACCTCCTCGAACGGCACCGCGAGCCGCAGGCCGGGCAGCGTGCGCAGCAGCGTGGGCAGCGCCACCTGGAGCTCCACGCGGGCCAGCGCCTGGCCGATGCACTGGTGGATGCCGTAGCCGAAGGCGAGGTGGCCCACGGTGCGGTGGTCGATGTCGAATTCGTCGGGGGCGTCGGCGAGGAAGGCCGTGTCCCGGTTGCCCGCGGGCAGACTGATGATCAGGCCTTCACCGGCCCGGACCAGCTGGTCGCCGATAACGATGTCCTCTTTGGCCACCCGCGTGATCGGGTTCTCCAGGATGGTCAGATAGCGCAGCAGCTCCTCGACCGTGTTCGCGATCACCTTGGGGTCGTCCGTTTCGCGGACGCGGGCGAGCTGGTCGGGATGGCGGAGCAGGACCAGCGTGCCGAGCGCGATCATGTTGGCGGTCGTCTCGTGTCCGGCGAAGAGCAGCAGCATGGACATGCTCGCCACCTCATCGAGGGTGAGCTCGCCCTGGGTGACCTGCTCGGCGATCAGGGCGCTGAGGATGTCGTCACCGGGCTCGCGCTCCTTCGCGGCGGTCAGTTGGCGCAGATAGCCGAAGAGCGCCGCTCCGGCAGCCTTGGTCTCCTCGGCCGTGGCCTCACGGCTGATCATGGTGGCGCTGTTCTTCTGGAAGACCTCGTGGTCCCCGTACGGCACTCCCAGCAGCATGGAGATCACCAGCGAGGGCACGGGGAGGGCGAAATCCTGGACCAGGTCCGCGGGGCCTGGCCCGGCAGTCATCTTCCCGATGAGGTCGTCCACCAGTTCCTGGATCCGCGGCCGCAGCGCCTCCACACGCTTGACCATGAAGTTCTTGGTGACCATCCGGCGCAGCCGCGCGTGCTCGGGATCGTCCATGCGGATGAAGGTCGTGGACAGCGGGGTTCCCGCCTGCTGCCCCGCGTGGACCCGGGGCATTCCTGGGTTCCCGGAGTCGGCGCTGATCCGCGGGTCACTCATGGCGACCCGGATGTCCTCGTACCGCGTCACGGCCCAAGCGGTCTTGCCGTCCCACAGGCTCACCTTCTGCAGGCCCTCCGCGGCACGCCAGTCGGAGTACTCGGCGGGCGGAGAGAAGGGGCAGCCGGTGCCGCTGCCGCGGGTCTGGGGGAAATGGGGGAGGGTGCTGGTCGTCATGGGGAGCTCCCGTCTGCTCAGGAATAGGGCGTACGCGGGGCGCTCCGCGCCGGGAGTCTCCGGGCGGGCCGGGAAACACCGGGCGGTGGCCGAGCGGCTCGCTCACGCGCCGCGCACACCCCTCATGGTGGTTCGCCGGGCCTGGCCGCCACGACCGCGAACTGGCGGGAACTTGGCGCCCGTGGCCCGCCGCCTGGCGGGCGATTAGGGTGATGACGTGCGAGCACAGGGAGCCGACAGGAGCGTCTTGGACGTGGTGGCGTACTTCGACGCGCTCGTCCGGGACCGGGTCCAGCTTCCCGAACTGCTGCGGGCAGCCGCGCTGTTCACAGGTTGCCCGGCCGGGTTCGAGGCGCCGGACAGCGGCGAATGCGTACAGTGCGACCCCGACCCCGAGGGCGATACACGTCCGGTCGACGGGCCGCCCGCTTCGACAGGAGTCACGCCACTCGGGCGCCCGGGCACGGGCGGTCGAACGGGCCGTGTGTGGCTGGCGCGTGACGGTGTTCCGGATCCCCTGGATGAGGCCGTGCTGGAACGGCTCGCGCTCGCCGTCGAACTCGCGCTGGAGCGCGCCGAGCGCTTCGTACCGGGCATCGACGACCCTGAGAGCCTGATCCGCCTTGCCCTTGACTCTGCCGCTGACCCCACCGCGCGGGCGCGGGCTCTGGTGCTGCTCGGCTTCGACCCGGCGCGACCGATCCGGGTCTTCGCCGCTTTCGTCGAGGACGCCGACGGTGGCGAGAGTGAGGCAGAGGGCGGGGGCAAGGGCAAGGGCAAGGAGGAGAGCGAGGGAGGGTCCGACACCGAATCCGGCGAAGCGGTGGCGCGGGAGCTGAGGGCACTGGGGCTGTCCGCCCACTGGGCCCGGATGGGCCCTCTCATCGCCGTGCTGTCCGCGGTCACGCCGGACGAACGGCTGCCCGCGGGGGACTTCCCCCTACGTCTGGGCATCGGGACCGCGGTGCCGGGGCGGCTCGCCGCCGACTCCTGGGCCGCCGCCCGCATCGCCCTGCGGTTCTCCGTCACCGATGCCCGGCGCGGACGGGTGACGTCCTGGGAGAACCTCGGCGTGCTGACCCTGCTCGCCGAGCACATCCCCGATCACGCCATCGATGCCCAGCCGGACGTACGGGCCCTGGAGCGGCTGGCGGCACAGCCGCGCGGCCAGGAGGTCATCGACTCGGTGGAAGCACTGTGCCGCGAAAGGTCACTGCGCCGCGCAGCCGCCAAGATGCACCTCCACCACAGCTCGATGGCAGCCCGCATCGCCCGCGCCGAGACTGCCATGAATCTCAGCCTGGACAGCGAATCCGGCCGTCTCCGCGCCGAGTTCGCGCTGCTGATGCTCCGCCTGCGCGGCCACGCCTGATCGCATCCGGGCGTCGCCCTCCACGGCCCCATCACCCGCGAACCGCGACTCCTTCATGTTGTTTCCACCGTGTCACGACATGCCAGGCACAACCCCCACGGCCCGTGATCTGTATCACTCAGGAGTGGATCGCCGACCTCGCGAGCGAGCAGTACAGTCGGAACTGAACTTAGTTAGGTGACTGAGGCAACCACATTGCCTTGGGCTCCTGCACGGCGTCGCCCCTGGAAGGGGCTTGACGGAGGTAATTCCCATGGAAATTTCCATCGAGTTCGACAAGTGCTGCGGCGCGGGCCAGTGCGTGCTCGCCGCCCCGGAGGTCTTCGACCAGCGGGACGAGGACGGCATCGTCGTACTGCTCGACGAGAACCCGCCGGAGAGCGAGTACGAGAACGTGCGCCAGGCGGCCGCCGTCTGTCCCGCGGCCGCGATCGAGGTGCGCGGATGAGCTCCCCGGAGCGGATCGCCGTCGTCGGCGCCTCCGCGGCCGGCCTGAGCGTGGTGGAGGGCCTGCGCCGCGCGGGCTACGCGGGCAAGGTGACGCTGATCGGCGAGGAGAAACACCTTCCCTACGACCGGCCGCCGCTGTCCAAGCAGCTGCTCTCCGGCGAGTGGGACGTGGCCCGGCTTCAGCTGCGCGACGGCGAGGCGATCGAGGCGCTCGACCTGGATCTGCGGCTCGGTGTCGCTGCCGTGGCCCTGGATACCCGTAACCGTGAGGTCGCCCTCGCCGACGGCAGTCGGGTCGGTTACGACGCACTGGTGGTGGCCACCGGCGCGGCGGCTCGTCGGCTGCCCGGTACCGAGGGCGTGGCCGGAGTGCACGTGCTGCGCACCCTTGAGGACGCCCTCGCCTTCCGTGAGGCACTGCGCACGCGGCCCCGTCTGGCGATCGTGGGATCGGGCTTCGTCGGAGCCGAAGCGGCGGCGGTGGCCCGGGAGTTGGGTGCCGAGGTCACCATGGTCACCGATGTCGCCGTACCGCTCGCCGACGCGCTCGGCCCCGAGCTGGGGCGGATGCTCTCGGAGGTCCACCTCGAACACGGCGTGAGCATTGTGGCGGGGATGCTGGTCAAGGAGATCCTCGCCGAGAACGGCCGGGCCACCGGCGTCCGGCTCGCGGACGGCCGGGTGGTGGAGGCGGACGAGGTCCTGGTCGGCATCGGCGCCCGGCCCGGCACGACGTGGCTGGAGGGCAGCGGCATCGCGGTGGGCAACGGGGTGGAGTGCGACTCCACGCTGTACGCCGGGAGCGGGGTGTGGGCGGCCGGAGACGTCGCGAACTGGCTGCACCCACGCACCGGTGAGCCGACCCGGATCGAGCACCGGACCAACGCCGCAGAACAGGGTCTGGCCGTGGCCCGCAACATCCTGGCCGCGCCCGGCGAGGCGGTGCCCTTCAACCCGGTGCCGTACGTCTGGTCCGACCAGTACGACCTGAAGATCCAGATCTACGGCCGTACCCGCGGCGCGGACGAGGTGCGGATCGTCGAGGGCACCGTCGAGGACCGCAAGCTCGTCGCGCTCTACGGCAAGGACGGCCAGGTGTGCGGCGTGGTCGGCGTCAACATGCCCCGCGCGACCCGCACTTACCGCGCACTGGTCGCCGAAGCCGCCGAGTGGGACCAGGCCCCCGACACCGCACTCATCGGAAGGACCGCGTGATGACGAACACCCAAGCGCTCAAGGCCGGAGTCGTCGGCCTCGGCATGATCGGCGGGGGAGTCGCCGTCAGCCTCGCCCGCAGCGGGCGTGTCCCGGCGGTCTACGACATCAGGCCGGACGCCTCCGACAAGCTGGACGGCGTACCTGCCCCGCTCGCCTCACCCGCCGACGTCGCCCAGGCCTCCGACGTGGTGATGGTCGCGGTGGTCAACGCCGCCCAGGCCCGCACGGTGATCGCCGGAGACGGCGGCCTGCTGTCCGGCGCCCACCCGGGCCTGACGATCGTGCTGCAGTCCACCGTCGCGCTGCCCGTCGTCCACGAACTGGCCGAGCTGTGCGCCAAGGAGGAGGTCGGCTTCCTCGACTGCGGCGTCACCCCCGGCGACAAGGCCGCCGAGCACGGCATGGTCGCCATCATCGGCGGCGATCAGTCCGTCGTCGACCACGCCCGGCCCGTGCTGGACGACTGGGCCAAGAAGGTCGTGCACTGCGGCCCGCTGGGCGCCGGGATGGCCACCAAGATCGCCCGCAACGTCGTCACCTACGGAACCTGGCGCACCGTCACCGAGGCCGCCGCGCTGGCCGCCGCCGCGGACGTCGAACCGGCGCGACTGGCCGAGGTGATCGACAACGCCGACCCCGAGGGGCGGACCCTGCTCCAACTGCTGCGCATGCGCGGCGCCGACGGCACCCTGCCCGAGCCGATCGCCCGGCAGATCGAGCCGCTCATGACCAAGGACCTGGACGCCGCCCGCGACCTGGCCGCCACGCTCGGCGTCGACACCCCCCTCGTCGACGTCACCCGCGCGCAGGCCGAGCGCACCCTCGGACTGGACGCGGAGCCGGCCCCGTCGGCCGCCGACGAAGACCCGCTTCAGCGCGGCCTGGCGATGATGGACAAGGTCTACGGCCCGGGGTTCAGCACGAACATGCCGGAGCAGCTGGACCCGTACACCAGCGAAACCGTCAAGCACCTGTTCGGCGACATCTGGAACCGTCCGGACCTGTCCGTCCGCGACCGCCGGCTGCTGGTGATCGGCGCCACCGCCGCCCTCGGCCGCGCCGACCTCATGCAGATCCAGGTCGAAGGCGCCCTCGTCAACCAGGAACTGACGACGGACCAACTCAACGAAGTGGTCCTGCACCTCGCCTTCTACGTCGGCTGGGGCAACGCCACTTCCGCCCACCGCGGCATCTCCGCCGCCATCGCCGCACAGAGCACCGCCGCACAGAGCACCGCCAAGGAGTCCCGATGACCGACACCGTTGTGCAGCAGCCCGTCACCCGCGACCCGAGCCGTCCGCTGGACCCGCCCGCGGAGTTCACCCAGCTGCGCGAGGACCAGCCGATCCTCCGGGTGCGCTTCCCCAACGGTACGAGCGGCTGGCTGGTCACCCGCTTCGACGAGGGCAGCCAGGTCTTCAACGACCCGCGGATGAGCGCGAAGCGCGACCGTCACGACACCCCCGAGGGCGAGGAGCCCGAGGACCACGAGAACATGCCCTTCGACGTGGGGTTCGTCTTCATGGACGAGCCCGATCACGGCGCCTACCGTCGCCTGTTGACGGCCCGGTTCACCCCCAAGGCCGTTCAGAACAAGCTCCAGCCGTATCTCGACAAGATCGTCGACGAGCACCTAGACGCCATCGCCGCCGGGCCCGAGACCTTCGACTTCGTCGAGGCGATGTCGCTGCCGATCCCCTGCCTGATGATCTGTGAGCTGCTCGGCGTCCCGTACGAGGACCGCGACGGCTTCCACGAGGCCACGGTGGACATGATGGACATGGCCAAGACCAAGGAGGAGCGCGACAAGGGCGCGCACTGGCTGGTCAGCTACATCACCCACCTGGTGGCGGACAAACGCGAGTCCGGCGACACCGTCGGCATCCTCGCCGAGCTGATCAACAAGGCCGACGGCGAGGACTCGATCCTGTCCGAGCGGCAGCTGATCGGTCTCGGCGTCCTGCTGCTCTTCGCCGGCCACGACACCACCGCCGCCATGATGGGACTGTCCACGCTGACCCTGCTCACGCACCCGGAGCAGCGGCAGCAGATGCTGGACAACCCCGCGAAGGTGGGGCCCGCGATCGAGGAGCTGATGCGGTACCTGACCATCGTGCAGTTCGGTCTCGGCCGGACGGCGCTGGAGGACCTGGAGATCGGCGGCGCGCAGATCAAGAAGGGCGAGCTGGTGGTCGTGGCGATGAACGCCGCCAACCGTGACCCCCGCGCCTTCGAGAACCCCGACACCCTCGACGTCGACCGCAAGATGGTCCGTCACATGGGCTTCGGCTACGGCGTCCACGCCTGCCTGGGGCAGAACGTCGCGCGCGCCGAGCTCAGGACCGTCCTGCCCAAGCTCTTCGAGCGCTTCCCGAACCTGCGGCTCGCCACCCCGCTGGAAGAGGTACCAATGGACTTCACCGGTACGAACTACGGCGTCCGCAAGCTGATGGTCACCCGCTAGCGGCCAGGAGCGCACAGGCAGACGGGGTGGTGGCGTGCGCACTGCGCACGCCACCACCCCGAGGTGGGCTCTTTGGCCGTCCCCGGCAGGTGGGCTGCCGGCAAGGGAGACGAGCGCGTTGTGGAGTTAGGTGCGGCGTCTGGCTCACCGGTTCGGAAACGCCGCCGACAGCGGGGTCCGTGAGCGCCGACACCCGAGCGGCAGGACGGATGCGGGGTGGGCGGCGGTTCGGCCGCTGCTGCCGGCGGATGGCTGGATGCGCGGCCGGGGAGGCCGGCCCGCGTCCCCAACCTCACGGGTCAGTACACCTGGCACCTGTGACGGACCGGGCCAAACCCACTCCGCTCGCGGCCACCCGCAGCGAGCGCGCTCGGGCGGCGATCATGGCTGCCGCACTCGGCCTCCTCGGGGAGGCCGGATCTAAGGCGATGACCGACCAGTCGGCCTCCGCCCATGCTCACGCACGAACTGCTCGAGTGGCAGCCCGTCCAGCCTGGGCGTGGATGTACCGGTCACCGCCCGTGGCTCGGGTAGACGCTTTCACGGCCAGGCCCTTGATGCGGCAACGGTCTTCCGCCTGCCGAAGGGCGCGAGGTGAGCACGCTGGGAGTGTTGTACCGGCTGCGGCGGGCGGGGCTCTGGGTCAGATCTCGTTGTTCCACATGCGGAACAGGGCGCACTTGCCGTTCTCGTCGAACGTCACCGTCCATAGGTTGGCGAAGGTGCCCAGTTCCTTGTAGCGGCCGGTGCCTTCGATCGCCGCGGTGTCGCCATTGATGGCGAGCACCGTCCAGTCGAAGTCCCAGCCGCCCTCCTGCCACGATGCGCGGCCCTGCCAGCCTTCGACGATCGCGTCACGGCCGATCCAGTCGGTCTCGTAGGGCCACTCGTGATATTCGGCCTGTGGGGTGAACAGTGCGGCGATGTCCTTCTTGCTGTTGGTGGTCCAGGCACGTAGGTAGCCCTGCACTCAGCTGCGTACCCAATCTTCCGTCATCATCTCGGTTGCCTTTCTGTAACGGGAGCCATACGTCCACAGTGGCGGCTGGGTGATGGCGCAGTGGACCGCCTCGCCGATCGCCGGCTACCCGGCCCCCGCCCCGCAGCTGATGGACGAACTGACGCTGACCCTGCCGCGCAGGATCCGCCAGGAGACGGCTGCTGCCGTGGAAGCCGAGGGCGGTACGGGAGTCACGCACGGCTCCGAGGCGGTCGTCGACCGGTTGATCGACGACTTCAACCGCAAGGGACGCTTCAGCGGCGCCGGGTTCCACGCCTACGCGGACGGCAGGCGGACCGGCCCGTGGCCAGGGCTGACGGCGCATTTCACCGAGCCCGGCCATGAGATCCCCTTCGCGGACATGATGGAACGGATGCTCTTCGCCGAGGCTGTCGACACGGTCCGATGCTTCGACGAGGGAGTGCTCCGCTCCGTCCCCGAGGCCAACATCGGGTCGATCCTCGGTATCGGATTCCCGGGATGGAGCGGAGGCGTCATCCAGTACATCAACCAGTACGAGGGCGGCCCGGCCGGCTTCGTCGCCCGGGCGCGCGACCTCGCGGAGCGGTACGGCGAGCGTTTCGTTCCTCCCGCCTCGCTGGTCGAGCAGGCCGAGAAGGGCGAACTGTTCAGCTGAGCCCGGGTGTACCGGGGTCACAGCGGAGCAGTCCAGGCGGCGCCGGATCCGGTCAGCTTGAACGCGGCGACTGTGACTGCCGCGAGGAGCACGGTGGCAATCAGAAGGGGCAGGGCAGGGGCGCCGTGCAGAGCTGCGGCGGCGCCGACAAGGGCGCCGACGAGCATGGCGACCGTGGAGAGGGTACGCCGTCCGGCCTTGCCGCCGCTGCCTCCGGCGGCTCGGCTGTCGGAGGCGATGCCGGTGATGGTGAGGGTCAATACAGTCGTGGTCAGGTCGGGGACGGCAAGGGCTCGGGATGTGGCGTTCTGGACGCCCAGACCGAGCCCGAGGAGCGCGATCAGCCCGTAACGGGCGACGCCCGCGTACGGGGCGCCGACGGTCTGGGCGATGACGTACGCGACCAGAATGAGGAGCGTCTCCAGCACCAGCGCTTGGTGCAGCAAACGCCCGCGGTGACGGGCCCGGTGCGCGACGCGGCCGCCCAGCAGGGCGCCGACGGCGAACGCGGCAAGCGCCGCCAGCGAGGCGGCCAGGGAGAATCCGGCGGCGCCGATGATGGCGAAGCCGAAGAAGACGACGTTGCCGGTCATGTTGGCGACGAAGACATGCCCCAGCAGCAGATAGCTGAAGGCGTCCACAAGCCCGGTCACCACCGTCAGCGCGAGCATCAGTGGCGGGAGAGGGCCGTGCCGTCCCCTCAAGTCGGGGACCATGGTGGTCCATGCGTCCCGCAAGGCGACAGACATGACGGCGCTCCGTTCACGAGGCCCGGAAGTGCGGTGTACCTCCGGTGGATCCACTCCAGCCTCAGGCGGACCCCGGCCTCGCGTCCAACATATGGATGTGCGCTCAGCGATCTGTTCTGCCGATCAATCTTGCGTGCCGCTCCACGACGTCGAGGAAAGCGGCGGCGGCAGGAGCCAGCCGTTTGCTGTCGTAGACCACGGAGACGTCGTGCACCGCTGCCGCATCTCTCAGGCGGAGTGCCCGGGCGCCGTCGGGCAGAACACCGTGGGGGTGTGGGCCGAGGGGGGATCCGGCCGCGAAGACGGACCAGCGCGGTACGACGGTGACGCCGACACCGCGTGCGGCCAGCCGGACCATGTCGTACACCTGGCCGACCTCGAAGTGCCGGCCCGGTTCCACGCCGGCTCGCGCGAATGCGGCCTCGACCTGGTGGCGCAGTCCGGTGCCCTGCGCGAACTGGATGAGCTGATGATTCCGCGGCAGGTCGGCGAGGTCGATCACGTCCCGGTCCGCCAGCGGGTGATCGTGCGGGACGATCACCATGAGCGGGTCGCTGCCCAGCAGCCGGTGATCGAGGCCGTCCGGCACCTCGTGCGAGCCGAGGCCGACCACGGCGACGTCCAGGCGGCCGGACAGGACGGCGGCGGTCATCTCCGAGCTGGGAGCGTTGGCGACGTGGAAGTCGATACCGGGATGGCGGACGTGATACTCGGCCATCAACTCGACCATGTCGATCGAACCGGCGAGCGTCTGGACCAGGCCCAGCCGCAGCCGCCCGACGCGCAGGCCCGCCAGCGCGTCGACCGCGGCCTGCGCGTTGTCGACGTCAGCCAGGATGCGCCGGGCCAGCGGTTCGAGCAGTTCACCGGCGGCCGTCAGTCGCACCGACCGGCTCGTACGGCTGAACAGCGCGGCGCCGACGGTCGTCTCCAGGCGGGCGATCTGCTGACTGAGCGCGGATTGCGCGACGTAGCAATTCGCTGCGGCCTGCGTGAAGTTACGCGTCTCGACGACAGCGAGGAAGTACTTCAGATGGCGCAGTTCCATCTCTCATGCCGATCGACTTGAGCAAGGCGATGTGCTGGACCGATCCATTCTGGTGCCCTCAATCCGATTCCGCTCGCCTGACCCGTTCAATCCCGTCGAGCAGCAGATCCAGCCCGAACCGGAACTCCTCGCGCAGCGGCACGGAGGTCAGCTCCTCGGCCGCGGCCGTCGTGGCCGGGTAGGCGGCCGGATCAAGGGAGCGGTAGTAGTCCCGCAGTTGCGCCTCGTCCTCGGGTCGCGCGGCTCCGGGGCCGTGCTGCTGGATGGCGAAGCCGACGACGTAGTGGCCGAGTGCGGTGAAGGCGCGGGCGGCCAGGCCGATCGAGAATCCATGGCTCAGGAGCAGTCCGAGGATGCGCTCACGGTTGACGAGGCCGTTGGGGCCGACGGGCACCTGCGCCACCAGCAGGGGCAGCGCGTTGGGATGCCGGCACAGGGTGTCGTAGAAGGCCTCCGCGCCCAATGTCGCGGCTTCACGCCAGGACAGACCGTCCAGGGCTTCCGACGGAACCCTCACCTCGCCGAAGATCCGGTCGACCACATGGGTCAGCAGTTCGTCCTTGCCACTGAAGTGCCGGTAGAGCGTCGCCGTACCCGACTCCAGAGTGTCTGCCAGCATCCGCAGGGTGAGTGCCTGAACTCCGACCTCGTCCACGAGTTTCAGTGCCACGTCGATGATGCGGCCGACATCCAGGGGCGGACGGCCCCGACGGTAGGTTGGAGTGGGCGGGCGGCTCGCCCACCAGGCGGGACTCCCCGGGACGGCGGGCACTTCTGAAGCCACGAAATCTTCCCTCCTCGTCGAGGCATCGAGAGTATCCGGATACTTGCGGAGTCAAAGTATCCATAATAATAGTTTCGGTGCTAGCGTAGCCGTTATGTGCCGCAGCACCGCTTCCACGACCGAAACCAGGCAGAACGGGTAAAGGTGGCGGAGGTGGATTTTTCTCCCCTGTTACTGCTTGACAGGCTGGCGCCGGCCCCAGTGGACCTGCCAGCCTTCGACATGGTCGAGAACGTTCTCCAGGCCCATCACCGTGGCGAATCCAGCCTTGGACAGTCCGGAGGCCACCAGTTGCATGGCGAGGCTCTCCTGGTGGGGCGTTTGATTCCGGATGGCCAGCCCACCGTGATCGGTTGGCGCGTAGAACCACTTCAGTCGTTCAGCCTCCGCTCCCGGCGTCAGTGGGGAGCCGCACGGGGCGACGGCCACCTGCTCCGGCGTCAGGGAGCGCGACCATGCCGCTGCCGCACTGGACATGGTGGCAGCACCGCTTCACGTTCCGGGGCCGTGGCGCTGGGCACCAGCCGCGATGAGCTCTCAGCCGACACGGGACTCCTCCGTGTCCTCGGACACGTCCAGCGTCACCTTGATGGCGTCGCCTCTCCGCTCCGCGTATGTGTCAAAGGCTTCTATGACGTCATCGAGGGCGAAATGGTGTGTCACCAGTTCGGAGGCGCGGAGCCGTCCGCGGCCCGCCGGCGAAACCGCTCTGGCCACTGAGCCCGTCCCCTCGCCCCGGACTGTCTCGATGGAGATGCCGTTCATCACCGCGGGGTTGAGGTCAGCCAGGACCGGCCGGTCGAAGAACCCGACGAGCACGACCTTCCCGGAACGCTTGGCCATGTGCAGAGCGTCGTTGACCGCGCTCGGGGCTCCCGAGCACTCCAGGACGATGTCGGCGCCCTGTCCCGCGGTTGCGCCGCGGACCGCCACGACGGCGTCTTCCTCACGGGAGTTGACGGTCAGGTCGGCCCCGAATTTCCTGCCGATCACCAGTCGGGAATCCCGCGTCCCGATCAGAGCGACCACCTGGGCCCCGAGCTCGCGGGCGACTTGCACCGCGAGGAGCCCGATGGGAGATCCGCAGCCCTGCAGTTCGCCATCGAGGGCATCGGCATGGCGCTGGCTCCGGAGAACGCTGTGCCCAGTGCCTGGTCGAAGCATGCGCGGAGGATCGGCTTCGGCGTTTTCCGTGAACTCGTCGCCCATAGCCGGAAGCAGCCGTCCCAGCTGGCGGAGAAGTGTCAGAACATGCTCACCTCGGCGCAGCTCCCGCTGACGGCCCGACATGAACTGCCGTCCGGCGCGCTCTGCTGCTGACACGTGTGTCAACTGTGATCATGGCGCCAGGGCCGCGTGCAGGATCGGCCTGTCGAGTTGCAAATCGAGGTCCTGGTCGTCCCCGGGACCGTGAGCGCGGTGGGTTGAGGCTTGTCACGCCGTCCGCCTGGCGTGCCCGCCAAGCCGTCAAGGATCGAGTCAGAACCGGAATCCTCCGGCATTGGCAAGCCGGTGAGGCGCTCCGTGGAAGCCGTCGTGGACTGGGGTGTCCGGCCGGGTCCAGAGATCGGCAGTGGCCGTTGTCGGTGGGGCCGGCCTTCGGGGCGAGTTGCTCGGGTCCCGAACCGTTCTGCTGGACGACGAATCCCGCAACGTGGTGGCCGATCGCGGTGAACGCGCGGCCCGCCTGATCCAACCCCGGGTCAGCGCTCGGATCCCCGCTTCTTCGATGAACTGCCGCGCCATGTCCACGACCTTGCCCGCGTCCACCGGTGGCCTCCTCCGCCGGTGGGCCGGAACCGGCGGGCGGCACGCCCACCGGTCTGGACTCCCTGGGATGCCAGACCTATCCGAGGTAGTTGAAGCTTCACTTGCCCCGACCACCCAATTACGGATTCCTTGTAGCCGTAAAGTGCTTTTCGGTGCTAGCGTAGCCGTTATGACCTCCAGCACCACACCCACGATTCCGAGTCGCATGCGGGCCGCCCGCGCCGACCGGTTCGGCGCAGCTCAGGACGTCTTCGAGGTGGTCGACGACGTGCCGACCCCCACGCCGGGCGAGGGTGAAGTCCTTGTGCGGCAACGGGCCACCTCGGTCAATCCGATCGACTGCCGCAGACGGAGCGGATACGGCCGGCAGCTGATGAAGCTGCGGGGGCTCACCGGGTTTCCCCTCGTCCTGGGCAACGACATCTCCGGGGACATCGTGGCTGTCGGCCTCGGTGTCACCTCTCTGAAGCCCGGGGACGCCGTATTCGGCGCCAAAAGGCCCTCGCCGCAGGGGACGTACTCCGAATACTGCGTCGTCCAGGCCGACGATGTCGTGGCCAAGCCCGAAGAGCTGTCCTACCGCGAAGCCGCCGCGCTGCCTTACGCGTTCCTGTCGGCCTGGGCCGCGTTGAGAGATGCCGGGTTCCGGCCAGAGACCGCTACCGGAAAGCGGGTGTTCCTGCAGGGCGGCTCGGGCGGCACGGGCGTGGTCACCCTGCAGGTCTGCAAGGCGCTGGGCGCCCATGTGGCCACCACGGCCGGGCCCGCGGGCGTTGAACTGTGCGAGAGTCTCGGCGCAGATCAGGTGATCAACTACCGGACACAGGACTTCGCAGACGATCTGCGCGGCTTCGACTTCGCAATCTGCCTGGCCGACGACGCCGACGAGCGGAAGATGCTCTCCATCCTGCGCCGCGGACCAGGCGCCGGCTACGGCACGCTCGTACACCCCCTGATGCGCCTTGTCGATGACAAGGGCCTGCTTCTCGGTGGGGTTCAGGCCGCCGCAACCCTCATCGGCCGACGCCTCCGTGAAGCTCTGCACCGTCGACGTTACGGCTGGAGCCTGTTCGGCCCCGACCGCGCGGCACTGGAACTGCTGGCCCGCCTGGCCGCCGAGGGCAAGGTGCGCGCCGTCATCGACCAGACGTATCCACTGACTGACATCGCCGCGGCTCAGGAGTACGTCGAACGCGGACGTGCAAAGGGGAAAGTCGTTGTCGACATCACCTGATCATGTACTGATCGCAGGAGCGGGTGTCGGTGGGCTGACCACCGCAGTGGCCCTCCAGCGGCGTGGGATCCCGTGGACGATCATCGAGGCGGCACCGCGGCCGACGGCGATCAACACGAGCATCCTCCTGCAGAACAACACCGTGCAGGTGCTCAGCGAGCTGAACATCGGCCGTCAGGTGGCAGCGAAGGGGCAGCGAGTCGCACACACCTCGATCATGTCGGTCACCGGCAAGGTCCTCACCGAGGTGCGCGCCGAGGACGTAGAAGGGACCGTCGGCTCTCCCGCACTCGGGATCCATCGCGCTGACCTGCACGAGGTTCTCGTCTCCGAGCTTCGCGACGGATGCCTGCTCACGGGTGATCCTGTGATCGGATTCGAGATGAGCGCCGGTGGAGTAGCGGTGTACCTGCGCTCGGGGGAGCGTCTGCAGGGGCGCGGTCTGGTGGCCGCGGACGGCATCGGCTCCCTGGTCCGAGCACGCCTGCACGGCGATCGACCGGCCGTCCACGCGGGGACGACCTGCCTACGGGGGGTCACCGAGGTGTCGGCGGACCTTCCCGACGAGGTACTTGAATGGTGGGGATACCGGCTGCAGTTCGGGATCATCCCGCTGTCTGACGGACGCAGCTCCTGGTTCGCGCTGATACCGACGCCGACCCGCCCCGTGCCGGATCCGGCGGACCGTCTCACGTTCTATCAACGGCTCTACCGCGAATTCCCCGCCCAGGTGCGGGACTTGCTGGCCGCCACCGCGCCCGAGAACACCATCGAGGTCGAGCTGCGACACGGGCCGTGGCGCGGCGGATCCGGCGCCGTGACGCTGCTTGGGGACGCCGCACATCCGATGCTGCCCAATCTCGGGCAGGGAGCCGGTCAGGCCATCGAGGACGCCGCGGTGCTGGCGCGCCGCCTGGACACCACTGCCTCAGTGGCCGACGCCTTCAGGAACTACGAACAGGAACGCCGCGCGCGGGTCCGCTGGATCCAGCGTCAGGCGATTCGTATGAACCATCTCGCTTCCGTGCCCCGAGGGCCGCTCAGCACCGCACGGGACGCCGTGCTGCGTGGGCTGCCTGCCCGAGTCGAGCGCACCTCCGTGATGCGCATGTTCGACGGAGCCCACACATGACGCCTCCACACGTGACACCTTCCGAGACGTACAGCGACGCCTTTGTCGACGAGGAATCCCGTTTCACCTGGGTGAACGGAGTGCGGGTGCACTTCAAACGGGAAGGCAACGGTTCCCCGCTGCTCCTGCTGCACGGCAGTGGTTCCTCACTGCAGGCCTTCGACCCCATCGCCGACGACCTCAGGACCGCCTGCGAGGTCATCAGGCTCGACCTGCCGGCCTTCGGCCTCACCGGCCCCCGCCCCGACCGGGATTACCGCATCGAGGCCTACGTGTCCTTCGTGGCGGAATTCCTCTCCGGCCTGGGCCTCGACAAGCTGAACGTGGCCGGCAGTTCGCTGGGCGGAAACATCGCCTGGAACCTGGCGGTCGAGCACCCGGAGCGGGTGCAGAAGCTGATCCTGATGAACGCCACCGGATATCCCGAGAAGTCCTTGCCGACGGCACTGAAGATGGCCCGCAACCCCCTGCTGCGCCCACTCCTTCGCCGGTGGGCACCGAGCGGCGCGGCCGAGCAGAACCTGCGTTCCTCCGTCGGCCCGCGCATGCACGTGGACCAGGCCCTGATCGACAGGGTCACCGCGATGATGAACCGGCCGGGCAACCGGTCCGCCTTCATCGATTTCGCCAACACCGGCCAGGCCGACCGCTCCGGCCGGATCGCTGAGATCGTCGCCCCGACGCTGGTCCTGCGCGGCGACCTGATCGACGGCCAGCACTTCCACCGGGACATCCCCGGCAGCCACGAAGTCGTCCTCACGGGCATCGGGCACCTCATGCCCGAAGAAGCCCGCGCGGAAGTCAGCGAAGCCATCCGCTCGCATCTGGGGCTTCCCTCCTCGACCACCCAGGAATGAGTCCCGCGCCGCTACGAGGAATTGAGTTCCGCCATGCCCCAGATCTACCGAGCCAGGGGCGAGAACCTCCCCCTGAACCCGGACACCCGCAGCCGCCTGCGGGGAAGCTTCATCGAGCTGTCCGACGGCACCACGCACTACGAACTCACCGGACCCGACGACGGTGAACTGGTCTTCCTCCTCGGGGGTCTCACCGTCCCGCTGTTCTACTGGGACGGCGTCGTGGACCATCTGCACCGCCGAGGTCTGCGCACCCTCACTTACAGCGCCTACGGCCGCGGCTATTCGGACCGCGTCGCGGGGCCGTACGACCGTGATCTATTCGTGCGCCAGGCACACGACCTGGTGAAGGCTCTCGACGTCCCGCAGTCCTGGCACACCGCGGGCTCCTCCATGGGGGCACTCACCGCCCTGGGCCTGCTGCGGCACACTCACGAACAGACGAAGTCACTGACCCTGCTCGGCCCGGCGGGATTCACCGAGGGCGACGCCCCGCCCGTACGGCTGGCCACCACGCCCACCATCGGCTCGTTCCTCGGCAAACGCCTGGGTCAACTCCTGCTGCGCGCGCACCTGTCGCACAACGTCCGCACCCCCGCACAGGTTCGGGCGCTCACCGACATGGTGTGTGACACGTACCGCTGCGAGGGCTCGATGTACGCCCTCCTCGCCACACTGCGCGATTACGACTTTCACCGTCAGCAGGACCTCTACCGGCTGGCGGGGCGCCTCGGCACGCCCACGCTGCTCCTTTGGGGCGAGGAGGACAAGGTCACCCCGGTCAGCAAACTTCCCGAGGTCAAAGCTCTGTTGAACCCACAGGTCTGCCAAGTCGTCGCCGGATGCGGGCACATGGTGCCTTTCGAGTACCCGGAGAAGACAGCGGTAGAAATGGCGGACTTCTTCGCCGGATTCTGAACGCCCCCGGCCGATGACAGAACGAGGAACAGCATGGAGAACACAACGATGTGCGCTCTGATGCAGCAGACCATCTCCGAGCACGGGGACGCGGTGGCGCTGCGGGACGCCGACAGCAAGTCGGTGCTGACATGGCGCGAGTACGGGCAACGCGTCGAGAGAGTGGCGCGCGGACAGCCGCCGAGGGCTCGTCCGCCGACGCAGACGGCCACGGCGTCGGCCAGGTTGCCCAGGGTCCTGGGCGACTCCACCGGCGGCCGTGTCCTCACCTATCTGCCGGATGCTCACGTCGTCAACCGGTTCAGTGCCCACTACGCGCCCATGGCGCTCCAGTCCACCACAGTCACCCTCAACGAGCCCACGCGACTTCTGGAGATCTTGCAACAGGTGCGCCCGACCGAATTCGTCGGCGTACCGATGCTGTGGTACCGCATCATCGGGTCGATCCAGGCCGGCCTGGATCAGCAGTCGGGGCTCAAGGGCTCACTCGCCCGTTGGGCCCTGCGTACCGGCAGGGCCCGGGCGCAGGCCACTTTGGTGGGGCGCGGGCGCCCGCCCCGGTCCCGGCTCCCTGAACTGGTCGCGGACCGCCTTCTGCTCGCCAGGATTCGCAGGCAGATCGGCCTGGACCAAGCCGGCAGCGTCATCACCGGTTCCGCACCACTTGATCAGGACGCGATGGTCTTCCTGTTCGCGCTGGGCCTGCCGATCAGCGAGGCCTGGGGCATGTCCGAAACCACCGGTGTCACCACCCTCAACACCGCGTCGAAGCCGCGCCTCGGCACCGTCGGAACCCCCCTGCCCGGCACGGAGGTCCGGGTGGCCGACGACGGTGAGCTCCTGGTCCGCAACGCCGCGCTCATGAAGGGATACCGCGGCGACCCCGCCAGGACGTCCGAGACCATCGACTGCGACGGCTGGATCCACACCGGGGACGTCGGCAGCATCGACGCCGACGGCTACGTGACCATCGTCGACCGCAAGAAGGAGCTGATCATCAACGCGTCGGGCAAGAATATGTCGCCCGCCAACATCGAGAACGTGCTGCAGATCGCCTGCCCCCTCGTCGCGGCCGCCATCGCGATCGGTGACCGCCGTCCCCATGTCAGCGCGCTGTTCACCCTCGACCCGGACGCCGCTCAGGCCTTCGCCGCCCAGCGCGGCTTGGCCGATACGTCACTTGCCGCACTGGCCGCCTCCCCGCAGATAAAGGCCGCCGTACAGCAGGGCGTTGACGCCGCCAACGCGCGGCTCTCCCGTGTTGAGTACATCCGCTCATGGACCATCCTGCCCCACACCTGGGAACCGGGGGGCGACGAACTGACCCCCACCCTGAAGCTCAGGCGCCGCTCCATTACCACCAAGTACGCCGCCGAAATCGAGAGGCTCCATACGGCAGGTGATTAGCGGACGTTGCTCGGCGTCCGGCAGCGAGCAGGGAGACGGTCATCGGAGTTCCGCCGGGTACCTCATGTATCGGCTCACGGCTGACGAACTGATCTCGCGCCGGACAACTGTCCGGCGCGAGACCTGTCGCTGTCATGGCGAGCACGGTCGTCGCGAGGTGCCGATGACCCTGGCACGACTGCGGAAGCGGAACCATGAGAAGTCGTCGTTGCCTGCCAGGCGAAAGCCGACGGCCACTGGGCGGCCGAGGAGATCCGAATGGACGGTGTGGTCGGCCGCATCCATCCCGGCCCGCACCCTGGTCCCCGCTCCGATCGTCCCTGGCTCCAGCCCGCCCCCGCTCTCCCGGTCCGGACGGGGGTCTCGCGGACATACTCGTGGTGCTGCGTTCCGGAGAGATCCACCTCTGCCTCATCGCCCCGGACCCCGGCTCGCCCGACATCGCCTCCGCGATGCTCGTCGAGCAGGAGATGCGCCTCGTCGTCCCGCGTTCGCATCCACTGGCCGAGCGTGTGTCGATCCGGCTGGCCGAAGCCGCGGACGAGACCTTCGTGGCGATGCAGTCTGCCTACGGGACGCGGCAGATCGCCGATGAACTGTGCCGAGCGGCAGGATTCGAAGCACGAATCGCCTTCGAGGGCGACGACACGGAGATGGTGCGCGGTCTCGTCGGATCGGGCCTGGGCCTTGCGCTGCTCCCGTACGGACACACATCCCACCCGGCCGTTGTGGATGTCCCGCTCACCGAGCCACCGGGCACACGGAAGATCTGCCTCGCCTGGCTGTCGGGCACGGTGGAACCCGCTCCGGTGACGCTCTTCCGTGAATTCCTGCTGGAGCGCAAGGAGCGGCTGCTGCCCATGCGCTGACGCCTGTCCATCTCAGCCTTCGCCCTCGGCCTTTTGGGGTGGCGTCGGTCCGCTCGGGCCCAGCGCGTAGGGAATCTGTGCCGAAGAGCGGTCGGCGAGCAGGGAGAGCCTCCGGAGCGATTCACTGGGAACCGACGACGGCCCGCAGGACGGTCTGCGGAGGGCAGACAACCCCGGTGATCCCAATGCGGGTGTAAATCCCCGCTTCGAAACCCCTCGGCACGTCTGCGGATCTGGCCGCGCGTCGCGTCAAGGCATCGAAGGAGATCGGCACGATGACCGCACCTGACACTGTGCCCCTGCACACCCTCGCGGAAGACAATCTGGCGGCGACGAGTCCGGATCTGCTGCATGCGATGTTGAAGACGCTCGTCGACGCGATCACGTCTGCGGAGACGGATGCCCTCTGCAACGCCGAATACGGGCAGGACAGCGACGAACGCGTCAACCATCGCAACGGATACCGCCCGCGCGAGTGGGACACCGGCGCCGGGGTCTACGACCTCACCGCCGACACGGGCTGGGCCAACGTCAGCACCTACCACGACACCTCAGTCTTCGCCGATACCTCCATCCGCCGCTGGTGGAGGTCCGAGGCCGCCTGGATTATCAGCAGGCCACCCGCTTGCTGATCACCGCCGTCGCGGGCGGCTCGAACAGCTACCGCTACCGGGTCTGGAAGTCGGAACTGACAGCGCTTACGGTCGAGTTGGGCTTGGTCGATCACCGTCTGCCACTACTCACGGGCGCGTCGAAGTGGAACAGGATCGAACACCGGATGATCTCCCACATCACGATGAACTGGCGAGCCAGGCCCCTGACCAGCCACGAAGTAGTTGTGAATGCCATCGCCTCCACCACCACCCGCACCGGTCTGCGTATACGGCGGTCAGTCCTTGACGGAGCCGGTGGCGAGTCCGCCTTGCCAGTGGCGCTGGAGAAGGAGGAATGCCGCGACCAGGGGGAGGATCGAGACGAGAGATCCGGTGATGACGATGGAGAAGAGGGCGTGGGCGCCGCCCAGTCCGCCGGCTTGGGCCTGCCATTGGGCGAGGCCGATGGTCACGGGGTAGAGCTTGGGGTCGTTGAGCATGATGAGCGGCAGGAAGTAGTTGTTCCAGCTGGCCACGAGTTGGAAAAGCAGGACGGTGACGAATCCCGGCAGGAGCAGGCGGAAGCCCACCTGCCAGAAGATGCGGAAGGCACCGGCGCCGTCCATGCGCGCGGCGTCGATGAGGCTGTCGGGGACGGCGCTGTCGGCGTAGACCCGCATCAGGTAGAGGCCGAAGGGGCTCACGAGCATGGGCACGATGACCGCGAGCGGGGTGTTGACCAGGCCGATCTTACTGAACAGCAAGTAGGTGGGGATGGTCAGGACGGTGCTGGGGACCATGATGGAGCCCAGAACGAGGGAGAAGAGCAGATTGCGGCCTGGGAAGCGGAACTTGGCGAGGGCGTATCCGCCCAGTGCCGCCAGGAAGGCCGATCCGACAGCGCTGATCCCGGCGTAGAGCGCGGTGTTGAGCAGCCAGCGGCCGTATATGCCGTCGTTGTAGGTGAATACGTCGTGGAGGTTGCCGAAGAGGTCGAAGCCGCCGCCGAACCACAGCCCGAAGGTGGAGAACAGGGAGCCGTTGTTCTTGGTGGCCGAGACGACGAGCCAGAACAGCGGCAGCAGGAAGTACACCAGGCAGGCCAGCATCAGCAGGGTGAGCAGATTGCTGGGGCGGCGGGCGGAAGCGGTTTGGCTGTTCATGACCGGCGGATCCTCCGATGGGACGCGAGCTGGACGGCGTAGGAGACGACCACGATCACCGCGCCGAGCAGGAAGGACACGGCCGAGGAGTAGTTCACTTCCTGGTTGGTGAACACGAGCGTGTAGGCGTACATGTTCGGGGTGTACGAGGTGCTGATGGCGTCCGGCGCGATCGTGGACAGCAGCTTGGGCTCGTTGAACAGCTGGAAGGTGCCGATCACCGAGAAGATCACGCAGAGCAGCAGCGCCTGCCGGATCGCGGGGATCTTGATGTGCCACGCGACGCGCCAGGCGCCGGCGCCGTCCACGGCGGCCGCCTCGTACAGAGTGGCCGGGACCGACTGGAGCGCGGCGAACAGAATGATCATGTTGTAGCCGATGAACTCCCAGGTCACGATGTTGCCGAGGGAGGCCAGAATCCAGTCCGGCGTGAGGAATCCGGGGGCGTCCAGGCCGACACCCCGGGCCAGTTGGGCGAAGGGGCCGAAGTCCGGGCCGTACAGGTAGCCCCACATGAGGGCGGCGATGACGCTGGGGATCGCGTACGGAATGAAGATGCCGAGCCGGATGAGGCGCGCGAAGCGCAGTCGGCCGCTGTCCAGAACGAGGGCGAAGAAGAGCGCGGCGCCCAGCATGACGGGCACCTGGACGACCAGGAACCGCGCCATCCGCAGCACGCCGTCGCGGAACAGCGGATCGTCCAGAGCCTGACGGTAGTTGGCGAGCCCGGCGAAGACGTTGCCGCCGACCAACTGCTCGCGGAAGAGGCTGAGGTAGCCGGCGTAGCCGAGGGGGATCACGAGCAGGGCGACGAACAGGATCATGAAGGGGGCGACGAACGCATACGCGCCCAGCGCCTCGCGGGTGGATCGTCGCCATGCGCGGCGGGGTGCTCGGCCGGCGGGCGGCGGGACGGGGTGCGCGGCTGCCGACGGGGTGGTCTGGCTCATGTCGTACCTTCCCTCCGCCCCCGCGGACGCCGGTGGTGACCGTGCCGGTGTCCGCGGGGGCTGGGTGTCCTCCGGTCAGCTGCCGCCGACGGTGAAGCCCTGCTTCTTGGCGTATGCGGTGACCGAGTCCTGCCACTGGGTGAGAGCGGCGGTGAGGTCCTGCTTGCGGGTCATCGCCTTGCCGACGGTGTCGTTGAAGTCGCTGAAGACGTAGTCCTGGACGGGACTCCAGGTGAAGTCCGTCTTGACCGTCTTGGAGATGTCGGAGAAGACCTGGTTCACCTTCTGGCCGCCGAAGAACGGCAGCGACGTGTCCAGGAACGTCTTGTCGTTGAGCAGCGCCGTCGTGGCGGGGAAGAGGGACTGCTTGGAGGCCAGCATCTTCGTCGACGCGGGGTCGGTGTTCAGGAACTGGGCGAATGCGGCCGCGGCGGCTGGGTGCTTGCTGCTGCGGACGACGGCGCTCGTGGAGCCGCCGGTGTTCCCGGAAGCCGACTCTCCCGCGCTCCACTGGGGGAGCGGGGCGACGCGCCACTTGCCCGACGTCCCCTTCGCGGTTCCCTGGAGGAACATCGGGCCCCAGGCGGCGGTGAGCCAGGTGGCGTACTTGCCGCTCGCCAGGCCGCGGTACCACTGGTCGGTGAAGTCCGGGTCGGTCGAGACGGCGCCCGACTTCACCAGGCCGCTCCAGTAGTCGGTCACCTTCTTGGCGGGCGCGTCGGCGATGTTCACGTTGAGGCTCGTGGCCGAGCTGCTCGTGAACGGCCGTGATCCCGCCTGCCAGAGCAGACCGGTGAAGACCGCGCCGTTGCTCGGGGACGCGTTGGTCAGATACGCCTTCGGGTCGGCCTTGTGGAGCTTCTCGGCTGCGGCCGCGAACTCCGCCCAGGACGTGGGGACCTTGATGTCGTACTTGTCGAATATGTCCTTGCGATACAGCATGCCCATCGGACCGGTGTCCTGCGGGATGGCGTAGACGGAGGAGCCCTGCGAGACCTGACCCCAGGCCCACGGCTGGAACTTGCTCTTGATCTTGTCGGCCCCGTACGGCGCCAGGTCGAGCAGGCTCTTGGTGATGGTGAAGGAGGAGACCTCGTGTGCTTCGAGCTGTACGACGTCGGGGGCGCCGCTGCCCGCCTTCAGGGCGGTACGGAGCTTGGGGTACTCGGCGGCGGGCTGCCCGGCGTTGACGACCTTGACCTTTATGTTCGGGTACTTCTTCTCGAAGAGCTTGGCCTCGTCCTCGATGCCGTCCACCCAGCTCCAGAACTCGATGGTGGCCGGCTTCTTCAGCTCGGCGGCCATGTCGACGGGCTTGGTGCCGCCGCCCGCGTCCGCTCCGGACGTACCCCCGGAGCAAGCCGTCAGCACCAGCAGGGCGAGCCCGCCCGCGGCCACGGTGAGCAGGCGCGAACGCCGGCCCGTTGTCGGAGACCTCATCGTCTCTCCTCCTGTCGTTCGGTGTCCCGCTCGATGAGCACCCGGACATCCCAGGGGCCGAGTGAAAACTCCGATCCGGCGTCGAGCGTCTCGCCGGACAGCAGATCCATGGCGGCCACGGGCACGCGCACGGGCGCCTTCTCCCATGACCAGTTGCTGACGAACCGCAGCCGCCGTCCGTCGGCCGCGCGCGCTCCGGTGACGGTGACCGAGCCGGGCGTGGCGTCCCACGGGTCCTCGGGCAGCGTCGTCTCCGCCACCCAGCGGGCCAGCCCCCGCGCCATGGCGGCGTCGGGCAGCGTGCCGAGATAGGTGACCCGGCCGGCTCCGTGCTCGTTCGTCACGACGGCGGGCCAGCGGCCCGCATGCGGGTGTTCGTACCAGGCCAGGGGCGTGGCGGTGTCCGGTACGAGGGCGTCCGCCCAGGCCGTCGCGTGGCCGTCGAACCCCCTTACGGGCACCGGTTCGGCGAGGTTGGTGTACTCCAGGTAGTGCGCCCCGACGGCCTCGCGCAGGACTCCGGGCATGACCCGGGGGCGCGGCCTGGCGTCATGGTCCGCATACCCGGAACGGAAGGTCAGGAGGAGGTGGCCGCCGTGGTGCGCGTACTGCTCCAGCAGCTCCAGAAGTTCGTCGCTTGCCACATACAGCGCGGGCACCACCAGCACCGGCCAGCGGGCGGCGAGCGCCGCCGGGTCCGTCCCGAGCTGTTCCGGGCTCAGTACGGCGGCCTGGAGGCCGGCGTGGAACAGGCCCTGGTGGAGGGCGGAGACGACACGGTCGTAGGTCCCGGGGTCCGGGTCCCCGCCGTTCCTTGTCGCGATGGGCGGCTGGAACTCCAGCGCCCACTTGCTCTCCAGCGAGTACAGGATCGCGACATCGGCGTCGGGCTCCAGGCCCGCGAGCACGTCCCCGGCCTGGTGTAGTTCGGCGCCGGTGCGGCTCAGCTCCTCGTAGCAGCGGCCCGGTTCCAGGCTGTGCCCGAGGACTCCGCCCCAGTACGTCTCATGGCCGAAGTGCAGGGAGTGCCAGTGCCAGTACTCCACTGCCGCGGCGCCCCGGGCCACCATCGCCCACACGGCCTGGCGCCACTGGCCGTCGTAGGCCGGGTAGTTGACGTGCGACTCGCCGATCGACTGGGCGTGCGTCTCGGTGACGAGGAAGGGCTCGCGGCGTATCCCGTACGACAGGTCGGACTTGAGGTACAGCGCCCAGGCGCCGGACCAGGGCAGCCACCACGGGCGGCCCGCCGCGGGCGGGTCGGTGGGGGCAGGGTGCCGCATGCCGTCCTGCATCGGGAAGTAGATGTTGGTGGCGGTGACGTCCAGCCGCTGCCCGAGCGCGACTTCGTCGAGGGCGCTGCGACCCATGTCAATGCACGTCGTGACGAACTGGCCGGGGGCCGCGAGCTCACGCACGATATCGGCCTGCCAGCCGATGAAGTCGGTGGTCAGCCGGGCCTGGTAGCGGCGCCATGCCAGGTCGTAGGACGGGGTGCTGTTGCCGTCCGGTGTCCACAGCTGGGACCAGTCGGCTATGCGGTGGGACCAGTAGGTGAGCCCCCAGCGGTCGTTGAGGGTCTCGACGTCTCCGTAGGTCGTACGGAGATGATCGACGAAGCCCTGGAACACGGCGGGATTGTGCAGCAGGTGGATACCGGGTTCGTTGTCGACCTGCCAGCCGATGACCGCAGGGTGGTCGGCGTAGCGCGCGACGATCTTCCGGACGAGCCGCTCGGCCAGGTGCCGGAAGGCGGGGTGCGTGAAGTCCGCGTCCTGTCGGCCGCCGTACGGGACGGGCTCGCCGGACTTCCAATGCGCCGCCGTCTCCGGGTACTTGTGGCGCAGCCACGGCGGGACGGCGTAGGTCGGTGTGCCGATGATGACCGAGATGTCCCGGGCGTGGGCCTCGTCGAGGACCGGCTGGAGCCAGTCGAGGTCGAAGCGGCCTTCCTCGGGCTCCCAGGTCGACCACACGGACTCGCCGACGCGGATGAGTGAGAATCCGGCCTGTGCCATCAGGTCGAGGTCGGTGGTGAGCCGTTCGTAGGGCTGGTACTCCGCGTAATAGGCGGCTCCGAAGAGGATCCTGCCGGGAGGATTGGTAGCGTTAACAATCTTGGCCTGGTGCGGCTGCTGCGACGTGTTCATGAGATCGGTTCCCCCGTGTCAGTCCCGGGCCGCCGGGCCCGTGCTGCTGCGTACGATCAACTCGGGCTCGACCACGGTCAGTCCGTCCCGCTCCGCCGTGCCCTCTATCTGCTCCACCAGCAGGTCGAGGGCGAGCCGACCCGCCTCGTCGAAGTCCTGCCGCACCGTCGTCAACGGCGGCCAGAAAAACGCGGCCTCCGGGATGTCGTCGAAGCCCACCAGGCTCACATCACCCGGTACGTCCAGGCCCGCCTCGCGCAGCGCGAGGAGCACGCCGAGCGCCATCTGGTCATTTGCCGCGAAGATCGCGGTGACGTTCTTGCGCCGGACCAGCCGCCGGCCCTGTTCATAACCCGACTGAGCCGTCCAGTCGCCGCGCAGCGGAGGCGGCGCCTTGCGTCCCGCCTCGGTGAGCGCCGTCCGCCAGGCGGTCTCGCGGACCTGCGCCGACGGCCAGTCCACCGGTCCCGCGACATGCCAGACGGTCTGGTGGCCGAGGGACAGCAGATGCTCCGTGGCCTTCCGGGCCCCCGCGTACTGCGCGATGCCCACCACGGGGGCGGACTCCTGCTCGATGTCCACATCCACCACGACCACGGGCGTCTCTTTGGTCAGATGCCGCAGCGCGTCCGCCGCCCAGTCGTGCGGCGCGGCCAGGATGACCCCGGCCAGCGACTCCGACATCAGGCTGCGCATCACCTCTTCGCCCGAGTGCTGACCTGCGGACTCCAGCGTGGTAACCCGCACGGTGTACCCGGCGTCGCGGGCTGCCTGCTCGATACCGAACAGCGTGCTCGCGGGACCGTACAGCCTCGTGTCGAACGCGACCACTCCAAGCACCCGCGACCTGCCGGTCACCAGTGTCCGCGCCGCGCTGTTGGGCCGGTACCCCAGCTCCGTCACCGCCGCCAGTACTCGCGCCCGCGTGCTGGCCTTGACCCCGGGGTTCTCGTTGAGCACCCGCGACACGGTCATCACCGACACCTTCGCCAGCCGCGCCACGTCGCCGAGAACCGCTGGGCGCCCGGCCCGGTCAGTGGACGGCGTCACAGGGCATCACTGGGCATCACTTGAAGATCGCTCCCTTGTGTTTCTTGGATGTTGCGCTGGACGTTAACGTTAACAAGGCGTGGGATTCAAGACCCCTGCGTAGGAATCTGGGTGAGACTCACCGGCAGAGAGATGCTGAGTTGGCTGGTTGTTGATCGGGGCTGTGTTCGGATCGCTTGGAGGCACGGCAAGCTGCGGCTCATGGGCGGGTGGAGGAACTCGAGTCCCGGATCGCGGGGTTGGCGGTGCGGCTCGACGCTGAGCGGGAGGCGTGATCGCGGTTGCCGGTGACGCCGGAGGCGCTGGCCGAGGCGGTCGCGTCGAGCTCCACCACCTCGCCCAGCACCGCTGCCCCGTCCGCCCCGGACATCTCCGGAAGCAAGCTGCTGGTGGTGACGGCGAATGTTGAGGGCGCGAGGAAGCTGACGTGGCTGGTGGAGCGGGTTCGGTTTGAGGAGGATCAGCTCGGACCACTGCGGCGAACTCCTTGTGGCCCGGACCCTGATCGCCACCGCGGCGGTGCGGAACATGGTCGGCGGGATCGAGCTTCCGCATCGACGGAGGTTCTGCGGGAAGAGGGCCTGACCGACGACCTCCAGCGGTGTGGATGGGCTCGCTGCCGTCTACGAGTACGTCTTCGCGCTGCTGGATCCGTCGCTCGTCGAGGTGATCAGCGGGGACCCCACGTGCCATGGGGATGGGCTCGCGCAGGTTGGCAAGGGATCGTTCCGAGTCGTTCGCGCATCTGGAGGGCCGCCTCGACGACGCCGAGCGCCGCTACGCCGAGGCCGTCGACACCATGCGGCGCCAGGCTTCGCTGCACGTCGGCAGCATGACACTCCAGTCCAGGGCCAGCGTGCTGGCCACCCGCGGCCGTCTCGCCGAACTCGCCCCGGATACGGATCAGTTGTCGCAGGCCCGCCACCCCATGTCGGTGGACATTCTCGGCGCCGCGCTGGCGGCGGCGGGTCGCCACGACGGGGCCCGAGCCCTCCTCGCGGATTCTGTCCCGCTCTCCCACCCGCTCCTGTTCCCGCTCTTTTCCACCTTCCGCGCCCAGGCCGTCATCGCCCTGGACGACCGCGAGACCGCGGACGCTCTGTACGCGTCCCTCCTGGCCTACCGAGACTCCCCGCCCGCCGGCATCGCCAACCTCGCCGTTGTCGTGCCGCCGGCCGCCCACACTCTCGGCGAACTCGCTGTCCTGCTGGGCCGCCACGAGCGGGCCGCCGAGCACTTCACCCGGGCGGTCGCCATCGCCGAGCATTGGCACGCCACCCGCTGGGCCGCTCAATCCCGTACCGCGCTGGCCGCCATACGCAGCGCGGTCATCACGTGACTCAGGTGCCATGGCTGTGATCTTCAATGGGTGTCGTCCGGTGCCCGTGCCGATCCGCCGGCGGGTGCCAGGTGAGCCGGGGTGGGCGCGCGCCCTGGCCCCAGTCCCCGGACGGCCCGGGGAGCGCTGGATGGGAGCGAGGCCTGGTCGTGCGGTGCTTCGAGGAGGCGTTTCGCCGGGCCTGAAGCGACGTGGCGGCGCTGTCGTCACCGAATGTGTCCGGCCCGGCCCATCACACCCGCGGCGTTCAGTGTGCGGGCCGCCTCGACGGACCTGGGAGGGCTTCGCGAACCTCTACGACTCGGGCAGGCGGACAAACCCGGCCTAGACTGAGGAAACCGTAGCGCTGCTAGTCGACAGGCGGATCATGACCGCAACCCGATCGAAGCCGCGCGTCGGATGGGGCCTGACGCGCCTTACGGTGGTCGCGAGCGCCCTGCTCGCGCTGCTGATCGGCCTCGCCTTCGGCGTCCTGCTGTGGGCGATCGAAGACATGCGTGAGTCGACGGACGCGAGGAAGAGCATCCGGACGGCGCTCGTCGAGGCTGCAGGCCTTGAGAAGCTCGTCCTCGACGTCGAGACGGGCCAGCGCGGATTCGTCATCACCCGGCAGGACCGCTTCCTTGAGCCGTGGGAAACCGCCAGGCGCGACTTTCCCGGGCAGGCAGAGAAGCTCGTGCGTGTCACCGACCCACCCGAGCTGCGGGAACTGGCACTGCAGATCACCCGTGACGGAGAGTCCTTCATCCGGGACTATTCGGTCCCACTCGTCGAGGCGGCAAAGCAGGGCGATCCTTCTACGCGGAGCCTGAAGACGACGGCCGCAGGTACGGACCGGGTCGACGGATTGCGGGCTGAGTTCGACCGTTTCGAGAGGGAAGCGCGCTCCATCCTGGCGGCGCGTGAGGAAATCGCCGAGGACAGGGTTCAGTGGTCGATCGCCGCGGCGACGGCCGGGCTCGCGGGATCGTTTCTCCTCGTCGCTGCTTACACGGGGTATCTGACACGGGCGATCGTCAGGCCGGTCCGTAGGGCAGCCGGCATTGCGGCCCGGCTCGCCGACGGTGAACTCTCGGCGCGTATGGCCGAAACGGGTGCGGGCGAGATCGGCGAGCTTGAGGCCGCGTTCAACACCATGGGGAACTCGCTTGAGGAGAGCCGCAAGCTGACAGACGTGGCGCACAGACGCCTGAAGCTGCTGTACGGCGCCAGCGTCGCGGTCGGCGCCACCCTTGATGTGGGGCGGATTGCGCAGGAGTTGGTGAAGGTCGTGGTGCCCGGGTTCGCCGACTTCGTCACCGTCGACCTGGCCGTGTCCGCCTTGCAGGGCGGCGAGCAACCGCCCGCCGAGGGTGTGAGAATGCGCCGGATCGCAGTAGGAGGCACCGCGAAGGCCCCTCCGCTCCAGCCGGTGGGCGCACTGATCAAGTTCTCTCCGTCCACGCCGCAGGCCCGCAGCTTCGGCAGCGGGCTCGCGACGATCGTGCCCGATCTGTGGGCTTCCGCGGCATGGCAGTCTCAGGATCCGGAACAGAGCAGGCGGATGCTGGACCACGGCATCCATTCCCTGATCGCGGCTCCGCTACAGGGCCGGGGCATGCGGATGGGCGTGGTCACCTTCTGGCGCTCCCGTCCGACCGGACGATTCGAGGAGGCGGAACTGTCCTACGCCGCGGAGCTGGCTGCCAAGGCGGCCGTCGCGATTGACAACGCCCGGCGCTACACCCGTGAGCGCGACACCGCGCTCACCCTGCAGCGCAGTCTGCTGCCACAGCGACTCCGCGCGCAGGCAGCAGTGGAGATCGCGTCCCGATATCTGCCGGCGGGCTCACAGGCAGGAGTGGGCGGCGACTGGTTCGACGTGATCCCGCTGTCCGGCGCCAGGGTCGCCCTCGTCGTCGGGGACGTCGTCGGTCATGGCATTCACGCCTCCGCCGACATGGGGCGGCTGCGCACTGCCGTACGCACCTTGGCCGACGTCGACCTGCCGCCCGACGAGCTCCTCACACACCTCGACGACCTGGTCATTCATCTCATCAGTGATGAGCAGCCAGGCATCGTTGAAGACGACGCGGCTGCGAGCGGTGACCTGGGGGCCACCTGCCTGTACGCCGTCTACGACCCCATCTCCTGCTGTTGCACTCTGGCCACCGCCGGTCACCCCATGCCCGTCCTCGTCACTCCCGACGGCGCCCCGGAACTTGTGACCGGCCCCATCGGCCCCCCGCTCGGTGTCGGCGGCCTGCCGTTCGAGACCACCGAGCTGCGCCTGGCCGCGGGCAGCGTCCTCGCCCTGTTCACCGACGGTCTGATCGAATCCCGCGACCACGACATCGATCATGGTCTCGCCGAGCTGACCCGCGCGTTGGGAGGGTCGGCGACATCGCTGGAAGACGCTTGCGACAACGTGATCGATACCTTGCTCGTCGGCCGGCCGGCCGACGACGTCGCCCTTCTCCTCGCGCGAACCGGAGCTCTGTCCCCGGATCAGGTCTCCACCTGGGACATCCTGCCCGACCCGGCCCAGGTCGCGCATGCTCGGACTCTCGCCACCGGCCAGCTCGACGCCTGGGGACTCGCCGACATGGAGTTCATCACCGAACTCGTGGTCAGCGAACTGGTCACCAACGCCATCCGCTACGGGGCTCCACCGATCCAGCTGCGGCTGATCCGCGACCGCACACTGATCTGTGAGGTCTCGGACGCCAGCAGCACGGCACCCCACCTACGCCGGGCCCGGGCCTTCGACGAGGGCGGCCGCGGCCTGCTGCTGGTCGCACAGCTCACCCAGGGCTGGGGCAGCAGACAGACCACCTCCGGCAAGACCATCTGGTGCGAACAGACCCTCAATACCCTTACTACCCGGCCTTGCGACAAAGCCCCTCCCTGAGCTTGTTGCCCAGCCGGGCATGTTCACGGGGAGATGAGGGGGTCAGCGGACGGAGGACGGGTGCTGGGCCAGCGGGGTCACGGTGACGTCCATGTACGGGAAGAGTGGTAGGCCCCACAGGAGTTCGTTGAGACGGTCGTTGTCGATGACGTCGAAGACACTGAGGTTGGCGTACCTGCCGGCGCAGCGCCACAAGTGCAGCCATTCGCCGGAGCGTTGGAGCTTCTGTGCGTAGTCCTTCTCGGCGGCGATGGTCGACGCCTGGAGTGCCGGGTCGAGATCGGGCGGCAGGTTCACGGTCATGTGGACGGCGAAGAGCATGTCGGTGTCCGATCAGGAAGCGGGATCGAGGACGAGGTCGTAGGTGACCTGATTGCCGCCGTCGCCCGTCGGCTGCGGGTCGATGACGAGTTCCGGCTTGACGGCGGAGGCCACGTCGTCCTCGACGTGTTCGCCGCCGCGGAAGTACAGCTGGGCGGTGAGCGTCTCGTGGCCGGGCGCGGAGACCTTCAGGTGCAGATGGGCCGGACGCCAGGCGTGCCAGCCGGCGGCGGCGATGAGCTTGCCGCACGATCCGTCGGTGGGGATCTGGTAGGGGGCGGGCTGGATGGTGCGCACCGCGAAGCGCCCCACGTCGTCGGTCTCGACGGCACCGCGCAGGTTCCACTGGGGGATGCCGGGCGCGAACTGCGCGTACAGGCCGTCGTCGTCGGCCTGCCACATCTCCAGCAGCGCGCCGGACAGGGGCTCGCCCGAGACTCCCGTGACCTGGCCCTGGAAGAGGAGCGGGGTGCCCGGCTCGTCCTCGCGCATCGGCAGGATGCTGACACTGGGGAGGGCGGGAGCGCACGGCACGTAGTACGGCCCCTCGATGGTTCCCTTGCTTCCCTTGCGGTCGGCACCTGCGACCTCCTCGACGACGTGCTCGATCCACACGTCCAGGAAGAGCGGCCACTCGCCGTCCTCGCCCACGGAGATCAGCCATGACTTGAGGGCGTTGTACTCCTCGTACGTCACCTGGTGCCGGCGGATGACGTCGTGCACGGCGGATATCAGCTCGGTGGCAAGGGTGTTGACGCGCTCGGTGTCGGCGGTGGCCTGGCCGGATGCGGTGGCCTTGTCGGTGCGGAAGCGGTCGGTGGCGGAAGCACCGGACGCGGCGGCTGTGGCTTTCAACGTGGTGTCGGACATGATGTGCGGCTCCTTTGCCGGTCGGGAAATGCGGTTCAGCGGTCCTGGCGGTAGCGGGTGAGCTTGTCCGGGTCGATCGCGATGCCCAGCCCTGGCAGATCCCGTACGGCGAGCGTGCCGCCGGTGATCGTGACCGGTTCGGTGAGCAGGTCGTCGCTCATGTCCAGGAAGTTGGAGAGTTCGCCGGCGCGGCGGGAGGCGGCGGCGTACGCGGCACCGAAGGCGACCGTGCACACCGTGCCCAACTGGCCGTCGATCTGGTTGCCCATCACCACCTCGGCGCCCATCCCCTCGCACTGGAACAGCACGCGCTGGGACTGGGTGAAGCCGGTGCGGGCGGTCTTGACGCTGATGGCGGTGGCCGCGCCGTCCAGCAGGGAGCGGGTCACCTCCGCGGGCGTGGTGGCGGACTCGTCCGCGACGAAGGGCACGGGACTCTGCCGTACGAGCCATCGGCGTCCCAGCACGTCGTCGGCGGGGCACAGTTCCTCGGCGAGTGTGATGCCGACGGGTTCGAGTGCGCGCAGGGCGGCGGCGGACTCCGAGGCGGTCCAGCCGCGGTTGCCGTCGACGTACAACTCGGCCTCGTCGCCCAGGGTTTCGCGGAGTGCCCGGCACACATCGAGGTCGAGCGTGATGGGCCGCCGCCCGACCTTCACCTTGAAGGTGGTGATGCCGTACGTGTCGCGGATCCGCTCGGCTTCGGCGGTCATCCGCGCCGGGGCGTCGAAGCCGAGCATGTGCGAGACGCGCATCCGGTCGGTGTAGCCGCCGAGGAGTTGGGTGACGGGTTGGCCAAGGGCCTGGCCGGCGATGTCCCAAAGGGTCATGTCTATAGCCGACTTGGCGGCCGGGTTGCCGACGGTTCGGTGCAGCCTGGCGTGTATCTGCTCGCGTGCGAACACGTCCATGCCGGTGAGCTGCGGGGTGAAGATCTTCTCGATGACGGCGATCACGGACTGTTGTGTCTCGCCGTAGGTGAAGGGGCGCGGTGGCGCGTCGGCGACTCCGACCAGCCCTTCGTCGGTGTGGACCCGGACGAGGACGTGCTCGGCGCTGTGCACCTCACCGCTCGCGAAGCGAAGGGGTTTCACATACGGGATCGAGTACGGGATCGTCTCGATCGCGGTGATTTTCATCGGGTGCCCCCGGCGGTCTCCTGGACGATCGCCTCCGCGTGCTGGGCGATGCCGAGCAGTCGGGCCACGCGGTCGGGGTGGCCGATGAGTTGGAGGCCGAGCGGCATGCCGTGCGGGTCGCGGTGGCCGGGGACGGTGACCACGGGCAGGCCGAGCAGTTGCCAAGGGCGGCTGAGCACGGGGGTACCGGTGGCGTCCAGCCCGTGCGGGGCGGGGCCGGGGGCGGCCGGAGCGAGGATCACGTCGACCCGGGTGAGCAGGTCGAGGATGCGGGCACGGGCGGTGCGCGCGGTGTCCTGTGCCGTGCGGTACTCGCCCTCGGGGGTCCGGCGGCCGCGTTCCAGCAGTTCGCGCAGGGGCGTACTCAGCGACTCCGGGTGCTCCGCCTCGGCGGCCAGGGAACGCGCGGCCTCGTACGCCATGACGGTGGCGTGGGTTTCGGCGAGTTCGGGTGTCCGGACCTGGCCGCCAAGGTCGTTCGTCTCGGCGCCGGCTGCAGTCAGGGCCCTGGCGGTTCGGTCCAGCGCGTCGAGCATCGCCGGGTCGATGTCGGCCAGTTCGGTGCCGGGCCAGACCAACACCCTGATCTCGTCCGAGAGTTCGGCCCTGGTGCCGTCGACTGCCTCGACCACTGCCGCCAGGTCGGTGACCCCGGCCGTGATCAACCCCGGCGCGTCCAGGCTCGGACTGAGCCCGGTGAACCCCCGCGTCGACCAGGCGCCGACCGGGGCGACGTACCCGGCGACACCGCAGAATGACACCGGCCTGGTCAGCGAACCCGCCGTCTGCGAGCCCAGAGCCAACGGCACCACACCCGCCGCGACCGCGGCCGCGGACCCACTGGAGGAACCGCCCGGAGTGTGGGCGAGGTTGTGCGGATTGCGGGTCGGACCCGGCTGGAAGTACGCGAACTCGGTGGTGACCGTCTTGCCCAGCGGTACGGCGCCCGCCCGGCGCAGCCGGTCCACCAGCCAGGCGTCGGACGTGGCGATCCGCCCTCGCCGGAGCGGGGAGCCGCACTCGGTGGGCAGCCCGGCGACGTCGATGATGTCCTTGACGCCGACCGGTACACCCCGCAGCGGCCCGTCCGTGCCGCGCCCGGCCGCCACGCGCGCACCCTTCGCGTCGACGAGGACCCAGGCACGGATGTCCGGCTCGCTCTCGCCCAGGCGCCGCAGAGCGCTGTCGACCGAGGCCAGCGGGTCGTGCGCGGCGGATGTCAATGAGGGCACGTCAACCTGCTTTCGAAGTAGGGGCGTTCCTCAACAGGCCACCGGCGGCGCCGAGTCCAGCCGGTGGAAGCTGCGGTTGAAGTAGACGAGGCTGTGGCCGCCCGGCCGGGTGCGGATCCGCTCGATCTCGACGAACAGCACGCTGTGGGTGCCCATGGCCTTGGAATCCTTGATGGTGCCGACCACGGTCACCACCGCGTCCTTGAGCACCGGCACGTCATGAGTCCGGTCCCAGACGTCCCAGGTGAAGCGCTCGGCCATGGACGCCTCGGTCGCGCCGGCGAAGTGCAGCGCCAGCTCCTGCTGGTCCCCGCCGAGGACGTTGACGCACACGCGGCCGTTGGCGCTGAAGACGTCGTGCATGGCGCTCTTGCGGTTGACGCAGACCAGGACGGTCGGCGGATCGTCGGTCACCGAGCAGACCGCGCTGACGGTGATGCCGCACCGGCCGTTCGGTCCGTCCGTCGTCAGGATGTTGACGGCCGCGGGAAGATGCGCCATCGCCTCCCGGAAGTCCGCCCGATTCGGGGCGCGTTGGGTGTCGTACGCGTTCATGGTCGTCTGTTCCTCTCTGCGCCGGACTCCGGCGCGGCGCGTCGCTCGGCGTGCCGGTTCACCACAGCTCGACCACCAACCGGGGTGACCTGGAGCGTGAGACGCATGCGGCGATCTGGTCGCCCGCCGCCTTTTCCTTGGCGGTCAGGCAGTGGTCGCGGTGGTCGGGCTCGCCGTCGAGGACCCGTAGGACGCAGGTGCCGCAGATGCCTTCGCGACAGGAGGTGTCGAGTGGGACTCCGTTGTCCTCCAGCACTTCGGCGATGCTCTTGTCTGCGGGCACCGTGTAGACCTCGCCAGTGTCGAGTTCGACCTCGAAGCTCTCGGCGGGGGCTGCGTCCGGCTGGTCCGCCGCCTGGAACAGCTCGGAGTGGATCTGGTCCTCTGGCACGCTTCGGGCCGCGAGCGCGGTGACCTGTTCCATGAACCCCTGGGGCCCGCAGGTGTACACGTGCGCACTCGCCGGGAGACCGGTGAGCGCGTCGGAGAGCGCCCGGATCGCCGTCTCCCGCCCGTGCCCGAAGTGGCGGACGACCCGATCGGCGAAGACGGATTCCTCCAGCCGGTCCGCGAGGGCCGCCTCGGCCCGGCTCCGCGCCACGTAGTGCAGCCTGAAGTCCGCACCGGTGGCGAGGAGTTCGTACGCCATCGCGAGCAGCGGCGTGATACCGATGCCGGCCGCGACCAGGTGGTGCTCGCTCGCGCCGGAGTCGAGGCCGAAGAGCTGTCGGGGTGCGCCGATGCGCAGCTCCGTGCCGGGTTCCGTCTTGTCGTGCAGGGCCTGGGAGCCACCCCGGGACGTCTCCTCGCGTTTGACCGCGATCGTGTAGGCGCCGGGGTCGTGCGGCGGTCCGCACAGTGAGTAGGGGCGGGTGATCCCGGTCGGTCCGGTCACATCGATGTGGGCACCGGCCGGGTAGCCCGGGAGCGGGCTGCCGTCGGAGCGGGCCAGCCGGAGGACCTTGACCGCGTCGGTGACGTCGACGGCCTCGGTGACGGTGACAGTGAACATCCGTCTGCCTTCACATTCGGGTGGAACCGGTCGGGGTGGATCCAGAAGGGCGAGGGGCTTCAGCGCATGTAGAGGCCGCCGTTGGCGTCCCAGCACGCCCCGGTCACCGAGTCCGCGTTGTCCGCCGCCAGCAGCACGGCCATGTCGGCGATGAACTCGGGGCGCCCGAGGCGGCGTACCGGAATCGAGGCCTCGATCTGCGCGAGCCTGTCCGGGTCGACGCTCTCGCGGACGGACGGCAGTTCCTGCGGGCCGGGGGAGATGGCGTTGACCGTCACGCCCTGCGGCCCGAGTTCGCGGGCGAACACCTTGGTCAGCGTGATGACGCCGCCCTTGGCCGAGGCATAGTGCGCGCCGGTCGCCGTGCCGCCGTTCTGCCCGGCGAGCGAGGCGATGTTGACGATGCGTCCGTAACCGCGGTCGGCGAAGTACGCGCCGAGCACCTGGCAGCCGAGGAACGTGCCGTCGAGGTTGGCCGAGACGACCGAGCCGAAGCTCTCGGGGGTGATGTCCATCAGCGCCTCGACCTTGGAGAGGCCCGCGTTGTTCACCAGGACGTGAACGGCGCCCCAACGTGCCACCAGGTCGTCCAGTACCCGTACGAACGCGGCCTTGTCGCGGGCGTCCAGGCCGAGCCCGACCGCGGAACTCCCGGTCGGATCCAGGGTGGCGGCGGCCTTCACCGCGGCTTCCCCGTCCAGGTCGGTGACGGCGACGCGGTAGCCGCGGTCGTAGAACCGGGAGGCGATACAGGCGCCCAGGCCACGGGCCGCTCCGGTGACCAGCACGACGCGCGGCTGGTCGTCCTCCCACCCTGCCGGGCTCACAGGAGGAACCCCGACGCCGTCACGGCGTCCTCGGAGTTGATCAGACGGACGATCTTGCGCACGATGCGGGGACCGTCGCCGGCGAAGGCGATGCGGTGCGTGAGATCGGCCGCCAGGACGAAGGTTTCGCCGCGCTTGTAGCCGACGACCACCTGCGCCGAACAGATCTCGATGGAGTCCTCGGACTCGTCACGTGCGGCGACCGTGAAGCGGGAGACGGAACGGACCGTACGGGCCGCGGCCGTCGCCGAGATGGAGAGACCACCGGTCAGCCGCTCGATGCGCATCCGGCGCATCCGGTCGTTGTCGTACATCAGGTTCAGCGAGCCGGCGAAGTCCGTCGTCTCCGGGTCGATGGGGACGACGTACTCGCCGCCCTCGGCCCACAGCGTGTCCCACTCCTCGTACCGCTTGGCGTCCAGGAGGCGGGCCTCGCGCCAGATCAGGGAGAGCGCGGCGAGGGCGCGCGGATCGTCGAGCGGCAGTTCGGCATCCACAACTGCCGTACTGAGAACGCCACCAACTGTCGTGCTGAGAACGTCACTTGACATCGGTCATCATCCTCTTCCACATCGCGTAGGCCTCGCGCATGCCGGTCTCGTCCGTCGCGTGGGAGGTCGGCTGGCCCAGGTCGTTGGGCTTCTCCCGGCCGAGGCCCCGGTTGACGAGGATCGGCATGTCGGCGCCGCCGGTCACGCCGCGCTGGACGCGGTTCCAGGCTTCGGCGTCGTCGGGGCTGCCGAAGCCGAAGGGGCCCTGGAAGTGCTCGTGGATGCGCAGCCGTTCGCGGTTGACGATCTCGGGGCCGCCGTCCAGGCCGAGGGCCACGTGCCGGATCTCCGTCTCCGCGACCGAGATGGGCCGCAAAACCCGGAAGAAGGACATCGACATGGCCACGTTCGGGAACAGGTTGAGGTTGAAGCCCGCGCCGTGCAGCGAGCGCACGATCCGCCGTACGCGCTCCGGAGGCAGGTCCTTCGACAACTCCTCGATGACATGGCTGAAGCGGTCCTGGAGCTTTTCGCTGCCGTCGTCCACGTCCAGGTCGACGTGCTCGGCTACGGAGACGGACACGCTGTGGCCGTTGCCGAGGGCGTGGGTGACCGCGCTCTCATCGGTCATGATCGACAGCATGCTCGCGGTCTCGGCGTCCACGGACGACATCCAGGAGCGGTGCACGATCGGGAAGTGGTACCAGTCGGTCGTGTTCTCCAACTGGATCTTCCAGTTGCCCTGGAAACGGAACTTGTGCTCGCCCTGCACCTTGATCGGGAAGCCGGCGCCCTGCTTCATGAAGCGGTCGATCCACAGCCGGGCCCCGCCGAGGAAGTCCTCCAGCGGTTCGATCTCGTCGTTGAAGCTCGCGAAGATCATGCCCGCGTACGTCCCGACCTTGAGGCGTTGCAGCGGCAGGTCCTTCTTCTCCGTGACGTTTTCGTAGCCCTCGGGATAGGGGATGCCGCGCAGCGTGCCGTCCAGGGCGTACGACCACGCGTGGTACGGACAGGTGAAGCCGTTGCCGTTGCCCTTGGGGACGTCGCAGACGCTGGCACCGCGATGGCGGCAGCGGTTGAGGAGGACGTTGATGCCGCCGCGGCGGTCGCGGCTGACGATGACGGGACGGCGGCCGACCCAGGCCGTCTTGAAGTCGCCCGCCTTGGCGATCTCGCTCTCGTGGGCCACCCACACCCAGGTGCGGTGGAAGATCCGGTCCATCTCCAGCTCGAACAGCTCCGGGCCGGTGTAGAGGGTGCCGGCGACGCGGTCGTCCTCGACGAGCGCGGCGATGTCGGGAACCTCCGGGGACACGGTCATCGGGTGGCCTCCGGCTCCGGCAGCGGACGGCCGACGCGCGCCTCGATCTTCATGTAGCGCCACAGCCCGTGCTCGCCGACCTGGACGGTGCGGAAGAGGTTGCAGGCCGCGGCCACCGTCGGCTGGTCGGCCACGTCGGCGAGGACGTACGACGTCCAGGGCCAGGAGTCGGAGGGGCCGACCATGTGCTGGTCGTCGTCCATGGTGCCGAGGACGCTCACACCGGGCAGCTCCCAGAGCTGGGAGAGCATGGTCGTGAAGCCGTCCCAGACCGCCTTGCCCTGACCGGTGGGCAGATCGAAGAAGTTCTGGTTGACGCCGATGCAGAAGAGCACGCGCAGGGGTTTGTCGCCGGACTGGGGCATGGTGGAGTTCCCGCCTTTCAGGGGTGGGCCGGACAAGGGCTGCTCGGAGGTGGCCGGACAGGGGCTGCTCGGAGGGGGCCGGGAAGGGCTAGAGGTAGCCGGGGAAGGGCTGGACGCCCATGAGGACCGCGCCGGCGCCGTCGTACATGCCCTCCTGGAGGAAGGCGTGCTGCGGGACGACGGACGCGTCGCGCAGGAAGCGCTGCATCGGGTGGCCGTCGGCGATGGCTGGGATGCCACTGAGCTGGTAAGCGGCGCGTACGACCTCGAACGAGGTCTTCGCGAGATGGGCTGAGGCGAGCCGCAGCAGACTGGCCTGCTCGGAGGTCGCGGGATCTCCCGCCTCCACTGTCGCCCACACCTCGCCGGTGGTCTCGTAGAAGAAGGCGCGCGCGGACCGGAGTTGGGCCTCCGCCTGGCCCACCGCGATGCGGTAGGTGGCGCGTTCGGCGGGCTTCGGGGCGCCGGTGAATCCGGCGCGTCCACCGCTGGCGATCGCCTGGTCGAGTGCGGCGCGGGCGACTCCGAGACCGACCACGGCAAGGACCTGGGCGGCATAGGGGACGGTCGGGTAGCGGTACAGCGGTTCGTCGACGGTGGGTTCGCCGCCGCGTACGAACGTCCACTCCTCGGGGACGAGCGCTCCGTCGGCCACCAGGTCGTGGCTTCCGGTGCCGCGGAGGCCGATGACGTCCCAGTTCTCGACGATCTCCAGCTGCTCGGGACGCATCACGGCGGTCAGCGGACGACCGGCGTTCTGCTGCCCCGCCGTGTCGCCGCTCGCCTTGATGCCGACACCGAGGACGTCCGCGCCCTTGCAGCCGCTGGCGAACTTCCACCGGCCCGAGACCCTGTACGTGCCGTCGACGAGTTCGGCCGGTTGTACGGGGAACAGGCCCCCGGCGAAGGCCACATCGGGTCCGTCGGCGTACAACTCGGCCTGGGTCTGAAGGGGCAGTGCGGCCAGGTAGACGAGGGACGAGCCGAAGCTGGCCACCCAGCCGGCCGATCCGTCGACCTGCGATATCCGCTCGATGAGCCGCAGGAACTCGGCCGGCGGCAGTGCGTCGCCGCCGAAGCGCTTCGGTGCACCCGCCCGGTAGAGACCGGCTCGCTTGAACTCCGCGACCATGTCCCGCGGAACGTGCCGCTTCTCCTCGAACTCTGCGCGGCGCTCGGCCACTTGGGACAGCACGCGGTCGAAGGCGGCCGCTCGGGCGTCGGAATCGACCGGTGCCGGGGATTCCAGCGACTGCGTCATGGGACGAACTCCTCGCGTTGCCGGGCGGTTCTCGATCCCGCCGTGTCTTCACGCTAGGCGCGGCGGGAACGGGCCGACAATTGGGAGTTGGCTGGAGTGTGTAGGGGATTCCTTTACACGGTCCGGCGCGTTAGGAGCCTTATGTGGGTCCGGCGCGCCCGGAGCAGTTACGTGGGTTCGTTCGCCAGGAGTCGTGCGATGCCCGGCGGGCTGAAGATGTCCTGGGTGGCGAGCGCGATCCCTCCGTGGATCCCGGCTGCGGCGCCGAGCTGGGTGGTGGTGATGGTGAGTTTGCGGGTGGCCAGGGGCAGGGCGCGCTGGTAGACGACCGCGCGGACTCCGGAGAGCAGATCGTCGCGGAGTTCGCTCAGTGGGCCGCCGAGCACCAGGGTGCGGGGGTTGAACATGTGCACCAGCATCGCCACCACCTCGCCGATCTCGGTGGCGGCCTGGCGCAGCGCGTGCAGGGCGGGCGGATCGCTGTTGGCCACCCTTTGCGCCAGTTCGTGGGCGCCGTGGAGCGGGTCCTCGCCGGTCGTCTCGGGGATGCCGAGGCTGCGCAGGATCGCCCGGTGGGAGGCGAGCGCTCCCACGCAGCCGATGTTGCCGCAGGCGCACAGCACGTCGCCGCCGCCGACCGCCCGGATGTGGCCGATGTCGCCGGCGGCCCCGTCGGCTCCGCGGTACACGTCACCGTTCGCGGTGACGATCCCGGCACCGATACCGCTGGCGATCTTGATGCAGAGCAGCGGAGTGTCCGCCGCGGCCTGGCCGGCCTCGCCGAGTGCCATGAGGTTGACGTCGTTGTCCACCACGACCGGGCAGCGGAAGGCGGTGCGCAGGTGCTCGGCGACGGGGTAGCCGTCCCATCCGGGCATTCCGGTCGGACGTACCGCGCAGCCGTGCTGGAAGTCGACGGGACCGGGCAGGCCGACCACCGTCTCGCGAACCCGGTCCGGGGCGCGGTCGTGCTTCGCCAGCAGGCTCGACAGTCGCTCCGTCACCGCGTCCAGCACCGCCCGGGGGCCGGCGTCGATCCGGATGTCCACGGTCTCGTGCGCGATCACCCGCCGGGTGAGGTCGGCGATGGCGACCTGGCTCGACAAGGTGTCGATGTCCGCGACGGCGATGGTCCCGGCCTGCGGGCTGATCGTCAGGACCCGCGGCGGGCGTCCCCGGACCGACTCCCTGCTCTCGAGCTCCTGGAGTATGCCGCGCGCGACGAGGTGGTCGACCTGTTGACCCACGGTCGAGCGGGCGAGGCCGCTGCGCCGGGAGATCTCCGCGCGGCTGGTCGCCTCACCTGAGACCACGAGACCCAGCACCCTGCGCAGGGCGACCGGCACCGGGGAGGACGGGGCCGTCCCGGCGGTGTGCCCATCGCTATATCCGTCGCCTTTATGCATTCCAGTGACCTTAATAAGGTCACCTTCCGCTCGTCAACGGGGTCTTCAAGCCAGGGATGTCGGGATCATGTCGAGATCGTTTCGCTGTGGGCCCGGAGTTTGGCCGATTTTAGGCCTTGTAGAAAATTAAATGGGGCCTCTTGTGCTCCTTCGGCGAACTAAACGATGGTGATGCGCAACGCGGCGTTCAGGCCGCGGTCGGTCGGAAGACGGCGGAGGTGCACCGGTGAGTGGTTCCCTGCGAGCGGTTGTGATCGGGACCGGAATGATCGGCGCGGTACACGCCGCGGCGATCCGCTCGGCCGGCGGAATCCTCGCCGGAGCGGTGGCATCGACACCCGAGCGCAGCGCACAGGTCGCCAAGGAGTGGGACGTACCCGCCCGGTATCCGGACTTCGACGCGGTCCTCGCCGACGAGAGCGTCACGGTGGTGCACCTCTGCACACCCAATGCCCTGCACGTCCCGCAGGCCGAGGCGGCCCTGCGCGCCGGCAAGCACGTGATCTGCGAGAAGCCACTGGCCACGTCCGCCGCCGATGCCGAGCGGCTGACCCAACTCGCCGAACGCGCCGGGCTGTTGCTGGCCGTTCCCTTCGTCTACCGCTATCACCCCCTCGTCCGGGAGATCCGCGACCGCCGCCTGCGTGGTGAGTTCGGGGCGTGGCAACTCATCCACGGCAGCTATCTGCAGGACTGGCTGCTGGCCGAGGACGCGACGTCCTGGCGGGTGGACCCGGCCGAGGGCGGGCCCTCGCGAGCCTTCGCCGACATCGGATCCCACTGGTGCGATCTGGTGGAGTGGGTCGCCGGAGTCCGCTTCACCGAGCTGACGGCTCGCATCGGTACCACGTTCGCGAACCGGCCGACCGAGGACGTGGCCGCCGTGCTGCTGCGCACCGAAGACGGTGTCCTCGGCACGCTGACGGTCTCTCAGGTCTCGGCGGGCCGCAAGAACCGGCTGTGGTTCGAGCTCGACGGTGCCGACGGCAGTGCGGTCTTCGACCAGGAGAACCCCGAAACCGCCTGGCTGGGCGCCCAGGACGGCGCACGAATTCTCGTACGCGATCCGCAGCACGGCTCCTCCGAGCAGCGGCGGCTCTCCCGGCTGCCCGCCGGACATGCCCAGGGCTACGCCGACTGCTTCAACTCCTTTGTCACCGACGCCTATACGGCGATCGAGGGCGGTGCGCCCGAAGGGCTGCCCACCGGCGCGGACGGGCTGCGTTCGGCGCGGCTCGTCGAGGCCGTGCTGCGGTCGGCCGACTCCTTCGCATGGACCGGCGTGTCCGGCCCGCGTGACCAGGAGACCCTCATCAGCCAGGAGACCCTCACATGAAACTCGGAATGCTCACCGCCTGTCTGCCGCAGCTCTCCCTGGCGCGCATCGCCGCCTGGGCGAGCGAGGCGGGATACGAGGCGCTTGAGGTCGCCGCCTGGCCCGTCACAGGCGGCCGCGACTTCGAAGCCGCACACCTGCCGGTGGCCGACTTCGGCACCCAACAGGCGGACGAGACAAGGGGGTTGTTCGAGCGCCACCGGCTCCAGCTCTCGGCGCTCGCGTACTACGAGAACAACCTCCACCCCGACGCCGGGCGCCGGGAACAGATCCACGCCCACCTCAAGAAGGTCATCGACGCCGCGGCCTGCCTCGACGTTCCGTACGTCGGCACCTTCGTCGGCAGGGACTGGACCCAGCCCGTGGCGCACAGCCTCCGCGAGGCCGAGAAGATCTTCCCCGAACTCGTCGAGTACGCGGGCGAACGCGGCGTACGCCTCATCATCGAGAACTGTGTGATGGAGGGCTGGCACCCGGACGGCTACCCGGGCAACCTCGCCTACTCGCCGGAGCTGTGGGAGTGGATGTTCTCTCTCGGTCTCTACCTCAACTGGGATCCGTCGCACCTCACTTGGATCGGTGTCGACCCGGTGAAGACCATCGCGCCGTACGCCGACCGGATCGTCCACGCCCAGGCCAAGGACGCCGAGATCCTGCCCGGCGCGATCGACCGCTACGGCGTCTTCGGCAAGGCGGTCGGGCGTAACGACCCTTGGGACAACGGCTGGTGGCGTTACCGCGTCCCGGGCCGCGGCCAGGTCGACTGGAACGCCGTCGTGGACGCCCTGTACGCGAACGGCTTCACCGGGACGCTCTCGGTCGAGCACGAGGACCCCGTGTGGAGTGGCACCGAGGAGAAGGTCAAGACGGGTCTTGAGATCGCCCACCGCACGCTGCGCCCACTGATCGCGGCCTGACGGGCGGTGCCCCGCCACTCGACCGACACACCCCCCAACTGACAAGAAAGCGCAGGAGATTCATGGCTCAGGAGAACACGCGGCACCGCATCGGGATTCTGGGCGCGGGCAACATATTCGGCCGTTACGTCGAAGGCCTGCGTAATTTCCCGGAGCTGGAAGTGGTCCGCGTCGCCGACATCGACCCGGCCCGCGCCAAGCAGGCCGCCGCCGAATTCGGCATCCCGGAATGGGGGGACGACACCGAACTTCTCGCCGACGACAGCGTCGAGATCATCATCAACATCACGCCGCCGCAGTTCCACGCGCAGACCACCATCGCCGCGCTGGAGGCCGGAAAGCACGTCTACGCGGAGAAGCCGCTCGCCGTCACCATCGAGGAGGGCAGGAGCATCCTCGAAGCCGCGGCGCGCAGCGGATGCCTGCTGGGCTCGGCTCCCGACACTTTCCTGGGCAGCGCCGTGCAGACCGCACGGCACGCCATCGACGCCGGACTGATCGGCGAGGTCGTCGGCACCACCGCCTTCGTACGCTCCAGCCGCGCCGAGACCTGGCACCCCGACCCCCGCTCCTTCTTCCAGCCGGGCGCCGGCCCCGTGTTCGACATGGGCCCCTACTACCTGGCAGCCCTGATCAACTGCCTCGGCCCGGTGAGCTCGCTTTCGGCGGCCACCCGCATCGGCGCGAAGACCCGGAAGGTCACCAGTCCCGACCGCGTGGTCGACGAGATCACCGTCGAGGTGCCCACCCACGCGTCCGCGGTGCTGACCTTCACCTCCGGAGCCATCGGCACCGTCCTCATGAGCTTCGACGTCTGGGACACCGAACTGCCCCGGATCGAGATCTACGGCACCGAGGGCACCCTCTCCCTGCCGAACCCCAACTTCTTCGACGGCGACGTACGGATCAAGCGCCACCAGGACACCGACTGGGAGGTGCTCACCCCGGTGACCGAACTGTTCGGCGCCGTGGGCACACCCGAGCAGCACCGCCGGGGCCTGGGAGTACGGGACCTCGCCGGCGCACTCGCCGGCGAGCCGCACCGCGCGAACGCCGACTTCGCCTTCCACACCCTGGAAGTCCTCGCGAGCTTCGAGATCTCGCAGCAGGAGAAGCGGGTCGTCGCGCTGGAAAGCAGCTGCGAGCGCCCCGAGCCCCGCTACGCCCACTGATCCCGAGCCACGCACCGCACGCTGAAAGGACCCGAGAACATGAAGATCAGGCAGGACCGTCTCGCCATCAACCCCCTGCAGTGGGTCGCGAGCCCCGACGGCTGGATCGACCCCACCCTCGCGCCGTCGCTGGAGGACCGGCTCGAAGTCATCCGTGACGCCGGCATCACCGCCGTGCACAGCGACGTCCCCGGCGACATGACGGCCGCCGCGTACGCCGCGCTGCTGGCCGACCACGGACTCAGCGCAGCGCCCGGTTACGTTCCCGTACGGCTCACCGACGACGAGGGCGAGCGGCAGAAGTACCGGGACACCGCCGCGCGGATCGCCGAAGAGCACGCGGAACTCGGCGTGCCCACGTTGTTCCTCGCCATGGGGATGGCCAAGGACGCGGAGCGCGTGGCCCGCCCGGCGGTCGGCCAGGACGCCGACCAGGGCAGGCTGGAACGCGTACGGGACCTGCTGGCGGAGACGGCCGGCATCATCCGCGCCCAGGGGATCACCCCCGCCTTCCACCCGCACGTGGGCACCTGGGCCGAGACCGAGGAGGAGACCCGCTTCGTCCTCGACACCGTCGACGCCTCGGTCCTCGGGTTCGGTCCCGACATGGGCCACCTGGCCTGGGCGGGTGCCGACGCCGCGCAGCTCGTCCGCGACTACGCCGACCGCGTGGCGAGCGTCCACATCAAGGACCTCGACCTCGACCTTGCCGCACAGGCGAGGGAGGCGGGCTGGGACTACCGCAGGACGGTGAAGGCGGGCCTGTGGTCGGAACCCGGCCACGGAAACGCCGACATCGAAGGCTTCGTCGACGCGCTCCCGGACGGCTTCGACGGCTGGCTGATCATCGAGGTGGACCGCGGGGCCCAGCCGACGCCGGAGGAGAGCGTCCGTAAGTGCGGGGAGTGGGCCGCCAAGTACGTGCAGTGATCCACAGGCTCGGAACGTCGAATGACTGGTTGTTCACACCCGGGGAGCGGGACGACCACGGGGAGCCGAGGAGACAGTGGTAATGGAACAGATGGAGAGATCATGCGCAAGACAGCGGCGTTCATCGGCGCCGGATTCCTGACCATCACGACCGCCGCCTGTGGCGGCACCGCCTCGACCGGTGCCGCCGACAAGACACTGACCATCTCCGAGTCGGTCACGGCCACGCCGTGGGACCTCGCGAAGGCCAGCATGGGCCCCGAGGCCCAGTACTACCAGCCGGTCTACGACACGCTGGTCCGGCTGAACTCGAAGAACGAGCCCACCCCGAACCTGGCCACCTCGTGGTCGTACGACAAGGCCGAGACCACCCTGACGCTGAAGCTGCGCAGCGGTGTGAAGTTCACCGACGGCACGGCGCTCGACGCGCAGGCCGTCAAGCAGAACCTCCTGCACACCAAGAGCGGTACGGGCACGGCCGCCGGCGAGATCCAGGACATCGCGAGCGTGGACGCCACGGATGCCCAGACCGTCGTCATCAAGCTGAGCCACCCCACCGCCGCACTCCTTCCCGCCCTGGGCCAGGTCTCCGGCATGATCGCCAGCCCCAAGTCACTGGAGAACCCGAAGGCTCCCGTCGGGTCCGGCCCGTACCAGCTGGACACCTCGGCGACCACGGCCGGGCAGACGTACACCTACACGCGCACTTCGGGCTACTGGAACGCGAAGGCCTTCCCGTACGACAAGATCGTCATCAAGTATCTGGCCGACCCGACGGCACGTACCAACGCCCTGCTCTCGGGCCAGCTCGACGGCGCCTCGCTCAGCCTCAGCCGCGTCAAGACCGTCAAGGACCGTGGCCTGAACGTCGTCACCTATCAACCCGGCGACATCGAGGGCCTGTTCATCTGGGACCGGGCCGGCAAGATCGTCCCCGCGCTCGGCAAGCTGAAAGTCCGGCAGGCGCTCAACTACGCCTTCGACAAGCAGGCCATCATCAAGACGGCCAAGACCGGACTCGGGGAGCCCACCACGCAGCTCTTCGCCCCTGGGGAGGAGGGCTATGACGCCTCGCTGGACACCAAGTACTCCTACGATCCGGCGAAGGCCAAGAAGCTCCTTGCCGAAGCCGGTTACCCGAACGGCTTCGCGGTCACCCTGCCGGACCTGTCCGCCCTCTTCCCGCAGGAGCAGGCGGCCCTCACCCAGTCCCTCAAGGACATCGGCATCAAGGTGAAGCTGGACAACCTGCCGAGCGACCAGATCTTCAGCAGCATGCTGGCCGGCAAGTATGCCCTGTCCTACTTCAAGCTGGGCGCCCCGAATCCGTGGGACAAGGTCCAGCTGGAGCTGACCAAGAACTCGACCTGGAACCCCTTCAAGTACGACGACCCCAAGGCCGACGACTTGATCTCCCAGATCTCGAAGGCGACCGGAGCCGAGCGCACCACGCTGTTCAAGGAGCTCAACACCTATGTGGTGGACCAGGCGTGGGACGCCCCTTGGACCCCCACCGTGAACGCCTACGCGACCGCCAAGGATGTGAAGGTGACTCCGCAGCCCGGTATCAATTTCCCGCCGATCTACAACTTCGCGCCGGCCACGAGCTAGCGGCAAGGCCGCTGCGACAGGCGGACGCTAGCGGCGAGGCCGCTACGACCCGCGGAAGGAGGAACTGACCGTGCTTGTCTTCTTGTTCCGGCGCATCGCCGCCGGCGTCGTCCTGGTGGTCGTCGTGGCCACCGCGACGTTCCTGCTGCTCAGCCTGACCGGCACCGACGTGGCCCGCAACATCCTCGGCGAGACCGCCTCGCCGTCCCAGGTGTCCGCCAAGGCCCGTGAACTCGGCCTCGACGAACCCCTGGTGGTCAGGTACGGACACTGGATCGACCGGGCCGTGCACGGCGATCTGGGCCAGTCCTGGTTCACCGGCGACTCGGTGAACCAGTCCCTGGCGAACACCCTTCCGGTCACCCTCTCCATCGTCCTCGTCGGCATGCTGATCGCCCTGGTCCTCAGCATCGCGCTGGGGACCCTGGCCGCACTGCGCGGCGGCTGGGTGGACCGCGTCGTGCAGTTCGCCGCGGTGCTCGGCACCGCCATCCCCAGCTTCCTGATCGCCTTGGTCCTCGCGGTCGTCCTGGCGGTCCAGCTCGGACTGCTGCCGGCCACCGGATATGTCGCCCTCGGCACATCCGCCACGGGATGGCTCCAATCGGTCATCCTGCCGGCCGTGGCACTGGCGGTCGCGGCCACGGCGGCCACGGCGATGCAGGTGCGCGGGGCACTGATCGACGTCCTGCGGGCCGACTTCGTCCGCACGCTGCGCAGCCGGGGGCTCAGCACACGCAGCGTCGTGTACAAGCACGCGCTGCGGAACGCCGCCCCACCCGCGCTGACTGTGCTCGCCCTCCAGTTCATCGGCCTGATCGGCGGCGCGGTCGTCGTGGAGAAGGTGTTCGGGTTGCCGGGCATCGGCACGCTCGCCAACTCGGCGGCCGTCCGAGGAGACGCGCCCGTCCTGCTCGGCACGGTCGTGGTGACCGTGGCCGTCGTCGTCGCCGTCAACCTGCTGCTGGACATCGCGTACGGCTGGCTCAACCCGAAGGTGCGTGTCTCATGACCGTCCCGGAGACCGCCGCGATCCCGAAACGGGACCGCCTCCTGCGCCGGACCCTGCGCGACCCGCTCGCCGTCGGCTGCCTCGTGATCCTGGCGCTGGTGATCCTCGCGAGCCTGGCCGCCCCGCTGCTCACCGACCAGGCACCGGATCACAGTGTCCTGGCGGACACCCTCGCACCGATGTCGGGCGCCCACCCGCTCGGCGGCGACGGCGTCGGCCGGGACGTGCTGTCACGGCTGCTGTACGGCGGCCGGACCAGCCTGCTCGGCGGCACGCTCGCCGCCCTGGTCGCCTTCCTGGTAGGCGGACCGCTCGGCCTGGTCAGCGGCTTCTACCGGGGCTGGTTCGACGCGGTGGCCGGCTGGATCATCAATGTGATCATGGCCGTGCCCGCCATCATCGTGATGCTGGTGGTGATGGCGGCCGTCTCTCAGGATCTCAACGTCGCGATGGTCGTCCTGGGCGTCATCATGGCGCCGATGGTCTTCCGGCTGATCCGCGCCTCGGTGGTCTCGGTGCGCGAGGAGCTGTACGTCGACGCCGCGCGGGTCTCCGGCCTCGGCGACCCCCGCATCATGCGGCGGCACATCCTGCCGGTGGTCATCGCGCCCTCGGTCATCCAGGCGACGCAGCTGTTCGCGGTGGCGATCGGCATCCAGGCCGGTCTGTCCTTCCTCGGTCTGGGAAAGTCGTCCCAGGCCAGCTGGGGCGCGATGCTCAACGACGGCTTCACCAACGTCTACACCACACCGACGCTGCTGATGTGGCCCGGCCTCGCGATGGGCGTGACGATCCTGGCGGCCAGCCTGCTCGGCAACGCGGTGCGCGACGCACTGGGGACGACCGAGACCCGGGTGGTCCGCCGGCGTCGACCGGCGCCGAGGAAGACCGCTGGCGGGGTGCCGTCGCCGTCCGATCGCCTGCTCACCGTGGAGGGACTCCGCATCAGCTACCCGGGGCCCGGCGCTTCCGGTGGCTCCGGAGGTTCCGGCGGTGACAAGACCGTCGTTGACGGAGTCAGCCTCACCGTCGAGCGCGGTGAAGTCCTGGGTCTGGTGGGGGAGTCCGGCTCCGGCAAGAGCCAGACGGCGTTCGCCGTCCTCGGACTGCTGCCGAGCGAGGCCGAGGTGACGGCGGATCAGATGGCCTTCGCGGGCAAGGAGTTGCTCGGTGTGAGCCAAGCCGCGCTGAACGCCCTGCGCGGCCGTGGGATCGGATACGTACCGCAGGAGCCCATGTCCAACCTCGACCCCTGCTTCCGCATCGGCTCCCAGCTCGTCGAACCCATGCGCAAGCACCTGGGGATCTCCAGGGGTGAAGCACGCACCAAGGCGCTGGAGCTCCTGGCGCGCGTCGGTATCCCGGATCCGGAGCGGGTGTTCAAGTCGTACCCGCACCAGGTCTCGGGCGGCATGGCCCAGCGCGTACTGATCGCGGGCGCAGTGTCGTGCGATCCGCAACTGCTGATCGCCGACGAGCCGACCACCGCACTCGACGTCACCGTCCAGGCCGAGGTGCTCGACCTCATGCGCTCCCTCCAACAGGAACGCGAGATGGGCATGATCCTCGTGACCCACGACTTCGGCGTCGTTGCCGACATCTGTGACCGGGTCGCCGTCATGCAGAGCGGACGCATCGTCGAGACGGCACCCATCGAGAAGATCTTCGCGTCGCCCGAGCACGCGTACACGCGGATGCTCCTCGATTCCACGCTCGAAGGCGGCCCGGCGCGCGCCGCCCTGGACGCCCCCTTGAAGGAGGTGACGTCATGACCGCTCTCCCCGCGGCCCCGACCCCGCTGCTCGAACTCGAAGACGTCGTCGTGGAGTACCCGGGCAAGGGCCGCCGCGCGAAGCCCTTCCGCGTCCTGCACGGAGTGTCCCTGTCGATCGCACCCGGCGAGACACTTGGCCTGGTCGGCGAGTCCGGCTCCGGCAAGACGACCCTGGGCCGCGCGGTCCTCGGCCTCGCACCCGTCGCCAGCGGTGCGATCCGCTACGGCGGAAAGCCGGTCTCGGGGCTCGGTAAACGGGAGCGGCGGGCGCTGAGCAAGGACATCCAGGTCGTCTTCCAGGACCCGTTCACCTCACTGAACCCGGCCATGACGGTCATGGACATCCTCACCGAACCGATGCTCGTGACCGGCGTCTCGCGCGCCGACGCGGAACGCCGCGTCCAGACCCTGCTCGACCAGGTGTATCTCCCGCACGACGCGGCGCAGCGGCTGCCGCGCGAGTTCTCCGGCGGCCAGCGGCAGCGCATCGCCATCGCACGCGCCCTGTGCCGGGATCCCAAGCTGATCGTGTGCGACGAGCCGGTCAGCGCCCTGGACCTGTCCACGCAGGCGCGGGTGCTCGACCTGTTCATCGAGATCCAGGAGGCCACGGGGGTGGCGTATCTGTTCGTCACGCACGACCTCTCCGTCGTACGGCACATCAGCCACCGGGTGGCCGTGCTGTACCGCGGCGACATCGTGGAGACGGGCGACGCCGCCCAGGTCACCGAGCACCCCGAACACGCCTATACGAAACGGCTGTTGCTCGCCGCGCCCGTGCCCGATCCCCAGCGGCAGGCGCAACGCCGCGCGGAGCGGCTGAGGTTGGCGCAGGAAAGGGACGCGTCATGAGCGAGGAATCGAGCGAGAGGTTGGTCGTGGACACTCTGGCCCGCTATCTCGCCCTCTGTGACGTTCCGGTGCGTACGGAAGGCGAGTTGGGGGACCTTTTCACCGAGGACGCGGTCTGGGAGGGCGGCGGCAGCGAGTACGCCGAGAAGTTCGGCCGCACCGAGGGTCGCGAGGCGATCGTCGGGATGCTGTCGGCCTATCTGCCGCCCACCCCTCACTTCCGTACGAACGTGCACTTGCTCTTCCCTGGCACGGTCGACGTCAAGGGAGTTACCGCCCAGGGGAGTTGGCCGATGCAGCAGCTCTCGCGCTACGAGTCGGGCGCCACCGAGGTCCTGGTCGCAAAGCTCGACGTGACCTTCCGGATCGGCCCGGATCATCCCCGTATCTCGGCCTTCCGTACGGAACGGCTTTTCAGCGCACCGTTGACGGGAGAGTGATGAGCGCGGACACCGACGACCGGACGATGTTCCTGACCTGCTACGCCGACACCCACCAGTACGGCTGGCACCACGTCGACCTGTTCGTGCACGACAGCGCGGGCCGAGAGGTCAACTGGGTCCACTGGCAGGTCGATCAGGACGGCCCCGACGGCGCCGATGCGGCGACCACGCGGGTCGAACCCGCCCTGCGACGCACCAGCGAGTGGAAGCGCGGCGTCAGCGCCGACGGCAGCGAGTACTGGATCGCCCAGGCTGCCTGGGGCGATTGAGATGTGCCTCGTCTACATCCTGGACGACGACGAGGATTTGTGCACCTCGCTGGCCTGGCTCCTGGAATCGGTGGGCATCCGTTCCCAGTGCTTCTCCGACGCCCGGACCTTCCTGCGGTCCTACGACCGGGACCGGCCCGCCTGCCTGGTCCTCGACGTGCGGATGCCGGAGATCAGCGGGTTCGGCGTGCAGGAGATGCTGAACGAGGCGGGCGCGGCGCTGCCCGTCGTCTTCGTCTCGGCCCACGGAGACATCCGAATGTCGGTACGGGCCCTCCAGAACGGGGCCGTCGACTTCCTGGAGAAGCCGTACGACCCCCAGCACATGCTCGACGTCGTGCAGGCGGCGCAGCGGACGGCACGGGAGCGCTTCGAGGAACTGGCCCAACGGCGCGAGCTGCTGCGGCGGTTGGACAGCCTGACCTCCCGTGAACGGGAGGTGCTGCACCTGGTGGTGGACGGCGTGCCCAGCAAACAGATCGCCGGGCGGCTCGGCATCAGCACGAAGACCGTCGACGTACACCGCACCCGTGTCCGGGAGAAGACCGGCGCGGAGAGCATCGCGACGCTGGTCCGCGACGTACTCCGGCTGGGACTGCGGCTCCCGGCCGCCCGATGAGAGCGAGGGCAGGCCGCATGAACGATCTCGAACCGGCCGACTTCCGGGCCCTGACCCAGGCGTTGAAGTACTGCGTGCTGCTCCACGACGCGAGGACGTACGACATCCTCTGGGCGAACCAGGCGGCCTGCGACCTGCTGGAGTGGACCGTCGCCGAACTGAAGCCGCTCAAGGCCCCCGACATGAGCAAGAACGCCCGCCAGTACAGCCGGGAGTTGGGTCACCGCTGGCTCGGGCAGGCGGTCGAGGACGGCGTCAGCGCCACCGAGTGGTGCTACCGCTCCAAGAGCGGCGAGGAGATCCTGACCGAGGCCATCGCGATCCGCGTTGACCTGCCGTTGCGCCCCGTCGTGATGGTCCAGTTCCGCGACATCGCCGAGGAGAAGGCCGTCCGCCACGATCTGTTCCGCACCGAGGGACGACTGCGCACCTTCCTCGGCAATCTGGCCGAGGGCATCGTCGTCCTCGACGACGACGGCGGTGTGGTCTTCGCGAGTGAGTCCGCCGCCAAGCTGCTCGGCGTCGACGTACCGGCCCTGCACGGTACCGACTTCGCGGACTACTGCCGCGACGGCACCGTCCCCGAGCGTGAGGGCCGCTACCGTCTCGCCGCACCCGGCGGCGAACCGCGCTGGTACGCGGTCACCTGCCAGCACATCGACATCGAGAGCGATCTGCGCGGCCGGCTCCTGCTCTTCTACGACATCACCGACCGGGTGCGCGCCGAAGAGGAACACCGCCGGGACACCCAGCACATGAACCACCTCGCCCGCTACAACGCCATGGGCGACATGGCGATGGCGATCGCGCACGAGGTGAGTCAGCCGCTCGCCGCCGCGTACAACTTCGTGGAGGGAGCCCGCGGTCGGCTCGCCGTCGGCGACGAGTCCGTCGCCTGGGGGCTGGACAACGCCGTACGGCAGATCGAGCGGGCCCGGCGGATCCTGGGCAGCCTGCGGCAGTACGTGGGCCGCCTGGAACAGTCCGAGCAGCTGACCGACCTCAACACGATCGTCGAGGACTGCGCCTACTTCATCGACCTGAGAGCCCAACAGCACGCCGTGGACGTCGAGTTCGGCCTGACCGACGCGCCCCTCCCGGTGCGCTGCGAGAACGTCCTCATCGGGCAGGTCGTCATGAACCTCGCCTTCAACGCCATTGAGGAGATGGCGAGTTGGCCAGCGGGGGAGCGCAAGGTCGAACTCACCACGCGGCGGACGGCGGACGGAAACGCCGAACTCGCCGTCCGTGACCACGGCCGGGGCCTGCCGGCCGACCTCCCCGGCGACCGGATCTTCGACGGCGTCTTCACCGCGAAGGAGAACGGCAGCGGCATCGGCCTGGCCCTGAGTCACCGCATCATCACCCGCCACGGCGGCCGTATCCACGCGGCCGGCAACCAGCCGCAGGGAGCGGTCTTCCACTTCGCTCTCCCTCTCGTCCCAGAGGAGGATCATGCCTGACCAGGACATCCACGTGACTGGACTAAGGGCCGAGCACCACAGAGAGCCGCTCGGGATCGGCGAGCCCCGCCCCCGGCTGACCTGGCAGACCGTCACCACCCGTCCGGGTTGGACCCAGTCGGCGTACGAGATCCGACTCACGGACGGCGAGCGGGAGTTGTACACCGCCCGTCGCCTGTCCGCGGACTCGGTCCTGGTGCTCTGGCCCGGCGACCCCCTGTGCTCGCGGCAGCAAGTCGACGTGTCCGTACGGGTATGGGGGTCGGACGGCGCGAGCGCGAGCCCATGGTCCGCTCCGCTGACGGTCGAGGCCGGGCTGCTCGAACCGGCCGACTGGCAGGCCCACTTGGTGTCCCCGGCTTGGCCCGAGGCCACCGACCGGCAGGTCTCGCCCCCCGTACTGCGCGGCACCTTCCGGCTGCGCGCGCCCGTGGCCTCCGCCCGCCTCTACGCCACGAGCCACGGCCTGTACGAGGCCGAGATCAACGGCGTACGCGTCGGCGACCACGTCCTGGCCCCCGGCTGGACCCACTACACCGAGCGGCTGCGCCACCAGACGTACGACATCACCGAGGCGCTGCACACGGGGACCAACACGGTCGGCGTGCTGCTGGCCGACGGCTGGTTCCGCGGCCGGATCGGCTTCGGCGGCGGACGCCGCAACATCTACGGAGACCGGCTGGCCGCCCTCGTCCAGATCGAGGTCCGCTACACCGACGGCACCACCGAGACCTTCGGCAGCGACGCGGGATGGCAGGCCGCACACGGCCCGATCCTCAGCTCCGGGATCTACGAGGGCGAGGAGTACGACGCACGCCGCGTACCCACCGAGTGGAGCCCGGTCGAGGTCCTGCCCTACGACCTGGCACCGCTCGTCGCCCCGGACGGCCCGCCCGTACGCCGTACCGAAACACTGGCTCCCGTCACCGTCCTCACCTCACCGTCCGGCCGTACGATCCTCGACTTCGGCCAGAACCTCGTCGGCCGCCTCCACATCCGGGTCACCGGCGAGGCCGGACACACCGTCACCCTGCGCCACGCCGAAGTGCTGGAGGACGGCGAACTCGCCGTGCGCCCGCTGCGCGAGGCCCGCGCCACGGACACGTACACCCTGCGGGGCGAGGCGGGCGGCGAGGAGTGGGAGCCACGCTTCACCTTCCACGGCTTCCGCTATGCCGAAGTCACCGGCTGGCCGGGGGAGATGGGCGAAGGCGACATCCAGGCCGTCGTCCTGCACACCGACATGCGCCGCACCGGCTGGTTCACCTGCTCCGATCCGCTGCTCAACCGCCTGCACGAGAACGTGGTGTGGGGCATGCGCGGCAACTTCGTCGACATCCCCACCGACTGCCCGCAGCGCGACGAACGCCTCGGCTGGACCGGCGACGTACAGATCTTCGCCCCCACCGCGACCTTCCTCTACGACTGCTCCGGCCTCCTGCGCTCCTGGCTGACCGACCTCGCCGCCCAGCAGTACCCGGACGGCCGGGTACCGATGTACGTGCCCTTCTTCCCCGACCGCTTCCCCGAACTGCGCGCCGCCGCCTGGGGCGACGCGGCGGTCATCGTGCCCTGGGTGATGTACGAGCGCTACGGCGACCTCGGCATCCTCGCCGCTCAGTACGACAGCATGGAGGCCTGGGTCGAGGGCATCACCGCCGTGGCCGGTGACCGGCACCTGTGGAACACCGACCGTCAGCTCGGCGACTGGCTCGACCCCACCGCCCCGCCGGACCACCCCGGCGACGCCCGCACCGACGGACAACTGGTCGCCACCGCCTACTACGCCCACTCGGCCTCCCTGCTCGGCCGCACCGCCCAACTCCTGGGCAGGGAGGACGACTTCGCGCACTACACGAAGCTGGCCGAGACGGTACGGGCCGCCTTCCGCGACGAGTACGTCGCCCCGGGCGGCCTCCTGACGAACGACGCCCAGACCGCGTACGCCCTCGCCCTGCGCTTCGACCTGCTCGCCGACGACCAACGGGCACCAGCGGGACGCCGCCTCGCCGAACTCGTCAGCGAGGGCGGCTTCCATATCGGCACCGGCTTCGTCGGCACGCCGCTGATCTGCGACGCGCTGTGCGACGCGGGGGAGTACGACACGGCGTACCGACTGCTGCTGACGAAGACGTGCCCGTCGTGGCTCTACCCGGTCACCATGGGCGCGACCACCGTCTGGGAACGCTGGGACAGCATGCTGCCGGACGGCACGGTCAACCCCGGCGAGATGACCTCCTTCAACCACTACGCCCTCGGCGCCGTCGCCGACTGGCTGCACCGCACTGTCGCCGGGCTCGCTCCCGCGGCCCCCGGCTACCGCCGCCTGCTGGTCCGACCCCGCCCCGGCGGCGGACTCACCCACGCCTCCGCCACACACGAAACGCCGTACGGCCGCGCCGCCGTGTCCTGGACCCGCACCGACGGAGTGCTGCGTGTGACGGTCACGGTCCCGCCCGGCAGCACCGCACTGATCGACCTGCCGGGCATGGCGGAGCGCCCCGAAGTCGGCTCCGGCGAACACCGCTTCCTCACGGAGATGCCATGAACACCCGCTACCAGCACGCGACTCTGATCGACGGAACCGGAGCCGCGCCCGTACCGGACGCGGTCCTCGTCGTGGACGACGCCGGTCTCATCGCCTATGTGGGACCGGCGGCCACGGCGCCCCCGACACCGACGGCGGTGACAGTGGACCTGCGCGGTCGCACCCTGCTCCCCGGCTTCTTCGACTGTCACACGCACCTGTGCATGACCCCGGGACGCGGGCTCACCGCAGGCCTGACCACCGACCCGACGGTGGAGACCTTCGAGATCGCGCGGCGACTTCGCACGACCCTCGACGCGGGTGTGACGGCCCTGCGCGACCTCGGCGGTCTGCCCGCGGGCTATCGCACCGCCGTCGAACGTGGCCTCGTCGAAGGCCCCCGGCTCCAGACCGCCGTCAAGGTCATAGGCCACACCGGCGGCCACGCCGACTGCTCGCTGCCCAGCGGGGTGAACGCCGCTCCCCATCTGACCGAGCTCGCCGACACCCCCGACGAGGTACGGATCGCGGCCAGGCGCATGCTGCGCGACGGCGCGGACCTCATCAAGGTCTGCGCCACCGGCGGCATGGGCAGCCCGCACGACGACCCCGACGACGAGGGGCTGACCCTCGACGAGTTGAAGGCAGTTGTCGACGAGGCCCGACGACATCGCGGCAAGACGGTCGCCGCCCACGCCCAGGGCACCGCGGGCATCCGCAACGCCCTCCAAGCCGGTGTCACCAGCATCGAGCACGGCTACGGCATGACCGACGAGCTATGCGACTTGGCCCTGGAGCGGGGAGCCTTCCTCGTCCCCACCCTCGCCACGGTCTTCGCCCCACTCGACCAGGCGGCCATGCCCGACTACCACTTCCGCAAGAAGAGCCGCTGGTCCGGCATCACCAAGGAGAACATCGCGCACGCCATCGCCCGCGGCGTCCCGATCGTCCTCGGCACGGACGCCGGTGTCGTCGAACACGGCCGAAACCTGAGCGAGTTGTCGCACCTGATGGAACTCGGCATGGACCCACTCGCCGCGATCACCTCAGGCACGCTCACCGCGGCTCGACTCCTCGGGGTCGACGACCGACTCGGCTCCCTGGAGGCGGGGAAGACTGCGGACTTCGTGGCGGTCGACCAAGACCCCTTGCGCGACATCGGCAGCCTTGGCCGGCCGGAGAATGTCGTGCTGGTCGCCCAGGGGGGAGAGCTGCGCAAGGACCTTACGAGAGTCTGACGCGGTGTCCGAACGCCTTCATACGGCGCTGCACAGTGGCAACTCTGGTCCCACACACCCCGGGCCAGAGGAGCCGCACATGAGCAGGCACAGCAAACGCAGGTCGAAGCTGCAGAAGAGGCTGACCGTCTTGGGCGGAGGGGCGGTGGCCGTCGCGGCGGCTGTGGTCGCGGTCAACGTCGCGTCCGCGTCGCAGGTTTCACCCGCCCCGCGTGCCGCCTCGAAGGCCGACCACGCCGTCTTCGTCCAGGGCAACGAGCTGGCCGGGAACACGATCCGCGTCTTCCGCCGGGGCGACGACGGGCAGTTGACCGCCGCGGGGAAGTACGCGACCGGCGGCAAGGGCGGCGACCAGACCGACGCGCCCACCGACTCGCTCGCCTCGCAGGGATCGCTCGTCTACGACCACCGTTCCGGCCGGCTCCTGGCGGTCAACGCGGGCAGCGGCACCCTGACGTCCTTCGCCGTGCACGGCCAGAAGTTGACGGACCGTCAAACATTGTCCACGGGAGGCGACTTCCCTTCGTCCGTCACGGTCTCGGGGGATCTCGCCTACGTCATGAACGCGGGCGGGGCGGGAAGCGTCCAGGGCTTCCGGATCACCTCCGAGGGGCTGAAGCCGCTGAGCGGTTCGAACCGCGGTCTGGAGCTGAAGAACGAGAAGGTGCCGTTGTTCAGCAGTTCGCCGGGGCAGGTCGCGTTCACGCCGGACGGCCGGGACCTGGTCGTCACCACCAAGTCGGCGAACACCATCGAGGTCTTCCCCGTGGGGAAGGACGGCCTCGTGGCGGACAAGCCGGTCGTGAACAAGTCGGCGGGCATGGTGCCGTTCGCCATCGCCTTCGACAAGTCCGGGCGCATGCTGGTCGCCGAGGCCGCCAACTCCACCGTCACCACCTACAAGGTGCGCCACGACGGCGAGTTGAAGACCCTACAGGCGTCCTTGCCGAACGGGCAGATGGTCCTGTGCTGGCTGGAGCGGGCCGGTGACTTCTTCTACGGCGGCAACACCGGCAACTCCACCGTCAGCGGCTACCGCCAGGACGCGCACGGCCGACTCGCCCTGACCAACGAGGCGGGCATCGCGGCCGCGCCGTCCGGAATGTCGCAGGGCGTCATCGACCTCGCCGTCGCCGCCGACAAGTTCGTCTACGTCCAGAACGCGACCTCCGGCACCGTCGACGGTTTCCGTGTCGGGCGCACCGGCGCCCTCACCAAGATCACGACGGTCACGGGACTGCCCGCCTTCGCCGCCTCCGGCATGGAGGGCATCGCCGCGGTGTAAGAAAGCGGCCACCGCGGCGGAACGTCCCGGGCACGCGACGAGCGCGCCCGGGACGTCGTATATAGGGCGGGCGCGCTTCGGCAGTGCTGTAGTGCGCGGACGCACTGTGCTGCGTTTCACCACGCGGGAGGCCTGGCTGGCGATGTTCCGCCCACCCGCCGTTGACCGTGGTATCGCGTCCCGCCGGGACCAGATCCGGCGCATTCGATCGGCTACGGTCTTCGGCCACCGTCTCGGCTACGACGGCCCCGACCGCCGCTTCAGCGCCCGCGGTCCTCATCACCTGGACTGGTCCAGGTTGTGCCGTCATTCGCAGGTCAGAATGACCTTGCCCAACTTGCCCGCCTCGGCGAGCCGGTCGTACGCGTCGCGGTAGCGGTCGGGCGGGAAGGTCGAGTCGACAGCTACCCGCACCAGTCCCCGGGCCGGCAGCGGCACCATCGTCGGGGCGATGTCCTGGGCCAGCGCCGCCTTCTCCGCGTGGGTCCGCCCCCGGATCGTCGAACCGATCAACTGGCCCCGCTTCAGCATCAGATCGTAGATCCACAGCGGCCCCACCACCGTGGTCGTTCCCGCTCTGGCCAAGACCTACGCACGCATGGATCCCTGCCTACGAGGCACGCTGACCTGGGATCGCGGCATGGAACTGGCAGCCCACAAGCGTCTCCGCGCTGACACCGGTGTTGACGTGTTCTTCGCGGCACCGGGTAGCCCCTGGCAACGTGGTGGCACCAACGAGAACACCAACAAGTTGTTCCGGCAGTACCTACCTAAAGGAACGAACCTGTCGCCCTTCAGCCAGGACGACCTTGACGCCATCGCGACGAAGCTCAACAACCGTCCGCGCAAGTGCCTGGGATTCCGAACACCAGCCGAGAATGTTGCCTTGACCGGTTGAATCTAAGGTGGTCCGCCTGAGGATGTCGACGTCCTCGCGCAGTCGGCGCTTCTCCCGCCGCAGCACGGCCGATTCCTCACGTTCACTGCTGGTCAGCCCGTCGCGCTCGCCCGCGTCGACCTCGGCCTGAGTGACCCACAGCCGCACCGCGGTCTCGGTCAGGTCGAAGTCCTTGGCGATCTGACCGACCGTACGGTCACCGCGCCGGCACAGCTCGACGATCTCGGCCTTGAACTCCGGCGTGAACGAACGGCGAGGCCGAGGCTCCTTCTTCCCCATGCTCTCCATGACGGACATCCTCCCGGGGCAGAACCCCCGATCTCGAATGTCCGTCAAAGCGGATCAAGCCCACTCTCAATCAGTTCGTTCGACAGAACATCTCCCAAGTGCAGGTTTCTCACGCCCGACGAAGACTCATGCGGTCTTCGACGATGAGTACGTTGTTGCCCGTGTCCCTCCCCTCATAGGGTGGAGACCATGGCTGCAGGGGAAGTTGGGGGAGTTGCCTTCGCATCCTGAAGGTTTCCAGCCCACGACGGATTTGGCTCTCTACGAAGATCGCAGTGTGGAGGCGCGAGGCCGGTGCGGCCTCTTCCTGAAGGAAGGCCGGATCCCGAACCGGCTCTCGGAAGGCTGTTGGCGCCGTCGTTTCGTATCAAGGAAAAAGGCAGTCATGAGATTGCGAAGGCATGGATTGCGGCGGATTCGCCCCCATACCGTCGCCGCCGGTGCATGCGTTCGGGCGGGCCGGTCGGCTGTGCGGCGAATCACGTGGCTAGTGCCGATGCTGTCGCTCCTGGCGTTGGCCGGGTGCACCGAGGCGGCACCGTCGAAGTCGACACCAACGGCGGCGGCCGGGACGGCGACCGTCGATTGCAACCGGATCTCAGGTAACGGCCGGACGTTCTATGAGAGCAATCCGACGTACACGGATCCCCGGGACGACGGTGCGGACTGGTCGGCGACCTCGCCGGAGGAGCAGGGGATGGATTCAACCCTGTTGCGTACGGGGTTGACCAAGCTCGGGAACAACGCGTCGTTGTTCAGCGCGCTGGTCATCCGGCACGACCGTCTCGTCGCCGAGCGGTATTACCACGGTAGTGGCGCACAGCGGAGCAATAACGTCCACTCGGTGTCGAAGAGTATTTTGCAGGCGCTGGTCCACATCGCCGTCGCGAAGGGCTACATCGGAAGCCTGGACGACCCGGTGGCCGACTATCTTCCGGAGTACTTCGGCAATGCATCGCCGGAGAAGAAGAAGATCACCATCCGACACATGTTGACCATGAGGTCGGGTCTCGACTGGACGGAGGATTCGACCGAAAGCCAGGTCGAGAAGGCGTCGAACTGGGTCCAGCCGATTCTCGGCCGTCCGCTCGTGTCCGTCCCCGGCACGACGTACAACTACAGCACCGGCAATACGCACGTCGTCTCGGCCGTGCTGCAGAAGGCCACTCGCATGAGCACCTGCCAGTTCGCCCACCAGTACCTGTTCGAACCGATGGGCATCACGGCCGAGCATTGGGGCCGTGACCCGCAAAGCATCTTCTCGGGCGGGTACAACGTCTACCTGACGCCACGGGAGATGGCCAAGTTCGGCCTGCTCTACCTGCACGACGGCAAGTGGGCCGGCCAACCGCTTGTGCCAACTAGTGCGGTGCGGGCGGCGCAAGCCCAGACCACACAGGTCGACGACACCTTCGCCTATTCCGAGGGTTGGTGGATGCACACCATCTCCAGACGCGCGATGTACTTTGCCTGGGGATACGGCGGGCAGTTCGTCTACGTAATCCCCAGCGCGGACATCGTGCTCGTGACCAGTGAGAACACCAGCGACAACAGCAATGAAGAGATCAGCGCAAGGGCGTTCATTCGCAACTACCTGCTGCCCTCCATAACCGGCCCCTGATCTTACCTGCGGCAACTGATCGCGCGGGCGAAGGGCGCCACCATCCCGCAGCGAGAGGTGAAGGAGATCGCCAGTGGGAGCGAAGTACCGGAAGCAGATCCTCGAGTTGTTGTGGTCCCCCGGTGGGACCTGAGTGGCCAGGCGTTCATGGCCGCGGTCTCGGGGGCGGGAGAGATCCTGCATGACGGGTTCGACGCCGACCTCCTCCGCGCACTGCTGAAGCTCGCCGAGCAAGGCCGCGGTGTGTACGGCGACGATCTCATGCAGCGTCTCGCGGTGGAGGCGATCGCCCGCTCACTGGGCGCCGGCCACACCGAGTCGATGAGACCGCCCGAGGGAGTCACGCGTTCGGAGTCGGCGCAGGGCCTGCTGAGGGTCGCGCGTGACCGACTGCACACGCAGCCCCTGCCGGACCGCGGACTCTGCGCTCAGCGTGAGATCGGCGTCGGTTGGACCGGGTAATGGGCCAGTACGGCGTTGGCGCGGGCGATGACGTCCGGGACGGCAGAGCCGTCCACACCGAGCAGCCGCAGCGATCCCCGCACCGCCGATTCCGCGTAGCGTGCGCGCTCTCCCTCTCCACCCCACTGACGCTGTGACACCGAAGCCTCCACCAGGGCGAAGACGAGGTCCAGGTCGCGGGCGAGGTCGGCGGCGTGCTCGTGGGTGTGCAGTGCGCCGAGTGCGGCGCGGCCGAACTCGCGGTACGTGTCGCGCAGGACGGTCTGTGCGGAGCGGGTCGGTACGAAGTCGGCATCCTCCAACTCCGGCAGGTGGTAGACGACATGGAGGTTCAACCGGTCGCGCAGCAGGGTTTCCAGGTCGAAGGTCACCAGGGCGCAGACCCGGATGACGGGGTCGAGGTCCTGCTCGGTCAGCCAGCGCGCGAACTCCAGGGCCGGGGTGACCGTGCTGGACAGCAGCGAGGTGAGGATCGTCCCCTTGTCGGCGAAGTGGTAGTACATCGTCGACTGCTTGATACCCACGGCCTCGGCGATCTGACGGGTCGTCGTCTTGCCGTACCCCTGCTCACCGAAGAGCCGGGACGCCGCCTGGAGGATCTCCTCCCTGGTGCTGAGTCCATTGCGCTGCTTGGGGGCGGAGCGCGGACGGCCCGGTTTCCCGGCGGTCGGCCGCTCCGGTGGGGTGACGGCTCCTGTCGTGTCGTCGTCGTGCGTCACGCGGCCCGCTCCCGTCCGGCTCCGATGCCGCTCGTCAAGTCCTTGACGACGCGGCCCCCTTGGATCACGGTCCGGATCGCGTCGGGCTCGCCGAGCGCCGCAATGTCGGTTAGCGGATCCACGTCCGTGAGCACCAGGTCGGCCCGCAGTCCGGCACGCACCGAACCCACCTCGTCGTCGAGCCGGCACATCCGGGCCGCCACGGAGGTGCCCGCGGCGATCGCGGCGGCGGGGGAGAGGCCCAGCCGCACCAGCAGTTCGAGTTCGCGCAGGTTCCCGCCGTGCGGCGCGATGCCGGCGTCGGTACCGAGCACCACACGGACGCCGCTGGTCAGCGCGACTGACAGGCGCTCCAGTGCCGTCTCGCGCAGCCGTCGGCGCTGCTCCACGAGGTGCGGGGGCCCGTCGGCACATACCGGACGGGTCAGTGCGGACAGGGTGGGGACGAGGTAGGTGCCCCGCTCGCCCATGTCCTGAAGCGTGGTGTCGTCCACGAGGTAGCCGTGCTCGATGCTGCGTACGCCGGCCCGCACGGCGGCCGCGATGCCCGCGGCGCCCTGTGCGTGGGCCGCCACACCCACCACGCCCTGACGTTCCGCCTCGGTGACGACCGCGCTCAGTTCGGGCCCCGTCAAGCCGCCCGACTCCGGGGCGCGGCGCGGGCTCGTCATGCCTCCGGTCGCCGCGACCTTGACCCAGTCGGCACCCTGGCGCACCACCTCGCGTGTGGCCCGTACGAACTCGTCCGGCGAGTCGGCCACCGCGCCCGCTCCCGGGCCGGAGTCGAGCGGCATGCCGCTGACGGTCCGCCAGTCCCCGTGGCCGCCGGTGATGCTGAGGATGCGCAGGGCGATCTGCAGGGCGGGGCCGCGCACATAGCCGGCCTCCAGTGCCTCGCGGAATCCGGAGTCGGCCCCCGCGAGGTCCCGCGCGGAGGTGATGCCCGCGTCGAGTGTCGCGGACAGGGCGGGCACCGAACGCAGTGTCAGCAGGCTCTCCGGTGCGAGCACCGTGTCGAAGCGTGCGGCGTCCGGACTGGTGCTCACATGCACGTGACAGTCGAAGAAGCCGGGCAGGAGGGTGTATCCGCCGGCTTCCAGGATCCGTAGCCGCGCGGGGGAGGCCGCGGTGGGCAGGCTCAGGGTGCCGGTGGGCGCGATGGCGCGGATCCGGTCGCCCTCCACCAGGACGTCCTGGCCGGGCGCGGGGCTTGGTGTCACGCCGTCGATGACGGTGACGTTCCGCAGCAGCAGCGTGGGGGCGTTGGCGTGCTCGTCCTGCCGCACGTGCGTCCTCCTCGGTGGTCGGTGCGGGCGGCCGGGGGTGGACTGGCCCGAAGGCCCGCTGGGGCAAGGCACTTCCGGTCGGGGAGGAGCCACCGTACCAAGAGGCCGAGGGGTTTTCTATCAATGACAGAATTTACCGCTCGGCAATGCTCGGCAATGCCCGGGAAACCCCAACTCGCGATCCGCCGTCTAGTTTTCGGTCACTGACAGGAATCCCCGAGTCCTCCGTGCGGCCCGCCCGCCGGACCTCCTCAACGAGAGGGTCCTGATGCGATCCAGTGCCAGAACCGGCCTCCGGACCACGCCCGCGAACAGCGACCGGCCCGCCGCGCAACGTCGCCCGCGGGCCCGGCTCGGTCTCGCCGCCGCCGTGGCCACCGTCCTCGCGCTCACCGGGTGTTCGGCCGGTCAGGCCGGGACCGCAGGGGACACGGACCTGTTCACCGCGGCCATCGTGCAGGCCTACACGACGCCCCCCGACCCCGACGTCAACTACGACGGCCCCGGACTGAACATCATCCAGAACACCTACGAGGGGCTGGTCAAGTACGAGGACGGCACCGGCACGGCCAAGATCGTCCCCTCGCTCGCCTCCGCCTGGAAGGTCTCGCAGGACGGCCTGACCTACACCTTCACCCTCCGCGACGGCGTCACCTTCCACGACGGCACCCCGCTCACCTCCAAGGCGGTGGCGGAGGCGGTCGAGCGCCGCGCCCAAGTCGACGGCGGCCCCGCCTACATGACCGCCGACGTCACCAAGGTGGCCACGCCCGACGACCACACGGCAGTCCTCACCCTGTCCGCGCCCAACTCGGCGTTCCTGGACTACCTCGCCTCACCCTTCGGCCTGAAGCTCATCAGCCCCACCGTGCTGGCGAAGCACGCCGGCAAGGACCACGCCCAGACCTGGCTCACCAGCCACGACGCCGGCACCGGACCGTACGAACTGACCTCCGCCAAGACCGGCGACAGTTACGAACTCACCGCCTACGACGACTACTGGGGCGACAAGCCCGCCTTCGCCGCCGTCGAGCTGGAGATCTCGCAGAACGCCTCCGCGGCCCAACTGGAGCTGGAACGCGGCGAGATCGACGCCATCCTCGGCAATCTCAACAAGTCCTCCTTCGAGTCCTACGCCAAGAGCCAGGCCGTCACGACCAGCACCTTCCCCAACCTCACCACGCAGATGGTCTACGTGAACCCGCAGTCGAAGGCCTTCACCTCGGCCGGGCAACGTAAACGCCTCTTCACGGGCATCGACACCAAAAGCATTCTGGCCGCGGCCATGGGCAGCCTGGAGGAACCCACGAGCCAGCTGTTCCCCCAGGGCATGCTGGACTCCGCCCTCGACGACCAGGGCATCACCTACGACAAGGACGCGCTCGCCGGCATCGCCGCATCCGCGCCCGCCAAGGGCCGGACCGTCCGTATCGGTTACGCCGGCAGCAGCGCCGACGGCAAGGCGGTCGCCGAGGAACTCGCCTCCCGGATGAACAGCGCCGGTCTCAAGGCGGAGGCGGTCGCCTACGCGGCCGGCTCCATCTACAAACTGACCGACGACCTCGCCGCCGCCCCCGACCTGGCCGTCTTCGCGGTTTTCCCGGACGCCGGTCACCCCGACTCCTGGGGCCGCATCATCTACACCCCCAAGGGCGGCCTGGACCTCTTCGGTGCCGAGGTCGACGGCCTCGATGCCGACCTCGACAAGGCCCTGACCACCACCGAGTCGTCCGCGTACGGACCTGTCGCCCGCTCGGTCATCGACTCGCGCAACTGGTTCTCCATCGGCTCGCTGAACACCACCCTGCTCACCACACCGGGCATCACCGGCACCCGTGAGGCCCAGAACCTGCTCGAGTACAACGTCCTGCACTTCGCCGCCCTCGGCCGCTCCTGACATGCCACCCGACATGACGGGAACGGACGACGTGACGGCCAGGACGTACGACGAGAGGGCCAAGGACGAGCGGCCCACACTGTCGGTGCGCGACCTCGACGTGCGGCTCACCCGCGACAGCGGCACCGTTCACGCGGTACGGGGCGTCAGCCTGGACGTGTACCCGGGCGAGATCGTCGCCATGGTGGGGGAGTCCGGCTCGGGCAAGAGCGTGCTGAGCCTCGCCGTGATGGGGCTGTTGCCACGCCGCTCCCGGCCGCGGGTCGACGGCTCGGTTCTGCTGGCCGGCACCGACATGGTCACCGCCGGGGACGAGGCCCGCCGCCTGGTGCGCCGCCGGCACGTCGGAGCCGTGTTCCAGGACCCGATGACCTCGCTCGACCCGACCATGACCGTCGGCGCCCAACTGGCCGAGGTGACCGCCGACCGGGCCGAACGGCTGCGGCTGCTCGCGGACGTCGGCATCCCCGACCCCGCCCGGCTCAAGGCCTTCCCGCACCAGCTCTCCGGCGGCCTGCGGCAGCGCGTGATGATCGCCCTGGCCGTCGCCCGCAAACCCTCCCTGATCGTCGCCGACGAGCCCACCACCGCGCTCGACGTCACGGTGCAGGCACAGGTCCTGGACCTGTTGCTGTCTCTGCGCGACACCATCGGCTGCGCCATCGTGTTCGTCACCCACGACCTGGGAGTCGCCGCCCGGATCAGCGACCGGATCGTCGTGATGCACCAGGGCGGCCTGGTCGAGCAAGGCAGCACGGACGAGATCTTCCACCACCCTCAACACCCCTACACCCGGCGGCTGTTGGCCTCCCGGATCGATCTCGACACCCCACGGGACCGGCCGCTGACCGTGGACCGCCCGACGGGGGACGAGGTGGAGGACGTACGCGCGGAGGGCGCGCAGGCGCACCGGCCGCGCACCGTGACCGAACTGGCCGGCGGCGGACGCGGCCGGGCCGTGGACGCGGACGGCGTGCTGAGGAGCGGTCAGGCACCGGCGGCCGACCGCGACCTGCCCGCCCGGTGGCCCGAGCCGGTCATCGGCAGCGACTTCGCCGTGCGGCTGCGCGGGGCTGCCCGGCTCTTCCGCTCCGGACCCCCGTGGGCCCGCAGGGAACTGAACGCGCTGCGCGGTGTGGACCTCGAGGTCGCCCAGGGCGAGTCGGTGGCGCTGGTCGGCGAGAGCGGCTGCGGCAAGTCGACGCTGCTGCGGATCGTGGCCGGCCTCGACAAGCCCACCTCGGGCGAGGTGCACGTGCTCGGCAGCACCCCGCAGATGGTCTTCCAGGACGCCGGCTCCTCGCTCACCCCGTGGCTCACCGTCGGCGACATGCTCGAGGAACGGCTGGCCCTGACGGCCGGGCGGCTGACGCGCGCCGAACGCCGGACGGCCGTCGCGGACGTACTCGAAACCGTCGGCCTGCCCGTCGCCACCGCGGACGTCCGCGGTGGCCAGCTGTCCGGCGGCCAGCGGCAGCGGGCGGCGATAGCGCGGGCCGTGATCGTGCCGCCCCGGGTGCTGCTGTGCGACGAGCCCACCTCCGCGCTGGACGTGTCCCTCGCGGCAACCGTGCTGGACCTCCTCGGTCGGCTCAGAAGGGAGTTGGGCATGTCGATCCTCTTCGTCACCCACGACCTGGCGGCCGCACGGATCGTCGCCGACCGGATCGCCGTCATGTGCGGGGGCCGCATCGTCGAGGAAGGTCCCACCGAACAGATCTGCTTCGCCCCGGCACAGGAGTACACCCGCGCCCTCCTCGATGCGGTCCCCGGCCCCCGCCGCCACCGGCCCGCGACCGGCCCGGCGGCCACGGCAGGAGGTCCCCGATGACCACGATCGGCCCACTGACGCTCCGGCGGCGCACGTACGCCGAAGCCGTCCGCGCCCGCAGCACTACCGCGGACCGGGTGGCTCTCGCGGCCCTCGCGCTGCTCGTCCTGCTGGCCCTGCTCGCTCCGGTCCTCGCCCCGCACAGCCCCACGCTGCGCTCCGGCGAAGCACTGCTCCCGCCGGGCAGCAGCGGCCACCTGCTCGGCACCGACGCCCTCGGCTACGACCTGTTCGCCCGCGCCCTGTACGGCATGCGCGCCAGCCTGTTCGCCGCCGCCCTCGTCATCTCCTCCGGAGTCCTCGTCGGCGGACTGGTCGGCGTCCTCGCCGGCACCCTGCCGCCCTGGGCGGACGGACTGCTGATGCGGATCACCGACCTGTTCCTGGCACTGCCGGGACTCGTCATCGCCATGGCCGTCGCCGCCTCGCTCGGCGCGAGCTACAGCAGTGCGCTGATCGGCATCGCCGTCGTGTGGTGGCCGATGTACGCGCGGCTCGTCCGCGGCGAGATCCGTGCCTGGGCCGCCCGGCCACACCTGGAGGCGGCCCGCCTGGCCGGGGTGCCCTGGGGACGCCGGGTCACCCGCCATCTGCTGCCCGGCGTCCGCTCCACCGTGGTGATCGCCGCCAGCCTGGACGTCGGAGGACTCGTCGTCGCCCTGTCCGCACTGTCCTTCATGGGCCTCAGTTCACCCGCCCCCGCACCGGAGTTGGGCGCCATGGCCGCACAAGGCATGCAGTACCTACTGACCGCCTGGTGGGTGCCGATCGTGCCGGGCGTCGCCGTGATGCTCCTCGCCCTCACCGCGAACTACGCCGGTGACGCCGTGCGCGACATGCTGCGACGCCGGTGAACCCGCCCGACCGCCCGCGCCGGAGAGGACTTACACCGTGAAGCCGGAGAGGACCCGCACCGTGAAAGTGGAGGACTGACACGTGAAATTCGTCCTGCGCCGCGTAGCGGCGACGGCAGGGGTACTGCTCGCCCTGACCGTGCTCCTGTTCGCACTCCAGGAGATGTCCGGCACCGACCCCGCCAAGGCGTACGTCGGCGCCAACGCCTCCCAGGCAACCGTCGACGGCGCCCGCGCCCGCCTGGGGCTCGACGAACCCCTGGTGCCCCGCTATCTGCACTACCTGGCGGGGCTGCTCCACGGCGACCTGCAGAACTCGCTGCGGACCCGCACCCCCGTCGCCTCCGACCTCGCCGACGTACTGCCCGCCAGCCTCGAACTCGCCGGCTGCGTCCTGCTCGTGGCCGTGCTCCTGGGCGCCGTGTTCGCCTACCTCACCACAATGCGCCGACGTGGCGCCGCGGTACTGCGCAGCGTGCTGTTCGCCGGTGCGGCCGCCCCCGCCTTCCTGCTGGGGATGGTGGCGCTGCTCGTCTTCTACGGCCGGCTCGGCTGGCTGCCGTCGGGCGGGCGGACGTCCTTCCGGGACGCCCCCACCGGGCCCACCGGCTTCCTGCTCCTGGACAGCCTTCTGACCGGACGGATCGACGTCTTCGCCGACGCGGCCACCCACCTCGCGCTCCCCGCGCTGTGTGCCGCGATCTCCCCGGCCGTGGCGATCGGACGGGTCCTGGTCGACGGGCTCACCACCAATCTGGAGGCCGACCACGCCCGGACAGCCCGCGCACTCGGCCTCACCGAGCGCGCGGTCCTGCTGCGGCACGCGCTGCGCAACTCGCTGGGGCCCGCCCTGTCCATGGTCGGCATCCAGGCGGGCGCCCTGCTCGCAGGACTGGTCGTCGTCGAGAAGATCTTCGACTGGCCGGGCATCGGCTCCTACCTGGACAGCTCGGTCGCGGCCGCCGACCTGCCGGGCATCACCGGCGTCGCGCTGCTGCTGGGCGTGGTCTACGTCGCGGTGAACACCATCGTCGACGTCCTCCAGGTCCTGGCCGACCGCCGACTGGCGCTCGCCTAGCCGCCGCACCGCCCGCACACACCGCGGGCACGGCCCCAACAGGCCGTGCCCGCACCGAGAAAGGAAAGAATCCGGATGAACACAGCCGGCAATACCGTCCTCATCGTCGTCGACATCCAGGGCGGTGATGTCGAGCAGTCCGCGTCACGCACGGAGATCCCGCACATGGCAGGACGCGCCGAGCGGGCCCCGCGGGTGCGCGAGCTGATCAGCCGCACCCGCGAACAGGGCATCCCCGTCGTCTGGATCCAGGAGGTCCACAAGCCGAACCTGGTGGACATCGGCCGCGAACTCGACGGTGCCGAAGGACCGCACTGCGTCGAAGGCTGGCCCGAGACCGAGCTGTCCAAGGGCCTGGAACCGCGCCCGGACGAGTTCCTGATCCGCAAGCGCCGCTACTCGGCGTTCTTCGGCACGGAACTGGAGATCGTGCTCAAGGCCTACCGGGCCCAGACCCTGATCCTCATCGGCGGACTCACCGATGTCTGCGTGCACTACACCGCCGTCGACGCCCACCAGCACGACTACCGGGTACGCGTGGTCACCGACTGCGTCGGCGGATCCAGCCAGGAAGCCCACGACGCCGCGCTGCGCGCCATCCACTACCTCCAACGCGACGCACTCGTCGAACAGGCGGAGGTACTGCGGTGGCTGGAGTCCGCGGAGCCCAACCCCGAAGTGACCCGCGCCGACCGGACCCACCTCGCTGGCCGCCCCGCCTGACCCACGACAGCATCCGCCCCGCCGGCCCCCGGCGGTCCCGGCCCGTCCGGAACGGGAACGCCGAGGGCCGCCGGACAAGGAACCGCCCGCATGACCATGTCCCGCACACCGGATCACCTCCACGCCGTCCCGCACGGAAACGACGTACACGCCGGCCGAGGCGCCGCACCGGAGACCGCATGACCGAAGTCGCGTGGGAGACCGCATGATCGAAACCGTTCTCGGACCCGTCGACGCCTCTACGCTCGGCCCGACCTCCATGCACGAACACCTGCTGAGCGACGCCCGCGTCCTGCACAGGCCGCCGCGCGAGCCGATGCCCGACGACCCCAGGGTCACCCCGGAAAACCTGGGGTTCCTGCGCTGGAACCTGCTCGCCCTTCAGGACAACCTCGTCCTGGACGACCCGGACACCGCCGTCACGGAACTCGCGCCCGCCCGCGAGCTCGGCCAGTCCTGCGTCGTCGACCTGACCACCTGGGGCCTGGGCCCGCGCCATGCCGAACTGCCCGCCCTGTCACGGGCGTCGGGCCTGCACATCGTCGTCGGATACGGCGCCTACCTGGGCCGCTCCCACCCCGACTGGCTGCGCGCGCTCGACGAAACCGCCCTGGAAGAGCACCTCCACCGGGTGCTTACCGACCACATCCCCGGCGTCCCCTACCGGGCCGCCCTCCTCGGCATCATCGGCACCGGCGCACCCGTCGATCCCGCCGAACGCCGCATGCTGCGCGCCGCGGGACGGGCAGCCGCGCGCTGCGGCGCCACCGTCAGCGTCCGCCTCGACCCCGGCGCCCGGCTGGGCTTCGACGTACTGCAGGTGCTGGCGTCCGCCGGACTGCCGGCCGAGCGGGTCGTCCTCGGCAACGTCGACGAGTACATCGACCCGCGATACCTCCGCGAACTGGCCTCCGCCGGGGCGACGCTGGAGTGGTGCTTCGGCAACGAGGCCTACTACCGGGACGGCTACAAGGACGCCACCGACGCCGAACGCCTCGACGCAGTCGAGGAGTTCCTCGCCGACGGGTTCGCCGACCGCATGGCGCTCGGCTGCTCCGTGTGGACCAAGACCCAACTGCGCCGCTACGGCGGCATGGGCTACGACCACCTCCTGCGCCGGATCGTCCCGGCCCTGCGCGACCGCGGCATTGCCCGAAAGCTGCTCGACACCATGCTGGTCGACGTCCCACGCCGCCTGCTGGACCGGCCCCCACCGGCCGACTGAACCCGTGCCGCCCCCTGAACCCGCGCCGATTCGCCGTCCCGCACACGGAAGGCCACCTATGCCCGTCCACACCGTCCTCGGCCCCGTCGACGCCTCCACGCTCGGCCCGACCTCCATGCACGAACACCTGCTCAGTGACCTCAGCCTGTGGGCACGTCCCGCCCCACCCGGCGAACCCCCGCTCGACGGCCCCATCCGTCCGCACGACATGGCCCGCCTGCGCTGGAACGCCCTGTCCGTCCCGCACAACCTCATCCTGCACGACCCCGACGTGGCCGTCGCCGAGATGACCGCCCTGCGGCAGGCGGGCGGCGCCGCCGTCGTCGAACTGACCCTGCGCGGCATGGGCCGCCGTCTGCAAGAACTCCCGGACATCTCACGCCGCAGCGGCGTCACCATCTGCGTCGGCACCGGCTGGTACGTCGACGCCACCCACCCCGCCGACGTCCGCACCGCCGACGTGGACACCCTCGCGGCCAAGCTCGTGAGCGACCTGCGCGACGGCATCGACGGCACCGGTATCAAACCCGCCCTGATCGGTGAGCTGGGCACCAACCACCCCCCGACCGAAGGCGAGTTGCGGGTGGTCGCCGCCGCCGGCAGGGCCGCCGCCGAAACTGGCTGTACGGTCAACGTGCACCTCTCTTTCCGCGGACAGGACGCCCTGTCCCTCGTTGAACTCCTGCTGTCCGAGGGCATGTCCGCCGACCGCATCGTGCTCAGCCACATGGACGAGGTGCTCGACCGCGCCTACCACAAGGACGCCGCCCAGACCGGAGTCGTCCTGGAGTACGACACCTTCGGCACGGACTTCTCCTACGGCAGCCCCCACCTGCGTTCGCCCGCCGACCACGAGCGTCTCGACATGGCGGCATGGCTGCTCTCGGAAGGCCACCAGGACCAACTGGTGATCGGCTGTGACGTGTGGACGCAGTCCAACCTGCTGCACAACGGCGGCTACGGCTATGAGCACCTGTTCCGCCGCATCGCGCCCGCCCTGGAGAAGCTGGCCGGCCCCGAGGCACTGCGCCGCATCCTGGTCGACACCCCACGCCGCCTGCTGGACCGTCCATGAGCCCCGCCGAGAACGCCGAGGCCCGCGCCGCACGACTGGGCCTCCGCATCCCCGACTACGCCGACCCGCCCTACGGCGGCCGGTACGGCACCGTCAAGGCGTTCCACCGCAGCGGGCCCCTGGTCTTCCTCAGCGGCTTCACCCCCGAGGACCGCGAGGGCGTCATCCGGCATCCGGGCCGCCTCGGCGCCGACGTGTCCCTGGAACAGGGCCGAGAGGCCGCCCGCACGGCCGCGGTCAACGCCCTGGGCGGCATCCGGCTCGCCCTGGGATCCCTGGACCGCGTCACGGCTGTCGTACGCGCACTGTGCTTCGTGGTGTGCACGCCCGAGTTCGACGAGGTGCACAAGGTCGCCGCCGGCGCCACCGACGTGTTCACCGAGGTCTTCGGCCCCGAGGCGGGGGTGGGCGGCCGCGCCGCGATCGGCGTGATGCAACTCGCCCGCCGCAATTGCTTCGAACTCTGGCTGACGGTCGAGGCCGACTCGGCCGACTGACACCGGACGCCGGGGATGGAGCCCAGCCGGAATCGGGCGGCCGTTCCAAGAAGCCAAGGTCAACCGTGTCGCTGTGCGTACGGGAGGCATGCGCGAGAACGATCTGCTTCCCGAACCGCTCTGCGGGACGCCCCTGACCGGCACTGTACGGACACGCCACCGAGTTGGCCGCCGACTGCGTTCGTCGGGTAGCACGGCCAGGAGGAACCAGAGGCTGGGACTCAAGAGAAAGGGCTTCACCAGGAAGTCCCGGAGGCCGAAGGGGTGGGCGGACCAGCGCCGCGCCGAGCGGCAAATCTCGCAAGGTACCCAAGCCGACCGACCACGTGCCGCGAGTTGCCGAACGGTCGGCGGTGCTTCGCCGGTCAAGAACTCGCGTCGGCCTCAGCGAAGGCCGGGTTCGTCGGACTCCGCAGACGGCCCCGAGGCTTGCCGCTCGCGTCGCGACCGCATTGCCTACCGGTGCACCAAGGAAGGGAAGCCCTTGGTGGCGCGGTCAGTAACGCCGGGCGGGCCGTGGGCCACCGCCCTTTCCTGGACCTGGACGGCGGCTGGTGTCCTCCCACGCGGGTCGTCCGTTACTGAGCGGGCCATCCGATCGCGTTGAAGATTGCGACGGGGTCCAGGTAGTCCCGCCAGTGCGTGACTTTGCGGTCCTTGATGGTGATCACGGAGACGAAGTGGTTGTCGTAGGCCCGCCCGGTTCGGACTGCCTGCCCGTGCACCGCGTACTCGAGCACGATTCCCGACGCCTCAGGATCCCGGTGGACGGCCAGTTCGTCCGCGCTGCGCAGGACCATGGTGCTGCCGTAGCCGCGGTAGAGCTCGGCCACGGCCCGGCGCCCCTCGACCCGTCGCGGGTATCCGGGAACGGAGATCACGTACTCGAAGATCACGTCTTCGGCCAGGAGATCGAAGAAGTGCCGTCCGTCGACGAAGCCTGCCAGTCCTTCCTCAATGATGCGGAAGAAGGGGTCCAGCGCCGCGAAGTCGTCGAAGTGGTCGATGGGCGTGGTCACTTGGCCGCCTGGAGGGTCCATGCGGATGCATTGCGCCGGGCGAAGTCCTGGAAGGTGACCGGCGGCCTGCCCGTGACCTTCTCGATGTCGTCGTTCGGCCTTGAGCCGTTGCCGGAGATGATGGTCCCCGTCAGCCAGCGAAGCATCACGGCGTAGTCGGCGGGCACGGCGCCGGCCGCGATTGCACCGCCGATCCATGCGTCAGGGTCGATGTCGTGGTGGGTGACGGGTCCGCCGATCACGTCGGCGATGATGTCGGCGACCTCGCCGACCGTGAGCGCCTGAGGGCCGGTCGGCGCGTACTGCGCGCCGGCATGGGCATCAGGGTCTACCAGCGTCTCGACCGCGACCGCCGCGATGTCCGCGGCATCGACGAAGGCTTCCGCGCCGCCACCGGTCGGTACGGTGATGACACCTTCGATGACCGGCGTGTGCTCGTCACTGAAGTTCTGCATGACCCACGCGGGACGCAGGATGGAGTGCGTGAAGGCTCCCCGGCCCGCGAGGCCGAGTTCGACGGCCCGGATGTCGACCTCCGGCGGTGCCTGGTCACTCCCGTAGGCGCTGAGGTACGTGACGTGCCGCACCCCGGCTCCCGCGGCAAGATCGAGGAAGTCGGACACCGGACCGGCGTACTTGACCCGCATGACGGGCGTGACGAGGTAGATGCGGTCGACGCCGTCCAGGGCACGGGCATGGGTGGTCGGGTCGTCCCAGTCGAACGGAACGTCGGCGCCGCGGCGCGAGACAGTACGCGCGTTCAAGCCTCGCTCGATGAGGTTCCGCGCCACCAGCGATCCGGTTCGTCCGGTACCGCCGAGGACAAGTGTCGTCTGCTGTGAATCGGTCATGACTCCATGGTGAGACCGCCTATCGAGCTAATCAATGCGTGATCCGCTCAGTTCTTTGTTTCAAACACTCACACAATTGACCACCGTGAATGTCCTGCTTAATACTTGGCGCATGGATCTGCTGGCGGACCACCTCGCGAGAGCGCGCGCCTCGGGCGCTGTTTTCGCTCGAACGGTGGCCACGCCTCCCTGGGGGTTGCGGCTTGGGGGCTCCATCCAGCTCGCGGTGCACGCCGTCGTACGGGGGCGGGGGTGGCTGTGGTTCGACGACGGCTCACAGAGCCCGATGGAGCTCTCGCCGGGTGACGTGACCCTTGTCCGCGGGGGACCCGATCACTACATCGGCCATGAACCCGGCGCCGACTGCCTCGAACCGGAGGAGTTCCGGGCGCGTCACGGGCGCGACGGACGCTCGGACGACCCAGGGGCCACGGTGTTCCTGTGTGGCGCCTACCGGTTTTCGGGAGACATCGGCAGCGGCCTGCTCGAAGCGCTGCCCCAGGTGCTGCCGCTCTCGGCTGCCGTCGGCGATCCCCTGCGCGACGTGATCGGCCTGCTGTCCCGCGAGCTGGCTTCCCCTGAACCAGGTCAGCCCACTGTGCTGGACCGGCTCCTCGACATACTTCTGGTTCTTGCCATCCGTACCAGTTTCCGGCAGAGCACCACCGCACCTCGCTGGTACCGGGCGTCGGCGGATCCCCGGCTGAACGCAGCGCTGCAAGCCATACACGGCGATGCCGGGCACCCATGGTCGGTCCCCGAACTCGCCGAGATCAGCGGACTCTCCCGGGCGGCCTTCGCCCGGACCTTCAAAGACGCACTCGACCAGACCCCGATGCAATACCTGACGGACTGGCGAATGACCCTGGCCCGCGACCACCTGCGCAACGGCGAACTGGGCCTGGCGAAAATCGCCGACCTGACCGGCTACGGCTCTCCCTACGCCTTCGCCGCGGCCTTCCGCCGCCATCACGGAGACCCGCCCGGAGCATGGCGCCAACGGGAGTCGACCCGCGGCAGCAGTCCAGCAGCCGACGACCGCATCCACCCCCGCTGACACCCGGACGCCCAGCCTCACCGGTCGGATTGGACGCGACCGTGACACGCAGTCAGTCCGGCACCATCGGCGGGCTCGTCAGCGTCGTCGCGCTCACCCAAATCGTGGTGCTGCTCGGCGGCGGGTCGTGGTTCCCCTATGCCGCGCCATCCCTGTGGACAGACAGGGGAACCGACGTCGAGGCGCCGTCGACCCGCCCCACCTGCTGCTTGGCGCGGCGGTCGCACCGCTCGCCACGCCGCCGCCGTGCACGCCTGCCGGCGCCTTACGAAGGTGTGATCCCCGGTTGCCGCACATGCCGCGTCATGACCGCACCGGGGATGGCGACCGCGAGCAGGACCGGGATCGCGGCGGCGATCCGGAACCAGAGAAAGATGGCAAGGTAACCGTAAGCAGCGTTCCCCACGTCCGCGTCCGCCTGTGCGGATGGCCGTCAGTGTCGGCAAGGGGCGAGCGGCGGGCCTGCGCCGGGGCCGCATCCTCTAGGAGGCGTCGAGCCCGGCAATTCACGGGAACCGGAGGCGTTGCCGCCGGTCTTGGACCTCGTGGGTTGGCGGCCGGGAAGCGACCGGATCGACGTTGAGCACCTTCGTCACCAGGTCGAGGAAGCGGTCGAAGTCGAGGCCGGACACGGTCCGGATGACGGGCAGATCCCGGTGTATCAGGCACCGTCAGCCCTGGCCTGCCATTCGCGCGGGGACATCCCGTACGCCGCCCGGAACACCCGGCTGAAGTGCGCAGGGTTGGCGAAGCCCCAGCGGTGCGCGACGGCGGCCACGGCTGGGCTCGTGCGGCCGGGGCGGCTCAGTTCACGCCGGCATTCCTCAAGGCGGCGGAGCTGGATCCAGCGGCTGACGGTGGGGCCTTCGTCCTGGAAGAGCCGGTGCAGGTAGCGGACGGAGATGCGGTGGGCGGCGGCGATCGATTCCGGCGAAAGGTCGGGATCGGCGAGGTGGTGGCCGATGAAGGCCCGGATCCGCACCAGCAGCGCGCGGTGGGCGGCGTCGGTGCCGACGGCGTCCCGGCCGAGGTGCTCGGCGATGAGGGTGGTGAGCAGGTCCACGGCGTTGCGCGCGAGCATGTCGCCGACCTGGGGGAGGCAGGAAGCGGCTCCGTCGGCGAGACCGGCCAGGAAGGGGGCCACCAGGGCGGCCGGTCCCTCGTCGCCGCGGAGGGTGATGCCGGTGATGCGCCGCAGGTCGGACTCCCGGAGCCCGAGCGCCTGTCGCGGTAGCTGGAAGACCTTCATCTGGAAGCGGTCGGGGAAGCTCAGCGTGTACGGCCGGGTCGTGTCGTAGAGAGCGAAATCGCCCGGCCGCAGGAGAGCGTCCCGGCCGTCCTGGGTGACGACGGCGGGGCCCCGTCCCTGCAGGCCGATGAGCATGTACTCGTCGCTGTCCTGAGCGATCAGCCGCGGAGTGCGGAAGACCCGCTCCGGGTCGGCGTCCACGGTGGAGATCTGGAGGTGGCCGAGGCGGTCGGTCCTGACCGCTCCGGAGAAGGGCGCGTCCGTGGGGTCCTTCGGGGTGGAGACGTCCAGGGGCACGAACGTGCGCCAGACGGCATCGTGCCAGTAGGCCCGCCGCTCGCCCGGAGGCACGGAGTCTGTGGAAAGGACAAGGCTCATGGCGCCTCCTCCACCGGAAGGCCGATTTGCTCGTCCAATCTAGCCCGGCCCGCCGTTTCCCCGGGGTCACGCGCTCGTATCGGTCTTATGACCCGCCGGTCGGTCTCATGAACCGCCGACCCGTGAACCCGCGAGTTCGCTCTCGGGCAAGTTCCAGTGCGCTGATGGTCAAGCCGCGGCCGTCGAGCGGCCCACGCTTCGAGTCACGGACAGTTCGTCGAAGGAGCGCGCCATGCCGAGAACGGCCCCGCCGGGACACACCCCTCGTTTCACCGCCTACAGTGCCCGATTCCCGGAGGGCACGGACGCCTTCGTCTTCGCGCAGTACGGCTGCCAAGCGCCTTCCCGGGAGGAAGCCGAGCGGGGCGCGGCGTGCCTCGCCACGCTGTTCGCCGGGCCGGACGGGCCGGACCTGGTCGACCGCGGATCCTTCTACGACACCGCCGGAGCGCACAACGTGACGTTGCTGGCGTACTGGTACGACCCGAGCCGCCACCGGCGCTGGCGGGGATCGGAAGCCGTCCGCGCCGCCTGGGACGGCCTCCCCACGCAGGGGCCGGTCGGGCACTGGCGCGAGGAGTCCGTCATCCCTGTCGAGCGGAACGAGACGCTGCACACCCACCGCCGTGAGGACTATGCGACCAGCGGACTGTCGCAGTCCGGCGCCCTCGAACTCCCCGAGACCCAGGTGCACGACTACTGGGGCGCCGCCCGTGACCGCATCGCGGCGTCGGCCACTGAGGCGCTGGAGCCCGCGATGCCGGCCTTCGAGCCTCAGGACCCCCGGACCCAGGAGACTCGTGGCCGCCGCGTCAGCGTCGAAGTACCGGGAAACGTGGCGCTGATCCGCACCGCGCAGGACTGGTCCGCCAGCACGCTGTACCGCGAGACCTACCTGGCCGACGTCAAGCCGGTCAAGGACCGGGGCGTCGACTTCCTGGCGGAGAATGCCGGGTCCGGCTGTATCGCCGCCCGCAACCTCACCGAGGAGTCGGCGGACGGCGCGCCGCTCGAACGTGCCTGCACCATCGCCTGGTTCGCCTCGCTCGAGCACCTGATGACCTGGTGCCGGTCGCACCGCACGCACCTGGACATCTACGCCAGCTTCTTCCAGATGGTCGGCGGCGGCGAGGGCCCGCTGGACGTCGCCTTCTGGCACGAGGTCTCCGTACTGCCGAGCGGTTCGGTGACCGCCGAGTACGTCAACTGCGATCCGCGCACCGGCTTCCTGCCGCTGTCCCCAACCACCTGACAACAGAGGAGAGTTGACCATGGTCGAGTACACAGGGGCCTTCAAGGCGGCCGTCGTCCAGGCCGAGCCGGTATGGCTCGACGCCGACACCACGATCGACAAGAGCATCGGCCTGATCGAGGAGGCCGCCCGCGCGGGGGCACAGCTCATCGCCTTCCCCGAGACCTTCGTTCCCGGTTACCCCTGGTGGCTGTGGCTGGACTCCCCGGCCGCCGGCATGCCGTTCGTCGGGCGCTACCACGAGAACTCGCTGACCCTGGACGGCCCTCGCTTCCAGCGGCTGCTCGACGCCGCACGCGCGAACTCCATAGCGGTGGCCGTCGGATTCAGCGAGCGTGGCGGCGGCAGCCTGTACATGGGCCAGGCGCTCATCTCCGCCGACGGCAAGCTCGTCGGAGCCCGTCGCAAGCTCAAGCCCACCCACGTGGAACGCACCATGTTCGGGGAGGGCGACGGCTCCGACCTGCTGGTCCACGACACCGCGCTCGGCAGGATCGGGTCACTGTGCTGCTGGGAGCACCTCCAGCCGCTGACCAAGTACGCCATGTTCAGCCAGCACGAGCAGGTGCACGTGGCCGCCTGGCCCAGCTTCTCGGTGTACAAGGGGGCGGCCTACGCGCTCGGCCCGGAGGTCAACACCGCCGCCTCCCAGATCTACGCCGCCGAGGGCCAGGTCTTCGTACTCGCCCCGTGCGCAGTGGTCGGCGAGGCGGCCATCGAGCTGTTCTGCGACACCCCCGTCAAGCAGCAACTGCTGCAGCGCGGCGGCGGCTTCGCCCGGATCTACGGTCCCGACGGCCGCCCGCTGGCCGACCCGCTGCCCGAGGACGCCGAGGGCATCCTGTACGCCGACATCGACCTGACCGCGATCCCGTTCGCCAAGGCCGCCGCCGACCCGGTCGGGCACTACGCCCGCCCCGACGTCACCCGTCTCCTCCTCAACCGCACCGAGCGGCGCCCCGTGGAGTACGCCACCTACGCCACCCCGTCGGCCGAGCACTTCGACGATGCTGAGGCGATCATCACGGAGCCGGAGGCAACACCGGTCGGCTGAGGCCCGCGCCACTGCGCAGAACCGAAGGGGCGTACGGTCGTCTCGCTTCCGGAACAACTCGCTGAAGCCGCCCGGTTCCCGGAAGCCGAGGCGGTCGGCCGCAGCCACGACCCATGCGGGCGGTGAAGGAGAAGCTGCGGCACTCCACCATCACGCTGACCTCGGACACCTGCACGAACCTGCTCCCTGAGCCGGACCGTGAAATCGCCGAGAAGGCAGCGAAACTGATCCCCCGGTCACGTCCGGGAGCAAGCGGTCCCGCTCCTGATCCGCAGGCCACGAGCACATCCGCTCACGCACGGCCCCGAAAACGAAGCAGCGCCCGACCCGACCGAAGTCGACTCGGGCGCTGCGTAGCAGGTCAGGGGCTATATCCCCCGCCTGCCACCCGTAGACCGCCCGGAGGGCCGGTCCCTCCGGGCTACTGGTCGTTGGCGTGGGCAAGCGCGACGCCCTTGTACAAGAAGGCGGTACGCGCTGTTGCCATCTCCTAGGCCAGTGCTTCGCGTGCGCGGCGGGCGAGTTCGGCGGCTCCGGGCACGTTGCGGCGCTGGTAGATGGAGAGGGTGGAGCGGAGCGAGGTGATGGCCTTGCGGGTGCGGTTGGAGGTCATGCCCTCCGTGAGCGTCAGGGCTTGGGACCACACGGCTACGGCCTCGGCGGCGCGGACCTGGGCAGCGAGGCTGTCGCCGAGGTCGGCGTAGGTGAGGGCGTGGACGCGTTTGTATTGCTCCGGGTCCCAGCGCACCAGGGCGTCGCGGTGCTGCTGTTCGGTGCCGATGCCGCAACGGGACCGACTCGTCCACATTGACCAGCGGCTGACCGTTCATGAGCCCGGTGGTGGTCCACAGACGGCGGACTGGGAAGAGGTAGTAGACCGATCCGCGGGGGCCACGCCGAGGATCCTCTCCCGTGAATACGACCCTCTGCAGGCATCCCTTGGAATTGAGCCGTGGCCGGCGAAACGCTATGGCTCGGCCTGCGACTCAAGGGCGCGCCCCCGCCGGACTCCGCGTGAGTAAGCCAAGACTAAGACAGGTCTGTCTCTTTTGAAGAGACAGACCTGTCTCATTCCGGTAGGGTGCAGACATGGCTACGACGGACATTCGACCAGGCTGGGCAGTGTCAACACGTCCTGGCGTGAAGGCGCATATCGCGCTGCTGACCTCGATCAGCGCGATGTTCCTCGCGACGTCCAGCGCCCCGACTCCGCTCTACGGCGTGTATGCCCAGCTGTGGGGTGTGTCGGCAGCGGCGACATCGGTGGTGTTCGGCGCGTACGCCCTCGCGTTGCTGCTGGCTCTGCTGGTGCTCGGCCGGGTCTCCGACCACATCGGACGTCGGACGGTCATCTGGCCTGCGCTCCTCGTGCAGGTGGTGGCGATGCTCGTGTTCGCCACCGCTGGGGGCGTCGGCGGGCTGCTCGTGGGACGCGTGCTTCAGGGGCTGTCCACGGGCGCGGGTCTCGCCGGGGTGGGCGCGGCGCTGCTCGACACCGACGCCGAGCGTGGCCGGATCGCGAACTCGGCAGCGCCTCCGATCGGGTCGGCAGTCGGGGCCCTGGGCTCGGCCGTGCTGGTCACTTTCGCACCCATGCCGACCCGCCTGGTGTACCTGGTTTTCGCCATCGTGCTGGTGCTGCAGATCGTCGCGTTGTCGCGGTTGCCGGAGACCGCGCCGCGCACGCCGGGAGCGGTGCGTTCCCTACGGCCCAGGCTGCGCGCGCCGCGGCGAGTACTGGCGCTGCTGGGCGCCGCCGTGCCCGTGCTGTTCTCCGTGTGGGCCGTATCGGGCCTGTTCGGAGCATTCGGCCCGCACCTCGCCGCCCTGCTCACCGGGTCGTCATCCCCCGTACTCGGCGCCCTGCCCATCGCGATCGTCGGGGCGGTGGCGCCGGTGGTCGCGTTCTCCACCACCGGGCTGGCCGGGCGTAGGTCACTGGTTTACGGCATCACAGGCCTGCTGACGGCGCTCGCGATCACCGCGATTTCGCTGCTGTTGGGCCAGATGTGGCTCCTGCTGGCGGGTGCGGTGGTGGCGGGAATCGGCTTCGGATTGGGCTTCCGAGGTGCCATGGACCTGGTACTGCCCGCCGTCGACGAGTCCGAGCGCGCGGACACCTTGTCGCTGCTCTACATCGCTTCCTACCTCGGGTTCGGCGGACCGGCCATCGTGGCTGGCATCGTGTTGCAGAGCACCGGAAACCTGACGGCGACGACGCTCGGCTACGCCGTCGTCCTCGCAGTGCTCGCCGCAACGGCGGCCGGCGTCCTCCGCCTGACCGGCGACACCGAAGGAACGAACTCGTGACCACTCACATCACCGGCAAAGCAGCGGCGCGCTCCCCCCGCGAACGCCTGCTGGCCTCCGCCGACGAGCTCTTCTACAGCGAGGGAGTGCACACCGTCGGCATCGACCGCGTGATCGAGCATGCCGGGGTGGCCAAGGCATCGCTGTACCGCCTGTTCGGCAGCAAGGAAGAACTCGTCGCCGCGTACCTGGGCGCCCGGCACGAGCGGAATCTGGCCGAACTGCGCACCGCCGCCGGGCGGCTCTCGGATCCTCATGACGGCATCCTCGCGGTGTTCGACACGCAGGCGCGCTGGCTGCGGCGCCGGACGTATCGTGGCTGCGCGTTCGCGCGGGCCAGCGCCGAGCCCGCCGCGGGCGTGCAGGTGCAGCGGGCCACCGACGCCTACCGTGCCGCGGTCCACGAGCTCTTCAAAGAATTGGCCACCCAGGCAGACGTGCGGGATCCCGAGATGCTCGCCGCCCAGCTGGACACGCTGTTCCACGGCGCCGGTGTCCTCATCGTCAGCAGCAGCCGGCGCAGCGGCCTGATCGCCGCCACACGGGCTGCCGCCGAAACGCTGATCGCCGCCGCGTAGCGTCGCCGACCGAAAGGTCTCTCATGCCCCGCTCGTCTCCGGTGGACGGCTTCGCTCACGCCTACACCGACCGCACACCCCCACCCCCAACGCTGGAGCCTGCTGCCGTCGTCCTGCCGGCCGGGGGACTCGGCCGACTCCCGGCTCGTCCGAAGTGCGTTTCGGGACCGCGCGAGTTGCTGAGCACCACCTGGTGCCCGGCCCCGACAGCGAGTCGCGCGAGGGTCCTGCCGATGCTTCCGCTTCCGATGAATCCCACAGTCGTCATAATCTCAACGTCCTTCAGAAGAGCCGAACTTGGCGGTTGCCGGGCTCGTTGCGATCCGGGTTCCTGCCGTCAGTCGGCGGGGAAGTAATGGCCGTTGTCCAGATCGGCGAGCAGGCCGGGCTGGGCGGGTTCCCAGCCGAGGGTCCGGCGGGTGATGAGGTTGGACGCCGGGTAGCTCTGCGAGCAATACGCCCTCGGCGCCGCCGGGTGGGATCTCCACCTCGGCGGTGAGACTGTGCGGGCGGTTGAGGACCCGGGGGGGGGCGACGGCCGCCGAGAGGACCTGAGTGTCGGGACGCAAGGTGTAGCTGGTCCGGGCCGCGGTGATCTGCGGCCGCTCGAGCATCAGGCGCTCAAGGGCGCTGCCGTCGATCGGCAGCACGTTGTACTTGCCGGCCTCGACGTACCACAGCGCGATCATCTCTATCAGCTTGCCGCGGTGCTCCTGGGTGAGGTTGCGGGTCTCGGCGACGTCCTCGGCGACGTGGTAGAGCTCCCAGTGATGGGCGTCCAGGTCGTCCAGGTCCGTCATGGTGATCGGGGTGCCGAACGGCTTTCCGGCCTCGACGAACGAGGGGCCGGGCCAGGGGCAGACCGCACGCCAGCCGTTATGGTCGATCGCCCGGTGCCCGAACATCTCGTAGTACTGAGTGCGGTGACGGGTCGGCGCGGCGGCGTCGTCGAAGGTCTGAGCGAAGCTGACCCCGTGCAGGGGCGACTGGGTGACACCCCGGATGGTGGCGGGCGGCTCGATGCCCAACACGTCGAGGACGGTGGGCACCATGTCGATGATGTGCGCGAACTGGTCGCGGATCTCACCGCGGGCCTGGATGCCCGCCAGCCAGTGGACCAGGAACGGGTCGCTGACGCCGCCCCGGTAGGTCTCCCGCTTCCACCGCCGGAACGGTGTGTTGCCGGCGGACGTCCAGCCCCACGGGTAGTGGTTGAACGTCTCAGGGCCGCCGATCTCGTCGATCCGCGCCAGGCTCTCCTCCAGAGATTCGGGCGCGTAGTTGAAGAACTGCAGCTCGTTGGTCGTCCCGGTCGCCCCGCCCTCGGCGCTGGCGCCGTTGTCGGAGACCACCATGATCAGTGTGTTGTCGAGTTCGCCGATCTCCTTCAGGAAGGCCATCAGCCGTCCGATGTGGTGGTCGGTGTGGGAGAGGAACCCGGCGTAGACCTCCATCATCCGTGCCGCGAGGCGACGGGCGTCCGGGGAGAGGGACTCCCAGACAGGCACGTCCGGGTCGGGCGGGGAGATCTGTGCGTCCTGCGGCACGATGCCGAGATGCTTCTGCCGGGCGAAGGTGCGCTCGCGGTAGGCCTCCCAGCCGTCGTCGAACTTGCCCCGGTACCGGTCTGCCCACTCCTTGGGCACATGGTGCGGGGCGTGCGTCGCGCCCGGGCAGAAGTGCAGGTAGAACGGCTTGTCCGGGGCGACCTGCTTGGCATCGGTGATGAACGACATCGCCCGATCGGTCAGGTCCTCGGTGAGGTGGTAGCCCTCCTCCGGCGTCGACGGCTGCTCGACCTGGTGGTTGTCGTACACCAGATCCGGATACCACTGACTGGTGTCGCCGCCCAGGAAGCCGTAGAACAGCTCGAATCCCCGCCCCAGCGGCCACCTGTCGTACGGCCCCGCGGCCGACTCTTGCTCCGAGGGCATCAGGTGCCACTTGCCGACCATGTACGTGTTGTAACCGTGCTGGAGCAGCATCTCGGACAACATCCCGTTCTCGAACGGGATCTGCCCGTTGTAGCCGGGATACCCGGTGGCGAGCTCGGTGATCGACGCCATTCCGTTGGCGTGGTGGTTACGGCCGGTCACGACGCAGGAGCGCGATGGCGAGCACAGGGCGGTCGTGTGCATGTTGCTGTACAGGAGCCCGCCCGCAGCCAGGGCGTCCAGGCTGGGCGTCTCGATCGGGCTGCCGTAGCAGCCCAGCTGCCCGTACCCGGTGTCGTCCAGCACGATCATCAGCACGTTCGGCGCATCCGGCAACGCCCGCACCGGCTGCGGCCATGCGGGGGTCGACTCATCCGTGGTTCGCCCGACGACTCCGGGAAAAGTCCGTCCCGGCTTGTACTCGCTCCAGGATGTCTGCGACATGCCCGGTCTCCGTTCCACCGGCGCGCACATTACTCGTTCCGGCCGGCACTTGAGGTTTCAGAGTGATGAGGGCACCGTGAATTCGTCAGCCGGGCTTTCCGTCTCTCCGGCTCTTCCACGAAGCGTGTGCGCACTGCGGCACAGCGGGCACCTGCCCGGCTGTTCGAAAGCCTCTTTTACACGCTAGGCCGCAAGGACCCACGCCGACACTAGAGAGCCTCTGCCTTGCGGCGGAGCTGTGTCTCAATGGGGCACAGTGAAGGGACCATGCGCTCGGCGACGCTCGTTGGCCGAGCTCAGCGGTTCGAGCTGGACTCCGTTATCCGCAGCGATGGAGAGCATCACGAGATCCTTCCCCAGACGCTTCACCTCGCCCGCCTCGGCCACACGGTCCGGCCCGGCCAGGGAATCCGCCGGGACGAATTCGCTGCGAAATAGCAACGGCGCCCTGTACAAGACCAGGATGTCGCGGATCCACTGCCCGTAGCCACGCCGCCACTTCACAGAAAGGCCCGGGACGTCGCCTTGGACGACACGGATTGCGCACTTGAAGGATCCGGTCTGACGCCTGACCCACCGTCGTCTCAGCAATACGGCGGTCAGGAAGGCGAGAATCACGATCAGATCGACGCCCAGGACGGCGAGTAGCGCGACCAGCATGGTCAAAGTATCCCTCGGCGACAGCCGCGCTGCTCGCTGGATGGCGTAAGGACGACCTCGAATGCCCAGAGCTGACGACACCGGGACGATGGAACCAGCCGTAGCAGTTGTGGCATCAGCTCACATGTCAGGGCTGACTGGTTCGTGGGGAGCCGTCGCGCTGTGTCGCCATAAGTGTTCGGCTGGTATCAGTACTGAGCGGAGAGAGTTACCGTAAGGGCGGCAGGCCGTAAAAAGTTCTTTGCGGGTTCAACAGTTGGCCTGCCATTAGCTGATCCGGCGTCCGCATCATCTTCCCGTGACATGCGCAGCGTTCTGGCCAATGTTGCAATGGGAGGATGAAGTTGGGGCGACCACGCTTGCCAAGGTCCGGTGTGGACAGCTTGGTCATGGCTGCGTCCCAGCCCTGTGAGGAGCGGTCATGAGCGACGATTTCGAAACCATGGGACCGGTCGACTTTCTGGTCATCGAGTTTCCGGGCAACCGCATGACGGGTGAGGGATTCCCCTTGCTTCTCGACCTGGTGGACAGAGGAATTATTCGAATTCTGGACCTTCTGTTCGTCCGGAAGGACACCGACGGAAGCGTCGGCGGTCTGGAACTGAAGGATCTGGATTCTGACGGTGAACTCGACCTGACCGTGTTCGAGGGAGCCTCATCAGGGCTCCTGGGTCAGGATGACATCGAAGAGGCGGGGATGGCCCTTGAGCCGGGCAACTCGGCCGGCATCCTGGTGTACGAGAACCTCTGGGCCGCTCCCCTCGCACAGGCACTGCGACGCGGAGGAGCGCAACTCGTCGCAAGCGGGCGCATCCCGGTGCAAGCTCTTCTGGCCTCGCTCGATGCTGCGGAGGCCACAGTGGGAGATGGAGCCGCAACCTGACCCCGCGGACGCTTCGGGCAAACCTGATCAACTCGACATCAGCCAAGGAGCATTGACATGCCAGGACTTCTCCGAGGGGTAGCGCGCACGGCGGTGGTGGCCGGCACGGCTACCGCGGTCTCCAACAGAGTTTCGCGGCGCCAGGCCGGCCGTTGGGTCCAACAGGAACCAGCGGCAGCCGAGCAGAGTGCGCCGCCACCGGCCGCAGCACCGGCACCGGCCGCACCGGACATGGAGAGCAAGATCGCTCAACTCAGGGATCTCGGACAGCTGAAGGAGCAAGGTGTCCTGACCGAGGAAGAGTTCGCGGCCCAAAAGAGCAGGATTCTCGCTTCGTGACCAGCTGCTGAGGGCGGGCCTCACCGGCAGCCTGCGGTTCTGGCACCGCGACGCCCGCGGCATCACCGAACTCATCCAGCTGCGCGCGCTCACCCTGTACGGCGTGGCCAGCGCGGCTGCCGCCGCCCCCAACCGAAGCCGACAGGTTCGCGGATTCCTGAGGGCCCAGGACAGCGAACTGGCTGGCCACCTGAGGTCGAGACGGCGATAGTCCAGCCGGTTGAGGCAGCAGGGGCTCGTACGGCCTGTGCTCGGGAGGGTGTAGTGAAGGAGGCGGTCTTCTTCCACGTGAGGCTTCGCTAGGGCGAAGGGCTCGGGGAGCTCATGGAGGGTGATCGAGCGGTTTACCCCGCTCGCCCAGTCGTTGGTGCCGTCGGAGGCCGTTGTCCGGGTGGGCGGAGCTCTGCGGCTGTTCGGTTCGGCCCGGTCTGGCGCAGCTGCTGCGGGCTTCAAGCGGCTGCTTTGTACAGCCTGGGCACGGTCGTGGGGATCGGCTCTTCGTGGAGTGTTGCGGCCATGGCGTCCTCGCGTACGGGGGGCGAGCGGCGTCCTTCACGTGTCGGCGTCCGACACCGCGGACTCGGGCCACTTCCGGTCGGCGAGTTGTACGGGATCCGGCATTCCCAGGCCAAGACGCTTCGTGCCCTGGGAGTGCAGACGATCGGGCAGCTGGCCGTGCTGCCCGGTGCCACGGTGCCACGGTGCCACGGTGCCACGGTGCTGCGGGTCCTGGGGCGGCCGGGCCGCGCGCTGCAGGAACGCGCGCAGGGAGTGGACCATCGGATGGTCGTGCCGGGCCGTGCAGCGGAGACCGTCAGTGTTCGGGCCGACTTCGCTGTGGATGTTCTCGACGGCTTCGAGGTCCGGTGCGCGGCTGTGCGGCTGGCTGCGGAGCTCGGGCCCGGCTGCGGTCGCGTGAGCAGGCGGCGCGCTCGGTCGCCGTGGCGGTGTGCATGGCTGAACGGGCGGCCCTGTCGAAGGCTCGTACGCTGGTCGCTCCTTCGGCGCACACGGACGATCTTCACCACGCTGTGTACGACGTCCTGGACGGCTGCGGCCTGCAACGCACCCGGATACGGCGCCTCGCCCTGGCCACGGAGACGCGATGAGGAGACGTCATCGCCCAGCTCCCAGAGCTGCCTGGCCGGCCTGAGGTCAGCCAGTGTCCAAGGGGGCGCGGCCAACGTTCAACGGGTCGCCGCCGGGCGATCCGGCGTCCGGAGAAGCGGAGGCGAGGGCGACGTCAAGCAGGTGCAGGATCTCGGAGTTGATGGACCGCCGGTCGGCTGCTGCCTGGGCGGTCAGCCGGGCGTGCAGGTCTTCGGGAATGCGCAACGCGAAGCGAATCATGATGCTACCTTGACATCATGACGACATCGGGGGAAGTCGAGGGCGCCGGGCATGCCCGGTGGACGTTCCGGCTTCGCGTGTCGTCCACCGCCCGCACTGCCCTGATGGATGAGTGGGACCGGTGTCGCTGGGTGTGGAACGAGTGCGTGGCCAAGTCCAAGCAGGTCCATGCCCGGAACAAAGCTTGCCCCGGAGGCGCGGACAAGCGGACGTGTGGTCCGGCGCAGCTCGACAAGATGCTGACCGAAGCCCGCGCCCGCACGGGATGGCTGCGTGAGGGCTCCTCGGTCCCGCAGCAGCAGCTCATCCGGGACTTCGGCAAGTCCAGGGCCAAGGCGCAGAAGGACATCCGTGAGCGCGTCCCGCAGCAGCGCCGGGCGGGCATGCCGAAGTTCAAGAAGAAGCGTGAGGCTCTGCCCAGCCTGAACTACACCCAGCGCGGCTTCCGTCTGAAGGACGGTCAGTTGCACTTGGCCGGGGGCATCGTGGTGACGGTGGTGTGGTCGCGGGAACTCCCCGCCGCCTCCTCCGTGCGTGTCTACCAGGACAGCGTCGGGCACTGGTACTGCTCCTTCGTCGTGCCCGCCGAGGTCCAGCCGCTGCCCGGGACGGGTGCGGTGATCGGTGTCGACTGGGGCGTGAAGGAGACCGCGACCACCACATCCGACACCCACGACCTGCCCCACGCCGGGCACGGCAGGAAGGCCAAGGCCAGGCTGAGCCGGTACGACCGGATGATGGCCCGGCGCAAGCCGAAGAAGGGGCAGGCCGCCTCGAAGGGCTACCGGGAGGCGAAGCGGCTGCGGGCCAAGGCGTGCAAGAAGGTCGCCCGGCAACGGCAGGACACCGCCCGCAAGTGGGCCAAGACGGTCGTCCGTGACCACGACGCCCTGGCCGTCGAGGACTTCAAACCGAAATTCCTGGCCAAGACCACCATGGCCCGCAAGGCCGCCGACGCCGCCATCGGCGCCACCAAGCGGGCCCTGGTCGAGATGGGCCGCAAGCACGGCCGCGCCGTGCATCTGGTCCACCCCGCGCACACCACGATGGACTGCGCGCACTGCGGAGCGAGAGCCAAGCACGCACTGCCGCTGGGGATGCGCACCTATACCTGCACCGCCTGCGGAACCGAAAGCCCACGGGACAAGAACTCCGCACGCGTGATGCTGATCCGGGCTGGTCTCAACCCGGCTGGCGCCGATGGCGGAAGACCTCCTGGAGCGCTGCTCCAGGAGGCGGCCTGAGCCAGGAATCCCCCTCATCCACGAGGGGGAGGATTCAAGTGTCGCGAGGCCATGCCGCCGCCGTGGCGGCGCAGGCAAGGGCATGGATGGTGGCGAGGGCCGCGAAGGCGGTGATGCCGGGTTTCACGTCGGTGTCGTTGAGGCGTTCGGTGGCGATGGGCGGGGCCCAGCCGCTCGGGACCACTGAGACGCTGATGACGGCACCGGGGAGGGCGCGCGTCCGTGGTCCGAACCGCATCCAGCCGAGGTCACGCTCGGTCTCCGCCTCGGCGAGGTGGTATCGGGTGAGCCCGGTGTCCTCCTCTTCGCTGTCGATGGAGGGCTTGGCCTCGATGACGCGGGCCAGGGTCGGCCGGCCGGAGAGATCGTGGAGGGGCCAAGCGGCCAACCACGGAGCCGTGATGAGCAGAGCGGCGGCGGTGAGTCCGGGCAGGGCGGTCAGGTGCTCACGTACGTCGTCCCACCCGTACCAGGAACCGGCGGTTGTCACGGCCATGGCGAACGAGGCAACCGCGAGAAGGGCGCAGACCAGCACCCATCGAGCTCCTTGGTTGCGCGAGCCGAAGAGGACCGCGACAGGTATGACGGCCAGGGACCACAGCATCACAGCCACGAAGCGGCCTTTTCCCTCCAGGCTCCACCACATCGCGTCGACGGCTTCGACGGCCAGACCCACAAGTATCGCGACCACGATGCGGCCTCTTCCGGGCATGCGCAGCCTCCTCACTCCGGTGGTTCGTCGGCTGTGCCGTGCAGTGAGCGGGTGACCTCGTCGAGGGTGTCGAGTCCGGCCTGTACGGCTTCGAGTTCGTGGTCGAGGGCGGTCAGGTCCGTCGGGACGGCGGAGGCGTCCGTCGCGGCTTGGAGCGACAACAGCATGGCGCCGCGCTCCGCAGCGGCTTCCAGGCGCAGGGCGGTGGCCTCCATCGTGGTGATCAGGAGTTGGCGCAGTTCGGTCAGGCGCTTCAGGGTCGCGGCGCGTTGGCCCGTGGCGCGGGCGGCGTCCTGTTTGGCCCGCCGGAGCGGGCCGTCGGGGAGGGCTCGGGCCTCCTTCTCCAGGCGTTCCCGCTCGCGGTCCAGGTCGTGATGGTCGGTGGATGTGCCGCTGGTGTCGATGACGCGGACCGCCTCGGCCGCCGTGGTCAGCCGGTCGGCCGCGGCCCGTACAGAGGTCGCCGCCGTTGCCAGCGCGGGCCAGAGCGAGGCTTTGGGGCTCTGCCGGCACTGGTTCTCCAGCCGGTCGGCGGCCGCCGCCGCGCGGGTCAGCCATCGGGTTGCGTCGGCGGGCGGTTGGGATGATGCGTCCGTCGGCCGGTCAGCGTCCGGGGAGTCTGATCGGCCCGTCGCGGGCCTCGCGGATGCCGATGATGGTGCGGGGCGGGTGAGTCGGCCGGTGATTGCGTGCGCCGCCCATACGAGGCCACCGACGCCCGCGCCGACGGGCAGGGCGGCGGCTGTCGGGGCGCCGGCGAGGAGGGCCGTGACACCGCCCGCGACGCCGAACAGCCCGACCGCGGCGGCGGGAAGGAGACGGCTGCCCATCGTGTCCTCTCTGTCTGCACTGCCCATCGGGTCGGAACCGTCAGAAATTGCTGATGACGGAGACCATCACCTTGTCGATGACCGCCGGGTCGCGGGCGTCGTAGGAGGTGGCCTTGGTTGCCGCGGCGATCTTCGTGAGCGTGCCGAAATCGGCCTGATCGCTGAAGGCGACCGTGAAGACACGTACAGAGCGCTCCAGTTGGCCGGCGTCGAGGTCTCCCAGAAGTGCGTCGAGGTCGTTGTCCGGCGGATACTCGTTCCTGCCGTCGGTCAGTACGACGACCGCGTTAATGCGGTCCGTGTCCAGATCGGCCAGCATCGCCTGCTGGGCGGCGCGCACGGTGGAGTAGAGGGCGGTGCCGCCTTCGGCATTGAGCCCGTTGATGGCATCGGTGAGCCGCTGTTCGTTGTCGCGGATGGCGCCAGGCGGCACGATCTGCCGGTACGGCTCGGGGTGGTCGCCGGTCTCGGTGGAGAACGCCCACAGGCCGACCTCGTCGTCGGGGTGATAGAGGCCGAGCGTGTCGGCGGCGGCCTTCTTGGCCGCCTCCAGCCGGCTCTGGCCGCCGCCCGCGGCCTGGTTCATCGACCCGGAGACGTCCATGACGAGCAGCACCCGGGCCTTCTTGCGCAGCTCGTCCCAGCTGTCCAGGATCGCCTCCAGCACCTCGGGCGCGGGCGGGTCGATCAGCGACAGGTTCCGCTCGCTCTGCTCGGACAGGCTGACCGAGCGGGCGAGTTCACTGCCGGCATTGCCCTCGTGGTCGCGGAATCCGGTCTGCTGGAAGCGCCGCTGCTGAGCATCCGCCAGCAGGAAGGTGCGGAAGTCGGCGGCTGCGGCCCGCTGTTCCTTGGAGGCCGTGGGCAGCACCACGAAGGGGTGATCGAACATCAGCGTGCCGTCGGCCGGGTGCACGGCCACCAGAGGCACCTGCGGCTTCTTGCCCTTGCCGATCGGTTCGGTCTCGCCCGTGGGGCTGCCCTGGTTGTACAGGTGGATCAACTGCTCCTGTACGGCGATGGCGCTGGCGTACGACAGAGCCTGCCCGTCGGCGTCCGCCTCGGCGAGGTTGGCCATGTACGCCGTCGCGTCGGAGGCGTAGTGGAGGACCCCCGCCTCGACACCCGACACGAACCGCCGGGTCTTCGCGTCCTCGACCTCGTCAAGGGTCAGGTCGCTGGAGCGACCGGTGGCGGCATAGAAGGTGGCCAGAGTCGCGGCCAGACCGGAGGTGGAGGTGTGCGGGTTGTCCTTGCCCAGGCTGAAGCGGCCCCACTCGGGCCGACCGACCGAAGCCCAGCCCTTCGTCGTCAGCGACAGCACATCCCGCCAGCCGATCGGCTGCTCCGGCCAGCCGAGCGCCTCCGCCATGGGCCGGGGCATGGCGATCGCCAGAGGGCTCGTAGCGAGCGAGAGCGGCTTCTCGTCGGTGAGGAGTGTGCGGTCGGCGGCAGTCGCGTCGCGCTGGAGGAGCGTCAGCCACAGCGAGGAGGACGGCGTCCACACCTGCGGTTCCGGCGCACCGTCGCGCTGCTCCTCCCACCCCTGGGCCAGGGCGTCCTTGGCGACGCCGGAACTCGTCTCCGACACCGTCACCCGGGCGCACCCTCCGCCCGCGAGTTCACGCCCGGATTCGTTGTACTCCTCGGCCAATTCGGCGAGCAGATCGCCCTTCTCCGTCGAGGAGTTCACCTCCAGTCGCACCGCGCAGTCGCTTCCCGACGACCCGCCGACGGACACACGCACCAACACGCCGACGGCCACGAGCAGCGCCAGCCCCACCCCGATCGCCACGAGCATCGGCAGCCTGCGTACGTTCCTCATGACACCCCCCGTTTCCTTGGGCTCTTCACTTCTCACGCCACCGGATCGACGTAGTCGTGCGGCCAGTTGCGCTTGGCGACGTACGTGCGGCCGGTTGAGGTGTAGCCGGACTGGATCCGGGTTCCGGTGCCAGGGTCGAGGACGTGGGCGGAGCCGTCGAAGGCGTCGGCACTCCGACGGTCGGCGAAGCGGCGGGCGGAGGTGGGTACCAGGCCGTCCCCGCCTTGCCGGTTGTCCGCGTGGCCTCGGATTCCGTCCCCGCGCCCCACGTCGCCCCCGCGACCCCGGCCGAGAGTCCGGGCAGTTCGTTCGGCACGTCCCGAACCGTTCCCCCGGGGCTCTCTACACGTGGCGAGCCGTCCAGGCTCGTCGGCATCGGGGTCTGTGGCTCCTCGCTGGTCCGCCCGTCACTCTGTGCCGCGGCGTCCTCGGTGGCCACGCCGTTGAGGTTCCGTCCGTCGTCTCCACGTCCCCCGAGATTCTTCACGCTGTTCCCCCATAATCTCCGCAGCATGCATATGACAAGATGCCCGTCCTGGAGCCGTCTACACAGCGCGTTGTGCTCTCAACAGCCCTTCCGGCAACGGACGTTGAAGCCATAAGCCCGCTTGGCGTCCCGTTGCCCGGCCGCACCTCGCATCTCACTTCGCCTGCTCGCTGCCGGTGACGCGTCCGGCGCGCGATACGGTTCCCGGCGGGCCGGACCCACCGATCGTCGCCAACTCCTGTGCAAGCAGTGAGAGGTGAGGCTGCGGGGGACCTTCGATCGGACCGACTCCGGGGCGACGCCGCGGGGCCGGAGCGGAGAGGCGACGCCGACGGTGAGCCGGACGGGGGATACGGAATCGGGAGCAGAGCCTTCGGTGGGCCCAAATGCCGACGTACGGCCGGCATCGTTGCCCTTCGAGCGCCCCCGCGCTGTCGGCGGCTGGATTCCCCGACGTAGAGGCGTCCAGCGATCTCCGTGCAGGTGAGGCCCTGCGCCGTCGGGTGGTGTGGTCGCATGGCTCATCGGGGTGCGGTGCGCGGCGGGTGAGAGGACGGGTCCGCCGCGGACCGAACGGCGGGTGAGTCGACGATCTCGTCGGGGGCCGTGCGCGTGAAGGAGGCGGCCGCTGGCGGCGCCCGCAGGCACGGCGACGGTCGGTGGCACCACCTGGCCTGCGACGGCCGGGGCCGGCCGCTGGCCTTCACCCTCACCGGCGGGAACGTCAACGACTGCACCCAGTTCGAAGCAGTGATGGCCCGGATCCGGGTGCCGGGATGCGGGCCGGGGCGACCCCGGACCCGGCCCGAGCGGGTCGCCGCCGACAAGGGCTACTCGTCCACGAAGATCCGCACCTACCTGCGCCGACGCGGGATCAAGGCAGCGATCCCGGAACGCATCGACCAGATCAACGGCCGCATCCGCCGCGGCGAGAGCCTCTGCCGGCTCGACAAAGCGGCCTACCGGCGCCGCAACCTCGTCGAACGCTGCTTCAACAAGCTCAAGCACAACAAAGCCCTCGCCACCCGCTACGACAAACGCGCCCGCCACTACCAAGCCCTGGTCACCATCGCCTGCCTACGACTCTGGCTCCCCTGACATTGCGGACACGACCTAGTGGCCTACCTGGCAAGCGAAGACGCCGGATACGTCACCGGCGCCACGTTCGACATCAACGGCGGGACCCACATGCGCTGACGTCGTGCGACACGGCCGCCACTCCCCGCGAAAGCTCCATCAGACGGCTGCCCCCGGTAAGCACCACGCCCGGCCAGAACCGCGGCTCACCCCGTGCCCCCCTGCTCATCCAGGTCGTAGGCGCCATTCGCCAACGCGTGAGGCATACCGGCCCAGCGACTGCCGACCCGCACATCGCGCCATCGCTTGACGATCAAGGGACATGGCAATCTAGCGAGCGCACCGCATGGCGTGGGCGGCGTCGGCGGCACAACCGGTCATGCAGTCCAGAGACGTACCACGCCGTCGGCGAGCTGCAGGAACTGCTGGGCACCTGGGTGGTAGTGCGCGGGGGAGAAGCCGGGAACGGTGCCCAGAAGCTTCCCCTCGGCCGGAGCCCATATCGACAGATCGGTGTCACCACAGCTGAATAGATGGGTGCCATCGCTGAAGAAGCGCCCGGTCGGGCCTTCGAACGCAAGGAGTTCTACGGCCGTCGGCCTCCGCGGCGGTTCACTGCGACCGGTGCGACTCGTATCGAAGATCCGTGCCCCGGGCCGCATGGCAACGTCGTGATCGCCGAGGCCCTCGACGGCGACCCGGGTCGAGTCGATCCAGGTCATGCCATGGTCCCAGTAGTCCGCCCGGTCGCAGAGACCGACCCGGCTCGGACCGTCCTCGGACTCCCAGACGTTGCCCTCGATCCACTGGTCGAGATCCCACACCGCAGGGATCCCGATCGGATGCCAGATCCAGCCGTCGTCCAGGATCCGCTTCCCATCAGGGCTCACATACAGTGCGCCGTGGAAGTAGTCGAGGTCGTGCTCCGGCACGGCTTCCGCGTCTGCAGGCGTGGGGAGCGAGCGATCAGTCAGCAAGACTCCCGTTTCCGCGTCCGACACATCCAGCCGGTTCCAGGCCGTGCGGTGGATCACGACGCAACGCCCGCGACTCTGCGCGAACTCCAGTGAGAACGGCACTGTCTCTTCTTCATCACCCTGGTTGTCCAGAGCCAGCGTAACCTCGCCGGTCCGGAGGTCGACTACCTCGCCAAACCGGCCGTAGTCGTTGACCACCGCGGCGAACCTACCGTCGTGCGAAGCATGCAGGCGCCTGCGGAGCTGGTGGCCGTTCCATGGTTCGTGATCGGGTTCCGCCGGAACGGTGGTGGCCCCGACAGCCTCGTGATTGCCGGCCGTCAGGTCCCACCGGCTGATCGTGCCGTCCTCGCCCAGCGCCAGCCACACAGGCCGATCGCGATCACGCACCGGCGCCAGATCGGCAACAGCATCCAAGCTCGGTGGCGCCGAGATCTCGCTGACGGTGCCGTTGCTGCCGATCATTGCTGAGCCCCCCACTCCCCAAAACCGAATCGACAGCGTATCCAGGCGCGACTCATAGCTGGCCTTGGCCAGATCAACTGATCTCATCGAGATCCCACTACGGCGGGCGCGTCACGCCAAGCAAGCCCCGCCCCGCGGCCGTGCAACCACTACTCGCAGTGAGGAGATCGCCGGGCGCGACGACCTCAGTTCCCCGCCGGGTTGTACCTCCAGCCTCCCCGGCGGGGCCGGTTTGACCAGGGAGATGATCCCGGACCGCTCGGCCTCGGTGGTCCGCCGCTTGCGGCCTTGCCCGCCCAGATCGCCCAGCCCCTCCAGCCCGGAGCGGTTGAAGCGGTGCAGCCACGCCGCACCGTCTTCTGGCCGCAACCCAGCTCGTCCGCGATCACCGGAACTCGCAGCCCGGCCTGGCTCAGCTCGACCATCCGGGCCCGCATCACCACATCCCGGGGCGCCTTGCGGGCCTGCGACAGCCGACGCATCACTGCCCGCTCATCCTCAACACGGTCCGGCCGTGCCCGTAATACCACCGCCCAGCACCCGGTCCCGAGCACCCGAACTACCCCGCCACCAGCGGCCATTGGGTACGGTCAAGCCGCCACTGCGGCTGAGCGCCGCGTGATGCGTGCAGGGCAGGACGTCCGGGTGAATAGGGCTTGGGCAGCTGGCAACGAGATCATGAAGGAACTGATCGGACGGGATTCTGGGGTGTGACCGGCTCTGGGATGGCCTCTCCCCGTGCAGCGATCAGCGGCCCCAGTAGCTGCGTGCCCGGCCCCACCCGCCCGCCGGGGCCTGGCAGTTGGGTCGTGTCGGCTACCGTAAGCGGCTCCCGGCAGCCGTCGCAGGCCACGACCGGCGTGGCCAGGTGCCCGCAGGCATCGTGGCGGATCTGGGCAGGCGGCCCGGCGGGCCCTGCGTACCACTTGTCGCCCCAGGTCATCAGCGCCAGCAGGACGGGGTAGAACTCCCGGCCCTTCTCCGTGGCCACGTACTCCTCGCGCGGCGGAGCGGCCTGGTACCGCTCGCGCGTCAGTACGCCCTCCTCGACCAGCACGGCCAGCCGCGCGGCGAGGGTCTTGCGGGACAGGCCGATGTCCTCCGCCAGCTCGTCGAAGCGGCGGATACCGACGAGGACGTCGCGCATGATCAGGGCCGTCCAGGCGTCGCCGAACAGATCGGTCGCGCGGGCGATCGAGCACGCGACGCCGGAGAGGGGGGTACGGGTCACGGGCCCATCGTATCGCCGCCGGGTTCCCTCAGGGAACTTACGGATGCTAGGTTTACTAAGGGAACCTGACCTGACTTGTCGAGGGAGCCTGCCATGGCCGCCGCCCCGCACATCGCACTCGACACGGCCGGACCCACGGCCGTCGACGGCCGCCACATCCGGGCCCTGACCTTTCAGTCGGTACGCCTTGAGTACCTGCGCCGCGTGCTCCCGGAGGTGGGCCTCACAGCGGCCGGCAGCCGGGCGCTCGTCGTCGGGAGCGGGCGCGGCCTTCCCGCCCGCGGCCTCGCCCAACTCGGTTTCGAGGTCGTCGCCGCCGACTCGTCCCCCGCCGCGACGGCCCTCGCCCAGGAGGCGGACGGCGGTCTCGGCATCACGTACTTAACGGCACCCGCGGAGCAACTCGGCCTGCCGGACGACTCCTTCGACCTCCTGTACTGCGCCGACACCCTTGAGATCACCGAACGTCCGGACGCAGTCCTCGCGGAGGCGGCGCGCGTGCTGCGCCCCGGCGGAACCTTCGTCTACGACACCGTGAACCGCACCCCCATCTCTCGCCTCATCTACCTCGGCGCCTTCCAGGCCTTCCCCGGCACACGGATCATGCCCCGCGGCCGCTACGCCGCACACCGGCTGCGCCGCCCGGAGGAGCTCGCCGAGGCCCTCGACCAGGCGGGACTGTCCGCGCAGGACGTCTCGGCGTTCAAGCCGCGCGACGTACGCAGCCTGGTGCGCGCGACACGCGGGCGCAGGCGCGGCACGCTGACCGACGAGCAGCTGCCGGAGCTGGTCGACATGGTGCTCGAGCCAGAGGGCAGCCCGGTGGTGACGTATCTGGGCCACGCGATCCACCGGGCATGAGCCACAGCCCCCGTCTCGGTCCGGTCACCCAGGGCGCACCTCAGAATGGCGTCGGTAGCTTTTGCCCAGCGGGCCTTGCTACGACGGAACCCGATTACGAAGTGGCCTTCTTCAGCCGTCGCCAGCAGATGAGGCTGCAGGCCAACGAGACGACGGCGTTGTGGAGTTCGAGGCGTCGTTCCCAGCGCACGGCCAGGCGTTTGAACTGGTGGAGCAGGGCGAAGGTTTGCTCGACGACGTAGCGGAGCCTGCCCAGGCCCTTGATGTTCGGGGCGCCCTTGCGGGAGATCACCGGCAGGTTCCGGCGGCGCCGCAGTTCGCGGCGTACGGCCTTGGAGCCGTGGGCTTTGTCGCCCCAGCAGGGAGTCTGGGCGGCTGCGCGGATGCTCCACCCGTCCGGCGATGGGCGGGACGCCGTCGACCAGGGTGAGGGCCTGGGTGATGTCGTTTGACCGCAGGCCGACAGGCCCTAATCGCCCTGACTCACCTGCGATGAGGGCACACGTACACCCAACTCGCGGCCGGCTTCGGGATCTGGCTGGCCACCGTCTACCGGTACATCGCCGAGGCGGTTGAGGTCCTGGCCGCTCTCGCCCCACTCTTGAGCAGGCCACGACCGTCGCCGCCAACAACGACAGCAAGGGAGCCCGCCCACCGTGGCAGACGTCAGAGTCACCTACGACAAGACCGTGGACGCAGCTTACGTGTACCTCACCGAACCGCAGGCCCGCGTGAAGTCCGCGCGCATGTATCCCTGCTATCCGGTGGACGTTGACGCCATGATCAACCTCGACTTCGACGAGCAGGGCCGTCTCATCGGCATCGAGGTGTTGGCGGCCAGCTCAAAACTGCCCGAGTACCTGCTCCAGTCCGCGGAGCGGCTGGACACCGAAGGTGCATGAAACAGTCGAGCACCGCGCTCGCGGACACCTCGGCGACGTTGAATCAGCACAGCGCGTAATCGGACCTATAGGCGATGCCGGCGGATCCCGTCGCCGGACGACGTGCGGGCGAACCAGGTCCGCGTTTCGTCTGCGGTCAGGACGCGGGTCAACTCGGCCGTGCCCGGGAGATGCGGGAAGAACCGGTCGGCGTTCCAACTGCGCTGGTATGTCGGCTCGTCGAGCACGAGCAGGCGGCGTCCCTCCACCACGGGGATGTCGTCGGGCAGCCCCTCGTTCCAGATCGTCTCGCCGTCTGCCGCGAGGAGTTCGAAGGTCCCGGTCGCGACGGTCTGGGTGCGTCCCTGGGCGGGCTCGGGGTCAGTGGCCAGGCGGACGCTCTCCGCCGAAGGCGTAGTGCCGGGCACGTGGCCGCCGCCGACGAGGACGTGGGCGAGCAGCGTGTGCAACTGGAAGTTGTCCCCGATGCCGCCGATGTGCACCTCGAACCCGGTCCCGGTGGGCCTGTGCAGCACCACAAGGGGCTCGTCGTCCAGAACCGCCAGCGCGTAGGCCAGGCATTTGAGGTCGTGCCGCTCCAGGGCCGCCAGGTCGCGGCAGGCGGGGAGGAGCGCCGATGCGTGCCGACGGCGCACCTCGGCGCTGCGGCACAGCACGGCCAGCGCGGGCGGCTGCCACTCCTCGACCGAGCACCAGGCCAGCGCCAGCCGCGTGGCCTCGTACACGTCGCCGCCCAGGCGGGCCAGAAGCGCGTCGTCAATGATCTTCTCGTCCGGCTCCGGCAGTTCGTCCTCGGCCGCGCCGGTGGCGGTCCAGCGGCGGGCGAACTCCAAGGCGTCGAGCAGGTCCCGGTGGACGCCGTCGAGGATCGGCTCGGCGCAGGCCGCCGGATCGGCCCCGCGCTCGACGCAGAAGCCGGCCGCCATCGCCAGCATGGGCCGCGGGCCAGTGGGTGGGAAGGCGGGGAGCAGGACCGCCAACCGGGGCCCTGCCACAACGCGTTCAGCGTCCGACGCCGACTGCACATCGTTCATCACTGCGGTGAAGGCACGCCCGGTGCGGCCGCCATCGCGGGCGGCAACCGCCTCCTCCAGCTCGGACACGGTGGCGGCGAGGCCCGAAGCCTCCCGCTTCCTCTTGAAGATCACCGGCACACCTTAGGCCCGAGGTCTGTCCGGCGTCATCAGGCCTGGACTGTTCGAATCTCTCGGACCGCCATCTGCTGTCGAAAGTGATGGACATTTGCTGTCGGGTCTCGTGAGCAAAAGCCACGGTGGGGCAACCTGTCCGCCGACGGCGTCTTTGCGAACGTCGTCGCGGCCGGCACCCTGGACACGCTGGCGTCCATGGAGGAGGTCTCCGAGCGGCTCGGGGTGGCGTGAGAGCCCCGCGAGGTTACGCCCGGTCATGGAGATCGCCGGTATCCCGTACGAGCTGATCGGCTGGCAGTCCACCCGCCGTCAGCAGATCGAGGACGCCAACGACGGCCAGGTCAAGAAGTACCGCGATGATCACGGGCGCGAGCCGGGGTCAGCGGGCCACCTACAAACTGGCGCTGATCGCCGCCGACCGGACCCACCCGCCAAAGGGAAACTCGCAGTCGCCCCGTGCCGAGCTGCGCCTGGCATGGGTGGTCGGCCCTTCACGCATGCCCTTTTGTCCGTCGTCTTTCACCGGCGGCCGGCGAGACTGGTCCAGGGGAAAGGTGCCGGACTATTGCCGTCGACGTCCGGGCGGAGTCGGGACGCCGCCCAGAGCGCAGGATGCGGCGCATCTCCATCCGGCTGGTACGGCTGGGGTTTGCCTCGTTAAAGGAGGCACGGATGGCCCGACTGCCAGGGGGAATGTGCACTGCACTCGGACCCGTGCCTCCTCCCGAGCCTCAGCTGTCGCTGCTTATCACTTCCACGATCACCGCCCAAAGAGCGCGAGCGCTCAATGATGCAGCAATGCGTTTGGCGAGCTCTGCAACTAGCCGTGCTCGATGGGATGACGTTTTGTCACCCATATCCCACCTCCCTTATAGGACTTCCGGCGCCTTTCAACGCCGGTTTCCCCCTGGTGGGAGTGGGTGGGACAACTCTCAATGTAGCGCTACGAGTTGGACAGCGGCATGGATTCACGACATCTCACGTACCGGCAGATCGAGATCGCCCGAGCGCCAGCGTGACCACCACCGCCGATTGGGCGCTTCCGCATGCGAGACGCGGACACCGCGGCCGCGCTCGACTTCGGCTTTCCCAGCGGATGCGACTGGCAGTGGCGGGGCAGTGCAGCGAGGGGCTGGGAGCTCTGCACCATCCACGCCCTCGTTCGGCATGCCGTCTGTGAGCGCGGCCATTGGACCAGGCGACCTCGATCACCCGTCGATGAGAGTGCGCAAGGCCCGGAATCCAGCCTTACAGGGGTGTCTCACTTGGCAAGTTTCGCGAGCTTCTCGTAGCAGGTCAGGTCAGGCGGCCAGGCCGAGGAAGGCGAGGAGGTGCGAGCCCTTTCGTTCGTATCGGACGGTGAGGCGGCGGTAGCCGAAGAGCCGGGCGATCGACCGTTCGATCTTCCAGCGGTGCCGACCGAGGCGTTCGCCGGACTCGATGCCGGGCCGCCCGATGCGCGCGACGAGCCCGCGCTCGCGCAACCAGGCCAGGTGTTCGGCGGAGAAGTACGCCTTGTCCGCGCAGAGTTCGACGAGTCGGCGCCGCGGTGGTCCCCGGCGGGACCGGACGGCGGGTATGCCGCGGATGAGCGGCTTGAGGGCGAGGCTGTCGTGCATGTTCGCGCCGGACACGACGACGGCGAGCGGGATGCCCTGGGCATCGGACAGCACGTGCGGCTTGCTGCCCTTCCTGCCGCGATCGACCGGGTTCGGCCTGGTCAGCGATCCCCCCCCTTTGGCGCGAACGGAGGCCGCGTCGACGATCGCCGAGGTCCAGTCCACCTCGCCCCGGGCCCCGAGTTCGTCCAGCACCGCCAGGTGCAGCCGACGCCACAGGCCAGCCTGGGTCCATACCGTGAAGCGGCGATGCGCGGTGGCGGGCGACGTGCCGAACGTCGGCGGTAGATGCCGCCAGGCGCAGCCGCTGGTCTGCGCGTACACCACTGCCGTGAACACGGCCCGCTCGTCACACGGAGCGGTCCCACCACCTTGCGGACGAGCAGCGAACGATGACAGCAACGGGGCGGCCGGCTCCCAGAGTTCATCGGGAACCAGACGCTTCGATGGATCAGCACCCACGACCGGCATCGTGCCGCACGAACATCACGTCACGTGAGACAACCTCTAAAAGAGCGTTTTGTCCCGGCAGGGCTGTTTCAGAAGTCGATGGTTGGTCGCCGCTCGGGGCTGCTCTGATCCCAGGAAGGGCGCCTCTGGCAAGATGACGTCATGTTCGATTTCGGCATCGCGGGCTACCAGCCAACATGGTTGGACGGCCGTAGTGACGTCGTGCAGGAGCATGGGCATCGGCTGCGTGGTCTTGCTGGCCGGACGCTCACGAGAGTCTGGATGGTCTGGGACCTCAGGGATGACGAGTGGTTCTGCGACTGCCCGGTGCTGTTCGACTTCGATGGCCAGCAGGTCGAGATCAACTATCAAAAGCTGGGCGATCTGTCCCTGACGTGGAACACGATCGACCCCACCTATCCAGTCCGGTGGCCCGGCTTCGATCTGCAGTGGCACCCGGAACCTTTTCCCGGGCTGCAGGCTCTGCGGGGGCTGCCACTCAAGGCGGCCGAACTGCTCGAATGGACGGGCGGGGACGTCGCTCAGGGAAACGTCGACATCAGCTTCGCTTTCGAGACGGGGCGCGTGACTGTCTTCAATGCACTCGACGAGAACGGGGTGAGCTTTGACCCTCCCGGTCCGAGTCAGCGATCCCACCCGTTCCATTGACGCACTCGGAGTTCAGGTATCGCGCCAGTTCGGGGTGGATTCCCTGGTCAGGCGGCGGCTTATCAGGTCGACCATCGCCAGCTTGATCATGGCTTCGGAGCGGTGGGGGTGGGTCTCGTAGTCGCGGGCGAGGCGGCGGTGGTTCATGAGCCAGCCGAAGGTCTGCTCGACGACCCAGCGCCGCGGAATCACCTTGAAACCCTTGTGGGCAGGGTCGCGGCGGGTGACTTCGAGGTCGATGCCGAGGCGGGCGCCGTGGTCGATGACTTTGGTGCGGTAGCCGGTGTCGGCCCAAGCTTTGGTGATGCGGGGGTGGTCGGCGGCGATGTGCGAGAGCACATGGATGCCGCCGGCGTTGTCGGAGACGCTGGCGGCGGTGACCAGCACGGCCAGGAGGAGGCCGAGTGTGTCGACGCCGATGTGACGTTTGCGGCCTGCGATCTTCTTGCCCGCGTCGATGCCCTGACCGGCCGCGGCCACGTTGGCTGAGGTCTTGATGCTCTGGGCGTCGAGGACGCAGGCGCTGGGCTCGGCGTCGCGGCCTTCGGCTTCCCGGACCAGTCGTCGGAGGAGACCGTTGAGCTGATCGAAGACCGCGTCCTTCTGCCAGGCGGCGAAGTATCCGTAGACGGTTTCCCACGGGGCGAAGTCGTGCGGGAGGTATCGCCAAGGGATACCGGTCCGGTCGACGTAGAGAATGGCGTCCATGATCCGGCGCAGGTCGTGCTCGGGCGGCCGCCCGATGTCCAGGCCTTTCCCTCTTCTTTCGGCCCGCCAGGCTGCCAGAGTTGGTTCCAGCAGTTCCCAACGGGCATCGGACAGGTCACTCGGATACGGCCGCTGTCGGCGAGGCATGTTTCTGTAGTACCGATGGCCGCCGTCCCGCCACAGGGCGCAAACAGGCGTGCCCGGGGGCGTGTCGGGATCAGACAGGAGCGAAGGGACCGAAACGGACCCTCGAAGCCCGTCATCCGCCACACCTGCCACAAAAAACGTCTACTGCCTCAGCCAGCCCGAAGCGGTCCGCCACCTGAACTGCACTGAAACAGCCCTGCCGGGACAAAACGCTCTTTAAGACGTCGTTTCATTTGGTTGAAGTGGGTGCTGACGACCGGCCCAGATGGGTGTCAGTGTGGTGTGAAAGTCTCCAGGCATGAGCTACGACCTGGCTGTCTGGGAAGGCGAGCGGCCGGTGGATGACAAGACCGCCGGCCGGGTCTTCAACGTCCTGCACGACCGCTATCTCGACGGTGAGGCCGTGGAGCCTCCGTCTGAACGCATTGCTGCCTACGTTGCCGCGCTTCTGGAGCGGTGGTGCGACATCACCGAGGACGAGGAAGAGACCTCGCCCTGGTCGGTTGGGCCGTTGATCGAGAGTGCAAGCGGTCCGCTCATGTACTTCGGGATGGGCTGGAGCAGGGCCGAGGAAGCTTCGGCCTACGCGGCAGACTTGGCGGACTCGATGGGACTGGTCTGTTTCGATGTGCAGGAGAACCGGCTCAGGCCTTGAGCAGGGTGGCCAATCGGCGGTTACAGATGAGGGCTGCGGCTATGCCGACGAAGGCCAGGAAGTGTTCTACCTTGCGTTCGTATCGGCGGTGGAGCCGACGGCAGCCGGCGATCGTAGTCGTAGCCCTTGTCTCCGTGGAGCTTGGAGGGGCGCCGTCGACGAGGTCCTCGACGAGACCGGATCGGCGGGATGCCCCGTACGAGTGGTTCAAGACCGAGGCTGTCGTGCATGTTCGCGCCGGAAATGCCCAGCGAGAGCGGCAGTCCGTTCCGGTCGGTGATCAGGTGGATTTTCGATCCAGGCTTGCCACGGTCGGTCGGATTCGGTCCCGTCAGAGGCCCCCTCTTGCAGCCCGCATGCTGACCGAATCGATCGCGCAGCGCGACCAGTCCAGTTCTCCGCGGGCCCCGAGTTCGTCGAGGATGACGCGGTGGAGTCGGGCCCAGACCCTGGCCCGACTCCACTGGGCGAATCGTCGGTAGACCGTCTGCCAGCTCGGGCCAAACACCGGCGGCAGCTGCCGCCACGTGCAGCCCGAGGTCGCCACGAAGATGATCGCGGCCAATGCCTCGCGGTCACCCGCTCGACGTCGGCCGCCACCTTGCGGACGTATGACTTCCGTCGGCGGCACCACCCGCCGGAACAGACCCCACAACTCGTCCGGCACCAGCCGCTCAACCAGATCCATCACGCACGGTCCAACGAACGATCACACCATTAGAAACGACGTCTGAGTCTTGATCGGTGCGGCCGATCTGGCGGCCTGCTCGATCTTCGCGCAGTGGGCTGCACGGGCTTCCTCGTCGATCGGCTGCTCGTGTTCGGGGCGCATCCCGGTCCGGCCGTCGAGGCCCTCGCGCAGGATGTCGGCGTGCCCGGCATGCCGGTTGGACTCGCCGAGGACATGGACCATGACGGCGAACAGGTTCGTGTTGAGATAGGGCTCGGGCCACCACGGCACGTGGCCGGGGGCGTCGAGGGGAAGCTCGTTGATCGTCGCGTCCGAGTGTTCCCACGTGCGCCGGTAGAACCCGATGATCTGATCGCGGGTCTCGTCCTCGGTCGCCCACAGATCGTCGCCGTTGTGGTCCTGCCATCGGGGCAGCGGTTCCGGGGAAGGGCGGTCGAAGACCTCGCCGAAGTACCTGGCCTCGACGCTGGCCACGTGTTTGACCAGGCCGAGGAGGTTGGTCCCGGTCGCTGTCAAAGGCCGGCGGGCGTCGTATTCGGACAAGCCGTCGACTTTCCAGAGCAGCGCCTTGCGGTCCCGCCGCAGTCTCCCGTGCAGGTTGTCCTTGGCGAATTCATCGATCATGCGGCATGAGCCTTCCATGGGCTGCTCGTGGTCTCAAGATCCCGTACGTGGTCCGCAACCACTGGCAGAGCCCAGGCCTGGCCATGGCCGCCGCCCTGACCTGCTACAAGGAGCTCGCGACACTTGCCACGTGAGACAACCTCCAAGTCGGGTGCTGAACCGTATGAGCTGTCGGTGTCCTCGACGCTCGCTTGCGGAGCGAGTGATTCACCATCGCCGGACAGCCGAGTGCGGATACGGTACTCGTCCGGACGGTGATGAAGGCTCCTCAGTCGGGGGTTTGGGGTGGGGCTGAGTTATCGGGATGCTATTCGCCTGCTGGGTGCGTCGGAGGAGCGTACGGTCGAGGCGTTGGACCGGTTGACGGGAGGGCTGCTGCTTGCCACCTCAGCCACGGGCGTCGGTCTGCTTTCCAGTCTGTTCGACGTGCGGGGTGAGTTGGCCCGGCTGAGTGCGGGTCTGGTGCGCAGTCTTGGTGAACAGGCGCGCGGGCTGGCCCGGTTCGATCGCAGCGAACGCCTGGCCGCGGCCCACGCGGTGGTGGTTCTTTCCGCGTATTTCGAGGTCCTCTCCGAGACGGATCTACCGTGCGATCCGCGGGATCTTGAGCTGACGGCTGCCGAACAAGCGAGCCTGGCGGGGGGTGATGCGGTGACTTCCCGGCGGCTGGGTTCTCTTGCCGCCGGCTTGCTTCGGGCCGAGGTTCCGTTGCCTGTGCCGCAGCGGCCTTACGAGACGACACTGGAAGCCCTTTCAGAGTTCTACGGGCGTCTGTCCGGTGAGGTGACCCGGTTCGTGTCGGGTCTGGCGGTGTGGGACGGTCTCGACGACACGCACAAAGAACGGTTCGCGCAGACGCTCTCGAATGATCTTCCTGGGAGGGCCGTCACTCGATATGAGGAACTCTTCAGGCAGTTGGCGCTTGAATGCCCGGAGGTCGCTTTCTGGGCCAACCTGGTGGATCACCAGGCGACCCGGGCGCGATTAGGGACGGTGAGCGCCTCCCTGGAGGGGCTGCAGGAGGTCCTCGCGCCGATCGCGCAGCGTAGACCTGCGGATGCTTGGATCACCGGTCTGGCGCGTGCTCACGCGGCGGTGCTTGATCGTCCGATCCTCACTTCCCGCGATGCCCTGGACGGGACGAGCCTGCCACTCCTGGGCGCCGCGTACGTCAATCCGGACTTCCGGGTGTGCGATGTGGGCCCGTCCGACCCATTCGCCACCGAGAGCTGGTGGCAAGAGCGGCCGGTGCGCGGCGACCTGGATGCATTCTTGCTGGGGTACTTGACGTCGGTGCAGGCCGTGCGCGTCCCGCTGCTCGTACTGGGCCAGCCGGGCTCGGGCAAGTCGGTGCTTACGCAGGTGCTGGCGGCCCGTCTCCCTCCCGCCGACTTCCTCGTCGTACGCGTCGTACTGCGGGAAGCCGCTGCTGACGCCGACCTGCAGACCCAGGTCGAGCAGGCGGTCCGCTCCTTCACCGGCGAGTCCGTAAACTGGCCCGAGCTGGTACATCGCGGCCGGCGCACGCTTCCGGTGATCATGCTGGACGGCTTCGACGAGCTGCTGCAGGCGACCGGCACCAGCCAGACGGATTATTTGCTGCGGGTGGCCGAGTTCCAGGCGCGCGAGGCCAGTCAGGGGCGGCCCGTCGCCGTCCTCGTCACCAGCCGCACGGCAGTCGCCGACCGGGCACGTGCCGCGGAGGGCATGATCGCTTTGCGACTGGAGCCCTTCAACGACCGTCAGGTGGCACAGTGGTTGGAGGTGTGGAACACCACCAACACTGCCGGCTTCGCCGCCCGCGGCCTTCAACCCCTCACTGCGGTCACCGTACTTGCGCACCGCGAGCTGGCGTCCCAGCCGTTGCTGCTGCTCATGCTGGCGCTGTACGACTCCGACCGCAACGCGCTGCAACTCCACAGTGCCGCACTGGGCCAGGCTGAGCTCTACGAACGCCTCCTCATCAGCTTTGCCGAACGGGAGGTCCGCAAGAGTGCGGCTGGGTTGACCGAGGAACAACTCGGCGAGGCGGTGGAAGAAGAGCTCACCCAGTTGTCGATCGTGGCGTTTGCGATGTTCAACCGCGGCCAGCAGTGGATCAGCGCGGCGGAACTGAACACCGACCTCGCCGCCCTCGGGCCGGAAAGCCTCTCCGCTCCCACCGGCCTGCGCGCCCACCTCACGGCCGCACAACTGCTACTGGGTCGGTTCTTCTTCGTCCACGAGGCGCGGGCCAGCCGCGAAGGCCGGACCCTGAGCGCCTACGAATTCCTCCACGCCACCTTCGGGGAGTACCTGGTAGCCCGGCTCGCCACGCAAGAACTGCACGATCTGGCCGAGTCAGTGCGCCACCCCACACGCCGCACCAGGCCGTCCACCCTGGACGACGCGTTCCTGTATGCGTTGCTGTCCTCAATGCCGCTGACCACACGCGGAACGACCGTTTCCTTCCTCGTGGAACGGTTGCAGGGCTGGCCGCGGTCGCTGCGGACGCAAACGCTCACGGTCCTGCTCAGCCTCTTCCACCGTGCGCTGCACACACGCCACGACAACCGCTACGACGACTACATGCCGCAGCGCGTGCCGGTGCCGACCCGGCCGGCGACGTACTCGCTCAACCTGATGCTCCTGGCCGTAGCCGTCACTACCCCTGAGGGGCTCCGCGCCGACGACCTGTTCCCCGACACCGGCGAAACCGTCGCCGCATGGCGCCGCCTGGCGCTGCTGTGGCGTTCCCAGTGTCCGTCGGAGGGCTGGAGCGGGCTCATCGACATCGTGGCGATCGACAGGTTCTGGGACGACGGCCGTCGGCAGATCCGGGTGCGCCTGCGAGACGATTCGGAAGCTGAGCCGTGGAGCACGGACCCGTTCTGGACGTACGACTTCGGGCCGGACCACCGGTACCGGCCCCGGACGGACGACTATTGGTTCTCTTGGATCCGGGACGACAACCATCAGTTGCAGCAGCAGGCGAAGTTCCTCTGCGACGTTGCTGATGACATCTTCGCGCATGGGCTGCAACCGTGGGCCGGTGTGTGGGGCACGGCCGTCGTCACCTTCCACGCGACCACAGGACGCCCTGTTGTATCCGCTGCGAACGCGCTTGTGCACCTGTGGCTGACCAGCGATCAGGACAGCACGCCAGCGGACCTCACCGCCGCCTTCGACGTCTGCCTTCAGATCGCTCTCAACGGCTTCGCCCCCTTCGACGCGGACACCAGACGGCGCTTTCGTCTGGTGTTTTTGCGCCGCCTTGCCGCGGACTGGGAAAGGCTCGAGCACGACTGGGTGGAGCGGGCGATACGGGCCATTCACGAAGGCGGGAAGGACGCCACGGACGAAGGCCCACAGTTCCTTGACGCGGCCCGAGAAATCTTGCCCGCCCCTCTGGCCGCGCTGTGGCCCGATGAGCAGTAGCTGACACTCCCGCCGTACCCGCGCCGCCGGCGAGCTGTCATTGAACTTGAGGCCATCGCTCCTCACCAGCGGAAAGAGCGGTCCCTCGAAGGTGGCTGCCGTATGGCTCTCAAGCAAGATCGAGAACGAGTTCAAAGAAGCGTGCGCTAAACGCCCTTCAGAACACGATCAAGTGCAGCCCGGCCTGCGGGTCCCCAGTGCGGCTTGCCGCCGGGAAGGCCCCGATCTCCGTTCTGCCCCATGAGCATCAGGAAGAGGCTCTTCATAGCGGCCAGCCCGCGGGCGCGCCGGATCGCCGCCTCGTCCGCATGCGCGTACATGTCGAAGAACCGTGAGGCCGTGCCCGCGGGTAGCAGCACCCATGCGGCGGCGAGGTCCCATGCCGGATCGCCGGCGAACATGTCACCGAAGTCGACGATGCCCGAGAGCGTTCCGTCCGAGACGACGACGTTCGCGGGATGGAGGTCGCCGTGCACCCACACCGGCGGCCCCTCCCACGCGTGGGCCGCAACGGCGTCGTCCCAGACGGCCCGGACGTCGGCAGCGATGTCGTCGGGGGCAACGGCCTGGAAGAAGTCTCGAAGCCGGCCGCGCAGTTCCTGGGATGGGCACCGCGGTCCGTAGCGATCGGCGCCTCGGCGGGCGCCTCCACATGGAGCGCCCGGAGGAAGCCCGCGAGCGTGTCGGCCGCGTGGGCGCCGCGGCTGATCGAGCCGTGGTCCAGCGGCTCGCCGGGAACCCACGTCATCACGGTCCAGTGCTTGGGGAAGCGCTCGGACGGTTCGCCGAACCGCACCGGGGTCGGCACCGGGAGCGGCAGGCGCGGGGCCAGCACGGGTAGCCAGCGTCGCTCCTTGAGCTGGAGCTCCGGGGTGGGGTCCATGCGCTGCATCCGCACGGCCAACTCGTTCCCGAGGCGCCACATTTGGTTGCCCCAGCCGCCCGCCACCTCGCGGATGGCCAGCCCCGCAAGGTCTGGATGTTGCTCCTGCAGTAGGTCGCGGACCAGGTCTGCGGTGATCTCGATCTCGGTCATGCGAAGTGACAGTACTGAGGCGGCAGGCGGAGCGGCTCTCGCTCTTACGGGCTGACCCGCGATTGATCTCGGGGGCGTGCTGGCCTGGGGTTCGGCCGGCTGGTGTTCACTCGCATATCGGCCCGCTACTCGTACCGGTACTTCAGCGAGTCTGCCTCCGTCTGTTCGATGTCGGCGATCGTCAGTTCCGGCATCCGCAGTTGGGCCAGCGTCACCTCGGCCGAGGTCGGCTGGGCGTCCGCGGGCAGCCACTGCTCCGGCTTCCAGGCCCCGCTGCGCAGCAGCGACTTGGGGCAGTGCGGGTAGACCTCCTCGATCCCCAGTACCAGCGCACTGGCCGGCGGCCTTCCCACGGCGGTCAGCTGCGACAGCAGCTCCGGGCGGGTGGAGACGACAGCCCGGCCGTTCACCCGCAGGGTGGTGGTCCGCCCGGGGATGACGAACAGTAGCCCGGCCCGTCCGGTGGCGATGACGTTCTGCAGGGTGTCCAGACGCTTGTTGCCGGTCGCGTCCGGAATCGCCACCGTCCGCGCGTCCAGGACGGCGACGAACCCGGCGGGGCCGCCGCGCGGCGAGACGTCGCAGTTGCCCTCGGCGTCCGCGCTGGCGACCAGGACCAGCGATGAGCAGCCGATCAACCGCCGGGTGTGCTCGGTGAGTTCGGTCATCTGCTTGCGCACGGCAGCGTCGCCGGGGAGTTCGTACGCCCGGCGCAATGCCTCCTGGTCGGGCACGGCGTCGAGACGGAGCGAGTCGAAGGCACTGCGGGCAAGGGGTGTCGTCATGCCTCCGACCCTAACGAGCCGACCTGCGAGAGATCTTGGTCGGTGGGGGCGGGGGCATGGAGACAGCCGCGCAAGTTGTCTGGTGTGTGACGATCCAGCAGGCTCGCGCGGCCGTGTCCCAAATTCGGTTTCAGAGAGCTGCAGACCAGAGGCTTTGGGGCGGAACGGTCCCAAAGTTCAGAGAAGGGAGGAAGAAGCCAACGCTTTCATCGCGCCAGTCCTGGGATTGCCGGAGCTGCCTTTCATTCCCTGGCCCCCCCACGGGTTCAGCCCGGAGGCGGTGTGTTCTGGAAGACGCCTGAGATCGTCGCGTGGGCGAAAGGCCGGGCGTTCGTTTGGATCGACGACGAGATCACAGAGGCCGATCGAGCCTGGGTGAAGGAACACTACGACGGTCCCGCCCTACTGCACCGGATCGACCCCCGATGCGGTCTTGCCATCGACGACTTCGCCGCGCTGACGGCATGGGCGACCGGCCTGGACTGACTTCACCGCCGGTCGACAACCGCCCCCGACGCGTTCTGCACAAACATTGCGAGACGCGATGCTGTCCCGCCAGCGGCCCGCGAGGCATTCCTCGGATACTTCCGCCACGTCGCTCGTTCACTGATGACGGGACGCCGCGAGCGAGGTCGTGCGCGCGTGCGTACAGGGACAGCCGTCAGCCATGCGATCTCGTTCGTGACATGGCACTCGCTCGTCCGGGAGGGATCGCTCACGAGCGACGAGGCTGCCGATCTCATGGAGGCGATGGTCGGCGCGGCGGCGGGATAGTGCTTCGTGTGAGCGAGCGTCGTGACGATGGGAACAGGCACGGCTTGATCTGGATCAAGGCCCTCGCGCCAACCGGATGATCACCACTATTTACGCGCCCTAGCTGCCCTTGGGATCCGCTATCTGATCCAGGATCACCTTCCTGCCCTGGCGGTGAGGTGTGGCGTCTGGCGAGACGGCCCGGCGGTGCTGCCGGGCGTGTGGTGATCTTCGGGCGCAGAGGATGGAGGCTGAGGCGGAGTTCAGCTCGGGCTCCGTGCGTGCCCAGAAAATCAGGCGACTCAGGGCACTCGATCGTCGATAATCCACGCGTGGCCACCTCGAACGTCGACAGGACTGAACGCGGCCCGTCCCCCCGATCCTCCCTGACCGCACTGGCCGGACGTTCCTTCGACGCGATTCCGCCAACGGCACTGGTACTGCTTGGCATCGTGAGCGTTCAGGTGGGCTCGGCATTGGCCAAGCACCTGTTCAGCGCGGTGGGCAGCTTCGGGACAGTCGCGTTGCGACTGTTCTTCGCGGCGGCGGTGCTGATGCTGTTGTGGCGGCCGCCGCTGCGTATGAATCGTCGCGCGTGGACCGTGGTGCTCAGTTACGGCGTGATTCTCGGCTCGATGAACCTGTGCTTCTACCTGGCGCTGGCCCGGCTGCCGTTGGGGATCGCGGTGACCATCGAGTTCCTCGGGCCGCTGGCGGTGGCCCTGGCCGGGTCGAGGCGATGGCTGGACGCGTTCTGGGCCGTGCTCGCGGCAGGCGGTGTGGTCCTGCTGGTGGAGGGGCGTGGCGACCTCAACCTTGTCGGTTTTCTGTTCGCCCTCGCCGCGGGCACGTGCTGGGGCCTGTACATCCTGGTCGGCGCGGCGCTGGGCCGCCACACCACGGAAGGCAATGGTCTGGCTCTGGGAATGGCCGTCGCGGCACTGGTGGCTGTGCCATTCGGCGTGGCCGACAGCGGAACGGCGCTGATCCAGCCGTGGGTCCTGATTGCGGGGCTCGGCGTGGCACTGCTGTCGTCGGTGATCCCGTACTCGCTGGATCTGGAAGCACTACGCAGGATCCCACCACACGTGTTCGGCATCCTGATGAGCCTCGAACCAGCGATGGCGGCACTCATCGGCCTCATCGTGCTCCAGGAGTCGCTGCACTGGTCGCAGTGGATCGCGGTGCTGTGCGTGGTGGCCGCATCGGCGGGCGCCACACGCGGCGCCCGCCCAGACGTCTAAGAACTCGCGCGGATTGGCGCGATGGAGCACCTCGGGAGCAGAAGAGGCACGGGTCCAGCGATCATGGAATCGCGTCGCCCCGCGATCACCGGGAAGACCTGTGCCTGCATTGCCATCACCGCTGCGCTTCAGCTTCAGCTGATGCGAGCTCCGACGCCGCTGACACGGACGCGCGGGTCACCCGCGCGCAGCGTCACCGTGAGTTCGCCAGGGCGTCCCAGATCCGCGCCCTGGTGCAGGGTGAGGACGGTGTCCTCGGGGACCAGGTCGAGATCGCGGGCGTAAGCACCGAACGCGGCGGCTGCGGCGCCGGTCGCCGGGTCCTCGACGACGCCGCCGACGGGGAACGGGTCACGGACGTGGAAGACGGTGGCCGACTCCCGCCACACCAACTGGACCGTGGTCAGGTCCAGTTGGTGCATCAGGGCTTCGAGGCGCGCGAAGTCGTACGCGAGATCTGCGAGGCGGGCGCGCGTCGCCGCCGCGAGAACGAGATGGCGGGCGCCGGCGAAGGCGATACGGGGTGGGAAGGCCGGGTCGAGATCGGCGGCCGGCCAGTCGAGCGCGGCGAGCGCCTCCGCGAGGTCGGCGTCGGCGATCTCCTCGATGTGCGGCTCGACACTGGTGAGCGTGGCCCGGAGTGTCCCGCGCACCTCGGTCACCTCCACCGGCACGGTGCCGGCACGCGTCGCGAACACCAACTGCCCGGGACCGATCCGCTCGGCGAGCGCGACGGCGGTCGCGACGGTGGCGTGCCCGCAGAACGGCACCTCGGCCTTGGGGCTGAAGTAACGGATGCTGTACGCCCGCCCCTCTTGGCCGCTGAGGCCCTCCGGGGGCGCAGTCAGGAACGCGGACTCCGAGTATCCGAGGTCGGCGGCGATGGCCAACATGTCGCTGTCGTCCAGTGCGGTGGCGTCCAGAACGACACCGGCGGGGTTTCCGCCGTCGGGGTCGCTGGAGAAGGCGGTGTATCGCAGCACCTCGGGCCTCGGCGTATTCGTCGTCATGCTCGTGGCAACGCGGGGCGGGGTCATGGCGTTCCCGGACGCTGGTGGAGGCGGAGGTGGGCGCCTGCGGCGAGCCCACGCGGGGAGTTGGCGTCGAGGCATTTGGCCGCCATGGGGCAATTGCCGTTGTGGTTGCCGGTGGTCGGCCCGCCGGCCACGTGCTGAATCAACCAACGTCGGTCTGCCGATGCGGATCTGCTGTTCCGCTGGGGGTTGGGTTGGCCGCCGACATCAACCTCCGGGATTCGCGTTGAGCAGGTTACGCGGAGGGTGAGGGCGGCCTGGACGAGTGCGGTGATGCGGGTGATACGGCACCGTTTCGTGGGCGAGGAAATCGGTCGCGCCCCGTGAGGCGAGCCGTTAACTTCCCCCCTGAGCGCAGTGAGGTACGAGACGCGACTGCGAAGGGAACCCGGCATGGGGACAGAGGGCGCGCGGACCGACCGCTTGGGCTTACTGCTCGACCAGTTCGACCGTGCCAGGGAGATGGCGCAGGTGCGGCTGGCGGGGCTCAGCGATGAGGAGTACCTGTGGGAGCCGGTGCCCGGTTGCTGGTCGATCCGGCGGCGGGGTGTGGCGGTGACGCCGAGGGCGTTCGGGCCGGGGGAGTGGGTCCTCGACTTGGGCGCCGCGGACATCCCGGCGAACGAGTATGCCGAGGTTGCCCGGCAGGCTGCCGGTGGCATGACCGTGGCGAAGATTGCCGATGACTGGGGCGTGAGTGTCGGGCGGGTTGAGCAGGTCCTGTCCCACACTGGTGTTCCGGAGCCCGACGCGGCGCCGGTCACGACCATTGCGTGGCGGCTGGGGCACCTGCATTCCTGCTTTGCGGGTGGGTGGGAGTGGACCTTCGGTGAACGGCGCGAGGATCCGAAACTGTTGGTCGACTTCACTCCCTTCGCGGCTTTGGCGCTGGAGCGGTTCTGGGCGGTTGTCGACTGCTGGCGTGGCAGTGTCGCGGCTGTCACTGACGAGGAGTTGGACAGGGTCGGTTTCTCGCAGTATCCGTACGGTTCCGATCCCGACGACCGGTACGTCGAGGTGCTGTCGGGGACCAACCTCGAATTCATCCACCACATGGCCGAGATCGCTCTGCTCCGTGACCTGTGGGGAGCCCGCTTCACCGCTCGAGGGTAGGTCCGGGTGCGCTGCGGGGGTGTTCAAGGGTGTTTCCGGTCCACATGCCGGTGAGCGGTTTGCGACCTGCGGCGTGTGCTTGCCGGTTGGGCTGGCGGGCGGCCTCGGAGCCCCGTACTACCAGCGTGCCCAGACCCTCGCCGCCCTCGGTGACCACATTGGTGCAGCCGAAGCTCACACCACCGCCTCCCTGCGTGCCCGGACCCGCGGCGAACACCAAGCCCGCACACTCACGACTGGGGCGGCAACCCGGTCCAGACCGGCACCGAATCTTAGTTGTGCTGTCTCATGAGGTTGGTGCCACGGCCTCGATCACTGGCTCTCCGGCCGGACTTCGGGGATCGGTCCGCTCAGCGACGAGCCGCCGGTAGTTCGGGCACTGGGTGACGTCCTCGTACTCGCAGCTCAGGCCTCCCTCGATGAGCTCCAACGAGGCCTGGGCCGCTGCGATTCTCGACCGGAGTTCCTCGGCCGCGGGATGCAGGATCTCGTGCCGGGAGGCGCGGTCGACGGTTGCGGACAGGCTCCTGATGGTGTTCAGGCCAAGGCCGGCCTCCTTCAGGATGAGGATCGTCGCCACGCGGGTGAGGTCGTCCGCACCGTAGCGGCGGCGCCCTCCAGCGTCCCGCCCGGGGTGGAGCAGGCCCATCGCCTCCCAATGCCGCAGCACGTGCGTGGCCAGGCCGAACCGTGCCGCGAGGGCGCCGATGCTCAACGTGCCAAGGGCGCCGTCTTCGCTTGACTTCATGCCGACATTAAGTCGCAGCATGACGTCCATGTCCAAGAATCAGGAAGCGGTGGAAGAGCACCGCGACACCGAAGCCCTGCTGGCCGTCCTCGACGCTGCGGACCAGATGCCGAATGCCACTCGGCTGCGGGCCCGCTCGTACGAACTGCTGTCCCTCGTCCCGGGCTCGACCGTCGTGGACGTCGGCTGCGGCGCCGGACGAGCCGTCGCCGAACTGGCCGAACGCGGCGTCCACGCGGTGGGCGTGGATCCCAGCCCATGGATGCTGGCCGCGGCCCGGGAGCGGTGGTCGGAGGCCGAGTTCCGGGAGGCGAGGGCGGAGGATCTGCCGTTCTCCGACAAAAGCGTGCGCGGCTACCGTGCCGACAAGGTCTTCCACGTACTTCAGGAGCCAGGGCGCGCGGTGGCGGAGGCCCGACGGGTCCTCTACCCGGGCGGCAGGATTGTCCTGGTCGGTCAGGACTGGGACGCCATCATGATTGACTCGGATGACGCGGCGCTCACCCGCACGATCGTGCACGCCCGCGGCGACCTACTGGGCACGCCCCGCGCCGGCCGCCAGTACCGCAGCCTGCTCCTGGCCGGCGGCTTCGACGATGTCACCGTCGAGGTGCACACCAGCGTGTTCACCGACCCCTCAATGCTGTCGCTGCTCGCGAGGCTCGCCGAGCCGGTCTGCGCCAGCGGCGCCGTCGGCCGTGACCAGGCTGACGAGTGGCTCGCCGAACAGCGCCGACGCGCCGAGGCAGGCCGCTTCCTCGTCGCCATTCCGTTCTTCGTGGCCTCCGCCTCCGCCTAAGCGCTGTCCGACCACCTGCATCGGAAGCCGTTCGAGAACTTCGTGGAACCAACGTCTTGAGACACCACAGACCTGCCCACCGGTGAGACCGCTGCTCACGTTGAATGCGTGATGTCGACCGTTGCGCTGGAGGTCACGGCAGGAATTGTCCCGGTCCCCGTTGCCGAGTCTGGAGCCGTCGGGGCACGGCATGATTCGTATCGTGTCGAATGAATCTTCAGGACCGCGTCGCCCGCCCCTGCTGTGGGAGCAGCACTGCTGCCTGCCGTTGGAGAGGCGTGCGGATGTCGGTGAACTGGCCCGCTACCGCAGGCCGGGGGGCAGCTTCGTTTCGGTGAACGTGGGCTATGCCCCCCACAGCACTGATGACGTCACCGGTCTGATCGCGAGTTGGCGGGAACGGATCGCCGCGGATGAGCGTTTGCGGCTGGCTGCGAGCGTCGACGACGTCGAAGCCGCCGGGGCAGCGGGTGACGTGGCGGTCGCCTTCGACCTGGAGGATTCCGGTCCGCTCGATGGGCAGTTGGACCGAGTGCGCCACTTCTACGATCTCGGTGTCCGCACGATGCTGCCGAGCTACAACAACCGCAACGCGGCCGGCGGAGGCTGCCTGGACGAGGTCGACGAGGGGCTCACCGCCTACGGGCGGGCGCTGATACGGGAGATGAACGCCGTCGGCATGGTGGCGGACGGCTCTCACTGCGGGGCCCGTACCGGGCTGGACATGTGCGAGGTTTCCGAGCAGCCGGTGATCTACAGCCACTCCTGTATGCGTTCGGTGTGGGACCACCCCCGCAACGTCACCGACGAGCAGGCCAAGGAGTGTGCCGCCACGGGTGGGGTCATCGGCATCACCGGTGTCGGGATCTTCCTCGGCCCCAACGATGCCACCGTCGACGCGCTGGTACGGCACATCGACTATGCCGTCGAGCTCGTCGGCCCGGAACACGTCGGAGTGTCGACCGACTACCCGTTCGACCACGAGGACTTCAACGCGATGCTCGAACAGAGCCCGGAGCTGTTCCCCGACTGCTACACCCGCTGGGGGCCGATCAACTTCATGCCCCCGGAAGGCCTGCTGAGCGTCGAAGACGCGCTTCTGGCGCGGGGATACCCCAACGACGCCGTGACCGCGATCCTGGGCGGCAACTTCCGCCGGGTCGCCGGACTGGTGTGGCAGTAGCTCGAACCGCAACCTTGCTCATGCTGATCTGCCGCTCCTGATCAAGCCTGTGCCGACCAGGCAGCCGTCGATCAGTCCCGGACCGTACTGGATCATCGCCCTGAGACCAGGCGTTCGCCCGTTCCGACGGCAGCTCAAGATACCTCCGGACGCCGCTGACGACGCCCGGCCGACAAGGCATCCGAAGAACTTGCCGATGGCAGCAGGTTCCTCGCGATAGACGGTCATCAAAAATCCTCTCCTGAGCAGCGGACCAACACCGTGCAGGCGTTCCACTTCCATCCGCTTTCGGGGAACTGCTCAAGCAGGGCAGACAGCGAAGCCGCCTGGTGGATGGCGGACGACCAGTCCTGCGCGGATACGTCGATCAGGACCAGAGGCGGAGGGTCCTGTCGGAAGTCGTAGGTGAGCATTTCGCGGCTTCCGTCCCCGCCGATGACGAGGCTCCCGGGGAAGCGTTGTTGGAATTCTCCGGCCTCGTTCACATCGACGAGCTCAGCAACGTCATTGATCATCAGGTAGTCGTCTACTGGGGGAACGAACCGGCTCATGCTCCGCTGCGTGGCCAGGAAATGCCGGTAGTCCTGCGGAAGACGGACTCCGAAGTGACGCTCGGCCTGCGTGATCTCATCGTTGGTTGAGCTCATGAGGCCGTTCTCATCAATGCTGAGTCGTGCCGGATGGCGGGGGCGGCCCTGAACTGCAGTGAGCAGGACGCGCTTCCGGAGGAGGGGGCGTTTGGCGCGTCCGAACATCTGACGCTTGATCATTTTGATGTCCGCGGCGGGCGGCGAAGCCATCGACGCCCAGCACCCTCGGAGCGGTCCAGGCCGGATCGGCCAAGGGCATGACCGCCCGAAGCAGCGTCGTCCGACTCACCGGTGCGTGCAGGACAGTCGCGAGTCGGCTTCCGGGCCGGCCAGCCAGCGCGACGGCGACATCCTCGAGAACTCTCTGGGCGGCAGGCGTGCGACGGCCGTAGCGAACGGTCAACCCGTCCACCTGCTCGGCGAATGTACGCCGCGAACAACGAATGTTCTCGCAGTACAGCCTCCGCACCGGCAGCTCGATCAGCACCGGCCGGTCTCCAACCGGCGTGTCAGCAAGGCGTCTTCCAAGTGAGGGCAGCACTGTCGGCGGTCTGCGGCACGGCCGCCGTCACCGCCAGCGCCGGCACCAGGGATCCCAAAACCGCGGTAAGGGGGTGTGTGGCCTGTTGGGTTCGGGGTCTGTCGGCGCCGTTGCTGTGAACCGTCCATCCGGTATATTTTTGCGTTGTTCGTACGGCTGGGTGGGTGGGGTGGTTCAACTCCTATGTGGGGATGGGGAGTTGTTCGGTATAGGTGGCCGGTGTGTGCCGGGTCCCTTGCGGGTTCTTCCGGGTTGCTTGTGGTTTTGCTGGTGTGCTGGTCCGCGTCCGTGTCTGGGGGAGGTTTTCGGTGGTGCGTGGCATACAGGCGCAGGTGGTGGTGGTTGGTGGAGGCCCGGTGGGGTTGGTTGTTGCGTGTGTGTTGGCGGGGCGGGGGGTGTCTGTGGTGGTGGTGGAGGCGGAGTCGGGTGTGTGCGAGCGGCCGAAGGCGACGACGGTGCATGCGCGTGCGGTGCAGTGTCTGGTGCGGGGTGGTCATCTTGCCGGTCTTCCCGGGTTTGCGGGGGCCGGTGCGGGGGTCGCCGGGGCCGGTGGTGCTGGGGCTGGCGGTGTAGAGGCTGGGGTCGGCGCTGTGGGTGCCGGGGGGGCGGGTGGTGCGTTTCATTTCGCGGGGATGCGGGGGCTGTCCATCTCGGTGCCGGTGGGGGAGCCGGTGCCGGTGTTGAAGTGTGCGCAGGACGTGTTGGAGCGTCACTTCGAGGGGCGTGCGCGGGCGTTGGGGGTGCGGGTGTTGCGTGGTCATCGGGTGGTGGGGGTGTGGCAGGAGGCGGACGGGGTGCGTGTGACGGCGGAGGGTCCGGGTGGCCGGGTGGAGTGTGCGGGTGCGTATCTGGTGGGTGCGGACGGGGCGCGCAGTCTGGTCCGGGAGGAGGCGGGCTTCGCCTCGCGGACGTATCCGGCAACGGTCTCGGCGATGGCGGGGGATGTGCGTTTTGAGGGGGGTGGGGGTTTTGCGGCGGGGTGGCATCGCACGCCGCGGGGCTGGATGGTGGCCAAGGAGGCGGGGGGTGGGGTGGTCCGGTTGCGGACTCTGAACTGCGGGGGTGCGCATGTGGGGCGTGGTGTGCCGCCGACGGTGGAGGAGTTGCGGCGCGAGGTGTCCTGGATCGCGGGGCGGGAGGTGGCGGTGCGGGATGCCAGGTGGCTGAGCAGGTTCAGCGATTTCTCCCGGCTGGCGGGGTGTTATCGCAGGGGGCGGGTCTTTTTGGCGGGGGATGCGGCGCATGTGCATTTCCCGATCGGCGGACAGGGGCTGAGTACGGGGTTGCTGGACGCGGTGGATCTGGGCTGGAAGCTGGCGTTCGCGGTGCGCGGGATGGCGGGTCGGGGGCTGCTGGACACGTATGACCAGGAGCGGCGGCCCGCTGCGCAGCGGGTCATCGACCACACGCGGGCGCAGCTGGCGCTGATGCGGCCCGGGCCCGAACTCGAGCCGCTGCGGGCGCTGTTCGGTGAGTTGCTGGCCCGGGGCGGGGAGAGCGGGATGCTGGCGGCGATGGTGAGCGCGCAGGACACGGTGCTGCCGGTGCGGGGTGCGGATGCGCCGGAGTGGGAGGGAAGGTTTCTGCCCAACGCCGGGCTGGTGACCGGGGAGGGCCGCACCGATGTGATCGGCCTGTTGGGGGAGGGGCGGCCGCTGCTGCTGCTGTTCGGCGGGCCGGGCTGCGCCGGGTATGAGGAGCAGGCCCGTGGGTGGGCGGGGGTGGTGCGGGTGGTGCATGCGGAGCCGGTGCCCGAGTTCGGGTGTGAGGCGCTGCTGGTGCGGCCGGACGGTTACGTCGCCTGGGCGTCGGGGGGTGAGGGGCCGGCCGGCGTGCTGCGGGCGTACTTCGGAGCGGGAGCGGGTGAGGGTGAGGGCGCGGGGGGTGTTCTTGCGGAAGCGGCCGGCTGACGGGGCCGGGCCGCGGTGCGGATGCCGTGCGGTGCGTGGCGTCTTCGCTGCCGGTTGCCTGGTCGGCCTCGTGCGTCGCGGGGGTGTTCTCGCGGGGGGTGGCCTGCTGGCGGGGGCCGGGCCGCGGTGTGTGGGGGTCAGGTGGGTGGTGGGGGTCAGGTGGCTGTGGTGGTGGCTGGTGCCGTGGCTGGTGTGGTGGGTGTGGGTGTGGGTGTGGGGTGGGTTTGTTGTTGGGTGTGGACGGTGGCGCCTCGGGTGGGGGTGAGGTCGATGGCGGCGAGGATGGAGGGGATGGCGATGCTGGGGAGGAGGTGGCGTAGGAGGGCGCTGACTCTGGGGGGGAGGTCTTGGTAGTTGTGGAGGGCTTGGGACATGGCCTGGACGCCGGCGAAGGCGCCGACGACGACGTCGGCGGTCTCGGTGGGGGTGACGTGGGGGAGGAGTTCGCCTTGGGCCTGGGCTTTTTCGAGGAGTTCGACGCCGATGGCGCTCCAGTGGAGGAAGGGGCCGCTGCGGTCGAGTCCTTGGGCTTGTTGGTCGAGGGAGAGGCGGACTCCTGCGCGGACCATGGGGTCGGTCTGGAGGCGGTAGGCGTGGAGGAGGACGGTGTCGGTGAGTTGTTGCATTTTGCAGGCGCGGTCGGGGATGGGCAGGCGTTGGTCCTGTTCGTGCAGGACGCCGTCGGCGAGGTGTTCTTTGGAGGGGAAGTGGAAGTAGAGGGCTCCTTTGGTGACGCCGGCGGCGGCGAGGATTTCGCTGATGGTTGCGGCTTGGTAGCCGTGTTCTTCGAAGACCTTGGCTGCTGCCAGCAGGATCGTCTGTCGGGTGCGGATCGCCCGGTCCTGCTTCACCACGTGGGGCCTCCTGAGGTTGATGAGCCCGGAGACCCATAAAAAACCGTCCAGTTTGTATATTACAGCTGTTTGTGTTGGGTGCAGCCCTCTGGGTCGTACCGGATTCAAGGAAGTGCGGAAAACCGTTGTTGTGTGGAGGGGGAGTGCGGTGGTGGGGGCCGGGCGGGGGCGGGGGCGGGGCGGGGGGGCGTGTGGGGGTGGGGGTGGGGTGATTCTGGTGACGGGGGCGACGGGGACGGTGGGCCGTGCGGTGGTGGAGCGGTTTCCTGCTGGTCTGCGTCTTCGGCTGATGGCGAGGGATCCGGCGCGGATTACGGGGGGCGGGCCGGGGGTGGAGCGGGTTGCGGGGGAGTACGGGGATCCGCGGTCGCTGGGGCGGGCGCTGGCGGGGGTGTGCACGGCGTTCCTGGTGACCACGCGGGTCGGCGGGGGGGATGATGCGGCGTTCGTGGGGGCTGCGCGATTGGCCGGAGTGCGGCGGGTGGTGAAGCTTTCCGCGGCTGCGGTCCTGGACGAGGGGGCCGGTGATCTCATCACGCGGTGGCAGCGTGAGGGGGAGGAGCTGCTGTGTGCCTCGGGGATGGAGTGGACGCTGCTGCGTCCGCGCGCGTTCATGTCCAACTCGCTGTCGTGGGCGGCTTCGGTGCGGTCCGAGGGCACGGTGCGCGCGCTGTACGGGGGGTCGGGCAATGCGTGTGTGGATCCGCGGGACGTCGCGGAGGCTGCGGTGCGGGTGCTGACGGAGGAGGGGCATGCCTCGCGTGCCTACACCCTGACCGGGCCCGAGGCGGTCACCGCGGTGGGGCAGACGCGGGAGCTGGGCCGGCTGCTGGGGGTGGGCCTGCGTTTTGAGGAGCTGAGTGTGGGCCAGGCGCGCGCCGCGCTGGCGGGGCGTTATCCGGCGCCGGTGGTGGAGGCGCTGCTGCAGAGCGCGCAGCGTCAGCGGGCGGGTGCCAAGGCCGGGGTGGGCGACGGGGTCGCCGCGCTGACCGGCCGCCCGGCGGGCACCTTCACCGCCTGGGCCCGGGACCATCTCGCGGCCTTCGCCCCGGCCCCGGCCACCGATGGGGCCGGGACGTAGCCGCCGGGCGGGCGTCTTCGCCGTGTGGGCCCGGGGCCGTCTGGCGGCCTTCGCACCGGTGCCGGTGCCGGTGCCGGTGGCGGAGACGGAAGGGGCCGGGGCATGGCGGGCGGGCGCCTTCGCCGTGTGGGCCGGGGGCCGTCTCTCGGCGTTCGCGCCGGTCCCGGTCACGGCGGGGCCGGGAGGTAGTCGCAGGGCGGGCACCTTCACCGCCCGGGCCCGGGACCATCCCGCGGCCTTCGCGCCGGCCCCGGTCACGGATGGGGCCGGGACGTGGCCGCCGGGCGGGCGTGTTCGCCGCCTGGGCCGGGGCCGTCTGGCGGCCTTCGCGCCGGTCCCGGTCATGGATGGGGCCGGTCACGGAGGGGGCGGGGAGGCGGCCGCCGACGGGCGTGTTCGCCGTGTGGGCCGGGCACCGTCTGGCGGCCTTCGTGCCTGCCCCGGTCACGGCAGGGCCGGGAGGGAGCGGCAGGGCGGGCACCTTCACCGCCCGGGCCCCGGGCCGTCTCGCGGCCTTCGCCCCGGTCCCGGTCACGGATGGAGCCGGGGCGTAACCGCCGGGCGGGCGTGTTCGCCGCCTGGGCCCGGGACCATCTCGCGGCGTTCGTGCCGGTGCCGGTCACGGAGGGGGCGGGGAGGCGGCTGCAGGGTGGGCGCTTTTGCCGTGTGGGCCCAGAGCTTGTCTGGCGGCCTTCGCGCCGGTGCCGGTCACGGCGGGACCGGGAGGTAGCGGCAGGGCAGGCACCTTCACCGCCCGGCCCAGGATCATCGGCGCCTTCGCCGTGTGGGCCCGGGGCCGTCTTGCGGCGTTCGGGCCGGTGCCGGTCACGGATGGGGCCGGGGCGTAGCTGCCGGGGTGGGCGCCGGCGGTGCCCCGGCATCGGCGGGTTCCGCCGGGTCCGGCCCCGGCAGCGGCGCCCCGGGGTGCAGCTGCCGGCTGTTGTGTCCCGGCGGCTGCGCCCCGGTGGGGGCAGGTCTGCCCGGGGCGTCGGGGGCCGTCCCGGGCAGACCTGGGTTCGCGGGGGTGGGGGTGGTCAGATGGCGGGTGGGGCCATGGTCACGGTGCAGCGGAAGACGGGGGTCTGGTCCTGGTGGGCGGTGACCAGGACGCTCTCCGCGCCCGCGGTGCCGGTGCCGGTGGTGGGTATGCGGTGGGCCTCGATGAGGCAGGGGGCGTCCAGTTCGACGTAGCGCTGGAACTGGCTGGTGACCGCCAGGGGCAGGGAGGCGTGTCCCAGGGTGGCGGTGGCGGCCTGGCGGGCGGCTTCGAGGAGGACCATGCCGGGGACGTGGTCGACCATGTGGTCGAAGAGCACGGGGTGGCGGGTGTCCAGGCGCAGCTGCCAGCGGTGCGGTTCGCCGACGGGGGACAGGACCACGTCGGTGGGCGACATGCGCCCGACCGTCTGGGGGGGTTCGGGGGCGGTCAGCGCGATGACCGCCGGGCGCTGGGGGCCGGCCGGCCGGGCGGCGCGCAGCCTTTGGTAGACCCGGGGGGTGATGCAGGCCAGCGCGCCGCCGCCGGTGGCGGCGAGGGCGCCGTCGCGGTGGACGGCGACCTCGATGCGGAACCCGGTCACCGCGCCGGCGCGCTCCTTGATACCGGAGCAGCGGACGTCGAGCTCGAGCGAGGCGGGGGCCCAGCCGACGCGTACGTGCTCGGGGCGCACGGCCACGTCGAGGTCGCTGACCAGGAAGTGGTGGCCGAGGGGGACCCCGTACTCGGCGTGGGCCAGGAGGATGCCGGCCTGGCGGATCGTTTCGGCGGCGATCAGCGGGTCGTGACAGCCGTCCACGGTGGCGAAGAAGCTGTGCCCGCGGGGCCACTGGGCGGCGACGGTGAAGCGGTGCTCTTCCACGCGCGCCCAGTCGGTCAGCATGACCTCGGCGACGCTCGCGCGGTGGACGAGTTCCTTGGGAACGGTGGAGGTCAGAGACCTGAAGGGGAGGGCGCCGGGCCGGGCGGGGGCCGGATCGCTCTCGCTGGACGTGACTGCCGTGCCGGGTAGCGCGCGGTGCATGCGGAACGTGCTGACAGACATGGTTCCCCCTGAGCCGCCGTGGCTTGAATGTGAGTGGTGGATCCCTCAGGAGAGCGAAGATACATACCATCCGGTTTAGTTTCTAGAAGGAATGCCCTACTCCAGGGCGCGATAAATGGAGCGATGCGTTCCCAGATGTGCAGATGATCAGCGGGCGGCCTGCGGGCCGCCCCGGGTCCCGCAGGTCCCCCGGGTCACACCCCGCGCGGGGCGCCGGGAGCCCCGCGGTGCCCGCGGGGCGCCGCCCGCGTGCCGCCTCCAGCGGTCCCAAAGCCGTTCTTGAGTGGCCTCCCCGACCGTGTCCACAGGCCCGACACGAAGGGGGAGTGGACGCATGGACAGTACAGAAGCCCTGATCAGGGTGGAGCGGGGGCGGGTGGACGAGGCGGAGCTGGCCGCCGTGGTCGCGGTGCTGCTCGCCGCGCGGGCGGGCGCGCAGCAGGCGCCCGGGGAGCCGGCGGCGGCCCAAATCCGCTGGTGGCGCGAGCCGGACGGGTACGCGGCGCCCGAGGGCTGGCACTGATGCCGGGGCGCATCTCCCGAGTTCCTTCACCTCTCAACAAGAAACCGCACAAGTGGTTTGTTATGATGGCTTCACGGACCCGGGGCGGGACCTCCTCGGCCTTGTCCCAGGAAGGCACCTGACATGGCTATGACGAACCGGGCATCGGCTCAGGCGGGGCCCGCCTCCCTGCGCGGGCGCGTGGCGGAGCTGGACAGCATCCGCGAGCAGGCGCTGGCCGGCCCCGACCGCAGGGCGACCGCGGCGCAGCACGCCAAGGGCAAGCTGACCGCCCGCGAGCGGATCGCCCTGCTGCTGGACGAGGGTTCCTTCCAGGAGGTCGAGCAGCTGCGCCGGCACCGGGCGAGCGGGTTCGGGCTGGAGGTGAAGAAGCCGTACACGGACGGTGTGATCACCGGCTGGGGGACGGTGGAGGGCCGTACCGTCTTCGTGTACGCGCACGACTTCCGCATCTTCGGCGGTGCGCTGGGCGAGGCGCACGCCGAGAAGATCCACAAGATCATGGACATGGCCCTCACGACCGGGGCTCCGCTGGTGTCGCTGAACGACGGCGCGGGAGCCCGTATCCAGGAGGGTGTCTCGGCGCTCGCCGGCTACGGCGGCATCTTCCAGCGCAACACCCGCGCCTCCGGTGTCATCCCGCAGATCAGCGTGATGCTGGGGCCGTGCGCGGGCGGCGCGGCCTACAGCCCCGCGCTCACCGACTTCGTGTTCATGGTCCGCGGCACCTCGCAGATGTTCATCACGGGCCCGGACGTCGTCAGGGCCGTCACCGGCGAGGAGATCACCCAGAACGCTCTGGGCGGCGCCGACGTGCACGCGGAGACCTCCGGTGTCGCGCACTTCGCCTACGACGACGAGCAGACGTGCCTGGCGGAGGTGCGCTACCTGCTGTCGCTGCTGCCGCAGAACAACCGGGAGGCGCCGCCCCGGGTGCGCGGCGGCGACCACCTCAACCGGCGCTCGCAGGCGCTGCTGGACCTGGTGCCGGCCGATGGCAGCCGGCCCTACGACATGGCGGCCGTGATCGGGGAGGTCGCCGACGACGGCGAGTACCTTCAGGTCCACGAGGGCTGGGCGCCCAACATCATCTGCGCGCTGGCCCGCCTGGACGGGCAGGTCGTGGGCGTCGTCGCCAATCAGCCCCAGGTGCTGGCCGGCGTGCTGGACATCCAGGCCAGCGAGAAGGCCGCACGCTTCGTCCAGATGTGCGACGCCTTCAGCATCCCGATCGTGACCTTCCTGGACGTGCCCGGCTTCCTGCCCGGGGTCGACCAGGAGCACGGCGGGATCATCCGGCACGGCGCGAAGCTGCTGTATGCGTACTGCAGCGCGACGGTGCCCAGGATCTCGCTGATCCTGCGCAAGGCCTACGGCGGCGCGTACATCGTCATGGACTCCCAGTCCATCGGCGCGGACCTCACCTACGCCTGGCCGACCAACGAGATCGCCGTGATGGGCGCGGAGGGCGCCGCCAACGTCATCTTCCGCCGGCAGATCGCGGAAGCGGAGGATCCCGAGAGCATGCGGCAGAAGATGGTCAAGGAGTACCGGGCCGAGCTCATGCACCCCTACTACGCGGCCGAGCGGGGCCTGGTGGACGACGTGATCGACCCGACCCGGACCCGCGAGGTCCTCATCCGCTCGCTGGCCATGCTCCGCAGGAAGCACGCCGACCTGCCGTCCCGCAAGCACGGCAACCCCCCGCAGTAGCAGTACGTTCCCAGGGATGGGGGATGCCGGTGCGGTGCCGGTTTCCGGCGTCCCCCGTCCCAGGAGAGAGCACATGGTCCAACAGGAGCGGGCGGCCCGCACCCGGCACGCACTGATCCAGGCCGCGGCCGCGGTCTTCGCCGAGGAGGGCTTCGTCACCGCCTCGCTGAGCACCATCAGCAGGCGGGCCGGGGTCAGCAACGGCGCGCTGCACTTCCACTTCGCCAACAAGAGCACCCTCGCGGACGCGGTCGAGGCGGAGGCCGCCGAGGCGGTCCGCCGCATCACCGAGTCGGCGCGGGCCTGGCAGGGCGACTCCCTGCAGGCGGTGGTGGACGCCACCCACGAGCTGATGGGCAGCCTCGCCCGCGACGTGGTGGTCCGCGGCGGCTTCGAGCTCGCCGGCGACAGCGCCCACCGCGGGGAGCCCTCCCTGCGCACCCAGTGGCGGCACTGGGTCGAGGACAGCCTGCGCCGCGCCGAGCGCAGCGGGGCCCTGGCGGAGGGCGTGTCCTGGGCGGACAGCGCCCGCGTCATCGTCGCCGCGACCGCGGGCTTCGAGGTCCTGGGGGGAGATGACACCTCCTGGCTGTCGCGGCAGAACGTCACCCGCTTCTGGGAGGTCATCCTGCCCCGGCTCGCCGGGGGCCACGGCCTGGCCTCCCTGGTCAGCGCCGGCTCACGGCCGCCGGCCGCCCTCCCCCCGCCGCCCCCGGCCGGCCGCCCCGGACCATAGCAGACCGCAAGGTCTGTTTATCTGTCGATCTCCACCCGTCCCGCCCCGTTAGACCCTGGGGGACCGCTCCAGGACGCCTCGAATCCCGCTGGAGAACCCGAAGAACCCCTGGCCGGCGCCCGTACGCCCCTGGGTACCGGCTAGGAAAATACAGGATATGCGGTTTGATATTGACAGACCGCGTGTGCTGTTTTTAGTCTGGTCACGGCGCCGGACTGGCATCTGTCGACGGCCGCGGACCGACCGGAGCACTCGGGCACACAACAGGGGAGATCGCGTGGACATCGAGGTACTGGGCGCACTGGCCGTACAGGAGAACGGGGTCTCCGTCACACCGACGGCCCCCAAGCCGCGGCAGGTGCTGGCACTGCTGGCACTGCACGCCGACCGGGTGGTACCGGTCTCCGCGCTGATCGAGGAGCTGTGGGGCACCACCCCGCCGCGCAGCGCCCGCACCACCCTGCAGACCTACGTCCTGCAGCTGCGCGAACTCATCGCCGCGGCCCTGGACGGGGGCGGCCGGGACAGCGCACCGGGGGACAGTGCGGACGGTGCACGGGGGGAGCGCGGGCCGCGCAGCGCCAAGGACGTGCTGGTGACGATGCCCAGCGGCTACCTGCTGGCCGCCGGCGACGGCGAGAGCGACGTCCGCGCCTTCGAACGCCTCGCGGGCACCGGATACCGGGCCATGGACGCGGGCGACTTCCCCGGCGCCGCACGCCAGCTGCGGCAGGCACTGGCCCTGTGGTCGGGGACCGCCTTCGCGGACGTGCAGGCCGGGGTGCAGCTGGACATGGAGACCAGGCGCCTGGAGGAGAGCCGGCTGTGCGCGCTCGACCAGCGCATCGAGGCCGACCTGCGGCTGGGACGCCACCGCGAGCTGCTCGCCGAGCTGACCGTCCTGGTGAGCCGCTACCGCGCACACGAGAGCCTGCACGGCCAGTTCATGCTCGCGCTGTACCGCTCGGGACGGCGCGGCGAGGCCCTGGAGGTCTACCAGCGGCTGCGCACCACACTCGTACGGGACCTCGGCCTGGAACCGTCGGCGGGACTGCGGCGCCTGCAGCGCTCCATCCTCACGGCCAGCCCCGAGACCGCCGTACCGCCGCCCGGGGCCGCCAAGGAACGCCTGGTCCCCACGAGCTGACCGTCCCTCCCCTCTTCCCAGGGCCGGTGCGCAGCCGGGTCACCCGGCTGCGCACCGGCCCTGGGAAGCGGCATGTCCGGACCCCCCCCCCGGGGGGCGGGGGGAGGGGAGCGCGGAGCCGTCCATGCCGCCCCCGCTGCACACCGTGCGCTGCCACCAAGCCGCCGGCCCTGCACACCGTGCGCTGCCACCAGGCCGCCGGGCCCGCACACCGGGCGCCGCCGCCGGGCCGCCGGGCCCGCACACCGGGCGGGCGGCCCCCGAAAAAATGAAGGGTCCTCGTGGCCAGCGGCGGCGAGGGCGGCGGGCGGCGCGTGGCGGGCGGATCGCGGATCGCCGGCGGCGCGCCGCTGGCCCCTTGCGGCGGGCCGGTGTCCTGCGCGGTCCGCTGCCGCCGGGGCCGCTCTGCCGGCCGGGCCTCCTCGCGGTGCCCGTGATGCCCGCCGGGCCCTCGCAGGTGCCGGCCCGCCCGCACGTCACGCCGCCGGGGTGTGGCCCCGCTGCCGCAACGGCTGCGGCCCGGTGCCGGGGGGAGGGGCGGCACCGGGCCGGGTACGGCCCGCCGTCAAAGCGGCACCGCACATTCCGTAATTCGGTTTCTCCGCAACCGAATTCAATGGAAAAGGTAACGCGGCAGAGTGTTCCGCGCCGCGGTGTACACCTTTTCTTCCAGCGGTCGTTCACGGGCTCTTGAGTGGATCAATTTCCGGACTGTGGGCCTCAGTTGAAACACTCTCAAGCCCTGGTCGAGGGAGGTCGGGTGTGGCGTGAATCCGGCTAGTGTGCTGACGGTGACGGAATTCAGCCACGAGGGGAACTCGACGAGGTGCGGAGGAACGCAGTGAAGATACAAGTTCTGGGTCCGTTGAGTGCCGAAGTCAACGGGGGGTCGATTGTCCCGACGGCCGGCAAGCCGCGGCAGATTCTTTCCCTGCTCGCTCTCTATCCCGGACGGGTGATGCCTGTCCCCACGCTCATGGAAGAAATCTGGGGAACCGAGTCGCCGCAGAGCGCGCTCACCACCCTGCAGACCTACATCCTGCAACTGCGCCGCCGCCTGGGCACCGCCATGGGACCCGACGCCCCCGGCGCGGCCAAGGAAGTCCTCGCCACCCGGCACGGCGGCTACCTGCTGCAGATACCGCCCGAGAGCGTCGACGTCCACGAGTACGAACGCCTGGTCACCGAGGGGCGGTCGGCGTTCGAGGCCGGGGACGACGCGACCTCGGCCAACTGCTTCCGCAAAGCGCTCGATCTGTGGCGCGGCCCCGCACTGGTCGACGTACGGGTCGGACCGATTCTCGGGATCGAGGTCATGCGCCTGGAGGAGAGCCGGCTGGGCACCGTGGAGCGGCGGATCGACGCCGATCTGCGGCTGGGACGGCACTCCGAACTCATCGCGGAGCTCGCCGAACTGACGGCGCGCTACCCGCAGCACGAAGGCCTGTACTCGCAGGCCATGGTGGCGCTGTACCGGTCGGGGCGGCAGGCATCGGCCCTCGCCGTCTACCGCAAGCTGCGCATCCGGCTCATCGAGGAACTGGGCGTCGAGCCCTCGCCGCAGGTGCAGCGGCTGCACCAGGCCATGCTGGCCGTCGACCCGCAGCTGGACGTCGCCGCCGGCGCACGGCGCACCTCGACCTTCGACCTCTACGCCGCCTGAGGCCGGCCGGAGCGGGGGCTCGAGCCGTACTCACAGGTCATCTCCCACCACCACCGCCTCCTCCCGGAACCGCCTCCCCGGAACCCGTCCGGTTCCGCGCTGCCGGGCGGTGCCGGGGGAGCGGCCCGCCGGAGCGCGACGGCGGGATACCGGACCGGCCATGGCCAGGCGGAACGCCGCCCGGAGCGGCGCGGAGGCAGCACAGGTCCGCGGGCCGGGCGGCCCGCGGAACACCACCCGCCCGGCACCCACCTGGCACCTGCCCGGCACCTGCCCGGCGGCCCGCAGCCGCGGCCGCCGCCCCAGCGCCGAGGACAACGCCGTACTCCACCCTGGTCCTCCCCTTTTCTCCTTCTGCGGCCGTGCGGTGCGGGACGGGACGGCCGGGGCGGCCGGCCCCGGCCGCGCGCACTCCTCCGGCCGGCAGCCGCCCTTGAAGCAGACCAGGCCCGGCCGCGCCGTGCGCCGGAGGGCGCGAAGACCTCCGCGCGGTGAGCTCCCGGACGGCTCCACCGCACCGCAGGCCTTCCCCGGATCACACCCTTCGCCCGCGCGGCCGGGCCGCCCCGGGCCGGCCTCCGCCCGCCCTCCAGCGGTCTTCGAGGCCGTCCGGCGATTCTCGAACCCCGCCCCGTGCGACCGGGGGCGCAGGGAGAGGAGGATGCCATGTCGGACGGACAGCCGGTGCGACTGCACTGTTTCGCACACTCCGAGGGAGGCCTCTCGCTCTTCGACCACTGGGGCGCGAGTACCGGAGGCGGTGTCGAGGTGCGGGCGGTTGCCCTGCCGGGCGGCGCCCGGCGCCGCTCCGAGCCCCGGGCGACCACCCGTGAGGCACTGCTCGCCGATGTGCTGCCCCACTTCACCGGGGCGCAGCCGGGCCCCTACGTCCTGTACGGGCACGGTCTGGGCGCCATGGTCGCCTTCACCGTGACGCGCGCCCTGCACGAGGCGGGCCTGCCCGGCCCCGCGCTGCTGGCCGTCGGCGCCTGCCCGCCGCCGCACACCCCCTGCGCGTTGCCGGACGTCCGCGCCGTCACGGACGCCGAACTGCTGGACGTCCTGGGCGGCAAGGGCGCCGTGCCGCCGCACAGCGACGAGGGGATCTGGCTGCGGGCCATGCTGCCGGTGCTCCGCGCCGACCTGGAACTGGCCCAGGCCCTGGAGGAAGCGGCCCGCACCCCCTCGTCGGCGGGGCCGCTCACCACGCCCGTCCTCGTGCTCGCCTCGCAGCACAACCCGCTGGCGCCGCCCGCGATCGCCGCCGGCTGGCGGCAGTGCACCCAGGGGCCCACATGGCTGCGTACCGTCCCCGGCCGGCACTTCTTCGCGACCGGCCGCGAACTGCCCGCTCTCCTGGGCCGGGCCTGCCGCGTCACCCGCCGCCTCGCCCGGCAGAGCGTGCCCGCCGGCTGACCCCGCACCCCCGGCCCCCCGGGGGGCAGCCGGGCGCGGCCCGCGCGCCCCCGGTATCCGCGCGCGATTGCGGCGGCCGGCAGTCCGGCGTGCCGGCGCCGTCCGATCTGCTTTCCGCTCATTCCCCAGCGGTTTTCATCCGGCCGCCCGAATTCTGTTCGCGTACTCGTCGGCGCAATTTCATAGGAGAGGTGTTCAGATGTCTGTTGAGCTCGCGGACAAAGCGACGCACAAGGTCCATGTGTCCGCACCCGCCGGTGTGGTCTACGCACTGATAGCCGACGCGGTGAACTGGCCGCTCCATTTCGCCCCGAGTATTCATGTGGAACGGCTGGAGTTCGACGGCGAACGGGAGCGGCTGCGGACATGGTGCTTCCTGGACGGCCGGCTGAAGTCGTGGACTTCGTGGCGGCACCTGGACCCGGTGAAACGCCGTGTGGAGTTCCGCCAGGAACTGCCCGCGGCCCCGCTGAGCGCGCTGGGCGGCACCGTGAGCGTCACCCCCCTCGGACCGCACACCTCCGAACTCGAGCTGCTGTACGACTTCAGCGTCACCGGCGGCCTGCCCGACGACGTGGCATGGGCGGAGCGGGCCACCGACGGCCACGGCCGCATCCAGCTCGCCGGCCTCAAAGCGGTCGCCGAGCGATGGACGCGCCTGGACGAACTGATCCTGACCTTCGAGGAGTCCGTACACGTCAACGGCCCCGCCGAGCTGGTCTACGACTTCCTCTACCGGGCCGGGGACTGGCCGCAGACGGTGGGGCACGTCACCCGCGCCCACCTCACCGAGGACGTCCCCGGAGTGCAGCGCATGACCATGGAGACGCTCACCGAATACGGCACGCACACCACGGACTCCGTGCGGATCTGCTTCCCGCACGCCGAGCGCATCGTCTACAAGCAGACCGCCGCCCCCACCCTGCTGGAGGCGCACACCGGCGAATGGTCCGTCGTCCCCGACGAACGGGGCGTGACCGTCACCGCGCAGCACACCGTCGTGCTGCGCGAGGAGAGCATCGCCGCCGAACTGGGCGCCCACGCGAGCCTGGCACAGGCCCGCCGGCACGTGCGCGAGGCCCTCGGCCGCGACTGCCGGGTGCTGCTCGCCCACGCCAAGCAGCATGCGGAGAGCGCCGTCCGCATGCTGTGACCGCGACAGGGAACCCCACCCCCGCGGGCGGGCACCCCTGCCCGCCGCTCATGGACGGCCCCGGGCGGGCTTGGGCACCGCTGTACACCGGCTTGGGAAATCGGACGGCGGGCGGCTCTGCCGTTAGCGTGCTGAGTCGGACCGTTGCGGATATCCGCTGACCAGGAGGCGTCATGGAGGCGAGAGGGCGGGGCAGCGCACCCGGCCGCCGCCGCGCGCGCCGGCCGCGCCGCCTCTCCTGCCACCGGGTGCGCCCACGCCCCCTCGGGCACGCGCGCACACCGCCCGCCCCGCCGGCCACCCGCCCTGCGGCGCACCCCCGCCCGGGCCGGCGCCCGGTGGGGCGCGGCCGGGCGCGCACCGCCCCGCACGCCGTCAGACCCGCAGGCGGCGGGTCACCACCCGCCGGCGCGGCGCCCCCGCGGCCGCCAGGGCCCGGCGGGCGCCGTACCGCAGCTCATCCAGCGCCTACAGAGGAGAGGAGGGAGGGGACCTCACCGGTCACTACGGACCGCACGTCCCCGCACACGCATGACTGTTTCCCGCTCCTCCCACGCGGCGATCTCCGTGGTCGTCGACCCGGGGCCCCCTCCGCACACGGCCCCGTGGGACCTCGAGCTCCGCGGACCGCTCGACCCCGCCAGGCTCCAGGACGTGCTGGGCGAACTCGCCTGCGCAGGCGAGGGCCGGCCCCGGCTGCTGCGGCACGGCCCCGACCACCACACGCTCCGCTTCCTGCGCCGGGACGGCGCGCCGGCCGCGGAGCGGGTGATGGCGGGCCGCATCGCCGATCTGCTCACCGCCCCGCCCCGCCCCGCCCTGCTCGTCCCGGCCCAGTGCGCGGTCCTCACCCGTCCCGCACGCCACCGCTATGAGGCGGTGTTCCTCGAGACACCGGCCCGCCTGGACGCGGGCGCGGTGCGCGCGGCGCTGCGCACCGTGGTGGCCGCCCACCCCCAGCTGCGCTCCCGCCCCGACACCAGGGCCGGGAGGCCGGCCGGGGAGATGGCGCGGGGGCAGGGCCAGGACCCGCTGACGGAGGGCGAGTTCACCGACGAGGCCGGCTTCGCCGCCACCGTCGCCTCGATCGGGGGCACTCTGGACGCGGACCTCGGCGTCCGGCTGCGGGCCCATCTCGCCCGCGACCGCCGCCCGGCGGGGCCGCGGGCCGACCGGCTCGCCGTCATCGTCCACCAGCTCGCCGTGGACGCCGCGTCCTGGCAGATCCTGCTGGAGGACCTGGCCGCCGCCCTCGGCACCACCCCCGCCCCGGCCCCCGCCCCCGCTGCGGTCCCCGCTGCGGCACCGGCCGTTGTTCCTCCGCGGCCCGGGCAGGTGCCGGACGCCCTGGCCCACTGGGCGGGCGGACTGCGGGAACTGGCCCGCGATCCCGAGGAGGCCCGGCACTGGGCGCGCGTCGCCGACCGCAGGTCCCGGGCGCCGGGCGCCCGCCGCTCCGCGGCGGTGACCCCCTCGGGCGACACGGGCGGCCTCCTGCCGGCCCACGCCCGGCACGGCCGCCCGCAACCAGGCCGCCACCTCGACCTCGCCGTGGACCAGGACGTCGCCCAGCGGATCACCCAGACCCTGGCCCGGCGCCTCGCACTGACCGCCGGGCAGGTCCTGACCGGCGCGTTCGCCCTGGCCCTGGCCCGCTGGCAACGCGTCGAGGAGGTCGGCTTCGACGTACGCAGCGACCCCAGGGCGGGCCACCCGGGCCTGCGGCGCCACGTGGGCCGGCTCACCGACGTGCACCCCGTCCACCTCACCCTCGACCCCGCCCTGGACCCCCTGGGCCAACTGGCCGCCGCGGCAGGCCCGCTGGCGGCCGGCGCCGGACAGGCGGCGGGCGGCGCCGGCTTCGGGGCCTGCCGGGAATGGAGCCCCGACCCGCTGCTGCGCGACACCCTGCGTCACCTGGCGCCCGCCCCCGCCTGTCTGATCCTGCACGGCCCCGCCGAACTGCTGCCCGGCGCCGCCCGCCCCGTGCCCGGCAGCCCGCCGGGCCGGCCCGCCCACCGCCTCGAGGTGCGCATCCAGAACGTCGTCGGCGGCAGGCTGCACCTGGGCCTTCACTGGGTGCCCGACCCGGCCCACGGCATCACCGACACCTCCGTGGCCGCCCTCGGGGACCTGCTGCGGGAAGTGCTGGGCGAACTGGCCGACGCCTCCGCCGCCCCCCTCCCCTCCGTCTTCCGCGCCACCCCCCAGCAGTCCGCGCTCTACACCGGGGGCCAGGCGCAGCCCGGCACCGGCCACCACGTCGAGCAGCTCGTCTGGGTCTGGCACGGCCCACTGGACCTCGAACGCTTCACTGCGGCATGGCAGTCGGTCGCCGACTGCGAAACGGTGCTGCGCACCGCGTTCACCCCCGGCCCCGAAGTGCAGCTCATGGTGCACAGCCGGGCCACCGCCGAGATCACCGTCCGGATCCAGCGCGGCGACGAGGACCTGACCTCCCTGCTGGAACGCGACCGGCGGCGCGGCTTCGACCTGCGCTGCCCCCCGCCGCTGCGCCTCACCCTGCTGGCGACCGAGCAGCGCCCGCTGGAGAACCCCGCCGCACCCACCCGGATCGTGCTCACCTACCACCGGGCCCTGCTCGACAACTGGAGCGCGCACATCCTGCTGCGCGAGTTCCACCGCGCCTACCTCGCCGGCGGCACCCTGCCCGGCGGTGAGCGCCGCCCCGACCTGCGGGACTACACCGCATGGATCGCGGCCCAGGACCCGCAGCCCGCAGCGGCGTTCTGGGCGGACGCCGCGCCGCCCGCCGGCGCGGCATCGCGGCCCGGACGCTCCGCCACGGCCACCGGCCTGACCGGTACCGGCCGTTCCCGGCTGCGCCTGGACCCTGCAGAAACCGTTCGCCTCGCGCGCTGGGCAGGCATCTGGGGCATCGCGGAGAGCAGCGTGCTGCAGGCCGTCTGGGCGGTGCTCATCTACCGCGCCTCCGGCGCCGCCGGACCGGCCCCGGTCGCTTTCGCGGTGACCGTCCCCGGCCGCGGCATACCGCTGGAGGGCGCGGCCCGGATGCTGGGCCCGCTGCGCAACCCGCTGCCGGTGTCCGTCGAGGTGGACCCGGCCGGCACCCTGCCGGACCTGATGCGGCACCTGCGCGACCACGCCCTGGACATGGCCGCCTACGAATGGCTCCCCGCCGACTGGATCCCCGCCCCCGCCCGCCCCGCACCGGCCCGCGGCACGGATCCCGCCGGCACCCCCACCGCCGGCACCGCCGGTACCGGCACGGTCATCGTCTTCGAGGATCCGCCGCACCCGGTGGAGGGCCTGGAGGGCGAACTCGCCGCGCAGGGCATCCGGGCCGAGTTCCCGGGCACCGTCCCCGCCCGCTCGGTGCTGCCCGTCGCCCTGCTCGCCCACCACGACGGTGCGGGCGCCCTGGTCCTCACCGGGGTGCACGACCGGGACGTGCTCGACGAGGAGGCGGCCGCCGAGCTGCTGGTGCAGAGCGCCCTGCTGCTGTGCGAACTCCCCGTGCGGGCAGGGGAGTCCACCACCGTCGCGGAGGTGCTGGAGCTCCTGGACGGCAGGGCCGTACCCCCCATGCCCGAGACCTCGGCGGCGGGCCGGGACACCCCGCTGGTCACCCTGCGCGCCGCGGCCAAGGAGCGGGCGGGCACGGTCTGCCTGGTCCCGCCGCCGGGCTCGCCCGCGACCTGCTACGACCTCTTCGCCCGCACCTATCCGGGCCCCCAGGAGCTGCTGGTGCTCACCGCCGACACCGACGGTGCCCGGCCCGCCCTGGCCGCCCGCGCAGCCGCCTCGTCCCTGCTGCTCGGCGGGTTCTCCGGAGCCGGCGCCCTCGCCTGCGACCTCGCCGGGCGCATCGCGGCAGCCGGCGGCCGGCCGCCGCGCGTGGTGCTCGCCGGCGCCTGCGCGGACGAACAGGAACGGGCCCGCGACCTCGCCCGCGCCCTCCAGGACGCCACCGCGCCGGACGCCTGACACCGGTGCCGGTGCCCGGGACGGACCCGGGCGCCACACCACCGGCGCACCCGGCGCACCCACGCGACGTACCGACGCGAGGTACCGGCGGACCCGGGGTGCGGCCGCACCTGCACCCCGGCCCTGGCGGGCCGGGCCGCCGGAACGCCGTTCTCCGCTCCTGTTCCGCCACTGTTCGAGCGCTTCTCTTTCGAGGTCGTTCATCTTGGCTGTGGCACCGGTGCCCCCGCCCGGTCTCTGACGCCGTTCGTGCCTTGGGCCGCAACCATCTGGAGAGTCATGTCCCGTCGTCTTTTCACCTCGGAGTCCGTGACCGAGGGGCATCCCGACAAGATCGCCGACCAGATCAGTGACGCGATCCTCGACGAGCTGCTGCGCCGGGACCCCGCTTCACGGGTCGCCGTGGAGACGCTGATCACCACCGGTCAGGTGCACATCGCCGGCGAGGTGACGACATCCGCGTACGCGGACATCGCCCAGATCGTGCGCGACACCGTCCTGAGGATCGGCTACGACTCCTCGGCCAAGGGCTTCGACGGCGCTTCGTGCGGGGTGTCGGTGTCCATCGGCGCGCAGTCCCCGGACATCGCGCAGGGCGTCGACACCGCCTACGAGCAGCGGGTCGGGGGCGACGGCGACGAACTGGACCGGCAGGGCGCCGGCGACCAGGGCCTGATGTTCGGCTACGCGTGCGATGAGACGCCCACCCTGATGCCGCTGCCGATCGACCTGGCGCACCGGCTGTCCCGCCGCCTGGCCGAGGTCCGCAAGGACGGCACCGTCCCCTACCTGCGGCCCGACGGCAAGACCCAGGTCACCATCGAGTACGACGGCGACCGCGCGGTCCGCCTGGACACCGTGGTGGTCTCCTCGCAGCACGCCGCCGGCATCGACCTGGACGCGCTGCTGGCCCCCGACATCCGCGAGTTCGTGGTCGAGCACGTCCTCGCGCAGCTCGCCGCCGAGGGCATCAAGCTGGACACCGAGGGCTACCGCCTCCTGGTGAACCCGACCGGCCGCTTCGAGATCGGCGGCCCGATGGGCGATGCGGGCCTGACCGGCCGCAAGATCATCATCGATACGTACGGCGGGATGGCCCGCCACGGCGGCGGCGCGTTCTCCGGCAAGGACCCCTCCAAGGTGGACCGCTCCGCGGCGTACGCGATGCGCTGGGTCGCCAAGAACGTCGTCGCCGCGGGCCTGGCCACCCGCTGCGAGGTGCAGGTGGCGTACGCGATCGGCAAGGCGGAGCCGGTGGGCCTGTTCGTGGAGACCTTCGACACCCACACCGTCCCGGTCGGCGTGATCGAGGACGCCATCGGCGAGGTCTTCGACCTGCGCCCGGCCGCGATCATCCGTGACCTGGACCTGCTGCGTCCGGTCTACTCCCAGACCGCCGCCTACGGCCACTTCGGCCGCGAGCTGCCCGACTTCACCTGGGAACGCACCGACCGCGCCCAGCAGCTCCAGGCGGCCGCGGGCCGCTGAGCCCGACACCCGGCACCTGGACGGCCGCGCGGCCGCGGCCGCCGCCGCGCACCGCCGGCGGCAAGCGGCCCAAGCGATTGAAGGAGTTCCCATGCGCATCGCGGTGACAGGGTCTATCGCCACCGACCATCTGATGGTTTTCCCCGGGCGGTTCGCGGACCAGCTGCTGCCCGACCAGCTCGCCCACCTCTCGCTCTCCTTCCTCGTCGACGGGCTCGAGGTGCGCCGGGGCGGCGTCGCTGCCAACATCGCCTTCGGGCTCGGCGGCTTCTCACTGTCGCCCCTGCTGGTCGGGGCGGTCGGCACGGACTTCGCCGAGTACGAGGTGTGGCTCAAGGAGCACGGCGTCGACACCGGGGGAGTGCGCGTCTGCGCCGAACAGCAGACGGCCCGCTTCATGTGCATCGCCGACCAGGACGCCAACCAGATCGCCGCCTTCTACGCGGGCGCGATGACCCAGGCGCACGACATCGGCCTGAGCGCACTTTTCACCGGCCCCGAACGCCCCGGCCTGGTCCTCATCTCGCCCAACGACCCATCCGCGATGCTGCGCCACACCGCCGAGTGCCGGGCCCTGGGCATCCCCTTCGCGGCCGACCCCTCGCAGCAGCTGGCCCGCCTGGACGGCGGCCAGGTCCGTGCCCTGGTGGACGGCGCCGCCTGGCTGTTCACCAACGAGTACGAGGCCGCGCTGCTGAAGGAGCGCACCGGCTGGAGCCATCAGGAGGTCCTCGCGGCCGCCGGCACCTGGGTCACCACCCTGGGCGGCAAGGGCGTACGGGCCGAACGCGCCGGACAGCCCCCGCTCGTCGTCCCCGCGGTCCCCGACACCCGGGTGGCCGACCCGACCGGTGCCGGCGACGCCTTCCGCGCCGGTTTCCTGGCCGCCGTCAGCCACGGGGTGCCGCTGGAGCCCGCGGCCCGGCTGGGCTGCGCGCTGGCCTCGGTGGTCCTGGGCGTGGTCGGCTCACAGGCCCACCGCATCGACCTGGCGCAGCTGGCCGGCATCGTCGAGCGGACCTACGGCCCCGGCGCGGCCGAGGCGCTCGCGTCCGTCCTGGGAGCACAGTCGTGACCGCCGGTGACCGGGCCCGTATCGCCGCGCTCCGCGAGGCACTCGCCACCCGTGTGGTGGTCGCCGACGGGGCGATGGGCACCATGCTCCAGGAACAGGAGCCGTCCCTGGAGGACTTCGAGCAGCTCGAGGGCTGCAACGAGATCCTCAATGTCACCCGCCCCGACATCGTGCGCGCGGTGCACGAGGAGTACTTCTCCGTGGGCGTGGACTGCGTCGAGACGAACACCTTCGGCTCGAACCACTCGGCGGCCGGCGAGTACGACATCGCCGACCGGATCTTCGAACTGTCCGAGTCGGGCGCCCGGATCGCCCGCGAGGTTGCCGACGAGTTCGGCGCCAAGGACGGCCGCCAGCGCTGGGTCCTCGGCTCGATCGGCCCGGGCACCAAGCTGCCCTCGCTCGGTCACATCGCGTACGACGTACTGCGCGACGGCTACCAGCAGAACGCCGAGGGCCTGCTCGCCGGTGGCGCGGACGCGCTGATCGTGGAGACCACGCAGGACCTGCTGCAGACCAAGTCCAGCCTGGTCGGTGCGCGCCGTGCGATGGAGGCGCTGGGTCTGGAAGTGCCGCTGATCTGTTCGCTCGCCTTCGAGACCACCGGCGTCATGCTGCTCGGCTCGGAGATCGGTGCGGCGCTGACCGCGCTGGAGCCGCTCGGTATCGACCTGATCGGCCTGAACTGCTCGACCGGCCCGGCCGAGATGAGCGAGCACCTGCGCTACCTGGCCCGCCACTCCCGCACCCCGCTGCTGTGCATGCCGAACGCGGGCCTGCCCATCCTCACCAAGGACGGCGCCCACTTCCCGCTCGACCCCCAGGGACTGGCCGACGCGCAGGAGCACTTCGTCCGCGACTACGGCCTGAACCTGGTCGGCGGCTGCTGCGGCACGACCCCCGAGCACCTGCGCCAGCTCGTGGAGCGGGTCCGCCAGGCCACGCCCACCGAGCGCAACCCCCAGCCCGAGCCGGGCGCCGCCTCCCTCTACCAGACGGTCCCGTTCCGCCAGGACACCGCCTATATGGCGATCGGTGAGCGGACGAACGCCAACGGGTCGAAGAAGTTCCGGGAGGCGATGCTGGAGGGCCGCTGGGACGACTGCGTGGAGATGGCCCGCGACCAGATCCGCGAGGGCGCCCACATGCTCGACCTCTGTGTCGACTACGTGGGCCGCGACGGCGTCGCCGACATGAAGGAACTGGCCGGCCGCTTCGCCACCGCCTCCACCCTCCCGCTCGTCCTGGACTCCACCGAAGTCCCGGTCATCCGGGCCGGTTTGGAGAAGCTGGGCGGCCGTGCGGTCATCAACTCCGTCAACTACGAGGACGGTGACGGCCCCGAGTCCCGCTTCGCGAAGGTCACCCGCCTCGCCCAGGAGCACGGCGCCGCGCTCATCGCGCTGACCATCGACGAGGAGGGACAGGCCCGCACCGTCGAGCACAAGGTCGCGATCGCCGAGCGGCTGATCGCCGACCTGACGACCAACTGGGGTATCCACGAGTCGGACATCCTCATCGACACCCTGACCTTCACGATCTGCACCGGCCAGGAAGAATCGAGGGGCGACGGCATTGCGACGATCGGGGCGATCCGCGAGCTGAAGCGGCGTCACCCCGACGTCCAGACCACGCTGGGCCTCTCCAACATCTCCTTCGGCCTGAACCCGGCCGCCCGCGTGCTGCTCAACTCGGTCTTCCTGGACGAGTGCGTGAAGGCGGGCCTGGACTCGGCGATCGTGCACGCGAGCAAGATCCTGCCGATCGCGCGGTTCACCGAGGAGGAGGTGCAGACGGCCCTCGACCTGGTCTACGACCGCCGCGCGGAGGGTTATGACCCGCTGCAGAAGCTGATGGCTTTGTTCGAGGGCGCTACCACCAAGTCCCGGACGGCGGGCCGCGCCGAGGAGCTGGCCGCCCTCCCGCTGGACGAGCGCCTCAAGCGGCGCATCATCGACGGCGAGAAGAACGGCCTGGAGGCCGATCTCGCCGAGGCCCTGCAGAGCCGCCCCGCCCTGGACATCGTCAACGACACACTCCTGGACGGCATGAAGGTGGTCGGCGAGCTGTTCGGCTCCGGCCAGATGCAGCTGCCGTTCGTGCTCCAGTCCGCCGAGGTGATGAAGACCGCGGTGGCCTATCTGGAGCCGCACATGGAGAAGTCCGACGCGGAGGGCAAGGGCACCATCGTGCTGGCCACGGTGCGCGGCGACGTCCACGACATCGGCAAGAACCTGGTCGACATCATCCTGTCGAACAACGGCTACAACGTGGTCAACCTCGGGATCAAGCAGCCGGTCTCGGCGATCCTGGACGCCGCGCAGGAGCACCGGGCCGACGTGATCGGCATGTCCGGGCTGCTGGTCAAGTCCACGGTGATCATGAAGGAGAACCTCCAGGAGCTCAACTCCCGCGGCCTGGCGGCCAATTACCCGGTCATCCTCGGCGGCGCCGCTCTCACCCGCGCCTACGTCGAGCAGGACCTGTACGAGATCTACGAGGGCGAAGTCCGCTACGCCCGCGACGCGTTCGAGGGCCTGCGCCTCATGGACGCGCTCATCGCGGTCAAGCGGGGCGTCCCCGGAGCCGTGCTGCCCGAACTCAAGCAACGCCGGGTCAGGCCGGCCGCGCGGGCCCTCGAGGTCGAGGAGCGCCCCGAACAGGGGCACGTCCGCTCCGACGTCGCCGTCGACCACCCGGTGCCCGCCCCGCCGTTCTGGGGCACCCGCGTCATCAGGGGCATCCCGCTCAAGGAGTACGCCTCCTGGCTCGACGAGGGCGCCCTGTTCAAGGGCCAGTGGGGCCTGAAGCAGACCCGCGCCGGCGGCGGACCGACGTACGAGGAACTCCTGGAGAGCGAGGGCCGGCCCCGGCTGCGCGGCTGGCTGGACAAGCTGCAGACCGGCAACCTGCTGGAAGCGGCCGTCGTGCACGGCTACTTCCGTGCCGTGTCCAAGGGCGACGACCTGATCCTGCTGGACGAGAACGGCTCCGAACTGACCCGCTTCACCTTCCCGCGCCAGCGCCGCGGCCGCCGGCTGTGCCTGGCGGACTTCTTCCGGCCGCAGGAGTCCGGCGAGACCGACGTCGTCGGCCTCCAGATCGTCACCGTCGGCTCCCGGATCGGCGAGGAGACCGCCAAGCTGTTCGAGGCCGACGCCTACCGCGACTACCTCGAACTGCACGGCCTGTCCGTGCAGTTGGCCGAGGCGCTCGCCGAGTACTGGCACGCCCGGGTGCGCTCCGAACTCGGCATCGCCGGGGCCGATCCGGGCTCGCTGGACGGCATGTTCCGTACCGAGTACCAGGGCTGCCGCTACTCCCTGGGCTACCCGGCCTGCCCCGACCTGGAGGACCGCGCCAAGATCGCCGCCCTGCTGGGGCCGGAGCGCATCGGCGTCCACCTGTCCGAGGAGTTCCAGCTGCACCCCGAGCAGTCCACCGACGCGATCGTCCTGCACCACCCCGAGGCCAGCTACTTCAACGCCGGAGGCCGGCCATGACCACACTGCGCGACACCCTCGACGCGGGGACCCCCTCGTTCTCCTTCGAGTTCTTCCCGCCGAAGACGGCCAGGGGGGAGCGGACACTGTGGGAGGCGATCCGCCGGATCGAGCCGCTGGCACCGGCGTTCGTCTCGGTCACCTACGGGGCCGGCGGCTCCTCCCGGGACCGCACCGTGGAGGTGACCAAACGGATCGCGGCCGAGACGACCCTGCGCCCTGTCGCCCATCTGACCGCGGTCGGCCACTCGGCGGCGGAGCTGCGCCGCATCATCGGCCAGTACGCCGACGCCGGCGTCCGGGACGTCCTGGCCCTGCGCGGCGACCCGCCCGGCGACCCGAACGCCCCCTGGATCCCGCACCCCGACGGCTTCACCCACGCCCATGAACTGGTGCGTCTGGTCAAGGAGTCGGGGGAGTTCAGCGTCGGTGTGGCGGCCTTCCCGGAGCGTCATCCGCGCTCGGCCGACTGGGACAGCGAGATCCGGCACTTCGTCGCCAAGTGCCGGGCGGGCGCCGACTACGCGGTCACCCAGATGTTCTTCGACGTCGAGGACTACCTGCGGCTGCGCGACAAGGTGGCCGCCGCGGGCTGCGACACCCCGATCATCCCGGAGATCATGCCGGCCACCGACGTCCGCCAGATCGCCCGCTTCGCCCAGCTCAGCGGCGCCGCCTTCCCCGAGGACCTGGCCCACCGCCTGGACGCCGTGCGCGACCGCCCCGCGGACGGCCACCGCATCGGCGTCGAGTACGCCACCGCGATGGCCCGGCGGCTCCTGGCCGAAGGCGCCCCCGGGCTGCACTACATCACGCTGAACCGCTCGACGGCGACGCTCGAAATCCACCGCGACGTGACGAACTCAAGGAGTGCCCCGCATGCCCTCGCAGCCCAGCGCTGACTTCACGGACTTCAAGGTCGCCGACCTCTCCCTGGCCGCGTTCGGCCGCAAGGAGATCACCCTCGCCGAGCACGAGATGCCCGGCCTGATGGCGATCCGCAAGGAGTACGCCGAGGCGCAGCCCCTGGCGGGTGCCCGGATCACGGGCTCGCTGCACATGACCGTGCAGACCGCCGTCCTCATCGAGACGCTGCTCGCCCTGGGCGCCGAGGTCCGCTGGGTCTCCTGCAACATCTTCTCCACCCAGGACCACGCCGCCGCCGCCGTCGCGGTCGGCCCGCACGGCACGCCCGACAACCCGCAGGGCGTCCCGGTCTTCGCCTGGAAGGGCGAGAGCCTCAAGGAGTACTGGTGGTGCACCGAGCAGGCCCTGACCTGGCCCGGGCACGCCGGCCCGAACATGATCCTCGACGACGGCGGTGACGCCACCGTCCTGGTCCACCAGGGCGTCGAGTACCACAAGAGACGGCGAGGTGCCGGCCGTCGACACCGCCGAGTCCGACGAGCACCGCGTCGTTCTCGAGCTCCTCACCCGCACCATCACCGAGGGCTCGCAGAAGTGGACCCAGCTCGCCTCCCAGATCCGCGGCGTGACCGAGGAGACCACCACCGGCGTGCACCGCCTGTACGAGATGCACCGCGACGGGGCCCTGCTGTTCCCGGCGATCAACGTGAACGACGCGGTGACGAAGTCGAAGTTCGACAACAAGTACGGCTGCCGGCATTCGCTGATCGACGGCATCAACCGCGCGACCGATGTCCTGATCGGTGGCAAGACGGCGGTCGTGTTCGGGTACGGCGATGTGGGCAAGGGCTGTGCGGAGTCGCTGCGCGGGCAGGGCGCCCGGGTCATCGTCACCGAGATCGACCCGATCTGCGCGCTGCAGGCGGCGATGGACGGCTACCAGGTCACGACGCTCGACGAGGTCGTCGAAGTGGCGGACATCTTCGTCACCACGACGGGCAACAAGGACATCATCATGGCCGCCGACATGGCCCGGATGAAGCACCAGGCGATCGTGGGGAACATCGGCCACTTCGACAACGAGATCGACATGGCGGGCCTGGCGCAGGTCGAGGGCATCGTCAAGGACGAGGTCAAGCCGCAGGTCCACACCTGGACGTTCCCCGACGGCAAGGTCCTCATCGTGCTGTCCGAGGGCCGCCTGCTGAACCTGGGCAACGCCACCGGTCACCCCTCGTTCGTGATGTCCAACTCGTTCGCGGACCAGACGCTGGCCCAGATCGAGCTGTTCACCAAGCCCGAGGAGTACCCGACCGACGTGTACGTGCTGCCCAAGCACCTGGACGAGAAGGTCGCCCGCCTCCACCTGGACGCGCTCGGCGTGAAGCTGACGACGCTGCGCCCGGAGCAGGCCTCCTACCTCGGCATCGAAGTCGAGGGCCCGTACAAGTCGGACCACTACCGCTACTGAGTTCCCCGCCGAGCAGCGGTACCACCGCTCGGCGTACGGATGTCAGCAGGCCCTCGCCGTCACGGCGGGGGCCTGTCCCCGATGAGGACCTGAACCCCCATGCCCCGCGGCCGCTATTCGCTCCATGATCCGCACGATCACACCCCCCTCGCCGAAGAACACTTCCACTGCGCGCCCGGCCCCTCCGGCTGGCGCTACGTCTCCCAACTCACCACCCCCTCCGGCGACCATGCCGGCTCCGTCGACCTCGCGCTCGACGACCTCGGCCGCCCCATCCGCCTTGAACTGAACGCCGCGAGCTGGCAGATCCGCGGCGCCGCGCTCGACGGCGTCACCTGGGTCCGCACCGACCCCACCGGCACGCAGGCCACCGAAGGCAACGTCCGCGCCCACGCCTTCACCGGCTCGTCCCCGGCGTTCCTCATCGCCACCGCACGTCTCCTTCGCCTCACCCCTTCCACCCCCGCCTCCGCGACCCGCGTACGCCTCGTCGCCTTCACCGACCCGGTCCTCGCCCCGCGCACCCTCGACCAGTCCTGGGCCTTGATCTCGAGAGAAACACACGCCACTGACAACGGCCCCCTGACCGTGGACGAATACCAGGTCACAGCCCTGGACACCGGTGAACAGCACGCCGTACACATCGCGGGAGACGTGGTGCTCGCGGCACCCGGCATCGAACTGGAACACCTCGAATCGCCCCCGTCGGTCTTCGCCTGACGAGACGTCGGCGCCGTTCGCCGCTCGGCGCCGACACCGGTGGTTATGCGGGCGGCGCGAAGCCGGTCGAGGGACGGTCGGCCTGGTCCTGCTGCGGTGCGGCGGGCGGCGGTGGGACAGGCAGCGGTGCGATGTTCTGCGGCGACTGCGGCGTCGGCGATGCCTGTGGTGACGGGGCTCCCGGAATCGCCGGCGGATAGGGGTAGATGCCTGGTTGCACCGGCGCAGGTCCGACCGCGCCCGGCATCGCCATCACCGGTCCACCCGGGCCCCCATGGCCGCCCATGGCGACGCCACCGCCAAAGGATCGCCGAGCCTCCCGCGCCTGCCGCTCCTGAACCACGGCCGCCAGATACGCGGCCGGCGGGACCCCGTGCGGCGCCGGAGTCCCCGTACGGGTGGCCAGATCCATCGCGAGCCGCTCCGCCATCGCCCCACCGACCTGCGGATCCAGCTGCTGCATACGCGTCAGGTACTGCCGGATGGCCAACCACAAGCCGTCCGGAACCGCGGACAGATCAAGCTCGGAGAATCGCCCCGCCAGCCAGGGCGGCGGTGGAGGCACGAAAGACGTGCGGCCGGCCGGAATCCTTTCCCGTACGACAAGGGTCCCCGCGAACACGTCACCCAGCCGCCGCCCGCGCGCCGACACGAGCGAGGCGATGCACGCGATGACCCCGAACGTCATCAGAAGCTCGACCACACCGACGGCACCGCGCACCAGCGCATGCCGGAACCGGATCGGCCCGCCGTCGTCCCGCACCACCCGCAGCCCGAACGCCAGCTTCCCCAGCGAACGCCCGTGGCTGAGTGTCTCCACCGCGATCGGCCCGCCCACCAGCACGAGCAGGAAAGCCGCGATCGAGACCGCGACCTGCGCCGCTTCGTCCAGCGCAGCCGTCGCGGCCACCAAGCCGATGGTCACGAGGACGTAGACGGTCATCGTCACGACCAGGTCCAGCAAGACGGCCAGGGCCCGGCTCGGCAGTTTCGCGGGGCGCAGCTCCAGCGCCACCGCCTCGCCCGTCACTAGCTCACTCACGCTTGCCGTCCTTCCCCTGACCTGCCTCGAGAACGGCCAGTCTGCCAAGCTGAGGGCACATCGCGCCGCAGTACGACAAGCTGACACTTACGACGAGCAGCCGAGGAGCAGCCAACCAGATGGACCTCGACGTCTTCGTGTCCGCCCACCGCGCCGAGTGGGACAGGCTCGACGCACTGATCCGCCGCCAACGCCGCCTCACCGGGGCCGAGGCCGACGAACTCGTCGCCCTGTACCAACGCACCGCCACCCACCTCTCCCTGATCCAGTCCAGCGCCCCGGACCCTCAGCTGATGGGCCGCCTCAGTCAACTGGTGGCACGCGCGCGTAGTGCAGTGACAGGCACCCGCCGCGCCTCCTGGCGCGATGTCACCCGATTCCTGACGCACGGCTTCCCGGCAGCGGTCTACCGCTCGCGCCACTGGTGGGTTCCCACCGCTCTCCTGTCCACCCTGGTCGCGGCCCTACTGGGATGGTGGATCGGTACGCACCCCGAGGTCCAGTCCTCGATCGCGGCGCCCAGCGACCTGCGCGAGCTCACTCGCCCCGGTGGCCAGTACGAGACCTACTACTCCAGCCACCCGGCCGCGTCCTTCGCGGCCCAGGTGTGGACGAACAACGCCCAGGCCGCCGCGATGTGCCTGGTCCTGGGCGTCTTCCTGGGCCTGCCGGTCATCTGGATCCTCTTCGAGAACATGCTCAACCTTGGTGTCGGCATAGGCCTGATGTCCTCGGCCGGCCGCCTCGACACCTTCCTGGGCCTCGTCCTCCCACACGGCCTCCTGGAATTGACGGCCGTCTTCGTTGCCGCCGGCACAGGTCTGCGACTGGGCTGGACCCTGATCGACCCGGGTCCCCGTCCCCGTCGCACGGCACTCGCCGAAGAAGGCCGAGCCGCCCTGGGCATGGCAATAGGCCTGGCCCTGATCCTCTTTGTCTCAGGCGCCATCGAAGGCTTCGTCACACCGTCCGGACTCCCCACCTGGGCCCGTATAGGCATCGGAATCGCGGCTGAACTGGCCTTCCTCGCGTACGTCTATGTACTGGGCGGTCGTGCGGCACGCGCCGGTGAAACCGGCGACGTCGACGAGGCCGAGCGCAGCGCCGTCCTCCCGACGGCTGCCTGATGTGCGACCCCCCTCGCTGACCTGCTAGTCTCCTCTTCGCCCCACAAGAACCGTTGACACGGAACGAGCGGGGAGGTAGATTCGAACAGTTGCCTAGAACTGGACAGCTCCAGTGGCAGCGGTTAGGGTCTGCCTGCTTCTGGAAACGTCGTTTTCCGAGAGGCCCCTCCCGATGATTCAGAAATGGATGCCGGTCAGTCCGGCCCAAAACCTCTGATAAAGTCGGAACCGCCGGAAAGGGAAACGCGAAAGCGGAAACCTGGAAAGCACCGAGGAAATCGGATCGGGAAACGGTCTGATAGAGTCGGAAACGCAAGACCGAAGGGAAACTGCCCGGAGGAAAGCCTGAGAGAGTCTCTCGGGTGAGTACAAAGGAAGCGTCCGTTCCTTGAGAACTCAACAGCGTGCCAAAAATCAACGCCAAGTTTGTTGATACCCCGTCTCCAGTCATCATGGCTGGGACGAGGTTCCTTTGAAGTAAAACATCAGCGAGGACGCTGTGGACCGTGGGGATTATTCCTCCCTTCGGTTCCGCTCTCGTGGTGTCGTCCCGATTACGGGAAAACATTCACGGAGAGTTTGATCCTGGCTCAGGACGAACGCTGGCGGCGTGCTTAACACATGCAAGTCGAACGATGAAGCCCTTCGGGGTGGATTAGTGGCGAACGGGTGAGTAACACGTGGGCAATCTGCCCTTCACTCTGGGACAAGCCCTGGAAACGGGGTCTAATACCGGATAACACTCCTGCCCGCATGGGTGGGGGTTAAAAGCTCCGGCGGTGAAGGATGAGCCCGCGGCCTATCAGCTTGTTGGTGAGGTAGTGGCTCACCAAGGCGACGACGGGTAGCCGGCCTGAGAGGGCGACCGGCCACACTGGGACTGAGACACGGCCCAGACTCCTACGGGAGGCAGCAGTGGGGAATATTGCACAATGGGCGAAAGCCTGATGCAGCGACGCCGCGTGAGGGATGACGGCCTTCGGGTTGTAAACCTCTTTCAGCAGGGAAGAAGCGAAAGTGACGGTACCTGCAGAAGAAGCGCCGGCTAACTACGTGCCAGCAGCCGCGGTAATACGTAGGGCGCAAGCGTTGTCCGGAATTATTGGGCGTAAAGAGCTCGTAGGCGGCTTGTCGCGTCGGTTGTGAAAGCCCGGGGCTTAACCCCGGGTCTGCAGTCGATACGGGCAGGCTAGAGTGTGGTAGGGGAGATCGGAATTCCTGGTGTAGCGGTGAAATGCGCAGATATCAGGAGGAACACCGGTGGCGAAGGCGGATCTCTGGGCCATTACTGACGCTGAGGAGCGAAAGCGTGGGGAGCGAACAGGATTAGATACCCTGGTAGTCCACGCCGTAAACGGTGGGAACTAGGTGTTGGCGACATTCCACGTCGTCGGTGCCGCAGCTAACGCATTAAGTTCCCCGCCTGGGGAGTACGGCCGCAAGGCTAAAACTCAAAGGAATTGACGGGGGCCCGCACAAGCAGCGGAGCATGTGGCTTAATTCGACGCAACGCGAAGAACCTTACCAAGGCTTGACATACGCCGGAAAGCATCAGAGATGGTGCCCCCCTTGTGGTCGGTGTACAGGTGGTGCATGGCTGTCGTCAGCTCGTGTCGTGAGATGTTGGGTTAAGTCCCGCAACGAGCGCAACCCTTGTTCTGTGTTGCCAGCATGCCCTTCGGGGTGATGGGGACTCACAGGAGACTGCCGGGGTCAACTCGGAGGAAGGTGGGGACGACGTCAAGTCATCATGCCCCTTATGTCTTGGGCTGCACACGTGCTACAATGGCAGGTACAATGAGCTGCGATGCCGCGAGGCGGAGCGAATCTCAAAAAGCCTGTCTCAGTTCGGATTGGGGTCTGCAACTCGACCCCATGAAGTCGGAGTTGCTAGTAATCGCAGATCAGCATTGCTGCGGTGAATACGTTCCCGGGCCTTGTACACACCGCCCGTCACGTCACGAAAGTCGGTAACACCCGAAGCCGGTGGCCCAACCCCCTTGTGGGGAGGGAGCTGTCGAAGGTGGGACTGGCGATTGGGACGAAGTCGTAACAAGGTAGCCGTACCGGAAGGTGCGGCTGGATCACCTCCTTTCTAAGGAGCATCTAGGCCGCCAGGCATTGTCTGGTGGTCCAGGGCCAGTACATCGGCGTACGTCCGGTGCTGGTTGCTCATGGGTGGAACGTTGATTATTCGGCACTCTCAGTCATCTCGGGCTGCAAGTACTGTCCTTCGGGGCGTGGAAAGCTGATCATGAGTGGCGAGGGTGCCGGGCACGCTGTTGGGTGTCTGAAGGTACGGGCTGTTCGAGCTTGTTTCTTCAGTGCCGGCCCCAGTGAACTCGCCCGTGAGGGTGGGGTGGTGGGTGGTTGGTCGTTGTTTGAGAACTGCACAGTGGACGCGAGCATCTGTGGCCAAGTTTTTAAGGGCGCACGGTGGATGCCTTGGCACCAGGAACCGATGAAGGACGTGGGAGGCCACGATAGTCCCCGGGGAGCCGTCAACCAGGCTTTGATCCGGGGGTTTCCGAATGGGGAAACCCGGCAGTCGTCATGGGCTGTCACCCATACCTGAACACATAGGGTATGTGGAGGGAACGCGGGGAAGTGAAACATCTCAGTACCCGCAGGAAGAGAAAACAACCGTGATTCCGGGAGTAGTGGCGAGCGAAACTGGATGAGGCTAAACCATATGCGTGTGAGACCCGGCAGGGGTTGCGTATATGGGGTTGTGGGATTTCTCTTTCACGGTCTGCCGATCGTGAGACGAGTCAGAAACCGTTGATGTAGGCGAAGGACATGCGAAAGGTCCGGCGTAGAGGGTAAGACCCCCGTAGTCGAAACGTCAACGGCTCGTTTGAGAAACACCCAAGTAGCACGGGGCCCGAGAAATCCCGTGTGAATCTGGCGGGACCACCCGCTAAGCCTAAATATTCCCTGGTGACCGATAGCGGATAGTACCGTGAGGGAATGGTGAAAAGTACCGCGGGAGCGGAGTGAAATAGTACCTGAAACCGTGTGCCTACAAGCCGTGGGAGCGTCGGAGTGCATGCTTGCATGCACTCTCGTGACTGCGTGCCTTTTGAAGAATGAGCCTGCGAGTTTGCGGTGTGTTGCGAGGTTAACCCGTGTGGGGAAGCCGTAGCGAAAGCGAGTCCGAATAGGGCGATTTAGTAGCGCGCTCAAGACCCGAAGCGGAGTGATCTAGCCATGGGCAGGTTGAAGCGGCTGTAAGAGGTCGTGGAGGACCGAACCCACCAGGGTTGAAAACCTGGGGGATGACCTGTGGTTAGGGGTGAAAGGCCAATCAAACTCCGTGATAGCTGGTTCTCCCCGAAATGCATTTAGGTGCAGCGTCGTGTGTTTCTTGCCGGAGGTAGAGCACTGGATAGGCGATGGGCCCTACCGGGTTACTGACCTTAGCCAAACTCCGAATGCCGGTAAGTGAGAGCACGGCAGTGAGACTGTGGGGGATAAGCTCCATGGTCGAGAGGGAAACAGCCCAGAGCATCGACTAAGGCCCCTAAGCGTACGCTAAGTGGGAAAGGATGTGGAGTCGCACAGACAACCAGGAGGTTGGCTTAGAAGCAGCCACCCTTGAAAGAGTGCGTAATAGCTCACTGGTCTAGTGATTCCGCGCCGACAATGTAGCGGGGCTCAAGCGTACCGCCGAAGTCGTGTCATTCCAGCACATACCCCCAACGGGGGCTGGGATGGGTAGGGGAGCGTCGTGTGCCGGGTGAAGCCGCAGCGGAAGCTAGTGGTGGACGGTTCACGAGTGAGAATGCAGGCATGAGTAGCGATACACACGTGAGAAACGTGTGCGCCGATTGACTAAGGGTTCCTGGGTCAAGCTGATCTGCCCAGGGTAAGTCGGGACCTAAGGCGAGGCCGACAGGCGTAGTCGATGGATAACCGGTTGATATTCCGGTACCCGCTGTGAAGCGTCAAACATTGAATCCAGTAATGCTAAGCCCGTGAAGCCGTCCTGATCTCTTCGGAGTTGAGGGAAGTGGTGGAGCCGGTGACCCGAGCTGGTAGTAGGTGAGTGATGGGGTGACGCAGGAAGGTAGTCCATCCCGGGCGGTGGTTGTCCCGGGGTAAGGGTGTAGGCCGTGTGATCCAGGTAAATCCGTACAGCACATTAAGGCTGAGACCTGATGCCGAGCCGATTGTGGTGAAGTGGATGATCCTATGCTGTCGAGAAAAGCCTCTAGCGAGTTTCATGGCGGCCCGTACCCTAAACCGACTCAGGTGGTCAGGTAGAGAATACCGAGGCGTTCGGGTGAACTATGGTTAAGGAACTCGGCAAAATGCCCCCGTAACTTCGGGAGAAGGGGGGCCATCACCGGTGATAGCACTTGCTGCTTGAGCTGGGGGTGGCCGCAGAGACCAGCGAGAAGCGACTGTTTACTAAAAACACAGGTCCGTGCGAAGCCGTAAGGCGATGTATACGGACTGACGCCTGCCCGGTGCTGGAACGTTAAGGGGACCGGTTAGTGCACTCTTCGGGGTGGCGAAGCTGAGAACTTAAGCGCCAGTAAACGGCGGTGGTAACTATAACCATCCTAAGGTAGCGAAATTCCTTGTCGGGTAAGTTCCGACCTGCACGAATGGCGTAACGACTTCTCGACTGTCTCAACCATAGGCCCGGTGAAATTGCACTACGAGTAAAGATGCTCGTTTCGCGCAGCAGGACGGAAAGACCCCGGGACCTTTACTATAGTTTGATATTGGTGTTCGGTTCGGCTTGTGTAGGATAGCTGGGAGACTGTGAAGCTTGAGCGCCAGCTCAGGTGGAGTCGTCGTTGAAATACCAGTCTGGTCGTGCTGGATGTCTAACCTGGGTCCGTGATCCGGATCAGGGACAGTGTCTGATGGGTAGTTTAACTGGGGCGGTTGCCTCCTAAAGAGTAACGGAGGCGCCCAAAGGTTCCCTCAGCCTGGTTGGTAATCAGGTGTTGAGTGTAAGTGCACAAGGGAGCTTGACTGTGAGACCGACGGGTCGAGCAGGGACGAAAGTCGGGACTAGTGATCCGGCGGTGGCTTGTGGAAGCGCCGTCGCTCAACGGATAAAAGGTACCCCGGGGATAACAGGCTGATCTTCCCCAAGAGTCCATATCGACGGGATGGTTTGGCACCTCGATGTCGGCTCGTCGCATCCTGGGGCTGGAGTCGGTCCCAAGGGTTGGGCTGTTCGCCCATTAAAGCGGTACGCGAGCTGGGTTTAGAACGTCGTGAGACAGTTCGGTCCCTATCCGCTGCGCGCGCAGGAATATTGAGAAGGGCTGTCCCTAGTACGAGAGGACCGGGACGGACGAACCTCTGGTGTGCCAGTTGTCCTGCCAAGGGCATGGCTGGTTGGCTACGTTCGGGAGGGATAACCGCTGAAAGCATCTAAGCGGGAAGCCTGCTTCGAGATGAGTATTCCCACCCCCTTGAGGGGTTAAGGCTCCCAGTAGACGACTGGGTTGATAGGCCAGATGTGGAAGCCCAGTAATGGGCGAAGCTGACTGGTACTAATAGGCCGAGGGCTTGTCCTCAGTTGCTCGCGTCCACTGTGTTGGTTCTGAAACCACGAACAACCGTCGTAGCCATGCCACGGCTCCGGTTGACAAGTTTCACCGTGTTTCGGTGGTCATAGCGTGAGGGAAACGCCCGGTTACATTCCGAACCCGGAAGCTAAGCCTCACAGCGCCGATGGTACTGCAGGGGGGACCCTGTGGGAGAGTAGGACGCCGCCGAACTATCTTTAGAG